>NZ_AWFD01000006.1 GCF_000682735.1 Hyphomonas sp. CY54-11-8 | reverse complement strand
ACCCTCCTTAAGTCAGGCAGCCTGAAGTCTCAAATTACCTGACGACGGACATTCTGGTGTAATTTTATTCGTGCTGACATACCGGAGGGCTTTGAAGTCCGGCAGTAGATCCTGATTTCCGGCTTTGGAATTGAAATTGATGAACTCAGCATCTTTGGCTAGGTCGGCAAAGTCGCTCACAGGAACTTCGCTCTCGTGAACACCCAAATACGGAAAGTCACGTCTTTCGTTGATGGTCGTGACAAATGTTTTTCTTTGGCTCAATGAGTTTCCCCCTCTTCCATCACCCAAGCGGGTGATCTGACGCCTTGCTGCTCTATCGAATTTGGCGTTGCGTTACGTATCTTCTTTAAGCGCGACGATCAGATCGAAATCCGCCACGAACTGATCAACAAATGTCTTCATCTCCGAAGGCGCCTCATCCTCCAGACCGCAATGCATGGACTGAATGACATTTGCAGCACCTTCATCGGCCGTCTCGAGGCACAGGTAATTTCCTGCAGCATCTTCAAATATGCCAACCCCGCTCGCTGGATTGATGTAGGCCCATCCCTGGTCGTTCACTCTGGGCAGGGCCAGGTTATAGATACGATCCGCCAGCACGCCGTTGCGGGCATAGTCACTCCAAGCGGTTTCCGGGCGTATATCAAAATGCCTGAACATGCATCCCTCCTGCGAGCGAACATACAAGCTTGAAAGGTAACAAATTATGGCGATCGCCGCCTTTATCTCGACACCTTGTCCGGGCTAGCTTCACGCCGAAGTCAGGCAAAATGATTCCGGGGACCATGAAAACTGAAGACGCCTTCACAGTGTTCCAGCATGAGTATGACGCCGACGACGGCCTGCTGATGAAATTCCGGATGAGCGATGATGTCGAGACCGAACGGCTCGAACGCTTCCTTGAGGCGCTAGATGCCCTTGCTGCGCATTATGAAGGACAAACGCATGTCGAGAAGCACATGGCCTATCGGGTCATGTCTTTCCGCGACACCCTGTCGGCCAGCGCAGGCCACTGGAAAGTCAGCCGTCCCGAGGGGATGAGCATACAGATGACCACAAAACTCATCATTGCCTTAAGCCATGTGTTTGCCGGGTGATCATGTCAAAATCGAGCAAACTGATCACGCACTTCGAGGACTGCGCCTATCTCAAATCCTATTACGGGATGTCGCGAGATATCTATGTCTACCACGACCATGTGGAGATCATCTTCAGGATCATTCTCAACGATCATGTCAGCTTTAGCTTTAAGCGTGTAGGCGCGCATGATGATGCCGTTATTGCTAGCCTTAAAAAATATGTGGAACGCTCGACTTATCTGGAAGCCGGTCTGCCATACAGCTCCAAAGCCGTCATGAATTCGGAGGTCAAAGGCTTCATTCGTGATGTCCTGAATGATGCCGTCCCCATGCCGGACAAATCTTATGTATTTGCAGGCGACAAAGCACGCCTGGAAGGTTTCCTGGAAGACGAAAACTGCGCCTTTATTTGGGAAGATGAAGAGTAACATCAAAATGAGTGGATTGCAGATTGTGCCGCGCCGAAACATACACTCCTTCATCGCGTTGATTGGTTTCACGGTGGTTTTGCACGCCTGCACGAAAGATCCAGCGAACACGGATCAAGTGAGCGACTCTGAGCCCCCAACATTTACAACGCCGGTCGTGGAGCTTCCACTGACCAATGGTGGGGCGGCCCTGTTCGGGATCAAGGCGTGCAAAGTCTACCGATCGAACCCGAGTGAAGCCAGTGCCGGCAACTGGACGCTCCTGTTCGAACCTGCGCCTTATCCCATGCCGCAACAATGCGTCAGAGAACGCCTCGAATTTGACGGGGAATATATCCAGATCGAAATCGGCACCCAGGCACTGGGCGCAGGAGGATGCTGCACCTCCTATGCGGCTTATCGCAGCCGCGACGGTGAGAACTGGGAGATCCGCCCGGCGACTTCGATCACCGAGTGGCAGGTATTGGAATAACGAGGCGGACAATGTCTGATAAAATAAATGTCGTGCATGAGGGTCGGGGTGGCTATCATGACCCGAAATGGTATGTGGGCAGCTGAAATTTACGGTGTCTACTCTCAAGAATTATTGGGGCAATACCGTCACGCTTAAGGCCTCTTCTACCGCGTCTTCACGGTTCGCACGCTCAAGAAATCTGGATCGATTCTCATCTCTGAACGTGATGATGAAGCCTCACCGAACAAAGGTCACCCTCAAATGATAACAGGCAGCGGCGACATAGCGCGTCTTTTTTCACTCTTTCACGACGGCGGAATTAAGCAATACGAACTGAAGCAGGACAAGCTCATTCTTGAAGTTGGCATCCTGTATCTGGCTCAAAGGATTTCTCCGGAATTAAAGGGATTTCATGTCGAACTCGAAATTTCCGGCCCGATCAAATTCGTGACCTGGCCAGACCATGAGACAAAGGAGTCGAGAACGCTGACGGATCTGGAATTTATTATGTCCACTGATCTGCAAATCCTCGAAGCAAAAGATGATGATGGCACTGTGAAAGTCACATGTGCTCAACATGCCTTTCCGTCAGACTTTATCGGAGGCGACCTCTTTGTCCGCACACAAATCGCAACCGTTTGGGATGCAAACCACACCTGCTATTCGATCGAATTTTTGGAAAATCTTTGCAAGTCGTACTGGGAAGAATGGAGCCGTCGATAAAATACTTTGAGGTCAACATTCAAACTTCGTCATGCCCCGGCCTCTTCTGCCATGCCCGCAGAAGTTTTTCCCGCTCAGGCACGTCAAACAGTTCCGGCGCGCCGAGCCCCCAGACGGTTTCAAGCATGGCGCTGCCCGCAGCTGCCCACGGCCCTATCAGCCAGCGCTCGTCCTCGTCTTCCTCAAAAGCCGCAGCCCCATCGATGCGCTCGGCCGCATCCCAGACAGCGCGATGAGCAAGCGACAGCCCGTGGCCGACAGGTGATTTCAGATTGTTCGCCGCTGTCACGACTCCGCGCATGTCCCGGTCCGGCGTATTTTCTTGCCTCGTCACCAATGCCTGCCAGCGATGCCAGCCTTGAGAGGTGAGTTCTGATGCGTCCACGTGACGATGACTCGCGAGCCTTTCGGCACCTTCGCGATCAAGGCCGCCCGCAAAACGCAGGGCCTGCTCCACCTGCTCCCCGTACGGACCGAACAAATAGTGCGTCGGCATCTCCCGGAGGATCTTCACCGAAACGCATCGTGTATAATTTCCACGATGGTCCTGTGGCTCCAGCCCGTCCAGAACCTGAGCCAGCCAAAGCCGGCCCGGCCAGCGAGCGACCGTCACATCCCGCAAGCTTTGATCCACAATTATCCATGGCGGCTCGTTGGACGGGTTTGACACCGTCGCACCCTCTTCAGCATCTGCAAACCGGCCAAGCTTGTCTTCCGAAAGATAGATGAAACCTGTCTCAACCGCTTTCATGCAGTATGCGCGCCAGGCGACATCTTCATCGGGAAAGTATTCGGCAACCCTCGGCATGTGCCGCTCAAAATGGTCCATATCCAGAATGCAGCCGTCCGGAAGACCGACCTCCACGATCCCGGCGAACTCACCGCTCCAGTTCGAGACTTCGACCGTCCAGCCATTGCTGGCGCGGTACAGAATATCGCCCTTGAACTGCTCCTGCGGATCCTGCTCCGGGACCAGCGTCACGTCACCCGTTTCGATCTGGCGGAGAACCGCCATGACCTCGTCTTCGGTTGGCATCATGGCGCGACGTCGTAAAGCTCGCGCAATTGCACTGTTCGCGCTTCAGTCAGTTCCGTCATGCAGTCCAGTTCATCCACGTGCCGGGACGTGCCGCCGCTCATCAGGCGAAAAACGGCCGTACAATGTTCATCCCGATAGTTCGTCCAGGCGGATTGCCCGAGTTCCAAGCTTTCTGCGATGTCCGCAGGCTCGACCATGAAATCTTCGAACCCATTGTTTGCGATTTTCGTCTGGACTGCGTCCAGAGTCTCAGCCATCTCCGTATCGGCCAGATCAAACGCCGCCTGTGCCGTGCACATCTCTTCGGGAAACTCGCAATCGGTTTCCGCGTGGCAGCTCATCGCGAGCATCGACAATGCCGCAACCAAAACAAATCTCATGAATATATTCCCCCGGGTAAAATGCTTGATCAGTTCAATCTGGCTTATCACGACCTAAAACAATGGCATTTCCTAGGCCTAATTTTGCTGGTCTTGTACCGGGCACCAACGCTCGGAGTCGAACCAGTCAGCCCCCATGTGCTCATCGCTGAACCGCGCAATCGCATTCGAGGTAATCTCGGGACCCGTCCATTGACGCAAAGACAATCCTTGCGCTGCAATCAAGCGCTCCTGTTCAGCCTTGTCAGCTACGTCACGTCTTATCTTTCGGATGCGCGGCGCGCGGTTTTCAAACCAGTCACGCTTTTCTTCAAACCATGCCAGGCTTTCGGCGACCTGTTCCGGTGCAAGGTCAAATATCTCATAGGTACGGGTCTCTTCTCCCGCATCGCTCGCAAGGCGGAACCAGACGTCTTTGCCCTGCCATCGCGCGAGCCCGGACACCGGGCCGTCATACCAATCCAGCCAGCAAGTCAAATTGACCCCGTTTGCGTCCACGAAGTTTGCCGAGGAGCCCATATTACCCAAGCCTCTTTCTCAAGCGCTTCACGACCGTCTCCCGCGCCTGCTTTGTCAGGAAGACTTGAGGAATTTTCATCAGGAACGGCCAATATGTAAAATCGTCAGGCTTTCGTTGAGAGGCATCAATGAACTCCGCCAGTTCCAAGACGCTGGCGCGGTCGAAAGCCCAGAGCGTGTGGTTCCTGTACTCGACTTGGTAGAAAGCTTCCTTCGGCCAATCCAGAACATGTTTTCTGCGCACACCACACGACGCGCAAATGAGGGTGCCACGCCAGTCTCCCAAAGGACGAAATTTACGGTCTGAATGCGCCCAGTCTTCCATGCGATAACCCGCCGGAAGGTCGCCAACTGCCGGCAGGTCATTGCCCGCCAGCTTATGGTAGTACGTCGCGACATTATAAGACTGCCCGTTCGGATCTTCCATTTTGTGGCATTCGAAATGTTTCGAATTCTGGAACCACCCCAGATCTGCGTTGGTTTTGATCCGAACATTTTCAGCAAACTCGAAAACGGCTTCGCCGGCGCATTCGGAGCACGTGACAGCCACACGGTGCGGCATGACGCTGTGGTAGGAATATGAACTCACCTGAATTTGCCCCCATTCCCTTCCAGCTGATCCAAGATAGCCGAAGTCAGATCGTGCAAGACGTGCTCGCAGAGCTCTAGAATGCAAGACTGGCGGGCCGGTTTACAGACCGAATTCGCAGCGGAAAGCCATAATGCCTTGAAAAGAATGGTGGGCGGTAACGGGCTCGAACCGCTGACCCTCTCGGTGTAAACGAGATGCTCTACCAACTGAGCTAACCGCCCATCCGGGCGCGTTCATGCCGGGCCTTGGAACAAAAAGCAAGACGGCCGCTCCAGAAGAAGCGGCCGCCTCGTGTTTTTAGTTTGCCGAGCCTCAGTGGGCGCGGGGCTGGTTGCCCGATCCGCTGCCCTGCCCGGACAGCGACGCATGCAGCGCCGCTTCGTCAGCTTCCGACCATTCGATCGGGGTCAGCGGCCGGGTCAGCGCAATCTCCAGCACCTCATTGATGTCAGAGACCGGCACGATCTTCAGGCCCGTCTTCACGTTCTCCGGAATCTCGTCGAGATCTTTCTCGTTCTCCTCCGGAATGAGGACCGTCTTGATGCCGCCGCGGAGGGCTGCGAGCAGCTTCTCCTTGAGGCCGCCGATAGGCAGGACCTTGCCACGCAGCGAGATCTCGCCGGTCATCGCGACCTCGCGGTCGACCGGGTTGCCGGTCAGCAGCGAGACGATGGCCGTAGTCATGGCGACACCGGCAGACGGGCCGTCCTTCGGCGTAGCGCCATCCGGCACGTGGACGTGGATGTCCGTCGTGTTGAAGACCGTCGGCTTGATGCCGAGCATCACCGACCGGGACCGGACGAGCGAGCTCGCCGCCTGGATCGATTCCTTCATCACGTCGCGCAGGTTGCCAGTGACCTTCATGTTCCCGCGGCCGGGCATCTTGACCGCCTCGATGGTGAGGAGGTCGCCGCCCGTCTCGGTCCAGGCAAGGCCGGTGACGGCGCCCACCTGATCGGTCTCGTCGGCAAGGCCGTAACGGAACTTCCGCACGCCCGCGAACTCGCCGAGATTTTCCGGCGTCACGGTCAGCGTTGCGCCTTCGCCCTGCTCTGCCAGCTTGCGCACGGCCTTGCGGGCCAGGCGCGCAATCTCACGCTTCAGGCTACGGACACCGGCTTCGCGGGAGTAGTAGCGGATGAGGTCGCGGATGGCCTGGTCGGTGACGACGAACTCGTCTTCGGCAAGGCCGTGATCCTCACGCACCTGAGGGATCAGGTGGCGCTTGGTGATCTCCAGCTTCTCATCTTCCGTGTACCCGGCGATGCGGATGATCTCCATACGGTCCAGCAAGGGCTGGGGCATGTTGAGCGAGTTCGCCGTCGTCACGAACATCACATCCGAAAGGTCGTAGTCGACTTCCAGATAGTGGTCGTTGAACGTCGAGTTCTGCTCCGGGTCGAGCACTTCCAAGAGGGCCGAGGCCGGATCGCCGCGATGGTCCATGCCCATCTTGTCGATCTCGTCCAGAAGGAACAGCGGGTTACCCGACTTCACCTTCTTCAGCGACTGGATGATGCGTCCCGGCATCGAGCCGATATAGGTCCGGCGGTGGCCGCGGATCTCGCTCTCGTCACGCACGCCGCCCAGCGACACGCGCACGAAATCGCGTCCCGTGGCTTCGGCGATGGACCGGCCGAGCGAGGTCTTACCGACACCCGGAGGGCCGACGAGGCAGAGGATCGGCCCCTTCATCTTACCGGTGCGTTTCTGCACGGCGAGATATTCGAGAATCCGCTCTTTCACCTTTTCGAGGCCGTAGTGATCGTCGTCGAGCTGATGCTCGGCTTTGATCAGGTCGGTCTCGATGTCCTTGCGCGTGCCCCATGGCAGGGCGAGCAGCCAGTCGAGATAGTTCCGCACAACGGTGGATTCCGCCGACATCGGCGACATCTGCCGCAGCTTCTTCATTTCGGCTTCGGCCTTGTTGCGGGCCTCTTCGGACAGCGGCGTTTCCTTGATGCGGGCTTCCAGTTCGGCCAGCTCGTCGCGCTCGCCGCCTTCGCCCTGCTCACCCAGCTCGCGCTGGATCGCCTTCATCTGCTCGTTAAGATAATACTCGCGCTGGGTCTTCTCCATCTGCCGCTTGACGCGGTTTTTGATTTTCCGCTCCATCTGCAGCATGCCCATCTCGCTCTCCATGAGCGCGAAGACCTTTTCGAGGCGTTCCTTCACGTCCGTGAGTTCGAGCAGTTCCTGCTTGTCGGAGAGCTTGACCGAGAGGTTCGACGCCACCGAGTCAGCCAGACGGCCGGCATCGGTCATCGCCGCAATCGTGCCCACCGATTCCGGCGGGATCTTGCGGTTCAGCTTGACGTAATTCTCGAACTGCTCCTGCACGGCCCGCATCAGGGCCTGCACGTCGGAATTGTCCGTTTCGGCTTCTTCCAGCGTTTCGACTTCGGCTTCGAAATAGTCGCCGCGGTCGATCAGCTCGTTCACGCGTGCACGTGTCTTGCCTTCGACCAGCACTTTCACGGTGCCGTCGGGCAGCTTCAGAAGCTGGAGGATGGTGGCGATCGTACCGGTTTCGTGCACGTCATCGGAGCCGGGATCGTCGATCGCGGCATCCAGCTGGGCCACCAGCATGATTTCATTGTCTGCCTCTTCGATCATTTCGAGGGCGCGAACCGACTTGTCGCGGCCCACAAAGAGCGGGGCGACCATGTCGGGAAAAACCACGATGTCCCGAAGCGGCAACACCGGAAGGTTCTTGGTCTTTGGCATGTAACTGCCTCCTTCGTATTATGGTCCCGCCTGGCGGCGACCATGTGACCCTACCTGCCAATGATGACGGGAGTCGGGCGATGTACCAGATGTGGAGAGTGGCAACGGCCGCTTCAACCCGGCCCCTGCGCAACAAAATTGTGATTTACCCCGCCCCTGCCTGCAATCAGGGCGCTGCGGCCCGCCATGCCTTTGCGGCAGCCTTTTCCGATTTCTGATTGGCCAGAAAAGCCGACAGAACGCCAAGTTTCTCATCTGGCTCCCCTCCCGCACCGAGCCGTTTCAGCTGCTCATAATACCACCCCATGGCGCCGAAACCGTTAAGCGCCTTGACGAGTTTGATCGGTGAGTGCGGCCCCAGCAGGCCCGGCCCGATGCGCAGTTTCTGCTCCCACCGGTCCAGCGCGTCCTGCGAGCCGTCCAGCAGGCGGGCCGGCGCAGCCGTATCGACACAAAGCGGCCGGCCAAGCCCGATCAGGTCCGCCTCGCCCGCCGCCAAGGCGTCGTTCATCGCAGCCACAGTGCGGAAACCGCCGGTGACCATCAGGGGCATCTTCGCCCGGTCCTGTACGGCGCGGGCGTATTTCAGGAAGTAGGCCTCCCGCGCGCGGGTCGACTCGGCCACCGGCTGGTCGAAGGCCGGCTGCAGGCCTTCCTGATCCATCATTTTCGGCTGCTCGTAATTGCCGCCGGAAATCTCCACGAAATCAACGTTCAGCGTATCGAGGAGGTCGATCACGCCGAGGCAGTCCTCAAAGCTGAAGCCGCCTTTCTGGAAGTCTGCGGAATTCAGTTTCACCGACACGGAAAAACCGGGGCCCGCCGCCGCCTTCGCCTCTTTCACGCAGGCGACCAGCAATCTTGCCCGGTTTTCAAGCGGGCCGCCCCATTCGTCCTGGCGCTGATTGGCCAGCGGCGACAGGAAGGAGGACAGGAGGTAACCATGGGCGGCATGGACCTGAATGCCGTCAAACCCGGTCTGTTTCGCGACTTTCGCGGCCCGGCCGAAGCCTTCGATCACGGCCTGGATCTCATCCGCCGTCATCTCGCGGGGCGATCCGAACTGGCCGCCCGGCAGGCCAAGCGCCACAGGGCTCGGCGCAGCCGGCCGCGGATTTACCAGTTTCGGCGTCTGCCGGCCGGCATGGCTGACCTGCATGACCAGCACCGCGCCATGGCTTTTCGCCGCCTCCGCCCAGCGGGCGAACCCGTCCAGTTCCTCATTCGAGACCTTCGGGCCGATGACGACATTCCCCACTTGTTCGAGGTGGTCGGGGTCGATCTGGACATTGCCGGTGATGATGCCGCCAAGGCCCCCTTCGGCCCAGCGCCGGTAGAGCGTGACATGTGCCTCAGTGACCCGGTTGCGCGAATCAGCCAATCCCTCTGTCATTGCCGCTTTCACAAGACGGTTGGGGAATGTCAGTCCGCTGGCCAGGGTTAATGTAGTGTTAATCGTGGCAGTCATTGATGTTCCCCCAATATCGACACTGACTCGTGACGCCCTTAAGGGAGACCATAAATGGCCGCCGCCAAGCAAGCAAAGCTGTTCGACCAAATGAGCTCCGACACGTCCGGTTACTCCGCCAAGGACATTGAAGTCCTCGAAGGCCTCGAGCCTGTCCGTAAACGCCCCGGTATGTATATCGGCGGCACGGACGAGCGCGCCTATCACCACCTCTTCGCCGAGGTGCTGGACAATGCCATGGACGAAGCCGTCGCCGGCCATGCCAACCGGATCGAGATCAATCTCGACGCCGAAGGCTACCTGACCGTCACGGACAATGGCCGGGGCATCCCGGTCGACCCGCACCCGAAATTCCCCAAGAAATCCGCCCTCGAAGTCATCATGACCACGCTGCACTCGGGCGGGAAGTTCTCGGACAAGGCCTACGCCACCGCCGGCGGCCTTCATGGCGTGGGTATCTCGGTGGTAAACGCGCTTTCGGAGCATGTGGAAGTCGAGGTGGCCCGCGACAAGCGGCTTTACCGCCAGTGCTTCTCCCGCGGCCTCGTCGAAGGCAAGCTGGAGAAGGTCGGCGCGGCCCCGAACCGGCGCGGCACGTCGGTCAAGTTCAAGCCGGACCACCAGATCTTCGGCGAGAAGATGCGCTGGCGCCCGGCGCGCCTGTTCCAGATGGCGCGCTCGAAAGCCTATCTCTATCGCGGCGTCGAAGTGCGCTGGAACTGCGACGCGTCCCTCCTGCCGGAAGACTCCAAGATCCCGGCAGAGGCCGTCCTCTCCTACCCGAACGGCCTCGCCGACCAGCTGGCAGAGGTGTTCGGCGGTAAAGCGACGATCACCGAAGCGCCTTTCACGGGTCTCGTTGACATGGGCGCGGAAGGCAAGGTCGAGTGGGCCATCGCTTGGACGCAGGCCGGCTTCGGCGAGAGCGACGGCTTTGCCCGCTCCTATTGTAATACGATCCCGACGCCGGAAGGCGGCACGCACGAGGCGGGCTTCCGCTCGGCCATCACCAAGGGCCTGCGCAATTTCGGTGAGCTGACCGGCAACAAGAAGGCCGGCGACATCACCGCCGACGACATCATGGGCCACTCCGGCCTCTTGCTCAGCGTCTTCATCCGCGGCCCGGAATTCGTTGGCCAGACGAAGGACAAGCTATCGACCACCGCCGCGTTCCGCCTCGTCGAGAACGCCGTGCGCGACCGGTTCGACCACTGGCTGGCCGGATCCCCGAAGGAAGCCGATAAGCTGCTGACCTGGGCGATCGACCGCGCCGATGAGCGCGCGCGCCGCAGGAAACAGAAAGAAATCAACCGCAAGTCCGCGACCAAGAAGCTGCGCCTGCCCGGCAAGCTGGCGGACTGCTCCGAAAAAGGTCCGGACGAAACCGAGCTGTTCCTCGTCGAGGGAGACTCGGCTGGCGGCAGCGCCAAGCAGGCGCGCGACCGGAAAACGCAGGCCATCCTGCCGCTCCGCGGCAAGATCCTGAACGTCGAGAGCGCCTCGCTCGACAAGATGATGGCCAACCAGGAGATCAATGATCTCGCCCTGGCCCTCGGCACCCAGCTCGGCAAGAAATTCGCCATCGATGACCTGCGCTATGAGCGCATCATCATCATGACCGACGCCGACGTGGACGGCGCCCACATCGCGGCGCTGCTGATCACCTTCTTCTACCGGATGACGCCGGGACTCATTGAATCCGGACGGCTTTTCCTGGCCATGCCGCCGCTCTACAAGCTCTCCAACAAGGGCACGATCGTCTACGCCATGGACGATGAAGACCGCGCGGCGAAGATGAAGGAACACTTCAAGCCGAACCAGAAAGTCGACATGACGCGCTTCAAAGGTCTCGGCGAGATGAACCCGGCGCAGCTGAAAGAGACCACGATGAACCCGGCAACCCGCACGCTCGCCCGCGTGACGCTGCCGGATTCCATGGACGAGCTGACCGAGATGAAGCCTGCCGAACTCATCAACACGCTGATGGGCAAGAAGGCCGAGCTGCGCTTCCGCTTCATCCAGGAAAACGCGGCCTTTGTGGAAGATCTGGATATCTAGGCCAAACAGGCGCACACTCCCCGAAAAATAAGGGGAGCGAAAACAATGTACTCACAGAAAGACTGGCTGCTCATCTTCGGGGCGGGCCTGTTCCTGCTGGGCCTCGTCACAGGCTTTGTCGGGCCGCTTTTGCTCAATCCGCGGATGGGACTGTCCTCGCATCTGGAGGGCCTGATGAACGGCACTTTCCTGATCGCCATTGGCGCAATCTGGGACCGGGTGCACCTCGGCCCGGCGCTGAAGAAGACGGCGTTTGGCCTGTTCCTGTTCGGCACGACCGCCAATTGGGCGACCGTGTTCCTCGCCGCCGCCTGGGGCGCGAGCGCACTGATGCCGATCTCAGGCTCCGGCCATACCGGCACGCCGTTTCAGGAAAACATCGTCGCGACGCTGCTGATGGGGCTCTCCATCGCGATGCTGATCGCGACCGCGCTTATGCTCGCCGGGCTCCTGCGCAAACGCGCCTGAAGTGGTGGATAAGTGCCCCGCCGGGCAATGAACAACACCTTGAATACACCGTGTATAGACCATGCTTACGCGGGCTGGGCGGGCCGCCCCTACGTCTTCGGCAGCCGCCGCATGTGCACGTCGCGCATGACGTGTACGACCGGGCGGATGGCAAAACAGACAGAGCCGACCAGGAACAGCCACGTCCCCACTGTCTGCGTCGCCTCCCCGAAAAACAGGACCGAGCCGATGATGAACAGGATCGCCGCCAGCGCATCGACACAGTCATAGACCGTCCCATAGGCGACATAGACCTCCCTGTGGCGCGGCGTCGTAAAACGCATTCCTTCGGTCATGATGGACGCTCCCGTGTTTGCAGTGAGGCCTATGGGTGCCGGTTTCAGGTGGGGCTGTAAACAGATGCGTCCACGCTCTTGCGCCCGGCAGGAAGTAGAAACGAATTCAGGAGATCGACCGATCTCTTATAAGTTTGACGCTCCAAACCAACCACCGCTCCCCAAAATCAAAGAATCTGCTTTGCTTATTACAGAACAGGAGCCTAAAAATATTGACACCTTTGGTTGATGAAGGGTGATTGAGATTTCTAGGGGGGCAGAACATGCCGGTAAATTCCGCAAAGCGCACGGCGCTTCTATTTCTATCTGCGAGCGTACTGGCCCTTGCGGCATGTGGCGGTGGGGGTGGCGGTGGCGGCACTTCTACCCCGACGACGACCTCTCCACCGCCGCCCCCACCACCACCGCCTGCGAATGCAGCGCCGGCAATTGTGACTGCGGTGGACAATTCTACTCCGGATGAAGGCCAGACGTTTACTTTGGACGCTTCAGGCACTTCGGATCCCGAAAGCGATCCTTTGACATTTTCCTGGGCGCAGTTGAGTGGCCCCGCAGTCGATATCCCCGATACATCGATGGAAGTTCTCGCAGAACTCCGGGTCCCTGAACTGAACGAGACAAGTGTCGCAACTTTTGAAGTAACGGTCAGCGACGGAACGAATGAGTCGAAGCAAAGCCTGGATATAACGTTCACGGATATTCATCAGGAACCGCGTTTTGACGCGGAACCAGCCCTCCTTGACACACTCTCGTTCGACGATCCTGTGGAAGCCGTTTTTGTTGACAACCGAATTTCATTTTCGATGAGTGGAGCAAATGCAGCATTTGTTGCGACAGAACTTCCTACTGGAGAAAAACTCCGTATTCAGCAGCTTGGACTTTCGCCAGCGGATGAACTGGGGATCGTGAACCCGGCTTCTATTTTGGAAGATCCGACCAAGCCTGCGAGCTTCGCATCTGCGCATGTTATGGGTGCAAGCCAGTATTACTGGTCCAGCTTCGCCGTTCTTGAAGAAGCCACAAACCGGCTGAAAGTGTTCGTGCAATACGACGCGGAAGAAACTCTGGAAAACGTTCTATCTCTACCTGTGAAGAGCCCGTGTGCTTCCTATCGGATCACCAAGCCATTCAACAACTGGAATGGCCCTATGCTTATCGGCTCGCGTGAGGGAGGCTTCAGCCTCATAGACACCAAAAATGGATACCAGGGAAGTCCACCAGAAGTCCCGCTTTACAGGACTTTCGGAACTGTCGAGTCATTTTGTGCGATCTATGCCGCCGAGAATCCCCTGCAGGGACAAACTTACAATTCTTACGACCCTACCATGATCACATTGCCCGATGTGGTCGCACTGAATTCGGATACGAACGAAATTTACCACTACAAGCAGTCGGTATACGCAGATCCTTACACATCCGAATATGGCGCGCCTGAAATCACCGAACTGGATTTGCAGACATCGGAGTCCCTGCAGCTTGTGGCCTCCACACGCATTGGCAGGTTTTCCGATTTCGGTACGGGCATGGCACTTGTCTTCACTGACGGAAAGCATAACGGGACCCACAGGCTTGTTATCATCGGTACAAATGTAAACCGAGAAATCATCCAAGGCACTTATAACTGGAGTAAAGGCGTACCCGCAGACGTCCTTCTGGATGATCTCAACGGGGACAACTTTCCGGAAATCGTTGTCATTACAGAAACGTCTCCTGACGCTGTCGTATTTACCGCCCAGCCGGATGCGGCGATCATTCCGCCGGAGCCGAATGGCCAATGGGGCTTTCTGCCACTCCTCGGACCCAGCTACATCGATATCGGCCTCGGCGCGGTCAGCGCAGTCCCCAGTATTCGCAACGCATTGGGGCCGGATCTGCTGCTGATTGCTGACAAGGAAGGCAAGGAAATTCGCGCCTACGCCACCGGAAATTGAGGTGCAGGAAATGCAATTAAGCGGATGTGGATCAAAACTTCCACGCCCGCGATTGCCCCCCCGCGCCTTCCAGCCTAAATGCTCTTCATGAGCAAAAATCTGAAAATCCTGGTCGCGCAGCTCAATCCTGTGGTGGGGGACATCAAGGGGAACCTTGAGCTGGCGCACGGGGCGTATGCCGAGGCCAAGGACAAGGGCGCTGACCTGCTTGTCCTCTCCGAACTGTTCATTCTCGGCTATCCGGCCGAGGATCTGGTGCTGAAACCGGCCGCCGTGGAAGATTCCATGAAGGCGGTGCAGGACCTCGCCGTGGAGACCGCGGGCGGACCGGCCGTGATCATCGGCAGCCCCTGGATGGACGGGAAGAAACGGCACAATTCCGCCGTGCTGCTGAAAGATGGCGCGGTGGCCGGGCGCTATGACAAGCGCGAGCTGCCGAACTATGGCGTATTCGACGAGAAGCGCATCTTCGATGCCGGCGAAGGCCCCCTGCCCGTGTTCGATCTGAACGGTATCTCTGTCGGCCTCGCGATCTGTGAGGACATCTGGTATCCGCGCGTGCCCTCTGCGCTGGCCGAGGCGGGCGCCGAAATGCTGATCGTGCCGAATGGCAGCCCCTGGCGCCGCACCGTGCAGGTGGAGCGGCACACGAGCTTCTCCGCCTGGACGAAGACGGGCGTGCCGTACCTCTTCGTGAACCAGGTGGGCGGGCAGGACGAACTGGTCTTCGACGGGGCGAGCTATGCCGTCGATTTCGACGGGACCGAGCACCAGCTGCTGGGCGATTTCGTCACCGGCACGGCGCTGGTCAATTTCGATGGCGAGACGCATCAGTTCTCAAGCGACAGCCAGGTAGAGCTGACCAGCGGCTGGGAGGCCGAATACCGCGCGGCGGTGCTGGCGCTCGGCGATTACGTCAACAAGAACCGCTTCCCCGGCGTCGTGCTGGGCATGAGCGGCGGGATTGATTCCGCGCTGACGGCCGCGATTGCGGTGGACGCGCTCGGGCCGGAGCGCGTGTGGTGTGTGATGCTGCCGTCGAAATATACGTCCTCTGACAGTCTGGAAGACGCGAAACTGTGCGCCGAGGCGCTGGGCGCGCGCTATGACACGATCAATATCCGCCCCGGCGTGAATGCGCTGGACGAGATGTTAAGCGAACAGTTCGCGGACCTGAAGCCGGACACCACAGAAGAGAATATCCAGTCCCGCCTGCGCGCGGTGACGCTGATGGCGTTGTCGAACAAATTCGGGCACATGGTGGTGACCACCGGTAACAAGAGCGAGATGGCCGTCGGCTATGCGACGCTCTATGGCGACATGTGCGGCGGCTATAATGCGCTGAAGGATTTCTGGAAGACCGAAGTGTTCGAGCTGGCACGCTGGCGCAACATGGCTGTGCCGAAAGGCGCGCTGGGGCCGGGCGGGGAAGTGATCCCGATGCGGATCATCACCAAGCCGCCGAGCGCGGAGCTGCGCGAGGACCAGAAGGACGAGGACTCCCTGCCCCCGTATGACGTGCTGGACGATATCCTGCGCGGCCTGGTCGAGGGCGAGGAAGACGTGGAAGACATCATCGCCCGCGGGCATGACCCGGCTGTGGTGAAGCGGATCGAGCACCTGCTCTACATCGCCGAGTACAAACGCCGCCAGGCCCCGCCGGGCGTGAAGATCGGCGGCAAGAATTTCGGCCGCGACCGGCGCTATCCGATCACCAACCGGTTCCGGGACGCCTGAGCTCAGGAGGCCAGCCGGCGCTCCATGGATGGATCCCAGACGACGGTCATGTTCCGCCCCCGCTGCTTGGCAGCATAGGTCGCCTGATCGGCCCGCTCGATGCATTCCGCCACGCTGGCATCCGGATCGAGCAGCGTGAGGCCGAAGGAGGCCGTGATCGAGAATGGCGGGAAGCCGTCGGCCTCAATTTTCACTTCGGCCAGTTCAGACCGGATCCGGTCGATCATGTTGAACGCCGTGTTGATGTCCGTGTGCGGCACACATAGCAGAAATTCCTCACCGCCGTAGCGGAACAGGCGGTCAAACGGGCGCGAGTGCCGCATCACATGATGCGCAAACTCCGCCAGCGCCCGGTCTCCGACCAGGTGGCCATACCGGTCATTGACCAGCTTGAACCGGTCGATATCCATCATGACAATCACGCAGCTTTCCAGCTTGCGGCGGACAAGTTCCTGTTGCTCCCGTAGCTTTGTCAGCATGCCCACGCGGGTGCTGGCACCGGTCAGGGCGTCGACATTGTAGATCTCGTCTTCCAACTCGCGCTTCAGCGTCTCGATCAGCAGGCGCATTTCCTTCAAATTGCCTGTGAACCTCTCATAGTCCGCCATCGGGATGTTCTGATGGGACTGCAACAGCATCAGCAGGTGCGCCGCCGTTTCGTGCATGCTCTGGTGGGCTTTTTCCAGTTCCTGGAAATTCGGATTGCTCTGAACCACGTGCGAGCCGGGATTGTAATACCATTGACCAAAGCGGCACCTGCGGTGCGAGTCCGGTTCGAGATCGCGCGCATCTGGCTGGAGATTGCAGATCAGCGTCGTGTTCAGCGCATCCGTCCAGTGGACGTGGTTGAAAAGTGCTTGTTCCAAGACGGAAATCGCGTTCCGGATATCGCCGGGGGACACGCGCGCAAAATCGTCAGTCCCAACATCACCCTTGGTCTCAGCCATCGGCTCCCTTTCATATCCTAAAGCAAGCAGCAGACAGAATGATGTAAGGTAAAAAAATCAGGAAAGGCTCTCGAATTCCTGTTTGATTTTCGAGCTTTGTTACCTTTGGGGTAAGGACTCCGGGCCTTCGCAAAAGCCCGCGCCCGCCTCTGCACCAAGGGCGGCTTTCCGGCCTGCCCGTTGATTTGAGAAACGACTACTCGTTGGGGCCTTCGTCGAAAGAGCCGTTCTGGAAGGCTTCCAGTTCGAGCCCCTCGGCACGCACCTTGTCGACTTCATCAGGATAGATGTCAGACGCTTCGCCGAAGCCGACGATGGGCGACGGCACAATGTCGTCATGTGCGATGGCATCGTCATAGAGCAGCCAGGCGCGCGTGCCGCCAATACAGGCGACCTCCACCCACTGGTCTTCCTCGAGGCTGACCGCCGACATGCTGGAGATGTCGCGCAGCTCGGCCTCGTTGATCGTGTATTCCTGCCCGTTCACGCCGAAGATGGCGAAGCCTTCGCCGAGATAGCGCAAGTAGGACAGGACATCGCCGGCCTTCAGGTTCAGCACCTGCATGCCTTCATCGCCCGGCGTCTCGATATTGGCGTCGACCAGCATGGTCACCGGCTCGATCTTCGAGGCGACGATGAATTCCAGGCTGTCGCGCTCCACGCGCTGGCGGTTCCAGATCTGGTAATTGGCATATTGCGGCAGCGTGCAGGCGACATTGGCCGGCGCATCCGGATTGGGCCGGGCGCGGCCGTTCAGCGTGACGCCCTGCTCCAGCACGACAAAGCCGGACGGGTACTCCCCCGGCCAGCCATAGGAGACGTACCAGGTGTCGGGATATCCCGCGAGCGCGGCATAGTCTGTGTCGTCCGGCGCGGACTCGGCCACTTCATAGGGAGACGCAATCGGCTCGGACTCCGGAACCTGGGCCTCAAGCGTTTCGTGTTCGATGGCGGCAGGGGTGGAGGCGTCGCCGCCAGCGGGCGTGTCCGACGGCTGTCCGCAGGCCACGAGGCTTCCTGCCAGGACAAGAATCCAGGCTTTTTTCATGACCCCCTCCTCGGGTTGCGACTCAACTGCCGGTGCCACACTAGCATACAGATTAGCAAGAAACTGGCATGGGTCGCTTGGCTTTTTCTGCAATTTGGTGTCGAAAGCGGCACACATTCTCCTGATCCACGGCCATAACACGTCCATGACCTCCCCTATCGTCCGTTTCGCCCCGTCGCCAACAGGCCGCCTGCATGTCGGCAATGTGCGCACTGCGCTCATCAACTGGCTGTTTGCCCACAGCCAGGGCGGAAAGTTCATCCTGCGCATCGACGATACCGACGTGGAACGCTCCACGAAGGAGAACGAGGACGCGCTGAAGGTCGACCTCGAATGGCTGGGCCTGGTCTGGGCCGACACGTTCAACCAGTCCGACCGCTTCGCCCAGTATGACGCCGCCGCCGACAAGCTGCGCGAAATGGGCCTGCTCTATCCGTGCTATGAAACGGCCGATGAACTCGACCGTAAGCGCAAGATCGCCCTCTCTCGCGGCCGCCCGCCGGTCTATGACCGGGCGGCGCTCAGCCTAACGGACGAGGAGAAGGCGAAACTCGAGGCAGAAGGTCGCCAGCCGCACTGGCGTTTCAAACTCTCGGGCGAGCGCGTCGAGTGGGAAGACCTCGTGCGCGGGCCGCAGAGCATCGACACGTCCAGCCTCTCCGATCCGATCCTGATCCGCGAAGACGGCTCCTACCTCTACACCCTCCCCTCCGTCGTCGACGACATCGAGGCCGGCATCACGCATGTCGTGCGGGGCGAGGACCATGTGACCAACTCCGGCGCCCAGATCGAGATCTTCAAGGCGCTCGGCGGCACCGCGCCGGACATGGCGCACACGCCGCTGCTGATCGGCGCGGACGGCCAGGGCCTGTCAAAACGCCTCGGCTCGCTCTCCATGGGCGAGCTGCGCGCGCAGGGCTATGAGCCAATGTCGATCTGCTCGCTGCTCGCCAAAATTGGCACGTCCGACAATGTCGAGGCGCGCGAAAGCCTTGAGCAGCTCGCCGATGAGTTCGATTTCGGCAAGATCGGCCGCTCCCCGGCCCGCTTCGACGAGGCGGAGCTGAAAGGGCTGAACGCGTCGATCCTGCACGCCCTGCCGTTTGACGCCGTGAAGGACCGCCTCGCGGCGGTGGACCCGCGCGCCGCTGACGAAGCCTTCTGGACCGTAGTACGCGAGAACTGTTCCCTGCTGCCGGATGTCGCCGAATGGGTCGACACCGTGTTCGGCGACATCACCCCGCTGGTGGACAATGAGGACAAGGACTTCGTCGCCACGGCCGCAACGCTGTTGCCGGAAGGTCAGCTGACGGGCGAGACCTGGAGCCAGTGGACAAATGCCGTGAAGGCAGAGACCGGGCGCAAGGGCCGGGGCCTGTTCATGACGCTCCGCAAGGCGCTGACGGGTCAGGAACACGGCCCCGACATGGGCGCCATCCTGCCTCTGATCGGACGCGAGCGGGCGCTGAAACGGCTGGGCGGCTGATACCGGAACAGCCAAGTTCCTGATTTTGTTCCGTTTTGGTTCGACGTGAACAAAAATGGAACTTTTTCCTTTCCAAATCGTGAATATTCTGCTTATGTTCTCATATCGCGGGGCAAACGGAACGCACCCGCAATCTGGGTTCAAAACATAGGCTGGGAGTTGCGTGATGGTACGTCTGGTGATCAAGGGATGTGAGTTCGATCCGGCGCAGGTGAAGGATGTCGTTTACGGCGACAGCTTCCGCATGGAGCTCGACAAGGCGATGGAACTGGCAGATGCCGGCGTCGAATTCTGGGCCGCCGGGCCGGACGGCGCCATGGCCCGCGTCACCCTCGGCGAGAACGAATATGGCGAGCGGATCCTGAAGACCGAAGCCATTGCCTACGCCGCCAACCATCTTGGTGAAATCGTTGCCCCGCCGGTCGTGCGCCGCCCCTACCGCGCTGAGACACATATCCCTGCACGGATGGATTTCGCTGTCGCAGCCTGATCCGCGGCGCCTTTGAATTTACGCAGCGGCCCTCACCTCCTGCCCGCGCCAGAACGGTGCTGCCACCTCCCCCGGACGCGGGAGGTGAGGGTTACTCCGCCACCAGTTGGACGAGCACATCGCCTTCGGAGACCTGGTCGCCTACGTTTCCGGTCACGGCTTCCACCACGCCATCGCGCGGCGCAGTGAGGGCGTGCTCCATCTTCATGGCTTCCATGACGGCGACCGTATCGCCTCGCTTCACTTCGGCGCCGGCCTTCACGGAAATCGACAGCACCTTGCCCGGCATCGGCGCGCTGACATTGTCACCGCCGAGCACGGCTTCGACGTCGGCGTCGAATTCCGGCACCTCCACTAGAACCGTGTCGCCGCCTGTCGTCACCGCATAGCGGCGGGGCGAGATGTCCGTCACCAGCGGCAGCGGCGTCTCCGGATCCACCGGATGGTCTTCCGGATCGATCCAGTCGGCATCGGCGCCAACCGCCACCATCGACTTGTGCACCGGCGCGGAATTCATCCGCCAGCCATCCTGAATGCCCCACGGCGTCGCCCCGCCCGCCTCGTTCAGGCGCACATCGCAAACCGCCATGACAGAGGCATGTTGGTGTTCCGCAGGCGGAAGGGTCAGCGCATCGCCCGCTTCCGCGATCCAGTTCACATGATGGGAATGGTTGAGGAAGGCATCCGACGAGGCGCAGCGGCGAAGGAAGCCCGTATTGGACGGCACGCCAGCCAGCTGCAGGTGAGACAGCGTCTCGATCAGCCGTTCGCAGGCCGCGCGCCGGTTACCCTCATGCACGATCAGCTTGGCGATCATGGAGTCATAATTCGACGGCACGCGATCACCCGTCTCGAAGCCTGCATCCCAGCGCACGATCTCGCCATCGGCGGGTTCCATCATGCCGAATTCGAGGATCAGGCCCGCGCCGGGGCGGAAGCCTTCGGCGGGGTCTTCTGCGCAGATCCGTGCCTCGATGGCATGACCGTGCAGCGGAATGTCCTGCTGGTGAAGCGGCAGCAATTCGCCGGAGGCCACACGCAGCTGCCATTCGACCAGGTCCTGCCCCGTGATCATCTCGGTCACCGGATGCTCCACCTGCAGGCGGGTGTTCATTTCAAGGAACCAGAACGTGTCGAGCGCCAGCGGCCTTGATCCGTCCACGATGAATTCCACCGTCCCGGCGCCTTCATATTTCACGGCCTTGGTGAGCGCCACGGCGGCATTCGTCATCGCCTCCCGCACGTCTTCCGGCATGCCGGGCGCGGGCGCTTCCTCGATCACTTTCTGGCGGCGGCGCTGCAGCGAACAGTCGCGCTCGTAAAGGTGCACGGCGTTGCCATGGGAATCCCCGAACACCTGCACCTCTATATGCCGTGGGCATTCGACCAGTTTCTCCAGCATGACGCGGCCATCACCAAAGCTGCTTTCCGCTTCGCGCACGGCGCTTTCCAGTTCGGCTTTCAGCTCGGACGCCCTGGAGACGAGGCGGATGCCCCGGCCTCCGCCGCCGGCCACGGCCTTGATCAGCAGCGGGAAGCCGATCTCTTTCGCCGCTTCGGTCAGCGTCTTGGCGTCCTGCGCCTCGCCGCGATAGCCAGGCAGCACCGGCACGCCCGCTTCCTCGGCGATGCGCTTGGCTTCATCCTTCGGCCCCATGGACCGGATCGCGGAGGCAGGCGGGCCAACCCAGATGAGCCCGGCCTTCACCACAGCCTCGGCAAAGTCGGCATTCTCGGACAGGAAGCCATAGCCGGGATGAATCGCGTCCGCGCCGGTCTCCTTCGCTGCGGCGAGGATCGCCTCGACCTTCAGATAGCTCTCGGCGGCGGGCGCCGGGCCGATATGTACGGCCTCGCCCGCCTCGCGCACATGCTTGGCGCGCGCATCGGCGTCGGAATAGACGGCGACGGTAGCGATGCCGAGGTCACGGCAAGTGGCAAAGATGCGGCACGCGATCTCGCCCCTATTCGCGACGAGAAGCTTCTCGATTTTCATGTCCGGGCCCTCCGGTGTCCCGGTGCCCGCTGCGATGAACGGCGGCGACCAGAACGAAACTGATGATCATCAGCAGATACCACGATCCGAGCTTGGATAAAGAGACCGGGTGCCAGCCATCCTCCTGGCCTGGATAGGTCCAGGCCCGGGCGAAGGTGCCGATGTTCTCCGCAAACCAGATGAAGAGGGCGACGAGCAGGAAGCCGATGACCAGCGGCATCGGCCGGTGAAACCGGTCCGGCCGAAACCAGACGAGGCAGGGCCCGTAAACCATCACCGTACCCGCGAACAGGGCGATCCGGACATCCGGCAGCCAGTGATGGGCGAAGAAATTCACATAGATCGCTGCCGCGAGCAGGCCCTGGATCCAGAGCGGCGGGAGGCGTTCGAAGCGGAACTCGAAGATGCGCCACACCCGCGCCAGATAGGAGCCGACGGCGGCGTACATGAAACCGGTGAACAGTGGAACGGCCCCGATCCTGAGGACGCTTTCCTCCGGATAGATCCAGCTGCCATGGGCCGTCTTGAACAATTCCATGATCGTGCCGGTGATGTGGAAGACGAGGATGACCTTTGCCTCTTCCAGCGTCTCCAGCCCCGTCCAGAGCATCAGTATCTGGATCACCACCGCGCCGATCACCAGAAAATCGTAGCGCGAGACTGGTGCGCTCTCCGGGTACCAGAGGAAGGTCGCCAGCAGGAATCCCAGCATCGCCCCGCCGAACAGGCAGGCCCAGCCCTGCTTGATGCCGAAACTGACGAATTCGAAGGCGGCGAGGCTCCACGGCCCCCTCACCCACCTCTCCCGCAAGGCTTCGCGCCCGGCATGCAGGCGCCGCTGGACGGCATTGGGCGGCTTCGGGCCGAAGGCTGGGGGCGCGGGCATTGTCTGGCTTTTACATTGATTCAAGGCGGGTTTCGGGCCGGTTGGTGACCCTTCCCGGCCCGGGCCTGACCGGGTTCGGGCGGTCGCGGCCTCTTGCGCGGGGGTAAAGCGCTTGTAGGGTTAACAACCTGAATCGGAGGGAATTCATATGGCCTATGCATCTGGCGTCCGGGTAAGCAGCCTCGCCGGCCTCGTGGGAGCCGCTGTCGGCGGCTATATCGGCTACACACAAGCCGCAGACGTCAGTGAATTGACGCCTCTTGCCGGCGCCTTGATCCTTGGCGGCGTTGGCCTCGTTGCGGGTAGCGCGGGCGCCTTCCTGCTGAAGTCGCTGATGCAGTTCCTGATCTATCTGATCATGTTTGGCGTGCTGATCTATGTCTTCCAGGGTCCGATCGAACAGCTGACCGGAATAAACCCCGTTCAGGCGACCCTGCACCTTTTGTCCGATATCGGTATACCTGTGGGCAGCTGGCTCAAATCGACCGGCGGCTGAGGCGCCAGGCCCTAGCGCACCCAGGTCGGGCGCCGCTTTTCGAGGAAGGCGGCGATGCCTTCCTTACCCTCGTCAGACACACGCCGCGCCGCGATGCGCTTGGCCGTCTCATGGCCAAGATCGCGGTCGATGATCTGGCCGGTGACATCGGCGACGAGTCGCTTCGCATCGGCCACGGCGCCCGGCGCCGCCGAGAAAACGAGATTGGCGAGGTGCTCTTCCATCTTCGTCATCTCTTCCATCGTTTCGACGACATACTGGACGAGGCCGATCTTCTCGGCGAAGGCGGCGTCGAAGCTTTCGGCCGTCGTGAACAGTGCGCGGGCCCAGCGCGGGCCGATGGCGTCGATCACATAGGGGCTGATCGTTGCCGGCGTTAGACCAAGGCGGACTTCGGAAAAGCGGAACTTGGTGTTCGACATGGCAACGGCCACGTCACAGGCTGCCACCAGCCCTGCCCCGCCGCCCATGGCCGCACCCTGCACCATGGCCAGCGTCATCTGCGGCATCTCGTAGAGCGACTGCAGCATCTCGGCGAGGTTCACTGCATCGCGGACATTGTCGTCCTTCGTGTGCGTGGCGGCGCGCTTCATCCAGTTGAGATCGGCCCCGGCGCTGAAGGTGTGGCCATTGCCGCGCAGGATCATCATGCGGATCGTGGGCTGGTCGGCGATCGTCTTGAACGCGTCGGTCAGCTCGGCGATCAGCTCCATGTTGAAGGCATTGTGCACGTCAGGCCGGTTGATGGTGACGACAGCGAGGCCCTCTTCGGTGGCCTGGAATTTGATGAGATCGTAATTGGAATCGCGCATGGGGCCCTCGCGTTGAATTTCTGAGAGTCTTTTGGACCGCTGACGCGCTCACGGCAACCGGTGTTCCGCCGCAGGGGATACCCCAAAAAGCCGACGGCCCCCCGCCGCGCGCGGGAGGCCGTCGTCGGACAGTGCTCAAGCTCAGCTCGTTTTACCGTCCGGTTCCTGTTCATCGTCAATGCCGTTTTCGGGGATCAACAGCTTGGGCCCGGCGCGCCAGGCGTCGATTGCGGCATTGTATTCGGCCTCCAGCACATAGCCATCTGCATCGGCGTCGAATTTCGAAAACTTCGCGACAGCCTCGGCTTCGGTGGCCCGGCCTCGGGACGTCTTCCAGGAAACGAATTCCGCTTCGCTGAGGCGGCCATCTGCATCGGTATCGAGACCGGAAAAGTCCGGCATCTCCCCGGCATGGCCCATCAGGGCCGTGGCAAAGGCGGCGACCACAAGGAATGGGGTGCGTTGCATGACGTCTCTCCTTTGGTGCTGCGCCGCCTCATCACCTGCGACACGAGGAGCCTACGCCAGGGAGCCGTTCATGTTGCGTGAAAAGGGGTTCACGACACGATTTTAATGATCGGTTTCACAACGTGATTTTAATGGACGGACACCGTCTACGGATCAGACTCCCTCGGCGCCGATCTTGCGGCAGAAGGTTTCCCACGACCGGAAACCTTCGTCGCCAAGCTCCCCCGCCCCGCCGATGATCGTGTGATGAAGCGGGTGGAAGCCCGAAAGGCCAAGCAAGCCACGCTCCAGCGCCTTCAGCGCCCCGGCATCCATGCCGAACCGGTAGACGAGGCCGGGCATCCCCATGGAGACGAGCACGCGGGCCGACTTGCCCTTCATCATCTGGGCAGGCCAGCCATTATCGCTCTGCCCAAGGAAGAATTCGCCGCGTGCTGCCTGTTCCAGGAACGCCTTCAGCATGGCCGGCATGCTGCCCATCCAGAGCGGGAAAGCGATCAGCAAATGCTCGGCCGCAGCAATCTTCTCACGTTCTGTCAAAATGGGCTCGGGCGGCGGAGTCTCGAACTCCTCCGCGGACCGCAGCAATGGTATGTCGAGTGCAGCGACATCGATCCGGGTGACCGTATGGCCCGCACTTTCCGCGCCATCAGCATAGGCGGCGCACAGCTCATGGATCAGGTGTTTCGGGTCATTATCCGGATGGCCGTTGATAATGCAGATCGATTTCGTGGTCATGGGCGTGTCCTTCTTTCTGCCGGATCGTACGCCAGGAAGATGTCAGACCTGCGACGCTGCGCAATCCGCAAACGTCCCTATTTTCGATCCTTACATCCGGAAGACGCCGAAGCCGCGATCGGGGAATGGCGCATTGAGGCTGGCCGAGAGGGCGAGGCCCAGCACGCGGCGCGTGTCCGCCGGGTCGATAATGCCGTCGTCCCAAAGGCGCGCGGTGGAATAATAGGGCGAACCTTCGGTCTCATAGAGGTCGCGGATCGGCTGCTTGAAGGCTTCTTCCTCGTCTGCAGGCCATTCCCCGCCCTTGCGCTCGATGCCGTCGCGCTTGACCGTTGCCAGCACGGAGGCCGCCTGTTCGCCGCCCATGACGGAGATGCGGGCGTTCGGCCACATGAAGAGGAAGCGTGGGGAATAGGCCCGGCCGCACATGCCGTAATTCCCTGCCCCGAAGCTGCCGCCGGTGACGACGGTGAATTTCGGCACGCTGGCTGTGGCAACGGCGGTCACCATCTTGGCGCCGTCCTTGGCGATGCCGCCGGCCTCGTATTTCGAGCCGACCATGAAGCCGGTAATGTTCTGGAGGAAGACGAGCGGGATGCGGCGCTGGTCTGCCAGTTCGATGAAGTGCGCCGCTTTCTGTGCGCTCTCCGAGAACAGGATGCCGTTATTGGCGAGGATGGCGACCGGCATGCCGTAGAGCCGGGCGAAGCCGCAAACGAGCGTTTCGCCATAGAGTTTCTTGAACTCATGGAATTCGGAGCCATCGACAAGACGGGCGATGACTTCGCGGGCATCATAGGGCTCGCGTACATCCTGCGGGACGAGGCCGTGTAGCTCTGCCGGATCGTAGAGCGGTTCGGCTGGCTCGGTCAGGTCGAAGGGCTGGGGTTTCGGCTTTGCGAGTGTACGGACGATGGAGCGTACGATGGCGAGTGCGTGGGAGTCGTGAGCGGCATAATGGTCGGCCACACCGGAGCGGCGGGCATGCACATCAGCGCCGCCGAGGTCTTCTGCCGAGATCACCTCCCCCGTCGCGGCCTTCACCAGGGGCGGGCCGCCGAGGAAGATCGTGCCCTGCTTGCGGACGATGACCGTCTCGTCCGACATGGCCGGCACATAGGCGCCGCCTGCCGTGCAGCTGCCCATGACGGAGGCGATCTGGGGGATGCCCTTCGCGCTCATCTGCGCCTGATTGTAGAAAATGCGGCCGAAATGTTCCCGGTCCGGAAAGACTTCCGACTGGTGGGGCAGGTTTGCCCCGCCGCTGTCGACAAGGTAGATGCAGGGCAAATGGTTTTCGAGCGCGATTTCCTGGGCCCGCAAATGCTTCTTCACCGTGACGGGGAAGTAGGCGCCGCCCTTCACGGTCGGATCGTTGCAGACGATCAGGCATTCCCGGCCTTCGACCCGGCCAACGCCCGTGATGATCCCGGCGGCGGGCGCTTCATTGTCATACATGCCGTGGGCGGCCAGCGCGCCAACCTCAAGGAAGGCGCTGCCGGGATCCAGAAGGCGTTCGACCCGATCGCGCGGGAGAAGCTTGCCCCGGCCGACATGGCGCTGGCGCGAGGCTTCAGGTCCGCCAAGCGCGGCTTTGGAGGTGTGCTCGCGCAACTCATCGAGCAGGCGTTCCATGGAGGCCTTGTTCGCGGCAAAGCGCGGGCCAGCCACGTCGAGACTGGATTTCAGGACGGGCATTCAGCCTCCCTTCAGAAGTTTTTGGCAGGCTTAACTGCCTCTGGGTCAGGTGTCACGCGTGTGTCACCGGTTTTTACCAGACTGGCGAAAAAGCCCTCTAGGAAAGACCGCAGTCGATGCGCATGTTCAGGAATATGAAGCTGGATATTACGACATCCCTGAAGGCGATTGCCTTCCTCAAGGATGTGCCGGCCAAGGCGATGAAAGCGGCCGGGCGCGAAGCCTCATGGTTTTGCGTGCCGGCGGGCGGGACGCTGTTCCTGCGCAACGAACCGGCCGACATGATCTATTTCGTCCTGTCGGGCGCACTTGGCGCTTTCCGGGCGAACCCCAACGGGCAGACCGAATTTGTCGGCCATATCCGCCCCGGCGAGCCGGTGGGCGAGATGGCGCTGTTCCTGGGCGGCGTTGACCTCGACGGAGACGGCGCCCCCAATAACGCACCCCATACGAGTTCGGTGTATGCGCTGCGCGATTCCGAAGTTGTGGGCTTCTCGCGCGAAGGCTGGCGGCAACTGGTCAAGTCCGAGCCGGAACTGCTGGAGCACATGATCCGCATCATCCTGCGCCGGGTCGGTCGGGAGGGACAGCGCAATGTCAGCGCCGCCCCGAAAGTCTTCACGCTGGTGGCGACCTCGCCGACCATCGACCTCGAATTGCGTGCCAAAGCGCTGAAGGCAAGCGTCGAGGCCCTCGGCAAGACCGCCATCGTCGTGGGCGAGCGCATGGGCGAGGACAAGCCCGCTGCCTTCTTCGACGACCTGGAACAACGCCATGACGTGGTGATCCTGATCTCGACCATCGGCGATACGCGCTGGTACCGCCTCTCCGTGCGCCAGGCAGACCGGATCTGGGTGGTCGGCCGAGCCGATGCCAAGCCGTCCAATCCGCTGATGCC
This sequence comes from Hyphomonas sp. CY54-11-8, assembly GCF_000682735.1. Taxonomy (GTDB): domain Bacteria; phylum Pseudomonadota; class Alphaproteobacteria; order Caulobacterales; family Hyphomonadaceae; genus Hyphomonas. Next base: position 87,997 of record NZ_AWFD01000006.1, on the reverse strand, counting down.
GGAAGATGACTCCCCTGCCCGCGAACTGAAACTGGTCGACGTGCTGCTACTGCACCCGGGAGACAATCGCCGCGCCTGCAAGCCGGTCGAATGGCTGGAAGCGGCGGGCGCGAGCCGCCTGTTCCACTGGCAGGGCATGGAAGGCGCAAATTGTGACCGGCTCGCCCGGGTCATGGCGGGTGTATCGGTTGGGCTGATACTCTCCGGCGGCGGCGCGCGCGCCTATTCGCATATCGGCGTGGTGCGGGCGATGCGCGACCGCGGTATCCCGATAGACTTTGTCGGCGGGGCTTCCATGGGCGCGGTGATCGCCGCCTGTGTGGCCATGGGCTGGGACGATGCCGAGATCGACATGCGCATCCGCAAGGCCTTCGTCGAGAGCAATCCACTGGGCGACTATACACTGCCCGTGGTCGGCATGGTCAAAGGCGTGCGCGTGAATGCCCGCCTGAAGGAGCATTTCGGAGACGTGGAGATCGGCGACCTGGAGCTGCCCTTCTTCGCCACATCCACGAATTTGATGACCGGGACGCAGCGCATTCACCGGACGGGCCTCCTGCGCGATGCGTTGCGTGCCACGATCTCCCTTCCGGGAATCCTGCCGCCGGTTGTCGATGGCAACGAACTGCTGGTCGATGGCGCCGTGCTGAACAATTTCCCGGTCGATGTGATGCGGGACATGCATCGCGGTTTTGTCATCGGTTCCGATGTGACACGCCAGCCAGAGGGGCTGAAGATCGACGAATTTGAAAAGCCCGCAGGCTTTTTCCGCTGGGTCGCGCGGCATGGATTCTCCAATCCGCCGCCGATCGCCGGCGTCCTCATGCGAGCGGCGACGATCCGGGCCGATACCCAGTTCGGGCGGGACATAACGGACGTGCTGATCCTGCCGGAACTGGCGGAAACCGAGCTGCGCGACTGGGAAAACTACGACGTCAGCGTCGAGTCCGGCTATCAGGCCGCCCTGCTCGCGCTGGATCAAGCTCGTCTGGCGTCACCCATCCGGCCGGAAACGGCGGTTCTGACAAACCTGTAATTTTCAATACAGTATTAAGCATATTCGGGCAGCTTCCGTCAGGGCTGAAGGGGGAGGATGGGAGATGCTGCGCATGGATATGGCGCTTTGGGATATGTTGCCGGTGGTCATTTGCGAGACTGCCGCCGTTCGTGATGAATCCGGAAAGCTGATTGATCTTCAATGGACCGCTTCCAATCGGCTCATGAATGAGTCGATCCTGCCTGACGGTAAAAGCATTATCGGGATGCGCATCTTCGAATTCGACCCGGCGTACAAAGATACCGAAATGGTCCGCGCGGTCACCCATGTGATCGAGACCGGAGAGTCGCGCACCTTCACGACCGCCAAAGGCCGGGCAGCCAGGATGCTCGGCAAGATCATGAAGACGACAATCATCCCGGTCGAGCGCGATGGCGAACGCCGCGCGCTGTCTGTTTCTCACGAAATCACGGATATCGCCGAAGAACGGGACGAAGCGGTACGCTTGTATGAGCTCGCTAAAACGGCGTGTGATCATGCCCTGCATGGCATTATCCTCAACGATGCCGCCGGACGAATCACCTATGTGAACCGTGCGCTTTGTGAAATGTCCGAATATTCCGAAGAGGAACTCATCGGCCAGGATGTTGGCATCCTAACGGGTGATGAAACCTATGAGCCGGACCCCGAGCTGGCGATGAAACTCGCCAGCGGCGAAGTCCTGCGTCACGTCACCCAGGCTGAGACGCCGACAAAGTCCGGCGGCACCAACCAGGTGGAACTGTCGCTCACCAGCGCCCGCTGGGGCAAAAAAGGCGAACGCGTCTTCATCACCTATGTCCGCGATATCCGCGAGGAACGCCGTCAGGGGCACGAACTGCGCGATGCCCTGCACCGCGCCGAACAGGCGACCCGGCTGAAATCCGAATTCCTGGCCAATATGAGCCATGAAATCCGTACGCCGCTGAATGGCGTGCTCGGTATGACGCAGGTTCTGGCGCACACCAGCCTGACGCCGGACCAGCGCGAGCAGGTCGCCACGATCCTCGATTCCGGCAAGACGCTGATGTCGATCCTTAACGACATTCTGGACCTGTCGAAAATCGAAGCCGGCAAACTGGAAGTCACGCCGGTGAACGGAGACTTGCGCCACAAGTTGAGCCGCATGATCAAGCTGCATGCAGCAACGGCTGAGGAAAAGGGCATCCAGCTCCAGTTGTTCATCGACCCAAGCGTGCCGTCCCGAATGAAGTTCGACCCCGTGCGTGTGCGCCAATGTGTCGGCAACCTTGTTTCCAATGCCATCAAATTCACGGAAAAAGGTGAAGTGATAGTCGTGGTCACCTGTGAACCAACCGAGAACGGACATACGCGCGTGATCGTTCACGTGTCCGACTCCGGTTGCGGTATCCCGGCAGAGAAAATGGACCGTGTCTTTGAAAGCTTCTCGCAAGCCGACGGGTCCACAACGCGCCGCTTTGGCGGCACCGGCCTCGGCCTGCCGATCACACGGAAACTGGCCCGGATGATGGGCGGCGACGTTACGGTTGTCAGCGAACCTGGCCGCGGATCTGTCTTTACCCTGAAGTTCGAAGCGGAAGCCGGCGAAGTGGTCCATCTGCACGAAGCCGTGCTGCCGAAGCCTGCTGCGCCGCAGACCAAACAGGTCGGCCTTGGCGGCCGCCGCGCTCTGGTCGTGGACGACAATGGCATCAACCGCCGGGTCGCGCGTACCTTCCTTGAGCATTATGGCCTCGTCGTATCGGAAGCCGGGGACGGCAACGAAGCGCTCGAAGCGCTTGATTACGAACCGTTTGACATCGTCCTGATGGACATTCACATGCCGGGCCTCGATGGCGCGGAAGCCTTCAAGCGCCTGCGCAATTCCGCCAGCCTGAACCGCGTCGTGCCGGTCATTGCCCTGACCGCGGACTCCATGCGCGGCGACCGGGAAAAGTATCTCGCCAAAGGCTTTGACGGTTACGTCGCCAAGCCGATTGATGAGCGGTCGCTCGTCACGGTGATCGGACAGGTGCTGAGCGTTCCAACCGAATTCGAGGAACGCCGCGCACGGGCCTGACGGGGCGGCTCTCTATCGCTTCAAGAATTCCGGCAGCGCCACGGGATCGCCCGGTATTCCGGGCGCGTCGGTCAGGATTTTCTGCCACCAGCCGACATCGTGCCAGGCGCCAAGCTTGTAGCCGACATCCCGGTAAGTCCCGAGATGCGTGAAGCCGAGACGCTCATGCAGCGCAATGCTGGCGTCATTCGGCAGGGCGATCCCGGCAAAGGCGTTCCGGAAGCCCTGCCCTTCCAGCATGTCCAGCAGACGGACATAGAGCTGCATCCCGGCGCCTTTGCGCTGGGCGTCCGGCGCGACATAGACGCTGACATCGCAGGACCAGCGATAGGCCGCCCGCGCCCTGTGCTGGGAGGCATAGGCATATCCAAGCGGCGTGCCGCCTTCTTCCCCAACGAGCCAGGGGTAGGTCTTCAGTGTGGATTCAATACGCTGAGCCATCTCTTCCGCAGAAGGTGGCTCCATCTCGAACGAAATGACCGTTTCACGCACATAGAGCGCGTAGATGCCGGCGATCCATCCGGCGTCGTCAGACGTCGCCAGGCGGATCTTCAGGCTCATGCGGTTTCGCCGAACAGCTCCCGTCCGATCAGCCAGCGGCGGATCTCGGACGTCCCTGCCCCGATCTCGTAAAGCTTCGCGTCGCGCAGCAAGCGGCCGGTCGGATATTCGTTGATATAGCCATTCCCGCCGAGGATCTGGATCGCATCGAGCGCGAGTTTCGTTGCCGTCTCAGCCGCATAGAGGATCGCGCCAGCGGCATCCTTGCGGGTGGTCTCGCCCCGGTCGCAGGATTTGGCGACGGCGTAGACATAGGCCTTGGCCGCGTTCATCTGGACATACATGTCTGCGACCTTGCCCTGGATCAGCTGGAACTCGCCGATCGACTGGCCGAACTGTTTGCGGTCGTGAATGTAGGGGATCACGACGTCCATGCAGGCCTGCATGATGCCGGTCGGCCCGGCCGACAGCACGGCGCGTTCGTAGTCGAGCCCGCTCATCAGCACACGGACACCGCCATTCAGCGGCCCCATGATGTTCTCTTCCGGCACTTCGCAATCCTCGAAGACAAGCTCACCCGTCTCCGAGCCGCGCATACCCAGCTTGTCGAGCTTCTGCGCGACGGAAAAGCCTTTCATGTCCCGCTCGATCAGGAAGGCGGTGATGCCTTTCGAGCCAGCCTCAGGCTCCGTCTTGGCATAGACCACGAGGACATCTGCATCCGGCGCATTGGTGATCCACATCTTGGTGCCGTTCAGCACATAACGGTCGCCCTTCTTGTCTGCGCGCAGCTTCATCGAGACGACATCTGACCCTGCCCCGCTCTCACTCATGGCGAGGGAGCCGAGGTGCTCGCCGGTCATCAGTTTCGGCAGGTAGCGCGCCTTCTGGGCGTCAGAGGCCCAGCGGCGGATCTGGTTCACGCAGAGGTTCGAATGGGCACCATAGGAGAGGCCGACGGACGCGGACGCGCGGGAGATTTCCTCCATCGCGACGACATGCTCGAGATAGCCGAGGCCGGTGCCGCCCCATTCCTCTTCAACCGTAATGCCAAGCAGGCCGAGCTCGCCCATCTTGGGCAAAAGGTCACGTGGAAACGTGTCCGTCCGGTCGATCTCGGCGGCGCGGGGCGCGATCTCGTTCTGGGCAAAACTTGCCACGGTTTCACGGATCATGTCGGCGGTTTCGCCGAGGTCGAAGTTCAAGGTGGGATATGTGTTCGCAATCATGGCGACTGACTAGCAGGCCGTTCCCGGCCTGTCAGCAGTCAATCCTGCCGGGTGATCGCGCGATAGAGATAGTAGATGGCCAGCACGCTCAGGAGGGCCGAGCCAAAGGCCAGAAGCGGCCCGACAAAGGCCTCGCCTTCACCGGCCGGAAAGCGCTGGGCAGCCGGCAGGGCCGTACGGCGCACACCTTCGAACACACCCCACAGGCCCAGCCCGGACAGCAGCGCATAAGGCAGCCAGCGCATGACGCTGATGTCGCCATTAAGGCCATTGCTGCGCGATGGCGGAAGCGCCGGCGGACGCAGGATTTCCCGGCGGCCTTCTGACGGCACGGGCACAGGGCGAGCCGGCGCGGGCCTTGCCGGATGGCGCGGCGGCGCGGCAGGGGCCGGGCGGGCTTCGATCACGGTATCGTCCGGGAGCTCTTCCCCTACCCCGTCCGGCTCTGCCAGAGCGGAGACGGCGCGGGTAATCTCGTCGGCCGTAGGCACACTCGTGTCGGTGGCTTCCGGAGACGCCGTGCGTTCCGCTTCGTCGCCGAGCAGTTTCGTCATACGCTCGCCCACGGCGCGGGCAGCGGCTTGCGCTGCGGATTCGGAGACAGGTCTCGGAGGTGCAGCAGATGTGCGGCCATCTTCGGTACGGGCTTCGATCACCACGGCCCGCTCGCGGGACATGGCCAGTGCGGCGCCCGGGTCGAATTGCGGGCGCAACAGCGCGCCGGGCACCGGGATACGGCCCGATGGGTGTTCCAGGAACAGGGCTTTCTCGGCCGCACGCCGGCGCACCAGCGCATCCACCACGCGGACTTCGCCATCGACCCGGCCTTTGCGCCAGGCCGACATGCCTTCGGCGGCCTGCAGGCGCTCGCCGCTGTTCAGCAGCGCCAGCACATTGGATTCGAGAAAGGCCTTTGGCCCGATATTGAACGCAAAGGAGACCAGAGCATCAAATTCGTTCTGGGTCAGCGGTGTCAGGACGGACTCGCCGATCAGCGTTTCAATCGGCTTCAGGTCATGGTGGCGCAGGACGAGTTCAGCGTCCGCGCGGGTGACCCGCAGGCCTTCGCGGGCCCCGGCTGTGTGTCCGTATCCGACGATCCAGGTGCCATCCGGCAGGCGGGTTGCGCGCGCGCGGAAGCCCTCGAAGCTCTTGATAAGCTCGACCCCGGCTCCAGACGTGCGAATTGGCAGGGCCAAGAGACGTGGCTCCCGTATTGAAACAGTTGGTGTTTTTCTATGCCGCACCCGTGCAAATAGCGCGCCTTTTCCCCTGAGGCGGGAGTCCGTCGCCTTTGCAGGACGTCAGAGCAGAACCAGTGTCGCCAGCCCCAGGAAGGAGAAAAATGCCATCACATCTGTCAGCGTCAACACGAAGACCGAGGAGGCCACCGCCGGGTCGGCGCCCAGCTTCTTGAGTCCGAGCGGCACGAGGATGCCCGAGAAGGCCGCCCACAGGAACGTCGCCAGCATGGCGATCCCCAATACAATCGACAGTTCCACATCGTGGAACCAGACAAGCGCCACCAGTCCGACGCCCACGGCGAACAGCAGGCCGTTCACCACCCCGCTCAGCGCTTCCCGCAGGATGGCCCGGCGCACGGCATCGCCTTCCAGCTGGCGTTCGGCGATGGCGCGCACGGCCACCACAAGGCCCTGGCTGCCGGCATTCCCGCCCAGCGCTGCGACGACTGGCATCAGGATCGCCAGCTGGACGACCTGGTTCAGCGTACCTTCGAACAGCGAGATAATACCGGAAGCGATGAACGCCGTGACGAGATTCACAGCCAGCCACGGCGCCCGCGCGCGCACTGTATCGACGACGGAGTCTGCGCCGTCAGCGGAGCTGACGTTGAGCAGCGAGAACAGGTCTTCCTCGGCCTCTTCCTGGATAACGTCGACCATGTCGTCGACCGTGATCATCCCGACGAGGCGCCCGGCAGTGTCCTTCACCGGCGCAGACGCCAGCGAGTATTTCTGGAACTGGAAGGCCACTTCTTCCTGATCCATGTCAGTGCGTATGTCCGACAGCGGATCGGTCATGATGTCGGAAAGCTGTACCTCGCGCGGCGTGCGCATCAGCGTCGCCAGCTGGACGATTCCCTGCAGCCGGTAGGCCGGGTCGATGACATAGATCTCGTAGAAGACTTCCGGCAGCTCCTCGCCGAGCTCGCGGGCATGGTCGATGGCGTGGCCGACGGTCCAGTATTCCGGCACGGCCACGAATTCCGTCTGCATGAGACGGCCGGCCGATTCCTCTTCATAGGCCAAGCCGCGTTCCAGCTGGGCCCGGTCGAACGGCTCCAGGTCCTCGAGGATGCGTTCGCGGCGCTCGTCCTCAAGGTCTTCCAGGATGACGGTTGCATCATCGGAATCGAGTTCGTCGAGGGCGCTCGCAACGGCGGTGTCCGGCAGGACGTCGACAGCCTCTTCGCGATAGGAATCGCGCAGTTCGATCAGGATGTCGGAGGGCAGCTCCCCACCGAGCAGTTCGACCGCTTCAGAGAAGGTGTCGAATGGTAGTGCTTCCAGCAGGTCGGCCGCGTCGGCCGGGTGCATACGCTGCAGTGTCCGCGCCAGCCAGCGCGTATCCTTCTCATCGATGGCGTCGATGAGGTCGTCCAGCAGATCCGGATCGACATTCGGCGGCTCTGGCGCCGGATTGGGAGGCGTGGACACATCGGTCATGGCGCCTGTCTTGCCGCTGTTGCTGCGCCGCGGCAAGAGGGCGTCAGGCAGACCGGCTGAGTTCTGCCTTTTTGATTTTCTTGGCGAGCGACCATTTGTGCACTTCGGTCGGCCCGTCATAGATGCGGAAGGCGCGGACCTCGCGGAACAATTGCTCCACGATCGTGTCACGGGTCACGCCCATGGCGCCCATGACCTGCACACAGCGGTCGGCCACGCGGAACAGTGCCTCAGACACCGCAACCTTCGCCATCGAGCTTTCGACATTGCCGTTCTCGCCGGCATCCAGTGCGTCGGCGCACCAGTCGATCATCAGCTCGGCCTGTTTCAGGTCGATCTGGTTCTCGGCCAGCATGAAACCGACGCCTTCATGATCGACCAGCAGCTTGCCGAACGCCCGACGGCGGCAGGCATAAGTGGTGGCAATTTCGTGGGCACGCGTTGCGACGCCGTGCCAGCGCATGCAGTGCGACAGGCGCGCCGGGGCCAGACGGATCTGCGCATAGCGAAAGCCTTCGCCGGGATTGCCCAGCATGTCGCTCGCCGGGACGCGTAAATTCTCGATGCGGATTTCGGCATGGCCGCCGGGCATCGAGGAGTCGATCGTATCCAGCAGGCGGACGATCTTGATGGCGGGGTGCGGCAGGTCGACGAGGAACATGCAGGCCCCCTCTTCCGCCTTCGCCATGACGATACCGACGGAGGCGCCTTCCGCCCCGGTGATGTAGGTCTTGTGGCCGTTGATCACCCACGCGTCGCCATCCTGCACGCAGACGGTCTTCATCATGGACGGGTCGGACCCGGCGCCATTGTCGGCCGACGGCTCGGTCATGAAGAAAGCCGAGCGCGCTTCACCGGTCAGCAGCTTGTCGAGAAAACGGGCACGCTGGGCGTCGGTGGCCACCTTGCCCAACAGGAACATGTTGCCTTCATCCGGCGCGCCGGTGTTGCAAGCGACCGGACCGAGGGGCGACAGGCCGGACTTCTTCAGCACGTGTGCCGTGCCCCGCTGGGTGAGGTGCGTGTGGTCAGGCAGGATGTGCGGCGTCATCACGCCGGCCTCGCGGGCCATGGCGCGGAGTTCCCGGACCAGGTCCTCCGAAGGGCCATGATCCTCCAGACGCGGGTCACGCTCATAGCTGGCGACGGTTTCGCGGACGAAGCGTTCGACGCGCTCGCCGATTTCCTCGGCCAAAGCCTGATCGGGATAGGACATGGGTTACCTCTGCACTGGATCTCTCGCGGCGTATCTGCCGGTCAGGTCAGCAGAGGACAAGACCTGTCGCAACGTCGCCAATGCGGACAGTTTGTTTCGGGTCAGGCCGACAGCACGTCCGGGCGGACTTCCCGCAAGGCCTCTGTCAGATTACCGAGATGGGTGTCGCCCAGCACAGCCTCCATCTTTGCCTGAGCGGCCTTCCAGTAGGGCCGCGCTTCCTCCAGTTTCTTGAGGCCGAGCGTGGTAAGCAGGACGCGGCGCTTGCGGCCCGTCCCTTCATTGCCGCGGTGGACGTAGCCCGCCTTTTCCAGCGGCTTCAGGTTCCGGGACAGGGACGTCCGGTCCAGATTCATCAATTCGGCCACGCGCGAAATCGAGTCCGGCTCGTACCGGCCTATCACATGCAGCAGGCCAAACTGGGTGATGGTCAACCCGGTCGGGCGCAGCGCATCGTCATAATGACGGGTGATCAGGCGTGCTGCGCGTAGCACGCGGCCCGCCACGCACGTCCCCGTCACTTCGGACAGGAGTTCATCTGAGTCGATCTTCCCGGGCATCATACCGTGTATATGCAGTCTTTTAAAAAGAAGTCCAATCACGCCTAGTTTTACTATGGTCACGCTTTAGAGGCCATATCTGGAAAACTCAATATAGTGCATATACACTACTTACAGGTTCGGCATCACCCTTTCAGACACCTCCGTATGCCGGCCTCACTCTCACCCCGTCCGGCTTTCCTCGGCCGGACGGGATCTTTCACCGCACGCTCCGGCTCAGCCGGTATCGTGCATATACACTAAAATAGCCGCTGAAAGGCACACCCCATGTTCTCCTCCCGAAACATCACCGCCGGCCTGCTCGCTCTCGGCTTTGCCGCCGACCCCGCTTTTGCCGCCCCGGACATCTATTACAATGGACCTGCTCCCGCCGAAGCCTGCGCCGATGGCGTGGCGATCCCCGGCGCAGCCTCTCCGGAACTGAAACGGATCTGTGAGGACGCCCTCAAGGACGATTCCCTGACGCTTGCGGACAAGACAGCCACGCTCGCCAATTCCGGGATCGTCAGCCTGCGTCTCGGCGACTTCGAGCCCGCACTCACCCGCCTGAAGGAAGCCTCCGACCTCGGCCCGAAGCGCGGCGACGTGTCGGTCAGCCTGGCGGCTACGCTGATCCGGCTCGGACGGCCGGAAGAAGCGGTTGCTGCACTGGCGGACATCGATGCCGTATCGCCGGAAAACCAGCACATCGCCTACTACAACCGCGCGCTGGCCTACTGGGCGCTAGAAGAGACCGAGGAAGCCTATCGGGACTTCTACACCAGTGCTGCCCTCAAGCCGGGATTCGCGCCTGCCGAGGAAGCGCTCGGGCAGTTCAAGGTGGCTTCAGTGGAGTGAGGGAGCATACCGCGAAGATTCATTCGATCACTCAAATTGGTCCACCGGATCGAATTGGGTGATCGAGCAGCCTTGAGCCTGTTACATCGCGGAACGCAGTGAAGCGGGAAACATCAATGGATTCATTCATTCGCGAAAATCGATCCTTGATCGATTTTTTGGCGCGGAGCGCCAATCGCGAATGAATGGTGCGGTCGAGAGGACTCGAACCTCCACGGGTTGCCCCACAGCGACCTCAACGCTGCGCGTCTACCAATTCCGCCACGACCGCACTTGTCTCATTCGAGGCGAAGGCGCCGTATAAGGCCCACCTGCCGCTTTGTGAAGCCCCGAATACACCCTATATGCGGGGCGTGATGCACAATTTTCCTCCTGTCCAATGGGCCGTGTCTGATCGGCCGGTTCCGTACGAAGATGCACTGGCCTTCATGGAGGCGCGGGCGCGGGCAATTCATGATGACAGTGCGCCGGAACTTGTCTGGTTCCTGGAGCATCCGCCGCTTTATACGGCGGGCACTTCAGCGAAGCTGGACGACCTTCGGGATCCGTCCCGCTTCCCGGTTTTCGATGCCGGACGCGGCGGGCAATACACCTATCACGGCCCCGGCCAGCGGGTGGCCTATGTGATGCTGGATGTCGGCAAACGCGGCAAGGATGTGCGCGCCTTCGTCCAGAACCTGGAAAAGTGGATCATCACGGCGCTGCAGAGTTTCAACATCGAAGCCGGCCCCCGCGACGGCCGTATCGGTGTCTGGGTCGACCGGACGCAGGCTGGCGGTCCGCAGCGCGAGGACAAGATCGCCGCCATCGGCATCCGGCTGAAGCGCTGGGTCAGCTTCCACGGCATCAGCCTGAATGTGGAACCGGACCTTGAGCACTTCACCGGCATCACGCCCTGCGGCATCGCCGATCCGCGCTATGGCGTGACGAGTCTCGCCGACCTCGGCATCCCGGCCGCGATGGCGGACGCCGACATCGCCCTGCGCGACGCGTTCGAGACGGTGTTCGGCAGCCAGCTCGTGCCGGTGCCCTGCCCGCTTCAGCCCGCCGCGTAAGCCGGCGGTAGCTCTTCCTCACCCTGTGCGATGTCGCTGCCGGTCCGGAACCGGCCGACGCCTCCATTCGGAATGCGGGCGACATAGAGCAGCGACCACAACATCACAAGGAAAGAGGTAGGCACCCAGAGCATCGTGGCAAAGCCGAACCCGCTGCTGGCCGCCATGTCCCGCTCGCTTGGCGGCGGACCAGGCCGGCGGCGCTGTTGCTGCTGTTGTGGCTTCGCCTCGGTATTCGCAGCCGCGGCGCTTTCCCTGGCAGGGGCTTCAGCCGTCACGGCAGGCTTCGGTGCATGCATTTCCTCGTACTTCTTGATGCCGCCCTGAGCACCCAGATAGAAGCCTACCAGACCGAGCATCAGGGGCAGCAGGACGATCATCGCCCAGATCGGGGATTTATGTGCCTCGTTGAAGCGGCGCACATGCGCGACCCAGGAGGTCAGCTCCGTCACTAGCGTGAACACAAAGAACGGCAGCAGCAGTTCCGGGATCGGAAGAACCAGGGCTTCGACCGGCTTCCAGAGACCACTCAAATTCGCCCCGGCGAGCGACGCAACAAAAACGGCGAACACCGGCACGATGAACAACAGGAGCCGTCCCATAAACATCAAGGTCCACGCGCGCGTGAAATGCAGCTTCGGGCTGGAGCCGAGCGGATTGAACAGGACCTGTCCCCAATTCATGTCATGGGGGTTGTCACGGGCATCCTTGATCCAGGGACGGTGCGGATCAATCGCGTCGGGATAGTAGGGTTTCATGCGTGGGCAGGTTCCTTGCGCGGGGAGTCAGGGGGCGTCAGAGCGGCCGGTTGCCGGTCCGTGCGCGTTGGCATCCGGATCGGATGGCAGGCGGGCACCGACCAGGGCGAGGCCGGCGCTGGTGAGCAGAAAACTGGCGAGCGTTGTCAGGGCGGTGCCGCGGGCGATCTGCAGGGCATGCTCCTGCTGGGCCTGCAACATGCCGCCGAAACCGTCCTTCAGCCCGATCTCCTGGATCTGGGTCATCAGTGGCATCATTCCGGGTGACAGGACCGGCAGCAGCACCGCGTTCAGGATGGATGACGCCACGACGAACCCGAACAGGAACAGCAGGTTGAACCAGGCCGTCTGTCCGGCATCGTGCAGCCGTTTTCCGAAAACGCAGAAATAGGCCCACAACATCGGATATTGCAGGATCGCCACACCGATAGAGGCAACGACTGTCAGGACCTGGATGACCGTTCCGGCACCCGTCAGCAGGATCAGGCCACGCAGGAAGTCGCGCGAGCCGATCCGGCCTCTCGGGTTCAGCAGGACATGGGAAATGTCCATAACTTGTAATTCTCCTGTCGTCAGGTCGGGTCGTCTGGCGCGTTCTTATCAATAAACGATAAATTTACGCAAGAGAAACCCGCACAATAAAGAGCCGGACCACGAAAGGGCCCGGCTCGGAAGGTTACGTCCGGCCGCGGCCGGGATCGAGGCGAAAGCCGCGATCAGACGAACGTGTCAGCAGCGCCAGCGGTCGGGTTCGCCGGATCCGGACCATACTTGTTCGGGCCCTTGGTGCCCGGGATACAAGCGATGACGATCATGGCGATGGAAGCGATAAAGCCGACCACCGGGATCACGCTGGCAACGACAAGGCCGAGATAGATCCAGCCAGTCTGGTTGATGTCGTGCAGGCGACGCACAAAGAGTGCGATGCTGGGAATGACAATGGCGAGACCATAGATGGCGATCAGCGCGATCAGGATGAAGCCGATCGGCGAGACTTCCTCGGTGCGCATATTGATGCCGCCCAGACCGAAGAACAGGACCGCCCAGACGATGCCGATGATGAGGTTGAACAGGTAGACCCACCAGTATTCCGAACGCATCGAGCGTCCCTGGAAGTCGACATAACGTGCAAAGAACATTTTTACTGCGTCGGGAAAGCTGACCATTTCAGGTCTCCTTGTGTTGCCGGGCCCCCCCTCTGAAGCACCCGTACGGTTGATCATTCTGACTCGGTGCCGCCCGCCAAGGGCCGGCAGAACTCTACTGACTAACTGAAACTGGTGGCTGCACCGCCCGGACCCGGGCCGTACTGGTTGTCGTTCGGGTCGGTCTTGAACAGGCTCATCACAAAACCGACCACACCCGTTACAATGCCGGTGGACAGGATCGATGGCAGCAGCTGCGCCTGGGACATCCGCTTGGATTCCTGCATGACGTAAGCCATCGCCGCACCCGGATCATTGGAGGAGAGATAATCCTCCATGTTCTCTTCCATCTCGCGCTGCATGGAGGCGACATCCACGCCGAACAGGCCCGGCAGGATAAAACTGGCGACGGCGGAAACGACGATGCCGAGCACGATCATGGCCAGTGTCAGCCAGCCGGTCTTGCCGGCATCGTGGAAGCGTTTCACGTGTACGGCGATCCACGGCCAGATGAAGATGATGCTCGCAAAGCCCAGGAACGGCGACACATAGGCCGAAACGACCGTCAGCACCGCGCTGATGCCGAACAGGATCAGGACGGCCCGCCAATAGGTGGGCTGGTCGATGCGTCCATTCGGACTGAAAAGAAGTTCCATTGCCGGTCCCCGATATGATCTTTAGATACAGGGGAAATCTGCCCTCCCCTCGCAGGACTTGCCGGGCGGCAATCTAGGCCAGCCCGGGCATCCCTGCGGCAGGATAGCGCGGCAATTTGATTATTGGGAGGTTAATTCGCCCCCGATTTAGGAGAACTCGACCATAATTTCGTCGGCCGCGACGCTGTCGCCCGCCGCCACGTTGATCGCTTTGACCGTTCCGGTTGCTTCAGCCCTGATAATATTCTGCATTTTCATGGCTTCGACGACGCAGACAGCTTCGCCTTCCTGCACTTCCTGATCGAGCTCCACATCGATAGACACAACCAGGCCGGGCATTGGCGAAATAATCAACTTCGACGTGTCAGGCTTCGGTTTCTCAGGCAGGCGGGCATGGAGCTCGGCGATCTGCGGCGTGCAGACCAGCGCACGCAGAGACACACCGCGATGACGGAAGACATAGCCTTCGGTCCGGTCCGCAAACTTCACGGCGAATGCCTTGCCGTCCAGCGTGCCTTCGACGAGGTGCTGGCCGGGCACCCAGTCGGTAACCAGCGCGTGCGGCTTGCCGCCATTGATGGAGATTTCTGCATCGCCGTCACCGCCGAGATCCAGCGTGACGGGATATTGCTTGTCGCCAAGAATGACGATCCACTCGCGGCGCGCTTCCGGCACCGGCGCCATGCGGCCGGACGTCAGCGCCGCGCGGCGGGACAGGAAGCCGTGTACATAGGCAGCAGCACAGACCAGCTGGGTTTCCTGCGCCTTCGTCGGCGGCACACCGTCAAAGCCGTCCGGGAACTCGTCCTTGATATAGGCCGTGGTGATGTTGCCAGAGCGGAATCGCTTCTCGTCCATCACGGCGGCGATGAACGGGATGTTGTCCTGAATGCCTTCGATGTGGAACCGGTCCAGTGCTTCCCCATGGACATCGAGGGCCGTGTCGCGGTCCTTGCCCCAGGTGATCAGCTTGGCGATCATCGGGTCGTAGAACATGGAAATCTCGTCGCCTTCGCGGACGCCGCTGTCCATGCGCACTTCGCCTTCGCCCAGCTTACCCTCACCCGGCGGGTGGAAGCGCTTCAGGCGGCCGATAGACGGCAGGAAGTTGCGATACGGATCTTCTGCATACACACGGCTTTCGACTGCCCAGCCATTGATGCCGATATCCGACTGCTTGAGCTTCAGCTTTTCGCCATAAGCGACGCGGAGCATCTGCTCCACGAGGTCGACGCCGGTGATCATTTCGGTGACCGGGTGCTCCACCTGCAGGCGGGTGTTCATTTCAAGGAAGTAGAAGCCCTTGTCCTTGCCGGACGCAACGAACTCAACGGTGCCGGCGCTGTCATAGTTCACAGCCTTGGCAAGGGCGACAGCCTGTTCGCCCATCTTCTTGCGGGTTTCCGGATCAAGCAGCGGCGACGGCGCTTCCTCGATAACCTTCTGGTTCCGGCGCTGGATCGAGCACTCGCGCTCATTCAGGTAAATGCAGTTGCCGTGCTTGTCGCCCAGCACCTGGATCTCGATGTGGCGCGGCTCGAGGATGAATTTCTCGATGAAGACGCGGTCGTCGCCAAAGGAGGATTTCGCCTCCGCCTTCACGGCCGGGAAGCCCTCTTCGACTTCCTTGTCATTATAGGCGACGCGGATGCCCTTGCCGCCGCCGCCGGCCGAGGCCTTGATCATGACCGGATAGCCGATGTCCTTGGAGATCTTCACGGCCTCTTTCGTGTCCTCGATCAGGCCCATATGGCCCGGCACCGTGCTCACGCCGGCTTCGGCAGCGAGTTTCTTGGAGCTGATCTTGTCGCCCATCGCATCAATGGCGAAGGCGTTCGGGCCGATCCAGCCGATCCCCTCTTCTTCGAGGCGCTTAGCAAAGCCGGGGTTCTCGGACAGGAAGCCGAAGCCCGGATGGATCGCTTCAGCGCCGGTGGCCTTCACGGCCTCGATGATCTTGTCGGCAACCAGGTAGGATTCCGCGGCCGGGGACGGTCCGATATGAACGGCTTCGTCCGCCATTTCGACCGCCATGGAGCCAGCATCGGCGTCTGAATAGACGACCACCGTCTGCACGCCCAAACGGCGGCAAGTCTTGATGACACGGACGGCGATTTCGCCCCGGTTTGCAATCAGGATCTTCTTGAACATCTCTACCCCGGCAGGCCTGTTGAAACTTACAGCTTGCCGCAGTTACGCCGCACACCGGAACTTGTCCACACATGACGGAGCGACAAAAGGCCTTGAGAATTGCAGCGATTTATGTTAGTGAACGCTCACTATTGAAAAGGGAGCCGCCATGGCTACGATCCGGATTGATCCGCAGCAATTACAGGCCGCGGGCCTGATTGATGCCGAAATGGCCCAGCTGATTGCGGCGCACGCCTTGCCGGATTCCCGGTTCGGCCTGTTCGTGAACCTGTCCCTGATCATGGGCGCGCTGGCCGTGGCGGCGGGGACAATTGCCCTTGTGCCTGACGCTACGACAGGTCTGCTGCTAGCCATCGTGGCCGTTGCCGCAGCCGAAATCACTCGCCGGTTCGCGCCCGGCGCGTCTCTGAAGGTGCTATCAGCGGGTCTGGCGCTGATGGGGGTTCTGGGCCTCGCCGGCTGGATCGGCTGGCAATATGAAGACGCCCCCGACACAACAATGCCGGCCCTGCTCATCACCATGTTGCTGGGCGCCGGGGCCGTCTGGTTCCGTTCGGCGTTCCTTATGGTCCTGTCCGTCCTGGCCTTCGGCGCCGTCTTCGGCACCGGTACCGGCTACTGGCATGCCTGTTACGGCCTGTTCGTCGAAGAGCCGATCATGACAATCGCCGTGTTCGGCGCGTTGACGGCTGGTCTCTACGCGCTGCGCAGCCGGATCGCCGAAACCTGGAAGAATCTGGCCAGCGTCGCTGCCCGCACAGCCTTCTTCCTTGTCAATTTCGCCTTCTGGGTCGGTTCGCTCTGGGGCGACGACCTCGGCCCGGCCTACCGTTATTCCGATGAGACCGACTGGGAAACCTGGCGCGCGGCCACCACACATGTGCCTGAAGCCGTGTTTTCCATCGGTTGGCCCGTCCTGCTGGTCGCGATTATGGCGCGCAGCCGGAATGGCGGTTTCCTGTCGGTGACATCGACCGTTTTCCTCGCGATCCACGCTTATACGCAGTATTTCGAAACGTTCGGCGCCCACCCGTGGACGCTGCTGGTTGGCGGGATTGTCCTTGTGGGCCTGGCGGTCGGCGCAGCGAAGCTGATGAAACTGCCAGCGAACACCTAGTCGTCCAGACCCTCGATCTTGGCTTCGAATGCCCGCACGCGGGCTGTCAGGGAGACAAGGAAGGCGGTCGACCAGCTGATCAGCAGGAAGCCGTTCATGGATTCCGCCACGCCCAGCATCCGCCATTTGTGCGACAGGATCACGTCGCCAAAGCCGACGGTGGTGAAGGTCGAGGTGGAGAAATAGACCGCCGTTTCGATCTGGTGCAGTTCACCCAGGAAAAGATAGGCGAAGGCATAGAGCCAGATCTGCAACGAATGCAGCGCAAACAGGCTGAACACGACGATCAGGATACCAATCCCCTGGCCCAGGGTTTCGCCCATTTTCGACGTCCGGCGCCGGAATTCCCGCCCCCGCTGGCGCAACAGGGCTGTCAGGCCGACCAGCCCGGCAAAGTGAATCGAGAACGTGATAGCGACCATGACTGTCGCCACAGCCAGATTCTGGAACAGGATCATGTCCTGAGCCTCCATAATTACACGCCTGTTTACCCAACAGCCATTTAGCTTTCGTTGACGGAGCGAAAATCTGCCGCCACAAGCGCAGTCACAGCAGAAGACACACTAAAACAGGCAGGGAGGCCGGACATGGCAGACAGCAAGGATCTCGCAGGGCGCAAGGCGATCGTCACAGGGTCGGCCACCGGGCTTGGACGTTCGATTGCCCTGCGGCTGGCCGAGCGCGGTGCCGATGTGATCATCAACTGCACCAAGTCCGTCACCGATGCCGAACAGACTGTTTCCGATTGCCAGGCTGCCGGCGCGCAGGCCCGGCTGGTGCAGGCGGATGTCTCCACCGAAGAAGGCTGCAAGGCCCTTGCGGATGCCGCCAGCACCTGGGGCCGGCTGGATATTCTGGTCAATAATGCGGGAATCACCCGTCACGCCCGCGATCATGCGGACCTTGATGCCCTCTCCCGGCAGGATTTTCTGGACATCTACGCCGTCAACGTCGCAGGCCCTTTCCTGATGATGCAGGCCTGCAAGTCGCTTCTGGTGAAATGCCATGAGGAAACGGGCCGGGCGGCCGCAGTGCTGAACGTGTCCTCCATTGCAGGCGTCACCGGGGTCGGCTCTTCGGTCGCCTATGCTGCCTCCAAAGGCGCTTTCAACACGATGACGCTGTCTTTGGCCCGGGCACTCGCCCCGGCGATCAGGGTTAACGCAATCTGTCCGGGATTCATCGGCACGCGCTGGTTCAAGGATCAGATGGGTGAGGAACAGTACCGGAAAATGGAGGCGGGTGTCGCCGCGTCAGTCCCGCTCAATGTGGCCAGTGGCCCCGATGATATTGCAGATTCGGCCGTTTTCTTCTGCACGGATGCGAGTCGGCATGTGACCGGCGAAACGCTGCTTGTGGATGCTGGAATGCATCTCGGTTACGCGCCTTTGGTGGCTCGCTAACGCATTCGTGACGCCCAAATTCGAGGCAGCACTGCCTCAAGTCTGCTCAATTCAGCGGCGATCCTTAACTCGGTACCCGGATAACTTCTTTTTCAGTCCGCCGCTGCACAAAGGCGCGGCAATCTGACCCCGGCGCTCAACGAAGCGCGCTTATCAAGAACGGGGAAGTTCAAAATGGTATCCAAGTTTACACGGGCGGGGGTCGCCCTCGCAGCACTCGCCGCCGCAGCCGGCGGCGCCTATGCGGAAGGCGAATGGTCGGGCAATGTCGCGCTGACGACTGACTATGTCTGGCGCGGGGTTTCGCAGTCCAACGAAGATTTCGCCATCCAGGGCGGCTTCGATTACTCCAATGGCATGTTCTACGCCGGCACCTGGGCGTCGAACGTTGATTTCGGCGACGAGCCGGAAGACGCCAACCTGGAACTGGACCTGTATGGAGGTCTCGCGGGGGAGACTGAAAGCGGGATCAGCTGGGACGTCGGCTTCATCTACTACGCCTATCCGGACACGGAAGAAGCAGACTACGACTTCGTCGAACTGCAGGGTGCGCTCGGCTACACATTCACCGGCGGCGTATCCGTCGGCGGCGCCGTGTACTGGGATCCGGACAATGAGAACATCTATGTCGAAGGGTCTGCCGGTTACTCCTTCACCGACAACTTCTCGATGGATGCAACGGTCGGCAATTACAGCTTCGATGCTGGCGGCGACTACACCAACTGGTCGCTCGGCGGCACCTACTCCCTGCCGATCGGCATCGATGTCGACGTGCGTTACTGGGATACGGATGTGGACGGTGTCGGCGTCTCTGACGAGCGCGTTGTCCTGACACTGGCGAAGTCCCTCTAAGGCTTCGAATTGCTCCAACTGCGCGGGGATCATGCCCTCCTCCACGCGCAGCAAGGTGAAGGCCGCTGGTTCCCGCCGGAACTGGCGGCCTTTGTTTTACCCCATTCCCTTCCTATCTGTAGCATAACGGGGGTACCCCAAAACCAGATTGGCCAGAAGGAGACGATTGCGTGGCAGCCGAGTTCACCCCTGTGCAAGCTGTGGATGCGCTCGTCCCGGCGATCACGCTGCTGGGTTTCGGCGCGGCATCCGCACTGGTGACGAAAGCCGCGCGGCTGAGCCCCATCGTCGGCTACCTCATTGTTGGCATACTGATCGGGCAATACGGTCTGGACCTGATTCACGAAAGTTCGGCCACGCACCTGCTTGCTGAACTCGGCGTTGTGTTCCTGTTGTTCGACATCGGCATGCATGTCTCCATGCGCGAGCTGAAGGAAAGCCGGCGGGACCTGCTGGGCCTTGCCCCGGCACACCTGATGCTGACCGGCCTGATGAGCGCCGGTGCGCTCTGGATGATCGGGATCGCCTGGCCAATTGCGCTGGCCGTCGGGCTCAGCCTTGGCCTGTCCTCCACGGCCGTTGTTGCCCGTATCCTGACAGAGCGGGAACAGAATTCCTGCCCCATCGGGCGCGCCGCCACGCATGTCCTGATCTTCCAGGACATGGTGGCGATCTTCCTGATGATCTACGCCACATCGCTGGGCGGCGCGGAAACCGGCGCCTCCGGCCTTGCGGGCGTCATCTCCACCCACCTCCTTGCCGGGGCCGACCTGCCGCTGATTGGCTCCTTGGCCCTCTCGCTGGTGCAGGCGGGGCTCGCCTTCTATGCCGCGGTGCTGGCCGGCAAGTTCCTGATCAATCCGATCTTCCGCACGCTGGTGGCGATCCGCAACGAGGAAGCCTTCACGGCCTTTACCCTGCTGTTCGTGCTGGCCGCCGCCTGCGCAACGGCCATGAGCGGCCTGTCGCTGACGCTTGGCGCCTTCCTGGCCGGCCTCGCCGTGTCCGGCACGCCCTACCGCCACGAAGTGCAGACCGAGATGGCCCCTTTCCGCAGCCTGCTCCTCTCCTTCTTCTTCATCAGCGTGGGCCTGTCCATCGACGTGCCTGCCCTCCTCCGCAACCTGCCGCTGGTCCTGCTGGCCGCCGGCGGCCTGATCGGCTTCAAGACCGCGCTGGGCTTTGCCGCCGCGCGTCTCAATGGCTGGAGCGTGCCGGGCGCAACGCAGATGGCCTTCCTGCTGGCGCAAGGGTCGGAATTTACGCTCGTCGTGCTGTCGCTCGGCGCCATCGTCACCGGCATGCCCGGCCCGCTGATGAGCAGCGTGGTCGCCGCCGTTGCGCTGTCGCTGGCCATCGCGCCGGTCTGGGCGGACCTCGGCGCGCGCCTCTCCCGCGAGATCGTGCGCCGGACCCAGTCCCGAACGGAGGCGGCGCCGGCCAGCACTCCGCTGCTCGACCGCCCGGTCATCATCGTTGGCATGACGCAGACCGGCCGCCTCGCCGTCGACGCACTGGAAGATCACGGCATCCCCTATCTTGCGACGGAGTTCGACCCGGACCGGCTTCTGTCTGCTGTTGCGGACGGATACCGCGTCTCATTCGGCGACGCGTCGAACCACAAGCTGATCGAGGCGATCGGCGGCAACCAGGCCCGTGCCATGGTGCTCGGCATTCCGCGCTACGAAGTCTCGCTTGAAGTGACACCGGTCGTGAAGCGGCGATTCCCAGATCTCAAACGTTTTGTCACCGTCGACAATGGCGAGGACATGGAGCGGTTTTCGAATCTCGGCATCCGCACCCATTTCGCGATGGGCGAACCGCGCGGCATCGAAATGGTGATCGATATGCTGAACGCGCTTGGCGTGCCTGAAGAAAAGGTCAGCGCCTGGATCAGCTACGAAACCGAACGCTTCGCGATTGGCGAAGCCAAGTCTGACGAGGATGATGACGACCTCGATCCCGCGGAGCCGGACCTCGACAAGGCCGCCTGACGCGCGCCTGACGCCCGGAGGAAGTGTGGGCTGGAAATTGCGTAGAATGAGGTCTATAGACACCATCATTCCCCTCAGGAGGCTGAAATGCGCATTGGTGTTCCAACAGAAATCAAGAAACAGGAATCTCGTGTCGGCCTGACACCGGAAAGCGTTGGCGAGCTGGTCCGGGCTGGCCACGTGGTCGTCATTCAGGATGGCGCAGGCCTCGGGTCCGGTTTCCCAAATGAGGATTACACCAGGGTCGGCGGCAAGATCCTGCCAGACGCAGACGCCGTTTTCAAAGACGCCGAACTGATTGTGAAGGTGAAAGAACCGCAGCCGGAAGAGACCGCGCGCCTCACGCCGGAGCACACGCTCTTCACCTATCTCCACCTCGCGCCGGACCCCGTGCAGGCCGAAGGCCTCAAAAAGTCAGGCTGCCTCGCTATCGCCTATGAGACCGTCACCGATGCGCAGGGCGGCCTGCCGCTGCTGCGCCCGATGAGCCAGGTGGCCGGCCGCATGTCGATGCAGGTCGCGGCCTGGGCCCTGATGCGCACCAAGCGTGGCCGCGGCATCCTGCTGGGCGGCGTGCCGGGGGTCATGCCCTCCAAAGTCGTCATCATCGGCGGCGGTGTCTCCGGCACCCACGCGGCAGAGATCGCGGTCGGCATGCGCGCAGACGTGACCGTGTTCGACCGCAACAATCGCCGCCTCGACGAGCTCGACAGTGAATTTCGCGGCAGCCTGAAGACGATGTACTCCACGGCCCATTCCCTCGCCGAAGCCATCAAGGAAGCCGATCTTGTTATCGGCGCCGTGCTGATCCCCGGCGCGGCCGCCCCGAAACTGGTCACGAAAGCGCAGCTGAAGACCATGAAGCCGGGCGCCGTGCTCGTCGATATCGCGATCGACCAGGGCGGCTGTTTCGAGACCAGCCACGCCACCACGCACGAAGACCCGATCTATGAGGTCGACGGCGTGCTGCACTATTGCGTGGCCAACATGCCGGGCGCCGTGCCGCGCACATCCACCTACGCCCTGAACAACGCCACCCTGCCCTTCGTGATGCAGATTGCGAACCTCGGCGCGCGTGAGGCGATCAATGTGAACCCGCACCTCGCCAACGGCCTGACGGTCGACGCCGGCAAGATCGCGCATGAGGCTGTCGCCCATGATCTCGGGGAAGACTATGTCCGCCCGGCCTGGCTGAAAGCCTGATCCCGGCCGAAGCCGACTGGAAACAAGCAAAAGCCGTCCGGACGCACCGGACGGCTTTTAATTTTTACACAGACTAAATCAAAGTCAGGACAGCGCCGCAATGGCGTCATCAATCGTGGCGCGGGGACGATCAAGGATCGCGCTGATCTGGGCGCGCTGTTCGATGGCCAGCCACAGGCCGAGCACTTCGACGTCCACGACGCGCCATTCGCCGTTCCGCTCGATCACGCGCCAGCGCACGGTCATCGGGTCTTCGCCCTTTGGCGTGACCCGGGTTGCGACGATGGAGTCGGTCGCGCTGCGGTCCTTGGACCCAAGCACAACGATTTCGGCTTCCTGGAACTTGTCGGCATTATCCCGGAACGTGTCTGACAGGAACACGCTGAGCGCCTCGGTGAAGCGGGCTTGTTCGTCTGCACTGACACGGCGGGCGTGCTTTCCGAGGGCGAAGCGGGCGACGGCGGCGATATCGATCGAACGGGTAAAGGCTTCTTCGCCTTTCACCGGATCGGAAATGTCGGCCGCAGCGCCTGCAATCAGCGCCTCGGCCTCTGGGCCTGCCAGCGCCGGCAGCGGCGCCAGGGCGATGACGGCGGATGCGATGAGCGTGCGGATCATGAAACTCAATCCTTCAGGTTGAACGACACACTACATATGGCGTGCCACCCCGCTGAGTTCCCCGAGTAACTATATAGTAATCATGCGGATTGCGCATGAACCCGCCCTCTTGAAACGGCCGAATCCGAATCAGGCGCGGCTTTTGTGCCACATCGAAACAGTTCTGTTTCAGGCTGAAGCGATACGGACCTGCTTGTGTTTTTCCGGTCACAAGCCCCTGCGCCTAAAAGAGTTTTTGGTAAACCGGCCGGTAACCACAAAAAGAACGTCCAAACAGCCGCCTGCAGCCGGGCCAAACGTGCGGAGATCAGGCTTTGAAAAAATAAACCGGGAAAACGGGGTGGTGCGCGCTGTGGGACTCGAACCCACACTCCCGAAGGATGGGGATTTTAAGCGTGCCAAAATACCTTTTGCAACAGGTGCGAAAGGAGTGCATGCTTTGCGAAATTCTAATATATATCAACGGCTTGCGACATGCGATATTTTGAGCATGCGCTCAGTCATTTTGCATCCATTTCGGGGGTTTTCCGGCCTTTTTGGCCCCCAACAAACACCCCGAAAGTCGTCCGTTTTTTCGACACAAGAGATGCGAAATCCGTCATGCGCGGAGGGTGCCTGATATGCCCGTCGCCAAACTTACCAAGACAGTTGTCGAGAACGCAAAACCGAAATCAACAACCTACGAACTGCGCGATACCGAAGTGAAGGGATTCCTTCTCAAGGTCACGCCGAACGGCGCGAAGACGTACTATCTCGCCTATACGACGCTTCGACGTAAACGCCGCAAGCCGAAGATTGGCGACGCCATCGTGTTCAAGGTGCAGGAAGCCCGCGACATCGCCCGGTCCTGGCTCCAGGAAGTCCGCGCTGGCGAGGACCCAAGCGCCAAGCGACAGGACATCCGGCAGTCCCTGTCTGTTGCCGATCTTTGCGAACGGTTCATCCGTGATCACTCTGAGCTCTTCAACAAGCCGAGTACGACCAAAGGGTATCGCCAGCAGATCGCCCAACGGGTTCTGCCTAACCTCGGCGCGAAGGCCGTCACTGAAGTCAGCCGGTCTGACATCATCAAGTTCATGAAAGACAATGCTTACGCGCCGACGCAGGCTAACCGCACCCTCGCCATGCTCAAGAAGATGTTCAATTGCGCCGAGCTTTGGGGCCTGCGGGAGGAAGGCACCAACCCGTGCCGGCTCGTGAAAATGTTCAAGACACAGCCCAAAACACGGCTCCTCACCGATAGCGAAGTAAAGGCTATCTTTGACGCGATGGAGAAGGCCGAGGCCGAACGTCTGATGGAGCCAGTCTATCTTCTCGCCTGTCGCCTGCAGTTTGCATTTGCCGCGCGCATCAATGAAATCCTGCTGCTTGAATGGTCATGGGTGGATTTCGAACGGCGTCTCATTCGCTGGCCGGACAGTAAGACCGGCGGCATGGAGAAATTCATGGACGCCCCCACCATCGAATTGCTTCAAGAAGCGCCCTCTCGCGACAAGTCCCCCTTTGTCTGCCCGGCTGTAACCGATCAGGACCGCCCGCTCAGTAGAGAAACCTATTACTCAAGCGGCTGGAAACGCATTCTCGTTCTCGCAGGGGTCGCGCATTGCGGCACACACCATGTCCGACATCGCGCCGCAACCGACATTGCCAACGCAGTCAGCAATGTGCGAACCGGCATGACCATGACGGGACACAAGACGGTGCAGATGTATATGCGGTATATTCACCCCGAAGAGGAACGCATTCGGGCCGCTCAAGATCGCATTCGAGCTGAGCGCCGCCGGATCATTAGCGGCAAAACTACTTATTCGACCTGATCGCCAGGTGCCGGTGGATCGCCAAATTCAATCCGGTCAAGGACAGTCTCCACAAAGGGTTGCACATGTAAAACCGCCTCCCAGTCGGCGTTCCGCCATCGGCCCGAGAGTTCGATCTCTCCAGTCAAATACCAGAAGCGTTGAACCTCCCCCTGCCCTTCAACCACATATGGATCAACGTCTTCGTATAGGGGGCGAATAATTAGAGCATGTACAATCTTGTTGCAGGCCTCGCGAAGATCAAAGTCGCGGCCTTCCAGATGGCCAATTTCATCCAGCCCCCGTGTTGCATTGGCGTGAGCGCCATAGGCTTGCGCAGACGATGAGTTACGCAGGATGTCGTCATAGGTTCGCGTAAGGAGCGCAAGCTGAAGCAGGCGTTCTGATATTGCGCGTTCGGCGAATTCGGTCTGAAGCGCCCAAAGCCTGGAGGCTGCGAGATCAATGGCTTCGCCAAGCTCAATGGCTTCGGCTTCAAGAGCCATCATTTCGTCGGCAAGCGTTTTCGACCCGCCGAACACGTTGAGAAGATCAAAACAGATAGCTCTGATCGCATCACGATTCACATGATGGGCGCGATTTTCCGATGACCAATATGGATTATCCATGGCGCCTATTGAAACGGGGTTTGATAAAAAGGAAAAGCCCAGCGTTTCGGCAAGAACGGCTATATGATTAGTGGCGACTGGAGAGAATTTTCCTATGACTTATCATATTCTGATCGATACCAGTGTCTGGCTCGACTTGGCGAAAGACGCACGTAACCTACCTGTTGTTACGGCGCTCGAAGAATTGACCAAGGGCGGCGATGTCGTTCTGGCAGTCCCCGATATTGTCCGCACGGAGTTTGAGCGAAACAAAATCCGTGTTCTTGGCGCCGCTCAACAAAGCCTTAGATCTCATTTCCAATTAGTTCGACAGGCCGTCCAAGCGTTATCCGATGATCCTGACAAGGAAGCCGCATTAGGCGCGCTATCGGAAGTTGATCGGAGGATCAAAGTCGACTCGCAAGATGTCACACGCGTCATTGAGAGGATTGAAGCCTTACTAGCTGCGGCTCCTGCCTCTCCGCAAACCGAGCAGCAAATGATGCGTGTAACGACCCGCGCTTTGACCAAACGCGCGCCGTTTCACCGGGACAAGAACTCCGCCCCCGACGCCCTGATCATTGAGGCATATGCCGATCTTATCGGCGGTGACACTGGCAAGAAGAATCAGTTCGCACTGGTCACGCACAATTATCGAGATTTCAGCGCAGTGAACACCGACCGCCGCCAACCACATCCCGATCTGGCTGATCTTTTCTCGGATGAAAAATCCACTTATTGGCTGTCGCTGCCGGACCTTCTTGCCTCGATTGACGAGGATCTTCTTCCCAATCACGATCTTGAATTTCAAGGCTGGGATGAATCCCGACGATTGTCCGAAATTGTCGACGCGGAACACTTTCTCTATCTGCAAGTCTGGTACAATCGCCATTGGAACAGGCGGGTCGCTATCGACAAAGGAAAAATCAAGATTGTGCCGGAGGCTGAGTACGATCGGACGACATACCGAGCGGATCAAATCCTGGATTCGACATGGGAAGGCGCACTCGCCGCCGCCAAGAGAACTGAGGACGAGCTTGGCGAAGACAATATCGGTCCTTGGGATGACTTCGAATGGGGCATGATCAACGGCAAACTGTCTGCGCTCAGATGGGTGCTGGGCGACGAGTGGGATATGCTCGATACATGATCGACAATGAAGGACTCACCGAGACCAGACCATGACTCCGGTCCCCTCCTCGGCATTCTCGAAGAAGGCCGCCCGGATCGGCCCGGCGAAACTCGGATCATCGAGCTTCAGCGCCAGATAACGCTTCGCGCCGTCCTTGCCCTCTTCCATCCAGCCTGCGCCAAGTTCGGCGCCGCCTGCATAGACACGATAGTCAGGCGCGGACTCCTTCGATTTGTCCTTGTTCGGCACGATCTTGGCTTTGACGTTGATCGTCATCGTCCTGATCGTCCCGACAAAGCTGTCTTCGGTTTTCGAAAACGTGCCGATGGTCGCCATTGCTAGTTCTCCTCTTGGTGAAGTTGTTTCCGGGCGCGTTTGAACGCAGCGTCTGCGTTCAGAAATCCGTCCAGCATGAAGGGAGCGAGATCTTCGATGCGTTCCTTGGAGCCGTAGGATCGCTCATAGATCGCAGCATAATCTGTCAGCGCCGCATGAAGATCCGGATCGACGGCGATGGTGAGTTTGACCGGCGTCCGGTCAGGCAGCTTTCCGAGTCTCAGAGACATGAGGCATTCCTTTATTCATACGGACGAAGGATGAGATCGCGGGTGACGATCACACGCAGCGGCCAGCCTGGCCTAACCTTCAGTGTAGGTTGGATATTGAGATTCCGGTCGACAACACGCTGGCCAGCCTGATTGGCCGTATCCTGAAAACTGTCCCGGACGGCGTTGGCAATCTCGTCATTGCTATCGACCGCAAGCTCGGTGCCGATGCCCAGGAGCGAAGCAAGGCCAGCGGCCGTGAAGACGCGGCCCCAATGATTGTCCACCTTGTCTGACAGGCCCGCATATCCCGACTGGTCTGCGCCCGGCAGTGCATCAATCTGGATGGAGGCGCCATTGGGAAACAGCACGCGGTCCCAGACCACGAGGGCGCGATCCTGGCCGAATGAGACCTGACTGTCGTAACGTCCGATCAGGCGAGCGCCCTGCGGAATCAGCAGATGTGCGCCCGAGACGGTGTCGTAAACCGGCTGCGTCACCTGCGCGATGATCGTCCCCGGCAAATCGGAATTCAAACCGGTAATCAGGCTTGCCGGAATGATCGTGCCCGCCATCACCTGATAGGGAGAGGCCGGCTCGACAATCCGGTACGAATTGTAGATGGAGGCGTCCGCCACATCCGCTGCGAATGCGATTTTGGAGGACTGCAGATTGGCGTCCCGGCTTGCCGGACCGGCGGGCAACGCCCCCCCGCCGGCAAACGCCGCCGTCGCTTCGGTCAGCGCCGCAAATGGGTCGACCGGCTGTGGCGTTTCCCTTGGCGCGGGAGCCGAACGCTGACCGCCCTGCACCTGAAAGAAGACCGGGGATTCGAGACTTTCCTGCGCGAGCTTCGCCTGGCGGATACGCTCGGCGCGTTCGGCCTCCGAGGCAGGGTCAGGCCTGAAATCATAGACAGGCTCAGCAATTGGGTCCGGCTGCAATCCAAGCTCGCGCTCGGTCTGGACAAAGGTTGCGCCCAGATCCCCGGACAATGCCGGTCCCAATGCCGGCGCATCGACGGCAACGGGCCGGACCTGATCATAAGACGCCGGCAATGCGGCCAAAGCATCAGCGGTCGGCTTGTTTCGCGTGTTGTAAAGCTCGCGCGGCTCATCCTTGCCAGACACTTTTGGCGGATCGAGCGCAATGGAAGCGGCCAGGAAGAGCAAGACGCATCCAATACAAGCCGCAGTAATCACGACCTTTCGGTTGATCTGCGTCACCGGCTTCGGCTTGGCGCGGAGTTTCAGCGCTTCGGCCTGCTCCTCAAACGGGATCGGTTCAGCCATCGCTCCGTCCCCCAAAGAGTGATGCACGGCGTGGCCCCGCCTTGACGATCCGGACGATGGTCTGGTTCTTCTCGCCATGGCGCAATTCGGCGCGGGCGAAGAGCCGGTCGACAATATAATATTGTCCGCGGACCCTGTAATTGACGAGTTGGGCGTCGCCACCTGTCCCCACAACAAAGAGCGGCGGTGCGTCGGTCGTTTCGATGTTGTCCGGCATCTGGATGAAAACATGCCGCCCGTCGTCGAAAACACGCACCGGGCGCCAGTCCGGCCGGTCGCCTTCGACGCGATAATCGAAATTCAGATCAGCGAGCGTTAGTCCGCGCGCGATCGTGCGGTCCGCTTCGGCCTTGGCGCGGGCGTTTCGCGTCCGCAGGGATTCCAGCTCATCCTGCGGGTAGCGCCAGGACAGCGCCGCCATGTAGGAGCCGGATGTTGATTCCAGTTCGAGGTGATAGGTCCGCCGGTCTGTAGCGATCATCAGATTGGTCGAGAGGTTCGCCGAAATCGGTTTGACCAGCACATGCGCACGGCTGCCGTCCGATCCGCCCGACATGGTGTCGCCCACGACCCAACGCACAGTATCGCCTGCGGAGACAGAAATCAGCTCTTCGCCCGGCTGCAGTGCGATGTCGGAAACCTGGCCCGGCGCACAATACAGGCGATAAAGCGCTCCTTCCGTATAAGGGTAGACCTGTACGGCGTTCATATAGCCATCGATTGATGGTTCGACCTGCGCCTTGATGCGGCCTTCGCGGATGGCGTCGGTGGGTGACGACGACGACGTCGGCGACACGCGGGGCGTCGGCGTTTCCTTCATTTGCCCCGGCAGCGGCAGCGGCGTCACGGTCTCGACAATCTCGACCGGGAGCGCGGCTTCTTCGACCACTTCGATCGCTTCGAAATAGTCATCGTCCGAAACCTGCTCCACCGGATAGCTGGCGCAGCCTGTGAGCGCCGCAACGAACGCAATAGCTGGGATGGCTTTGAACATGACTCTACTCCTGTATCGATGTGCTTGTATTGAGATCTTGGCCCCAGTTCAGGCCATGTATGAAAATGCCGAGCGGGTTCTTGCGCAGGGTCTCGGCATCGGTCGGCGGATCGAGGATGACCGTCATCAGGGCGGTGAAACGCTCGGTCTTGGTGTGTGCTGAATTTTCGAAAGTGCGCTCAACCCAGCGCGCCTGAAAGCTGTCGTCAGAGACGCGCACTACGCTGATGACATCGACCGTGCGCGACCGCCGCCCGACGTTTTCGAAGGGATCATTGTCGCGCGCATAGTCGTTGAGAACCATGGCGCCCTTGTCGGTGGTGTAGTCATAGGCCGAAAGCCAGTTCTGACGCACCACGACCGGATCGACAGAAAGTCCGCGTACATCTTCTAGGAAGCGCGCCAGATGATGAGCGATCTGAGCGTCGGATACGTCGTAGCGCAGCGTGGCGGGGCCGACCGCCTGGACCGCGCCCAGTTCATCGACCTCAACGACATAGGGCGTGACCGTCGATTGCAGGGAGCGCCAAACAAGACCAGCCGACGAAGCGACGGCCAGCGCCAGGCATCCGAAAGCCATATAGCGCCAGTTTGTCGCCTGTGCGCGGGCCGAACCGATGCGCTCATCCCAGACCTGACCGGCCTTCTGGTAAGGCGTTTCAGGTGCGGCCGTATCGCCATAGGCGACCGATGATCGTTTGAATCTCATTGTTTCTCCTCCTCCCCTACTCGTCATCTTTGCCACTCAGCACTGGCGCAGCGCCGCCCGATGACCCGTCCGCGGAGCGAAGGGAATGCGCGGCAAGGCCTCCGGCGTCGCGGACATTTTGTTGGGCTTGAAATCGCTTTGCCCAGTTGTCGTTACGCGGAACGGAGGCGCCTGAGGCAGCCGCAATCGTTCCGGCCGACGATGTTCCGCCGGTTGCGGCGAACGCTCTTGCGCCGCCATTCGCATAGGCGGTCCTCAGGGATTCGGCTCCCGCCATCCCCGCCGCCGCCCCCGCCACGCCGGACTTTCCAGACGCGATCTTGCCGAGGCTGAAACTGGTCGATGTGGCGCCCGCCAGCGAGGTTCCGGCTTTGATGGCTGAGGATGCGCCGCCCACGACGGCGCCTGCCGCCGCGCGGCCGCCTACGGCCCCGGCATAGGCGCCGGCGGCAAGGCCGCCAACCGTCCCGACAGCGGCGCCGGCGCCGAGCTGCGGAGCGCCAGTGATCAGGCCGGCGGCGATGCCGGGTCCGAAGATCCCAAGCCCAAAGATTGCAACGGCGGCGAGCGTCGTGGAAAGCGCCTGTTCCATTGTGACGTCGCCTGCCGAGAATGAAGACGCCATCGTGCCGAACGCCGTCGAGCCAATCCCGACAATGATCGCCAGCACCATGAGTTTGATGCCGGACGTAATGACATTTCCAAGGACACGTTCTGCGAGGAAGGTTGTCTTGTTCCAGAGCGCGAAGGGCACAAGGATGAACCCCGCCAGCGTCGTCAGCTTGAACTCCAGGATCGTGATGAAGAGCTGCACCGCTAGGATGAAGAAGGACAACAGGACGATGACCCAGGCGAAGAACAGGATCGCGATGGTCACGAAATTATGGAAGAAAGCGATCGGTCCCGTGAGGTCGCCAATTTCCTCCAGCAAGGGTTTGGCCGCATCATAGCCGGTCGCGGCAATGAAGCCCGGCCGCATCAGGTCGGCCGCGGTCATGGTCGACCCGCCTGCACGCAATCCCAGTTCGGCAAAACTCTCGAAAACGATGCCGCTCAGCAGCGCGAAATTTCCGATGATGAATGCGAAGAAGCCGACATAGAGCACCTTCTTCAAGAGCTGCGCGATGACATTGGTGTTGTCCGACATCGCCCAGAACAGACCTGCGAGCGTGATGTCGATGGCGATCAGGAACGAGGTCAGATAGGCGACATCGCCGGACAGGAGCCCAAAGCCGCTGTCGATATAAAGTGAGAAGGTGGCGAGGAAGGAGTCGATAACGGAGAGATCGTCCATTATGAACCTCCGCCCGGCGTATAGGATGAGCCGCCGCTCAGGAAACGGTCGAGCCGGGCCTTGCCGCGCTCGCGTTCAGCCAGTTCACGCGACTGTTCCATCGCGTCGGCGCGGTATTGCGCAGCAAGCAGCGTCTGTATCTGCATGATCTGTTCAGCGGAGAGCGCCGCTATCTGGTTGCCCGCCTGCAGCGCGGCGAGATTGCCCACCGCACCCTGACTGTCGCCGACAAGACTATGCAGTTTGTCGATGTCGTCGCGGATATTGGTGACGACCTGCGCCTGGACCTGCAGGGCGTGTTTGTAGGCCGAGCGCGACTGCTTCCAGGCATCGCGGGCTTCGGTGACGATAACCGGCGTCGGCGGCGGACTGGCCCCGTAGGTTTCGCGGTACACCACCTCATATTCGGTTTCGACTTCCGCAACCTTGTAGGAAATGCCTTCGGCGACCCTGATCAGCTGATCGACGGTGAGCATCTTATCCCGGATGTCATCGGCGATTGAGGATGGCAGGTTTTCGAGATCCTTGGCCATGTTATCCAGCATCTCGATTTCATGAGCGAGCTGCTGGATCTGCTGATTGATCTCCTGCAGGGAGCGAACGGCGGTGAGGATGTTCTGCGAATGATTGGCCGGATCGTAGACAATCCCGCCGAACTGGGCGTGCGCGGGCGGCGAAACTGCAACCGGCGCAACGGCCAAAACCAATACCATCAGTAAGCGTTTCATCATCGCCTCCTATTCCGCCGCCATGACCGGCGCGGATTTCACACAGGGCGCTTGCGCAAGAAGCTCTGCCGCCCACCCAAGATCCTTCGCTGTCAGGAATGCCGACGCGAAATCACCGCCTGCTTCGATCAGCTCATCCATGAGTTTCTGATCGCTCGGACTCGATGCGCCGCAAAAGGCGAGCGCGACGGGTCCAAGGCCGATTTCGAAAACGCGGGCGCCGCGCGATGACTGAAAGTAGTAGTCCCGCTGCGGTGTGGACTGAGAAATGATCTCGATCTGGCGCGGGTTCAGCCCGAAGCGTTCGTAGATTTCGCTTTGCTGTGATTCGACCGCGCGTTCATTCGGCAGGAAAATGCGCGTCGGACAGCTCTCGATGACGGCCGGGGCGATTGAGGAATTCGCAATGTCGGAAAGCGACTGGGTCGCGAAGATGACGGCAACGTTCTTCTTGCGCAACGTTTTCAGCCATTCGCGCAGGCGGGACGCAAACAACGGGTCGTCCAGGAAGAGCCACGCCTCATCGAGAATGATCAGTGTGGGGCGTCCATTGAAGCGATCTTCGAGACGGTGAAACAGATAGGTAATGACCGGGGCGACCGCGGAAGTCGACCCCATCAAATCTTCCATCTCAAAACAGACCGTGTCCGCCAGCGCCAGGTCGTCGTGGTCGGCGTCAAGCAGGCGGCCATGCGCGCCTTCCAGCGTATAGGGATGAAGCGCGGCTTTCAGCTCGTCATGCTGGATCAGCATGACGAGCCCGGTAAGGGTGCGCTCCGTGATATCCGCCGATGCGAGCGACTGGATTGCTGACCACAGGGCTTCTTTCTTGTCCGGCGTCATCTCGACGCCTTCCTTTACCGCGAGGCCGGCCAGCCAGTCGGCGGCAAACGTGGCGCCGCTATCGCTGTCCACATCACGCAACGGTTGAAGCGACGGGCTTGACGCGCCGCCAAGATCGATATGGGCGCCGCCCATGGCGAGGGTCGCTGCGCGCGCCGACCGGCCCTTGTCGAAAATAAAGACCTGCGCATCCGGGTAACGGCGCCATTGCATGGCGATTAGCGCCAACAGGACGGACTTGCCGGCGCCCGTCGGGCCGACAACCAGCGTGTGGCCAACGTCGTTGACATGCAGGTTGATCCGGAACGGCGTCGTGGAATGCGTGTGCCCTTGTATCAGCGCCGGTGCGTTGAGATGCCTGTTGGTCAGCTCCCCGGCCCAGACCGATGAGAGCGGCGTCATGTGCGCAAGATTGAGCGTATGCAGAACGGGCTGGCGAACATTCGCGTAAACATGGCCCGGTAAGGAGCCGAGCCAGGCTTCGACCCCGTTCAGGCTTTCACGAATGGCGGTGAAGCCGCGTGCTGAAATGACCTGCTCGGCGGCGCGCAATTGCGCATCAACGTCGGCGCGGCCTGCGCTCGTTACGGTTACTGTCGTGGTGACATAGCCGAACGAGACAAGATCACTGCCCAATTCCTGCAAAGCAGCATCAGCATCCGCCGCCTTATTGTCAGCGTCATTATCGACAAGGGCGGCCTGTTCATTGAACATCACCTCGCGGATGATGGCGCCCATATTCTTGCGTTTGGCAAACCAGTGGCGGCGCTGACGGGTCAGCACTTTTTCCGCTTCATGCTTGTCCATGGCGATGAAGCGAGTCGCCCAGCGATAGGAGAAGCCCTGACGATTGAGGTCGTCGAGGATGCCCGGCAATGTCGAAGCCGGAAATCCCAGGATGGTCAGCGTCCGCAGATGATGATCGCCGATCATCGGCTCCAGCCCGCCGGAAAAATCCTCATCGGCGAGAATGGAGTCCAGAAACACCGGAATCTCAGGCGGCGTCACAGAATGGCGTTTTGTCGAGACGCAATCATGCAGATAGGTGAGCGTTTCGGCGTCATCGAGGGGCGCGATTTCCTGCAGCGCATGTGACAGGAGATCGTAGGCGCGGTCACACTGTGAAACGAAGGCGTCGAGCCGGTCACGCCAGCCCTGCGCATCATGTTTTTCCGCGCGCTCGATCAATGCCTTCTCGGCGCGGCCTTTCGCGTCGGCGGGCGGCAGCCACAGGAGCGTCAGATAATAACGGCTCTCGAACTGATCCCCGCATTCTTCAAACCGCAAGCGCCGCTCCTGCTCGACAAGCCAGGATGCGGGATCGTCAAAATCCGAATGCGGATAATCATGGGCTTCCTGTCGCGCCGCTTCGAAGAACAAAGCCCAGCCGGAGCTGAAGCGGCGCAGCACATTGTTCACGCGCGCCATGACGGCCACCAGCTCGGCCTGCGTCGCGCTTTCAAGGTCAGGCCCGCGATAGCGATAGGTCTTCTGGAACGAGCCGTCCTTGTTCAAAATCACACCCGGCGCCGGCAGGCACGCCCAGGGCAGATAATCGGCAAGCAGCTTTGGCTTTTCCTGATATTCCCGGAGGTTCAGCATGTGAGATGCCCTTTGTGTCTGAGGGAGCGCATGGCGACGGCCATGAAATCGGGATCGGCCTTCGCCGCCCATACCGCTGCGGTGTGGCCGCAGATCCAGACCAGCAGGCCCGGTATCCAGAGGCGCAACCCAAGCGCCAGCGCTGCTGCGAGCGTGCCGATCAGGATGGCGGCCGAACGCGGCGCGCCGCCCATCAGGATCGGCTCAGTCAGCGAGCGGTGCAGCGGGATTTCGTAACCGTCCATTCTCCCCTCCGCCTACAGAACGACAGCGCCGCCGCCGAAGGAGAAGAAAGCGAGAAAGAAACTTGTCGCCGCGAACGCGATGGAGAGTCCGAAAACGATCTGGATCAGCTTGCGCATGCCGCCAGAGGTTTCGCCAAAGGCGAGCGCGAGGCCGGTCATGATGATGACAATGACGGCGGCAATCCGGGCCACCGGCCCTTCGATCGATTGCAGGATCTGGTCGAGCGGACCTTCCCAGGGCATGCCGGAACCTGCCGCATGAGCCGGTGAGGCAAGCAGGAAGACCGCCAGAATGAATATGGTGGAATGCACAAGCCACAGGATTTGACGGCTGTTATTGAGAACCATGATGACCTCCTTGGGGTTCGCAAATGAGTTCGGGGCCGGTGAGCGGCGCGAAGACATAATTGTCGTCATTGACGCCGGTGACGCGCAGGGCCTCCTCGACCCGGCGCGCGCCGTCGCGCCGAGCCATGAAGATGACGACGTCGATCGCTTCGGCGATCAGCTTGCGCGGGGGCAGATTGACGGCCTCACCGGCCAATTGTTCGAGACGGTCGAGCGCCGCCTCCGCAGAATTTGCATGCAGAGTCGTGATCCCGCCCGGATGGCCGGTATTCCATGCCTTGAGGAGGTCGAGCGCTTCGGGGCCGCGCACCTCGCCGACGACAATCCGGTCAGGGCGAAGCCGCATCGTGGAGCGCACAAGCTGCGTCAGCGTTACGCTGTTCCGATGCGTGCGGAGTGATACGGCGTTTACCGCAGCGCATGTCAGCTCGCGGGTATCTTCCAGGATGACGACGCGGTCATTAGCAAGGGCGGTCTCCGCCAGCAGCGCATTGGTGAAAGTTGTTTTGCCGGAAGATGTGCCGCCGGCGATCAGGATGTTCGATCGGTCCGCCAGGTGTCGCCTGAGCGCATCAGCAATGGCGGGCGCCAGCGCACCCTGATCGACATAATCCTGAAGAATGAAGGGAGTCGCCGCAGCTTTGCGGATCGCAAAGCATGGCGCCTCCGAGACAGGGGGCAGCAGACCCTCGAACCGCTCGCCTGAACCAGGAAGCTCGGCGGAGATAATCGGCGACGACCGGTCACACCTCTCGCCAATGGAGCTCGCCACCAGGCGAATGATCCGCTCACGCGCATCGCAATCCAGCGTTTCCGCCTCCCGGACAATCCCGATTCCGGCGCGCTCTATCCATACGCTGCCATCGGCATTAGCAAGGATTTCGATGACATCATTGGCTTCCAACGCCGCGCGCACAGCGCCACGGCAAGCTGAACGCAGCATGGTCTGGCGGCGGTTAGACGTTTCCGTATGCTGGGTGCCGTGCGACATTGGCTCGATCTCTCGAAGTCTGAATTCCGAGAGCGAGTGTCGGCCTGCAGCGTTTCAGCCGATAGATTGGAAAGCCGCAAATGGGCGGGCGTTCTTCATACGCGTTGCAAAGACTCACAAAGCCGTATGGTCAGTAGCGGTCCATGACGATTTCTGTGAGCAACGACCCTCACGAGGGCAAAGCCTAAGAGAAGGGCATAATGGTGTGGAAGCGTTTTGATATCGCAGTCCAAACAAACCTAATTCAAGCGCAACGTATTTCCACCCAAATCGCGAAAAGCACGTTGTCGGCAGGAAAGCACGAGAATTTGAAGATCGCCCGCCTGTCGATGCAAGGCGTCGAACATGGTTTCGATGCGGTCATCGTCAGTGAAGACAAGTGCGTCATCAAGTATGATTGGCGCGCTCTGTCCGCGCGTGGCCAACATGCGAGCAAAGGCCAGTCGAACGAGAAGAGCGATCTGTTCCTGGGTGCCGCCAGAAAGCACTTCGATAGATTCCTCTTGGCCGTCTCGGACCAGCGCTGTTGGGAGTAACGTCTTATCTTCCCAAACCAACTCGGCATCAGGCCAGAGCAGCTGGAGGAGTGGTCTAAGCTCAACCGCGACCGGTTCAAAATAGCGCTCATGCGCTTCGCTTCGCGCTTCCTCCAGAACTGACCCCAGCCTCTGCAGGATGGCGACCTCCCGCTCAATCGATGCAAAAACCACCTGTGCAGCCTTTAATTGCTGCTCAGTTTCAGCAAGTCGCTCTTCAACTGCATCTCCGGCGCTGCGCGTAATCTCGGTATCAAGGGTTGCGAGCGCCGGCTTGAGACGGGCTATTTCCGAACGCGCAGTCTCCTCAATTGATTGAGCACGTTGTAACTTTGCTTCTACCGTTTTCAAATCCGGCGCGGACTGAATTTTCTCTTTAAGTAAAGCTTCTGCAGCACGTAGCGCCGTTGCCGCGCGATCCAGCTCCTCCTCAAGGCTGTTTTGATCAAGATCGCCAAGCCTTTCCAATGAAGCTTCTGCCCGGGAAAGTCTTGCATGCGCGGCTTCAAACGCCGCATCAGCGCGCGATGACGCCGCTCGCGCGTCAGCAAGGTGCTCCACCGCCATGTTACGGTCCGCCTCAGCTTTAAGCCGCGCCTCGTCGGCTTCCAAAAGAAGCTGTTCTGCAACGGCCAGCGCCGGCACATCCTCTTCATCATCATCATCGAGAACCGGGATTGCTGCGAGTCTCGTCCTCAGGTCACCAATGCCGTCGGGCGCCAATGTCTCAAGACTCGCTTGCGCTTCTGCCCGAGTCCGTTCTGCTGCGTTCCGAGCCTCCGCAGCATCGCGCGCCTCTTCGATTGTAGAACAACCAAATTTTTGCAACCCGTCGAGCAGCGCTTGTTCCGCCTTCTCGACAGTGTTGTCATCCTGGCTTCCTGCACCTGCACGTATAGATAGTTTTCCTAATCCCTCAACATCGAGATCGGCTCCATGTGGGATTGCGACCGCTTGGCTATGAGGCAGGTCCGTACCATCAAGTTTTATCCGCGCAGAAACACCTGGGTCATAGGACATGACCAGTTGCGTCGCTTCACTGTCTCTGATGGACTGCGCCACAATCAAAGCCGAAGCTAGCTCTTCCAGCTTACGAAGAGCTTTGATATCCGGACCGCGCTGAGCGTTAGCCGCTGCCGCCTCCATCTCTTCCCGCGAGGCTTGGGCTTTCTTT
The DNA here is from genome assembly GCF_000682735.1 of Hyphomonas sp. CY54-11-8. Taxonomy (GTDB): domain Bacteria; phylum Pseudomonadota; class Alphaproteobacteria; order Caulobacterales; family Hyphomonadaceae; genus Hyphomonas. The sequence goes on along the minus strand of NZ_AWFD01000006.1, from coordinate 50,101 downwards.
ATACGATCGCTGAGCTCTTGACGTCGTTCAGCACCATCTAACGCTGCCTGACGACGTTGAGACGAACGAAAGGCATCTTGCGCCAACTGATAGACGGATTGGATGTCGTCGAAATGCTTTTGGGCTTCAGCGCGTTTCTCTTCACACGAAGTCAGGGTGCCCTTTAATGCTTCTGCATCGCTCGTGGTGCCGACGACTCCCTCATTTGCTTCGTCGCGTTCCTTCAAGGCGTGCCGCAGACCGTCGAGACGTGACTGCAGATTCGAAACCCTTAGGCGACCAGCGTCCACTTTCCGAGCCTCAGCGTCCAAGGATTCAGCGTAACGCTCCGCAGCCTGAAATTCTGATGTTGCATCTTTCAAGCGTTGCCTTCGGGCTGCGCTGGCGTCAGCGTCTTCGAGTTCCACGAGTTCCCGACGCTTTCGTTTGCGTTCCTCAAGGTGTTCGCGCAGTTGTCGTACCATTTCAGCGAGCTCATCACGTTGCGCCTGAAGCCTTTCAACCCGTTCTTCCGCCTCTTTCCATGGACCTCCAGCTTTCGGCCGCCCGGTGGGCGTTGCGAAACCGAGCAGTTCTTCGCGACACCTTGCCAGCGCCATATCCATGCGCCTCCCACCGGTCATGGCTTCGACCTCGCCAGTCACGGAAGAAAGAAGATCGCGCCTCGCTTCCAGCGCCGCGTCTTTCTCCTTCTTAGATCCTTCGGACAGTGCAGTTAAACCCTGCCGCACCCAGAGGAGACCAGAAGGTCCACCATCTTCGCGCCCCAGCAAGTTGGTAATCCAGCTTTCGGCTTCGTCGGCTTGAGCGACCAGTCTACCTTGCTTTTCAATTGTTACGGCGGGTTTCGATATCCACCGCTTTGAAATGGTATAAATGCCATCCTCGATTTCAATGTCGATTGATACTTCAGGCGCACCACCGGCATGTGGACGAAGCGATTTGACCTCCTTGTCGCTCGAACCGTGCGCCTTGAAGAAAACCGCCTGAAGCGCATCGAAGACGGTTGATTTTCCGAATTCATTCGGTTCACAAAGTACATTAAGACCGTCGGTCAGACCTTCTATTCTGACAGGTTTGATAAAGCGCCTGACATTGTTGAGTGAGATAGATCGAATTCTCATTCTTCTGCCTCCTTCACATACGAATAGAGACGGGCAAGCGCGCCAGCGGAAATAGACCGGTCTTCCGATGAGAGCGACTCCGATTCAGCATCTTCTTTCAGGCGGCCTGCGGCCAATCTGAGTGCGCCGCCTTTATCGATCTCATCAATATCGGCCTCATTGTATGAGGTCTTCAGGTGTTCCTTACTGAGTTCGAAATGCGCGAAATTCGGTCCGCATTGGGCGGCGGCGGCGTCTAACTCTGATTGCGCTCGCAAGCTCGCCCAGCCTGTCGCTTTAACACGCATGAGAATGTCGCGGTGCCCTGCTTGCGGGAGAATATCTTCTAGCGCTGCAACAACATCTGTATCGGGAAGAAGTGGCAACTCATCTTCGGTCCAAAGGAATTCACCAATTTCAACATCTTCGACGAAAGGCGGAGCGCCTGGTGAGTCCAGTGAGATGACCAAGCAACATCCACGTCGCCCATGCTTGAATCGGTCTTGCTCTGGGCTGCCGCTATAATGAGTGCGCTCGGTTATCTGGAGACGGCCATGCCAGTCTCCAAGCGCCAGATAATCCAGGCCGGCTGTCCGGTCCCTATCGGGGGAGATATTTGCGCCCCTGTTGTTGAAATCTACGACGCCTGCATGGGCCAAACCAATACGCAATCCGCCATCATCTGTAGCCACGGAAGCGAGTCCCTCCGTCGGGTCGCTTCCGGACATTCGAAATGCGACAGGGCACGGGAGCAGCCGCACGCCTGAGGATAGTTCAATTGGTGAGGGGGTGATGAGCGCGTGGACATTCGAAGGCGCTTCTCGCCCGATCTTGTCCCACAGTGGCTCTGCATCCTTTAGATTGTCGTGGTTGCCAGGAAGGATCCACCACTGGACGTTCGCGTTTTCCGCCATAGCCGCGAGGGATTGTTGAACCACGGAGGCTGAAGGGGTGGATGTATCGAATGTGTCGCCAGCTAACAGTATGTGTTCGGCGCCACTTTCTACCGCAACCTGCGCCAGACGTTGGATTGACGCATGCCGAGCCTCCATAAGGCGCCCGCGAATGTTTCCGTCTGGTGCTTCGGGAATGCTCGCGAAACGACGACCGAGATGTAAGTCTGAGGAATGTACAAACCTAAATGCCATTATGATCCCAATTTATTGCCCCGCAGGTTTAGGATACTCTACCGCAATATAAGCCTCAAACGACATCGAGCTTTCGACTTTACTTACCATATCGATGGGCGGTGCGGTCCTCTTCTAGCGCTTGGTTGCGCTCAACTCTGTTCTTTGCACCACTGCACTTTACCCTTCCGCACCCAGAAGTGACTCTTACAGCCGACTTTACGCCAAACAGAAGGATGCAATGTCGGAGCTTTGGGGGCTGCGCTGGTCAATCTCCAGGAAGGGCTGGCCTCGGGAATGAGAGCTAACTCAATCCGCTCGCCGCATTTGCATGGACACATGAATGCCGCTGCCCATAGCTCGTCACCTTCACGTGCAACCACCATCTCGCCGCGCTTGATTTGGTCCGGAGGGGTGTCTCCCTCATGCCACTCAAGAATGAGATCGGGTCTTCCGCCGAACGCCCAGCGCCATAACTTTTGAAGCCAATTCATGCTACATCTCTTTCCGTCTCACGGGGGTTGAGAAGACCAAGAAGCGGGCGCTTCAACCCTTGACCAAAAATCCCGGAACGCCAAGCATTGCCAATGTCGGGTTCTCCGGCATGCTCTTCCTCGCCCGCAGCGAGGCTGAAATAGGTCGATGCGTACTTTTTATTCGCGTCGTGGCGGACTTCGTACAGCCTCGCTAGCCATTCGTTCACAGCGGCGCTCGCAGCACGCATATTCAACGAAATCACCGATGGAGCCTCCTCAGGCATCCCTTTCAAATATCCCTCTTGGATTTGACGGGCATGATCTTCGGGGTCAGCTCGGCGGAGGTATTCTTCCGCCAAACCTCCGCCAGTAACTTCTCCCCGCTGCCACAACGATGCACCGCCTGGCCGCACATAATCTATGCGTCCGCAAACATCTGCTATCTCCAATTTCCCGCCACGCAAACGCGTCGGAATTACAACACCCATGTCAATCAGAGGACAGAGAAACGCCTGCACCATCAGGTCGCAGTGATAGCGGCCCTCCATCGAATCCACGCAAGAGAATAGCACGTCGGCCTCACTGGCTGCTGCAATGACCGCTTCGTCACCGATCGATGTCTCAAAAGTCTCAACGGTTATATTTGGGGCATGCAGTCTGATAGCGTCGCGGAGGACATGCGTCTTGAACCGGCCGATATCTTGCGTCGTTGCATACAGGATTCTGTTGAGATTCCTTTTCTCAACCTTGTCGAAATCTATGAGAATGAGCCGCCCAACACCAAGCCTTGCTAGCGCTTCAGCTGTAATTGAACCCGTCCCAGAAATACCGATGATAACCGCGGTTTTCTTGGAAAGGTCGACTGTCATTCCTGAAGTGTAAGCAAGCAAGCTCCCAGCCGCAGCGATCTCCCGGGATCGGATATCGTGTCCAATTGTCGTAATTTTCAACACGTCGCGAGACTGTTGACTCTCATTGTATATCCGGGTGCGAACACGCCCATCGGGCAGCATGATAGCTGAGCCATGCGGGGCTCGGGGGTTTTGACACCCATGCTGCAGAACCGGGATCACGACACGGTCGCTATCGTCGTCGACTTCAGAAAAATGATCATGGCCGCCGGGATGCGAATGCATCAGGATGACAGCGCCATCAATGAGATCGGCTGCATCAATCGCTTGTTCCAGAAATTCGCCGGGCCATGTCAATCTTGTTGAAGTGCGAACTTGGCAGGCCTCGTGAGGAATGAGGATATGTTCCCGGAGCAGAAGCTGGTCCCTGTTGCGTCCTGCGACTCCGCAAACAAGGGCAGCCGCGGCTTCAAGCCCATCTCCTGGAAAGAGATGAGCTCGAAGGTCCGCATGGTGACGTTCGATCATTCGAAGTGCGGACACAATCACCCCCCCTCCACTTCTCGTAAGATGGCGTCCTCGATCAGCGCTATGTGGGTGATGAGACTGTCCGTCGCCGGATTCCAAGCGGTATTGCCATCGCGGTGGCGGGACCACCGCTGATATGACACGCCGCTGATGGTTTCGCGGCTCTCTGTAGCGGCAATTTTCCGCCCCGCTGCGAGCTGCAAGTGCGGCGCGCAATAGAACATGTCGAGTTGCGCAGCTGGGTATGTCGGCGGAATCAGGACAGCGATATCCGTTGTACTCTGACGGTAACCATCGGGCAGTTGATACGCCCTCCAGATGAACCACCTCTTTCTGCCTTCAATCAGCGTGTCCCACACGATCCCGCGGCTTTCGAGAAACCGCACATCCTCTTCGCGAAGACTGAAAACCCGGTGAAGCCCTGAAGAAGCTTCACCGTTGTTGACGTGGTTCGGACGAAGCCAGAGTTTCTCGATGCCCCTCCGGGAAAGGTCGATCGTATCATTGAGGTCCACAGGCTCTTTGGGCAAGCCAACAAACTTCAAGATAGCGGTCCATCCCTTGTCGGGATCGATACCTGCTTTGATGAGAGCGTCTTTAACGACCACCTTCGGCGTATTGAAGGTCAGGATCACGCCCTGAACAAGTAGCTCCCAGATACCTTTGCGGGTGAAGAGCCGCTCTAGCCCTTCGTTGTCGAGGGAAACCGTATCACCGGGATTCAAAACCCAGTCCGGCTCTGCCTGCCGTGTCAGAAAGATCTGGTGATGGTCGTCGACCTTGAAGATCAAGCGAAGCATATCTTCAGAGATATCTGGCGCGCCCCAAGGGAAGCGCTGGTCATTGAAAGCGCCGAACCAGAGGCGATCTGTGCGGAAGGCGAAGAACCTCTCTACCCGGCGCCCGGCAATTTCGACGACCTCACCGGGAGCAATTTCGCGAACTCCGTCTCGATCAAGTAGAAGAAGCACATACTCGTTCACCGGATGACGCCCGAAAGCATCAAGGACTTGGGCGCCAGTCGGGGAGGCATCCTTGATCAACCGCTTTTCGTCGAAACCATCGCCATCCCAGAGGCGCGCGCGGTAGGCCTTGGCGGCGGGGAGTTCCTGCTGGACGCTACCGCACGCCCACTGTTCGATGTCGATTTCATCAGTCATTGTGCTTCTCCATTACATTCGGCGTGATTGCCTGCAGCACAATCGACGTTTAGTCGGCGATTCGAGAATTGTCAATTATACCGACATTTATAATGTGCTTTTTCAGCACATTTTTGTGCGGTTCCTCCGCATCAGATTTGTGCTTCTGCTTGACAACCGTCAGATCTCGACGGATATCTGAAGGATGCAACAGACTGAATTCAATGAATCGATCGGTCGCCGAATTCGCGATTTAAGAAAGTCAAAAGGCCTGACGCAGGAGCAATTCGCGACCCTGTCCGGCTTTTCCCGCGGTACGATCGCGAATATCGAAACCGGCCGGCAGGCGATGTCTGCACACCAAGTCTATCACGTTGCAACAGTGCTTGGCCTGCAGAGCATTGGCGAACTATTTCCTGAGCTGCCGTTGCAAGAAGACGAACACGTTGAGGAAGTAAAAATACATCGCGCACCTGACCTCAGCGAAGACCAATTACGGCAGGTCCGCGCGCTCGCTAGTAAAGTAAGATAACGACAGCTATGCCTAGCAAACCTCAGATATCAATTGAAGACTGTGAACGTGCCGCACAGGCGTTGTTGCGCGATGAAGGCGTGGAGAGATGGCCCGTCAAAGTTGACCGCATAGCCAAACGGCGGGGAATAAAAATTCAGTACTCCCCCTTGGATGAAGAATTGTCCGGAATGGTCTTCTACAAAGACAATGTTGCGGTGATTGGTGTTAACTCGAAGCACCATGTCAGGAGACAACGCTTCACAATCGCACATGAACTCGGTCATCTTCAGCTGCACGACGACGTCCTGAGAAAAGGTATGCATGTCGACAAAGTCATTACCATGCTCAACAGAGATTCTAAATCAGCCGCTGGAACCGTGAACATCGAAATTGAAGCCAATCAATTCGCCGCTGAATTTCTCATGCCCCGAAAATTTGTGATGCAGTATATGGACGAAAACGACCTCGATTACGGCACGGTCGCGGACGAGCAAGCCATTGAGGACATGGCAAATGCCTTCAATGTGAGCTCGACGGCCATGACCTACCGTGTTGCAAAGATTCTTTAGTCGGGTGTCGCTGAAATGGCCTTTGTCTTCTACGACACCGAAACCACCGGGACAAATGTATATTTCGATCAGATCCTTCAGTTCGCTGCGATCCTGACAGATGATGAACTGAATGAACTCGATCGTTTCGAGATAAGGTCGCGACTGCAGCCCCATACAGTCGCCAGCCCGGGCGCTATGAACGTCACAGGTGTAACCGCTGCACAACTTGATGATCTAGCCCATCCCAGTCACTTCGAGATGGCCTGTGCCATTCATGCAAAACTTTCCGAGTGGGAACCTGCTCTATTTGTCGGGCACAACTCCATCCCATTCGATGAAATACTGCTCAGATCGCTTTTCTACAAATCGCTCCTACCGATCTATCTGACAAACATGAACGGGAATTCCCGTCTGGACACCCTGAAAATGTTGCAGTCGGCGTCTATCTACGAGCCAAGCCAAATCACTTTCCCTTTGGGGCTGAACAACAAGCCGATCTACAAACTGGACCAGTTGGCTCCGGCGAATGGCTTCAATCACGCAAACGCGCACGAAGCTATGTCAGATGTCGAAGCCACTATCTTCATGTGTCGGAAAGTTCGAGACTATGCGCCCGATACTTGGTCTCGCTACATGCGTTTCGCTAACAAGTCCTCAGTTCATGACTTCTGCGAGAGCGAAGAAGTTTTTGGTCTCACCGAATTTTATTTCGGAAAACCGTATACGTATCTACTGCATAAAATCGGTGTGAATCCTGACAACCCGAATGAGATCGTGGCGGTGGACCTCCATTTTCCGTATGGAGAATTGCTCCCCAAGTCTCACGATGATCTTGTTCGAATGGCGCACGGCAGTCCCAAGTTGTTCCGAAAGCTTAAAGCAAATGCCCTACCGGGAGTCATTGATGGCGAAGAGGCGCATCCACATTCCCGCCTCAGTAATGAAAACTTAGACCACATTGAGCACGCTGCTATGCAGCTTCGCGATGACGCGGTGTTGAAGGAACGGCTGTTCCAAGCCTTTCTCGCATCCGGGAAGGAATATGAACTGTCTCCGCATGTTGAAGAGCAGATGTATGCAGGCTTTGCCTCGTCTGCCGACCAATCCCGATTTCAATCATTCCATGAATCCGAATGGCATGATCGTTACGACATAGTCTGTCAGTTCGAGGACGAAAGGTTTCGCAGGATTGGTGAGTGGATTATATATTGCGAGCAGCCACATCTTTTGAGTTCTGAAAAGCGGCACCATTGGGATAGCTTTGTCCGGCAAAGACTTCTGGGCGAGGGAGATCCTTGCGACGCCTTATGCCTTCCGAAAGCGTTGGAACAGGCGAATGATTTGATATCAGGAGCCGAGGACTGGAAGTTGACGCTCTTAACAGGACACCGCGATAGAATTCTCAGCCGACTAGAAGAACTTGGTCCACCGGATTTCCACGGATTATGAGATTCGGCACGCTTATATCAGGCAGCTCGACCTGAACCATCATTCGCCCTTCCGGTCTGATTGTTCCACATGCGTTGTTTCAGGAAACAGCCGCGCCGATAAACTGTTGTCGCCCGACAGTTTGGTTGCGACCTGCTCGATGAAATAATCGAATCGCCGCTGCCCGAGATTATGCGCCCGGTTCCGTTCTCCTTCCGGCAACGGATCGGTTCGGGTCAGCCAGTAGAGAACGAACTGGCCGAGGGTTTCCAGGGTGAGCGCCACGTCCCGTTCGATCGCATCCTGACGCAGGTCGAACGCATTGAGGCGGCGCAACAGCACCGCCTCCTGGCTGTCGGCGCGCTCGGGATCGAAATAGAGGCGGATAGCCTCCTCGGCTAGCGCCGATTTGGTGACGCCCGGCGACGCGGCCGCCGCCTCCAGCCGCGCGAGCGTTTGAGGCGTCAGGCGGATATGAAGGCGCTGCTTTCTCATTTCAGAAATCCGGCAACAGGTCTTTGTCGACGCGGTCCAGCGTGGCGGCGCGCTGGAACCGCTTCACCGCCTCGTCGCCATCCTCCTGAAAATCATCCTCCGCCATCGACAGGTCGGGCGGCTCGGGATCGCGGCGCGGCGCTTCCTGATGCTCCCGAAGATCGGGATGGAGGTCTTTGCCATGACCGTCGCCGCTGTCACCTCCCCTGTTTTCCTCGGGGACCGGAACCGGCTCGCCGCCACGCGCTAGCACGCTGTCCGACCAGTCATTCGTGCGGCAGGGCGGATGCGTACCCGTCGCGGGCGCTGTATCGACGCGGCTGGTAAAGTTCGTATCGAGATAATAGCGCAGTTTGCGCGCCCGGATCGGCGGCGCTCCCGACACCATCACCACCGCTTCATCGGGCGGCAATTGCATGACCTCGCCGGGCGTGAGCAAGGCGCGCTGGGTCTCCTGACTGGACACCATGACATGCGACAGCCACGGCGCCAGGCGATGGCCAGCATAATTGCGCTGCGCGCGTTGCTCGGTGGTGGTGCCGAGTGCATCGGAAATTCGTTTGGCAGTGCGCTCGTCATTGGACGCAAAGGCGATGCGTACATGGCAATTGTCGAGGATCGAATTGTTCGGCCCATAGGCTTTTTCGATCTGGTTCAGCGATTGCGCAATCAGATAGGCGCGGATGCCGTAGCCCGCCATGAAGGCAAGCGCGCTTTCGAAGAAATCGAGCCGCCCCAGCGCAGGGAATTCATCGAGCATCATCAATACCTGACGCCGCTGCTCGCTGCGCCCCGGCAGATCCTCGGTCAGCCGCCGTCCGATCTGGTTGAGGATCAGCCGCACAAGCGGCTTGGTGCGCGAGATATCCGACGGCGGCACGACGAGATAAAGCGAACAAGGCCGCGCCGCGCCGACGAGATCGGAAATGCGCCAGTCGCTCGCCGCCGTCACTCGCGCCACCACAGGGTCGCGGTAGAGCCCAAGAAAGCTCATCGCCGTCGAGAGCACGCCGGAGCGCTCATTCTCGGATTTGTTCAGCAGTTCGCGGGCGGCCTGAGCGACGACGGGATGTTGTTTCGACCCCAGATGATTAGTGGACATCATCTTCGTCAGCGTCGCCTCGAAGCTGCGCGCCGGATCGGACAGGAAAGTCGCACACCCCGACAGGGTCTTGTCGTCTTCGGCGTAGAGCACATGCAGGATGACGCCGACGAGCAGCGCATGGCCGGTTTTCTCCCAATGGCTTCTGCGTTCGAGCGAGCCCTCGGGATCGACAAGAATATCGGCGATATTCTGTACGTCGCGCACTTCGTTCTCGCCGCGCCGCACTTCCAGCAAAGGATTGTAGCGGGCCGAATCCGGATTTGTCGGGTCGAACAACAAGCAATGGGAGAATTTCGACCGCCATGCCGATGTCAGCTCCCAATTCTCTCCCTTGATGTCATGGATGACGGCGCTGCCGGTCCAGCTCAGCAGGGTCGGCACAACCAGCCCGACGCCCTTGCCGGATCGTGTCGGAGCAAACGCCATGATATGTTCGGGGCCGTCATGGCGGAGATAATCGTTCTTCCAGCGGCCGAGAAACACTCCTTCGGGTTTCAGCAATCCCGCCCCTTCGACATCCCTGTGTTCCGCCCAGCGCGCCGATCCGTAGGTTGTCACATGTTTGCGTGTCCGCGCCCGCCAGACCGATCCAAGAACGGCGGCGACAGCGCCGAGAAACCCGCCCGCCGCCGCGATCATGCCGGCGCGGTTGAAGACATCGGGCGCATAAGCCTCGTAGGCGTACCACCACTGGAACAGCCGCCAGGGTTTGTAGATCGGCGTATCGGCGATCACGAACCATGGCGCGCCAAGACGCGGTTGGTATCCGAGTTCGGCGGCGGTCCATTGCGTGGCGCCCCACAGCGACAAGCCGATAATGGCGATCACGATGAAAAACTGTCCGATCAGGAGCTTTGTCGGCGTCATGGCGGCTCTTCCGAAATACCGCGCCATGGTCGGCGATAGACAAGCCGCGCGGCTAGTCCGGTTTCCCGCAAAAGCGTCGAAGGGGGAGCAAGACGACGCGGCGGCGTTGGAGGTCCGTCAGGGGGACGCCGCCGCGCCGCAGGTTTGGAGTGTTACCCGCCTGCCCCAGGTGAAAGAGCGAAGGACAGGTTGAAGGCGTCAGGTTTTTCGCGCCCTCATGAAACACGACGGGCGAACGCGATATTCATTCCAGATTTTTCCTCCGCAGTGTCAGCGGCCGATGCCGCGGGTCTTGCCGAGCGTCCAGGTCACGCCCTTGCCGGTGCGCTTGATGATCATCTGGCGGCCGCGATGACGCTCCAGCTCTGCGCGCCAAGGCACGAGGGTAAACTCCTTCGCCCGCGCGATCAGCGCAAACCGGCCCGTCGCCAGCGTCACCGGCCGCTCGTAAACACCCTCAAAGCTCGGGCCTTCGAGGCCGTCGACAAATCCGCGTCCGGACCGCGCCGCTTCTGAAGCCGCTGCCGCCCGCAGCACCTGCTGCGCCAGTTGGCCGCGCCGGGCCGGGTCAAGGCTTTGTGCGGTCTCCGACCACAGGCCTTCGCGCTGCAGATAGACCGCACGCCGCTGGCGGGCGTTCCTGACAGCGGCGCCGAAGCCATGCTCGGCGCACTCGTCAGGGTTGACCGTATCGAGCCAGGTTTGCGCGCGGACACTCAACTGGCTTTCAAGGCCGGTCCATGCCTTCACATCCAGACGCACGCGGGCGTGCGCTACGTCATGCCTCGTCGCGCGCTCGACATAATCCGGCCCGATCGTCCAGACGCCCTCGGCGTCGCGCTGGACAAGGCCCGCCCGCCGCAGCGCCTCCAGCCGTCTCTTGTGGGCTTCGATATAGGCGCTGCCTGCGCCCGGATCGTCGCGGGCGTGAAGCGCCGGTGAATATCGCCCGCCATTGATCGCTGCGATACCCGCAATGGTCCGGTCCGATGGTCGTGGCATGGGCGCTGGCGCGCTTACTTCGACAATCGCGCCGGCTTCCGGCAGCGTGCCCGGAAGCTGCTCCGCCAGATCGACATGCCACGTCTTGCCATCGAGACCGGCGATCACGATGGCGCGCCGGTCGCGCAATTCATCACCGGGCAGATCGGCGAGGAGTTTTCCGATGACGGTTGTCTGACCGGGGACGGCGGCGTCGAAGACGCAGAGGTCGTTCGGGTCGGCGGCGCGGCCGGCATGCGCCGACAGGGTGCGGATGATATCGCCGCGCTTGCCGAGACCGCGCAAATGGTCCTGCCAGCCCTCGCTCATCCGCCATAACGAACGCGACAGGGGCTTCGCCAGCCCGAGACGTTCCAGCGCCGCCATGCGCCGCAGCCGCAAGGTGCGTTCGAAGCGCGTCTCGCCGCTGGCGGCATCCGTCATGGAAATCACACCATCGCGTTGGAGCGCGCCGAGCCTGCGGTCGAGCCCGGTCAATCTTTCCTGCGCGATTTCATTTGCATTCGCCCGCGCAATCTCCAAATCGCGGCGCGGCCCGAGGCGATCCATCACCATGTCCTGCGCACGCTGGCGCAGCCCTTTGGTGAGATAGTCGCGCGCAATGACGAGATCGCGTCCGCGCGCATCCCTGCCGCGAATGACGATATGGGTATGGGGATGGCCGGTATCATGATGATCGACGGCGACCCAGTCGAGCCGGGTTCCGAGATCCTTTTCGACACCCGCCATGAAGGCGCGGGTCGACTCCTTCAGATCGCCGAGCTGATCGGCGTCTTCCGGCGAGAGGATGATCCTGAACTGGTGGCGGTCATCGGTGCTGCGCTCCAGGAAGCTGCGATCATCGAGCCTCTCATCCGACCGGTCGTAGAGATTTCCGGCGCGGTCCCGGCCCTCCGCCTTGTTGCGATCAACGCCGTCGCGCTGGATGTATTTGACATGGGCGCGGAAGGCGGCCTTGCCGACCCCGCGCGCCGCACGCGCGATATGGACCTTGACGATGACGCGCCGCATGCGGAATTTCGCGAAGGGATGGCCGCGCAGGCCGGCCATGCGGGCGGCGGCGACGCCCCGCCCGGTGCGCGCGCCGCTGAAGCCGCGCTTGCCTTTGGGTCTCGCAAGCTTTTTGGCCGCGCGCTTCACCCTGGCCACATAGCACTTCCCGGCGCCCGCCCCGCGATTGCCGGGACGCCCGAGTTTCGGGATGAACTCGTCACCCCCCATTGAAGGCTTGTGCGGATTTGTGGCGCCGGAAGTTCTGACTGAAAAACAGGCCAGTGGCGATCAGGCGACGCCACAAGAATATCAGGCTGGCGCTGAAAAAGAGATGTGCAGACAAGGCGGTGGCGGCGGTGTGGCGCCGTTGCTTTAATCTTGCCCTCCGGGTCCGCTTTCCATCCGCTTGCATCGCTTTCTGTCCTTTTGGATCGCTCTCTATTCGGACAATCAGTTCCAGCGCAGAAGGAGACGGGCGCCGCCCGTCACATCCTTCAAGTCGGTCGCGCCGAAATAGCGGCCATCGAGCGAGCGCGGATGACCATTCAGCAGGAAGACCTGGCTCGTGGAGAGCACGACACATCCCTGCCAGCGAGGGAGTTCGCGGCCCGCGCCATCGCGTTCCAGCGCGGTCGCGGCAGGGGCGCCGTTGATGAAAACCTCCAAACCGGAGCGGCAGATTTCATCGCCCGCCATGGCGCGCACCTGCTTGATGACGGGCCAGTCGCGCGCGAGATAGCCGTGACTGGAAATCCATTTAGACGACGCGGCCTTGCCGGAGACGACGGCCCACCCGTTGAGGGTGAGCGGCCCGTCGCTCCGCCAATAGAGCCCCTGCGGCGCACTCTCCGTCCGGTTCCAGACCAGATAATGTGTGGGAGGACAGACGCTGACCGCCGCCAGCGCCGCAAGACATGCAGCGGCGGCGCCGAGCGCAAACTGTCTCATGGCGCGGCCCGTGTCGCGGTATCCTGATATTGCCGCGCCTCCGACCAGGCGTTCAGTTCCTCCTCGGTATAGAAGACGCGCCCGCCATGTTTGCGGTATTTCGGGCCGCCGCCGACCCAGCGGTAATGATCGAGCGTCGAGCGTTTGAGGCCGAGATATTCCGCCGCCTCAACGACACTGAGAAAGCGGCATTTGGGGGATTTGTCCGACATGGGATGTCCTTTCACGGGTGGATTGAACCTGCGAAAAGTTTGCCGGGATTGATGGCGTCACGGCAGGGACGATCTCGAAACCGCCGAAAACGTCCCTCGGCCCGGGGCGCGTTCAGAGCAGTTTTCTGTAGCCGCTTTTCATCAGGGCGAAGCCTTTTTCGACGAGCCGCTTGGTGCGTTTCTTGTAGGTTTCATCACCATTGTCCCAGTCGCTGTCGATGCGGTCCTTGCCGAAAATCACCTCGGCGATGCGGCGGCGCCTGACCCCGGCAAGCGCGCCGTCGAGGGCGATAATCGTATCGCGGAGCTTTTCCGGGGACAGGCCGCGCAGGCATTTATGGCGCGGGCCAAGGCCGTGGCAGACCCGCGCAAATTCCTCAACATGCTGAAGATTCTGGCCGACGAGCTGGCCCGCGCCGAGGCGCAGCGAGAAATAAACCGCCTGCGGAATCGGCAGCGCCTGCGCATCGAGCGCGAGTTGCGCGGCGTAGCCCGGCGCTTCGATGACGAGTTTTTCGCGGCGGCCCGGCGTTATCAGGAAATGTTTCTCGCCGGGAATGTCATCCCAGCGCAGCAGCGCGCCGCCCCGGCGCAGCCTCGCCTCGATCTCGCTGGCCGCGTCGAAACTCGCCGACATGACTTCTGGCAGCCAGAACGGCGTCGTGTCGAAAGCCGACAGCGACGGCGGCGGAATGAAGTGCAGGCCGAACTGTTCGGCGACATAGCAGCGCTGATTGAGCCGGAAGATCATCGAGCCGTCGGAGCGATGCCCGCGGAAAGCGCGCACCGCGCCCGCGCGGCGATAAGCGGCTTTCAGGTCCGGATTGCGCCGCACATATTCCCAGCTCCAGCCGGAATAAGGCAGCGTCAGCAGACGGTCATATCCGGACTGATCCGGTTCCCAATGCCTTTGTTGCGCCATGACGCCTCCACACAGGCGACAGAAGCGGATGGCGTGACAGGTCACGAAGCGCTTGCAAAAGCCCCCGATATGATCGGAATACTCTTTCAAGTTGCGTGCCAGTAACGCCGGTTTTGCGCAGAAAAACGCCCGGATCGGATGATCCGGGCGCCTCCTGAATGTCATCGATGCGGAAGCCCTAGTCGGCAGGGTTCCAGAGGATGACGTGGCGGCCGTCCTGGCCTTTCACCGGCGCAATCGTCGCATAGAGTTTGCGCGGACCGATCATCGGCGCCGACAGGGTGAGCGAGACATATTCGCGTCCGCTGGAAGCGGCGGTGCGGAGCCATCCGCCGCCAATATCGGCGCTCGGCTGTCCGGCATAGACCCGGTAGTCGGGCTGCTTCTCGGCGGTCTTCCGGTCATTTCTGACGATGCGGATGGGCGCGGTCAGGCTCATCATTGCGAGGGTGCCTTCGAAGCCGGTTTCGGTTTCGTTGATATATCCAAGTGCGTTTGCCATGGTTTTCATCTTTCCTTGCTTGTCACGAGACCCCCATGGCCTCGTCGACGCCGAACCGTCCGGGCGATGGGCGGGACCGGCGAACCCTTCGGGCCGGAACGCATGTGGAGGACCGCCGATGGCGGCAAATTTGCTGCGCGAGGAATTGCGCGCGCAGCGCGCAAGGGGACATTTGGCGGCGGCGCCGGTTTCGCACGGGCGCACCCCTCGCCCAGGTTCACAGGCATAGACGTCTGGCCATTGGGCGGTCTCATGGGCGTCAGGCAAGGGATGAAAACCGGCTTGGCGACGGCAGGACCGGATCAACGCCGAGCGTGACCGGCAGGCGGCGACCACGATTCCCCACTGATCCGTGTTGCGCCCGTCTGGAGGCCGAACAGACATGAGCCGTCCGAAAGCCCGAGGCTCCCGAACGGCTCGACCCGCCCCTGACAGGAGGCGCTATCAGGGGGCGGGATGGTCGCGGGCTGGCGCATCCTCAGCGGCGCAAGGCGTCTCGCCCGGCTCAAACAGCGCTGCGATCCGGGTCCATGCCTCGGCGGGCGGCGATGCGGCACCTGCAACAAGGGCGGTTGGCGGCGTCATCATCCAGCCCGGCCGCCAGTCGGGTTTGCCCTCACGGCCATTGCCGGTGAGGCCATCGCGGATGATCTGCTTCTGCGTTTTCGCGGTGTCGGTGAGCACCGCCTTCGCGGCGGAGGGGCTCGCAATGTCGGCGACCATGGCGTTGATCGCGCGCTTGTCGCGCAGGAGGTCGAAGAAGGCCTCGTCCGGTTTCCAGTAGGCGCCCATGTCGGTGGCGGTGACATGCGCGACCGCCTCGACGGCTGCCCCGCCCGCTTCCAGACACGCGGCCATGACAAAACTCAGGACACGCATGACTTCCGCGTCGCACATTTTCATGAGCGCGGCGAAGACTTCGCAGAGCCGGTAATCGTCGCTGGTCCGCGTGATGTGGAAGCGGACGCCATGTTCGGAGAACAGGGTTTCGATTTCCAGTCCCTCATTGCTCATGGCGATGGCGGCTGGCGCGGCGGAGACGCTTTCGGCGGTCGCCGCCTTCGGCGTCCGCATGTCATGCGGGCGCACATCCCAGAGGGCGGACCCGGCGATCATGTGCGCGACGGTCAGCCGGAGCGCGATGGCGGGATGCTGCAACAGGCTTGCACGCGCTGCGCCATGGCGGTGCAACGCGATATATTGCGCCATCGGCCCGGACATTTCCGGCTTTGCCGGTTCAGTTACATCACCCGTTTTCGTTCGGGCCTTCTCAGAGCGCCGATGCTCGGCGCTGGTGACATAGCCTTCATGGAAGGTCACCTCGCCGTCATGGCGGATACTGACAAAGACCTTGCCGCCTTTCGATTTCGGGCATCTGACATGATCCCATGAATGGAAGAAGGCGCCGCGCTCCATGACGGTCACGTCCTTCCATCCCTTCTCGCGATAGGCGTCGATGCGGCCTGCAATCGCCGCCGACTGATGTTCCCAGAACAGGTCCGGGTCTTCGAACCGGGCGTGTTCGCCGAACAGGTCTTCGATCACGCGGCCCGGATAATCGGCCAGATCGAACAGCGCCTTGTCGGTCGCAATCGCCGCGCCGCCGAACAGCCAGTCCTTCAGGCGCTTGCCCAAGGGCGCGTGCTGGTCCTCGGCATGGTAGAGGTCCAGCCATGCGCGCTGCTGGTCGTGGCTCGCCATGGTGAGCGCGCGGATGGTGGCGGGGTCGATGGCGTCATCCGCATAGAGCGCCCTTATCTCCGGCAACACATCGGCAAGAGCCAGAATGCGTTTCACCTTGAGCGGCGTGACGCCGAAATAGTCGGCAATCTCATCTACCGAGCGCTGGGTCTTGGCCAATCGTCCGAAGGCTTCATATTGCTGCATTTCGGTGGCGGGCAGATGGCCGGTATTCTCAATGATCGAGGCTTCCATAGCGGCGGCGTCATCGCCGGGGGCCATGATGGCGCACGGGCCTTTGACCGGCCTGCCGGTTTCCTTGGCCTTGCGGCGCAGGGCGAACAGCCGCCGCCGTCCGGCGACCACGCCCCATTTCTCGCCCTCGCGGCGCACGATCATGGTTTCGAGCACGCCGGATTTCAGGACGGACGGATAGATGTCGTCGATGTCCGGCGGCTTTCGCCCGTGACGCATATTGAGCTTTGAGACTTTCAGCTCATCGATAGGAATATTCCTGAGTTGCATGCTTGCCTCCTCTTGATGGCGGTGGGTGAAAATTCAGCGGACGGATATGCCTGCGCAAAGCAGCCGGTAGGCCTCGTTCGCGGCGCGCTCGGTCTCGAACATGTGGTAACAACCGCAAACCAGCAGCGCCCAAAGGCCGAGGTCACCGGCATCGAGCGTCGAGCGCGCGATGTCGTCTGCGCTGATGCGGAAGGGCGGCGGGACGCTCATGCCGCTTCCTCCACGGGCGCGGCGTTCACCTCGGGCGCATTGTCCGACGTCTGAAACGCCAGAATATAATCGGCGGCTTTCGATGCCTGGCTTGCGGCGCGGAAGAT
Source organism: Hyphomonas sp. CY54-11-8 (assembly GCF_000682735.1). Taxonomy (GTDB): domain Bacteria; phylum Pseudomonadota; class Alphaproteobacteria; order Caulobacterales; family Hyphomonadaceae; genus Hyphomonas. The sequence goes on along the minus strand of NZ_AWFD01000006.1, from coordinate 32,816 downwards.
CGCGCGATTGTCTTCGCGCAGCACGTCCAGCCATGCGCCCAGATAGTCGGCATGCCGCACGGTCGGGATGATCGATTGGGCCGCGCACAGAAAGGCGCTGGTCATTTCCGCGACCAGTTCCTCGCGCGCGTAATCCTTCGTTCCCTTGCTGGTCGTGAGGTCGCGGTCGAGGCGAGAGCCGTGGCCGGTCCAGTGGCCAAGCTCGTGAAAGCAGGTGCGATAGTAATTGATCTGATCGAAGAAGGCCGGTTGCGGCGGCACCTGAATGAAATCCTGCGACGGGACATAGAACGCCTTGTCGCCGCCGATCCTGAAATCAGCGCCCGTCGCTTCGATCAGCGCCTCGGCGCGGGGTATGGCTTCGCACTCGGGCAGCGGCACGGCGCGCAGGAGGCCGTCCGGCAGGCCGTCGCACTGGTCGGCATTGAACACGGTATAGCGTTTCAGGAACGGCACCTGCCGCGCCGCCTCGCCCGTTTCCCGCGCGCGCTCGCGTTCGTCTTTCGGTGTGAAGCGGTCGGCATAGACGACCGTCGTGCCGCGCTCGCCCTTGCGGACGCATCCGCCAAGTGCCAGCGCCTGTTTGAAGGTCAGCCAGACTTGGCAGGACCGCGCCTCCTCAATCGCCGCGCCCCACAGGAGCAGGATGTTGATTCCGGAATAGGCCCGCCCCGTCGATCCGTTCTCCGGCAATCCCACCGCCGCAGAGGCTCCGCCCCAAGGCTGCGCCCAAGGCGCGCGCCCGGCCTCCAGTTCGGCAATGATCCTGTCGGTCACCTCTTGGTAGAGGTCGCTCCCCTTCTTCCGGTTTCCGTTGTGTCGCGCCATGTCTCGCCTCCTTCTCCGCCTCGCACCAATTTCCCCGGCAGGCGGGGGTGGGCGGCGGAAAGGAGGGGCAGGCCGAGGGTATCAGGCGGACGGGCAAGGGGCTCCAGGTAGAACGACAACGACACATAGACGACACACAAACACCAGCCCCTTGCGCGGCCGGCGCCCTCGGGCAGACACGCCGTCCGCCCACCCCCGACTGCAGGGGAAATCACTCAAAAAGCCGGCGCGGTCAGCGCCGCCGATATCAGGCCCGAAGGGCCGTCGCGCCAGGGATCAACACCCGAAGGGCCGGGCCAATGGCCCGGTTCATGCGAGCCCGGCCGGCGTCAGCCGGCGGCGCCCGAATTCAGCAAGGCTTCAAGCGGCGCACGCGCGGCCGGATCTTTCTCCTGAGACAGGAACTCCAGGATGATCTGCCTTGTGGTGACGATATGCCCGTTGCAGAACCGGATGCGTTCAAGAAACACATGCTCGCGCCCGGGATCTTCGGTCACGACCTGATCGGCGCAGACGTAGACGTCATAGCCTTCCAGCAGGGATGACAGGGCAACCTGAGTCACCGCGCCCTCCAGCCATCCCCCGCATAGGATCAGGGTGCGCCGGTTCTTCTCGGCGATCCGCGCACGCAATGAATCGTCGATGAGGAAGTCGCAGCTGTCGACCAGATCGATCACCGGCGCGCCGATGGCGGCAGCGACCGCTTCCAATTGCACGAGCTCCACCTCGCCTACTGACATCAATATGTTCGGGCACGTCGCTTCGCCAATTATGACCAAGGCGCAATAGCGAGCAACGAGGATGGGTTCGCCAGCCATCAACACGCTCCTAAAGACAGATTATCGAATCCGGCGCCTCTGAATTCTCCAAGCCACCTAATTCAACGACGCGCGTGCGCGAGAGTTATTCCAGAAATCTTTGGTTGCGGGCCGTCACTAACGGGTGCCTACTTTCTTTTTTTGCTCGAGCCAAAATGACCTGCGCCCCGAGCACCCTCGTTTAGTTAGAGAGTCCTGCTGCTCAATATTCTTTCGGTGGGTTGATGGGAAGCGCGTCGGGAGCGGAGCCGTCAGATCACTCGAGCGCAGGGCTCTCCTGACGCAGCACCGTACCGCGCGCCCGCCCATTCATTTCAGCTGCTAGAATTGGGCTATTGCTGGTTCATTGAACAGTATGGAGGCAGATGACTGGTTTTATTCGTACAGCGCTGCTGTAGCAGCTCGTTCCAACGATTGTACTGCTCTGCTTTTTCAGGGTCTGGATCTTCAACGCCCATGAGCCAAAATTTGAACCAGTCAACGCTAAGTGACTGCAGCCTAAATTGATGCTTAGGCTGCACCGGCTTGTGAGGCGTGTCCGGAAGCAAAAAGTACTCTGCTGGTTCAGCGTTTTCTCTCATAGCAACGTAAGGTTCCCACCAAAAAGGAAGATACCTAGCGTCTCCATAAGCAGTGATAAGCAGTGGCAGTTGGAAGAAAGGCACTCGCGCAACCGGATCACTCGCCTCCCATTCATTCCGTTGACTAGAGAAGGGCGAAACTCCGCCTGATACCTTTAGCGGTGTCTCGCGCCAAGAGGCCCACCAATTATGATAGAACAAGTAAGACCATTTGCCAAAAGAACTGGCGTCAGAAGCTACTGCTGCAGCAAATAATTTATCGTCGGAAGCCATTGCTTCCTGTATCCAGTAGCCCGAGCGGCTCCAAGCAGCGACACCTACACGGTTCTCATCAATGATACCATCCAAACTCAGTGCGGATATCGCGGAGCGATACCCCTCGGCTTGCACTTCAAACTCATCGTCTGACCGCGTAATGTCACTTCTTTGAAATCCCACTGTAAGTACAGCGAAACCTTCAGACGCCAGTGCTTGTGCAGAGAAGCCGGCAGAAGAGCCGCGAGTTCCAGTTATAACAAACTCTTCTGGGGAGAATGTATGCGTTTGGATTATGAGCGGGAGGCGCACGTTCTCTTCGCGTATTTTCGGTAGGATGAGCCCACCTGACCAATTCAAGCCATTTTTATCAGTCCATTCAAATCGGGTTGCCGGATTGAACCGATCTTTGATCTCTCTATTGATTTCACCAACAGGTATTGGGTTTAACTCACTCGGACCAGTTAGAAATAATTGAGCTGGTTTGCTTACGCTTTGATCGACGAATAGTTGAAATCTATTTACGCTGTCGTTGGATAGGGAACCTGACGCTTCAACCTCGACCCAACCTCTAGACGATTGTTCGTAGAAATGGCTAGTGTCACCACGGATTACCTCAAGTCGCCGTTGCCCGATGTCATAATCTGCCCTTAAGAAAGGCCCGAGTCTTCCAACTTCGGGCACCGGCGATTCATCTATAACAGCGGTAACGCTTTTGGAGCTCAAGGAGTACTCAAGAATGGCAGGGTTTTGCTCACCTTCTACTATAAGAGCTGCCGCAATGTCTCGCGACACAAATTGATCGATGAGGAAAACACGATCGCTATCCTCATCCCAGACCACCTGGCCACTCGCAGTTGGGTTCGACATCGGTGCGTCGCTCAATTCATAGACATCACCGGTTGGCAAATGAACTAGTCGAAGTTTAGCAAGCAACGGGCCTGCGGGATCTCCCGCGCGAACACTGTCGTCGAGCACCGGGAATTCGATCCATTCTTTTGGTACAATTGGTGGACTGGTGGCAACGATAGCGTAATTGCCACTAGGTGACACGGATACAAAAGGCGGAAAGTAACTAGTCGCGTTTGAGAGGCCAATAAGTTCTCTAGGTTTTCCGCCATCGGCAACGTAGTACTGAACTGGCTCCAGGTTACGAATACTGATTTCGGCGAGCTCACTTAGGGTCCGGTTTCCAACAACGTAACCTGTCTCTGAAGCGAACTCATCAACAAAATGGGCTGCTTCGGGAACACCAAAAACCACTGTTCCACTATCCGACACATCAAAATTCGATCCTACATCGAGATGATCGTTTCGCGCATGGCTTCTTATTGCTCCGCTCAAATCGGACGTTAGAATATGCACCTCTCCGTCGATTTGCGTACCTATGAGGCCGATGCGCTCCTCTGACAACCAACGGAACGCGTAAATCGGGGGTCGGTTTGTTTGCGAACTAAAAGTAGCAAGCTCCTTGTGTACGAGCCTTCCGTTCTCAAACCTTACCAGATGCAACGTTCCAAGAGTAGAATTCGACGCAAGATCTGCGCTCCGTGTAAAGAATATTGCGCTTTCTCCACTTGGCGAATACTCGGCGATGCTTAAATAATCATTTTGAATGTCTGTATTTAAAACAACAGCGCCATCTGCAGATACATACCATTCCGCTTCCACCGCATTCTCTACACTAATGCCATCCGCAACTGCACTACTCTGGGCAGCGACATGGAAACAAGAAAACAAAATAAACAATAGCTTAGTCGAAATGGGCTTAAACATATCCTACAAACTCTCGGTATTTTGCAAGCACAGAGCGCCCACAAAGGCTTCGGCACGCTATTCCGTTTAGGGCGTGCCAACGTGTGCGACATTGAAGCCGTCCAACTAAACCACGATTCAAACTAGAACTTCTTTGATATTTCAAACGCTACGAAACGCCCAAGAGGTGAGGCGTTCGTTGGGTCGTACCCATCGACGTCTAAAACCGTATTTACTGGCGCGCTGGGCGGGTCTTCGTCGAACAAGTTAGTGACGGATAACCGCAAAGTCATGCCACTAAGAAGAGAATCTCTGCTTGTGAAAGGCACGGAATAAACGGCCGACGCATCTACAGTGATCCAGTCAGACAAACGTGGTGCGTTGGGCGTATTATCAATCGGATAATCATTCACGTAATTCACGAATAGGTTAAGTCCGAGGTTATTCGAACGATATCCCAAATTTGTTCGTAGACTCATCTCTGCTGGGTTAAATAACGTATTTACTTGTTCGACCAAGGGCGAGGTCTCTGCAGCCTGTTGCTTGAATTCTGCAAGGTATGTGCCGTTTAGGCCTGCAGTAATCTCGTCAGCGCCGATCTGATAAGAATATAGCAAATCGAAGTCTAACCCACTCACTTTTGTTCTACTCAAGTTTCTGACAATGGTAGCATTGTTGATAGCTATCGCGTCTAGCGGGTCTAGGCCGAAGGGGTTCCCAAAGTTATCGAGGCTGTCGATCAAGGTAGTTATATCTTGATCTGATGGATTAAAAATTACAGTTCCTGATGGGAACGCATCCGGATCCAAAAAAGCAATATTTACAGCTGCAAAATTTATCTGCGATCCAGGAATTGGTGTTGTGCCAAGTCGATTTTCGAAATCAATGTCAAAAAAACTGGCTGACGCTTCGAATCCATGATTGCCCCAGCTGTCGTTATAGTCGAAACCAAATGTAAAAGCCTCGGATTCTTCTGCATCAAGATTTTCCGCAGTACCGCTTCGGGTAATCACTGGAACGTCATCTAGAGACGGATCTGGTGACGTTAGACCAAAGATTTGATTGATTAAGGACGTAGGGAGCAAGGAAGCCGAACGGTCTATAGCCCCCACCCGTCCCAAAACAGGCGCTTTGAAGGAGGTGCTGTAAGAGCCGCGGAGTTTTAATGATTCAACCGGAGAGTATAGCAGCCCTATCTTTGGGTTCACAGTTGAACCAAAATCGCTATATTCTTCAAATCGACCTGAAATGTTCAATTCCAACCGGTGTACAAGCGGAATGTCGTTGTCTTTAGCAATGAGTGGAACGAACGCCTCACCGAACACGGCAAAAATTTCACGGGAGCCATCGCGATCAGTTCTCGTATCGCCAGTAGCGCCAAATGTTACTGTTTGATCGAGCTCCTCCTCTCTGTAGTTTGCTCCGACCGCCATCTGCACCTCACCGGATGGCAGGGTTACTATTGGTCCTGAAAAAACAACGTCACCGGACCAAATTGTTGAATTGGTTTGGCGGAGATCTTCGGTAAAAAGGGATGACTGATTGGAGGTATCAATGGTACTAAAGGTTCCCGAGAAGTCTAAGTACCAATCTCTGCTTAATTCCCAATTAAGACCAGCTGAAAGATTGAAGCTCTCCGACTCGGTGTCTTGGCGAAAGGTGTTTCCTGAAATATCGGACCGAATTTGTCGAGCTTCCCTTCTCGATGCCGTCATATCTGCGGATAATTCGAGCCTAGGGGCGATTTGCTGAGAGATAGACCCGAGCAAACTATTTCGCTCCTGGCTGGGCAGAAGAAAGCCCGGAATAAACGTCTTAGACGCGAAGTCACGATCTTCGATATTCAGCTCGTCTTGAGAAAAGTATTCATAGACAATAAGCCCATTTCCGTTTTGCCAATTTGTTCCTGCCGTCAAGCTTGCGCGGTATTGTGATGGTGTCGCCTCCTCGGTTCCTACTCCGTACCGAAACGCAGCTTCGATCCCATCAAAATCGTCGCGAAGAACGAAGTTTACAACACCGGCCACAGCATCGCTCCCATAAATTGAAGACGCGCCGTCAGTAAGTGTCTCCACCCTTTCGATGGCGGACGCTGGGATCATGGAGATGTCGGTGAAGTCTCCAATTACTGACGCAGGTGCCACTCGACGTCCGTTGAGCAAGACCAAGGTGGAACCCGAACCAAGCCCACGCAGATTGACGCTTGAGCCAAATGAACCAAATCCGCCGGTGTTTGAACCAGCGCCACTGTCATTTGGCAAACCACCAGGTATGTTTGCGTTAGAACCACCTGAAAAGTTGAAGGGAAGCGTTTGGATGAATTCTTGTGCTGTTGCTGCGCCGGTCGCGTCAATGTCTTCTTTTGTAAACGTTCTAACAGGCGAGCTATCAGGTGCTAATCCTCGAATATTCGTGCCTGTGACAACAATTACGTCTTGTCGCGCCTCATCGTCATCGTTATCGCGTCGATCTATTTCCCGAGCATTTTCTTCCTGATCCAGCTGAGCCAGGCGAAAGGGCTCGGGGGCCGGCTCCGTCGCTTCCACTGAAGCGAGCGTGATTGTGAAGGCGCCCGTCGGCAGTTCGTTTGATTTCAGACCGGACCCTGTGAGGATTTTTTCAAGGGCCTCCTCAGGCTCCATGGCGCCGCGAACCTCCGGGGCGCTCTTGCCTTGAACGAGATCGCGCGGCGCGGCGACGGTTAAGCCGGACTGCTCATTGAACTCAAGCAGCGCCTTGGCCAGCGGCTGCGCTTCGATGTCGAATTGCTTTTCTTCTGCCCAGGCATTCGCCGATGCCAGTGACAAAGCGATCAAGGATGCTGCACCCGATAGCGTAAGTCTGGTTGTTTTTGATCTGGTCATGAGTTCGCCCTCCCGACGATGTTGCCGTAATCCCTCGCGGCCAGGAGCGATACGAACACCCCGCACTTCCGGCCTCATGACAACGACGAGGACCCTCCATCACCGTTCCAAAAAAGTTTCACGAATACTTCATCATGGCGAAACAATTGCCGCTAGCGCTTTCTGCGGACGGTGATTTCGCCGGATGCAGGCTTGTCGATGGTGACGGGATAAATGGCTTCCATGACATCAAAGACCTGGTCGATCTCAGCGGTCTGAAACGCCATGGTCGCGCGCATATCGCCGACATCGGACGATGCTATCCGTATAGGGCGGTCATAATAGCGGTTCAGATCGGAGACGATTTCCGCAAGGCTTGCATCTTCATAGGCAAGCCGCCCCTTGCGCCAGGCACCTGGCTCGATCTGCTCGACTTGCTTCGCCTGCGGCAATGCCACGCGGCGCGCGGCGCTGACACGATCGCCTGCGGTCAATACCTGCTTGTCGATGCCGCTGGTGTCATCCGAGACAATAGCCTCTTCAATATCGCCGGGCTTCATCACCTCGACGACGCCTTCAAGCACGGAAACATGGACGATGTCCGCGCTACGCTTCACGTCGAATTTTGTGCCGACAACCCGAACCAACGTGTCCTGGGCAGCGACGAAAAACGGGCGATCCGGATCTTTCGTGACTTCGAAGAAGGCCTCGCCATCCAGAAGCGTGACCTGACGGCGGGTGGCGGTGAACTCCGTCTCGATGCGCGATTTGGCGCCCAGCGTGACGACTGTGCCATCTTCAAGCGTCAGCTCTCGGATTTCAGCGACCTGAGTCTGGAATTCAGGCGCGGCGACTACGGTAGGCGTACTGACAGGCGTTTGAATATTGGAGACGACGACCAGACCGATCGCTGCAACGGCCGCCAAAGCGGCGCCGCCCACAAAGGCCGGCTTGCGCAGCCATTCGGGGAACAATGCAGCCCACACTGACTTTCTGCGACCTAGAGCCTCGTCGACGTCGACGCCCGCTTCGCTGGAGACATAATCAAGATCGCGGTAGACCTGCTCGAATTCGCGGTAAGCGATCTTGTGTGCGCGGTCGCCATGGAGCCAGGCTTCAAAGCGCTCACGGGTTTCACTGTCGGCGTCGCCGGAGTGCATGGTGGTGAACCATTCCGCCGCCTCTGCTTCCAGCTCTTCTTCGGATTTGACCCGTTCGCTCATATTCCTGTCTGTCACGTCTGATCCGGCTCATTGCCGGTTTGTTCGTCTGCCGAACGCCTGATTCGCTCTGCCCGCTTGATGGCGATGACGAGCGCGGAGATCCCGGCATTCATGTTCCGGCTGATGTCGCCAGCCGACCAGCCCGTCTCCTCGCGGATTTCACGATAGCTTTTGCCCTCCAGCCTGCTCATGGTGAGAATGAGCTGTTGTTTTTGCGGCAGGCTGCGCATCGCCTCCACGAGCGTTTCGAAACGTTGTCTTGAGTCTACGACGCGCTCAGGCGTTATTCCTTCCAACTTCAATTCGAAATCGAGGGCGATCTGTTCGGCGATGTAGGCGTTGGCCACCTTGGCCGACCGCTTATGGTCGAGCACCACATTGCGCGCCGCGATATAGAGAAAGGCGCGGGGGTCCCTCACCTCTTCGGGATTTTCGAGGCTGGCGAACTTCGCAAAGGCTGTCTGGACGGCGTCTTCGGGCTCTGGCGGCCCGGAGCCGAATGACTTGCGGATATTGGCGCAGAGCTCGTCGAAATGACTGCGATAAAGATCGTCCATGCGGGCGTCGGCCTGGCCTGCATGGCTGGCGGGGGTCGCCGTTTTCCGGCCCCGGCCGATGATCCTTCCGCGTCTCACTCTATCGCCATCATCTCCCTGTCAAAAATTCAGGGTAGGATGCAATCCCTTTGACCGACAAGGGAATTAGCGAGCCAAACACCAGGCTTCTTCCAGAAATGGGGCTTTCCGGACACAAAGCGTGCGCGCGCAGACACAGCTTCAGAGAATGTTGCCTCGCAGCTAAAAAAAGCTGGAACGAAACCGCTCTTCGCCCGTCTACGCGCCGAATGCACGCGCGCGCCCCGTATTCACCTCGCCTGATTTGGAAAGCCTATGAGAGACGCGAATCGTCGAAGCCAGGGAGTTGAAATTGAGATCATCGCCTTGGGCAAAAGTGAAGGAACCAAAATTTCACCAGCGGCGAACAGCGCACACTTCTGAAGAGTAGCGGGCGCCGGGAAATGCACCTCGCCTTGCCCCCCCCCCCCAGAGGCAGGCATTTCCAGATAACATTCCTATACGCCGCAGGCGATAAAATCGAATTATACGGCACAGCGTATATTGACAAATTATGCGCCACGGCGTATATGAGCTTCGACCCAACAGGAACAGGCCCATGTCAGACCTTGTCAGATCACCAAAACAGCTCGGCGTCGCCTTGCGGCGCGTTCGCCGTGCAAAAGCCCTGACACAGGCTGATCTCGCCAGCCGGGCCGGCATGAGGCAGGGAACCGTTTCACAGATCGAGAATGGACTGGAAACCGTCAAGCTCGCCACGGTCATGGACCTCTTGCGGGCACTGGATCTCGAAATCGTTGTCCAGCCGCGCACGAAAGGCTCTCATAGCGACATCGAGGACCTGTTCTGATGGCGCGGTCGCGGCGTAGCGCAACACTCATCGTTGCCCTCAACGGGCGCCTCGTCGGTATGCTTGACCGGGCTGCGAACGGCGCGATTTCCTTTGCCTATGCAAAGGAGTGGCTTGCAGATACGGGACGGGCAATTCCCGTCTCGCTTTCGCTTCCTTTGCGGGAAGAGCGTTATACCGGGGCCGAAGTTTCAGCCTTCTTCGACAATCTTCTCCCGGACAATGATCAGATCAGACGTAAGGTGGCAGAAAGGGTCGGCGCAGACGGCACAGATGCTTTCAGCCTCCTCGACCAGATCGGCCGCGACTGCGTTGGCGCTCTGCAATTCGTATCAGAGGGCGATGAGATCACACCGCCCGGCCCGCCGGAGTATCTGCAACTGAGCGATGCAGACATCGCCGAAATCATTCGCAATCTCGCCACAGCGCCGCTCGGTGTGAGGCCGACCGGCGAACGGGAACTGCGCATCTCCATCGCGGGCGCCCAGGAAAAGACCGCCCTCCTCTGGCAAGAGGGCTGGTGCCTTCCAAAAGGCACAACGCCCACGACCCATATTCTGAAGCCAGAACTCGGCAAGCTTCCGAACGGACTGGACATGACGTTCAGTGTCGAGAACGAACATTTTTGTCTGACCCTGTGCCGGGAACTCGGACTCGACGTCGCGCAGAGCCAGATCGTGGATGCCGATGGCATTCGCATCCTCGCCGTAGAGCGTTTTGACCGCTTAAGAGCCGGCGATGGCCGATTGCTCCGTATACCGCAGGAAGATTTCTGTCAGGCGCTCTCGGTGCCGCCGACCCGCAAATACAATAATGAAGGTGGACCAGGCATTCGCGAGTGCCTCGGCCTGCTCGCCGGCAGCGACTATGCTGAAGAAGACAGGCTCGCATTTCTAAAGGCCCAGATCGTGTTCTGGCTTATCGGCGCAACCGATGGCCACGCCAAGAATTTCAGCCTCTTTCTGACACCCGGCGGGCGTTACAGGATGACGCCGCTCTACGATATCGTGTCCCTCCAGCCGAACTATGAAGCGAAGGAACTCAGGCGGAAGGAATTCCGTCTCGCCATGGCCGTAGGAGACAACAGATATTATCCTGTCGAAAGCGTTCTGCCCTACCACTTCCTGGAGGATTCAAAGGCGGCCGGGATGGCGCAGGATCAGGTCAAAGACCTCTTTGCGGACCTCAGCAAGACGGCTGAAAGCGCCCTCGAACGGGCCGTCGCCATCATGCCGGAGGATTTCCCGCAGCACCTGGCTGAACAAATCGGCGACGCCTTGTGCAAGCGTTCCGCCAAGTTGTTGAATTGAGAGAATGTAGGCTATGCGCATTCACGCCATCGAAATTGAAGGGTTCAGAGGAATACGCCGAGGCAAAGTCACTCTGGGTGACTTCACGGTTTTAATTGGCCCCAACAATTCCGGCAAAACGACAGTAATCGAAGCGCTGGCACTCCTCTTTGGACGTGATCGCCTCGTCCGATCCCTGACGGAACATGATTTTCATGGCTCAAATCCAAAGGCACCGGACCGGATCAAGCTTGTTGCGACGATCTCAGGATTTTCTCCCAATGATCCTGAGCGCCATCCTGATTGGTTTCGGCATGGCCGCGCCGTGCCCAAGTGGCTGAACCCGGCAGACTCGAAAATATACGCGCAGCAGCAGGGAGAAGGCGATCTTCTGGTTTGTCAGGTCGCATTCGAAGCCCGATTCGACCATGCGAGCCTGGACGTCGAAAGTATACGCTACTTCGTGGATGATGAGGCCGCAACAGACCCGTTTGCTGATGATGCCAGCGTAACTCAAATCCCGCTCAGCCTCGTCAAAGACCTCGGCTTCTTTCTGGTTCCTGCAAGCCGAACATGGGATCGGATGATCTCCTTCGGTTCCGAACTCTTCAGGCGCGCGGTAACTTACGTAGGCGGAAAACCGGCCGAAGCCGTCCTGGAAGAACGCGATCGCCTTCGAAATCCAGCATCCCCGCTCGAAGACGATGAAAAGATGAAAGCCCTCGTTGAGGCCGTAAATAAAGACATCCTCAGCCTGTTTGGCCGAAAGACAGAACTCAAGCTTCGTTTGACGGCAACAGATAGCGATAGCGTTCTCGAATCTGTGATTCCTCATTTCGCTGAAGGTGAGCAAATCCCTCTACCATCCCGCCGCCATGGCAGCGGATTGATATCGCTCCAGACGTTGATCTTACTGATGCGCTTTGGGGCTCTTCGGACAGCCAATGACGAAAACTTCCTGATGTGTATTGAAGAACCTGAGCTTCACATCCCGCCGCCTCAGCAGCGTCGCCTGCTACATCTCATGCAAAAGCATGCCTCACAGACCATCGTCACAACCCATTCACCCACAGTCGCCGCCGTTCCAAGCCCGCATCAACTTGTGCTTCTGGTCAACAACAGCGGAGAACTAACTGCACGCCCGTTATTACCAGGCCCGATGCCTCTGAACGCAACAAGTCCTCAAAGGGGACTCTTCCTCTCGGATAGAGATGCCACCGTCACAGCAATCATGAATCCAGCAGTGCTTATCCCAGAGGGCAAAACGGATGCCGCCTGGCTTCGGCTTTTTGGGAGGATCGCAGACATTTCCGCCGCCAATAATGGTCCGGCCAGTTTCACGCACGAGATTGGTGTTATTCCAACGAAAGATGCTCGCATTGCTGACGTCTTTGATGACCTGCAAAGTGTCCATCCGATGCTGACATGCCTTGTCGACGGCGACACGCAGGGCAAGACCTATGCGACGTCGCTTTCAAATAAGCGAGAACCGCCAACTAGAGTTATTTCGTGGCCTGATGAATGGACCATGGAACACGTCGTGGGCTGGATTGTCGCTGCCGATGAAACAGTCCTGCAGGATCCAGAACTCCAGCCTTTTGGCGTGCCACAAAGCGCCGGAGAATTGGCAGCATTCCTATCTCAGCAAGCGAATAAAGGTGATGAAGTGCTACATGGGATCATCGCGGACGCCATTTCCCAGAAGCCGCGATGCTGCACGCGCGTCACTCACGTGCTTACAGTCTTGGCATCGATTGCGATGGGAAGACCCGTGGCGCCAGAGATTGCCGTTCCCTCGACACGACCGAACGGACACACAACAATCTGGACATTTAACGATGACGTTCCGGGGGTTTGAAGGCCCTGCGGGCACAGGAAAAACATACCGGCTCATAGAAGAGGCCGGCGAGCATCTCAATCGGCATCCGCTCGGATCACACCAACGCGTACTTGCACTTACCTTTATGCATGGATCACGAAAGCGCCTCGACAGCCGCTTTCGTGATACCGCTCAACTGCGTGGCAGAGTGCAATGCATGACCATCGACAGCTTCGCTCATTCAATTTTTCAACGATGGCGTTCCATGGCAAGCACCAAACAATTGCAGGCAGAAGACTTTGACCAAACTTGCAACGCTTGCGGACAACTTCTGGAACAGCCACTGATTGCCAAATGGGTCGCGCAGAGCTTTCCCGTAATTGTGGTCGATGAAGCTCAGGAACTGAAACCTGAGCGCCTGCGAATATTGAAGGCTTTGACACCGCATGTGACGCTCTTTGTGGCTGCTGACGAGTTTCAGTGCCTTGATGAGCGGCTCGACACAGCTCCATTTCTCGAATGGTTTCGGGCTGGCAATATCGAGGAATTGACGTTTGTTCGACGCACTGGCCAAAGAGGATTGCTGGAGGCTGGTGTCGCGCTTCGCTCTCTGCAAAACCCCGCACCCGGGACGGGGCTTCGTATTGAATATAAATTCAAGAACGTCATGCCGTTTGCCGTTGTAGCTTCGCTGTCTCGATCGCGCGGCACTCGAGCCCTTATTTATGCGCCGTCAGGCCGTTCCTGGGCGGATGAAATCATAGCGAGAGCCGCACAAGGCATGCAATCTCAGGGGTACGGGACTATTAGACCTTTACGGCTCGTTCACGAAGATTCTCATCGCGAAGAAAAGGCGAAGATCTTGGAAGCTGTCGAGGGACGGGAACTCCTTGAACATACAGAATTCCTGGACCTGCTTTCGTCAATTGACGAAGAGCCCTGCTGGATGACGTCAGTAATTTCGGCCATCCGTCGGTCAGCCCAAACCCAGGGAAAGTCACAATGGACGGCATCGGAAGCAACGGATCTGATCGAACGGAAGGCTGCGCATCACCGTGCCTACGGTTTCAGTCGCATGAATGGTATTCCTGTGATGTCAATTCATCAGGCAAAGAACCGACAATTCGATCACGTTGTTTTACTCTGGCCACCCGGTGTTTCCGGAAGTGATGAGCAAAAAGCTCGACTGCTCTACAATGGCATCACACGTGCTGCGCATAGCTGCTCTGTTTTTGTCCGAACTCAGCCATTGCTTAGTCAACCGCCTTTTTTATTCGGGCATGCACCGACATAGTCACAAGTGGCTGCTGATCGCTTTCTACCTATCCTGGCGACTGAAAATAGCTGGTGCGGACGGCGGGACTCGAACCCGCACGGGGATACCCCCGACAGATTTTCTTACCGACTACGGTTTTCACCGCCGGCGCGTCGTGCGCCGTTTGTGGTCTGGACTATCCCTTCATCCTAGTCGCGAAGCGACCTTAGATGCTGCCCGTCTAGTCTCTACACCTTCCGGCCGTTCGACCGGCTTGGCTCGGGATTGGCATCGGCCGCAGGCGACCATTAGCTTTCCCCGAATTTGAGCAGTTCTACTCCCGGCGTTTCCACCGGGGCACTCAATGACATGGCTTAAGTCTGTTGTGTCTACCGATTCCACCACGTCCGCATTTGCACGCTCTTCTATTTCTGTTGACCCCCATTTGACACCCAGGGTCAATCATCAGGGACTATTTGGGCGCCGACTTATTCTCCTATTACGCTGCTTTCATTCAATTTTTTAACACCGCACCCATGACCAAAAAAGGACTTGCCGACAGATTTTAAGTCCCCTGTGTCTACCATTCCACCAAGCGCGCGAACCCTTGTGGTTGCCTTTCTGGCATACACGCCCGATCCGCGACAACACCATGTGTCATCATGAACTTTGAGCATGTCTCAGAATGACAAAGCCCGGATAATCCCCGAAAAATTCAGCTTCCACAGGTCAATCCGGCCGCTTCATCGCACCGTCAAGGAATCCTTCCCGCCGGGGTAGACTTGGCGGACCTTGCCGGGCGATGCTGCGCGAAGAACGCCGCACCCTGCCGTCCGGAGGAGACGATGCTCAAAGCCCTGCCCTTCCTGTGGTTCCTGCTCGCAGCATTGGGCGCAGCCGCACAGCTGTTCGTGGCACGCATGGCGGGCGGAGACGCCATGGGCACAATGCTGATCAGCGCGGCGTCCACCGTCCTCATCACAACCGTCAGCACGATCGGCATGGCGCTGGTCTACCTGCTGATCCTGCGCACGCGGCCTTCGCTGTCCGTGGCGATTATCGGCTACAGCCATTTCTTCCTGGCAAGCGCCGCCTATGTCGGCCAGACGGTCGGCACGCTGGAGCGCAACCGGTACCTGTCCGGCACGGGAGACATGACGGCCGCCGGCTTTGCTTACACCGCCAGCGGCCTTGCCAGCCTGCTGGCCGGCATTGTCTTCATCCTGGCGCTGATCGTGGCGCTGAACACGCGCCACGAACGCCTTGAGGATATTTTCTAGACGACGCGCTCGAAGACAGCAGCCAGTCCCTGCCCGCCGCCGATACACATGGTCTCGACACCATAGCGGGCTTCGCGGCGGTCCATCTCACGCAGCAACGTGGTCAGGATGCGCACGCCCGTACAGCCAACCGGGTGGCCCAGCGAGATACCGGAGCCGTTGACGTTCAGGCGGGTCATGTCGTCGTCACTGAAGTTCAGCGCCTTGGTGCAGGCGAGCACCTGCGATGCGAAGGCTTCATTCAGTTCGAACAGGTCGATGTCCTTCAGTTCCAGCCCGGCGCGCGCCATGGCTTTCTCCGAAGACGGAACCGGGCCAATGCCCATGACTTCCGGACCGACACCGGCTACCTGCCAGGACAGCATCCGGCCGAGCGGCTTCAGGCCATACTTGTCGGCCGCTTCGCGCGTGCAGACGATACAGGCCGCCGCGCCATCGTTCTGGCCGGAAGCGTTACCTGCCGTGACCGTAGCGTCCGGATCTGCCTTGCCGCGAATGGCGCGGAGAGAGGAAAGTTTTTCCAGCGTGGAATCGGCGCGGATATGCTCGTCCTTGTCCACCACCGTATCGGACTTGCGACCTTTCACCGTGAACGGAATGATCTCGTCATCGAACTTTCCAGCGGCCTGAGCGGCGGCGGCTTTCTGGTGCGAGTTGTAGGCGAACTCGTCCTGTGCTTCGCGGGTGATCTGGTAGTCACGGCGCAGGTTCTCTGCCGTCTCGATCATGCCGCCCGGCACCGGGTGGTACTTGCCGCCCGCAGTGTAACGCCCGCGGGAAAGGCCGTCATGCAGCATCAGGCCGTCGCCCTTGATGTCCCAGCGCATATCAATGGAGAAGAAGGGCGCATTCGACATGCTCTCTGCCCCGCCCGCGATGACGAGGTCGTTTGCGCCGGACCCGACCTGCATGATCGCATTGATCACCGCCTGCAGGCCTGATCCGCAGCGACGGTCGATCTGGTAGCCGCCAGTCGTCGTGGTGAGACCAGCGTCCAGCGCCACCATGCGCCCGAAGGCCGGGGCCTCCATGGTCGGGTAGCATTGCGCAAAAATGCAGTCTTCGACCGCCTCTGCCGGCAGGCCGGTGCGCTTCATCAGCTCGCTGATGACATGGCTCGCCATCTCATGGGCATGCACGGTCTTGAAGCTGCCGCCAAAGCCGCCGACCGCGGTACGTACGGGCTCACAGATTACAACGTCTCTCATCGGAACTATCCTTGCTGGTCGCGGCCACGGGCGGTGACCTGTTTACGGGCTTCTTCAACGGAATCGGCGGTGACGGAATTTGCGTGCTCGATCGAGCGGCGCACTTCTTCCTTCATCGCATCAGCGAACGGCATGCCGAAGCCGTCATCGATCAGCGCTTTGTATTTCTTCAGCAGCACAGGCTGCGTGCCACACATTTCATGGGCGAGCTTCATCGCCGCCGGCACGAGTTCGTCTGCCTTGTAGACGCGGTTGACGAGGCCCCAGCGTTCCGACATTTCCGCATCGATGAAATTGCCGGTGAAGGAGAGTTCCTTGGCGCGGCTGATGCCGATGAGGCGCGAGAGTTTCTGCGACAGGCCCCAGCCCGGCACGATGCCGACGCGGGCATGCGTGTCAGCGAATTTCGCATTCTCGGAGGCGAGCAGCACGTCACACATCAAGGCGAGTTCAAATCCGCCGGTGATGGCAAAGCCGTTGATCGCGCCAATGATTGGCCACGGATAGGCTTCCATAGCAGCGAGGATATTGATCGCCTTGGAGTCTTCATCCGCGCCAAGGGCGAAGCCGGTCTGGCCAGCCTCTTTCAGGTCGACGCCCGCGGTGAAGGCCCGGCCAGCACCGGTCAGCACGACAGCGCGGATCTCCGAATCGTCCTTCAGCTCGGTGAACACGCGCACGATTTCGGCGCGCAGCGCGCGGCTGAGCGCATTCAACGCGTCCGGCCGGTTGAGGGTCACGAGCGCAACCGGTCCGTCGCGCTCAACAAGAATGATGTCGTCAGCCAAGATGGCCTCCTTTGTTCGTCAGTCTGGGAATATTCAGGCCTGCTTCCGGCGAAACAGGTTCACGATGGCGATGATCAGGGCAACGAGCGCTATCGCCGCAGCCAGGAAGAATAGACCGAACTTCAGCGGCGTCAGCCACTCCTTGGCATCCAGCACGTCGGCAGAGCCTTTCAGGGCCAGCGCCTGCACCGTGTTTTCGGTCAGGTCCACAATGATGGTCGCAAAGGCCGGCATGGCGGCGGCGGTACCGAGGCTGCCGAAGAAACGCAGCGCCATTCCGGCAAGGAAGCCGCCATAGGCCAGCGGGTAAGCCGTATCCAGCAACACGGTCACCCAGAAATGCACATCGCGCTGTTCTGCGGTCATGCCCGCCACGATCTCGCGCGCCTGCACGGCGGAAGACGACATGTCGAGATAGGTGCCACCGACCGCCTCCTTGAACACACCGAATCCGGCACCGATCACGATCATCAGGACGAACAGCGTCCAGATGACCGGCGTTCTCTTCAGGAATTGTGTCATGTATTGGCATCCTCCAGCCGTTCGGGTCTTACGCCCGCTTGTTCGATGATCGCCGACAGTTTCGCGGCGACCTCTTCAATCAGCTCTTCATGGAGGGTGGAGGCAACGAGGTGGACCCCATTGTCGCCAACGGTCCGGAACCAGGGATAGGAGCCGAAGGAGACCTGCGGCATTTCCTTGGCCAGCGCGCCCAGCGGCTCGGCAATGTCCCCTTCCCTGAGGCCCGTGCCGCGGATCGTGATCTTGTGAACGACGGCGCCGGTTTCGAGACGAGGGCCGATGTCTTCCAGCATGGCGCGGGCCACTTGCGGGACGCCGGCCAGCGTGAACACATTGCCCGTCTGGAAGCCTGGCGCGCCGGACACCGGATTGGCAACGACCGACGCCCCGTGCGGGATGCGCGCCATGCGCCGACGGGCCGGCGTGTATTCGGTGCCCATGGCCTTGTAGCGTTCGGCCAGCATGGCGGTGACTTCCGGATGCTCCGAAATGCCGACCCCGAAAGCCTTGGCGATGGCGTCCGCCGTGATGTCATCATGCGTCGGGCCGATCCCACCTGTGGTGAAGACATAGGTGTATTTCACCCGCAGCTCGTTCACCGCCGCAACGATTTCCTCTTCGGTATCGCCCACCGTGCGGCTTTCCCGCACCGGGATGCCGAGCGGGGCCAGATAGGTCGCGATCTGCTGGAGATTGATGTCGCGGGTACGCCCGGACAGGATTTCATCTCCGATCAGGAGGACGGCGGCGGTGGGTGAACTATGCTCAGTCATGCCATTCCATCTCCCAAGCAGCGTCACTCTGCAAGCGCGCGATAAACGAGATCCGCCGATTGCGCCCGCATGGACCGGTCGAGACCGCCCGGAAACCGCTGGATCATGCCGATAAAAAAGAGGTCGTTTTCCGGATCGATCCAGAACCACGTCCCGGCCGCGCCGCCCCAGTAATAGACGCCCTGCGGCTGGCTGGCCCCGGTCAGCGACGGGTCGACAAAGACGGCAAAGTCCAGCCCGAATCCAATCCCGGCCATATCCGGATTGGGGCTGACGCCATCGGAAAACAGGCTCACACCATCCGGCAGGACATCGGTGCGCATCAGCTTCACCGTCTCCGGCTTCAGGATACGGGCGCCGTTCAACTCGCCGTCATTGACCAGCATCTGGCAGAAACGGGCATAGTCACCCATGGTCGAGACGAGGCCATGCCCGCCTTTTTCCATGCCGATCTCGCCTTCCCGGAATGCGAAGCCCGGCGCCTCCAGCGGCACCAGCTTGCCGGTCTCATCATCCGGCGTGAAGACTTCGGAGAAGCGGTCGCGTTTCTCCTCCGGCACATAGAAGCCGGTATCCACCATGCCGAGCGGCGCAAAGACTTCATCCTGAAGGTATTGGCCCAGCGGCTTCCCGCTCAGCTTCTGGACGATATAGCCCTGCACATCGACGGCCGTGCTGTAGGCCCAGTTGGTGCCTGGCTGGTAGAGCAGCGGCACGGTGGCGAGCCGCGAGATGTAGGTCTCAAGATCCGGCGACCCCAGCACGTCCGCCTCCGCGAACATGTTGTTGACCGGGTCGTCGCTGAACAGGCCATAGGCGAACCCCGCCGTGTGGCTCATCAGTTCACGCATCGTTGCCGGCCGGTCGGCATTGACGAGGATAGGCTCCCCGGCCTCATCGAAACCTTCGAACACTTTCAGGCCGGCCAGTTCGGGAATGAATTTCGTGATCGGATCATCCAGGCTGAACGCGCCGTCATCATAGAGCGTCATCAGCGCCACGCCGGTGACCGGCTTCGACATGGAATAGATCCGGAAGATCGTGTCCTCGGTAATAGGCGCCTCGTCGGCGGCCCGCCGGATGCCGTACTGGTCGTAATTGATGACCTGTCCATCCTTCACCAGCAGGGTGGAAACGCCCCGCACCATCCCGTCATCAACCGCCTGACGCATGGCGCCATCCAGCGCGGCCAGTCCGCTGGCGGAAAATCCGGCTGGAGATTCCGTTGCCTCCAGCTGGCCAAACGTGATGGCGTCCGGTTCCTCCGCCCCGGCGGTGGGACAGGCCGTCAGGCTCAAAATGGCCAAAGACGACAGAAAGACACTTGGACGCCAGTTCACCGGATGCTCCTCCCAGCCCCTCATCGGAGACTTTTTTCCTTGGTTGCGGGCACCCTACAGAAATCGGACGCCGCGCGCCAAGCCGGAACGTTGCGGCATGTCACGCATTGTTTCCCCAGGTCCTGCAACGAAAGGAGATCCCCATGAAACGCACCGCCACCGCCGTCTGGAAAGGCAACCTGCGCGAAGGCACCGGCACGCTCGGCACGCAGAGCGGCGCCCTTGCCGACCACCCCTATTCCTTCAAGGCGCGGTTCGAGGATAAAAGCGGCAAGTCCGGCACCAATCCGGAGGAATTGCTGGCCGCCGCACATGCCGGCTGTTTCACCATGCAGCTCTCCCACCTGCTGGCCGAGGCGGGTCATCCGGCGGAACGGTTGCTTACCGAGGCCACCGTCTCGGTCGAGCCCAAGGATGGCGGCGGCTTCCAGATTACGCGCAGCGAGCTTGGGCTTGAGGCGAAGGTCCCGGGCATTGAATCCGACGTGTTCGACGCGATCGCTGGCAAGGCCAAGGCCGGATGCCCCGTCTCCGTTGCGCTTGGCGCCATCGACATCACGCTCGAGATGAAGCTCGACAGCTGAGCAAGGGTGGAAATTTCCCCTGTTTGCTGCCACATTGCAGCGCTTAAGCAGAAAGTTTCCTGATGACCGATACAAACCTCCTCCTGCCCATGCGCACGGGCGAAATCCGCATCCATGATGCTGAAGGCTTCGCAGGCATGCGCAAGGCCGGGCGCCTCGTCGCGGAATGCCTCGACATGCTGGTGCCGGAGGTGAAGCCGGGCGTGACGACCGAGCACCTCGACAACCTGATCCGCGACTTCGTGCTGGACCATGGCGCGACCTCCGCGACGATCGGTTATCGCGGCTACCGCCACGCCTCCTGCATCTCGCTGAACCACGTCATCTGCCACGGCATTCCAGGGCCGAAGCCGCTGAAGGAAGGCGACATCGCCAATATCGACGTGACCCTCATCATCGATGGCTGGCACGGCGACCATTCCCGCATGTACGGCGTCGGCGAAGTGAAGCGGAAGGCCGAGCGCCTGATGGACGTCACCTATGAAGCCATGATGGCCGGCATCGCCCAGGTGAAGCCGGGCAACCGCTTCGGCGACATCGGCGGCGCGATCAGCGAGATCGCCCGCAAGAACCGCATGTCCGTGGTCGAGGATTTCTGCGGCCACGGCCTTGGCCGTCTCTTCCATGACGAGCCGAACGTGATCCACTCCGCCGACTACAATACCGGCCCGGAACTGAAGCCTGGCATGTTCTTCACGATCGAGCCGATGCTGAACCTCGGCCGCAAGGACGCGGCCATCCTGCCGGACGGCTGGACGGCCGTGACGCGCGACCGCCAGCTCTCGGCCCAATACGAGCATTCGGTCGGTGTCACCGAAGACGGCGTGGAGATCTTCACGGCAAGCCCGAAAGGCTGGCACCAGCCGCACAAGGTGGTGCTCTAGGCCCCTATTCCTGTTCCGGCGGAGGCGGCGGCGCATAGTACGGCGCGGCCTCGGCGGGCATCTGTTCCATTGATATGATGATGCCGTGCTCTGCGGCGAGCTGGCCGATGACGGCGCCGGCCTCTTCCGCATTGGCTGGCTTCGCTTCAGCGATGCGCGGTGCGGCGGTCTTCATGAACGCTTCGAACGAGCTGCCGGTCGTGGTCATGATCAGTTCGGTCGGCGTATCGCTGCCATTCCAGAACATGTGGGCATGCCCCCGGTTCAGGGCGGCGAAGTCCCCCGGATTGAGGCGCAGCGTCTCACCATTCGACAGCACGTCGAGCGTGCCGGAGAGGACGTAGAAATACTCGTCTTCCAAGCTATGGGTGTGCGGCGGCGAGCCCGGGCTCTTCGGCGGCAGCAGGAATTCGTAGATCGTCACCTCGCCAGACGATTCCTCGTTCGACAGCAGGAGCCGGATCGGATGGAACGGATTGTCGACCATTTCGCCGGTGGCGGCCCGGACCAGCTTGTCGGGATGGTCGGCATGGTCCGTTATGGTCATGGCATCATCATCCGCATGCGTGTGCGGGTGGGTGCCGTGTGCACAGGCGGCGAGACCAAAGGCCAGTGCTGGCAGGATTGCATTTGTCAGTTTCATGCTGGTGTCCCCTTTTTCTCTTTTCTACAGGCCTCTTGGCGGGCCATGCGCTTGACGCTTCCACAGGATTCCGGCTCCGGCAAGCGCGCCAAACCCACTTTGTCGAAACGAATTTTCGTGGTTTCTCCGCTAAGGATGAAAACCGGAACAGACAAACCTCACCAGCAGGTCCATTGCGAGCGCCGGCGCGGCAAACTGCTGGCGCGCGGGGCCGCGGCGCTTGACGAATAAGAGATTCTCGAAGTCCTGCTGATAGCCTTCCTCCCCCGGCGGGACGTGAAGCCATCGCCAAGGCGCCGGAAGCGAAATTTGGCAGTCTCTCCGGTGTCCTTGCTGCGCCAGCTGCCGATCTCGTCAAGGTAGATGGGAGCGGTGAGACCGTTGCCGCCTATCTGAAAGCCGTTGCCGAACTGCAGAGCCGCGCCAGTCTTCAGGAAATCCGCAGGCGCGAGGTGATCTCGTCCTGGTCTGCCCTGCTGGAACATGTCCGCCGCGAGATGCCGCACGAAACGCGCGAACAGTTCCGCGTGCTTTTCCTCGATGGAAAAAATCAGCTGATTGCCGATGAGGTGATGAGCCAGGGCACACATCGACCATGCGCCGGTCTATCAGCGCGAGATCGCCCGGCGCGCGCTGGAGCTGGCGGCGTCCAGTCTGATCCTGGTGCACAACCACCCTTCGGGTGACACGACGTTCTCCCGCGCCGACATCGACATGACACGCGAAATCATCGACGCGCGCATTCCCTTCGAGATTGAGGTTCATGATCATCTGACCGCCGGAATGGGCTGTGTGACCAGCTTCCGCTCGGCCGGGCTGATATGACAGTTCCCTTACGATAAGGCTTGCAGCGGGCGCGCGGGGCACTACCGTGGTGACATCGCCAGCAAATGCTCCGATCAGAAGGGCAACGCTGCATCGGAGGAGACTACATGAGCGATACGACAGCCGGCCAGGCAGCACAGCCTGGCCACATCACCGGTTTTGGCTCTCGTGGCTACAGGACGTACGTCCTGATGTCGCTCATGCTGGTTTACACGCTGAACTTCATCGACCGGTCGCTGATCGGCGTGGTCGGCCAGCCGATCATGGATTCCTTCGGCCTCAGCGACGCGCAATGGGGCCTGCTGAACGGCCCGCCCTTTGCCCTCTTCTATGCCCTGATGGGCATTCCGATCGCCATGTGGGCCGACCGCGGCAACCGCGTGTTCATCATCGGTCTCTGCATCATCATCTGGTCGATCATGACGGCGCTTTGTGGCCTGGCCGCGGGCTTTATCTGGCTGCTCCTCTTCCGCGTTGGCGTGGCTATCGGTGAAGCCGGCTGTACGCCGCCTGCCAACTCGCTGATCACAGATTACTACCCGCCGAAGAGCCGCGCCAACGCGCTCGGCATCTATTCAATGGGCGTCACCATCGGCGGCGTCCTGGCGCAGCTGTTCGGCGGCACGATCGCCTCCATCAAGGGCCCCGACATGGGCGACTGGCTGCATTCCCTCGGCCTCGGCTTCATGTTCGACCACCTGAACTGGGAAACGGTTGAAGGCTGGCGCATTGCCTTTGTCGTCATCGGCACGCCCGGCGTCCTCATCGCAGCGCTGATCTGGTTCACGATGAGGGAGCCGCCGCGCGGACACTCAGACGCGCCGTCACTCCATATTGAGAAGGCCGGCATTCTGGAGGCCTTCAAGGAATTCGGGCGCAAGCCGACCTTCTGGACGCTATCGCTCGGCGCCGCCTTTGTGGCCTTTGTCGGCTATGGCCTGTTTGCTTTCCAGACGCCGTTCCTGATGCGCGTGCACGGGGTCAGCCTGCATGATGCCGCCGTGAAGTTCGGCGCGCCGCTGTCCGCAGTTGCCGCAGGCGGGACATTCCTTGGCGGTTACCTGTCCGAAAAACTGTCACACCGATTCCCGGCCGTTTCGGCATGGCTGCCCGGTGTCGGCCTGCTGATCGCTGTGCCGGCCTATTCCTTCGCGTTCCTGACCTCGTCGCTGACCCTGGCGATCTTCTTCTGGGTCATCGCGGCCGTCACGCACTATGCCTATCTCGGCGCCCAGTACACGGTGGGCACTGGCATCGTCAGCCCGCGCGCCCGCGCAACCACCATTTCGGTGCTGCTGTTCATCGTGGCCCTGATCGGCAACGGCATCGGCCCCATGTTCACCGGCTGGATGAGCACGCATTTCATGTCTTCGAGCCTGGCGGCCCAGGGCCTTTCGGACCAGTTCGCCACCTTCGAGCCAAAATTCTGCGGCGTGAATGTCGACCAGCTCGGCGCGGACGGCCCGGCCCTCTGCTCGGCCTATGCCGAAGGCCTGCGCCATTCCATGGTCGCCACGGTCATGATCTTCATCATCGCAGCCGCATTCTATTTCCTTGCTGCTCGCACCTTCATGCGGGACCGCTACGATCCGGCCGCACCTTCCGGACAAGGATGATTTCGAACCCGGCCCAATAACAGGAGACGCCCATGACTGACGCCGCCTTGACCCGACCGGGACACGAAACGGGATACGGATCCTCCGGATACCGTGCCTATGTCCTCAGCGCTCTGCTCGTTGTCTACATCTTCAATTTCATTGACCGGTCGATCTTCGCGATCCTGACCGAGCCGATGAAGACTTCGCTGCAGCTGGAAGACTGGCACATGGGCGTGTTGGGCGGCCTCGCCTTTGCGATCTTCTACACCACGCTCGGCATTCCAATTGCGCGCCTTGCCGAACGGCGCAGCCGCATCGGCATCATCGTGGTGGCACTCACCCTGTGGAGCCTGATGACCGTGCTGTGCGGCTTTGCCATGGGCTTCATGTCGCTGTTCATGTTCCGCCTCATGGTGGGCGTCGGCGAAGCGGGCTGCACCCCGCCGGCCCAGTCCGTCATTGCCGACTATTTCAAGCCCTCCAGCCGGGCGACCGCGGCTTCCATCTACGCCCTCGGCGTGCCGCTGGGCGGCATGGTCGCCGGCCTCGCCGGTGGTCCGATCAACGACTATGTCACCGGCCACAATGTCCACAATCTGCTGGATGGCTGGGGCTGGACCTGGGCGCGTGATGCCATCGACTGGCAAAGCATGGAAGGCTGGCGCATCGCCTTTGTCGCCGTCGGCTTGCCGGGCGTGCTGATCGCCGCGATCATCGGCTTCACCATCAAGGAGCCGCCGCGCGGCTATACAGACCCGCCCAACGCTTCCGGCATGCCGACAGAGCGCTCAAGCTTCGTATCTGCCTTCAAGACGCTGATGAAGAAGCCGACCTATGTACATGTCGTCGCCGGCGCGGCCATTGCCTCCTTCGCCGGCTATGGCATCGCACAGTTCTCGACCTCCTTCCTGCGCCGTACGCACGGCCTCAGCCTGACGGAAGCAGCGCTGATCTTCAGCCTCGTCATCGGTCTGATGGCGGCCATCGGCGTCTTCCTGTCCGGTTTCCTGGCCGACAAGATGTCGGTGCGCCATCCGAAGGCCCTGTCCTGGATGCCGGCGCTCGGCATGGGCTTGTCCGTCCCGCTTTACTGGCTGGGCTACCTTGCCCCGACCGTGCCGCTGATGCTGCCGCCGCTGATGGCGGCTGCAACGCTGCACTATTTCTATCTCGGCCCGATGTATGCGGTGTCCACCGGCGTGGCTGACGCCCGCACCCGGGCCACGGCCGTCGCCCTCACCCTGTTTGCCGTGAACCTGATCGGCATCGGCCTCGGCCCGACCCTGATCGGAATCCTGTCGACTGTCCTGAAGACGATGATGCTGGGCGGGCACGATCTCGGCCTGACGCTGGAAATCTGCAAGGACGTCACCGGCCTGCCGGACGCCCAGGCAGCGGCCTGCAACAGCGCCAATGCCCGCGGCCTGCAATGGTCGATCATCATCTTCGCTACGCTGTATGGCTGGGCGGCCCTGCATTATCTGTGGGCCGGCAAGACACTCCAGCGTGACATGATCACTCGGGCAGCTTAATCCGGCTGTATGGCTGTCTACACTCAGGTTTCCGACGAGGCGCTCGCCGCCTTCCTGACCGAATACGATCTCGGCGCCCCGCTTTCCTTCAAAGGGATCGCGGAGGGCGTCGAGAACTCCAACTATTATCTTGAGACCGAAAAAGGCCGCTACATCCTCACCCTGTTCGAGAAGCGGGTGAATGCGGACGAGCTGCCTTATTTCGTCGCTCTGAAACAGCACCTTGCCGCCAAGGGCTATCCCTGCCCCTCGCCCATCACCGCGCGGGACGGAAAGGCCCTGCGCGAACTGGAAGGCCGCCCGGCGCTGGTCGTCACCTTCATCGATGGTCTCTCTCCCCGCAGACCGAACGTCTCCCAGTGCCGCGAACTCGGCGCCGGCATGGCGCGCATGCACCTCGCCCTCGCTGACTTTGACATGGAGCGCGCAAACAGCCTTGGCCCGGCATCCTGGCCGCGGCTCTGGGCTGGACGCGAAGCCGATGCCGACGCATTGCAGCCCGGTCTCGCGGACGCCATCGCAGGCGACCTTGCCGCCACCGCCGCGGCGAAGCCCGCTTCGCTGGACCTGCCACGCGGCACGATCCATGCGGATCTCTTCCCCGACAATGCCTTCTTCCTCGGCGATACGTTTTCCGGCGCCATCGACTTCTACTTCGCCTGCACCGATGCCCTCGCCTATGACCTCGCCATCTGCCTCAATGCCTGGGCGTTCGAAGATGGCGGCGGCGCCTCGCTCGACTATAATTTCTCCAAGGGCGCGGCCCTGATCGCCGGCTATGAAAGCATGCGCCCGCTGGAGGCCTCGGAGCGCGATGCCCTGCCCGTGCTAGCCCGCGGCGCGGCGCTGCGCTTCTTCCTCACCCGTCTCGTCGACTGGTCGTCGACACCGGAAGGTGCCCTCGTAAAGCCCAAAAACCCCCTCGAATATGCCGGACGCCTCGCCTTCCATCGCAAAGTGGAAACGGCGGAAGGCTATGGTGCATGACACGAGACTGGAAACAGTGGCTTAGGCTCACCCTCGCCGTCCTGTTTGCCCCCATCCTCGCTGCAGGCCTCGTCGCGGCGCTCCTCGCTATGATCATGGTGCCTGAACTCGTGTTCCAGACCGAGATCAATTCCGCAACTTACCGCCCGGCCACGGCTCCCGAAATCATGGCCAGCCTGTTCGGCTTCGGTGCCATTGGTGGGGCGCTTGGCATTGTCCTCGGCTGGCCTGCCATGATCCTTGGCGGCCTGCCAGTGCATGCCTGGCTGATTCGCAAGGGCCGGACGGACTGGATGCCCTACGCCTTGATCGGCCTCGGCGTCGGAACAATCACCATGCTGATCTATCTCCTTGCCACGGGCAGCTTGCAGGATCCGTTGCGGGCGCTGGATGTCGGCCCGCTTCTAATGTCCGGGCCGCTGACTGGCTTCCTCGCTGCGAGCCTGTTCTGGCTGATCCGCCTACCCGGCCGAATCCCGGCGCCATGACACCGGCGCCCGAACCCGCCGAGCTTCCCAGCTATGCCGGACCGGCTGCGCGGCGCAGCTTCAGGCGCATCAAGCTCGCCCTGTTCCTGTCTTCGATGGCGGCCTGCCTGTTCGTCACCCTTATCGGCGTCGTCTGCACACGCATTCTGATGCTGGCTATGGGCATCACCGGCGCGGCGACCAATTACAGCATGCTGAGCGGCGGTGGCTTTCTCGGCGGGATGAGCGGCGCGTTCCAGCTGGCGAGCTATAATTTCCTGCTCTTTTTTATCAACGTGCCAGCCGCCTGGCTGGCGCTCGGCCTCTCCATCGGTCGCCTGCCCTATCGCGGCATTATGCACCGCAAGCCTTACGTCCGCTGGGGCAGTATCTGGGGTGCGATTCTTGTCGGCGGCACGACAAGCCTGTTCGGTTTCCTGGCGGGCTTTGTCAGCGGCACCGGCGCCCTCCTTGGCGGCGCCTTTATCGGTGCCATAGCAGGCGCGCTCTGCGGCCTGCTTTTCTACGCCATCGTGAAACCCGCCAACCAGCTTGCCGATGTGGACATCGACGTCTTCTGACGCTTGACGCCTGTCCCGAAGCCAACCACCTGAAAAGCCATGACCGATATGATCGAAATCTGGACCGATGGCGCCTGCAGCGGCAATCCCGGCCCCGGCGGCTGGGGCGCGCTGATGCGCTGGAACGGCCATGAGAAAGAATTGTGGGGCGGCGACAGCGCCACCACCAATAACCGGATGGAAATGCAGGCCGTGATCGAGGCGCTGAACGCGCTGAAGAAGCCGTCAAAGATCACGCTGCACGTCGATTCCACCTATGTGAAAGACGGCCTGACCAAATGGATCCATGGCTGGAAACGCAATGGTTGGAAGACGGCTGCCAAGAAGCCGGTCAAGAACCAGGACCTCTGGATGGCGATGGACGAAGCCTGCCAGCGCCACGATATTACCTGGAAATGGGTGAAGGGCCATGACGGCGACCCCGGCAACGAAAAGGCTGACGAACTCGCCCGCCGCGGTACCGAAGAAGCCCGCGGCCGCTAGAGCCAGCGAAGCGGCGGTGCGTCGGAGCGCAAAGTCTCCACTGTGGATCTCAGCTGGTCCATGAAACCCGCCTTGTTGCCGGACCATTTGAAGGCCGATCCGACAATTGCACTGCAATTGAACGGCACGAGGACTTTCGCGCCGCGCGGCAGCACCCTGCCTGCGCCCTGAATGTAGACCGGCACGACCGGCACTTCCGGAAAGGTCTCGGCAAGCCGCGCAACGCCAGACTTGAACGCGCCCATCTCTTCTGCCTTGCCGCGGGAGCCTTCCGGGAAAATGATCAGGATCTCGCCCCGGGCGAGCGCCTCCTTGCAGCCGGCCAGCACGTCTTCACCGCGCCCACCGCCCTTGCGGTTCACCGGCAGAATGCCGACGACTTTCCTGTAGAACCAGCTCGAGACCGGTGTGGACAGGAAATGATCGGCCGCGGCCACCGGCCGGATCTTCGGCAACAGACGGGAATGGAACAGGCAGATCAGGATCAGTGTATCGATGTGGCTGTTGTGATTGGCCGCAATGATGGCCGGACCATTTTTCGGCAGGTTCTCCTCACCATGGACATCAAGACCAATGACCAGCCGCGCAAACGGCTTTGCAATCAGCACAAGGACGAGACGGCGCAGTAACTGGATCATCAGAAGCGCTCCAGGGCAAAGTAAGCGAGCATGTGGAAATACCAGGGCGCCGTGAACATCAGGCTGTCCAGCCGGTCCAGCGCGCCGCCATGGCCGGGGATCAGGCGGCTCGTGTCCTTGACGCCCAGGTCCCGCTTGATCGCCGACATGGTGATGTCACCGAAGAAGCCGAACACCGGCAGGGTCAGGCCAACCCAGATGCTGGGCCACAGGGTCAGCGGTGTGAAGTAAGGCGCAAGGCAGACGAACACGAGCGCCGTTGTCAGGAAGCCACCGATCGCCCCTTCCCATGTCTTGTTGGGGCTGATGCGTGGACTGATCTTGTGCCGGCCGAGCAGTTTTCCCCAGACATACTGGGTCACATCGTTGAGCTGCGTGATCAGGATCAGCAGGAAGACCAGGCCCGCCGGGCCGGCCTGCGGCACTTCCTCTGCCGGAACGCGCATCAGGAATGCGACATGTCCCAGATTGAAGACACAGACCACCATCGCCCACTGCATGATCCCCGCCGTCGCGAGGAAGCCTTCCGTCCGGCCTGACAAGGTGAGCAGCAAAGCCGTCAGCAGGAAGACGTAAACCGGGATTGTGACGAGGAAATAGGCGTAATTGTTGATCCAGACGGCGAAATAGCTCGCCACCAGCGCAATATAGGCAAACAGGACGACAAGCCGGTCTTCCCGCCGCGTCGGGGCGAGGGTCATGAACTCCTTCAACGCAATGAAGCTGATGAAGGCAAACAGGATGGTGAAGACCTGCCAGCCAAGGATAAGCGCCCCCCCGACCAGCAGGCAGATGACCCACCAGCTGCGCATGCGGGGCACCAGGTCATCCCATTTACCGGGCTTGATGCGAGGCAGCACGATCGCCGCGACACTGCCCAGTACGAGCAGGACAAGCAGGCCGGCAAATCCGACGGTCAGGGGCAAAGGCAGAGTTGACAACATCACCGTATCTCTTGCATATAAGTGTGAGTAAACACTAACTTACTTAGCAAGGCAAGTGCCAACCATGTCCGTCAGACCATCCATTTTCAGCCACACGCTAGTGCATGTTGGTTTCGCATTCCTTGCAATGGGAAGTTGGGCCGTATTCGCCAATCGCACTTATGCCTTTCCGGATCCCCTGATCGCCGGCGTGGTTCAGGGTACCCTTTCCGCGACCATCACCCTGGTCATGAAGAAGTCCCTGGAAGCGCTGTCTTCCTATTTTTTCCACAATAACAACAGAATATTGGCGCTGATCGCTCCGCCGCTCACCGTCTGCGCCGTTTCCTTGTCCGTGCTGATCGGCTGCCATGTGGCGGCCGGAACGCCCGAAATCGCTGCGACGATCGCTGTTCCATTTAGCGTAGCATTCACCTATGCGTGCTTATACACGTTCGGATTGTGGCGCCAGGAGCCCCAGGAATCATGACTGAACCGGACGCCCGCAGGCCAATCGCCTCACGAGACGCCGCCTGGTCCAAGCGCACCGCCGCCTGGCTGGCCCGCACCGGCGTGACGCCAAACCAGATTTCCGTCGCCAGCATGGTCTGCGCAGCGCTGGCCGCCGCCCTGCTTTACGGCGCGGCCCACACGCTGGGCGGTCTGCGGACCGGATTGCTGATTGGCGCTATTGTAGCCTGCCAGGGCCGCCTTCTGTGCAATCTCTTTGACGGGATGGTGGCGATTGAAGGTGGCCTGGCCGCAAAGGACGGCCCGTTCTGGAACGAATTCCCGGACCGTGTGTCTGACACCCTCATCCTCGTCGCAGCAGGATACGCAGCTGGCAGTCTCGCGCTCGGCTGGGCGGCCGCCGCGCTCGCCATCGCCACCGCCTATGTCCGCGAACTCGGCCGGGCCGTCGGCGCGCCTGCGGACTATCGCGGACCGATGGCCAAACAGCACCGCATGGCCCTTTTGTGTGCGGCCCTTGCCGTCTCCGCGATTGAGCCTTTCTGGAACTGGCAGGGCGAGAGCCTGCAGATCGCCCTGCTTGTCATCGCCCTTGGCAGCGGCCTCACTGTCCTGCGCCGGGCCACGGCCCAGGTATCGGCGTTGAAATCAGGCTGACCCGGGATCTTTCAATCACGCCAGCAATTGCGTGGCGGCGGCGCTGAAATCTTCCTTGCCGGTTCCCGCCATCTCGATCACCGTTTCCGGCTTGTCCTCCCGCCGCTTGCGGCTGCGGGCGTAGAGCGGGTCGTAATGCTGCTGCATCAGCTGGCGTGCGAGTTCGGTGAAGTTCTTCTGCGCTGCAAGCGCCAGCCAGTCCTCAATGGTTTCCTTGGACTGGATGCCCTTCAGTTTACCGATGGCCGCTGAGAGTCGCGGTGACTCCGCGATAATGTCCGCATACGTTCGAACAAGATAATCCGCCCGCACGTCGAGGCTCATATGCATCTCGATGCGCGGCGCGGCCAGCATGGAGCGCCACAGGCGCCTTGGCACGCGGCGGCGGCCGACAAGGGCCGACTCCGCTTCCACAAAGACCGGTTTCGTCAGGTCCATCCGGCGGAGTGCATCCCAGATCTCCGTCTCAAACAAGCGTTGGGCAGGCTGTGCCCCGTCCACATCGCCGAAGGCGGAGCCGCGATGATTGGCGATGCCTTCAAGGTCCAGCACCTGCCCGCCCTGCTCCGCCAGAGCATGAAGCAGCGCCGTCTTTCCCGTGCCGGTCTGCCCGTCGATGAGGTGCACCGGCAAGAGCGGTTCGTCGCAATCGAGCCCTTCGACCACTTCCCGGCGCCAGGTGCGGTAGCCGCCCTTCACCACGCCCGTCGGCCAGCCGACCGAAGACAGGATCGTCGCCATCGCGTTCGACCGCATGCCACCGCGCCAGCAATAGATGAGCGGCCGCCAGCTTTTCGGCTTGTCGACCAGCGCCGTTTCCAGATGCTGGGCGATATTTCGGGCCACAATGGCGCCGCCCACGCGGTTCGCCCGGAACGGGCTCTCCTGCTTGTAGATCGTGCCGACCTTCGCCCGCTCGTCATTCGACAGCACAGGCAGGCTGATCGCGCCTGGCATGTGGTCGTCCGCGAATTCGGCCGGCGAACGCACATCCACGATGTCGTCATAGCGGGCCAGGTTTTCCGGGCTGAGATCGGAGACGGTTTCAAGATAGGGCATCGGTCACAGACCTATCAGGTTTTCCCCGGCGCACCAGAGCGCTAGAGTGCGAGGAAAGCAGGAGAAAACAGAATGGCCGATACACTTGTTGAGCCCCGCCTCACCTCCCTCGCCCATGGCGGCGGGTGCGGCTGCAAGCTCGCGCCCAACGTGCTGGCCGACATCCTCTCCGAAATGCCGCTCGCCATCGGCTCGAAGGATTTGCTGGTGGACGCAGGCACCAGCGATGATGCGGCCGTCTACAAGATCAACGAGACGACAGCGCTCGTCGCGACGACGGACTTCTTCACCCCCATCGTGGACGACCCGCACACGTTCGGGCGTATCGCCGCCACGAATGCGCTCTCTGATGTGTTCGCCATGGGGGCCAAACCGATCTTTTCGCTCGCTATTGTCGGTATGCCCATCGGGCAGATCTCACCGGAGACGATCCGCGCCATCCTCGCAGGCGGGCAATCGGTTGCGGAGACGGCCGGCGCGCC
>NZ_AWFD01000005.1 GCF_000682735.1 Hyphomonas sp. CY54-11-8 | reverse complement strand
TCGAAGCCGACTCTCACTCAATTACCGGACCAGTTTTCATGTGGCAGACCAGTCTGCCTTGGTTATAAGGGACACGTCATCAAGGAGTATTTTTCGAACTACTTCCTGCAGACGAGTGACGTCGTTTTCGATTTCGCCAATGGTGAAACCACGCACATCAACAAGCGGAACGAAGACTGGAAGATTTCGCTGATCGATACGGGCGCCGAAACTATGACCGGCGGGCGCCTGAAGCGAGTCGCACCTTATCTCGGCGATGAGACGTTCTGCTTCACCTATGGCGACGGCGTCGGCGATGTGAACATCACCAAGCTGCTCGCCTTTCACAAGGCGCATGGCCGCAAGGCGACCCTCACCGCTGCGGCCCCACCCGGAAGGTTCGGCGCGCTGGACATGGCGGCAGATGGCGTCGTCAATTCCTTCGTTGAGAAACCCAGCGGCGATGGCTCGCTGATCAATGCCGGCTTCTTCGTGCTGGAGCCGGGCGTGGTCGATTATGTCGACAGCGACAAGACGAGCTGGGAACGCGAGCCGCTCGAGCGCCTGGCGCAGGACCGCGAACTGGTCGCCTTCCAGCATCGCGGGTTCTGGCAGCCCATGGACACGCTGCGCGACAAGAACCACCTCGAAGAGATGTGGAACTCCGGCAAGGCCAGCTGGAAGGTCTGGGACTGAGCGCGTTACGAATTCTGAGAGACGCAAATAAGGTGGGTGGACCTATGCGAGTATTTATTTTTCTAGCTCTTTTTCTGACAAGCTGCGGTGTCGCTGGTAGCGGTGAAAAGAGATCCGCAGCCGATCAGTATTCAACAAACCCTTTCGATGACGTACAGCCTATCGTGGTTCCTGAAGAGGGGTTGGCACAGGGCCAGTCTGTTGCGCGAATAGATGATTCTGTATGGGCAGTCGGTTTCACGAAAGCCTTTGTTGAGTCGGCAGGCGACCAGAATGTTCTGTTCACGCGTACTGATGATGGCGGTGCAACCTGGACCGAACCAGTACCCTTTGAAGAGAATGCGGATTCGCGTCATCCTGCTGGCTGGGTCGAGATAGCGTACGTTCCGAAGAGCGACCTGCTCTATGCGATTTACTTTTGGAACGAAACATCGAGCCCGCTGCGTGATGGGACAGATATTTTCTACCGGGTGAGCCATGACCGTGGCGATACCTGGAGCGACCGACAGAAGATTTCGCTGGATGGTCTCAGCATTTTCGAAGGTTCCGATACCCGCAATGGCTGGTTCATGGACCGACCATTCGTAACTTCGAACGGCGCTCTGATCGTTGGCGTATCGCTTATGAAGCCATCTACCATTAAGGACGGACCCGATCGGTGGCACACAGAAGTATTTTTCTTGCGCTTTCCTGACGCAGTTCACACAGGCGCAGGTGATCCCATTGTAGTCCAGGTGACACCGACCACGGGTGTGGGCTTGTCTGTTCCTCATCCGGATTCCGGACTGCCCTTTGCGAATGAACCATCTATTGCAGAATGGAATGGCCGTTTGATTTGTATTGTCCGGTCTCGGACAGGTGTCATAAATTATTCCGAGTCTTTTGATGATGGGGTGACTTGGTCAGCCCTGCAGCCTCTTAGGTATTATGCCGGCGGACCGCCTCTGCTGCATCCGAATGGTCCAACGACCATTCGCCGTTTCAAAGATGACACGGTGGGCATCCTCTTCAATAACAACCCTGGCGGCACGTGGTACCTTGATGGTGTCTGGTCCGAAGGATGGGAACCTCGTTTTCCTGTCTACCTCGTTGCCGGGCGTGTGAGTGGGACTGACGAAAATGCAGGACTCTACTTTGGAACACCGGAAATCGTGTTGAGCCATGTCGGAAAGCCGGGCACTCCGACGCTACGGCGTGCGTCTTACCCAGAATTGTTCATAGATGATGACGAGACTTACCTGTTCTACTCGATCGACAAACAGGGGATTTTCTTCAAGCCGCTTTCTGAGGAGCTGATTGAAAGAGCAAAACCGGCGCTTCGGGAATGATGCCTGTGCGCCCTTGCCGTGAGATGAATAGGTTTCATTTGTAACCAATTTTGTGCAATAAGGAAATTTGCGCATCCAATCCGCTGTATTGCCTGCGGTGGGACAGTGCATTTTGTTTCGAACTGCATGAATCCGGAATTGCTCATGAATGCCGATACCAAAATACCACCGAAAAACCGGTATCATGATGCCCCCCGGGCTGCGGACTTCATGATTGATCAGGCGTGGGAAACCTATTCGGCCGAAGAGCATGACCGGTGGGACAGGCTGTTCCGCCGCCAGAAGGACGTAACCAAGGGGCGGGCCTGCACCACGGCGCTGCAGGCGATGTCACAGCTCGAACTTTCCCCCACGGGCATTCCGCACATGGGGCGGTTGTCGGACAGGCTGGAAAAGCTCACCGGCTGGCGCGTGGTGCCGGTTGCCGAACTCGTGCCCGACGAGATCTTCTTCGATCACCTCGCCAACCGGCGATTTCCGGCCGGGGCCTTCATCCGCCCTGAAGCGGAGTTCGATTACCTGCAGGAACCGGACATCTTCCACGATATCTTCGGTCATGTGCCGATGCTGGCCAATCCGGTGTTTGCGGACTTCATGGAAGCCTATGGCAAGGGCGGACAACGGGCGATGCGGCTCGGCCAGCTGCACAACCTCGCCCGGCTCTA
This sequence comes from Hyphomonas sp. CY54-11-8, assembly GCF_000682735.1. GTDB lineage: Bacteria > Pseudomonadota > Alphaproteobacteria > Caulobacterales > Hyphomonadaceae > Hyphomonas. The sequence goes on along the minus strand of NZ_AWFD01000005.1, from coordinate 114,536 downwards.
CTGGTACACGGTGGAATTCGGCCTGATCCGAGAAGATGACGGCCTGCGCATTTATGGTGCCGGGATCCTCTCCAGCCCGCAGGAAACGGTGTTCGCACTGGAAGATGACAGCCCGAACCGGATCGGTTTCGACGTGCAGCGCCTGATGCGTACCAAATACATCATCGACGATTTCCAGCAGACCTATTTCGTCGTCGACAGTTTCGAAGCCCTGCTCGACACCTGTTACCGGGATTTCGGAACGGTCTATGCCGACGTGAAAGGCCTGCCTGACTATGAGGCCCACGAGATCGCCCCCGGCGACGAAGTGATCCACCGGGGCACGCATGCCTATTTCGACCAGGGCGGCCGGTAGCCGGCCTGGACACTTTGATGGATGGTGGGCCCGGCAGGATTTGAACCCGCGACCAAACCGTTATGAGCGGTCCGCTCTAACCAACTGAGCTACAGGCCCACCGAGGCTTCCGTTTAGGCGGGTGCCGCGCGGCTTGCAATGGGCCTGATGATTACCGTTGAAATAGATGTCTCAGGGCTTGCCGGGCCGGGGCAAATGCGTTGAAACCCGGCGTAAATCTTGCTTTGGGGTAGCCATGACCCGCGTGCTTGTAACCGGCGGTGCCGGATATATCGGATCCCACACCTGTGTGGAGCTTGTCTCGCGTGGGTATCAGCCCGTGATCGTGGACAATTTCGTCAATTCCTCGCCCAAGGCGATCGACCGTATCTGCCAGCTGACCAATTCCCGCGTGGACTGGTACGATGCCGATGTCCGCGACACGGCCCGCATTGCCGAAATCCTGTCGAAGCATGAATGCGACGCGGTCATCCACTTTGCCGGTCTCAAGGCCGTGGGCGAGTCGTCGGAAAAGCCGCTCGAATATTACAGCGCCAATGTCACCGGCACGCACAGCCTGATCCAGGCAATGCTGGAGGCGGGAGCAAGCCAGATCGTGTTCTCATCCAGCGCGACGGTCTATGGCGAACCGGAATTCCTGCCCTATACCGAATCCCACCGTCTGCGTCCGACAAACCCGTACGGCAACACAAAACTCGCCGCAGAGATGCTGCTGAACGATGTGGCCGGATCCGGCGCGCTGACCGATGTCGCGATCCTCAGATACTTCAATCCGATTGGCGCGCATCCAAGCGGCATGATCGGCGAAGACCCGAATGACATTCCGAACAATCTGATGCCCTATGTGGCACAGGTCGCGGTGGGGCGCCGGCCCTGTCTCAACGTGTTCGGCAATGACTATGACACGGCCGATGGCACCGGTGTACGTGACTATCTTCACGTCGTGGACCTTGCCCGTGCGCACGTACTGGCACTGGACCGGTTCAAGCATACGCATGGCCCTTTCACCGTGAATATCGGCACCGGACATGGCTCATCCGTTCTCGATGTCGTCCGGGCATTCGAAGCGGCGAGCGGCAAGTCCATCGCAATGGAATTCGCGCCGCGGCGGGCAGGCGACATCGCCGCCTTCTGGGCTGATGCGTCACTCGCGGAGGAACTGCTTGGCTGGCAGGCCGAGCGGACGCTGGAAGACATGTGCCGCGATCAGTGGGCCTGGCAGAGCCAGAACCCGCACGGCTATGAAAACGCCTGATTTGTCATTGGCCTGAGACACAATCGGAACAAGATTGCCTCCCAGTGTGTTCGGTAGAACATTAGAGCCAACTACCAATGGGAGATTCTCATGCGCCGATTTTTGCCCCTCATTACGTCGACCGCCGCTCTGGCGCTGATCGTGCCACAGGCTGCCTGCGCCCAAATGCAAGGCCCGGCGCTCGGCCTGACCCAGCAATCGGTGGCTGGCGCCTATCAGGCCCCGAACTCGATCCAGCCTGAGACGACGCTTTCGATCTCCGCCCAGTCGACCGTGAAACGCGAGCCCGACATTGCCTACATCAATGCCGGGGTTCAGGCGGAAGGCGACACGGCGACCGAGGCCATGGAATCGCAAGCGAAAGCCATGACCGGTGTGTTCGACGCGCTGGAAAAAGCGGGCGTCGCCAAGAAGGACATGCAGACGTCCAATTTCTCGCTCTGGCCGCGCTACACTTATATCGAGACCAAGCTGAAAGACGGCTCCTCCCGCGGAGAGCAGAAGCTGATCGGCTACACGGCCTCCAACCAACTGACCGTGAAGGTGCGAGACCTCGACAATCTCGGCTCAACGCTCGACAGCCTGGTGAAGGCTGGCGGCAACACGTTCAACGGCCTGAACTTCGCGCTCGATGATGACACTGAGGTCCGGGACGAAGCCCGCCGCAAAGCCATGGCCGATGCCCGCGCCCGCGCCGATCTCTATGCCGAAGCGGCAGGCCTCAGCGTGCTGCGCATCGTGACGATCGATGAAAGCGGCAGCTACTCACCCTCGCCCATGCCGATGGCCCGCATGCAGGAAGCCAAGATGGCCGACAGCTTCTCCACCCCGGTGGCGGGCGGTGAAGTCGGCTACAGCGCGACGGTGAATGTGGTCTTCGAACTCGGCCAGTAAGCCTCCGGCCAAGCCGGATCAGACATACCCTTCGGCAAGCAGGTCCTTCATATCGATGATGCCGACCGGCTTGCCGTCGACTGTCACGAAGGCGTTCGAGATACGTTGTTCGGTGAAGGTCTTGATGACCGCAGACATGCGGTCGTCGGGGCCGAGCGCTTTCGGATTGGCGGTCATGATGTTGGCGGCCGTGCCCGACAGCTTGCCAGCCAGCATGGCGCGGCGAAGGTCGCCGTCGGTGACCATGCCGATCAGGCGGCCATCCTCGTCGATCACGCCGACACAGCCCTTGCGGCCTTCGGAGACCGCCAGGATCACATCGCGGACATCGGCTGAGGCGCTGATGATCGGCATATGATCCGTTTTCGTCTCGATATAGTCGCCTGCAGTCTGCAGGGAGCGGCCGAGCTTGCCGCCCGGATGCCGGAAGCCGAACTCTTCCCTGGAGAAGCCCCGGCGGGCCATCAGCACGATGGTCAGCGCATCGCCGAGCGCCAGCGCCATCGTGGTCGACGAGGTCGGCGCGAGGCCATTCGGGCAGGCTTCGGCCACGACCGGCATCTCCAGCAGCACGTCCGACGCCCGGCCCAGTGTGGAGTCGGCTGAGCGCGTCATGCCGATCAACGGGATGTTGTTGCCCTTGCAGAAGCGCAACAGATCCACCAGTTCGCGGCTTTCGCCGGAATAGGAAATCGCGATCACGACCGAGCCCGGCACGACCATGCCAAGGTCACCATGGCTGGCCTCTGTCGGGTGCAGGAAGAAGCTCGGCGTACCGGTGGAGGCGAGGCTGGCAGCGATCTTCTGGCCGATATGGCCGGACTTGCCGACGCCCGCGACAATGACGTGCCGGTCGGTCGCCATGATCAGGTCCGCAGCCTCGGCGATGGACGGACCGATGCCCGCCTCCAGCTGCTCCAGCGCGTCCCGCTCGATGCGGATCGTGTTGCGGGCGAGATCTAGATCGGATTCCTGGGCCACGGGCACTGCTCCTGCTGGACTGGCGCCCGCGTTTTCCGGCAAGCCGGACGCGGTGACAAGCCTACTTGGCCAGTTGGCGGCGGCGATACTCCTCCGGAGAGAAGGCTGGCGCCTCCAGGACCGGGGCTTCAGCATAGTAGCGTCCGAGCGAGGTTTTCTCCGGATCGATCGGCAGGGCTTGCTCTACCGCCTCAGATGCAGACTCAGCTGCCAGGACAGGTGCGTCCATCGCGGGGGCTGCCGGTGTATCGTCGGCGTCGCCCTGTGCGGATTCAGCCGGCAAGGCATCGCTTGCCGCCAGTTGTTGGGCAGCGGCCTCCGTTGCGAGGATGACCGACAGCGGCTTGCCGTTCAGCATGGGCTCTGCGGCGGCTTCGGGGCTGAGCGGCTCCTCCAGCATGGCGAAGGCGAGGCGTGTGCGCAGCTCCGGATCGTCGGCCGGCAGCGAGTAGGAGCTGAAAGCGGCTTCCAGCAGGGCTTCGACGTGGCGGTCGCGGGCACGGGCCGTCGTACCGCCAAGCATGACGGCAATGATGCGGTGGCCGTCGCGTTTGGCCGAGGCCATGAGATTGAAGCCTGAGGCGCGGGTGTAGCCGGTCTTGATCCCGTCCACGCCGTCCACATCGCCGAGCAGGTTGTTGTGGTTCTTGTAGGTCTTGCCACCCCAACTGAACTTCTCGGTCGCGAAATAATGATAGTAGTCGGCGTGATCCGTCAGCATCGCGTCGGCCAGCAAGGCCATGTCCCGCGCTGTGCTGAGCTGGCGGGTGTCTGGCAGGCCGGATGCGTTGACGAAGCGGGTGTTCTCCAGCCCGAGCGACTTGGCCTTCACGGTCATCAGCTGGGCAAAGCGGCTTTCGGTTCCGCCCAGACGCTCGGCGACGACAACGGCGACATCATTGGCGGATTTGGTGATCAGGGCGCCGATGGCATCGCGCACCTTGATGGTGGAGCCGGTTCTCAATTTGAGATTCGATGGGGCCTGGGCTGCGGCATAGCGGGAAACGACCATGCGCTCATCCAGGGAGACTTCGCCGCTCTTGAGCGCGTCGAACAGCATGTAAAGCGTCATGACCTTGGTCAGCGAAGCCGGGTAACGCGGTTCATCGGCGTGGCGATCATGCAACACCTGCTGGGTGTCGGCATCGATCACGATCGCGGCATATTTTTCTGCCAGGGCCGTTCCGCCACCGAACGCCATGACCATCATGATCGCTGCGGTGCACACGGCTCGGGTCAGGGCTGCGAAAGCGCGCAGGAACATTCAGGTCTCCCGATTGTTAACCCCGGCCCTCCGGGATTTAACTTAGAATCGTGCAAATCCCTTGACCACACCTTAACGGCACATGGGCGCCCGGATTGCGAAATCGTAATCGAAGCGATGCAATAAACATGCAGAATGCCTTATGCTGCAGCGCACAAAAATTTATTGCGGGAGCGAAGAAAAAGCGGTATAAGCTCCCCTAGGGTAAGCGCAGGGTAGTATATAAAGGAACGATCGATGACGAAGGCAAAGACGGCCACCACCACCGCAAAGCGCGCAAAGGCCGAGGCGAGTGCAAAAATGGACACCACAACGAAAATGCTCGACGAGGGCATGGAACAGCTTTCCGGTTTTGCAGGCATGTTCGGCGAGTACGCCGAATCCGGCCTGAAAGCTTTCAGCGAGCGCACGGCGGCTTCGACCGACATGGCGCGCCAGCTGGGCAGCCGGAACATGGATTTCTTCACCAAGTCGCTGGAACAGGGTGTTGAAGCCACTCAGGCGATCACTTCGGCGAAAGACGTTCGCGAAGTCATGGAAATCCAGGCTGGATTTGCGAAAAACATGTTTTCCGCGTATACGAAGGAAATGAATGCGCAGGCAGAACTCTGCATGTCTGCATGGCGCAGCGCAGCAAAGCCGTTCATGGGTTTCGCTGCGAAGTAAGCTTCTGGGATCGGGCCTCACCGCTTGGTTGTAGAGTGCAGTAGACTGGAAAGAGCCGGACCTGATTGGTCCGGTTCTTTTGTTCTGGAAACGCGTTTTCGCCGATCCGTGCCTGGGAAAATTGCCGGAAAAACAGGATTGGCGAGTCTCGCCGCACACGGTTAGATGCCTCTCATGTCACGACTGCCTGATCTGATCGAGTTTCCGGCGCTGAAGCGCCCCGCCCGGCCGAACAATTGCCTCGTGGCGCCGGAGGGGTTCACCGGCATGGTTCAGATTGATGAGACGGCGCCTGTCTTCGACAAGACGCCGAAGCAGGTCTTCAATGCCGTGATGGACCTGGTGCTGGAACGGGTCGAGTGGCGCTTGCGGGCCTCGGACCCCGATACGCTGCGGATATCCTTCATTGCGGTGACCCCGCTGATGAAATTCAAGGACGATGTCTATGTGCAGGCTGTGCCCGTGGACGGGCAGGCTGACCGCTCCAGTGTGGCGATCTATTCCGGTTCGCGTATTGGGTATTCCGATCTCGGAACCAATGCCAAACGGGTGAAGGAACTGCTCGAATTGATAGGTACACGCTGAGCACGCATGCCCTAAAAGCAGGCAGGAAATGAATTTGCGGCCTGTCACATCTTCAATCTTGCCCTGAACCGTATATCTTAAGAGTCATGAGCAAGGGCATTCCGCATTTCCGAATGAACGATCCCGAGCCGCCGGCACCGCCCGGCGACGGAGGAACTGGCGATGATGGGATCGAGTATGGCCTGTCCACGCAAACGCGTGTGCGGACCAAGAAACCCTCGCTCTATCGTGTGCTTTTGCTCAACGATGACTACACGCCGATGGAATTCGTCGTGTTCATTCTCGAACGGTTCTTCAACCGATCGCGCGAGCAGGCGACCCGCATCATGCTTCACGTGCATCAGAAGGGTGTCGGACTGTGCGGGGTCTACACATATGAGGTGGCCGAAACAAAGGTTGCCCAGGTGCTTGACCTTGCGAAGCGGCACGAACACCCTCTCCAATGTGTCATGGAGAAAGACGACTAGACCTCTAACCCCGGAAGGCTTCCACATTGCCACGCTTGTCCCCCTCCCTGGAAACGGCTCTTGAAAAGGCCCTCACCCTGGCCTCCGAACGGGAGCATGAGTACGCCACACTCGAGCACCTCCTGCTGGCTCTGACAGAGGATGAGCACGCCAAAGAAGTGATGGGGGCCTGCAAGGTTGATATAGAGACCCTGACCTCGGAACTGGTCCGCTACATCGATGACGAGCTGACCAGCCTGATCGTGGAAGACGGGGAAGGCCGCGTTCAGCCGACGGCCGCCTTCCAGCGCGTGGTTCAGCGCGCCATCCTTCATGTCGAAAGCTCTGGCCGGGATGAAGTGACCGGTGCCAACGTGCTGGTCTCGATCTTCTCCGAGCGCGAAAGCCACGCTGCCTACTTCCTGCAGGAGCAGGACATGACCCGCTATGACGCGGTGAACTTCATTTCCCATGGCGTTGCCAAACAGCCTGGCATGTCGCGCCCGTCCAGCCCGCGTGGCGCCGAGCCGTCCGAAGAGGAAGCGGTGAAACAGGGGCACGAGGCGCTCGATGCCTACTGTGTGAACCTCAACGCCAAGGCCCGCGCCGGCAAGATCGATCCGCTGATCGGCCGCGACATGGAAATCAATCGTTGCATCGAAGTTCTTTGCCGGCGGAACAAGAACAACCCGATCCTCGTGGGTGACCCGGGCGTCGGCAAGACGGCCATTGCCGAGGGCCTGGCCAAGAAGATTGTCGACGGTGAAGCCCCGGAGATCCTGGATGAGGCCATCATCTGGTCGCTCGACATGGGGGCCCTCCTGGCAGGTACCCGCTATCGCGGTGACTTCGAGGAACGCCTGAAATCGGTGATGAAGGAGCTGGAGCAGCAGGATAAAGCCATCCTGTTCATCGACGAGATCCACACGATCATCGGCGCCGGGGCCACTTCCGGCGGCGCAATGGACGCGTCGAACCTGCTGAAGCCCGCCCTTCAGAGCGGCGGTTTGCGCTGCATGGGCTCGACCACGTTCAAGGAATACAAGCAGCATTTCGAGAAGGACCGCGCCCTGTCCCGCCGGTTCCGGAAGATCGACGTGGTGGAGCCGACCGTGGCAGACGCCATCAAGATCCTGACGGGTCTGAAGTCCCGCTTCGAGGATTTCCACGGCCTTCGGTATACCAATGACGCGATCAAATCGGCGGTCGAACTGTCTGACCGCTACATCACGGATCGCAAGCTGCCGGACAAGGCCATTGACGTCGTCGATGAGGCAGGCGCCGCCCAGTGGCTGCTGCCGACCAGCAAGCGGAAGAAGACGGTTGGCGTGCGCGACATCGAGGCCGTCGTGGCCAAGATTGCCCGCATTCCCCCGAAACAGGTGTCCAGCGACGATGCCGAGGCGCTCCGCTCGCTGGAGACCGATCTCAAGCGTGTGGTCTATGGCCAGGATGAAGCCATCGAAGCCCTGTCTGCCTCGATCAAGCTCGCTCGGGCAGGCCTGCGCGAACCGAACAAGCCGATTGGCTCCTACCTGTTCGCCGGTCCGACCGGTGTCGGCAAGACCGAAGTGGCCAAACAGCTCGCCTCCATCATGGGCGTCGAGATGCTGCGCTTCGACATGTCGGAATATATGGAGCGGCACACCGTCTCCCGCCTGATCGGCGCGCCTCCGGGCTATGTCGGTTATGATGAGGGCGGCCTTCTGACCGATGGCGTGGACCAGCACCCGCACTGCGTGCTGTTGCTCGATGAGATCGAGAAGGCTCACCCGGACCTGTTCAATATCCTGCTTCAGGTGATGGACAATGGCTCGCTGACCGATGCCAACGGCCGCAAGGTCGACTTCCGCAATGTGGTTGTGATCATGACCACCAATGCGGGCGCATCGGACGCGGCGAAGAACGCCATTGGTTTCGGTGCCGGCAAGAAGGACGACGAGCAGGACGAAGCGATCAAGCGCCTGTTCACCCCGGAATTCCGCAACCGCCTCGATTCGATCATAACATTCGGCGGCCTGACGCCGGAGATCATCGACCGCGTGGTCGAGAAGTTCATCCTGCAGCTGGAAGTCCAGTTGGAAGACCGCAACGTTTCGATCGAGATCTCCAAGCCGGCCCGCGACTGGCTCGCCAAGCGCGGTTTCGACGCCGACATGGGGGCCCGGCCGCTGGCCCGGACGATCCAGGAGCACGTCAAGAAGCCGATGGCGGAGGAACTCCTCTTCGGCGAGTTGCAGAAGGGCGGCGTTGTCCACATCGACATCGACAAGGACGACGACAGCAAGCTGGCCTTCAAATACGTGGCCGAAAAGCCGAAGAAGAAGAAACCGGCTGCGAAGAAAGGCTCGCAGGAGCCTGCATAACCTGATCAACGGCGGGCGCTTCAGTTGCCGCGACGTTATGGGGCCGTACCGGAGGGTACGGCCCTTTTCGTACTCGCATCCGGCGTGAGCGGTGCTTATGCTCCCGGCAAAACATACCGGGAGGAATTCAGATGACAGCGAACGTCGACGGGCGGTGCGATCCGCGTTTTGAGGAAGTGAAACGCGAATTCGAAAAGAACTTCGCGGAGCGGGAAGAAGTCGGCGCGTCGGTCTGCCTGTCCGTGAACGGCGAAACGCTTGTGGATCTCTGGGGCGGCATGGCCAATCCGGAAACGAATGACCCGTGGCAGGAAGACACGATCTCCATTGTCTTTTCCTGTTCCAAGGCAGCCACCGCGATCTGTGCTCATATCCTGATCGACCGGGGGCAGCTCGATCCCGAGGCGCTGGTTTCGGAATACTGGCCGGAATTTGCGAAGAACGGGAAAGAGAAGACGACGGTTCAGATGATGCTGAACCATGAAAGCGCCCTGCCAACACTGCGCGACCCGGTAAAGCCGGGCGGCTTTGCCGACTGGGACTATATGGTCCAGCGCATGGCAGATGAGGAACCGTTCTGGGAGCCCGGCACACGTAATGGCTATCACATGATCAATTTCGGCTGGACGGTCGGCGAACTCGTCCGCCGTGTGTCCGGCAAGTCGCTGGGCACATTTTTCCGGGAAGAAGTCGCTGAGAAGACCGGTGCCCGCTTCTGGCTGGGCCTTCCGGAAACGGAGGATGTGCACATTGCCCCGATCCGCCAATATGTGCCGAAGCCGGGTGACGAGGCGACCGAGTTCGGGATCAAGCTGATGACAGACCCGGAATCGATCCAGCACAAGAGCTTCATGAATAACGGCGGATGGGACTTCAATGACCGCAAGGGCCAGACCGCTGAAATCGGTGGCGGAGGCGGCCTGTCGAATGCGCGCGGACAAGTGGCGATGTACACGCCGCTCGCCACGAATGACGGGTCGCTGGTGTCGGAAGACCGGCTCAACAACATGACCATGGTGTCGACCGCGACCCATCGCGATGCGACGCTTCTGATCCCCACCCGGTTTGCATCCGGCTTCATGAAGTCGATGGACAACCGGCGGCGCAAGATGGGGCCGGGCACCAGCGCCATTCTGGGAGAGCGGGCGTTTGGCCATGTCGGGGCTGGCGGCTCCATCGGGTTTGCCGATCCGGATTGCGGACTCGCCTTCAGCTACACGATGAACCAGATGGGCAATGGCATCCTGCTGAACGACCGTGGGCAGAGTCTCATTGATGCGGCCTACCGCTCGCTCGGTTATCGGACGAATTCGCCCGGCGCCTGGGTGAAATAGTCCGCGTTTCCGGATTCGCCTGCTGCATGATACTCTTTCCGCGAGGGTGGAGGAGGATCAGGCGTGATGCGCTATGCCGGACTGTGCTCAGTACTGCTTTTGATTCCTGCTGCATGTGACGATGCGGTGGGGTCCGGTTACCCGGATGACACCTCCTCGGCCGTGATCGAGGCGACCAGGGCGGAAAGGGCGCCTGCGGAGGCGCCGGTCAGCGGGTCTGAAGCAAATGCTGCAGACACCGATGATATGTCTTCCTCACGCTCAGTGAGCGATCCGGAAGAGCGGGCCGCTTCACTCGGCCTGACACAGGAAGCCGATTACACGTGCAACCAGGAGAGTGTCAGCGCGCACGTCGTGTTCTACGGCGATGAAGACCTGACAGCTGTTCTGATTCCGGGCAAGGTGAATGTCCCGCTTTACCTCGACTGTTCACCTACCCGGATTGGTCCGGAGTGCAGCGACGGCCAGTTCACAGCCCAGTTCAACGTGCTGGATGACACGGCCCTGTTCTACGCGCTGGAAGACGGGGCGCCGCTGACATGCTCGATGGCGCAGCCCGATTTGCCGCCAGACCTGGAATAGCTGCTGCCCGTATCGACGCCGGACATCAGCCTTCGTCGTCGGCTTCGCCCATGCCGCGGCGCTTGCCGCTCTGTTCGATCATCTGCTGTGCCCGGGCGACACGCTCGCTGCGAGCGGGCGGTGCCATGATTTCCGGCGGATCGGTTTCCTGCATATAGATCGTCCGGCTCGGGAAGGCGAAGCTGGTGCCGGCCTTTTCAATGATATCCATCACCGCGACGGCAAACTCTTCCTTGATCGCCAGCCACTCACCCCAGTCCTTGGTCTTGGTGAAGGTGTAGATGAGGAAATCGATGGAGCTGGCATTGAAATTGTCGACCCGCACGAAGAGCGCCGCTTCCGGCGGTTTGACGAACCGGTCATCGTTCCAAAGCCAGGCTTCGATCTCGTCGCGGACATATTTCAGCTGGTCGACCGTTGTGCGGTACTCAACGCCAATGGCCCATTTGATCCGCCGGTAGGTCATCCGGGAGAAGTTTGTTACGGCCGCATCGGACAAGGCGCTGTTGGGCACATAGACCGGGCTCTTGTCGAACCGGCGGACCAGCGTGGAGCGGAAATTGATCTTCTCCACCGTCCCCTCGACGACGCCATCCACCTTGATCCATTCGCCGGGCACGAAGCGTTTTTCCGTAATGATCAGGATGCCGGATATGAGGTTCTTGAACAGATCCTGCGCGCCAAGACCGACGGCGATGCCGAGGACGCCAAGGCCGGCCAGAAGCGGCGCAATCTGGATCCCCCATTGTTCGGCTACCGCGCCAAGACCCAGAACCACCAGCAGGACCTGAAGCGCCTTTACCATCCAGTCGACCGCGGCTGAGGAGAGCGCGTTGCGCAGTGTCCCGAACATGAACTCGAATGCGTTCACGGCGCGGGCCAGTGTCCAGAAAACGGCTAGCGTGATTACCGAGCGCAGGATGCGGTTGGCATAGACTTCCGCCTCACCGGAAATATCGGTGACCTGCAGCGCGATATAGATGCCGATGATCACCGGCACGACTTTCAGCGGGGTCGAGATCGAATTGACCAGAGCATCATCAAGACGCGTCTTGGTGCCCGCTGTGAGCCGCATGATCGTCGAGACGATGATCCGCGCGAACAGGCCGCGTACCAACAGAGCAATGACGACGATCAGGACGGCGGTAAAAATCTCGCCATAGGTCAGGCCGTAATCGCCCTGGTTCCATACCGTGGCGATATAGCTGGCGGCGTCCCGGGCCCATTGCGGTGCATTCTGGTCAAACCAGCCGCCGATGGACTGGAACTGGGCGGTATTTTCCATTCTGAATTCCCCCTGGGGATTGGCTTCCCTGTGGTGTCAGTGGCGCAAACTGCCCCGACTCCTGTGTTTCGGTGGCTGCGGCACATGGCCCTCGCGCCATTCGCCGGGCTGCAGGCTGCCGAGTTCCCATTCTCCGATGCGGACACGGATCAGACGCAGTGTCGGGTGGCCGACCGCGGCGGTCATGCGGCGGACCTGGCGGTTACGCCCTTCCGTGATCGTCAGTTCAATCCAGCTGTCCGGCACGGACTTCCTGTAACGGATCGGCGGCACGCGCGGCCAGAGAGTCTCGGGCGCGGGCAGGGCGCTGGCCTTTGCCGGTGCGGTCAGGCCATCCGAGAGGTCCACGCCATCGCGCAGGCGCTGAAGGGCGTCGTCGTCCGGAATGCCTTCAACCTGCGCCCAATAGGTCTTGGGCATCTTGTTCGCCGGATTGGCGATCCGGTGTTGCAGGCGGCCGTCATTGGTGAGGATCATCAGGCCTTCGGAATCCTGGTCCAGCCGACCAGCTGGGTAGACACCCGGAATATCGATCAGCTCCGACAGGGTGCGCCGCTTCGAACCGGCATTGCCCCTGTCGGTGAACTGGGAGAGCACGCCAAAAGGCTTGTTCAGCAGGATGACGCGCGTTTCCTGGTCGGCTTCCCGCCTCACGCGGCAACCACCTCGTGTAACGCTTTCAGCGTCGTCAGCAGACCTTCGGCATCTGTGATCGGCAGGCAGCTCGGTCCGTCGCACAGGGCCTTGTCCGGATCTGTGTGGAATTCGAGGAAGACGCCGTCGGCGCCAGCCGCGATCGCCGCCTTGGCAATGATCGCCACGCCTTCCCGGCGCCCGCCGGTGGAAGCGCCCGCCGTGCGTGGGTCGGCGCCCGGAAGCTGCACCGCGTGGGTCGCGTCGATAGTGACCGGGCAGCCGAGCTTCTGCATCTCGGGAATGCCCAGCATGTCGACGACCAGATTGTTGTAGCCGAAGCTGGAGCCGCGCTCGCAAAGGATGATGCCGACGTCTGCCGCCTCGCCGATCTTGGAAACGATATTCTTCGTATCCCATGGCGCGATGAACTGGGCTTTTTTCACCTGAACGATACCGCCTGCAGCTGCGGTGGCTTTGGCCGTGGCGACGACGAGGTCTGTCTGGCGGCACAGAAAGGCCGGGATCTGGACGATGTCGACCACTTCGGCGACCGGTTCGGCCTGGCTGGGCTCATGCAGGTCGGCGCAGATTGGCACGCCGAGCTTGGCTTTCACGCTGGCCAGCGTCTTCAGGCCGGCTTCCATGCCCGGTCCGCGATAGGATTTGATCGAGGAGCGATTCGCCTTGTCGAAGCTGGCCTTGAATACGTAAGGCAGGCCCAGTGCATCACAGACCCGCTTCAGCTCCGTGCCGATTTCCAGCGCGAGGCCCTCATCTTCCAGCACGTTCAGGCCAGCGATCACGGAGAGCGGCTTGCCTGTCCCGATGGTCCATCCGGAGGCGGCGTGGGTGAGGACGGTCATGGGCAGGTCTCCGTTCGGGTGTTTGCAGCCAGATAGCCGAATTGGGCGCCCGCGCGAACCCGTTTCGGCCAGCGAAGGCTGTCAGGGGCCAGGAAATCTGCTCCAGAATCAAAGAAGCCGCCCTGATGAGGGCGGCTCCCGTGAGTCCGTTGAGGACAATGGTCCCGGCAGCGTCGCAGCTGACCGGTACAAATCTCTAGGCGCTGACCAGAGGCTGCTCCAGCCAGACACCATAGGACTTGGACCACTTGGCCTCACCTGGTTTCTCACTCGACATGGATCACCTCCTTTCAGGCGCGCAACAGGCGCGTACTTGTGCCCGGGACCATCCCGGACGACTCGGAGTTAAGCATGATTTGCGCCATGCAAAAGTTAAGAACGCGACTTTTTGGCCCAAATTTGCGTGATGAACAGAAAACGCCCGGATGCCGGGAAGACATCCGGGCGTTCACCAAGCGGGCAGGACGCCCGATCGGCCTTAATCGTAGGCGAGCGCGCCGACGACGAGGCCAATGATTGCGCCTGTCGCCACCGAGGCCAGAATCGCGTCTCCGCGATCATAATCGTGCACCCAGTAGTATCCGGGCGGTGGGGCATAGAGGCCATAACGGTCATAGTCGCGAATATAAACCGTGCGCGGGTGCGGGCGGTAATAGCCTCCAATCCGGTAAGGCGAGATGTAGCCCGAACGGAAATAGGGGCCCGTGCGGTAGCCATACGTCACATAGGAACTATAGCGCGGCGGGGGCGCATAATAGTGCCGGACGGGGGGGCGATACGCATAGCTCGGCGGGTGATGGCTGCGGCGATAATCATGGCGGTCACGCCACTCATACCGGCTGCGGTCCCGGCGATAATCATGGTGGTCACCGCGGTAGTCCCTGCGATCACCGCGATAGTCGTGCCGGTCACCGCGGTCCCTTCGGCTGCGGTCATGATCCCGGTCACCGCGGTCCCAGCCGCCCCGGTCGCGACCCCGGTCAGGATCGGCGCTGGCGATGGGAGCGATGGTCAGGCCGGCAACGGCCAGTGCCGCCATGGCTTTTCCAAATGTATTCATCAGTTTCATGGCAGGCCGAGCCTCCGTTGAAATGGCCGGCCGCTCTGTGATCGGCTGGCCGTCTGGTTGTCGCGCATTGCGCATTGGAGCAAACTTATGTTTTCCGGCCTGAACGGTCTCTGAACGAGGGGTTAAGCTTTATCCATGTCCGATTTCGGGGATCTTCGGGTGTCAGACGCGCTCACCGTACCGGCCTGGGAGCTTTCGGAATCCTTCGTCCGCGCGTCCGGCCCGGGCGGCCAGCATGTGAACAAGGTTTCGACCGCCGTTCAGCTGACCTGGCACGTCGAGGCGTCATCCCTGCCATCGGAGGTCAAAGAGCGATTTGCAAAGCTGTTTGGCAGCCGCATGACCAATGATGGCCGCCTCATTCTGGAAGCCAGCAGCCATCGCAGCCAGGTGCTGAATCGGGAAGCTGCCCGCAAACGGCTGGCGGAGATGATTCTCAAGGCCAGTCAGAAGCCAAAGCGGCGGATCCGCACCAAACCGACCAAGGGGAGTATTCGCCGTCGCATCGCTGCGAAGAAACAGCGCGGCGAGATCAAGTCCCTGAGGGGCAATGTCGACCGGACGGAAGAATAGGGCTCAGCGCGCTGAATCGAGCGAAACCCGCAGCCTGTTCAGCAAGGGCAGCAGCTGCTTCCATTCCTTCTGTGACAGGACCGCCGGTTCGCTTTTCGTCGCATCAAGTGCTTTCACGGCCTTGTTCCGGGCCTTGGTACCAGCAGGGCTGACAGAGACCCGTCGGATACGCCGGTCGTCCGGATCGGGAACCAGTGTCACGAGCCTTTTTTCTTCCAGCTTTTTCACGGTGGACGACATGGTCGGCTGCGACACCTGAAGCGCGCGCGCGAGTTCTCCGATCGTCTGTTGGGTCTCCAGCCGTAACAGATGGTTCAGCACGGCGAACTGCGCCGTTGTCAGACCATCGGGCAGGCGTCGGGCGAAGGCGTTATCGGCGAGATGAGCGATGATGGAAATCTCCGTCATCACCGCAAATTCCAAAGGGTCTCCGGCGAGCCCGGCCGGCCGGCTCATGCGATGATCCGCGATTCAAGCGGCCAGCGCGGGGAAGGGGCTTGCCCACCTGCATAGCCGAGCCGGAACAGGCCCTGCACCCGGCCTGGCAGCGTGACGCCGAACCGTTCATGGATTTCAGAGAAGGGCCCGGCCATTTCGCTGTATTCTTCGAGCGCCTGAGAAAGCGGCTGGAAACCGACCCCGACAGCCGCTGCGGCCAGTTGCAGTCGGATCCAGAACGCGCCGCTGTCCAGCTGTTCGGCACGTGAGTTACCGGGCGTCGTGAACCAGAGGAAGGTCGGCGCGCTCTCGATCAGGCCATTGTACATGGAGAGGGTTGAATTCCATGCGGCCGAGCCGGTTTCGCCCATGCTGTCCTGCGTCAGGATACCGGTCATGCGGTAGGCTTCCATCATCGGGCCTGAAAGGGAAATGCCATCAGGATTGGTATTGATCTGTTCAGCTCCGATACGGGTGAGGTCGGCGCTCTCGCGGCATGTCTCGGGTTTGCGCAATTCGATTTCCCATGCACGCTTGCAGACGTCTTTCAGCCAGTTGGCGGTTTCCGGATCGCTGCTTGCATCCACCTTCATCGCTTCGAGGTCCGGCTGGGCGGTCGAGATTTCCATCAGGGCGGCCAGCCTGTCGGAAGGCACCGGACGG
The DNA here is from genome assembly GCF_000682735.1 of Hyphomonas sp. CY54-11-8. Classification (GTDB taxonomy): domain Bacteria; phylum Pseudomonadota; class Alphaproteobacteria; order Caulobacterales; family Hyphomonadaceae; genus Hyphomonas. The sequence continues at coordinate 98,281 of NZ_AWFD01000005.1, read as the reverse complement.
CCCGGGTCGAATTTCGCGCGGGCTGTGCGCCGCCGCAGCGCATAGCCGAACAGGGGATCGCGTTCGACATCGGCATCTTCAACAAAACGCACATGCGCGATGGGGCGCTCGTCCAGCCGGATGCCAGGCTCACCTTCAGGAAATTTGGTGATTTCCAGCCTGTGGCCCTGTTCGGCGGCCGCTTGCCGTAACAGTTCCAGAAATGCGCCAAGGCCGATCGTGGTCTGCCGGTCTGGCGGATCTGTCTCCGGCAGGCGGCGGTCCAGATCACAGAACAGGGTCAGACTGTCTTCTCCTTCCAGCCGGATCATCCAGGGCTGAAGATTGTGCGGACTTGGCGCAAGAATGGCGTAGGCGGCCGCATTCAGGCGGGCGTCTCCAAACCCTTGCGTCGCCTGCTGCCATGGCTCCCGCGCGGGCGCGATATTGCTCATGGCTGAGAGGCCGGCATATCCGCCGCCAAGGACAAGAATACTGGCACCGCCAGTGACCAGAAGTGCGCGCCGGGAAAGCATCACGGCCTCCTTTCATGATGATATATAGATATCTATATAAAATCTCAGAAGAAGGCAACCCCGAGGATTGCCTGTTCTGGAGGGATCAGCCGCAGCAGCCGCCAGGGGAGGCCGAAGCTTCGTCTGCGGTCGTGGCTGCAAACACGTCTGGCGCAGCGCACCCAGGGAACAAACCGTAGTGCGCGGCGCCGTCACCGATCACGTCGAACCAGGGCGCAAAGCGCGTGTCCATCAGCATCGCCAGCGTATTGCCGCAGACAGGAAAGACACGGCCGGCTTCGATACTGTGTTCCGCGTCAAGCACGAACACCTGCTCCATGCCGGGTATGCCGCCTTTGTAGATGACGGCCTGACCGTAGTCTTCACACGCGGCATCCAGACCCTCCAGCTTGATGAGTCGGGCGGTGACCGAGGCGAACCGGATCGGGCCGAGCTTGTCCTTCAGGACCGGGTCGATAATGCCGAGACGGCGATGGTTCACCGTGCGCGGATCCGTGAAGCCGGCGGCTTTCACGATAGACTGGAAGTCCCCCCAATAAAGCGCGCCGGACAGGCACTCGCCATAGAGCACCGGATCGGCGGCAAGATCGGCCGGGATACGCCGGTCAGCATAGACGTCTGAGAAATAGAGTTCCCCGCCGGGTTTCAGCAGACGGTGTGCCTGGCGGAAGACTTCCGGCTTGTCAGTACAGAGATTGATGACGCAGTTGGAAATGATCAGGTCGAAAGAGCCGGGCTCCAGGTCCAGCTCACCGAGCTTTTCAAGATAGCCTTTCACGAACCTTGTGTTCGGCGTGTCATAACCGAACTGTTCGGCGTGCCAGGCCTCGTGCGCGTGGGCGGTCTCCAGCTGCGCGTCGGTCATGTCGACGCCAGTCACGTGGCCGCCCGGGCCGACCAGCTTCGCCAGCGCAAAGACGTCGCGTCCGGCGCCGCAGCCAAGGTCGAGCACTTTCAGGCCTTCCAGCACGGTCGGAATGGCCAGGCCACAGCCATAGTATTTCGCCGCGACCTCGTCATGCACCGCCGCGAGGGCTTCAGAGACATGTGGGGGCGGGCGGTCGGCGGTGGTGCAGGCGTCGGTTTTCAGATCGTTCGAACCGGAGAGCGTTTCGCCATAATAGGTTTTTACGATGTCCTGAATCTGGTTCATGCCGCGGCTCCTTCTGACGGTTGCCCCTGCTTATAAAAGCAGGCGCTGTCAGACGAATAACATTCTGGTGTGCGGGATCTCAGCGCTTGCTGCCTTTTTTCGAAGGCGGCTTCTGGAATCCGGCTGGCCTGTCGGCATAGGGGTTCTTGCCTTGACGCACGAACAAGCGGATCGGCACGCCGTGCAGGTCAAAATCGCTCCGCAGCTCATTGATCAGGTAGCGTTTATAGGTTTCCGGCATCTGGTCGCCGCGCGAGGCAATCAGCACGAAAGTCGGCGGGCGTGATTTCATCTGAGCCATGTAGCGCGGCTTGATGCGCTTGCCCTGAACGGCTGGAGGCGGATGGCGCTCGATCGTGTGGCGCAGCCAACGGTTCAGGTCGCCGGTCTTCACGCGCGCCGTCCAGTCCTTGTGAACCTGCAGCACCGCCGGCATGAGCCGGTCGACATGCTTGCCAGTCAGGCCGGAGAGAAACACGACCGGCGCACCGCCGGCGTTCGGCATCAGCCGGTTGGCGATGTCGCGGATATGCCGGGCGGCGCCGTCCTGATCCTTCACCGTGTCCCACTTGGACACGACAAGCACGAGGCCGCGCCCCTCACGCAGGCAGAGGTCAGCAATTTGCAGGTCCTGCTTCTCCAGCGCATCGTGAGGATCCATCACCAGCGCAACGATCTCTGCATATTTCAGGGAGCGGATGGTTTCGGCCGTGGACATGCGCTCCAGCCGTTCCTGCACTTTACTCTTCCGGCGCAGGCCAGCCGTATCGACGAGACGAATGCGGCGGCCTTCCCACTCCCAGTCGAGCGTGACGGAGTCGCGTGTGATGCCGGCTTCCGGGCCTGTCAGCAGGCGGTCGGACTTCAGGAGCTGATTGATCAGGGTTGATTTGCCGGCATTCGGGCGACCGACAATGGCGAGCTTGACGGGCTTGTCGGCCCGCGGCGGTTCCGGTTCCACATCGACATCGGCGTCTTCGATGGCCGCGACGAGGTCGTCGTCGGAGAGCGTTTCATCGTCGATGTCGATATGGGCGAGCTTTTCGAGAATGTCTTCGCCGCCGCCGCGCGCATAGTCGGGCTCCGGCTCCTCCATCGCCTTCTCGAAGGCTTCTTCTCCGAGCGCGCGGCGGATGGCGTCGAAGAGTTCGGCAAAACCTTCGCCATGCTCTGCTGACAGGCCGATCGGCTCACCGAAGCCAAGCGACCAGGCCTCCATGACGCCCGCTTCGCCCTGGCGGCCTTCCGCCTTGTTTGCCGCCAGAACAATCGGCAGTCCGGATTTGCGGAGCAGCTGAGCGAAGTTTTCGTCGTCCGGCGTGATGCCGACACGTGCATCGACGAGGAAAAGGCACAGCTCTGCTTCCGCGATGGCGGCCTCGGTCTGGGCGCGCATGCGGGATTCCAGGCTGTCGTCATGGACGCTTTCATAGCCGGCCGTATCGATCAGGATCAACGGCATCGAGGCGAGGTTGCCCTCGGCCTCCTTGCGGTCGCGGGTGACGCCCGGCTGGTCATCGACGAGCGCAATCTTCTTGCCGGCGAGCCGGTTGAAGAGCGTGGACTTTCCGACGTTCGGACGTCCGACAATGGCGAGTTTGAGCGGCATGGCAGGCCCGTAACATAAGCGGGGTTCGCGCCTGCCGGCGCCGCCCCTTACTTGATTGCGATCAGTTTGGCATCATCCGTCAGAACAATGAGTTTGTCCTGAGCGGCGATGGGTTCGAGGTAAACGCGGTCACCCAGTTTGAGAGAGCCAACTTCTTCGCCGGTTTGCGGCGAATAAGCGAGCAGGTGTCCGGTCGATGAGACGACCAGGACCCGGCCGGATGCGACGATCGGACCGGAATAGGAGATGCGCTTTTTCTTCTTTTCCTGCTTTTCGAACTGGCGCAGCTGGACAACCCAGTAGGCCTCGCCCGAGGAGGAGTTGAGGCAGGCAAGTTTTCCATCCGTTCCGAGTACGAACATATGCTCGCCGGTGACGGCTGGAGGCTGGACCGAGCCGATCTGCTTGGACCAGATGCGCTGGCCGCTGCGGCCATCGATGGCGATCGTGATGCCTGACTGGCTGGAAGCATAGACGAGCCCGCCAGCGAGCACCGGACGTGAGCCGATGTCATTGATCTCGGAAATAGGGGTGAACCGCCCGGCGCTGGAAATGGCATCCGTCCACAGGCGGCGGCCATTCGAGGCGAGATATGCGATGACTTCACCGGAAGAGAAAGGCGCGATCACAAAGTCTTCCACGGCGGCGGGGCTGGGGCTGCCCAGCACGCGGGCCGTTTCGGAGATTGCCTGATCGGACCATTCGATTTCGCCGCTGTCCATCGACAGGGCGTAGATTTCGTTATTGTTGGACTCGACGAAGATTCGGCCATCCTTGATGGTCGGCGCGCCAGTCATCGGTGCGCTCAGTGTGTTCTTCCACTTTTCTTCACCCGTATTGGCATCGAGCGCAGTGACATAACCGAAGCCGCTGGCAACGATCAGGGAGTCACCCTGGACAGCAAGACCGCCGCCGAGCGCGGCCTTGTCGCGCTTGGTCAGGCCTTTCAGCTTCTTGCGCCATTTCGTGTTGCCGCTTGCCAGATCGGTTGCGACCACAGCCTGCTCGGAATCGAGTGTGAACACAGTCGTCTCGCTGGCGACCGGCGGCGTGGAGATTGCCGACTTCTTGCCGGAACCCTTGCCGACACCATTGCGCCAGGCAACCGACAGCGTCTCCGCGGCCTTGATGTGCCCGATCACCTTTTCGGCATTCGAGCCGGCCTGGGGCCAGGCCGTGACGTCCTGCGCAGGCGGCAGGTTGATGGTTTCAGTGGCGAGTTCCGGGTTGGCCTCAAGCTCGGTATCCGACAGGACCATGGTGATCCGTCCGGCTTTTTCGGCCTCAGCCAGTTCCTTTGCCTTGTTGTTTCCGAAATTGAAGCTGGGCAGGCTGGAGCAGGCCGTCAGGCCAAGGACGCCGAGTGCGGCTCCGGCCAGCAGGAACTTGCGGGTTGGGGTCATTGACCGGTCTCCTCGGTGGTTTCGGACGGCTCGGTAGGGGCTGCCGCTTCAGCAGGTGTCTCGATGGCTGTTTCTTCCGGGATCGGGATCGCCGCGAGGGCAATCTCTGCGCGCCGGACGACACCTTGCGGCGCAGCGGCATCGAACTTCAGCCGGTTATAGGCAGTCCGGGCCCGGGCTGGGTCCCCCTCGGCATAGGCCTTCGCAGCGATCAGTTCGCGGGCGAGGGCGCCAAGGCCGGACTCTTCTTCTTTCAGATCGCCCAGCAGGGTTTCCAGCTCTGCCAGCGAAACGGTATCGGCCCTGGCATAGGCGGCTTTCAGCAGTGCGGCGCGCTCGAAGGGCGTTCCGTCTGCCTTGCCGGAAGTCGCCAGTACTTCGGTGGCGCCAGCAGCGTCACCGCTGCCTTCATAAAGGGTCTGGGCCAGAAAGTTTGCCGCCAGCGGCGACAGGCTCGATTCCTCGTTCACCAGTTCGCGGAAGCCGGCTTCGGCATCGGTATAGTCGCCGTCTGCCAGTTGCGTTGTTGCCTGTTCGAAGGCTTTCGCCCGTTCGGCGCGGACTTGGGCGAAGTGCGGATGAAGCACGAATTCATTCAGGGCGACCGCACCGATCAGGAGCGCTGCACCGCCATAGACAAAGAGGCGATAGCGCTTCCAGATGGTCTCGATCTTGTCCTGGCGAAGGCTTTCGTCGACTTCTTCAAAAATGTCGCTCAAGGGGCCGCTCCGGTCGGGGTTCACAATTCTGGCGGGAACCTAGACGTCGCCGCCGCTGGCTGCAATGTGCCAGCGCTGTTCTGGTCAAGGTTTTCGCAGGCTGTAGGTTTCAGCTTTTCCGGGGAATTTGCGGGTCCGGACGTCGTCGGCATAGGCTTTCACGGCGGTTTCCGTCTCGGTGCGCAGGTCGGCGTAGCGGCGGACGAATTTTGGCGCCCAGTCGAACAGGCCCAGCATGTCCTGCGCAACCAGGACCTGCCCGTCGCAGGCAGCTGAGGCGCCGATGCCGATCGTGGGGCAGCTGACTTCTGCGGTGATTTCCGCCGCCAGGTCTTCTGCGACCCCTTCGATGACGATGGCGAAAGCGCCGGCGCGGTCGGCCGCGCGGGCTTCATTGATGACGATCTCGCGCTCGGTTTCGGTCCGGCCCTTGGCGCGGAAGCCGCCATCGACATTGATCGCCTGCGGGCGCAGGCCGACATGACCCATGACCGGAATGCCGCGCTCGACCAGGTGCGCGATCTGCTTGGCGGCATAGGCGCCGCTTTCGATCTTCACTGCCTGGCAGCCGGTTTCCTTCATGATCCGTACCGCGTTCAGGAAGGCCTGGTCCTCGCTGGTTTCGTAACTGCCAAAGGGCATATCCACGACGACGAAGGCCTGCTGCGAGCCGCGCATCACGGCCTGGCCGTGCAGGATCATCATTTCCATCGTCACGCCGACGGTGGAGGGCAGGCCATGGACGACCATGCCGAGGCTGTCGCCGACGAGCAGCATGTCCACATGCGGGTCCATCAGTTCGGCCATCGGCGCGTCATAGGCCGTCAGCATGACCAGCGGCGTACCGCCCTTGGCCCTGGCGATGTCCTTGACGGTCTTGCGGGTGATCTCAGTTTGCTTTGACATGCGCAGCGGCTTATCCGCTCCCGCAGGTGCGGGCAAGAATTCCTTCTGGGATTACAAGGAAGTTATCTGGGAGCCAAAAACACGGCGATGCGACACAGAACATGGAAACTGGCTCTGGTTTATGGCGCTGCTGCTTTTGTGTTCGGCTTCTTTTTCGGCGCTCTGCGGGAGCTTGTTTTCATGCCGTGGTTGGGGGATCCGGCGGCCCACTGGCTGGAGTTTCCGCTGGTGACCAGCGCCATCTGCTTTCTCGGATACAGATCTGGCCGGGGGATCGGTTTCCGGACGGACACCTGGACTGTTGGACTGGGCGGTGTTGCGGTGCTGCTCTTGATCGAAAGCGGTTTCGCCCTCGGCCTGTTGCGCCAGCCGCCGGATGAGTACCTGGCTTCCTTCGATATCCGTCGGGGTGCGCTATTCCCCATCGGTCTTGCCGCAATGGCGCTGGCGCCCCGGTTTGGTTGGCGGACCTGCTAGCGGCCCGGCATGACCACCGGAACGCCGATCAGGGCTGCATGCAGGTAGCCCACAAACGCCACATAAAGCACGATGCCACCGATGACCGAAGCCACATCGGGCCACAGTTTGGTCGGCGCATCCGGGGCAGGTCCGGTATCACCGCGGCGTTTCACCATGACCCGGTCGAAGATGGCGAAGGTGAGGAATGCGGTGAACAGGAGGAAGGCGTTCAGCTGGCCGGTGGCGAAAAAGTGCCCGAACGCCCAAAGCTTTACTGCGACCAGCATCGGGTGCTTCGCCCATTTCTTGATCCGGCCAACCGGCAGCTGCGAGGCCACGATCAGAATGAAGGCCGGCGGCATAAGGGCAAAATTGACGTGCTTGCCCCAGCTCGGCGGGGAATAGACCAGACCCATGCCGCGGGTCTCGTTGAAGCCGACACAGATGAGGAAGAAGCCGATGATGGAGACGAAGGTATAGGTCCCCATGAAGGGCCCGTATCCCATCTTCTTCTTGAGATCCTTGCCCGGTTCCCGCGACCGCACAGCCGAAAAGACGTGCGCGCCGAAAAAGATCACCAGACCGAGAATGAATATCGCCATGAGGGGCCCTCCCTGAAGGGAGCTTACGGCGAGTTGGCAGAATCCGGAAGGGGCTTCAGCCCTCGCTGGCGTCCTTGATCCAGACCTCGACCTGGCCTTTCAGTTTCAGGGTCAGGGGCTTGCCCTTGCGGTCGAGCGCCTTGCCGGCGGCGACTTTGATCCAGCCTTCGGAGATGCAGTACTCCTCGACATTGGTTTTTTCCGTGCCGTTGAAGCGCACACCGATCTCCTTCTGGAGGAGCTCCGGATCGTGGAACGGGCTGTCGGGGTCGACGCAGAGGCGGTCAGGAAGCTGGTCAGTCATGGCAGCGGTTTTAGCGCGGGCCGCGCCCACGGCAAGAGGGGGCAGACAGGAATGACATGACGCCAACCTGCAGCGGCGAGAAACCTGTTGGATTGGCTGGCAGGTCCCGCAATGGCGGCAACAGATCGCGCCAGGTTCTGGCGGGACAGGGCGGGGCCAGCCCGACATGTTAAACAGATGCTTAACCAAGCCCGCAAATTCGCGCCCGGAATCCACCGAAGATTAGGGTTTCCCGTCTAGTCAGAGGAGACCAAACGGGCGGAGAACATGCTCAAAAGAACCAACATCAACGCGTACCGGACGATGCTTCAGAACGCGCGCACGCCGGAAGAAGCTGTGATGATGGAGCAGCTGCGGGCCATCTCGCAGAATATTCCCGCACTCTACATGATGCTGACGGTCGCTGCCGTCGCGCTCGGTGCGACCTTCGTTGGCAATGCCCCGGATTTCCTGACGTTGGGTGTCCCGGTTATTTTTGTTGCACTTAGCACTGTGCGCCTCTCTTTCTGGAAATTCGGCAATAGCCGGCTGGAGCATCCGGACGAGGCGCGCGTTAAACTCAAACAGGTCGAAGTGCTCACGGCCGCCTTGTTTCTCATCCTGGGAATCTGGGTCTGGGCGCTTCTGCCGTATGGCGACAGTCAGGAACGGCTTTACCTGTCCTTCTTCACGGCCTTCACGGGGGCGTCTTCGACGATCTGTGCCATTTCCCGGCCGAGGCTGGTCGGCGTGTGCCTGTTCATGACGCTCGGCGTTTTCTGTGTGCTGTTCTTCGACTGGAGTGAGCGGTTTTATTTCTATGCGACCATGCAGCTGGGGGTCACCTACCTTGTGTTCTTCCTGGCTTCGCGGACCTACAAGCTGCGCCTGGCCCAGTCGGTCGTGCTGCTCAACCGGCTGAATGCGGAAAACCGCCGTTCGTCGGAGTTGGCCCATACCAACGAGTCCATGGCGTTGACCGACATGCTGACCGGCCTGCCAAACCGGCGGCAGTTCTTCATCGATGTTGAGGCCGCATATGATCCGAAGACAGATAAAATGCTTCCGGTTATCGGCCTGATTGACCTGGATGGGTTCAAGCCGATCAACGACGTGTTCGGCCATACTGCGGGCGACGCCGTGCTGGTGGAGACGGCCCGCCGCCTGAAACGCGTGCTGGGTGACAAGGCGAGCGTGTCGCGTCTCGGCGGGGATGAGTTTGCATACATCCTGCCAAAGACCGTGAGCCAGAAAGACGCCAAACGCATCGCCCAACAGATCGTCAACGCCATGAACGAGCCTGTTCGCTTGCCGAACAAGGATATCAGCCGCGTATCGGCTTCGGTCGGCTATTCCTCGCGTTCCTTCCCGGTGCAGACTGCTCACGACCTGATGGAGCAGGCAGACTTTGCGCTGTTCCGCGCCAAGGAGCACAAGGTGGGGCAGGCGGTTGAATTTTCGGCCAGCCATGCCGAAACGCAGCTACGTGAAGCTGTCGTGCACCAGGCGCTCAAGAAGGCCGACCTCGACAACGAACTGCGTCTTGTCTTCCAGCCCATCGTGAACTCCACTGAAGGCGAGGTGACCCGGTGCGAAGCGCTGGCCCGCTGGGATAGTCCGGAGCTAGGATCTGTGCCGCCGCTCGAATTCGTGGCCATTGCCGAGAAGATGGGCATGACTCAGCAGCTGACCCGAGTCGTGGTCCGCAAGGCACTGGACCATCTGCGCCACTGGCCGGAACTGCCGTCCATGTCGGTGAACCTGTCCGCGCAGGATATCATCAGCCGCGAGACGAGCGATGCGCTGGTGGCAATGATCCTGGCAGAACCGGAAACCGTGCGCCATCGCCTGGTTCTGGAAGTGACGGAATCCTCCCTTCTGAACGACATGGAAGAAGCGCGCTACAATCTCATGAAGTTCCGCTTCATGGGCCTGAAGATCGCGCTCGACGATTTCGGTACGGGATATTCCTCGCTGCGCTACCTTCAGGAACTGGAATTCGACATTGTGAAGATCGACCGCAGCTTCGGCGCAGCCATCAACACGACTGCACGTGGCCTGGGTCTTGTCGCCACGATCCAGCATCTCTGCCGGTCGCTGTCGATCGAGTGCATCATCGAAGGCATTGAAACCAGCGAACAGCTGGAGATTGCACGCAGTGCCGGGTGCCGCCTGGTACAGGGCTATCTCTATGCCCCGCCGCTGGAAGCGCGTGAGCTGCACGCCTACCTCATTGGCGAAAAGCGTTTCCCGACTTACCGGGAATTGCTGGAAGGATCGCAGCGCGACGTCGCGTAAGCCGTTGGTTTCGCGGCGGTGGTCTTCTGAAATTCCCTCAGTCTGGTCTTGCCGGTTTGGCAGGGCGGGCGCATGCTTCCCGGCATAACAAAATACCGGGAGGACATCATGAAAGATCTGGCAGGCAAGGTTGCCTTTGTAACGGGGGCCGCATCCGGCATTGGGCTCGGCATCACCACCGCTTTGGCGCAGGCCGGCGTGAAGGTGATGATGTGCGACATCGAGAAAGACGCGCTGGATGAGGCCATCAGCGGGTTGAAGCAGACCAATGCCGATGTCGACGGCGTGATCGCGGACGTCTCCCTGAAAGACCAGCTACAGGCTGGCGCCGACGCGACGATGGAGCGCTATGGCCGCGTGGATATTCTGGTTAACAATGCCGGCGTGGGCGGGGGCGGACGCTATGGCGAATGGACTGATGAAGGCTGGAACTGGACCATCGGGGTGAACCTGATGTCGGTCGTGTGGGGGATCGAGATCTTCGGGCCTCTGATTGAGGCGCATGGCGAAGGCGGGCAGATCGTTTCGACGGCGTCGATTGCGGGCTTCCTGCCGGTCACGAACCCGCCCTACAATGTCACCAAGTTCGGCGTCGTTGCCTTGAGCGAAGGCCTGCGGACGGAACTGGAGCCGCGGGGTATTGGCGTGTCTGTGCTGTGTCCTGGTTTCATCCGGACAAAGATCATGGATTCCTCGCGCAATGTGCCGGCCCGCTTTGCCGGCGCGCGGGACACTACGGGCCAGAGTGCAGATCTCGACCATTCCGAATTCGCTCAGATGGCACGTGACGCGATCGCCCATGGCATTGATCCGCTTTATGTGGGTGAGCTTGTCCGTGAGGGGATCGAAGGCAATTGGGCCTACATCTTCACCGACAATGAGTTCGAGCCTGCCATCATGGAGCGCTTCGACAATGTGAAGGCCGGGTTCGACCGCATCCGCGGCCGGGTTCCGCGGCACTAGGGCGTGTCTGTCTTGCGCAGGGCAATTGTGCCAGCGCTGTTGAAACAGTTCCGGATCAACCGGGCTCAGGGAGAATAATGTGACACTCAAGGCAATCAGTGCCGGCTTCGGCCGGACCGGGACGATGTCCCTCAAACTCGCGCTCGAGCAACTGGGCTTCGGGCCGTGCCACCACATGATCGAAGTGATCGAGAATGGCGAGAAACAGGTGCCGCTGTGGAACGATGCGCTGGCCGGCAAGCCGGACTTCGACGCCATCTACAAGGGCTACAACTCGGCCGTCGACTGGCCCTCGGCGGCGTTCTGGAAGGAGCTGGCGGATTACTATCCGGATGCGAAGATCATCCTGTCTTCGCGATCTGCCGAGAGCTGGTATGGCAGCATTTCCGAGACCATCCTTGCTACCGTCTGGGCGCCGGAGAATTGGCCGTCGCAGGCCGTGGAATGGTTCACAATGGTCAGCAAGGTGCTGGAGCGCAGCTTCGGCGGCGCAAAGACGAAGGAAGAGCTGATCGAGGCCTTCCACCAGCACGAAGCTGCCGTGAAAGCCGCGATCCCCGCCGAGCGCCTGCTCGTCCATTCGGCCAAAGACGGCTGGGAACCGCTCTGCGCCTTCCTCGGTGTGCCGGTACCGGCAGGCGATTATCCCCGCACCAACAGCAAGGAAGAATTCTTCCAGCACATGAAGAAGGCCGACGAGATGTAGTCCCTGCTGGCCTAGTAACTCTTCGGCAAGCCCAGCACACGTTCGGCGATGAAGTTCAGGATCATTTCGCGGCTGACCGGGGCGATGCGGGCGAGCATCGCTTCGCGCATCATGCGCTCGACATGGTATTCCTTCGCATAGCCCATGCCGCCATGGGTGAGCACGGCTGTCTCGCAGGCGCGGAAGCCGGCTTCGGTGCCGAGATATTTCGAAGCGTTCGCTTCGGCGCCGCATTCCTCGCCCTTGTCGTAAAGGCCGGCGGCCTTGTAGGCGAGGAGTTCGGCGGCGGAGAGCTCCGCCCATGATTTCGCCAGCGGATGCTGGATGCCCTGGTTCTGGCCAATCGGGCGGCCGAACACGACGCGCTCATTGGCATAACGTGCGGCGCGCTCCAGAGCGGCGAAGCCGAGGCCGACGCTTTCCACGGCGAACAGCACGCGTTCGGGGTTCAGGCCCTGCAGCAGGTATTTGAAGCCTGCGCCTTCCTCGCCGATCAGATGCTCCTTCGGCACTTCGAGATTGTCGATGAAGAGCGTGTTACACTCCACCGCCTTGCGGCCCATTTTCGGGATGGGGTTTGCTTCGATCCGATTGCGGTTAAGATCGGTGTAGAAGAGCGACAGGCCGAGATGCGGCTTCGCGCATTGGTCCTTCGGCGTGGTGCGCGCGATGATCAGGATCTTGTCGGCACGCTGGGCGCCGGTCGTCCAGATCTTGCGGCCATTGATGACATAGCCATTGTTCGTACGCTCGGCCCGGGTCTCCAAACTGGACGTGTCGAGGCCGGAATTCGGCTCGGTCACGGCGAAGCACATTTTCTCCTCGCCAGAGATGATCTTCGGCAGGCTCTCCTGCTTCAGTTCGGGATTGCCGAACTTTTCCAGCGGCTTCGGCCCGAAGATGTTGAGATGGATCGCCGAGGCGCCTGAGAATCCTGCGCCCGTGCGGGTGACGGTCTGCATCATCAGCGCCGCTTCAGTGAGGCCAAGGCCTGCGCCGCCATATTCTTCCGGGAAGGCGATGCCGAGCCAGCCGCCCTTGGCCATGGCATCGCAGAACTCTTCCGGCCAGTTGCCGGTTTCGTCCACTTTGCCCCAGTATTCGTCGTCGAACGGCTCCAGTGTCTTCTCGACGGCCGCCTTGATGGCTTCCTGATCCTCGCTCATCGGCGCAATCTGGTACATCCGGTGTCTCCTCTTGTCGGAGGGAGACTTATTCTGACTGTTGCGCTGCGTCCAGAGTCAGGGCGTCGCGGCTATTGTCACTCGAATGGCTCGAAAATGATATCGCGGGTCACCAGGATGCGGACAGGCCAGCCGGGACGAATTCGAAGCGTTGGCTGGATGGAGAGATTTCGATCAACGACCCGCTGACCAGCATCGGAAATGCTATCGCCAAACCCACGCCGGATGGCGCGTTCAAGGCCATCATCATCCTTGCCGAATTCAGCGCCCATTCCGAGTATTGTTGCCAGACCCGCTGCGGCCAGGACCTTGTTCCAGTGATTGTCTGTTCGATCAGAGAGCCCTGCGGCGCCGGCTGCATCTGCGCCCGGCTCTGAGATCCGGATCGAGCGTCCATCCGGGAACAATATCCTGTCCCAGACGAGAAGTGCACGTGATTGGCCGAAAGAGATTTCTGACTGATAGCGACCGATCAGGCGGGAGCCCTGCGGGATGAGGAGGTGGTTGCCGGATATGGAATCATACACCGGCTGGGTCACCTGTGCGATGACTGTTCCGGGCAGGTCACTATTGATGCCGGTCACCAGGGAGGCCGAAATCAGCGATCCGGCCATCAGCTGGAAGGGGGATGCGGGCGTTTCGACGCCATGAGGATTGTAGATGTCATCATCGGCATGGCTGTCAGCAAATGCGATCTTCCGATCCTGCAAATTGGTATTCGCGTCCGGGCTGCGGCGGGCTGAAGGATCTCCGGCGCGTGAAGCAAGCGCCAGCAGTTCTGAGCCGAATGGCTCGCTCATTCGGCCGGGTGATTGGTGATCCGGCATCGGACTCTGCAGGGACACGTCGAAAAAGACCCCCGCCTTGAGCGCCTGGTCTGCAAGCTTTGCTTCTGTGAGCCTTCGGGCGCGGGCGGCCTCGTCTTCCTGTGATGGCCGGAAGTCCGGATCAGGCGGAACCTGCCATTCGGGCTGCAATCCCCATTCCTGCTCTTCGGCCACCACGGTGGCGCCAAGATCGCCGGAGAGCGGGGCGCCGAGCCGGGGGATATCCGGGTTCCAGTTCGCATAAGAGGCGGGCAATTCCGTCAGACCATCGGGTGTGCGTTTGGTAACGGTATTGAAGAGCTCTGTATGATCGGCCGTCTCAAGACTTCCGGCCGGCGCGAAGGCAACCGAGACAGCGGCAAAAATCCCCAGAACACAGATTGCTGCACCCACCATGAGGACCTTGCGATTGATGCGTGTGACGGGGCGGATCTTTGCCTTGAGTTTCAACGTGTCGGATTGTTTCGGGAAGGGAGGAGGTTCACTCATTTCCGGTCACCGAACAAAGCGGCAAAACCAACTGGCTCCTTGCCTCTGCGCAGACGTACGACGGTCTGCGGCGTTGTGCCGAGACGAAGTTCCGCTGCCTGGAAGAGATGATCGACAATATAGTATGAGCCGCGAATACGATAATTGATGAGTTCGGCGTTGCCTTTCCTGCCGAGAACAAAGAGCGGCGGAGCATCTGTCATTGCAAGATCTGCCGGCATCTGAATAAAGACCTGTCGTCCGTCATCGAACACCCGGACCGGACGCCAGTCTGGCCTGTCGCCTTCAATGCGATAGTCGAAGTTCAGGTCGCTGAGGTTGAGGCTGGGCGAGACCGATTCTGCCTGGCGTGACCGGGCGCTTTCATTGCGGTATGTCAGAATGGCCAGCTCATCGGCTGGATAGCGCCAGGACAGGGCAGCCATATAGCTGGTTTCGAGACTGGTCAGCTCCAGATGATAGGTCCGCCTGTCTGTTGCGATCATGAGGTTTGTGGTGAGGCCGGAGGCGACGGGCTTCACCAGAATATGGGTCCGGGTGTCATTACCTGATCCGGATGAGGTGTCACCAACCACCCAGCGCACAGTATCACCGGCAGATACCGAAACCAGTGTTTCTCCGGGTTGGAGAGCGATATCGGACACCTGTCCCGGGCTGGCATAGAGGCAGTAGAGCGCCCCTTCTGTATAAGGATAGACATGTATCGCGTTGAAATAGCCATCAGCCGTCGGTTCGAGCCGGGCCGCGTGCGTTCCCTTCGCAATGATTTCAGCGGCAGGCAGGCTTGTTGCAGCAGGCGAGGGGTCGAGGGGTTTCAGCTGGCCGGGCAGAGGAAGTGGTATTGCTGTCTCCACAATTTCGACGGGGCGTTCCGGCGTGTCGGCATTGAGCGCTGCAGCAACGAAGTCCTGCCGCTCAGGCGGGCCGGAATAGGTTTCCGGAGATGTTGCGCAGGCGGAGGCAAGCAGGCAGGCGAGAACGTTAAGCGGAGGGCGGATCATTTGTTGTCTCCTGTGACAAGATCTTCGCCCCAATTGAGGCTGTGGACATATATTCCGAGTGGATTGACGCGAAGGGTTTCAGCGTCGTGCGGCGGATCCTGAATCAGGGTGAACAGGCCGGTGTAGCGCCGGGCAATCGTCAGCGCGCCGTTTTCATAGGTTTTTTCGACCCAGCGCGCCTGGAAGCTGTCATCGGAAACACGGACAACCGAGACAACTTCAACCGCACGCGATTTTCTGCCGATGTCGGCAAACGGATCATTGTCCCGGGCATATTCATTCAGGGTGATGGCAGCTTTGTCGGTGACAAAATCATAGGCTTTCAGCCAGTTTTGTCGAACGACGACCGGGTCGATGGAAAGGCTTCGCAGATACTCGATAAAGTTTGCAAGGTGGTGGGCAACCCTGTCGAGACAGGCATAGGCCGGCCTGGAGGCTTGTTTGACCGGCGACATGCGATGACGTCCTCGGCAGTCTTGCTGGCGATCGGATCATCCGGATTCCAAAGGGCGGCGAAATAGGCGCGCATCGCCATCAGACCGCCATGATCGGAGTGAACTCGCGAACAGTGAGCGTTTCATCCGTCAGGAGCAGGCCGTTAAATTCCAGCCAGCAATGTGCAGAGAAAGGGGAGAGCCGTACACCGAATACCCAATCGGCACACAAGCCGGCCGCGCTCAGATAGTGGAGCAGCGCGAGGCTTGTGTATCGGCATGCATCCCGGGTGGAGAACACGAAAGGCGCAAAAGTATGAAATTCACGCGCGAGATCTGCAACGACGTCGGAAGTGTCGAGACTGACTGATTTAGACTTGGATTTCCAGCCTCTCGCTCTGGTAATCTGATCCTGGAAGGCACCGCTATGGCAGGCGGCGGATGCTGCCCGCATGGAGCCTAGCATGGCAGGAACCCTGTGCGCCCTGAACCGCCATTCGACCTGGTCGAGGTCGAAAAGGGAGCGATCCGGAGCAGGCCATTGGAACAAATCGATCCGGTCAGAACCTGTGAATGTCGCCTGCAGGATGCCCTTTTTTACAAGAAAGTTGCCAAAAGAGAGTGCCTCAACGCCCAGAGCAGGCTCCGGGAACACGGCACAAATTTCCTGAAACAAGACAGCTTGCGCTTCAGTCAGGCAGGCATAGCGGTCTCTGCAAAGATCCAGGAAGACATGCGTGCCTCCGGTGTGACAGCAATGAATGCCCGGTGCCAGGCGGAAGGGTCTGTAAGACGTGTTTCTTCCGGGGTTTGGAAACCGGCGCTGGGACGAAGCGGATGTGCAGCCCGAAGGTGATGAAAAATCCGGCATCTGGAAGCTCCGATTACGGAACGCTGGCGAATCCTGCACTGAGCAAGAGACGCCAGCTGGAGGAACGTTCCGGGTCGACCCTGGTCAGGGCCGGGTCAGGTCAGGGCTGAACCTTGGACAACCCTTCTTCGATTTCGACACCCTGGCCGTAAAAGCCTCTGGTTTCCTCGGAAACCGCTCCGAGTTCGATCATCTCGAACACGTCTTCATTGGATGTCTGCTGGTCATCATGGGTCATGATGGATCTCCTTTCTTGGGTGACTGCCGCCGAAACAACGGCAGGTAGAAAATGGGCCCTCAATAAGGTGGAGTCAACGCGCCGTAACCTTAAAAAGAGTTCATAAAGTTTAATAAAAACAAATATCTACCCCTCACGCCCCGGGGCGCGACTCGCAAAGGCTGGCAGAGCGCACCTTAGTCAGGTATCGCGCTCATGATCTCAGGCCCATAGGTCCTGCGGAGAGCTGATAGCCGACAGGAGAGAACATGATCGGGTCTGGATGGATCCCGGTCGCAGAGCCTGTGGGGAGCCTGTTTCATCATACTGATCGCCTGGCTGCGTCTACCTTGACGCAGAAGTCTGAGTGACCGCATGGCGGCGTAGAATGTGCGGGTGTGCGGATTAGTCATGTACAGGGCAGGCGATGAGAGCACCGAGGAAAAATCCTTGTCCGGCTTGCGCCAGTCCCGTCCGTAGGTTTCGGAAAGCAGCTTATCCGGATTATCAGGGATGCTCCAACTGGCTCCCAGCCAGACTTTTCTGGAAACCCCGAATCCGGAAAACCGCCACTGTATCTCGCCGGGATGGTCGCTCAGCCCGCAGAGCCTGTAAGGCCCCTCTGCCTCATAGAGGAAGAGGTCGACCGCCACCTTTCCAATTGTCAGACCGATATAACGATCGCCCGCCCGGGCGGATCTGGCCAGCTGGACTGATGGATGGTTTCGCAGGATTGCTGTGATGTCGGGGCGGGCATCACGGTCGCAGAGGATTCCGATATCTGCATCCCGGTCATGAGGCAAAGGCGCGCCGTTCCGGACAAAGCCAAGCAGTGTGCCGCCGGTCAGAAAGCCCGTCAGTCCCTGAGCGTTCAGCAAGGTTATGACGTCCTGAACCGCCTGAGCGGCTTTCGCGGGTTGGAAGAAATCTCGGCGCGCAGAGGGTTCAGCGTGCCGGGCAAGGGACCCGGCAAGGGCTTCTGATGCAAAGAATGCTGCGTCTTCATAGGCTCCGTCGGCGTAAAGAGCGCGTGCGAGATTTTCGCTTGCTTGTCCATTGGAGCTGAAATCTTCAAACCGGCCGACGGCAAAGCGGACCGCATCTGCTGAGCGACCTGCGCAGATCAGCGCTTTCGTGCAGTGCCTCAACAGGCTGGAATTGGCCTGGGGACGCTTGCATATTTCAAGAAGCGCAATGGCAGCATGCTGAATAGAGGAGAGCCGTTCATCTTCCCGCGACGTGATATCGGCGATGGAATTCCAGCTTCTCCACGCCATTGGGTCGTGATGAGTGCTTGTAGAAAAAGCTTCGATAGCCTGCTGGCGTTCACCGAGTGCGGCCAGGCACAGACCTCGTATATGATGAGCATGCGGATTACGAGGTTGGTGGAACAGAATGAAATCGCATTCCGGCAACGCCGCTGAAGACTTGCCGGATCGGTAGAGGGCTACGGCAAGCAGGAATTTCGCTTGCAGGTCATCTGATCGTGTATCGGTGACCTTTCGGAGGATTGACGCTGCGGCGTCGGGGTGTCCTTCCGTCATCATGCGCCGGGCCGCCTCAATCTTCATACTTCGGGAGCCCGCCGTGTTCGATAGCGAGTACCGGTCGTTTGCGCCGTCCATCAAATTCTCCTGAGATGTCACAGGACATGTCAAAACCGGGAAAGCGCAATCGAACCCGGCGCTGCCCGGAGAATTGAAGTATAAGGAAGAATGACGTAAAAAGCGAATCCAAATACAACCAAAGCGAGAAATCAAAGGCCGGGAGTGACAAGCATGGGCAGCATGACGACTTGCAGGGCAGGGGCCGCTTGGCCTTGCCGTCAGGCAGGTTTATCGAAAGGCCGGGCACGCAATGCTTTCTCCTTTTTGGCGCAAGAAAAACAACCAAAAGGAGATATCGGTGTGCTACCCAGATTAGGCATTGTGCGATCCCGTCTTTGAGATAGATTTCCGGGTCTGACGAGAAAAAGGCATCCTGAATGCGCGACTATGATGGCTCCGCGGTGCTTGACGCAATCCGGTCTGTACAATCCATGCAGACGGTCGAGGACACAATTGCTGTATTGTCCGGATTTATTGAGCACTATGGGTTTGAGCGCATATTTCTTGGGCAATTGGTAAACCCGGCAAACGTTCCGCTCAAGGAAATCCTGTATGTCTCTGACTGGCCGGATGAACTGAAGGAACACCGTCGGAACCAGATGGCGATCCTGCATGATCCGATCGCGATCTGTGCTTTGCGCTCAAAGCGGCCATTCTCCTGGGCCGAAGCCCGTGATCATGCCTCCCGGGCGGGCCGGATGGTTGTGGATATGGTCCACGATTATGGCATTACCGATGGCATGATGTTCCCGATGCACGCCCTGCACAGCGTGTCGGGCGGTGTCTCCCTTGGCGGCTCCAACAAGTTGGATCTTTCAGCCACTCAGGTGAAGGAACTCGAGATTGTCTGCCAGACAGTCTATTATCATCTGGAAGATCTGCTCGGGCCGTTTCCCTACCAAAAGGTCGCCCAGCTCACACGCCGTGAAACCGAATGCGTTCAGTTTGCCGCGGCCGGCAAGTCCAACTGGGAAATCGCACAGATTTTAGGCATTCAGGAAGACACGGTGAAGAAGACTTTGCGCCGGGCCGGTGACAAGCTCGAAACCGTGAACCGGGCGCATCTGGTTGCTTCGGCAATCGCAAAGAACCAGATTTTTCCCTGATCAAGTCCCCGAAAGGGGACATTCCCAATCTCTCCATTCAGCCCAGACTGTCTCCTGGCTTCAGGAGATTGTTGGCATGTTCAGGATCATCACACCCGAAAAGCGTGAAGCGAACCGCGATCTCCTCGATGAGATGTATCGCATGCGCTACCGGATCGTCGTCGATGAATGGGGGTGGGATATTCCCGGGATTTCACCCGGATACGACAAGGACCAGTTTGATACCGATAGCACAGTCTATGTGATCGTGCAGGATGATCATGGGCAGGTGGTGGCAACGTCCCGGATCAACCCGACCACGAAGCCGCATATGCTGAGCGAGTTGTTCGCTGATTATTGTGACCTGCAGCCCTTTCCGGTTGGTCCTGATGTCTGGGAGTGCTCGCGTTTTGTTACGGACAGATCGCTGATGCCGGACCCGGTCGAGGATTTCCGCTTTCGCTGCCGGTTGGGAATTGGCCTGACAGTTTTCTGCATCGACAAGAGGATTTCCCGTCTGAGCTGGCTCACGCATCAGAAATTCTACAACCTCGTCCAGCGCGTTTGGGCCACAGAGCCGCTGGGCTTGCCAAGACGGGAAGGGGATGATTGGGCCTGGATCCCGGCTGTTTCAAAGATCGATCAGGAAACACTCGACCGGCAATTGGACAGGTTTCGCAATGCTGAGGACATTGTTGCGCAATATATGTCCCCGAAGCGGCGGGCATCTGCAGGGAGGGTCGGATGAGCAACCAGGCCAGTTCTATCTCACCCGATCAGCGTTCAGCGTTCGAACGGGACGGCGTAATCTGCTTACGGAATGTCCTTACCCCAAAAGAAATCCGTCACCTTCAGAATGCTGTCGCACGACAGATTTCTGGCCTGAGGACGTCTCCGACAGGATATGACTTCGAGGCGCTGGCAAGCCAGGTCTGGGACCCGGAAGGGCAAGTCGATACCGGCGCAGCAGAACGTTTCGACATGGCCGTGATGAAGGAAATGGTGCGGGAAGATCTGTCCGCCAGACCCCTACAGGAAGACGGGCTGTCCGAAGGACAAGGCATGTTTTTCTATGATGTGGCGGCCTGGAAATCTGATCGAGGCGTCCGCGAGGTTGCTTTTGATTCACGGCTGCCTGAACTGGTCAGTGATCTGCTTGGGGCCCGCTACCTGAATTTCTGGGAGGATACGACGTTTGTCAAAGCCCCTCATACGCGCCAGAAAACGGCATTTCATCAGGACCTTGCCTATTTCCAGATCGATGGGGAGCAATGCGTCATTGTCTGGATCGCTCTGGACCCGGTGACGCAGGAAAGCGGAGCGATGCAATATGTCCGCGGCTCGCACAATTGGGGTGAAACCTATGCGCCGAACGTATTCATTTCGCAGACACCGTTTCGCTCCTCTCCTGAAAAGCGGTGTCCGGATATTGAAGCGGAGCCGGACAAATATGACATCGTGTCTTTTGATGTTGCGCCAGGTGATGTGATTATTCATCACGTCAAGACAGTGCATGGTTCTGGCGGCAACCGGTCCGATAATTGGCGCAGGGCTGTGTCATTTCGTTATTGCGGAGATGAAGTGCGCTATCTGGACCGTCAGGGCGCAATCCAGCAAGTTGGCGTGACCCACGAACTCAATGATGGCGACAGGCTTTTCTCGGAAGACTATCCTGTTGTCTGGCCAAAGCCCTGGCCGTCACTTTCCTTGTCGGATGTGTATGACCTGCTCGGCCCGGCTGTTCCGTCTTCAGGCATGCTTGATCTTTCGGATGCTGCTTAGAGCTTCCCGATCGGTAAGGATTTTCCTCGTCGAGAGCTTTGTCCTTCACGATCCTCCCGATCGGAAAGAACAGATATGATTACAACAGCCGAAGAATTCGGGAACATGGTAGCGGACGCGCGCAAAACGCTGGGAAGAACCCAGCGTGAGCTCGAACGCGCCATCAGTTCAGGAGCCGCTTCACTGTTGATCTTTACCCGGCAAGCCGACGGCACAGTTTGGGAAGGCCTTTGCCGGGGCCATGGCTGTCAGAGTTTGGCTGCAAAAGCGCGGTTGGCCAAGGCAAGTGACTATTTCACCCAGCCCGTTTCAACCCTTCACATCAAGATCGCGCCGCTTTTCCGTTGGCGGGTAATTCCAAAAATCGGGTCGCTCCGATAGCGCTCAGGAATGTGTGATCATGGCTGACGAGCAGGATGGCGCCATCCCAGGCGTTCAGGCCGGTCTCTAGCGCTTCGATGGCGCGCAGCTCCAGGTGGTTGGTGGGTTCGTCGAGGATCAGCAGATCCGGTGGGGTCTCGCGGGCAAAGACGCAGGCAAGGCCCGCGCGCAGTTTCTCCCCGCCACTCAACGTCCCGGCCACCTGCAGGGCATCGTCATTGCGGAAGCCGAACCGGGCGAGCGCGGCATGGGCGGCATTGGCGCTGAGACCAGGATTCAGCCGGTGCATGTTGTCGACGATTGTTTCACCCGGTGCCAGCAGGCTGACATGCTGGTCCAGCAGGGCGACATTTTCGGTCAGGCGGGAGGCTTTGCCAGTGGTGGGCTGAAGGTCTCCGGTGACGAGACGGAGCAGGGTGGATTTGCCAGACCCGTTCGGCCCGGCGATGGCGACCCGCTCCGGGCCAGTCAGCTGGAAGTCGAGCGGACCGAACAGGTGCCGGTTGCCGAACGCCATTTCGACGTCGCGAAAATCGATCAGGCGACGGCCGGAGGGCAGGCCGCAGGGCGGCAGGTCCATCGTGATCGGCGCAAGGATTTCGATACGAGCGCGGGCGGCGGCGAGATCCTCTTCGCTCTCCGCCATCTGTCTGGCGGCGAGCGTGCTGCCTTTGCCGCGGGTGGCCTCAGCGCGCTCCTGTCGCTTGTCGAGCAGCATTTTGGGGGCATCGCCCTTTGCCCGCGCGGCTCGGCCGGCCTTGTCGCGCCTGTCCTGACGTTCCTTCGCTTGCTGAGCGCTCTTGCGTGTACGTTTCAGCGCGTCGCTGGCGCGGGCGAGATCGGTTTCGGCTGCTTCGCGGGCGGCATTGCGGGCCTCGGCATATTCGCTCCATCCGCCGGAGAATATCGTGATGCCGACAGGGGAAAGGTCCACGATCCGGTCGACCTGTTCCAGAAGGTCCCGGTCGTGGCTGGCGATGAGCATCCCGCCCGGCCAGGTGCGCAGCAGGTTGGAAATCGCCTGACGGCCTTCCGTATCCAGATTGTTGGTCGGTTCGTCCAGCAGCAGCAGGTCTGGTGCTTCGAGGATCTGCCGGGCGAGGGTAACACGCATGCGCTCACCGCCGCTCAAGGTGGCGACAGGTGTTCCCAGTGGGATATCGCGCAAACCCGTATCTGCAAGCGCCTGTTCGACGCGCGATGGCAGCGTCCAGTCTGCCTCTGTGGCATCTTCCACACTGCCCTCACCGGCTTCCAGCCGGGCAAGGCAGGCGAGCGAGTCTGTGACGGCGAGCGCGCCGGCAAGGTCGAACGTTTCGTCCAGCGACTGCTGGAGCATGCCGACGGTCCCATTCAGGTGAATGCTGCCGCTCGCAGGCGGTACCTTGCCGATGATCGCGTGAAGCAGCGTGGACTTGCCGGACCCGTTGCGGCCGACAAGGCCGACACGCTCGCGGCCGAGCGAGAGCGTCAGGTCACGGAAAAGCGGCGTGCCGTCAGGCGTGGAAAGGGAGAGGGAGTCGAGCGTCAGAAAGCTGGTCATGGAAGGGCTGTGAAATGAAGTTGGAACGCAGGGCGAGGCGCTGTGCGTTTTTCATTTCGGGCATCCTTCAGTTTTCGGGCGGGGCTCGCCGAGCGGTCGACTTAGCGGACAGGCATCGCGATTTCAAGAGCGTGGGAATAATTTTCAGGCAGCGGCGCAGAGCCGGTTCGGTGCAAAGCTTTCATGCAGCGGGCTCAGCGGCTTGCAGAGCATGAGGTCGGCAATGATCCGTGCCGTGATCGGCGCAAGCAGGATGCCGTTCCGATAATGGCCCGCGGCCACAAACAGGCCGGGCGAGGCTGTCTGGCCGATCATCGGGGCGCGGTCCGGCGTACCGGGACGGATGCCGGCCCAGGTCTCGATGACGGGAAGGTCTTCAAGCACCGGGCAGAGGCGCGCGGCGCGGGTATGGAGGGCGGCAATGGCTTCCGGCTCGGGCGCTTCGGTGGCAACGCCTGGCTCCACCGTCGCGCCGATGATCACACGGTCTGCTTTGGGGGCGATATAGATCGCGCCGCAGCGCAGGGTCGTTTCGGGTGAGCCATAACCATGCGCGACCGACAGCATCTGGCCGCCATAGCAGTCGATCTGGTCGAGGGCTGGATCCCAGTTCACGAGGCTGAACGGCTGGCCATTCTCTTCCACCTTGATGGCGGCGGTGTTCCAGCCGCCGGCGGCGAGGATCAGGTCATGTCCTTCCAGCGTCAGGCGTCCGCCTTCGCTGCGCAATGGCGCGGCCTCGCTGCGCAGCGTGGCGAGCGGGCTGCGCTGCAGTGCCATGATCAGGGCACGGACGACAGCGCGATTGTCAACCTGGCCATCGGTCGGCATCTGCAGAGCGGCAATCAGGTCTTTCGCTATGGAAGGCTCCAGCAGGTGCGCTGTCGCAGGCGGGAGTTCCTCATGCGCAATGCCGCGCGCGTCGAGAGCGCGGGCGAGTTTGTGCATGGCGGCTGTCTCTGCCTTGTCGAAGGCGAGGGCGAGGGAGGGACGGCCACTATAACCAGAATCGGTGTCGGCCGCGTGGGCAAGATCGACGGAAAAATCCGGCCATAGCTCGGCGGCTTCCATGCAGAGATCGAACAGGTGCGGGTGCACGCCTTCTTCAGCGGCGGCCTCATAGGCTGGGGCCAGCATGCCGGCGGCGGCCCAACTGGCGCCGCGGCCCATCGGGGCGGGATCGTAAAGCGTCACCGGCACGCCGCGTTTGACAGCCAGTTCGAAAGCGGTCGCGAGGCCGATAATGCCAGCGCCAAGGATGGCGACCTTCGGTGTGAAACTCGAAATCGGCGGAGGCAGGGGCGGGCTCATGGGCCTTCATTTAGGCCCTTTGCGCGCGAAGGTGAACTATCCGCTTTGACGCGGCGACAGATGACCTGCGTTCAGGAGCTGATCAGGCGGCGTCGACCTGGTTTTTCTGGACTTCCCAGAAATTGA
The DNA here is from genome assembly GCF_000682735.1 of Hyphomonas sp. CY54-11-8. GTDB lineage: Bacteria > Pseudomonadota > Alphaproteobacteria > Caulobacterales > Hyphomonadaceae > Hyphomonas. Next base: position 73,807 of record NZ_AWFD01000005.1, on the reverse strand, counting down.
CGAAGGCGTCTGCCCATTTGCGGTCCTGGAAGATGACGGCTTTGGAGACTTCGCCATCCGGCGTGAAAGCCGTGCGCACCATCATGTCAGGCGCATCGCTTCCGTAGCGGTTCCGTCCCAGGAACTGCTGCACGAACGCGTCCACGACAGTTGCCAGAAGGGCGACTTCTTCCGCCGACTTCAAGCCTAGATCCACCACAATGTCGGTCGTCATAACCACCAACCCCCATGTTCCCCGGGTTTCCATTTAGCAAATCAGAAACCATAGGAATTTTGAAGCATTTTCTCCCGGAGCGGGAGATTTCCTTACGCTTGTGCAAAAAACGGGCAAAAAGTCGCGACAAGGGTTTGTTGCGAATTATTCTCAACTATGTTTGATGGCCTTAAAAGCAGAAAACAGGCTCTGATATGACCGGAATTCGCCTATGGCTCACCGCCGCCACCGTGCTCCTCGCCTCATGCGGGAACCCGGGCGCGCCTGCCTCAGATGCAGGCAAACCTGTAGCTGAATCAGGGGACAAGCCCAAAAGCGCGGGCGTCCTCAATGTTTACTCGGCGCGGCACTATGATTCCGACAAGGCGATGTACAAGGCGTTCGAGACCGAGACCGGCATCAAGGTCCGCTTTCGCGAATCGGGCGCGCCGGAACTTCTGGAAACCATGAAGGCTGAAGGCGATGCGAGCCCGGCGGATGTCGTGATTTCGTCCGATGCTGGCACGCTGTACCGCTTTGAAGCAGCCGGTCTGCTGCAGCCTGTTGAGGACGTGACACTGGACGAAAAGATCCCGGCGCACTTCCGCCAGAAGGATGGTTACTGGTTCGGCCTCGCCCGCCGTGTGCGCGTGATCGCGTATGACCCGGAGCGTGTGACGCCCGATGAGGTTGCCCATTACAGCGACCTGGCCGACCCGCGCTTCAAGGGTGAAGTCTGTCAGCGCTCTTCGACCAATATCTACAATCTGTCCCTGATGGGCGAGCTGATCGGCCGGATGGGCCATGACGCGGCCCAGGCCTGGGCTGATGGCGTGGTCGCCAATTTCGCCCGTCCGCCGCAGGGCGGGGACATCACGCAGATCGAATCGATCGCAGCAGGCGAATGCTCCGTCGCGCTGACCAATCACTATTATTATGTCCGAATGACCACCGGCGCGCCGAGCCAGCAGGCTGCCGCTGCCAAGGTAAAGCTCAGCTTCCCGGAACAGGACACGACCGGCACGCATGTGAACGTCACCGGCGCTGGTGTCGCGGCGAATGCCCCGCACCGCGACAACGCCATCAAATTCATTGAATGGCTCGCCAGCACCGATGGCCAGGTTTGGCTGACCGGCGAGACCAAGGAATACCCGATGATCGAAGGCACTCCTCTGCCGGAGGGGCTCGGTGCCTTGCCGGACTTCAAAAAGAGCGACTTCCCGCTGGACGAGCTGGGCACGCACCAGTCCGAAGCGCAGGAGATCTATGACACGGCCGGCTGGAACTGAGGCGGACGCGCTTGGCCGGTCTTCCCCTTCCTGCGCGGGTGTCCATCCTGAAGCGCCTGAACTTCCGTCCTGCTGATGTGCCGGCCATGCTGGCGGGTGTCATCATCTCCGTGCCGGTCGTCTCCGTCCTGGTGGCGGCCCTGTTCATGGGCGGCGGGGAGGCGTGGCAGCACATTCGCGACACGCTGATGGTGTCCTATCTCGGTGGGACGCTGGGGACGTTGGCACTGGCAGCCTTCTTCATGCTGGTCTTCGCCGTGCCTGCGGCGTGGCTGGTGACGATGCATGATTTTCCGGGACGGCCTGTCTTCGAATGGCTGCTGATCCTGCCGCTGGCGGCGCCCGGCTATGTACTGGCCTATGCGTGGGGTGACCTGATGGGCGTTGGCGGCCCGCTTCAGTCAGCCTTGCGTGACCTGACCGGCTGGTCGGCGCGGGACTACTGGTTCCCGTCGATGCGATCGATGCCGGGCCTCGCCTTTGTTTTGGCGAGTGGCCTGTATCCTTATGTGTACCTGACCGCGCGGACGGCCTTTGTGTCCCAGTCCATTTGCGCGCTGGAAGCGGCCCGAAGCCTCGGCGCGTCTCCGCTGCGCAGTTTCTGGAGCGTCGTGTTGCCGGCGGCCCGCCCCGCGATTGCGGCAGGGCTCGCGCTGGCCCTGATGGAGACTGCCGCGGACTATGGCGCTGCGGAATATCTGGGTGTGCCGACGCTGACCTTTGGCATCGTGCGCGCCTGGAAGAGTTTCGGCGAACCGGCTGCGGCTGCGCGCTTGGCCGTGATCCTGCTGGTCCTGGTCGTCGGCCTGTTGCTGGCGGAGCGCTGGAGCCGGGGGCGGGCGGGCAGCCAGCAGAGCTCCACGCGCTGGCGCACCGTTTCCCGTACCAAGCTGCGTGGCCTGACGGGTCTGGGAGCGGCTTTGTTCTGCCTTGTCGGATTTTCCATTGGCTTCCTCGTGCCTGTTTCGCGTCTCGTCTGGCGGGCGCTTGAGGCACGGGAATATGTCGCCCCGGTTGGGGAGGCCCTGAAGAACACGCTCATTCTGGCCGGGGCCGGCGCCGCATTCGGTTTCGTGCTGGCGCTCGTGATCGCATTGGCGGGGCGCGGGAAGGGGCCTGCCGCTGCCTTTGCGCGGCTGACGGCCTCGTCTGCCTATGCCATTCCGGGAGCTGTGCTGGCGCTGGGCGCGCTGGTCGTTCTGGGAGGGCTGGGTTTGACGCTGACAGGGATTGTGCCGGTGCTGGCCTTGGCATGGGTCTATGCCAGCCGGTTCACGACCACCGGCGCAGAACCCATGGTGGCGGCACTTGCCCGTGCGCCTGCCTCTCTTGGTCATGCGGCCGAAAGTCTTGGCGCGTCCCCGCTGCGCAGGGCGCGGGAGGTCGACCTGCCGATCGCGCTTTCCGGTGCAAGTGCCGGCGCGTTGATCCTGTTCGTCGAATGCCTGAAGGAATTACCGGCAACGCTGATGCTTCGCCCGTTCAGCTGGGACACGCTGGCTGTGCGTGCCAATGCCTACGCTTCGGATGAACGCCTTGCGGCGGCGGCCTTGCCGGCATTGCTCATCACGCTGGCGGGTCTGATTCCCGTGATCCTGCTCTCGTGGCGCCTATCCCATTCGCGGCCAGGTGAGCACACGCATGAGTGACAGCCTGTCCGCCATTGGAGTGAGCCGCGCCTATCATGGCGTGCGCGTGGTCGATGCGGTGTCGCTCGATCTGAAGCCCGGCATGGTTACTGCACTGCTGGGCGGATCTGGTGCTGGCAAGTCGACCCTTCTGCGTCTGTTCGCAGGATTGGAACCGGTGGACGAAGGCGAGATCCGGCTCGGCGACCGGGTGCTGTCTTCCACAAAGACAACACTGCCGCCGGACAAGCGGCGCATCGGATTGATCTTTCAGGACTTTGCGCTCTTTCCGCACCTGACGGCGTTGCAGAACGTTGCGTTCGGCCTGAAGCCGCTCGGCAAGGAGGCCGCTAGGGCTGAAGCGCGGGGCTGGCTCGGCCGTCTTGGCCTGACCGAGCGGGCCGATGCCTATCCGCACGAATTGTCAGGTGGTGAGCAGCAGCGCGTGGCCATCGCCCGGGCGCTGGCTCCGAAACCGGCTGCGATCCTGATGGACGAACCGTTCTCCGGCCTCGATCCGGCGCTGAGGGCCAGCGTGCGCGATGAAGCGCTGGAAGCGGTCCGCGCCGCTGGCATTCCGGCGCTGCTGGTGACGCATGATCCGGTCGAAGCGCTGGAGGCGGCAGACCATGTCGCGGTCATGCGCGGAGGCAAGGTGCGTCAGGAAGGCCCGGCGGCCGACGTCTACATGAATCCAGTCAGCGCCGACGTGGCGGCTTCGCTCGGTCCGGTGAACCGGCTCGCCGCAGCGGATGTGCCCGCAGGGCTTGCAGATGTTGCGGATGGAACGGAACTGGTCGTACGCCCGGAAGGCGTTTGCCTCGATTCCAGCTCGGGCGTGCGTGCGAACGTGCTGGCCAGCCAGGTGACCGGGGCGATGACTCGGCTGGTGCTGAATACCGGCGGACAACGCCTTGTGGCGCTTGTCCCACGGGATCAGGCGCCAAAAGCGGGTGAAGACGTGGGAGTCCGGCTCGATCCGGCGCTTTCGTTCATCTTCCCCTCAGCTAAACCCTGACATTTCTGTTATTCTGTAGCTTCCCCCTCGCATTTGCTGGCTGAGACCCGTAGATTCAAGGGAATGGCGGAAAACGGAGACAGGACCCGCATGGCCCGTACTTTCCTGCGATATATCGCAATGGCAGCAGCTTCTTTGACCGTGGCTGTCTCGGCCTCGGCCCAGGGCCTGATCCGGGATGCCGAAATCGAAGAAACGCTGCGCGAGTGGACGGATCCGATCCTCGATGTTGCGGGACTCAATCCGAAAGACGTCGGCCTCTATGTAATCAACGATCCGTCGCTCAACGCGTTTGTGGCGAATGGTCAGAACATCCATATTCATACCGGCCTGATCATCGCGGCGGACACACCCGGACAGATCAAGGGCGTGCTGGCGCACGAGACCTGCCACATCGCTTGCGGCCACACGGTCTCGCGTAGCCGGGCAGCCGGTGTTGCCGCCCGTCCGGCGCTGATCTCGATCGGCCTTGGTATCCTGGCCATTGCAGCCGGGGAGGGCGGAGCCGGCGCAGCCCTGATTGGATCCTCGCAGCAATTCGCGGCGCTGAATTTCTTCGTCCACACACGCTCCGAAGAGTCGATGGCGGATACTGCGGCGGTGTCGTATCTCACAGAACTTGGCGAGTCGCCGGAAGGCATCGTGGAATTCTTCGAGAAATTCCGCGCGCAGGAAGTTATCTCGCAAGCCCGCCGCTATCCGTATTTCCGCTCCCACCCGTTGGCATCGGACCGGATCCGCAATGTGCGGATGCTGGCGGATGAGTCCCCCACGCGAGATGTTCCGCCTACGGACCGGGAGCAGTATCAATATGAGATGATGCGCGCCAAGCTGATCGGTTTCCTCGACACCCCTGGTAAAGTGCGCCGGGAGTATCCCGATGCCGACCAGAGCGAACCGGCACGCTATGCCCGGTCGATCGCTGCCATGCAGGCATCCGACATTCAGGTTGCGCTGGACGATATCAATTCTCTTCTGGTGGACGAGCCCGAGAACCCGTACTTCTGGGAATTGAAAGGCCAGATCCTGTTTGAGGGCGGTCGCGCCGCTGACTCGGTTGAGCCGCACCGCAAATCCCTTGAATTCAAACCTGGCCAGCCACTGCTCCTGATCAATTATGCACGGTCCCTGAATGCCCGTGCTGAACCAGGCGATGTGGAAGAGGCGGAGTCTGCCCTGCGGGATGCGCTGATCGCTGAACCGGACAATGCGTTTGCCTGGCAACAACTGGCCATCACGTTGGAAAAACAGGGGCGCCGCGCCGAAGCGCAGCTGGCCACTGCTGAGTCCGCCTATGCGGTCGGCGACCTGCAACGTGCGAACATTTTCGCGCATCGCGCCCGAGATCAGCTGGATCGCAACACGGTGAATTATCGCCGTGCCGACGACATTCTGCTGATCACGGACCCGAACAATCCCGACAATCGCGATTTTTATAATCGCGTTGCCCGGCGCGGGGTGAACCAGTTCTCAATTACAGTCGGTGAGCACTGAAACCGTTCAACTTTCTGTCAGGACTGATGGACGGGCGGGCCTTCGCCAGTATAGTCCCGCTGAAATGAAACAGCCCCTGACGGGCCTGGAAAGGTATTGATGATGATCCGCCCCCTGCTTGCGACCACCGCTGTCGCCATGGTCGCCATGACCCCAGCTTGCGCCGAAGGCAACAAGGCCCCGGTCACCATGGAGCGTGCCGAGCTTGAGACGATTATTCACGAATATATCGTGACGCATCCCGAAGTGATCGAGGAGGCGATCATCGCCCTGAATGCCCGCGACCGGGCAGAGGCTGCCAAGGCGGCACAGGAGGCGATCAGCCAGAACAAGGACAAGCTGTACAGTCTGGATACGGACCACTTCATCGGTCCGGCGGATGCGCCGGTGACCGTCGTGGAGTTTTTCGATTACCGCTGTGGCTACTGCAAGCGCTCCCTGCCATTCGTTCAGGCATTGCCTGAAGAGTTCGACAACAAGGTGCGTGTTGTCTTCAAGGAATACCCGATCTTCGGCGGCATCAGCGAAACCGCAGCCCTGGCTGCGCTCGCGGCAGGCAAGCAGGACAAGTATTACGACATGCACGCAGCTCTGATGAACCTGAAGTCGAACGATCAGCTGACCGAAGCCAAGATCGACGAACTCGCCGAGGAGATCGGTGTGGACGTCCGCAAGATGCGGGCGGACATGCAATCGGTCGCGCTGAAGAAGCAGCTGGACGACATGCAGCGTCTCGGTCACGCGCTGAACCTGGATGGTACGCCGGGCTTCTACATCGGTGACACGGCCATCGGCGGCGCTGACGAGCAGGGCGTCAAGAATGCTATCAAGGAAGCCCTGAAAGGCTAGGCTGTCAGATCGGCCGAGACTGGTCGTATGGACTGTCGAGCGAGAAGGCGGGGATCCGGGCGACCAGTTCGCCGCCTTCCTCATCCACAAGGTCATAGGTGCCCCGCATCATGCCGGACGGGGCGGATAGCGGCGCGCCGGAGGTGTAGCTGAAGCGCTCACCCGGGCCGAGGGTTGGCGTCTGGCCGATGACGCCTTCGCCGTCGACTGCCTGCAGTCGGCCCATCGCATCGACAATTTCCCAGTGCCGCCGGATAATGGTCCAGGTGCGGTCGCTCTCGTTTTCCACATCGACTGTGTAGGACCACATGAAGCGGCCGGCTGCCGGTTCGGACTCGTCATACATGAATTTCGGGCGCACGCGGATGCGCACTCCGTCGGTGACGTGTTCGTACTGGGGTGGGGGCGACCTTCGAGCCATTCGGTGAAATTGCCCGCTGTTTGTTTACACCTTGTTAAGAGCCTGGATCAGGTCCGATTCAAGGTCATCGGCATCTTCCAGGCCCACTGAAAAGCGGATCCAGGAGCGGTCGAGCCCCATGGTTGCCTGTTCCTCGTCGCTGAGGGCGCGGTGCGTCGTGGTCGACGGGTGGCAAGCCAGGGATTTGGTGTCGCCCAGATTGTTGCAGATATCGACCAGCTCCAGCGCGTTGAGGAACCGGAAAGCCGCTTCCTGTCCTCCTTTTACCGACAGGGCCATCATCGTGCCGCCCATGCGCATCTGCTTTTTATGGACCTCGTAATGCGGGTGATCCTTGCGATGCGGGTAGCGCACCGCGGCGATGGCCGGATGGTCTGCAATGGCGTCGGCAAGGCGCGCGGCGCTGCGGCTTTGCGCTTCGACGCGCAGCTGCAGGGTTTCAAGGCCTTTCAGCACGACCCAGGCGTTAAACGGCGAAGCGGCCGGGCCCATATGGCGCAGCCACGGATCGTAGATTTCGGTCATTCGCGCTTGGTCGCAGAGGATGGCGCCGGCCATGACACGGCCCTGGCCATCCATGTGCTTGGTGGCGGAATAGACGACCACATCGGCGCCAAGTTCCAGCGGCTTCTGCAGGATCGGTGTGGCGAAGACATTGTCCACCACGAGCAGGGCGCCGGCCTTGCGGCAGAGTTCGGAGACGGCAGCAATATCCACACCGTCCAGCAACGGGTTTGCCGGGCTTTCAATCAGCACCAGCTGGCAGCCCTTGGCGATTTCTCGTTCCCAGGCGTCCAGATCGGCGCCATCCACGAAAACGGTCTCGATCCCGTACTTCGGCATCTGGTTGGCGATAATCCAGCGGCAGGAGCCGAACAGGGCCTTCGCCGCTACGACGCGGTCACCCGTTTTCAGCGGGGCCATGATGGCCGAGGAGATGGCGCCCATGCCGGATCCGGTCACACGGCAGGTTTCTGCCCCCTCGATCAGGGCGAGGCGCTGTTGCAGCATCTCGCAGGTCGGGCTGCCATAGCGGGAATAGACGAAACCCGGCTCTTCACCCGCCATGCGGCGCATCGCCTGTTCGGCGCTGTCATAGGCATAACCGGAGGTGAGATAGAGCGCTTCGGCGATCTCCCCATGCTCGGAGCGCATGAGGCCGCCACGCACCGCCTTGGTGGCAGGTTTCCAGCCTTTTTTGGCGTCTCCGCCTGATGCGTCTGCCATGGCAGCTTATTCCTTGTGTTTCCGTGTTTCGCCCTTATGCCTGAGAGGGCGAGGGGTGCAAGAGATGCCACAGGATACAGGTGTTCTTCCCGACCGGGAAATCGAGGCGCTGGTAGCTTCCGGCGCCATCCGGACGGACACGCCGCTGGACGAAGGACAGGTCCAGCCGGCGAGCCTGGACCTGCGCCTGGCCGAGGATGCCTACCGTCTGCGGGCGAGCTTCCTGCCGGGCAAGGAGCGCACGGTCGCCGAGATGCTGCAGGAACCCGGCATTCACCTGCATCGGATCGACCTGACGCAGGAAGGCGCTGTATTGGAGACGGGCTGCGTCTATCTCGTGCCCCTTCAGGAGCATTTGCGCCTGCCAGCGGGCATTGCGGCGCGGGCGAACCCGAAAAGCTCAACTGGCCGGATCGATGTGTTCACCCGGCTGGTGACGAATCGGTCCCGCGCCTTTGACGAAGTGCCGACCGGCTATTCCGGTCCGCTCTATCTCGAAGTGTCCCCGCGGACGTTTCCAATCATGGTGCGGCCGGGCGACCGGCTGGCGCAGGTCCGGTTCAAGAAGAAAAAACCCGAGGCGCTGAAAGAGAAAGTTGTCTCCATCGATCTGGAGCCACCGGCAGGACAGCCAGCCGGATATCGAGCGAAACACCATTCTGGCGTGGTGGACCTGCGAGCCATCGGCGCGCATGACGCGGCCCAGTTCTGGGAACCGGTCTATCCGCGGGACGGGCGTATCGTGCTGAACCCTGAAGAATTCTACATCCTTGTGTCACGCGAGACGGTGAAGGTGGCGCCGAACGAGGCCGCGGAGATGGCGCCCATTGCGCCGGAGCTCGGCGAGTTCCGCGCGCATTATGCCGGTTTCTTCGATCCGGGTTTCGGCACCAATACGGGCGGCAGCCGGGCTGTGCTGGAAGTGCGCTCGCGTGATGTGCCCTTCATTCTTGAACACGGCCAGCCGGTGGCCAAACTGATCTACGAGCCGATGCTGGGTAAGCCTGGCGCGCTCTATGGCGGCAAGGGATCAAACTATCAGGGGCAGGGCCTGAAACTGTCGAAACACTTCCGGCTTTAAATGCTGTCGCGCGGTGTCGCCGTCAGTTCGCTGATGCGGGCGACGAGCGGATCGATTGCGGACTTGTCCATATAGTCGAACCCGTGGAGTTCGTCCTTCCGGCCTTCCGGATCCTTGTTCATCATGGCGCCGATCTTCAGCACTGTGCGGGTCCACCAGCCCAGGGAGTCCATGTCGAGCCGTCCCTGGAAGGCGAATGGTTCTGCATGGGAGACAAGGCTGGCAGGCAGGCTGTCATGCACCCAGCCGTCAAGTTTCGGACCGGGCGCGGCGCCGGACACCGTATACAAAAGCACCGGGCGGTTCAGGAGTGCAGGCAAGTGTTTGGCGACCCATTTCCGGATGGTCAGCTTGTAGATGATGACCGAGCTGCCCAGCACCAGGAAATCGAACTCCGACGGGGCGACGCTCGCATGTTTGATGTTGAACACCGGCAGGCCTGTCGCTTCGCTGATCCAGTCGGCATATTGCGCTGTGCTGCCATACTGGCCGGAATAAAATATCGCGCCTTTCATGCTGCCTCCGTTCCGGGACAAATGACAGGGATCGCCCGGCTTCTGGTGCGCAGCATACGTTATTCCCGGGGAATGCGAAACCACGCCCCGGGAAGTTCGTTTTACATTATCAGATTACGGCATATTTTTTTCGACTCGCCGGCGGTCAGGCTGGCTCCTGTTCCAGTGCCGGCCATCCAGGCCATGTAACGTGCGCGAAATATCGGGCTGTCATCCGGTCGAGATAGGCCACAAGATTGTCATGCTTGCGGACCAGGCCGTTCAGCGGCGTGTTGAAGAACTCCGTCGCACACGAGATCAGTACGGCGGCGACCGCGGCATCGGCACAGGTTGGCTGGTCACCCAGCAAATAATCCTGCTCGCCAAGCTGCATGGCGATGGCACCGATATCCCAGTCCGCGAGTTGCATGCGCTCGGCTTCCGTGAAGCGGCCAGTGCCTTCGCTCATATTGGTGGCGGCGACGCCGTCGCGGACTTCCTTCAGCACGGCCTGGCGGGCCGGGGCGGGGACATCAGCGAAGAACTGGGCCGGGCCTTTGTTGAAATTGTCCTCCTTCATCCAGCGCTCATAGGCCATGATCTTGTTCAGCTGGCCCTCGGCCATTCGCTCGAGTGCCCAGCTGAGCGCGATGTCCTTGCCGCTCATGCCGTCATAGAGGCCCTTGCCGAGCTTCGTTTCGTAATAATGGCGGATGAAATTGCTGTCTTCGATCAACTGGCCATCATCGATGACGTAAGGAGCCTTGTGCTTCGGCACGGCGTCGAGGTCTGCGATGGCGCGGGTGAAATCGACGCCCAGCATCTGAAGCTGGATATCGGCCTTCATGACATAGGGGCTGGGCGAGGGGCAGTCGAACATTGGCCCCCATCCGTAAAGCGTGATCATCGTCTTTCTCCTGGTTCGGGTTGCGATGAGGACTTGATACGGGAGGCCTGCTGACAGCATGGTGTCAGCAGCGTGGCAGTAGGGTCCTTTTCATGAGACGCACCGAGAGACTGTTCCAGATCATCCAGATCCTCCGCCGGAAGAACCGCCCCGTGACGGGACGGGAACTCGCGGAAGAGCTTGAAACCAGCCTGCGTACGCTCTACCGCGACATGGCAGAGCTGATCGCGCAGCGTGTGCCGATCCGCGGGGAGGCAGGCACGGGCTATGTGCTGGACTCCGGATATGACATGCCGCCGCTGATGCTGACGACGGACGAACTGGAGGCTGCCGTGCTGGGGGCGCGCTGGGTGGCAGCACGCGGGGATGCGCGGCTGGTTCGCGGGGCGGAAGACCTGATCGCAAAACTCTCGACCGCCGTGCCGCTGGACCTCCAGCCCGTCATCATGGATGCGGGGCTTGTGCCGGTCAGTTTCCGCAAGCGGCCTGAGGATTCCTTCGATGTGGCACTGGTCCGCGAAGCGATCCGGACACAGAAGAAGCTGGACCTCAGTTATTCCGATGAGGCTGGTAAAATAACCCGTCGCACGGTCTGGCCCTTCCTGATCGTCTATGCCGACGATATCCGCATGATGTGCGCCTGGTGCGAACTGCGGGAAGGCTTCCGCCATTTTCGCACCGACCGGGTGAAGCAGGTTGAAATGCTGGAAATACGTTTCCCGGAACGCGTCGCCCGCTTGCGCAAGCGGTGGGAAGCTGTGCGCGAAGAGGAACGAAAACGCGAGACTACTCGTCCAGATTCAGGCGCATCTCGGTAATGTAGGGCGCAAAGCCGGCCTTCTCATAAGCCCGGATCGCCGGTTCATTCGTGGAGTAGACCGTCAGCCGGATCTCGCTGAGGCCGTTTGCCTTGGCCCAGCCTGTGAGATGATCGATCAGGATCTTGTTCAGGCCGCGTCCGCGATATTCCGGGCGGACGAACATGAAGCCCAGGAAGGCATGGTATTCGTGCTGGATATAGTGTTTTGAACGCTGTTTGTGGGCATAGCCGGACGCAACGATCTCGCCATCCAGTTCGACCACGGCAACGTCTGCATCATCGGAATCGATCAGTTCTCCGATGTCGTAATAGCTGATCGGGTCCGGCTTCAGCGTGTGATCATACGGCCGCTCAGCCGTGATGATGCCCTGTTCGAATTCTTTCAGGAGCGGCAGGTCTTCGCTTGTGGCGGACCGGACAGCAGGTTTCTCCGGCATCAATGTGCGGCGGCCACTTCGCGATAGTTGACCAGCTGGCCCGTACGGGTCTCGTCCTTGCTGACGAGCTTCACCAGTTCAGCGGACACATCGTCCGCTGACGGAATGCTCATCGGGTCTTCGCCCGGCATGGCTTCGGCGCGCATGCCGGTGCGGGTGCCACCTGGATTGAACAGGTTCGCGCGCAAAGGCAGGTTTTCCTGCTCGTCGGCCCAGCCAAGCACCATGGCCTCAAGACCCGCCTTCGCGGCCTGGTAAGGTCCCCAGAAAGCGCGGGGGTGACGGGCAACGCCAGAGGTGACGAAAACGGTGCGCGGGGCTTCCGACTTGTGCAGCCATGGGCCGAGCACCCGGATCAGGTGGAAATTGGCGGTCAGGTTCACCGCGATTGTTTCCTCGAAGCTGCGCGGGCCGCAGGTCTCCAGCGGTCCCAGTGTGCCAAGGATGCCGGCATTCGCCACCAGGCCGTCGAGGCGTCCGAACTGTTCGCCGATCACTTTGCCAAGCGTCTCGATCCCCTTGGTGTCTTTCAGGTCCATCGGCACCAGAACGGCTTCGCTGCCAAGTGCGCGGATCTCGTCGTCCAGCTTTTCGAGGGCCAGTTTCGAGCGGGCAATGGCAATGACGATGTCACCCTGTTTCGCGAGATGCAGGGCGGCGGACCGGCCGATGCCGCGGGAGGCGCCGGTAACGAGGATGAGGCGGGGTTGGGTCATGCCGCGCGTCTAGCGCAGGCCTTACGCGTCGTCCAGCAGGGAGAGCTGACGCTCCTTGTCGCTCTCGTCATGTTCGTAATCGACCAGCGGGGTGGGGTATTCGCCGGTGAAGCAGTGGTCGGCGAACTGCGGCATCATATTGTTGCGCACCGGCTCGCCGATGGCGTGGTAGAGACCCGGAACCGACAGGAAGCCGAGGGAGTCCACCTTCAGCTCACGCACCATTTCCTCATGGGTGTGGATCGCGGCGAACAGTTCGGACTTCGCGGCCATGTCGATACCGTAGAAATCCGGGTTCACGATCGGCGGGCTGGCGGAGCGGAAGTGGATCTCCTTGGCGCCTGCCTCTTTCACCATCTGCACGATCTTCTTCGACGTGTTGCCACGGACGATGGAGTCGTCGACCAGCACAACGCGCTTGCCTTCCAGCACAGCCTTGTTCGGGCTGTGCTTCTTGGAGATCGCGCTCTGGCGGCCGGTCTGGGTCGGCTGGATGAAGGTCCGGCCCACATAGTGGTTCCGGATGATGCCCATCTGGAAGGGGATGCCGGAGGCTTCTGAGAAGCCGAGCGCGGCAGGTACGCCGGAATCCGGCACCGGCACGACCACATCGGCTTCGCACGGCGTTTCCGCGGCCAGCTGGTGGCCCATGCGGCGGCGCACTTCATAAACAGAGCGGCCCTGAACGATACTGTCAGGGCGCGCAAAGTAGACATATTCGAAGATGCAGGGGCTGGCAGGGCGGGCCTGGGCGAAGCGATGGGATTCAATGCCCTTGTCGGAAATGACAACAACTTCGCCATTCTCAACTTCGCGCACGAATTCGGCACCGATGATGTCGAGCGCGCAGGTTTCAGAAGCCAGCACATACGCATCGCCAAGGCGGCCGAGCACCAGCGGGCGCAGGCCCACCGGATCGCGTGCGCCGATCAGCTTCTTGCCGGTCAGGCCGACCAGGGCATAGCCGCCCTCAATCTTCTGCAGGGCGTCGATCAGGCGGTCGAGGAAACGCGGACGGCTGGAGCGGGCAACGAGGTGCAGGATCACCTCGGTGTCCATGGTGGACTGGAAGATCGCCCCATCCTGGACCAGCTGGTAGCGCAGCTCGCGGGAATTCGTCAGGTTGCCGTTATGGGCAACGGCAAAGCCGCCGCCGGCAAGATCCGCGAAGATCGGCTGGATGTTGCGAAGCATCGGCCGGCCTTGCGTGGAATAACGGTTGTGGCCGATTGCGGCATGGCCCGGCAGGCGCGCCCGCAGGTCTCCGCCAAAATGCTCACCCACCATGCCCATATGGCGCTCGGAGGGGAAACGCTTGCCGTCGAAAGAGGTGATGCCGCAGGCTTCCTGTCCGCGGTGCTGCAGCGCGTGCAGGCCAAGCGCAGTCAGAAGACTCGCTTCGTGATTTCCGAAAATACCGAAGACGCCACACTCTTCGCGGGGCTTGTCGTCATCGTGATCAAAGTGGACCATACGACATGCGCTCCTGGATGACAGACTTGCGACAGGGGCCTATTGCCCGTTTTCCTCCTCAGAGGAAAGGGGGACTTGCACTTCTTTTCCCACCTTGGCTGCTTCAACATTCACGAAATCGGCCAGATTCCGCAGCGGCGGATAGGTGATTCCGTTCTGGATGAAGCTTGGAATCCGGCTCTGTTCGAGCACGAGTCCCAGAAGGACTACAAAGAAAACAAGGGCTACGAAGCCTCGCAGCACGCCGAACACGGCGCCGGCCACATGGTCGAACATGCCAATGCCTTCTGCACCGTGGATATTTTTGGAAAGTCGCTGCCCGAGCCAGGCAATCAGCACATAAACGATGATGAAGGCGACGATCAGCAGAATCACGTCCGCCGTCCAGGGCGCGAGATTCGGCGGCAGCAGGGCGGAAAGATCGTCGTGGAAGAAGACGCGGGCGTAATAGGCGGCGGCCAGCGCGCCGATAAATGCGCCGAGCGTAGCCAATTCCCTTAGAAATCCACGGGCAAACCCCATGATCCCTGAGATCACGACAACCGCCAGCGCGATTCCGTCGAAAGCTGTAATGGACTCAAGCATTCAGTGCGTCCGGGGCAAGCAACTCCACAAGGTCGATAAGCCGTTTAATCGGCGTCACGGTCAAGCCATCCACTGCGGTCGGCGCACCTTCCGGCACGAATGCGCGCTCGAAACCGAGCCGTTCGGCTTCTTTGAGGCGCTGTTCCATGCGGGCAACCGGGCGGACGGCGCCGGACAGGGCGACTTCGCCGAAGAAAACGCTGCGTTCCGGCGCCGGGTTGGCAGACAGGGAAGTGAGCAGGGCCGCGGCGGCGGAGAGGTCGCCGGCGGGTTCCATAATCTTGTAACCTCCGGCCACGGAGAGATAGACGTCCATGCCCGCCATCGTGACGCCGCAGCGCGCTTCCAGCACGGCCAGCAACATGGCGAGGCGTCCGGAATCCCACCCGACCACGCTGCGCCGCGGTGTGCCATAGGCGCTTTTGGCGACAAGGGCCTGCACTTCTGCCAGTACGGGTCGCGAGCCCTCCATGGCTGCGAATACTGCTGCGCCGCCTTCGCTCTCGCCATCTGCGCTGAGGAACAGGGCCGAGGGTTCCTTGGCGGGGGCGAGCCCATATTGGTGCATCTCGAAGATGCCGATCTCGTCGGTCGGACCGAACCGGTTCTTCACAGCGCGCAGGATGCGGAACTGGTGGCCGCGTTCACCCTCGAAATAGAAGACGGCGTCCACCATGTGTTCCACAACGCGCGGGCCCGCGATGGTGCCTTCCTTGGTGACATGGCCGACGAGGACAAGCGCCGCGCCGGACTTCTTCGCCCAACGGGTCAGCTCCTGCGCGCAGGCCCGTACCTGGGCGACCGAGCCGGGGGCCGCTTCCAGACTGTCGGACCAGAGTGTCTGGATCGAGTCGATCACGACAAAGTCCGGCTCGGCAGCCTTCAGGGCGCTTATGATCTTGCGTAAGTCCGTTTCCGTCGCGAGCTGGACAGGGCTTTCGGCCACTTTGAGACGCTTTGCGCGGTCCTGAATCTGGGGCGCGGCTTCCTCGCCAGAGACATAGACTGTCTTCAGCCCGTTGCGGGCGAGGCGTGCGGCAACCTGCAGCAACAGGGTCGATTTGCCGATACCGGGATCACCGCCGATCAGCGTCGCAGACGAGGGGACAATGCCGCCGCCGAACACGCGGTCCAGCTCGTCGACGCCCATGACAATGCGCGCCGGCGCCTCGGCCGTGTCGTTCAGCGCAACGAATTCGACCTTGCCGGAGCGTTTGGAGCCTGTCTTCGGCGCTGCGAGGCCGCCAGGTACTCCGCCGGTGACTTCTTCCACCAGCGTGTTCCACTCCCCGCAACCATTACACTTGCCACTCCATTTGGAGTGAACCTCCCCACAGGACTGGCAAACAAAGGCGGTGGTAGCGGTTTTGGCCATGATGTCGGGATAGGCGGGTTCGCGGGCTGAAGAAAGACCTTAAAGCGCGGGCTGGATGGGGCCTTCGGCGCGTCCGTGTACGAACTGGTCGACATACGGGTTGCCGCTATTGTCGACGTCTGACGCCTTGCCGCGCCAGATGATCTCACCCTCGAACAGCATGGCCACTTCATCAGCGATCTTTCGAGCCGACGCCATGTCGTGGGTGATGGTCACTGTCGCCGCGCCGAGGCCGCGCACCTGCTCGATGATGAGGTCATTGATCGCGTCTGCCGTGATCGGGTCGAGACCTGTTGTTGGCTCGTCGAAGAAGATCAGGTCCGGCTTGGAAATGATGGAGCGGGCGAGTGAGACGCGTTTCTGCATGCCGCCGGAAATCTCTGCCGGGTAAAGGTCGGCCACATCTGACCCGAGGCGCACCTTGCTGAGCGTCTCGATGGCGCGGTCTTTCGCCTTGGCGCGGCTGACCACGCCGGAATTCACGAGGCGGAAGGCGACATTCTCCCAGACTGTGAGCGAGTCGAACAGCGCGCCGGACTGGAACAGCATGCCGACCCGCTCGCGCATGCGGGCACGGGTCTTGCCCTTTGCCTGGGTCACGTCTTCGCCGTTGAAGAGGATCTTGCCGGAGTCCGGTGTCATCAGGCCGAGCGCATTCTTCAGCATGACGGATTTGCCCGAGCCGGAGCCGCCGATCACGACAAGGCTCTCACCGGGGGCGACATCCAGCGTCACGCCGCGCAGGACGTGGTTCTTGCCGAACCGCTTCTCGACATTCTGCAGGCTGAGAATGGGTGTCGTCACAGGCCGACCTCCACGAAGATGGTCGACATGATGTAGTTTGAGGCAAGCACCAGGACGGCGGCGCCGACCATGGAGAGGGTCGCTGCGCGGCCCACACCCGTCGCGCCCGCCTTGGACCTGTCGCCCTGATAACAACCCATCAGCGCGATCACGGCGCCGAACACCACCGCCTTGATCAGGCCGGTCAGGATGTCGTTACGGGTGACGAAGTCGAGCGTGTTGCGAAGGTAGACCGTGGAGTCGAAGCCGAGGCCAAAGACAGACACAGCCCAGCCGCCCATGACGCCGATAATGTCAGCGACCAGCACAAGCAGTGGCAAGGCGATCAGCGCGGCAAGGAAGCGAGGGGCATAGAGGTAGCGGTACGGCGATGCGGACAGGGATTCCAGCGCATCAATCTGCTCGGTCACGCGCATGGCACCGATCTCTGCGGAGATACCGGCAGAGACCCTTCCTGCGAGCATCAGTGCGGTGATCGTCGCGCCAAGTTCGCGCGTAATGCCGAGCACCACGATGTTCGGAACGAACTGTTCTGCGCCG
This sequence comes from Hyphomonas sp. CY54-11-8, assembly GCF_000682735.1. Classification (GTDB taxonomy): domain Bacteria; phylum Pseudomonadota; class Alphaproteobacteria; order Caulobacterales; family Hyphomonadaceae; genus Hyphomonas. The sequence continues at coordinate 56,456 of NZ_AWFD01000005.1, read as the reverse complement.
AAGCGGCCACTTCCCTGATAGATGTTCAGGGCGAGCGCGGCGCCAATAAAGATGGCGGACATGCCCACGACCGGCAGGGAGAAAAAGCCAATCTGGACGATCTGCTTCCAGATCTGGCCAATATACCAGCGCGGCGAGAAGGCCGCAGCCTTTACCCTGGCGGAGAATACAGCCAGTCGGCCGATCTCCCCGAAGAGGCCGAGTGCTGCTGCGCCGATCCAGGCCAGCGGATTGGGTATCCCGCGATTACGGGTAGAGGCGTTCGACACGTGTCCCGAGTCCTGTGAGTAGCTCATAGCCGAGCGTGTTGGCCCGTGCGGCCTGGTCTTCGAGTTTGGCATGCGAGCCAAGGAATTCAACGCGGCGGCCTGCTTTTGCCGCCTGCTGTGCTTTGGATACATCAATTGTGATGAGGTCCATCGACACCCGGCCGGTGACGGGGCAAGGCTGATCATCCAGCCAGCCGATGAAACAGTTGGAGGCAGACCTCGGAATGCCGTCGGCATAACCGAGGCCGGCCGTGGCGAGCATCATATCCTGCGGCGCCTTGAATGTCGCGCCATATCCTACGGTTTCACCTGCCTTGACGGAGAACACGCTGAGGATCTCTGCCTCCAGCGTAACGGCGTGCTGCAGTTGCACGCGGGCTGGGGGGGTCGTGCCGCCGTAAAGGGCAAGGCCGGGTCGTGTGAGCTGAAAGCCGTAATCGCGGCCAAGATAACAGCCGGCCGAATTGGCGAGGCTTGCCGGAACGCCGGGGAAGGCGGCTGCGATATCGCTGAAGGCGACGAGCTGGGCGGCGTTCATTTCATGGTCCGGCTCATCGGCGCAGGCGAGGTGACTCATTACCAGGACCGGCTGCAGGGCGCGCAGCGCGTCCCCATTGGATTCCAGCACACTCACCGGCAGGCCCAGCCGGTTCATGCCGGTGTCGAAGTGAAGCGCGCAGGGCAGGCCCGCCATATCGGCCCAGAGACTGACTTGCGCTTCGCTGTTCAGGACTGCGGTGAGAGCGTGTGCATGGAACAGGTGCATCGTGGCGCGAGCAGGCCCGCTCAGAATGAATATGGCAGGGGCTGGCCCGACGGTCTTCCGAACGGCCGCGCCTTCTTCCGGATAGGCGACAAAGAAGGTGTTGCACCCGGCGGCTGCCAGTGCGCGGGCCACAGGTTCCGCACCAAGGCCGTAGGCATTGGCCTTAACGACTGCGGCGGTTGTCGACTTCGGCTGCAGGCCTGCCATCGTGCGCCAATTGGCGACGATATGGTCCAGGTGGATGGTGGCGCGTGGCAGGGACGACATGTCTGCACGGGTTAATTGGCTTCTGGCCAATTGTCAGCCCGGCAATGGCGGCACTTTTCAGGCCTTTTCGCGATGGGCAAGCCAAGCGGAGCCTTTCATGTTCCAGACCGGTGTGAAGAAAACCATCCAGAGGATCAGGATGATCATGCCGCCTGCCGGCACGATGGCGATCTTCGCCGGACCGAACAGGTCGACCAGGGCCCCCATCAGGAACGCGCCGAACGGCGCGCCTGCCATGAAGCCGAGCTGGTAGATGGACAGTACGCGGGCCAGTTTTTCCTTCGGCGCGGCGTCCTGAACGATGGAACGGCTCATGGCGATGGAAATACCGGCGGCGAGCCCCCAGACGAACACGATGGTGAGGAAGCCCCAATGCGGGATCGGCCACATCATCAGGAGGATGCTGAGCGAGGCCAGGAATTGTGCGATGAGCAAAAGGCGGCCCTGCCGTTTGATGCGCTTGAAGACCGACAGTACCACGGACGAGACGAACGCGCCCATCCAGAAAGTCACGAACATGTCCCGGATGCCATCGGGGCCGAAGCCATAGACATCCCGGTTCACGATGGGCAGCACGACGAGGAAGGCGCCGATCACGAAAATGCCGACGCCGAACATCAGGGCCGTCATCGCCCAGAGCTTGCCGTCAGAGCGTACGGCGTGGAAACCATCGGCGATATCGGCCAGCGCGCCCTTTACACCCCGGCCGCTGCTGAGCAACTGGCGGCCCTTGCCCAGCCAGAGCGCGAAGATGGCGCCCAGTGCCAGGACGGTGCCTTGAATGAAAAGGAGTTGCTGTGCCGGGATCGGACCGATCCCGAAGCCGCCCATCCAGTCAGGCATCTTGGTCAGCTTGTCGGCATAGCCGCCAATGATCAGTCCGCCGATCTGGGCGACAAACTGTGCCATCGTGGCCAGCGTCACGCCGAGTTGCAGCGTTACGCCCGATCCGACCCGGGCGCGGCGTTCAACGACTTCGTTCACGATCGAGTCCCGGGCGGGCATCATGAAGGCACCGACGGTGCCGATGGTGAGGCCATAGGCGATCATGGCGGGATAGGTGAGGGTGCCTTTCCAGACGAACGCTGCCAGCGCGAGCGCCGGCGCGGCTGCCAGAAGGTGCAGCAGGATCAGCAGGCGTTTGCCGTCTGCGCGTTCGGCCACCACACCGCCCAGCAGCAGGAAAATCACGGAGGGACCGGACAAGGCCATGTTGGCGAGGCCGAGTGCGAGGCCGTCCCGGTGCAGGTGATTGGCGTCCGTAATCAGGTAGGGGAACAGAACCATCTGGAGGCCGAACGCCATGAACCAGCTGCACTGGACAAGAAGGTAGGCCGGCAGCTCGATCTTCACGACCCGGCGGATGCGCCGGGCACGCCAATGGCTGGCGGTCGACAGAAGCGAGGCGCCTGCTGTCAGCGCTTCGCTGACACCGCTGACCGGAGAAGTGACGTCGCCCGCCGCTTCTTCCGTAATCTCGTCGGCAATGGATTCGACCTGTTCGTCCATTCGACCTCCCGCTCGAGGCGGGACATTAGGTAGCCCGGGCAGGGATGGAAAGCCCGCTTCGCCACAGAAACGCCGGGTTTCAACCAGTTGCGCTGCTGCGCTGCGACCGGTAGCCTTAACAAACCTGCCGGTATCCAGGGTGGACCATGCGTATATTCAGACATCTTATCAGTTGGGCGCTGGCACTGTTCCTGATCGCCATGTTCATCCAGTCCGCAATTGCGCCTTTGCCGGACCCGTCCGAAGGCTCTGTGAAACTGTTTGATGCGCCAGGTCAGAATATCGTGTTCCAGACCATTGCCGAGCGCTCAGGCGTTTCCCTGTTCGAGCCGGCTGGACGGTTCGTGATAGCGATCATTGAACTGTTCGCAGCTTTCTTTCTGCTTCTGCCATTCTCGCGGCGCTTCGGCGCTGCGATTGCCGCACTGGTCTGCGGCGCCGCAATTGCGTTTCACCTGTCGCCGTGGCTTGGCCGGAATGTCCCGCTTTCGCTGGACCCTGCGAGCACCGCGACGGACGGGGGACAGCTGTTCATGCTTTCCATCCTGATGCTGGTCGCCAGCTTGCTGGTCATGGTGGTGCATCCGGGCCGTATCCGCGGTTAGCAGACCGCCAGACATTCCACCCCTCGTTAACTGTTTCCTGCGACCCTTTCCCGGTTCAACGGATACGAATTCGACATGGAATCGATCGAACAGGCCGAAAAGCCACGCATTGGCCGCGCGCGGAACACGCTGTTCCGCCGGTTGGTGGATATTGTTTCGATGCCGTCCGGCGGGCGCCTGACCCAGCAGGACCGCCATATGGCAGCGGATATCCTGCTCGACATGTTGTTCCACGCCGACAATGAAGATCGCGCCATGTGCGCCCGGCGACTGGCGCAAAGCAAAGAGGCGCCGCGCCGGCTGTTGCGGTACCTGGCGCAGTGCCCGTATGCGATCGCTGCGCCGCTTCTTGAAGAAAATGAAGCCTTTGATGCGTGTGACCTGCTGGACATTGCGATGACCGGGACAGCTGAACACCGTCTTGCGATCGCCAAGCGGAAATTCGTTCCGGGACCGGTCAGCAACCATCTCGCAGAAACCGGCGAGGATCATGTGCTGAAGGAACTGGTGCTCAACAAAGGTGCCGAATTGCCGGAGCAGGCGGTGGACAAGCTGGTCCGCCGTTCGCGTGACCTGCCGGTCCTGTGTTCACTGATCGCGGATCGTCTGGAAACGATCCCGTCTCACGCCCTGACGCTGTTCTGGTGGGCGGATGGCCCGACCCGGAAACGGATCCTTTTGCGCTACGCGTCCGACCGGCTTGAAATCATCGACTCCTGCAAGGACGTCTTTGAAATGATCGCGGAGGAGAACTGGGCAGACCCTGTCGCGCGCAAGGCCATCCAGCTGATCGAGCGCCGCCAGCGCAACCGCGCAGCCCTTGAGCGCAGTCCCTTCGACAGCCTCGAAAGCGCCATCAACGCCGCGGCCCTCAACGGCATGGATGCGCAGACCGAACAGGAAATCGGATACCTGTCTGGTGTGAAACCTGTAACCGCTGCCAAGATTTTGGGCGATGAGGGCGGTGAGGCGCTGGCTGTACTTTGCAAGGCGACTGGCGTGAAACGGGATTTCCTGCCGGTTCTCTGGGTCGCGCTCAAAAAGCCGCTCGAACTGGAGGAGGGGGTCATTCACCCTCAGTTCCAGCATGTCTCTGAAGTTTATGAAGTTTTGAGCGTCGCCAAGGCGCAGACGATCCTGCGTTACTGGAACTGGGCTTTGTCGTCTGCCTATTCGCCAGGAGCGGTGCAAAGCGGGCCGGCCATGCCCGTTCCAGCGAACGAGGAAGAAGAGTTCTCCACGGCACAGCGCACAGCACGTCTGGTTTTTGGCAGATAACCGCTCAAAACTGTAAAAGCGTCGGGAACGGGCTTTTCAAAACCACTTAACACCTTTAGTCCCAATCCCGGTTAAGGGCGATCGGAAGAGGGTTGCGCGTGGCGTATTTTCTGGGGCTGGTACTGGCTTTGGCGGCGTTCTGGCTCGGAATGTCCGGCCACAATACCCCGTTGATTCTTTCATTGGGCGGCATCTCGCTCATCGTGACGTGCATTCTGGCCTACAGGCTGGACATCATTGACCGTGAAGGCTCGCCCTATGTGCGCCTTGTCGGTTTCCTCCTTTACTTTCCCTGGCTGGCCAAGGAGATCGTCAAGGCGAATATCAGCGTCATCCGCGCCTGCGTGAAGGCGGACCTTGATATCGCGCCGGCGCTGGTGAAGGTGAAGACGATCTGCAAATCGGACCTCGCCAAGGTGACATTCGCCAACTCGATCACGCTGACGCCGGGCACCGTGACGGTGGAGATCGAAGGCGACAAGCTGCTGGTGCACGGACTGTACGAACAGGATTCCCAGCCGGAAGCTTTTGTTGAAATGGACCAGCGCTCTGCCCGCGCGATTGACGGAAAGGGAGCTGCTGCATGACCGCCGCCGCGCTGATCGCGATCCTGTTTGGAATGGCGCTGCTCCTGCTGCGCGCCTTTATCGGGCCGACGCTTTATGACCGCATCCTGGCGGTGAACTCCTTCGGCACGAAAACCGTGCTGGCGCTCGGCCTTCTGGGCTTTGTGATGGACCGTCCGGAATTCCTCGACATTGCCATTACCTATGCGCTGATCAACTTCGTTTCGACGATCGCGATCCTGAAGTTCTTCCGTTACCGGTCGTTCCAGGTGCCGCTGGTGCGCCGCGGGCAGGGAGGCAACGCCGATGGCTGAGTTCCTTGCTGACCTTCACGGATACTGGGAAATGATCCGCTTCCCGCTGGGCGCACTTCTGTGCCTCGGCGGATCCATCCTTTGTGTCATCGGCACAGTTGGGGTGTTGCGTTTCCCGGACATCTATACCCGCCTGCATGCCGCCTCGATCACAGACACATCGGGCGCCGCATTGGTGCTGTTCGGCATGATGCTGCTGTCGCCGGGCTGGCTGGTCATCTCCAAACTGTTCGCGATCTGCGTCTTCATCTTCCTGACCAGCCCGACCGCGTCGCATGCGCTGGCCAATGCGGCCCACACCGCCGGTGTCCAGCCGATCATCGGCCGGGTCGGAACGTCTGAAGCGGAAGGGGAGGACGCCTGATGCACAGCATGTTCAACGGCGATTTCGGTATCGTCCTCGTCAACATTTTCCTGCTCGCCATCCTGTTTGCGACCGGTGTGGCGATTGCCCGGATGCGCAGCCTGTTCGCGATCGTGATGCTGTCTGGCATTTACTCGCTCGTGTCCGCCGCCTGGTATGTCGCTGTCGACGCGGTCGACGTCGCCTTTACGGAGGCTGCCGTCGGCGCCGGCATGTCGACGGTCGTCCTGCTGGGTGCCATGCTGCTTACCTCACGCACGGCGAAACCGGAAAAGCTCTTCTTCCGCCTTGGCCCGCTGCTTGTCTGCCTCGCGACCGGCGCCGCCCTGATCTACGCAACTGTGGACCTTCCGGCCCTTGGCGATGCGTCCTCGCCGGCCAATGCGGGCGTGGGGCTCACTTATCTTCAGGTGGCCTGGTTCGAAACGGGCATCCCGAACGTCGTAACCCCGGTCCTCGGCAGCTATCGTGGCTTCGATACGCTGGGCGAAACGTGCGTTGTATTTACCGCCGGCCTTGCCGTCGCGCTGCTGCTCGGTTTTGGCGAGCGCTCGCTGGCTGAGCGTATCCGCAATGAAGGCCGTTCGGGTGATCACAGTACACGCAAGGCTTCGGCCGCAAGTGATGAGGATCCCTCATGAACACCGATCACCACGTCATCCTGCGCGTCATCGCTAAGATGCTGATCCCCGTGATCACCATGTTTGCCTTCTATGTTCAGTTCCACGGTGACTTCGGCCCCGGTGGCGGCTTCCAGGCGGGTGTCATCATTGCCGTCGCCGTCATCCTTTATGCACTCGTCTTCGGGGTGCCGGCAGCCATGCGCGCCGTGCCGCCGGTCTTCACCCGCTCACTCGCTGCAGTCGGCGTGATGATCTATGCCGGCGTCGGCTTCTGGGCGATGCTGCAAGGCGGCCACTATCTGGAATACCAGGCCCTGTTCCATGAGCCGCCCGGCGAGCACCACGGCCAGCACATCGGCATTCTCGGGATCGAACTCGGCGTGCTTTGCGGCGTGTCTGGTGCGATGCTGACGATCTTCTATGCCTTTGCCGGCCGCGTGGCCGAAATCCGCGACGAGGACTGGTAAGCCATGCTGGAATTCCTGCTCGAACGCGCGAACTACTGGGTCGTCATCGTCCTGATGATGATCGGCCTCTACATCACTTTTGCGTCCCAGAACCTGATCAAGCGGATGGTTGGCCTCGGCCTGTTCCAGACGACGATCTGTCTGTTCTATGTGACCCTCGGCAAAGTCTCCGGCGGCACCGCGCCCATCCTGTTCGGTGATGATGCCATTGAACATCATGGCGCTGGTCACGGCGCGGAGACAGAAGGCGGCCATGCGGCGCTCGATGCCGTGCTGGCCGCAGGCGGGGAACATGCCGAACGCGTGGCGCACCTGACCAATACCTATTCCAACCCGCTGCCGCACGTCCTGATGCTGACGGCCATCGTCGTCGGTGTGGCGACCTTGTCGGTCGGCCTCGCCCTCGTCGTGCGCATCCGGGAAGCCTATGGCTCGATCGAGAATGACGAAGTGAATGAAATCGATCTTGAAACCGCACTGGCCCAGCACGCCGAGGCGGAAAAAGCCGTGAGCGAGGCGACCGCATGATCGACGCTATTCTGAATGCTGCGCCAGCCTGGGCGCTGTCGCATGCCGCGCCGCTGCTCGTCATGGTGCCGCTGTTCCTGGCGCCATTGCTGGCACTTGTACCGACAGGCCGCATTGCGTGGCTGATCTCTATTGCGGCGACGGGCATCAGCTTCCTGTTCGCGCTCATCCTGCTCGGCCTGGTGCAGACGTCGCCGATCGGTGTTGTTTCGTACGAGGTCGGCCGCTGGCCTGTGCCGCTGGGCATCGAGCTGCGCGTCGATGCGCTGAACGCCATGATCCTGCTGATCGTCACGACGATTGGCCTGCTGGCCTCGGTCTTCTCCTGGCCGACCGTTGTTGCGGAAATCCCCAAGCGGAAGCGGGCACTGTTCTATTCCGCTTTCCTCGTCTGTTTCGCGGGCCTCAACGGTGTGGCGATCACGGGCGACGCGTTCAACCTCTTCGTCTTCCTCGAGATTTCCTCGATCTCGACCTATGTGCTCGTTGCGCTTGGATCGGGACGTGACCGCCGGGCCCTGCCGGCCGCCTTCAACTACCTCATCATGGGTACGCTTGGCGCCAGCTTCTACATCATCGGTATCGGCTTCCTTTATGCCGCGACCGGTACGCTGAACATGTACCAGATTTCCACGCTGCTTCCGGAACTGGCCGGGCATCGCAGCGTGCAGGCGGGCTTTGCCTTCATCCTTGTTGGCCTCGGCCTCAAAGCCGCGATGTGGCCGCTGCACCAGTGGTTGCCGAATGCCTATTCCTACAGCCCGACCTTCGTGACGATGTTCCTGTCGGCGACGGCGACCAAGGTTGCACTCTATGCGTTGATCCGGTTCCTGTTCACCGTCTTCCGTCCGGACTATGGCTTCGAGATTTCCGCCTTCAGCGCGATCCTCATGCCGCTTGGCATTGCGGCCATGGTGGTCTGCAGCTTCCAGGCGGTGTTCCAGACCGATGTGCGCAGGATCCTCGCATATTCCTCAGTGGCGCAGGTCGGTTACATGATCCTCGGCGTCTCGATCGGCACGACGGCGGGCCTCTCAGCTGGCCTGTTCCACCTGGTCAACCATGCCATGATGAAAGGCGCGCTGTTCATGGCGGTCGCCGGCGTGGTCCTGACCTACCAGGGCACGACGATACGGGACTTTGCCGGACTTGGCCGGTCAGCACCGTGGACCATGACGGCATTTGCCATTGCTGCGCTGTCGCTGATCGGCGTGCCGCTGACGGCGGGCTTCCAGTCGAAGCTCCAGCTCGGCTTCGCCCTGTTCGACCAGGGCCTCTGGTGGGCCGTCGGCCTTGTCGTGTTCTCGTCCTTCCTGGCGGTGATCTATATGGGCCGCGTTCTGGAGGCGGTGTTCTTCCAGCCTCCGGTTAATCCGCGAAAGACACGCAAGGAGGCACCGGTCCTCCTGCTTGTTCCGCTCTGGATCCTGGCGCTGGCCAATCTGTATTTCGGCATCGCGGCGGACTTCCCGCTCGGCCTCGCGCGTGACGCGGCCGCTGCAGCCTTCGGTGTGGAGGCGTTCCGATGAGCCCTGAGACCCTGATCCTCGCCGCGCTTGTCCTGCCGCTGCTGATTGCGGCCGGCATTGCCGTGATGGGTTGGTCACCGAACCTGCGGGAAGGGGTGACCTTCACCGGCGCAGGCATCCTGTTTGTCGTGATCATCCTGCTGACCATGCACGTGGCAGGCGGGGAGCGCCCGGAACTGAACCTTGGTCAGGCGGCGCCGGGCCTCAGCCTCGCCTTCAAGCTGGAACCGCTGGGCATGTTGTTCGCTCTTGTGGCCAGCGGCCTGTGGATCGTGAACTCGTTCTATTCGGTCGGTTACATGCGCGGGAACCGAGAGCGGAACCAGACGCGTTTCTACATCTGCTTCGCCATCGCCATTTTCGGCGCCCTGGGCGTCGCCATGTCGGCCAACCTGTTCACGCTGTTTGTTTTTTACGAAGTGCTGACGCTGTCGACCTTCCCGCTGGTGACCCATAAGGGCGATGCCGCGGCCAAGCGCGGCGGACGCATCTACCTGCTGACCCTGATGGGCACCTCGATCGGCTTGCTTCTGCCAGCTGTGATGTGGACCTGGGTCCTTGCCGGGCAGAACCTCGATTTCGTGCCGGGCGGTCTCCTCGCCGGTGTGGACATCAGCCCGGCGGTCGCCAGCGCGCTGCTGATCCTGTTTGCCTTCGGTGTCGGCAAGGCGGCGCTGATGCCGGTCCATTTCTGGCTGCCCAATGCCATGGTTGCGCCGACGCCGGTCTCGGCCCTGCTGCACGCCGTGGCCGTCGTGAAGGCCGGTGTGTTCACGATCATGAAGATCGCCATCTTCATCTTCGGGACCGACCTGCTGGAGGCGACGCCCGCGCGCGAGTTCGTGCTCTGGGTGGCCTGTTTCACCATGGTGGTCGGCTCGCTGGTCGCCATGACAAAGGACAATCTGAAGGCGCGGCTTGCTTATTCGACGATTGCGCAGCTCTCCTATGTCGTCGCTGGTGCGATGCTGGCGGATCCAGCCGGTTGGCTCGGCGGCAGCCTTCAGATCGCTGCCCACGCCGCCGGCAAGATGACGCTGTTCATGTGCGCGGGCGCCATCTACGTCGCCACGGGCCTGACCAATATTTCCGACATGCGCGGCCTCGGCCGGAAGATGCCGCTGGTCTTCATTGCCTTCATGATCGGCTCCATGTCTATCATCGGCCTGCCGCCGTTCGCCGGTGCCTGGCCGAAGTATGAGCTGATGCAGGGCGCCATCGACCACGGCAATGTCTACCTGTCTCTGGTCCTGATCGCCTCGTCGCTGCTGAACATCGCCTACCTGCTGCCGATCCCGCTGCTGGCGCTGTTGCCGCCGCCCGGCACGAAGGAACCGAAGCCGTTCAAACGTCCGGACGGCGCCCCGATGCCCACTGTTGTCGCGCCGCTGATCACGGCCACGCTGTGTATCATCCTGTTCTTCGCGGTCGGCCCGATTTCGAAATTCCTGTCCCCGACCGTTGGGGATCGCGTCGAATACATCGCGGATGGAGGCCAGCCATGAGCGACCCGACCGAAAATGGCCGCGACAATTCCGGCCGCTTCGTGAAGCGTGCGGCAGAGTCCGTGCACAATCTGAACACACCGTCGGAAGACGGCATTCATCCGCTGTCGAAGATCCTGTTCGGCTGGACGCACCGCAAGGGCATCGGCAACATCATCTTCTATGTGTTGATGGTTCTGGCGCTGGCCGTCATTTCTGTCGACTTCTTCCATGCGCGGCATGAGTACCTGAACTTTGCCAATTATGCCGGTTTCTATGGCGTCTGGGGCTTTGTCTGTTTCGCGTTCGCCGTGATCATGGGCTGGCCGCTGGGCCACCTGCTGCGCCGGGACGAAAACTATTACGGCGATGCAGGTGGACCGCCTGAAGGCATCGATCCGGATGCGCCGATGGCAGATGACCTGCCGGCGCCGCACCACACTTCCGAGGGAGACGCGTGATGCCGTCCATGCTGGCAGGTCTCAATCCCGGATGGGTGCTGATCATCGCAGGCGTCGCGAGCCTGTTCATCACCATGCGCCAGGCGCGCCAGGTGGTGACCATTGCTGCGCCGCTTCTGGCGCTGTTGCTGCTGGTCTTCGCCCCGCAGAACATGGATCTCGTGACGACGCAGGTGCTCGGCCTGAAAATGGTGCTCTACCGCGTTGATGCGCTGAACTTCATCTTCAGCCTGGCGTTCCTGATCGCTGCCGTGCTGAATGGCATCTACGCCCTGCATTCCGATGACCGGATCCAGGATGGGGCCGCGCTGTTCTACGCCGGCGCTGCCGTCGCCGCGACGCTGGCCGGCGACCTGATGACCCTGTTCGTGTTCTGGGAACTGACGGCGATCAGCTCGGTCTTCCTGATCCTGCGGGCGCAGACGCGGGCAGCCTATTTCGCCGCTATGCGGTATCTGGGCGTGCAGGTCCTGTCCGGCGTCCTGCTGCTGAATGGTCTCGCTTACGTCCTGAAGTCCCGCGGCGACCTTTCGCTGGAAGCCTTCACCGATCTTTCCGATCCGGGCGTGCTGTTCATCTTCATCGCCTTCGGCATCAAGGCGGCGTTCCCGCTGCTGCACAACTGGCTGCAGGATGCGTATCCGAAGGCGACCGTGGTCGGCTCGGTCGTCCTGTCGGTCTACACGACCAAACTGGCCGTTTATGCGCTGGCCCGCATGTTCCCGGGGCAGGAGCACCTGGTCTGGATCGGCGCCATCATGACCGTGTTCCCGGTCTTCTTTGCCGTGATCGAAAACGATCTGCGCCGCGTGCTGTCCTATTCGATCAACAACCAGGTCGGCTTCATGGTCTGCGGTGTCGGCATCGGTACGCCGTTGGCGATCAATGGCGTCGCAGCCCACGCCTTTGCGGATATCTTCTTTAAAGGCCTGCTGATGATGTCGATGGGCGCCGTGCTTTATCGTACCGGTACCGTGAAGGCGAGCCAGCTGGGCGGTCTGCACCGGTCCATGCCGTGGACGACCCTGTTCTGCATCATCGGTGCAATGGCGATTTCTGCCTTCCCGCTGTTCTCCGCCTTTGTGACCAAGTCGATGATCATCTCGGAAGTGGCCACCGCCGGCTATGCGGTGATCTTCCTGATGCTCATGTTCGCCTCGGCTGGTGTGCTTGAGCATTCGGGCATCAAGATCCCGTATTACGCCTTTTTCGGCCATGACAGTGGCCTGCGCGTGAAGGAAGCACCGTTCAACATGCTGCTGGCGATGGGCATCGCGGCGTTCCTGTGCATCTTCCTCGGCCTGCCGGCGCTGTTCCCGGGCTTCGGCCATGAATGGCTTTACGGCCTGCTGCCTTACAGAGAGGAGGCGATGGGCTATTCCCATCACCACCTGTTCTCGTTCGATCACATCATCACGCAGTTCCAGCTGCTGATCTTCGCCATCTTTGCCTTCGTCCTGCTGAAGCGTTTCCACGTTTACCCGCCGGAGAAACGTGGCGTGATCCTCGACAGCGACTGGTCCTACCGCAAAGTGGGCTACAGTCTGGTCACCTGGGCCGGAACGGTGTGGGGCAAGGCAGGTCCGGCGATGACGGCGGCCTTCTTCCGGATCACAAGCCGTGCCTACAACTGGATCGAAGCGGCGTTCAGTCCGCGCGGTGAACTGGCCCGCGGCGGAGTGCTGAACGGTGCGATGACGATCTGGACGGCGGCCCTGCTTGGCATTGTCCTGCTCCTGTCCTTCATGGCTGTTGGTTAGACAAGCCTGCCTGAAACCAAGGCACTGACGCGGCCCCTGCTGGTATGGCAGGGGCCGCGTCTGCTTTTTGGGGATTTACGTTTGTCGGGCCGTGACTAGTTGCTGATGGTTAGCTGGGTTGCAGGGGGCAAGCAGGTGTCAGACGCAAAAACGGGTGAACGGGGCGAACAGGCCCTGGTCGAATATGCTTCAAAGATCGTGGCGGCGTATGTCGGCAACAACACGGTCGCTTCAGAAGACCTGCCGGACCTGATCCGTCTGGTTCACAAGTCGCTGTCTTCCGTTGCGGGCAATGAAGCCCAGCCCCAGCAGCCCAAACCTGCTGTACCTGTTGCGAAATCCGTGTCCGACAATTTCCTGATCTGCCTGGAGGACGGGAAGAAGTTCAAATCCCTGAAGCGCCATCTACGCACCTCGTACGACATGTCGCCGGAAGAATACCGCGCCAAATGGGGCTTGCCGGCAGACTATCCGATGGTCGCGCCGGGCTATTCCCGCCAACGCTCAAAGCTTGCCAAGAAGATGGGGCTTGGCCGCGCAGACAAGTGAAAGAACTCGGCCACGAATACTTGTTGTTCCGGAAGCGAAACAAAATATTTGGGTAATCTTGGTTAACAAAACATCACAAAGACTCTTGATTCGGACCTGCAACTCGCGCGATAGGTGATTCTATCGAATCACCACGGGGGTGGCTGAAGATGACCAAACAGAATGTTTTCAGAGGCGTAACTGCTGTCCAGCGCAGCCTTGTCGACTATTGGTGCCGCTTGGGCGAATCGGACGGTGTCCCGCGCCGCGAATCGATTGACCCGGGACACCTGCGGTCCGTGCTGGCCAGCATTTCCATCGTAGAGTTCGACGAATCGGGGGCAGGGCGCTTCCGAATCGCCGGGTCCCGCCTGCGCGACCTGCTGGGATTTGAAGCCCGCGGCCGCCGGATCGAGGATGTCGCTGGTACCGCAGCCGAAACCTACGCGCTCGGCCTGTCCGCTGCGATTGACCGGGGGGTGCCGGTTGGCGGTGTGATCGAAGCCGGGGAACGGCTGCACGCCTGGCTCCGCCTGCCGCTGGCCGGGGCGGATGGCCGGATCAACCAGGTGCTGTGCCATGATGAAGAGCTGGCCAGCCGCCGTCTGCTGCTCACGCCGCCCGGTGGCGCAGCTATCCACCAGAAAACCAACTTGTACGCCGCCTGAATCCCCTGCGGAGCCGGGCACGGCGAGGCGAGGGATCTGAAGATGCGGCTTGCCGGCGCTGATGGCCTGCTGCGATCGGATCAGGACGCAGGCATGGCTTTCGCGTCGTCCTGAATGCGCGCCAGCATGGAGGCAAGGCCGTTCGAACGCTGGGCCGTCAATGCGCCGCTGACACCGATCTCATCCAGAAAAGCCTTCGCGTCGAAGGACAGGATCTCGTCGCGAGTGGCGCCATTGTACAGCGCCACGAGCAGGGCGATCAGGCCTGAAACGATCATCGCGTCAGACTCGGCCCGCAGCACCAGCTTGCCATCTTCCCAGCCCGTGACGAGCCAGACCTGGCTGGCACAGCCGCGCACCCGGGTATCTTCCGTCCGCTCATGCGGCTCCAGCGGCGGGTTCGCCTTGCCCAGGTCGATGATGTGGGCGTAGCGCGCTTCCCAGTCTTCGAGCCAGGAGAAGTCTTCGCGAATGTCTGCGGCGGTTTCAGCAATGCTCATGGCCCGTGACATGGGGCATCCTGCCAAAAAAGAAAACCCCCGGCGGCCATGGGCCCCGGGGGTGAAGGTTGAGAGATGGTAGGGGCTTACTGGTAGACCCCACCGATGCACTTACCCACATCGGCAAGCGCGTGCTCTCCGATACAGAAAGGTACTTCGTACTGCTGGTTCGCAGCGGCAACACACTGCTGCAGGTTCAGGTTGGCCATGTTCAGGCAGCCGCGGGTCTCGCGTTCCGACATGGCGCTGGACATCTGGGCCGGGGTGGCGGCTTCAGAGCCCATGACGCGGAAAGCGGCGAGCGTGGCGATCTGGTCGGCGATCGGTTCCTTGCCATATTTCACGCGCTTGCGATTGAGTTTGAGGCCCGACGTCATGGCTGCCGGGAACCGCACGGCGCTGGCGGCGCCGGAGACATTGTCCCACAGCGACGGGGCGCCGGGGACACCAGCCTGCACCAGCACGCCATCGATATCAGACGCGCTGAAAGCGTTGACCAGCGGCTGGCTGGCCGGGATGCCGGCCTTCTGGATCTTGTCGAGGGTCGTGGCCTTTGCGCCCGAATTGCCGATCTTCGCCTTGGCCCAGCCGGAGGCCTGCAGCGAGTAGGCCTGTTCCTTCACGAAGGCGGCAGCGCTGGAGAGGCGACGGCTGTCGGCCTCGGTTGCGGCGAGCGCGGCGCTGACGGCCGTGTCGCCACCATTCAGCGTACGGGCATAGCGCACATCATTGGCCAGACCGTTCATCATGGCATCACGGCCATAGAAATCCGCGATGTCGCGGACTGCGGCGCGATATTCAGGGTCCTGAGAGGCGATGAGCGCGGAATAGGAAATCCAGCCCTGCGAAAGCTGGTCCGGATTGTGTCCGCCGAGCGAGTTCAGGGCGTGGTCGATATCGCTGGCAGAACCAAGCGGTTTCGTTTTTACGTCCGTCACTTCGGATTGGTAGGTAGCGTAAACGGCAGCGGATTCAGAGATCGCATCACCGGATTTCTTCTCTTTGGGCTGGCCTTCCTGTGCGGAGGCTCCAAGAGCCATCCCCATAGCGATAACAATAGCCCCGATCGTTCTGATGGAATTCATGTTCGCTCACTCCCTCACGCGACACACGATACTTTCTGCCCGAACTTCCCCAAGGGGGGAACAGCAGCTTGCCCGCTTCTTGCATTACAAATACAGCAAGAAACCGCCGACACCGTTACAATGCCTAATGAATCTCACCGGGGTATTAATATGTTGCCCCAAAAGCAGCGTCAGAGATTACGGATTATACACCTTGGCTGGCTGGCCATGGTGGTTGCGGTTGCCTGTTCCATTCTCGTCTCGCGCGAAAGAGAGGCATTGTCGTTCGCCTGGCTGGGGCTGGCGGCCCTGCCCGGACTGACTGGGTATCTGCTGCTGGGGCCAGATCGGCTTCTGAACCAATTTGCCCCGTCTTTTCTGGTGATTGCGTGGACTGTGTTTGCCGCTTTCGCTCTCGCATTGAGCGGCGCAGCGATGTCTCCGTTGGCGGTTCTTTTCGTGATTGCACCGCTCGTGGCGCTCAGCCTCAATAATTCCAGCATGGCGGCGGAAGCGTCGATCTTCGGCGCAGGGGCCTATTTCGTGGCGATCCTGTTGTCCGAAATCGGGATTCTGCCGATGGGAGAGGCCGTTCCGGGCTTCTCCAGCGTCGCCCGGCTGCTGGCTTTTGCAGCGCTTGTCACCTGCGCGCTGCTGGTCTGGTATCTCGCTCGCGGGCAGGAACAACTCGTGGCTGCAGCGGCAGACCAGCCGCCGCTTGCCGAAGTCTCTCATCCGGCCAAGGCGACCATTCCTGTTCCGGCCGATTCCGGTGTCCTCCTGCTGGACGTGACGCCGGACGGCATGATCCGCGGGGCGGACGGCGACCGGCTCGGCCTGCCGGCCATCGGTGCGGGCACGCTATTGCGCGACATTCTGGACGCCTCGACTCCGCCCGCCAAACTGCTGACCGCATCTGCGATGGCAGGGGAGGCGGTCCTCGCCAACGGCCGCAAGATCGCGTTTTGCGCCACGCCTTACGAGGGCGGCACGCATATCGTGCTGGTCGACCGTCAGGCGCAGGAGGGCAAGGTGCCTCCTGTCGATGCCGAAACGCGTGCGCGTGATGCCGTCCGCCAGCGCACGGCTTTCTTCGCCTCGCTGGGCCATGACCTGAAAACGCCGCTGAATGCCATCATCGGCTATGCCGACATGATGCGCCATGGTGTGCGCGGCCCGCTACCGGAAGCCTATCAGGACTATCCGGCCATCATTCATGACAGCGGACAGGAACTGCTCCTCATGGTCGAGGACATGCTGGACCTCGCCAAGGCCGATGCCGATCGATATCGCCTTGAGCCGGAGCCAGTCGACCTGTCTGCTTCTGCACTGTCCGTGATCCGCCAGCTGGAGAACCAGGCCGAACGGGCCGGGGTGAAATTGCGCCTGAAAGCGGATGGGGAAGTCTGGGCACAGGCCGATGCGCGCGCCGTGCGCCAGATCTGGCAGAACCTTGTGTCCAATGCGATCAAATACTCGGACAGCGGCAGCGCTATCGTGCTGGATGCGGAAATCAGCGGCAATGCCGCCATCCTGTCCGTCGCGGACAAGGGCGCCGGCATGAGTGAGGAAGATGTGCGCCTCGCGCTGGAGCCGTTCGCACAGGGCGGCAATGCCCGCGGCGTGAAGGGGACGGGACTCGGCCTCGCCGTCGTCAAACGTTTTGCGGAGCTGCATGGCGGGCAGATCGACATCCGCTCGACCCTCGGCAAAGGCACACGCGTGTCCGTGACCTTGCCGCGGGCGCACGACGCCGATGTCGAACCCGTGGACGATGCGGCGCAATAAAGGGGGCGTCAGCCTCTAGACGTCCTCGTCTTCCGGCAGGCTCGACCGCAACAGGAGGAACAGTCCGCCAAATATCGCGGCGCCCATCGCAAACAGGATGATGGACGTGGCGAGGAACAGGACGTCGCCCGGATGGTTTGAATGCTGTATGAGTCCGGTCAGGCCACCGGCAAAGGCGATGGCGGGTGCCAGCAGGATCAGATCGCTGCTTTTCATGCTCTGGCCCCTTCCGTCAGTCGTTACCAGTGCGTTAACACTGAACCTGAAACTGCAAGCATCATGCCGTTTCGAAGGAGACACCCGATGATGGAGCGCCTGCCCACACGCCTCTGGATCGAGGCCCTGATCCGCCGGGCGGAAGTCGCGGGCGCGTCGGGCTTTATCGTCCAGCATGGCGACGATGACCGCGGCGATGTCCTGGTGAAGGTTGCGCGCCTGGACGGAACGGCGGCGGCCTACATCCCGTCCATGGGTATGGATGGCGACCGCATCTTCATGAATCTCACCGCGCAGGGCGTCGGGCCGGACGAGCATTTGGTGGATGACTACGTCGCACGGGCGCGCAAACGCGACAGCGATCTCTGGGTCGTCGAAATCGAAGACAAGGAGGGGCGCCATTTCCTGACCGAGCATGTCGAGGAAGGCGCCTGAACAAGAAGCCTGAATCCTGTAGTGGGATCCGGCAAATTCCTTTGTGAAGGACAAGCCTCTGTTAACTCCCCGCTAACCCCGTGCGGGCAGCTTGAAATTCGAATCAGGATACTGGGCAAGGCGGGGTTATGCTGTTTCTCTTGAACGAACAGATCGTCGACGTGGCGATCCCGGAAATTCATCTGTCCAAGCGCTGGAAAGTGCTTGGCTGCGGGGATCCTGCCAGCATGCGGGCGCGTGAGGCGCTGGAATTCGTTGCGCGGGTCGTGTCGGCCCATGTCGATGAAGGCGTCGTGATGGAAGTGAACCTTGTCGAAGACCTGGCGGCCCTGATCATCGCCAAGACTGGCGCCAATGCCGCCCTGTTCCCGGTGAAGGAGAAGCGCGTTGGCGAAGCCCGCCTGACGATCCTGCCGGAAACGATCCTCGCCAGCCTGCGTGAACGCCATGAGCATGAAGGCCAGGCACCGGACCTTGAACAGATCTGGCCGAAGGCTGCCTGAAGCACTGTCAGCACACTCCGCCTGACACCAGCCCTTCAATCCGTGGCCTAAATCGGCTAGGGGCTCGGCCTGGAAAATACGAGCCGTTTCAACATGTCCCACGCTGCAGAAGCCGCCCGCCGGCGGACCTTCGCCATCATCTCACACCCTGACGCGGGCAAGACCACGCTGACGGAGAACCTGCTGCTGGCCGGCGGGGCCATCCGTGCGGCCGGGGAAGTGGCTGCGCGCGGCGAGGCGCGGCGCACTACGTCCGACTGGATGAAGATCGAGCGCGACCGCGGCATCTCCGTGTCGGCCTCCGTGATGACCTTCGAGTTCGAGGATCTCATCTTCAATCTGCTCGACACGCCGGGCCACGAAGACTTCTCCGAAGACACCTACCGCACGCTGACCGCAGCGGACTGCGCTGTCATGGTTCTGGACGCTGCAAAAGGCATCGAGCCACAGACGCTGAAACTGTTTGAAGTTTGTCGCCTGCGTGACATCCCGATCGTGACCTTCATCAACAAGATGGACCGCGAGGCACAGGACCCGATCGCGCTTCTGGACGAAGTGCAGGAAAAGCTGCAGCTGGATACCGCGCCGCTCTACTGGCCTGCGGCCAGCGGTCAGCGTTTTTCCGGCATGATCGATCTGGCTACGAAGGAACTGATCCAGTTCGAACGCCGCCCCGGTGAAGCGCCGAAGATCGGCGCCGCACCGCGCATTGCCGCCGATGAGGCGACCCTTCAGGCGAACCTCGACGAGAGCGTCTATGGCGAACTCTCCGAAGGCATGGAAATGGCCACTGGTCTGTTGCCGGAGTTCGACAAGGAAGCCTTCCTCGGTGGCCACATGACGCCGGTCGTGTTCGGTTCGGCTCTGCGCCATTTCGGCGTTCTGGAGCTGCTCCGTACGCTGCATGCCTATGCGCCGCCGCCGCGTGACCAGAAAGCCGAGAAGAAGGGCGAGCCGGTTATCATCCATGCCGACGACAACACGGTGTCGGGTTTCGTCTTCAAGATCCAGGCGAACATGGATCCGAACCACCGCGACCGCGTGGCGTTCCTTCGTCTGTGTTCGGGCGAGTTCAAGCGCGGGATGCGCCTGAAGACGGCGGGCGGCAAGCAGCTGAATATCCACAATCCGATGATGTTCCTCGCGCAGGACCGCGAGATCGCCGAAACCGCCTATGCGGGTGACGTGATCGGTGTGCCGAACCATGGCCAACTGCGCGTCGGCGACAGTCTTTCGGAGAATGGTGACATCAAGTTTGCCGGTATTCCGAACTTTGCGCCGGAACTTCTGCGCCGGGCGCGCGTGAAAGACCCAATGAAAGCAAAGCACTTGCGCAAGGCCCTCGAAAGCCTCGCGGAAGAGGGCGTGACCCAACTGTTCAAGCCGACCATCGGTTCCGACATGATCGTCGGCGCCGTCGGCCAGCTGCAGTTCGAGGTGATGATCGAGCGCGTGGCAGCAGAGTACAATCTGGAAGTCGTGTTCGAACCGGCGCCCTATAATGTCGCGCGCTGGCTCTCCTGTGACGATCCGAAAGTGCTGGAAGCCTTCCTTGAGAAGAACAAGTCCTCGTCAGGCACAGACCTCGACGATGCGCCGGTCTATCTCGCCAAGAATGCGTGGGATGTCGGTTACGCCCAGGAAAAGAACCCGGACATCCGCTTCACGGCTACGAAAGAGCGGGCGCTCTAGAGCGCTTATTCACTTTCTGGTCCGCCTTCGAGTTCGGGCTTCGGTTCCGGGATGAACTTTGCCGCAAGCGTCGGCGAGACGCCAGAGGTGGCCAGCGGGTTCGGACGGGCCTTGCCGCCGCCGCGCTTCAGTTCACAGCGCGCATCGGCGCCTTCGAATGTGGCCACATAGCTCCAGGCAACGCACTGCGCATCTTCCGCGCAGCTCGACTGGCAGGCGGAGGCGGTATCGCCCGGCGTCACGGAATAAGTGGCCCCGAAGCGATAGACCCCGGTTTCCTGTCCTTTTGCGGGTTCAGGCTTGTCAGGTTTCATGCTGGGGGTTTCCGCGAAGGCCGGCGCAGCCAGCAGGGCAATCGCGCTCGAGGCGGCAAGAAGGGGTACCAGGCGCATGGGCGTCGTCTCCATCTGTCAGGCCCAAGTCTAGTAAGGCCTGCTTAACGAAGTGTTCGCCGCCACCATTTCAATTTGGACAGGTTACTTCGCCAGCGCTTCGCGCTTTTCCTCGATCTCCAGCCATTCCATTTCGGCCATGTCGAGCTCTTCGCGCGCTGCGCCGACGCGGGCGGACTTCTTGTTGAAGGCATCCGCATCGCGGGCATAGAGACCCGGATCGGACATGTCCTGCTCCAGCTTGGCGATTTCGGCCTGCAGCTTCGGGATCAACGCGTCCAGTTCCTTCTGACGATGCTCATCCTTGAAGGAGAGCTTCGTCTGAGGTTTCGGACGCTGTGCATTGTCTGTCTTCGGTTTTTCCGCCTTCGGAGCATCTGCTTCGCCCCTCTGCCGGAAACCTTTCAGCTGTTCCTGCGCGTCGCTCCAGCCGCCGGCCGTGACGATCCATTCGCCATTGCCGACAGGGCAGAGGCAACTGGTCACGGTGGCATCGAGGAAGGCCCGGTCGTGGCTGACCAGGATCAGCGTGCCTTCATATCCGAGCAGCATGTCCTCCAGCAGGTCCAGCGTCTGCATGTCGAGATCGTTGGTCGGTTCGTCCATCACGAGCAGGTTGGACGGTTGGGCAAGACCAATGGCAAGGGCGAGCCGGTTGCGTTCCCCGCCGGAGAGGGCGCCGACCGGCTGGCGCAGCTGGTCCGGCGCAAACAGGAAGTCCTTCGCATAGGCTGCGACATGCCGCTGTCGGCCCTGCACCATGATGGAGTCGCCGCCATTCGGGGCGAGGGCTTCCCAGATCGTGTCCTTCGGGTTCAGCGTTTCGCGCGTCTGGTCCTGATAGGTCACCTGCAGCGTTTTGGAGTGCTTTACGCTGCCACTGTCCGGTTCGATCCGGCCGAGGAGGAGTTTGACCAGTGTCGTCTTGCCGACGCCATTGGGCCCTATGATGCCGATCCGGTCGCCGCGCAGGATCCTGATGGAGAGATCGTTGACCAGGGTGAACGGTCCATCCGGGCCTTCATAAGTCTTGGTCAGGTGCCGGGTCTCGATCACCTTCTTGCTCATCGAATCCCCGGCGTCGACGCTGAGGTCGGCGGTGGCTTTGCGGTCCTGAAGGGCGGACCGCATCTCGGCATGTTCGGCGCGCAGGTCTCTCAGTTTTGCGAGACGGCCCTGGTTGCGCTTGCGCCGGCCGGTGACGCCGCGGGCCAGCCAGTGCTGCTCGTCCTTCAGGTGCGTCGTCATCCGGCGCAGCTGGCGTTCTTCCTCGATCTCGATCTGTTCGGCCCATTCGTCGAACTTCACATAGCCGTCCGGGCTCTTCAGCACCTTGCCCTGGCGCAGCCAGAGCGTGTTGGTCGAGATGTTCTCCAGGAAGCGGCGGTCGTGGCTGACGACCAGCACGACGCCGTTGAAGTTCTTCAGGCGTGCTTCCAGTTGCTCGATCATAGGTACGTCGAGATGGTTGGTCGGCTCGTCCAGCAGCAGCACGTCCGGATCGGCGGCAAAGGCTTTGGCGAGCGCGGCGCGGCGCAGCTGGCCGCCGGAGAGCGTGGCCGGGTCTGCATCTGCCTCGACGCCGAATTCCGACAATTCGGCCTCGGCCATATAGGCGCCGTCGAGCCCTTCGCTGGCATAGGCGAGTACGGATTCGAAGCCGGCAAGGTCCGGCTCCTGCGCGACGCTGGCGAAGGTGATGCCCGGCTGACGCCAGACGTCTCCGCTGTCGGCTTCCACGCGCTCTGAAATGATCTTCATCAGCGTCGACTTGCCCGCGCCGTTGCGACCGACCAGCGCCACGCGCTCGCCCTTGGACAGCGAGAAGCTGACCCCCGTGAACAGGGGCTTGCCCCCGAAGGAGAGGCGAACATCGGTAAGCGTGATCAGTGGGGGTGCGGCCATGGCGGCGATGTAGCGTGCGCACGGGCAGGGCGCTAGAGGGAGGAACCAGACAAAGGGTTCCTTAAACTTGCCGGGTTATATGCCATGAAGCTCCGCCCATCCGGGCGGGAGGGATCTGGCAGCAGGGAGCTCCATGTTAAAGCGGCAGATCCTGCAGGGCACGTCCTGGCTGCTCGCCGGACGGATTTTCAGCAACGTCGTCGGCCTCGCCAGCACACTGATTGCGGCGCGCTTCCTGATGCCGGAAGATTTCGGCGTGGTCGCGATCGCGATGGGCGTATTCGGGATTGCGGCGGCGCTGGTGGAGCTGCCAGTCGGCACGGCCCTCGTGCAGCTGAAGACCGCAACCAGGGACGATTTCAACACAGCGTGGACGATCAATTTCCTGCGCGGTCTCATTGTTGCGGGCATGATGGCCGCATCCGCCTGGCCGATCGCGATTGTGTTCGACGATCCGCGCCTCCTGGCGATTGTGCTCGCGCTCGCCTCCTATCCGGTCCTGCTGGGCCTCAGGAATGCGTGGTTCGAACAATATACCCGCGACATGGATTTCCGCTGGGAAGCGCTGGTGGAGACACTGACCAAGCTGGTGTCCTTTGCCGTCGTGCTCGGCATAAGCGTCGCGACCCGCAGCTATTGGGCGTTGCCGCTCAGCCTGATCGCGTCTGGCGTTGCAGCGGTGATCCTGTCCTATGTGCTATGTCCGCGTCTGCCGGCCTTTTGCCTGTCGGAGTTCCGGAAGTTCTTCGGTTTTTCTGTCTGGCTGGGCCTCGGCCAGATTGCCGATAGCGTGCGCGACACAGCGGGCACATTCCTGATCGGCAAGTTTGTCGGCACCTCGCGCCTTGGCGCCTGGTCCGTCGGCTCGCAATTCGCGGACAGGCTGGAACTTGTGCTTTATGCGCCTATGGAACGCACCCTTTTTGCCGCATTCAGCTCAATCCGCCACGATGCCGAACATCTTCGCGGAACCTTTCTGAAGGCCATGCACACGGGCTTCGCCTTTATCGCACCTGTGTGCGTTGGCATGGGGCTGCTGTCGCCTGAAGTCATCGCCATCGCGCTCGGACCGAAATGGTCTGTCGCGGCGCTCGTCCTGGGCTTCATCGCCCCTGCCATGGCATTCCACCTTCTGGCAGGGCTCTGCACGTCGCTGACAACTGCGCTGGGCTATACGCGCGCCGTGTTCAAGGTGAAGGTGATTTCAGCGCTGGTGCATCTGCCGATGATCCTGGCTGGCGTCTATTTCGCGGGGCTTCAAGGCGCTCTCTGGGCCACAGTGGTAACGGCGGTCATCTGGTGGGGATTGTGTGCCAGTCTGGTTTCACGAATTGCCGGGGTCAGCCTTGCAAGCCAGGCCGGTGCGATCGTCCGCTCTGCCGGAGCAGCCCTTGCCATGGCCAGCGTGGTGATCACGGCGAGGGCCATGCTGTTTGCAGAAGGGGACGATGCCCTTGTGTCCGTGCTGGTTCGGGCCGTGAGCCTGTCAGGCCTTGGCGCGTTGACCTATGTGGTCAGCCATTTTGTACTTTGGCAGCTGGCTGGACGCTCGGCTGGCGTCGAGACCGCCGCACTGGGATTGGTGTCCGGGCGCCGTGCAGGCGGCTGATATCGTAGGTGCGGAACTCCTGATCGTTGACGATCCGAACGATTTCAAGCGCGAACGCATGCAGCATACTGATATATTCGGTGCTGGCTGAGTTGGTATCGACAAACTCGCCCAGGCCCAGCGTCTTGTTCGCATCGAAGATGAACGGCTCACCATCGATCATCGTGTAGTCGAGCTTGCCATAGTCGAGATGCAGCTTCTCGCGCATCTCCAGGAGGCGCGGATGCGGAACGAATGGCCGGCAGGACACGTTCTCGTCTTCAGTAATGATCAGGTCCGATGAGCGTTCGATATTCTCGAAATGAATATCGCCGAAGAAGATATACTCTCTCAGCACATTCTTTTCGCCATCCCATTCCGGCAACAGTTTCTGTACCACATGATGCTGTGAGAAATATGGCGCAGGTACGTCAGACAGCCGCTCGAAGATCTGGTAGTCCTGTTTGGAATGGATCAGCGGCGTGTCTTGCAGGCCCGCGAGGCGGCTGGCCTTCTGGCGGATGCGCGTCAGAAGGGACCGGGAATTGATTTCCGGTTGGCCACCATAATTCAGCGTCGATTTGACGATGACCCGGCCGTCATAGGTGCTGTGTCGAGTCAGCAGGCCATCGGCATAGGTGTGCTTCCGGATATCGCGGGCATCTGCGTTGATCCGGCGGCGGTACTTTTTGGCAAAGCGCGCAATGTGCGGGGGGACGACGGACCGGTCATAATGAACGAACAGGAGGTCAGCGGGAACGAATTCGTCCGTTCCGTACAGGTGCACGACATCCACGCCCAGTCGTTTCAGTGCGTCCTCAATAATGCAGACCAGATGGATGCGCGCGCCTCGCGGCATGTCCGGGGTGTGAAGTATCGCGACGCGGTGATGCCTTAAAGACAATCTGACTCCCTGGCCTTCCTGGCCAAATCTGATGCGCAGACCCTGAATTCCGGCCCTGAATTCCGGTCTGGGGCGCAATTGAGCCTTGGTTACGGAAAGTAGTTGAAATTTCCATTAAAGAGAGCGCTGGAATTTGAGCGAAAGGCTGGTTCAGAGGCACGGCAATGCCGTGTGAGAAACTTCCCAATTTCCACCCGCGCCGCCCGACTTTCTGTCTGGCTTTCCCAGACCCGGATCTGGCTGCTACACTCACTGAAAATATAAATCGGAGGAACAACGTGGCTTATTCGGACAATGAGACCGCTTTCACGCAATTCGAGGCACGCCGCCTGTCGCCAGCGATAGGAGCGGAGCTGATCGGGGCGGACCTGCGAAACCCGACCGATGCGCTTGTTTCCGAAGTGCGCGCGGCGCTTCTGCGCTATCAGGTCGTGTTCTTCCGCGATCAGGACATCACCCGCCAGCAGCACATCGCCTTCGCCAGAAAGTTCGGGGAGCTTGAAATCCATCCCGCCACGCCGCTGGAACAGCCGGACCGCGAAGTCCTCCGTATTGCCCATGGGCCGAATTCACGCGGTACCGAAAACTCCTGGCATTCGGACGTCACCTGGCGGGAAGCCCCGTCGCTCGGTTCCATCCTGCGTGCGATCGAGCTGCCGGAGGTCGGCGGCGACACGCTCTTCTCCAACATGGTGATGGCATATGAGGACCTGGACGATGGACTGAAGGAGCGGCTCTGCCAGATGACGGCCGTGCACGATATCGCCCGCGTCTTCGCCAAGCGCCTGAAGAAGGATGCAACCGAACTCCATGCGAAATACCCGCCCATGGAGCATCCCGTGATCCGGACCCATCCTGAGACGGGCCAGCGCGGGCTCTATGTCAACACAGCGTTCACGGATCATATCAAGGGCATGGACCGCAAGGAGAGCGACGACCTGCTGAAGTATCTCTACTCCCGCGCCGCCATTCCGGAATACCAGTGCCGCTTCCGCTGGGCGCCGGGCTCGCTCGCCTTCTGGGACAATCGCGCCTGCCAGCACTATGCGGCCAGCGACTATTTCCCGAATGTGCGCATCATGGAACGCGTTACCATCGCGGGCGACCGGCCATATTTCAACGCCGCGGCCTAAGCGAGAGAAGCGACTTCTTCGCCAGACAGCAGGCGCCACTCGCCTTCCGGCAATTCGCCGAGGGTGAGGGGGCCGAAGGCGGCGCGGTGGAGGCTTTCGACATGATTGCCCGCGGCGGCGAACATGCGGCGCACCTGGTGGTAGCGGCCTTCGGTGAGGGTCAGGCTGGCGGTGCGCTCACCGGTCACTTCCAGCTGCGCCGGCAGCAGCGGCTTCTCTTCACCGCGCAGCATCAGTGTGCCGCTGGCGAAGAGGTCTGCCTCATGGCCATTGAGCGGGCGGGCAAGGGTGGCTTCATAGGTCTTCGGCATCTCTGACTTGGGTGAGATCAGCCGGTGAAGCAGTTTCCCGTCATCCGTAAACAGAAGGAGGCCGGTTGTCTCCGCGTCGAGGCGCCCGACGCTTGAGAGCGGCGGCGTGCGGAGCAGAAAACGTGGCGGCAGTAATTCGTAGACCAGCCGGCCCTGATCGGCGCGGGAACAGGTAAAGCCCGCCGGTTTGTTCATCAGGATGACCATGCCGGGCGCCGGGTCCAGCGCTTCGCCATCGAAGCGGAGGTCATCCCCTTCGCCGGTCACGCGACCGCGCCGGATGGCGGCCTCCATCTCCTTGCGGCTGCCATAGCCGAGATGGGCAAGGTATTTCGCGAGCTGTCGCGCTTCCTTCATGGCGTGGGCTTCATCGCTTCCGCTTCGGCTTCTCGGCCTTGATGATCTTGTAGCCGCCCTCGTCTTCCAGCATTTCGTGGCTCTTGAAGCACTCGCTCAGCACGCTCTCATAGGGCAGGTGGCGATTGGCGACGAGCCAGAGCGTGCCGCCGGTTTTCAGCGCGTCAGCGGCAGCGCGGATGAAGTCCTGACCGAGAGATGTGCTGTCGGCCCGGCCAGCATGGAAGGGCGGGTTCATGACGGCGAAGTCGAATTCGGCCTTAGGTGCGTTCTTCGTCACATCCGCCCAATGGGCGGTCCAGTTGCTGAAGCCTTCGAGGTTTTTCTGCTGGCAGGCCAGCGCGCGATACTCGGCTTCGAACAGGGTCATGCTATCGACATGCGGGCAGTTGGTCAGCACTTCTCGCGCGAGGTAGCCTTGGCCGGCACCAAAGTCTGCGCCGCGCCCTCGGATCCATTCCGGGATGCTGTCAGCCAGCAGTTCACTGCCCGCGTCGACACGATCCCAGCTGAAAAGGCCCGGCCGGCTCCACAGGGCGCCGTCATCGACTTCCTGAGGGGCGTCGAAGGCGATCCACTCTTCCGCCAGCTGAACGTTCCAGTCTTCGGTCTTCACCGCCCAGAAGGCCCGGCATTTGTGTTTCGAGAGGCTCTGCGTTTCGCCAGCCAGTTCCGCCAGGATCTTCTCACCTGTCTTGGCGCCCAGCGTGTTCGGCAGGCTGGCGACGATCACGCCGCCCATGGGGGCATCGCGCATGGCGCGCGCGAACAGGGCGCGCGTCTCATCGCGCTGGCGCGGCGGCAGGACAATGGTCAGCGCCGGGGAAGGAAAGCTCTCAGCCTCTGGCGGCAGGACCGTGAACCCCGCGGCCTTCAGGGCGTCATGATCCGGCTTGAAACTGTTCTGGCAGGTCAGCCGCTCCTTCGGCATGCGCATCAGGAAGGGCACAGCCTCCGCGCGCAGGCAGAGGATGCTGCCCGTTTCCGGCAACAGGTCAGCCTCTTCAAAGGCGAGGGAAAGCGTATCGAAAACAACGGCGTCAAACATGGGCGCTCTCTACGCGCATGACGGGGCGGGTGCAATCGGGCGATGCGGTGCCTAGCGTTCGACGCGGTAGCCGCTGCGCCCGGCCAGTGGCTGGCCGGCCGCGATGGAGAATGCCTGGCTGAGGCCGCGATAGAAGGCGATGCGCGCTTCGGCTTCCTCGCTGATCATCAGGCCGCTCTCGGCGCCGATCAGGCGCTCCGGCGTCTTTCCGGCATGGGCGAGTTCCATCATGTCCGACCAGAGGTCTGCCGGCAGGCCGCCGCCGGTTACCTTCTTCATCGGCTTGTCGTCATCATTGCCGACCCAGATGCCGCCGACATATTCTGCCGAATATCCAATGAACCAGGCGTCCCGCCAGTCCTGGCTGGTGCCTGTCTTGCCCGCGACGGTCCAGCCCGCAATGCGGGCCCGGCCGCCGGTGCCGATGTCGGAATTCACGACGCGGTAGAGCATGGCGTTCATGTCCCGGGAGAGGCCTTCCGAGTACACACGGTCACGCTCATAGTCCGGGCGTTCGTAGAGCACTGTGCCGCGCGAATCCTCGATCTTCTCGATCAGCCACGGGTCCAGCCTCAGGCCGCCTGACTGGAACACGCCATAGGCGCGGGTCAGTTCCCACAGGGAGACTTCCTGGCTGCCTAGGGCGATAGAGGGGTAGGCTTCCAGTTTCGTGGTGATGCCGAAACGCCGGGCCGTTTCCGCCACACGCGCCGGGCCGGACAGTTGCGTCAGCTCCACCGCGACCGTGTTGATGGACCGCGCGATCGCTTCGCTCATCGTCATGGGGCCGAGATAGGCGCCGGTATAGTTCGACGGGCTCCACTTGCCGATTGTGATGGGGGCATCCTCGAACACGTCATAAGGCGAGTAGCCATCTTCCAGCGCCGTGGCGTAGACAAACGGCTTGAAGCTGGATCCCGGCTGGCGCAGGGCCTGTGTGACTCGGTTGAACTCGGTCGTCGCATAATCCGTGCCGCCGACAAGGGCGGCGACGCGGCCGTCTTTCCCGATCAGGACAGCCGCCATCTGGCTTGCGCCTTCTTCGGCGCCATCGCTTTCCATCCGCTTGACCAGTTGAGCCTGGATCTTCTCCTGCAGGTCGATGTCCAGCGAGACCGTGACGACCAGGTCTCCCGGAATGCGGGGCAGCATTGCCTTCACCCGTTCCGACACTGCGTCCAGTGCATAGCCGAGCTGAGGATCATATATTGGCGGATCGATGATCGTGATGGCTTCGGCTTTGGCCGCTTCTGCCTCGGCAGGGCGGATGAAACCGAGGTCGACCATCTGGGCGAGGACATAGGCCTGGCGCTCTTTGGCGCCTTCCAGGTTTTCCCGCAGGTTCAGCTTGGAGGGAGCCTTGGGCAAGGCGGCCAGAATAGCGGCCTCCGCCACGGTCAGCTTCTGGGGTTCCTTGCCGAAATAGTAGCGCGCCGCCGCGTCGATGCCGTAGAGGCCGGCGCCGAAATACACCCGGTTCAGATAGAGCGAGAGGATCTCGTCCTTGCTCATCCTGGTTTCGAGTTCACGGGCGAGCTTCACTTCCTGTGCCTTGCGTTTCACCGTCTGGTGAGAGGTGAGCACGAGGTTCTTGATCAGCTGCTGGGTGATGGTGGAGGCGCCGGAGACGGTCTCGCCGGCCCGCAGGTTCGACCAGGCCGCGCGGGCGATGGCGGCATCGTCGGCCCCGTCATGCTCGTAAAAGCGCTTGTCCTCGGCGGCGATGAAGGCCTGTGGCACATATTCCGGCAGCTGGTCCACCGAGGTGGCCCGGCCATAGCGCGGGCCTCGCACGTCAAGCGTGTTGCCGTCATGGTCGATGAATTCGATGGCCGCTTCACGCTTCACAGTCCACAGGTCTGCCACTTCGGGCAGTTTCGGCATGCCGGCATAAAGGGAGCGCCATTTCCAGAAGCCCCAGCCGCCGACCACCAGAAAGATGACCAGAAAGACGATCAGCGTGTAGCGCACCAGACGGGGATGACGGGAGGCAAAGCCACCGCCGGGCACCTTTATCGTCCGTTGGGCCGGGGTCTTGTTACCCTTCTGCGCCATGTCTGCCTGTCAGTAGAATCGATAATCTCTGAGGGTAAATGCGAGAGGATTACGGCAGTGTGAAGGCACATGCCGCCTGGGGTGCAGGCTGGGTGAGGGGATTTCGCCGCCATAGCCGCAATCCGGCCTTTCAAACGGGCGCAAACTTGCCCCACTGCCGCGACGTCATACGGGGTGTCCCGTAGTGCGGGGGCGATTTTTCTGGTTTCAATGAAACGTGTAGAAATGCGCCTTCGGGTGGTCCGTTGGTGCGGGATCAGGTGGACGGAGAGCCATGACAGGGACGGAAACGAAAGCAAAGCCCGCTGAGGGCAAGGTGGAACATTTCGATGTGCTGATTGCGGGGGCCGGCATTTCCGGTGTCGGCGCGGCGTATCACATGAAAACGCAATGCCCCGGCAAGAGCTATGCCGTGCTGGAAAAGCTCGAAAGCTTTGGCGGCACCTGGCTGTGGCACAAATATCCGGGCATCCGCTCCGATTCCGACCTCTATACCTTCGGCTACCGCTTCAAGCCGTGGACCGGGACGCCGATCGCGACGGCGGAAGAGATCCGCACTTATATGGGCGAAGTGATTGAGGAGAATGACCTCGGCAAGCACATCCGCTACGGCCACCAGATCCTGTCGGCCGAATGGTCCTCGAAGGACAGCTTGTGGACCTTGAAAGTGCGCCGGATCGAAACGGATGAAGTGCTGACCTTTACCTGCAACTTCCTTTGGATGTGCCAGGGTTATTACAACTACACCAAGCCCTACACGCCGGACTGGCCGGACATGGACAAGTTCAAGGGCCAGATCATCCACCCGCAGCTGTGGCCGGATGACATCGACCTCAAGGGCAAGAAAGTTGTCTGCATCGGCTCCGGCGCAACGACGGCAACTGTTGTGCCCGCAATTGCAGGCGAAGTGGAGCACGTCACCGTGCTGCAGCGCTCGCCGACATATTTCATCCCGGGCCGGAATGAAAACGAGATGGTCACCGAACTTGAAAAGATCGGCATCGACTGGGATACGATCCACCGGGTCGCCCGCCAGAAAGTCCTGTTCGACCAGCACGATTTTACCCGCCGCTGCCTGGAAGAGACCGACGTGGTCACCCAGGAACTTCTGGAAGGCGTAAAGGCGTTCCTTGGCGAAGACTATCCAATCGACAAGCACTTCACGCCGAGCTACCGCCCGTGGCGCCAGCGTATCGCCTTCGTGCCGGATGGGGACCTGTTCCAGGGCATCGCTTCCGGCAAGGCCGATGTCGTGACCGACGAGATCGAGCGCTTCACCGAGAAGGGCATCCTGACCAAGGGCGGGCAGGAGCTGGAAGCCGACATCATCATCACGGCGACGGGCTTCAATCTCTCAGTCCTCGGCGATATTCCGTTTACGGTGGATAACAAGCCGGTCGACTTCTCCGAGACGGTCACCTATCGCGGCATGATGTTCACCGGCGTGCCCAACATGGCCTGGGTGTTCGGATACTTCCGCGCGTCCTGGACGCTTCGTGTTGACCTGATGGGAGACTTCATCACCCGCCTCTTGAAGCACATGGACGAGAAGGGCGTCACGCAGGTTCGTGTGAAGCTGCGCGAGGAAGACAAGGACATGGAGATCCTGCCCTGGATCGACCCGGAAGACTTCAACCCCGGCTATCTCATGCGCTCCATGCACCTCCTGCCGAAGCGCGGCTCCAAATATATCTGGCAGCACACGCAGGACTACTGGAACGAGAAAGAAGAAATCCCGAACATCGACCTCGATGCAGAGGAATTCGACTATTCCGGACAGAAGGCCAAGACGCCAGAAACCGCCGACGCCTGATTAGCGGCGTGCAAACAAAGAGCCTCTCCTGCAACCCACAGGAGGGGCTTTTTTTATGGGCGAAACGTCATTCCGGATCGAGGACTGTTACGGCTGTTGCAGATCAGGTGCGCGCCGGGTCTTGCGCCACTTTCATAAATGACTAACGGTTACTTACAGGCTTTTCAATTCTTGAGATTCAATCTAAAGGGGTGAGATGAATATCAGAGAAGATTTCATGCGCCCCCGGTCCGACCGGGAGAACGCCGCCCGCCGGGTCGCGATCCTGGACGTCGCCGAAGCGCTGGTATTGGAAACCCACAATCAGAGGTTCTCCATCAATAATGTGGCCAGCCGCCTCGGTGTGTCACAAAGCACGATCTTCCTGCATTTCCGGAACCGGGAAGAATTATTGACCACGCTGTATACACGCGTCGGCAAAAACTTCTTCGAGACCTTCCTCAGCCGGGTCCATGAAGGCATGTCGGACAAGGCGTTCTGCGAAGCCTTCATCGACACTGCTGTGGAGTTTCCGGGCTTCCGCCTGATGCGCCCGATGATCATGCGTGTCGTGGAAGAAAGCCTCAACCAGGATTACATCCACGATGCCGTAAAGGAGATATATCTCTACCGGACGGCGGCGGCGGACAAGGTCGAGGAATTGCTGAAGTTGGAGCCGGGGCAGGGCCGCCGCCTGGTGAAGAGCTTCGTCAATCTGATGTGTGGCGCTGTCCAGGCCGACATCGGCAAGCTGCTGGCGACGGAGAAACTGGATGAAGATGTGACCGATGGCGTTCGGTCATTCGATTTTCGCGATGCGTTTCTTAGCGGCGCAGAGCTCCTGATGATCGGTATCCGGCATTCGTGATCTGTAAGTAATGCAGTTGGTTGCGGATGTGACGTTGCTGTCACCGATTCCGCCTATAAAGTGCCCCCAGAGAATGAGTCGTCTGCTCTGGGTGGAATGCATGCGATTCGAGGCAGGCGTTCGCGTTTCGCGGGCCTTCATTCCATCCGGGCAATTGGTAGAGGTGCCTGATGGCAATCCGCGAAGATTTCCAGCGCGCGCGTACGGACCGGGAAAAGGAAACCCGCCGTGTAGAGATTCTCGATGCGGCTGAGGCGCTGCTCCTCCAATCGGGGAATGAAAGGTTCGCGGTTTCAGCGATTGCCGCCAATGTCGGCGTGTCAAAGAGCACGGTCTTTCTCTATTTCGGCAACAAGGAGGAAATGCTCCTCGCCATTTATGAGCGGGCTTTCATCCGGGCATTTACGCAGCTGGGTGAAACGCTGACGCCCGGCATGTCGGGCAGGGCCTTTTGCGAAGCGTTTATCGACAGCATGATCAACTTCCCCGCGATGCTCATGCTGCGGGCACAGCTCGCCCGGACGATCGAGCGGAATGTTGCCCTGGAGTCGATGGTCTCCACCAAGCAGCGTATTTTCTCCACCGGCCAGGCTGTTGCTGAGAAAATGGACCGGGATATGGATCTGGAAAGCGGTAGCGGCATGCGCATGCTGATGGCGCTGGTGAACCTGACGGCGGGCGCCGTGCAGGCAGACTCCTTGCCCTATGTCGACGCGAACGCCTTGCCGGAAGACATCGCCGATCTCCTGCATACGGTTTCGATCCGAAACATTTTCATGAGCGGGGCAGAGCTCATCTTCTGCGGCGCGACAGGCCGTCCATTTGATTGAAGCTATCCCTCTGGAGTTGTGGGCAGAACGCCTTTAACTTGCGACTTGGGGGTGAACCGGAGGGATCTCATGTGGCGAAAAGTAAAGGCTGGTGCGCTTGGATTTGTCATGGCGGTGATCATTGCCGCCCCGACGAGCGCGGAAGGTCAGCCCGACCTGGATTGCGACGGCGGTCTGGTCGCGTCATTGCTCCAGGCGGTCGAGGATGTCCGCTATAGGCGCTCTCGTCTCGAAGACGTTTTGCCAGCGTTCGACGGTGCGGCGACCCGGTGCCCCGAAAACCCCTATGCGCTGCACTATGCGGTGGTTGCCCACCTCACCAGGGCCCAAGACCTCAATGCTGCGAAGGCTGGCGCCGACGCGATCATGCCGGAGATCGAGAAAGCGTTCAGCTACAGCCAGGCCTTCTGGGCGCTGCCGGATCGCAACCGTAAATACACGGTGGCGAAGGGCGATTTCCCGGTAGAGATGGGTTTGTCCTATTCGGAACAGAGCGATCTGCGCACAAACCTGATCTCGTCCCTGCTGGATATGCATGTGCGCGCCGGGAAGACCCACCCCTATCTGTCCGCTGAGGAAGGTCCAGAAACCTGTGGAGATGTTCAGTATCAGGACGTGTCAGCTGCCGGTAGCTGGTTCACCCGGAACGGACGGTTCGGACATGTCGCCGTGCCGTTTGCGGAACGCATGGCCAGCGCCTGCGAGATGACCGAACAGTTGAGCAGTACGCCAAACCTCGCTCGCAAATCGCTCGCCAACTCACAACTGAGCTGGGCGCGCGACATTGTCGAGGAAGATCCGGACACGGCCCGCGAGCTGGTCGATAAAGTGAAGGCCTACCGGGATGCCATTCTGAAGTCGGGGGAATCCACCAATTACAGCTGGCGTGACTTCAATGCCAGAACGCTGGCAATTGTCGAAGACGCCCTGCCGCAGCCGGTCGTCGTTCCGACTGACACTCTGGACCCGCTTGTGTCAGCCGGGCCAGTCCCCGCAGAAGACTGGTTCAGCGCAACAGCGGACGATGCGCAGGTGATGGAATCCATGGGCCG
Source organism: Hyphomonas sp. CY54-11-8 (assembly GCF_000682735.1). Lineage (GTDB taxonomy): Bacteria > Pseudomonadota > Alphaproteobacteria > Caulobacterales > Hyphomonadaceae > Hyphomonas. Next base: position 22,037 of record NZ_AWFD01000005.1, on the reverse strand, counting down.
CACCATGGACGCCTATGCCGCTGCGCGTGGAAGTTCAGGATTTTATTCCGTCCTCGGAAAAATGTTTGGTGCCACGGTACATGTGTCGGACAGGAAGGCAGCCTGCAATCTCATCTATCGCACCGCCGCCGCCTATCAGCAGGGTAGTTGGCGGTCTGCAGAGACAGCGGATATGGAGGTACCCATCTCTACGATTGCGTGGCTGGAAAACTGGGAACCGGCACCCGCTACGGACAGCCAATAGCCTTGGCGAGAATGTTCCGGTGCACTTCGCTGGTGCCGGAATAGATCGTCGCGGCGCGGGTGGCCAGGTATTTGGCCTGTGCGAAATCGCTGTCCGGGGCTGCTTCGAGCGCGGCTTCCGTGATCGCCTGGTGCAGTTCTGTCGCCAGTAGTTTCAGCTGCGAGGAAGCCGGTCCGCCCACCAGTGTGCCGACCCCGTTGAACGTCCGCTCATCCAGCGCTTCGAGCGTGTCGATCCGCATCTCCAGTTCGGCAAAGTGCATCTGGAGCGAGGCGGAAAGGGCGCCGCCCGTCGCAGCGTTCCGCCGCGCGGCGCGCATCGCCCGGCGCAGCAGGCCGGTCGTCGTATTGTTGCCGCGTGCGATGGACATCAACTGCTTGGCCGTTTTCCAGCCTTCGCCGATCTCGCCGATGCGGTCCGCCATAGGCGTGCGTACGCTGTTGAAGAACACTTCGTTCGTTTCGTACTCACCATCAATGAACTTGATCGGGCGAACTTCAATACCCGGACGGTCCATCTCCACCAGCAGGAAGACGACGCCTTTGCCGCCATGTTCGCCCGGATCGCAGCGGGCCAGCAGGAACATGTGTGTCGCGTACTGTGCAAAGCTCGTCCAGATCTTGCTGCCGGTCAGGATGAAATCGTCGCCGTCGCGCGCCGCTTTCATTGACAGGGCCGACAGGTCAGATCCTGCCTGCGGCTCGGAGAAGCCCTGGCACCATTCATGCTCGCCGTTCAGGATGGCCGGCAGGTAGCGGGCTTTCTGTTCCGGCGTGCCAGCTTCGATGATCAGGGGACCAATCGTCCGCACCCCGGAATTCATCAGGATTGGCGCATCGCGGGCCGCGCACGCATTTTCGAAATAGATGCGCTGTTCCGCACTCCACCCTGCGCCGCCATGTTCCACCGGCCAGGTCGGCGCGTACCAGCCGCGGGTGTTCAGTTTTTCACGCCAGATCCGGCACGATTCCGCATCCGATTTCATCCCCGTCGTCCGCCGTCCAGCTTCGCGCAGGTCTTCGGTCAGTTCGCGGTCCAGAAATTCGTCTACTCCGGCGCAGAATTCGTCCCACTCACGCCCATCCTCACGAGTATGAGCCGACAATTCTCCCGAGTAAAAGCTGCCATCCATGATGCACTCCCTCCACCGGAGTAGACACACCATTACCGCGCAGCACGGCAGAATCAGCAATCAGGGAAACTACGTGGGTGACGGAGGGGGAAGGCTGGCGGAATCCGGTAGATTCCGCTGGTGAGACCTGAAGCAGGGGCGTTAGAAGCCCTTTGCTTTCACGCGGTCACGTCCGGCATTCTTGGCCTCGTAGAGGAAGTGATCGGCCTGTTCGATCATGTCGCGCGGCGTCATGCCGGGTTCGAAGCGCACAAGGCCGAAGGAGGCGGTCACGTCCTTGATCGTCTTCAGTGTGCCGTCGATCGGCGTTTCAGAGCTCTTGAAGTTGTACTTGATCTTCACGAGCAGGTTGTAGGCCGAGAACAGGTCCGTTTCCGGAAGGATGATCGCGAACTCCTCACCGCCATAGCGGGCGACCATGTCCTGTCCTTTGATGTTCTGCGTCACGACAGCAGCGAACTGCTGCAGCACGGCATCGCCGACCTGGTGACCATAGGTGTCGTTGACCGCCTTGAAATGGTCGATATCGGCGAGGGCAAAGCACAGCTTTTCCCCGGTTTCGGCAGCGGCGCGGACTTCGCGCTCAAGCCGCTCGTCAAAGGCGCGGCGGTTCGCGATCGCGGTCAGCGGGTCGCGCATACACTGGGTCTGGACTTCCTCCAGCTCCTGGTTGAGTGTTGCGATCTGCTTTTGCGACTCCATCAGGCCCTGGTTCAGCTCACGCGTGGTTTGGGCCATGCGCTGATTGTCTTCCATCAGGTTGGATAGCAACGAGGCCAGATTGTCGGCAGACACGGCCTTGGGCAGGGCGCTGTTGGCCTTGTCCAGCGAGGCGCCGAATTCGTCGCTGTTCTGAACACCCTGCTGGATTATCTTCATGACTTCATCGATTTCCTTTTCGATGGCCATGCCAATCGTATGACGCGCGGAAACGGCGGCAGGTTCCTCGGTCAGCAATTCCCGGAAAATTGAGTTGATGTCAAAGGGCGTCAGAGTGCCATGTTCGGCAACTGCGCTGTCCACCCGTTCGATCACGCGCGGGTCAACGGCCTCCACATAGGCATACCAGACGGCATAGGTCTTGGGATCCGGCGGGGTGCGGTGCTTCTGGATCAGGTCGAACGCGCGCTGTGCGTTCCGGAATACCTGCTTCAGATCAGAGGCTGGCGCAGATTTTAGCACAGCCTCTTTTTGCATCGCAATAGCAGCATCCATGACTGATGGCCTCCCTTAAAACTCAACTCTCCAACCGGGTCGGTAATTAGAGGATTTGGTTTGATCGAGGGTTAACAGGAGGTGGCCGCAAAGCCTTAATTTCTGGAGGAATTCTATTGTCAGTGGTCTGAAACAACCCGGGTTGATCTCATCCGCCTACCTATGAGTTTCTTTGAGTTGTTAACGTGACTGCAGTCCCGGTTAATCTCCGGCTCGCATCATGCCATGCCCGGCCGCGATGCATCCTGTAGATGTTGCGGCAGTTTCCGGGGCGCGAGCTCGATCAGGTCATGATGCCAGCCGTAATCTGAATGGGCCGGGTGACGGGCCAGCCAGCAATCTGCCGCCCGCGCGATACGCTGCCAGACGGATGGTGTGACGGCACCTGCGGCAATTTGAACATCTGCCCGGAATTTCACTTCAATGAAGGCGACGAGGTTGCCGCGTTTGGCAATCAGGTCGATCTCTCCCATGGGCGCGCAACCGCCGCTCAGGTATGCGGTAGCCTTTGGCCTGCAGTTAAAGCGCCGCCAGCCGCTCGCCCTAGCGCTTCTCCGCGGCCTGCCGCCTGGCTTCCGCCAGCGGCTGCTCGCTCCCTTCGCCCGGTGCCTATCGGAAGCTCTGGTTGTCGTCTGTCAACCAGATGTTACGATCCCGGCAGGTGCACCTCTGTGGGAGGAGGCGGACATGAGCATCGATATTGTCTATATGCGGAAGGACCTGATCCGTCCCTGGCGCGCGGCGGTGGAGGAGGTTGCCGCCGAGAAGCGGTATCTCGGCCGCGTCACGCTTCCGCCTTTCGATCCGGAACGCGCCTTCCCGAACCATATGATCGACAATGACCTGCCGATGTATTGTGCACTGGATGAGGGACGGCTGGTCGGCTGGATCGATATTGTCCCTGTCGAGATTCCCGAGTGCCGCCATCGGGGTATTCTGGGCATGGGCCTTCTCACCTCGCATCGCGGGGCGGGTACGGGCAGCCGGCTGATATCGGCAGCGCTCGCCCATGCGCCGCGCTGCGGGATTTCAAAGGTCGAGCTGGTCGTGTTCGACAGCAATCAGCGCGCGGCGGACCTGTTCCGGAAGTTCGGTTTCAGCCAGATCGGAATTTCCCGCGATTACAGGCGTGTAGATGAGGTTACCTATAATGGCATACTGATGGAGCGTTTCCTCAGTTGAGCCGGATCAGCCATTGGCCTTGATCTGAAGGGCGCGCTGGTAGACGTCCCGCTTCGGCAAGCCGAGGGCGTCGGCCACGGCATTGGCGGCGGCCTTGGTCGGCTGATCGGCGAGGGCTTCGCGGAGTGCTGCGTCGAGATGTTCCGGCGTGACCGCCTCTTCCAGGGGCGGGCCGGTCAGCACGACGATCTCGCCTTTCGGGCCGCCGGCTTCGGCATAGTGCGCGGCGAGGTCAGCCAGCGTGCCGCGCCGGGTTTCCTCGAACAGCTTCGTCAGTTCGCGCGTGACGGCGCCCGCCCGGCCGGGGCCCAGCACGGCGGCCATGTCCGCCAGCGTATCGGCGAGGCGCGGCCCACTCTCATAGAAGATCAGCGTGGCCGGTACGGCCTTCAGGCTTTCGAGGCTTTGCTTTCGCGCGCCTTGTTTTGGCGGCAGAAATCCCGCGAAGCAGAACCGGTCGCTCGGCAGGCCGCTGGCCACCAGGCCCGCCAGCATGGCCGAAGCGCCCGGCACCGGGAACACGCGGTGGCCGGCTTCCAGCGCTTCATGCGCCAGCTTCCAGCCGGGATCGGATACCAGCGGCGTGCCCGCATCCGAGACGAGCGCGATCCGTGCGCCTTCGCTCAGCTTGCGCAGGAGTTCGGGTCTCCGTTCCGCCCCATTGTGGTCATGATAGGGGCTGAGGCGAGCCTTAACCCCATAGGCGGACAGGAGTTTCCCCGCCACGCGTGTGTCCTCGGCCAGCACTTCATCGGCTGCGGCCAGCACGTCCAGCGCGCGGAGCGTAATGTCCCGCAGGTTGCCGATCGGCGTGGAGACAACATACAGACCCGGGGACAATGCCTGCGACGGTTGCCCGTCCGGCCCGGCCCCCCTAGAGTCGCGCCAGCCGGGAATCGTCTGTGCGCCGGATGCTTCAGGAGATGTTTCAGGAGATGACATTGCTGCAACCATTGCTCAGGACGATCAAAGCGCCAAGCTTTCTTCTCATCGGTTTCCTGTTCGCCACCGCCTGTGCCAGCGCGCCAGCCCGTCCGCCAGTCCAGATCGGCACGGGAAGCCCGCGGGTAGAGCCGGTGACCGGCCCGACGGAAGGGCCGGAAGAGGGCGTCGACGTCACGGATCTGGGCGAGCCGGAAGACCTGACCCAGGTCGTCGGCGATGGCGGCCTGACGCCAGCCTTCATGGAAGGGCGCGAGATCAAGCGCGCCGCCGTGCTGCTGCCGTTCTCCCATCCGAATGCCCAGGTCCGCAATGAAGCGGAAAGCATGCTGGCCGGGATCGAGCTGGCCCTGTTCCAGTATGCCGGTGACAATTTCCTGATCATCCCGAAGGACACGGCCGGCAAGACCTCCATCACCGAAGCGCGCATCGACGAGGCCATTCAGGAGAAGGCCAATGTCGTGCTGGGCCCGCTGTTCGGCGCCAATGTGAAGGCCATCCGCGAGCGCGCGCAGGACAAGAAGATCCCCGTCATTGCCTTCTCGACCGACCGCTCAGCCGCAGGCGGCGGCTCATATCTGGCCTCCGTCTCGCCGGAAGAGGAAGTGCGCCGCATGGTCGAATACGCGGCCGGGCAGGGCATTTTCAGCTATGTCTTCCTCGGGCCGCAGACCGCCTATGGCCGCCAGATCGAGAACGCCCTTCGCACCGAGGCCTTCAATAATGGCGGTGTGGTGCTGACCTCCGCCTTCTACATGCCGGAGACCGGCGCCACCGAAGCGGCCCGGTCCGTTTCCGAAATCCTCAAATCCGAGATCGAGGTCCGCCCGAGAAACAAGATTGCCGTGATGATCCCGGAGCGCGGCGTGCAGCTGCTCTCCATCGCGCCGCTGCTGCCTTACAATGGCGTCGACATGACTCATGTCACCCTGATGGGCACGAGCCTCTGGAGCGATGAATCCATCTGGCGGGAGCCGACGCTGGACGGCGCCGTCTATCCCACGCCCGATCCGGAAAACCTCACCACATTCCGCGAAGCCTATCGCCGCATCTATGGCAAGGCACCGACAGACCTCGCCGCCGTTGCCTATGACGCGGCCGCCGTCGCCGTGCGCCTCGCGGCGGAAGACAACCTCAAATACAATGGCGTGACAGATCCCGACGGCTTCTTCGGCGTTAACGGCCTGTTCCGCTTCCGCCTCGACGGCACCAGCCAGCGCGGCCTCGCCGTGATGCAGATCCGCCCTACCGGCGCAGAGCTGATCGAGAAGGGCGCGAGCCAGTTTGGCCCGGGGCCGAGCTGATCCAGTCAATCCGTCAGGCAATTTGACGGGGAACCCCACGTAAACTGCCTGCATCCCTCCCTTGCACGTGTGTAATCCGCGCCCCACATGACGCGACAGGGCAAAGGACTAGAGAGAAACGGCGAGCCATTCATCCATGAGCAAGCGCGATTATTACGAGGTTCTTGGCGTCTCACGCGATGTCGATGAGAAGGCGCTGAAATCCGCCTACCGCAAGCTGGCCATGAAATACCACCCGGACCAGAATCCGGGCGATCACGAAGCCGAAGAGAAGTTCAAGGAAGTCGGCGAGGCCTATGCGATCCTCTCCGATTCGCAGAAGCGCGCGGCCTATGACCAGTTCGGCCATGGCGCCTTCGAAAACGGCATGGGCGGTGGCGGCAATCCGTTCGGCGCGGGCGTCCACCCCGAAGACATTTTCCAGGACCTATTCAGCCAGGTCTTCGGCGCAGGCGGGTTCGGCGGCGGCCGTCGCCGTGCAGGCCCTCAGCGCGGGGCCGACCTGCGCTACGATCTCGAGATCACGCTTGCCGAGGCCTTCTCCGGCAAGGACGAAACCATTCACGTGCCCCAGGCCGTCGACTGCAAGACCTGCGAAGGGTCGGGCGCCGCGCCGGGCACCGAGCCTGAAACCTGCGACACGTGCGGCGGCGCAGGCCGCGTGCGCGCCCAGCAGGGCTTCTTCACGATGGAACGCACCTGCCCGCGCTGCAGCGGCAAGGGCAAGACCATCAAGAAGCCGTGCAAGGATTGCGGCGGCGCCGGCCAGGTGCGCGAAGAGCGCACGCTGAACGTGAAGATCCCCGCCGGCGTCGAAAGCGGCATGCGTATCCGTCTCGCCGGCGAAGGCGAAGCCGGGGCCAATGGCGGCGGCAAGGGCGACCTCTACATCTTCGTCGATGTCGTCGAGCATGACATTTTCGAACGCGACGGGCCGAACCTCTACTGCCGCGCGCCGGTGCCGATGGTGACGGCGGCCCTTGGCGGCGAGATCGAGATCCCGACCATCGATGGTGGCCGCGCCCGCGTCGTCGTGCCGGAAGGCGCCCAGACCGGCCGCAAGCTGCGCCTGCGCGGCAAGGGCATGCCGTCTGTGCGCCAGTCCGGTCATACCGGCGACCTGTTCGTCGAAATGTTTGTCGAAACGCCGCGCAACCTGACGCCCCGCCAGAAAGACATCCTGCGCGAATTCTGCGACTGCTCCGGCGCCGACTGCCACCCCGAAAGCGAGGGCTTCCTTGGCCGCATCAAGCGCTTCTGGAACGGCGACCACGAAGAAGACCGCCCGAACTAGGCTTTCTCGAACCAGGCCGACATGGCCGCAAGTTCATTTGCCTGACGGGCAGGGTGGGCCCATCTGAAGGCCATGTTCAAGCGCATCCCTTCCGCCCCGCCCGGGATTGTTGCCTTCGATGCCGAGGGCAAGATCACCGACTCTGATTACAAGACGATCCTTGTTCCTGCCGTCGACGCCGCCATCCAGGAACACGGCAAAGCGCGCATCCTGATCCGCTTCGGTCCGGAATTCGAAACCTACACCGCCCATGCCATGCTGGACGATGCGGTCTTCGGCACGGCGCACTACACCGCGTTCAAGCGTATCGCGATGGTCACCGACATTGGCTGGCTCGCCAATTCCATGCGCTTCTTTGCGCCGCTCATTCCGGGCAAGATGCGGGTGTACCCGCTCGCTTCCCTGGATGAAGCCATGGCCTGGACGGCGGCCTAGCGGCAGGCCTCCGCCCAGTTGATCACGGTAGAGATCAATTCACCCCGCGACCATGAGAACGAGTGGTCGCCGGAGAGCATCACGCCGGTCGTGTCGATGGCCGGGTCTGCCTCATAAGCGGCAATGAGCGGGCGGATCACCAGCTCTTCCGAAACGGAACCATCCTTGTCGCCGCCAACGATGAGGATGCGCTTGCCTTCCAGCTTTGGCGCCAGGCCCTGCAGGCTGAACGCGTCCTTGTTCGCCTCCACCTCGGCGATGATCTTTTCGCCGGTCAGGCCGTGCAGCATCTGCAAACTGTCGCTGTAGGCCATGAAGCCGGCCTTGGCCTCCGGGTTCGTCTCGAACACTTTTGCTGACACGCCGATGTCTGCCGGGGCGATGCCCGCGGCACAGGCAATGGCCTCGTCACGCGCGGCGGCCTGAAGCGAGGCAAAGCCCCCCATGGAGTGCCCCACAAGCACGATATGATCCGGATTGGTCCGGTACTGGTCCGCATGGGTGCGCAGCCAGTCCGTTGCCACGCCGACATCCTCGATCACATGGGTGAGGGTGTAGTCGCCTTCGCTGCCCCAGGCGCCGCGATAGTGGAAGAAGAGCACATTCCATCCCGCCGCGCGCATGTCCTGCGCAAGATCCAGATTCTTTTCATTGCCCGGAAAGCCGTGCAGCAGCACCGCCGCCGGGTGCGGCCCCGGCCCGTCCGCCACATAGACCAGGCCGTTCAGGCGGTCGCCATGGCTGTCGAAGGAGACCTCTTCGATCGCAGGCGGGAAGGCTTCATCATAGGCAGGCGCGGCGGCTGTTTCAGCCGGCGCCTCAACGGGCGCGGTCGTGCAGGCGGCAAGCAGGGCGGCGCCTGTCAGCGCGGCGAAAAGCGATGCGTGTTTCATGAAGCTCCTCCAATGGGCGGACCTTAAGGGGGAACGAGGGGCGGGGAAAGAGCAGGCGCTATCCCCCTTGCCTCTGCCCCGTCCCGGTTGGGAAAGTGGCGCGGAAATGCGGGCTCAATCCCACAGGGTCGCGCGCGGGCCATCCTCCCGCGCATGCATCCTGATCTCCAACCTTTCTTCAACCATGTCTGGCCGGTGTTCTGGCCATGGCTGGCGTGGAACCTGCTGCGTGTTGCCCGCTGGCACATGCGCACCGGGCGGGACGCACTGATGGCGGTCGACTGTTTTGGTAACATCGAACCGACTTTTGTGGCCGATGCCCCGCCGCCCTATGATCTCTATACATATGAAGCACCGCGTGTTGCGGCCTGTCCGGCCGCTGGTGCTGGCGGAAACCTAAGCGCCCTCGGCCCAGCGGCGAATGAGGTTGTGATAGATGCCTGTCAGGCGGATGACTTCCGGGTCCTTGTGGCCCTTCTCCGCCACCAATGCCTGGATCGACTGGTCGAGATCGAACAGCAGGGTCCGCTCACCATCGTCGCGCACCATGCTCTGCAGCCAGAAGAAGGAGGAAATCCGCGCGCCGCGCGTGATCTCGCTGACGGAGTGCAGGCTGGAGGCCGGATAGAGGACGAGGTCTCCGGCTTCCAGCTTCACTTCCTGCGCCCCGAACAGCGTCTCGATCACCAGTTCGCCGCCGTCATAATCTTCCGGCTCGGTCAGGAACAGGGTGCAGGACAAGTCGGTCCGGATCCGCTCCGGCGAGTTCTTGACCGAACGGATCGCATTGTCGACATGGGCGCCGAAACTGTCGCCGACGACATAGCGGTTGAACAGGGGCGGAAACACTTTCTGCGGCAGCGCCGCCGCCAGGAAGACCGGATTGTTGCCAATGGCGACGCTCACCATGGCTTGCGCCTTGCGGGCCGCCTCGCTGTCTTCCGGCAGCTGCGTATTGCGCTTGGCTTCGGCGGACTGGACGCCCGCCGTGACGCGGCCATCCACCCACTCGGCAGCATCGATCAGCTGGCGGATGTCTTTCACCTGCGCCTTGGTCAGGACTTGGGGGATACAGATCAGCATGGGCGGACTCTACAAAAAGAATGAAAGGCGGCCCCCGAAAGGGCCGCCCCTCTTTCGGATGATCAGAAGTCGATGTCCAGTGTCACAAAGGCCGAGCGGCCCGGCGCAACATAGGAGAACGGCGTGCCGGAGCGGTAGAGCGCGTCATAGTAGAGCTCGTCCGTGGCGTTCAGAATATTGAAGGTCACCTCCATATTGTCGGTCAGCTGGTAGCCGCCGAAGACATCGAAGCGCCAATAGTCCGGCACGAAGGTCGAGCCCGCCGCGACGGTGCCGCCATATTTCTCGCTATTGTAGCCAGCCGTGCCGCCAAGGTGCAGGCGGTCGGTGAACTGGTAGCGGGAGGTCAGCGTGAAGCTCTCTTCCGAGACGTTCGGGAACATCTCGCCGATCTGCGAGGCGATGGTGCTGTCGGTCACTTCGGTCTCGAAAATTGTGAGACCGCCGAACAGGCTCCACTTCTCGGTGATGTTGCCGGCCACGCCGAACTCCACGCCGGTTACTTCCTGGTCCTGAGACCCGGCCGTCGTGGCGCCCCGGCCATTGGAAATCGGAACCCCGTCGCGGGTGATCTGGAACACAGCCGCGGTCAGGTCGAGGTGACCGCCGAGATTGTACTTCGCGCCAAGCTCGAAGGAATTGTTCTCGACCGGATCCATCGCCGCGACCAGCGCATCGCAACCGCCATAGTCGAGGGCGAAAGCGTCAAGCTGTTCGCAGGGCGGGTTCGAAGCGGAGGAGTAGCTTGCATAGATCGAGGCATTCTCGACAGGCTTGTAGACAAGACCGGCATGCCAGTTGATGAAGTCGCTGTCGGCGCTGCGATCTGGTGTCGGTGTGCCGTCCCGATTGGTCAGGCCGGTCACATCAGCAGAGTAGGTATCTGCCCGCACGCCGATAAAGGCTTCCCATTGCGGGCTGAAGGTCAGCGTGTCGAGCGCGTAGAGCGCGGCCGTTTCGGTCTCGATCGTCGGCCGGCCGGTGACTTCGGTATCGCTGCCCCACGGAATGGAATTGTCCGGATTGTCCAGGTTCAGGAGCGGATTGGAAGCCGCGCCGGTACAGGGCAGTTCGGCGCATTCCGTGAAGGCGCGCTGGCGGTTCAGCGTTTCCTCGCGCGACAGCTCGATGCCGGTGACCAGCGTGTGGCCGATCGTGCCGGTGTCGAAGCGGAAGGTGAAGCGGCTCTGGTTCGTCCAGTAGTCCGTGATCGCATCCCGGCGCTTGGCATTGGCGCTCACCGTCCGGGCGACGGGGTCCGGACGTTCCGGGGCCGAGGCTGTGTAGGCGTTCTTGCTCTGGCCATAACGGAGAGTGGAGGCAAACTCGACCTTGTCTGAGATCACCCAGTTTGTGTTGGCTGTGTAGACGTCTGCGAAGGTTTCGCCGAAGTCGCGGGAGAGGACGCCGTAGAAATTGTCCCGGTCCACGGCGAACGGACGGTTGTTTTCCGTGTCGTAGGGATGGCCCCAGTCTGGCAGGTAGTCGGTAGACAGATGGTAGTAATCGAAACCGAAAGTCAGCGCATCGGTCGGCGTCCACTCTGCGGCGGCGGCGAGGCCCCAACGGTCGTTGAACACTTCATCGCGCCCGGCGACTTCGGAATCGTGCGTCATGGCATTCAGGCGGACGGTCAGCGTGTCGGTGACTTCATGGTTCACGTCCAGGGTGGCCCGGCGGGTTGCGTCGGAGCCGAGCGTGAACTCGACATCACCCCAGTCGCCCTGGCCCGGCTTCTTGGAGACGAGACTGACAGCGCCGCCGGTCGTGCCGCGGCCGCCGAAAGCAGACGACGGGCCTTTCAGCACTTCGATCTGCTGGACCGCAAAGGTCTCGCGGGAGCCGACGCCGGGGTCGCGGACGCCATCGACATAGACATCATTGCGGGCATCGAAGCCACGGATGAAGATCCGGTCGCCGAACGCGTTGCCGCCCTCGCCGGTACCGAGCGTGATGCCCGGCTGGGACCGGAAGAGGTCACGGAAGGATTTGGCGCCGAGGTCGTGCAGCGTCTCGTCGGTGATGACCGTGATGGTCTTCGGCGTGTCGAGCAGGTCTTCCGTGAAGAGGCCGCTGGCCGAGCGGATCGCTCGATAGGGCGCATTCGGGTCGCCATAGGGGTTGGTGTCTGCCGTCACGTCGGTGACGGTGATCGTCTCGTTACGCAGTTCCGGCTCGTCGGACTCGTCTGCGAAAGCGGGGGCGGCGGCGGCGACGGCAACCGCCGCATACATACCAACCTGTGTGCGGAGGCTCCGCGGCTTGCGAATGGCTCTATTCATTTCGTTCTCCCTGAGGACCGCTTATGCAGTCGGTGGAGACGGCCTAATGAAAGTGAGAATGAATCGCAAGTAATATTGCAAATAATTCTCATACGCATTCGCATTTGTGGTTTTTGCGCAACCAGAACGGAAAACGCCCGGTCCGTTACCAGGACCGGGCGCTTGTCTGTGTGCCTGCTTCAGGCAGGCGATCAGGCGTCGAGACGCTCGATGATGATCGCAGGCGCCATGCCGCCAGCGGCGCACATGGTGACCAGACCATAACGGCCGCCGGAGCGCTCAAGCTCGTCCAGCGCGGTGCCGATCAGGATCGAACCGGTTGCGCCGATCGGGTGGCCGAGGGCCATGGCGCCGCCATTGATGTTGACTTTGTTGCGGTCGAGATCGAGGTCGCGGATGAACTTCTCGGCGACGACCGAGAAAGCTTCGTTGATTTCGTAGACATCGATGTCGCCGGTGGTCAGGCCAGCCTTGGCCAGGACTTTCTGTGCCGCAGGAACCGGAGCGTTCAGCATCAGTGTCGGGCAGTCGCCCATGTTCGCCGTGGCAACAACGCGGCCGCGCGGCTTCAGGCCATGCTTCTTCATATAGCCTTCGGACGTCATGAGTACAGCGCCGGAGCCGTCGACGACGCCGGAGGAGTTACCGGCATGATGCACGTGCTGGATCTTGCCTTTCAGTTGCGGATAGACTTTCTCGATCAGACCGCCATAGGTCATGCCCTTGTCGTCGACCGGCACGTCCCAGAACATGTTGAACACGGTCTTCAGGCCAGCGAGGCTTTCCATCGAGGTGCCTGGACGCGGGAACTCGTCCTTGTCGAGGGCGAGTGTGCCGTCGCGATTGTAAACCGGCACGACCGACTTGTTGAAACGGCCTTCCTTCAGGGCGCGGTCGGCGCGTTCCTGACTGACCACGGCCAGCTGGTCGACGGCTTCACGGGTGATGCCTTCGAGCGTGGCGATGGCGTCGGCGCAGCAGCCCTGCTGGGACTGCGGGTGCAGTTCGCGCAGGTGGAGGTTGCCGGCGTCCATCATCGGCGGGTTTTTCGGGTCTGCCGTGGCTGCCGTGTAGCTCATCATCTCGCAGCCGCCGGCCACAATGCAATCTTCCATGCCGGACATGATCTGCGCCGCAGCGAGGTTCACCGTGGTGATGCCGGAACCGCAGAAACGGTCGAGTGTCACGCCGGAGGCCTTGATGTCATAGCCGGCATCGAGGGCGGCCATGCGGCCCATGTCGGCACCTTGGGCGCCGCGCTGACTGGAGCAGCCCCAGATCACGTCGTCGACAGTGGCAGTGTCGAGCTTGTTGCGCTCGGCGATCTGGCCCAGCACGGTCGCGGCCAGGTGCTGTGGGTGCAGGTGGGCAAGCGAGCCCTTGCCGACTTTGCCGATACCGCGCGGTGTGCGGCAGGCGTCGATGATGAAGGCGTCAGCCATGATCAGTCTCCGGTTTCCTCAGTTTGTGTCACGCAGGTTTACGCGAACGTAAGGGGCAGCGGAAGTCGTGACGCCGGGGCAGAGTACCTAACGTCAATACAGTGTGATTTTGTTTATCCTATCGGATGTGGGATATTGAGCAAATGACGAGGGAGTCGAAACGCCGGACGACCAAAATGGCGTCCGGGTGGCACATCAAAGGTGCCTTCTTGAGTGTTCTGGCCCTGTTGGGCTTTTTCCCGGCGCTGGCCAGTGAGCGCCAGGTGATCCCGTTCGAGGTGAATGAATACGATCACATGGTCGTCCGTCTCGAGGTGAACGGGAATGACCGGGCGACCGGTATCATCGATACGGCCGCAACATTTCCCATGATCAACCGCCGCACGGCGCGCCTGGCTCAGCTTCCGGAACTGGATGACAATGTGCCCATGATCAGCGTGCTGGGGCTGACCGGGGAAGAAATCTATCCGGTTGTCGAACTGGATACGCTTCTCGTCGGGAACGTGGCAAAGAAGGATGTACAGGTAGCGCTGAACGTCGACCTGAATGTCACCGGGACGCAGAATGTGCTGCCGGCAAATGCCTTCGAAGGGGATGTTATCGACTTCGACTTCGAGAATTTGCGTGTCATGGTCTATGATGGACGCCCCGACCGGTCTGCCCGGCTGGTGCCAAGCTCAATGAAATACACTGACGAGAACGGCCTGATTTTCGTGGATGTCCGGATCAATGGCCGCAAAGGCCGCGCACTGGTCGATACCGGTTCCAGCGTGACCTTTATCAACAGTCGGTTTGCAGAACAGTCCCACACCAGAACCAATGAAGAGAAGACGAAGATCCTGCAGGGTGCCACAGGTGGCGACCAGTCCCTGCGGATCGCCTCTGTCCGGATGCTGGCCATCGGGGATTACCGGATGTCGGGTGTCGACATACTGGTGAGCGACCCGCCGCTGTTCAAATACCTCGGACTTGAGGAGGAGCCCGCGATGGTGCTGGGGCTGGACCTTCTTTCGTCTTTCAGACTGCAGATCGATCGCCGGCGCCAAAGGGTCGTCCTCAGCATGCCGGACAGTGGCCGTTATTCCAGCCGCGTCAATCTCAACGCCCGGGACACCCGCATTCCGGTATACTGATTACGGTCCTAGCCGAATGCGCCATAGGCGTGTGTGATGGCGAGGCTGATGCCATGCAGTGTGCGCCCGATCTCATCCAATGGATCGATGATGTCCTTATGGATCCGTTCGTAGCCATAGGAAGCGCTGCGCATCTGGCTGCCGGGTTCGGTCAGCGCCTGCAGGGGCGTGTCCTCGCTCCGGGCGCAGGGGAAGATTTCACCCAGCAGCTCCACGACCTCGGCAAAGCGCATTTCCGAGATCATGTTGACGACATCCCGGGCGCTGGCGTCATGGCGCTCTGAAAGGCGCGGCAGGCTGCCTGCGAGCGCGAAAGCCCGCATCATCAAGGCCTGGCGCACGGCATGGAGTACGTGCAGGGCGAGGCGATTCTCATGACGCTCTTCCGTCGACGGGGCATCCTCCAGCTGGGCGGTCAGGCGGTCGAACCGACGCAGGTCTACCGATAGCAGATTGGCGATCCGGTCGATTGAGACAGCGGTCTCATCTGCGCGTAGAGCATAATAGACTGCGCGATAGGCGGCAGCGCCGCTTTCGGTCTTCATCATGCGGGCATGGGCGATCCACACTCCGGGGTCGTAGACGCGGGCATAACCGCGGAGCGCAGGCAGACTGGTCAGGCCGCGGGCTTTTGCGGCGAGGAAAACGAGGTGCCGCATGCGGGGGCTGGTATCGATCAGGTTCACCAGCCGCTCGGTTTCGCGTTGCAGGGAGGAGCCGATCCCGGCGGCGGTATTCGCCGGAACACCCAGCTGCTGCAGGGTCGCATTATGGGAAATCGCGCGCAGCGAGCGTGGGCCGGAAGGGCCGGCCGCACGGCGCTTCGGACGTGACCCGGCCTTGACCGTCAGCCCACTGGAAAAGGCGCCGAGCAGGCGGCCATAATCCGGGTTCACGAACAGGCGCTCATGCCAGGCGCGCAGGGCGCGGTAGAAATCCCAGACGAGATCCGTGCGCGTATAGAACGGGTCTGTCTTCGAGGTCTCGTCCACAGGCTGGAAAGTGTGCACGCCCCAGGCCGCCATGGTTGCGTCTGCAAGGACCGGAGTAGCGAAATGGAGATAGCCATCCCCGCCCTGAAAGCTGACCTCGTGGCGCAGCTTCAGCCCGCGCATTTCTGCGCCGGCGCGGGTCCATGGTGTCAGCAGGTGATCGAAGCGTTGTTCGAATGTGCCGGGCCAGGCACCCCGCCCCATGGATTCGCCATGCGTGTTGAAGATCAGCAGGTCCACGCCGGCATTCCTGGCGGCCAGCGCCCGGGAGATGAGGTTGTGGATGCGCTCGATCGCCATGTCGGCGGCGACCTGCCCGATGAACCGTCCGGCATCGGAAAAGCCAAGCTGGATGGAGAGGTATCCACGCTGCTTCACATAGGCGAGGAATTCCGGCTCCTCCAGCAGGCGTTCGATAAAGCGCCCGCCCGTTTCAAGCGCTTCGGGGGTTTCGAACAGAGGTGAGATATCCAGCATCTCATCGACGCCATATTGGCGCGCGAGGTACAGGGCCCCCATCACCGTAGCCGGGTTCTCGCTCTCGGCGATCAGGAAGCGGATGACGGATCCGGCATCAATATGTTTCAGGATCTGGGCGCACATCATGAACTGACGCCGGGCGGTCGACTGTTCCATGAACAGATCGCCGAAATTCACTTTCACGGGTTTTGACTTGCGGGCCTTCTGAGCAAGCTCCGCCAGCGCGACCCGGCCGAGCTCCCGGTCTTCGGTCTCGAGGCCGAGATCGCGATTGATCACCGTACGAACCTGAGCGGCGTTGACGCGCAAGTGAATGCGCGCGGTTCCCAATTGCTGGGCTTCGACTTCGGCACGGAAGGCGATCAGTTCGGCGGCAAGATCGTCGCTGGCATTGCGCACGCCCTCATCGAGGCTATCCAAAACCTCCTCGGCGTCCAGAATGGTGTGCGGCGCGTGTTCAGTGATCGCGTTGGCTGCTGTGACAAGATTGTCTGCATTGGTCAGGTCCGCTGCAAATAGGGCGGCATGTTTGCGCGTCAGCGCCGCTGCCTGGCGCAAATGCCCGGCCAGCCCATCCAGCCACGCCGACTTCCCGGTTCTGGAGAGTATGTCCTGCGCGCGTGCCGCATAGCGCTCCAGCTGCATGGCTTTTTCGGTCAGGCGGAAGGTCAGGGACTGCGACCAGTGAATATCAGCCCGGCCGTCGAGGTCGTAGCCGACCCAGCACGCCAGGGTTGGCAAGGCAGGGCGAAGCGCCCGCCAGCGGTCGGGGAATCTCTTCCTCGCAATCTTGAGGATGGTCTCCGCCATCCTTCGTTGGGCGTGCGCGGCGTTTTCGAGGGCCGCCTGCACTTCCTCATGCTCTCCATGGAGGCTGATCGACTGGTTCCAGGCGCGGTTGTCGGTCTTGATCAGTTTGGCGAGACGGGTGCGGCTGGTTTTGGTAGGCTTGCTGACATGGGCGGCGAAGGCGGCGCGCAGCTCCGTCGACAGCGCAAAAGTCGGGTGGCCGGTAAAAACGAGCCCGCCACGTTCCTGCGCGATCGCGGCGGCGAAAGCTTCAAACCCCTCCTTCGCAATCTCCTCCAGGCGGGCGACCAGCGGCGCCCAGGCGGCAGTCTCATCTGCTCCGGCATGCTGGGCGCGGAAACGTTCGGCGCGCTCATTGATGAGTTCAAAGTGAACTTCATTAGCCAGTGCTGCGAGGTCGGTCTGGGTGATTTTCCCATCTTCGAGATCCCGGAACAGCGTCTGGGTCAGCGCGAAGACCGAATTGGTCATCGGGTCGATATCGATCCGCTGGGCCTGTTCCCGCAGAAATTCCTGCGCAGCATCAAGGGTCAAAGGCGGCGTGGCAGTCGTCTTGGTCATAGCCGCCAGTCAAACCGGCCTTTGAACGCAAAGTCAAAGCGGCCGCTATCTTGGCGAAACGGAAGCCTGAACCCGGTCAGGCAAACCGGGCAGGCTTGCCGGATATTCTAGCGGCGGCGGACGAACTTGATGGCGCCGAACAGGCCGGCGAGCACGGAGCCGACCCCGCCAAGGAACACCGCCAGTGGATTTGCCTGGTCTGCAAAGGCGATCGCGCGATTGAGGCCTGTCACCTTCACCGTCACCGTATTGTGGAATGTCCGCAGCGGCACGGCCGGACCGTCATCAATGGCATAGATGTCGAAAGTGAGTTCCTGATTGCCGGCGGTCAGTGGGGTGACCGACCAGCGCCAGGTGTTCTCGGTCAGCGGCGAGATGGTCTGTTGCTCAGGCGTCATTGCCTTGATAGCGAAGCCTGACCCTGACAGGCGCGCTTCCACGGTCTTGGACACCTGAGCGGTGCCCTCGGAAATATTGCCATGGCCCGGCAGGGCGTCGACCGCTGTGGAATCGCCGGTTGCATCAATGGCGAGCACCGCTTCAAAGGGGCGCTTGTACTCTGCGGTGGTGGGCGTCTCATGGGCGACCGGCACCGTCTTCAGGTTTTCGAGGAAAGCGTCGGACGGGGCGGGCGCCATGACATCCGGGGCCACTTCGATACTGGCCATGGCGCCGGCATCCGCTGCGCCGCTACCGGATACGCCTTCTGTGCCGAACATGGGCTCGTCCAGCGTCGGAGCCGGCAGTGACCGGGAAATAGACGGAACCGATGCCGTCTCGGCCAGAATTTCTTCGTCTGGGATCGGCGGCAGGGCTTCTGCTTCAGGCAGTGCTTCGACGGTCACATCATCCATCATGATCGGTTCCTCGGAGGGCATCGCCTCGACCGTCATTCCGGATTTCGGGGCATACACCTCCATCAGGCGCGAACCGCCATAACCCGCCACGAGCAGGCCAGCGAGAAGGACGAGGATGGAGAGGAATCTCAACATGGCGGTCACGTGCTCCGTACGGTGAATCCGGGGCAGACCCTAGCAGAGGTTCAGCCCCCGGGAAAACTGTTCCGAGCTGCTTCGTAGAACGCAATTGCGGCAGCATTGGACACGTTGAGGCTTTCCATGGCGGCGCTGATCGGGATGCGGGCAAGTTCGGCGCAGGCCTTGGCGACCCCGGGGCGGAGGCCCGGGCCTTCTGCGCCCAGTACGATGGCCAGTTTGCCTGCGCCTTTGACGGCCTGCGCGATGTCCGCCTCGCCCTCGCCGGCGAGGCCAACCGTGTGGTACCCCGCCTCGCCCAGCTGTTCGAGGGCACGGGAAATGTTCACGACCCGGGCCTCGGCCACGGTTTCGATGGCACCGACTGCACTCTTGGCGACGATTCCGGTGATCGGCGGGGCATTCCGGGTCTGAAGCACCAGGGCCCCGAAGCCGAAGGCAGCGGCCGAGCGGTAGATCGCGCCCAGATTGTGGGGGTCGGACACCTGGTCCAGCACGACGATCCGCTCAACGCCTTCATGGATCAGGTCTTCCAGCGCGACCGGATCCAGCGGCTCTGCACGCAGGGCGAGGCCCTGATGGACCGAACCGGGCGGCAGCCGCGGGTCGATGTCCTTGGCTGTCACAATTTGCGGCTTCGGCGCGTCGGCAGGCAGGCGGGCCGCGGCATTTTCGGTCGCGAGGAGCTCGATCAGCTTGCGTTCCGGGTTGGCCAGGGCGGCTTCGACGGCATGGACACCCCAGATCCAGACGCCAGAATCGCTGGTTGTGTGGCCCTTGTTGGGATGCCGGGGACCGGGTCGGTGACTTTGCGGCGGGGTGCCGTCCTGTGGGCGTCCCGGGCGGCCTTGTGCATTTCGCCGTCTTCCATGGTTGCGCGCCATTTGGTGTTTCCTTATAAGGCCGCTTCCGGTGTGGATCGGCGGTGCTGCGGCGCCTATGTGAAGCCCCGGTCGGACGGCGTCAACGCCGTGCAGCCCGTGAGGTCCCGTGGAGGGATGGGTGAGTGGTTAAAACCGCCAGACTGTAAATCTGGTCCGCAAGGTACGCTGGTTCGAATCCAGCTCCCTCCACCACCTCAGGCGGCTGCATGATTGCGACGCGGGTATAGCACAATGGTAGTGCAGCAGCCTTCCAAGCTGAGTATGTCGGTTCGATTCCGTCTACCCGCTCCATCCTTCATCTAATCCAGGGACTCGATCACTTCCTTTTCGTGGTGAAGTAGCGCATCTTGTTGGCCTCGATGCCCCATCCA
The DNA here is from genome assembly GCF_000682735.1 of Hyphomonas sp. CY54-11-8. Classification (GTDB taxonomy): domain Bacteria; phylum Pseudomonadota; class Alphaproteobacteria; order Caulobacterales; family Hyphomonadaceae; genus Hyphomonas. Next base: position 2,363 of record NZ_AWFD01000005.1, on the reverse strand, counting down.
GTTTTCGAGGTTCATGCCATCGTGGCGCAAACGGGTCGGAAAATCCCAATTGAGCCAAACAAAAAGGGGCGCCCTCAGGCACCCCTTGTCTTTTTGCTTTCTATGACCGCAGGTCAGGTCACGCTTCGCCCGTTCACCGCTCGCACCACGAAGGTCAGCACAAGAAGGGCGAGAAAGACGAAGAACAGGATCTGCGCGATACCGGCAGAAGCGCCAGCGATACCACCAAAGCCAAGAGCAGCAGCGACAATGGCGAGAATGAAAAATGCAATGGCCCAGCCAAGCATGATAGTCTCCTTTGTTGTTTCTCTTCGGCGTTGGTGCCGATGATCAGATAACGGATCCGACCAGGAAGTGTTCCGGGAAAAGATTCTGGAACCATGCCGCCTGCTGAACGTTTCTGGTGCATGGTTCGACAGAAAGGAAATATTCATGAACACCGCTAAGAATACACTGAAGTTTGCTGGTCTTGGACTGATCACGCTTATGGCTGCGGCCTGCAATACGGTTGCTGGCGCTGGTGAAGATATCCAGGCTGGCGGTGACGTGATTGAAGACTCGGCCGATAAGGTCAAAGAAGAGATGTCGAACTAAACTTTCGACATCGGGGAGGAGAGAGCGCGCCAGCCGGTGCGCTCTTTCTTTATGCAGAGTATAAAATGAATTCAGACCTTGCTGTAGGCAAGCAACAAGACAGTGCCTTTTCTTGTTTGGGTAACAGAATTCGCTTTTCCAGCTTTAAGGCACGTGAAGAGCGACAGGATGCCTGCCAGCATGAGAGACGCCAGGGCACCAAAAGCGCGCGGCCCGCGAATGCGGCCCAATGATAGTATTGTCGCCTTCCAGGTTGAGCGTACGGGAAGGTGGCAGATCGGGCTCAGGCGGGTGGTAGATGAATTAGCCATGGCTTGGAAACGCCCATAAGCCTCTCAGGTTCCGGTGTCGTGTCATGGAACATGCGTTTGGCTGGTGCGTTGGAACTCTGTTGAAGGAGATTCCGACATGAAACTCGCAGTGGTCATCAATCCCCTGTCCCGAACCGTGCCGAAAGGCGCGGCGGATGAGCTGGAAGCGGCGATCAAGGCGTCTGGCCATGATATCAAGCAATTGCATTGCGGATCCGACGAACTCGAGAATCATGTGCGCGCGGCTGCGGGCAGTGATGCGGATGCCGTGGTCGTCTGGGGCGGAGACGGCACATTGGCCTGTGCTCTGACGGCCTGCGGCATGTCCGGTCCTCCGGTGCTCGCGCTGCCTGGCGGGACAATGAACATGTTGCCGAAACGCCTGTACGGTGATGGCGCCTGGTATCAGATTCTTGATCACGTATTGTCGAAGCCAGATGTGGAAACAATCGCTGCAGGCAAGATTGAAAACAGACGATTCTATATCGCTACGCTGCTCGGCAGGCTGACGGGATTGGCAGAAACGCGAGAGGCTGTCCGCAAGGGAGAGCTTCGTGATGCTGCGCAGGCACTTGTCGAGGGAAACGTATTGGACATTGAGACCCGATTGCGCCTCGCCTGGAAGACAAGGGACGGCCAGTCTGGCTTGTCTGAACAAACAATCAGCGCGGTTGCCGCCGCCGTCGCGATTACCAGCGGTCCGTCCCCGGCATTTGAAGTTGCGGCAATTGATCCAGGCAGCACGATGGAGCTGTTTTCCACCGCGCTGGATGCCATGATTCATGGCTGGAAAGATGCCGGTCCGGTACAGCATGATGTGACCAACAGTGTCACGGTGCATGATCTTGGCGGCGCGGAGATCCCGGCAACACTGGACGGCGAACAAGTGAGTTTCACCTCGCCGGTCCATGTCGAATTAATCGGCCAGGCGGCCCGTGTGTTATGTGCGGAGACGAGCCATTGAGGCTTGTGCATCTCGCAGACATTCACTTCGGCGCCGCTGATCCCCGCATACTCGATGCCGCCGCCCGATATATCAAACAGATTGCGCCACACGCGGTCGTTGTGTCAGGCGACCTGACGCAAAGCGGGAAACGCCGGGAGTTCGACGCGGCCCGGCACTGGTTGCGGGGGCTCGGCCTGCCGTGTGCCTGTACGCCCGGCAATCACGACACGCCGATGTTCCAGTTGCATCACCGCGTGCTCAACCCCTTCGGGCGGTATGAGAAGTATCTATCCGAGTTTTCCTTCCCATTGCGTATGGGAAATATCCGAATCGATGGCTTGAATACGGCCCGCGGCTGGCAGGCGCGACGAAACTGGGCTGAAGGGTCCGTGGATCTTGAAGACCTGGACGGCATTCTGCAGCGGGATGCTGCCGAAGACATCCGCCTGCTCAGCTGCCACCATCCATTTATCCCGCCGACCGACACCCCGTTGCAAACAGCCACCCGGCGA
>NZ_AWFD01000004.1 GCF_000682735.1 Hyphomonas sp. CY54-11-8 | reverse complement strand
TGCGTCCGCGAGCGGATCAGCGGCTCATACTCTTTCAGCATGTTCGGCGCGACGGCCGGCTGGACCGTTTTGCGCTGTTCGGAGTGGCGCGGTTCGTCCATGGCGATAAACATTGGCATTTCGAAGTCTTCGAGCGGTTCGCCGAGAGTGATGCCGCCGTGCTCCCAGCTGGACGAGAAGCGCTTGTGGTCGGTATCTACCGCCATGATGTCTTCATATTTGGTGACCGACCAATAGGGACCGACGAAGGAATCCGGCGTATAGTGGACTGGGTCTTCCTTGCGAAGACGGTCGAAGCGGTCCCACATCTTGTTCTGGCGCCAGATTTCGCCATCAACGACGTCGAGGGTTTTCAGGTCCAGGCTAGAGGCTGGGGGAACTTCTTCGCCAACACGAAGATAGCCTTCGTGAAGGGGTTCCCGGTCGGAAACTTTCGGCCGTTCAAGGGCCGGATGGTCTATGGAATGAACTGTATCGGCAGCCATGTAATATCCTCCTTTTGCCGGTCTCCCTGGGCACCGGTCTGCTCGCTTAAGACGTGTATATCACGGTCGTTTTAAAAAAACCATGACGCTTGCGTCATTTTTATGCGGTGTGGCGCTCAAGTCGCGCTTTGTGGAGGGCGGTTTTCATGGCGTCGGCCAGGGATTTGCGTTCCGGCACCGTCAAGAAGCGCCCGATGACCCATCCTGTGCGGCCATGTTCGACGCGTAGCCAGGAATCGGGCTGGAGCGGTTCATCAAGCTCAACCCGGGCAAATCCGGCGGGGACGCTGACGCGTTTTTCGGTGCCATTGGCTTTGCGGTGCATCATATCCAGCGTACTGGAGGTAATGCGGATCCGGGTTTCCTCGCGCTGTTTCCGGAATGACCAGCGGAAGGCGAGCCAGATCGCGAGGGCATCCAGACCGAAAAAGCCGATCACTGGAACCGCACCCATGGACAGGAAAGCCATGCCTGTCAGGAAGCTGACCACGCCAACAATGCTCATGACGACGGCAAATCCCCGCTCAGAGAGGGAGCGGTTCGGCGTTAAAAGCGCGTCAAAATAAATGATTTCATCTGTGTCGGGCATCAGGAACAATACTTAACACGCTCTTGCCCAGCCGGAAGCTGCCTGACAGACAAATTGCATGACAGAATCGCCGCATGAGAAATCTTCCCGGAAACCCGCTAAAAAAAAGCGGGCAACCCGTACGCTTGGGCCGGAGAAGACGGAGAAGATCTTCGCCGCGCTGGCGCATGACCGGCCGGACCCGAAGACCGAGCTGGAGTATTCCAATCCTTTTACCCTTGTCGTGGCTGTCGCGCTGTCGGCGCAGGCGACCGATGTCGGAGTGAACAAGGCGACTCGGAAACTGTTCAAGATTGCGGACACGCCGGAAAAGATGCTGGCGCTCGGTGAAGAGCGCGTCGCCGATCATATCAAGACGATCGGACTCTGGCGCAATAAGGCGAAGAATGTGATCGCCCTTAGCCAGAAACTGCTTGATGATTTCGGGGGTGAGGTGCCGCGCACCCGAGAAGCGCTGACCACCTTGCCAGGCGTTGGTCGCAAGACGGCGAACGTCGTGATGAACGAGGTGTTCGGGGAGCCCACCATCGCGGTTGATACCCATATTTTCCGCGTGTCCAACCGGACGGGACTGGCGCCCGGGAAGACACCAGATGAGGTGGAAGCCGTGCTTGAACGCGTAACTCCCGAGAAGTGGAAGAAGGGCGCGCATCACTGGCTGATCCTGCACGGGCGGTATGTTTGCAAGGCTCGGACGCCGGAATGCTGGCGTTGCGTTATTGCGGAATGGTGCAAGTTCGCGCCGAAGACGCCAGACCCAGCGACGGTTTCCTCGTTGGGGCCAAAAGCGCCGAAATCGAAGAATAAATAGGCTTCGGTGCTCAGGTGCCTGCGGCGCCCGTGAAGGCGTTTTTGGTGCACACCATACATCCGGCTACGGAGGTGTCGGATGGATTTATTTTTAAGTGCGTATTTACGACAGGATGCGATGTTTCGGGAGTGGAGAAGCCACGCGAATCGCTGGCCTCCAGTTCGCCTCATTTTCGCTAATCTTGCGTCACGCCGAGCAGGAAAAGCGAGCGAAGGAATAAGGGAAGTGCCAATGAAGTATATTATCTGCGCGGCGATGAGCGCGGCTCTCTCTGGAATTGTGTTTTCGGCACAGGCAGATGACGAGCGGATCGAAGGCTGGTCTGGCGAAGGCGCACTCAGCGCCGGCATGACCAGCGGCAACACCGATACGCGCGAGGTGGGCCTCACCTTCGATGTCGATCATATCACTGGCAAGTGGGATTACGGGTTCCAGGGGCAGGTCGATTATGGCGAGCAGGACGGCTTGGAGAGCCGCAATCGTGCCTTCCTCGGCGCCAATATCGACTACACGATCAGCGACCGTGTGTTCTCGTTCGCCCGCGCTTCCTATGAGGTTGACCAGTTTACTGGTTTTGACAGCCGTTCCTTTGTGGGTGGCGGCCTTGGTTATCGATTCCTCGGACTCGATCCTGTCACCTGGGTCGTGCGGGGCGGCCCCGGTGTGAAGATAGATGAGGTCAAACGCGTTGTGACGGTGGATGATCTTGGGGCACCGCTGATCATTCCAGCAGAAACCGAAACGTCCGTTGGTTTCGTGGGCAAGTCGAAATTCACCTGGGCACTCAACGACAAGGTCGAACTGTCGAACAATACCGATGTTCTCTATGCGGCGGAGTCGACGCAGATCTCCAATGGCCTGGCGCTGACGGCGCAGATCAACGGATCACTATCGGCCCGATTTGGGTTCGATACGCGGTACGACACCAACCCTCCCGATGGGTATGAGACAACCGACACCGCGACCAAGATCGGCGTCGTCTACAAGTTCGGCAAGCACTAGGCCGGCGTGGTTTCCAGCCGCTTCCTTACGGCCTCGGCGATCATGTCGCCGAGGCGCGGACCTTCGACTGGATAGAGGTAAGGCTCGATGGCTTCGAGTTCCATGAGGACCAGCCGGCCGTCATCGCCGCGCACCATGTCGACTCTTGCATAAAGCGGCGCTTCATCCAGCATGGTGATGATGGCTGATGCATCGGAAAGGTCATCCGTTGACGGATCGACCGGCGTTTCCTTACCGCCATATTTTGACTGGATGCGATAGTCGCCCTGTACGGCGCGTTTCACCAGCGCGTGGCAGAAATCGCCGCCGATGAAGATGAAACTGTACTCGCCCTCACTCTGGATGGAAGGCAGGAAGGGCTGCACCATCATAGGGTGGAGCATGTCCGGAACCACGTCACCCCGCTTCAGGCGATGCTGACCGTCTGCACCGGCGCCAACTTGCCGCTTGAAGACGAGATCGTCGGAGCCGTGTGTATCAAAAGCGGCTGCTGCGCTTTTAGCATCGACCTTGTCCAGCCAGAGGGTCGGAATGATCCGCGCGCCGCGGGCTTCCAGGTCGCGTAGATAGGTCTTGTGAATGTTCCAGCGAACAAGGTCGACCGGGTTGTAGAGGGGCGTCGCCGCCTCGATCCTTGCGAGCGCGGCGAGAAACTCGTCCTGCCGGTCCCAATAGTCCCAGGTCGTGCCGATGATGGCAGCACCATAGCTGCCCCAGTCGGCATCTGGATCATCCCAGGAGACGTCCTCAATTGTCAGGCCGCGGGCCGCGAAGGCGGGGCGCAGGGCGTCCATCATGTAGTCATGCTCAAACGCATCATCCCGGCGGTTCGGAGTGCCGGGAAGAGTGACCTGGGAGGCGATGTAGGCGATTTTCATGGCCGGGCCTTTAGCACGCCTGCCGGTTGCGTCCAGCGCCTGCCTCTGGCAATGGCCCCGTTTTCAGCAGGAGATTCCGGATGGCGGACATGCGTTTCGATGTTGTGGGCCTCGGCAATGCGATCGTGGACGTCTTGTCCCGTGCGGATGATGCCTTCCTGGCCGAATGGGGCATCCACAAGAATGCGATGAACCTGATCGAGGAACCGCGCGCGCACGAACTGACCAGGGTCGCCAAGGAGCCGCTTTACACATCCGGCGGCAGCGGCGCGAACACGATTGCGGGGCTCGCCAGCTTTGGCGCTTCTGCGGCGTATATCGGCAAGGTGGCGGACGACGAGCTCGGCGCGCAGTTCAAGCTTGAGATGGAAGCTGGCGGCGTACCGTTCCCGACCACGCCGCTGACAGAAGGCCCGGCCACAGCCCGCAGCATCATCTTCGTGACGGAAGACGGCCACCGCTCGATGAATACTTTCCTCGGCGCATCCGTCCTGTTCTCCAAGGAAGATGTGGATGCGGACGTCGTGAAAGCAGGCGGCATCCTCTATCTTGAGGGATATCTGTTCGACAAGGACGAAGCCAAGGAAGCTTTTATCTTTGCCGCAGAGACTGCAAAGGCCGCGGGCCGCAAAGTGGCGCTGACCCTGTCGGATCGCTTCTGTGTCGACCGCCACCGGCCGAGCTTCCTGCAGCTCGTCCGCAATAATGTAGACATCCTCTTCGCCAATGAGGAGGAGCTGCTCGCGCTCTACGAGACGGAAGACTTCGATGCGGCGATGGCATCGCTGCAAGCGGACACCGCTGTGGCCGCTGTGACGCGCAGCGAAAAGGGATCCGTTGTCATCGGCGACGGAGAGCCCATCGTGGTCGAAGCTGTGCCTGTGAAGGAAGTAGTCGATACGACCGGGGCAGGTGACCAATACGCCGCTGGCTTCCTGTTCGGCATGTCACGCGGCCTTCCGCTAGCGATCTGTGCGCGCCTTGGGCATATCGCCGCCGCGGAAGTGATCAGCCATTTCGGGCCGCGTCCGGCGGTCTCCTACAAGGTGCTTGCAGAAGCCGCCGGTATTTTCGCTTAGGCCGTCACGGCCGCGAGGGCATAGTCCAGCCGGTCATGCCCGAAGAACATTTCGTCGCCCACGAAGAAAGTGGGCGACCCGAACGCACCGCGCGCAAGAGCGCTGTCTGTGTTCTCTTTCATGACCGCCTTGTTGGCCTCATCAGCGGCAAGGCGTTTGATCTCATCGAAGTCGAAGCCTTCCGCGTCGCACATGGCTTTCACCGATGCATCGTCGTCCGGTTTGAGGGCCTCGGGCGTTTCCCACATGTGGCTGAAACAGGCATCGATAAAGCGTTGCTGCTCCTGCGGGTCGTCGGCCAGGCCAATCGTGGCACGAAGTAAGTCGCGCGTGCTGACCAGCGGGAAGTATGGGTTCATGCGTATGGTGATACCGTAGCGCGTTGCGCAGCGCTGCAGGTCGGTCAGCATGTAGGTGTTCTTGGCGGGCACCATGCCCGGCGGGCGATTGCCGGTGCCCTGCATGATGGCACCCAGGAACATGGGCTTGATTTCGACAGGTGTATCGTTGTGCTTTTTCAGCTGCTTCACTGCTGCATTGGCAATGTGGGAATACGGGCTGATATAGTCGAAATAGAACTCAAGTGCCTTGGCCATTCGGGTCTCCATAAGTTTCATTTTGGAACTAAGGCAAATCAGGTTAGGCTTGCAAGTATGAAATGGACAGAACTCTCGGATAATTGGTGCCCGGTCGCGCGAACGCTATCAGTCGTGGGGGACCGGTGGACGCTTCTGATCCTCAGGGATTGTTTCCTGGGCCTGTCCCGGTTCGAGCAGTTCATCGAGTCGAGCGGCATGACGCGGCACATCCTCGCCGAACGCCTGAAGCGCCTGGTTGAGGCAGGCATCCTGGAGCGCCGACAATACTCCGCAGGCCCCAAACGCTATGACTATGTGCTGACGGAAAAGGGGCAGGAACTCGCTCCGGCCCTTCTGACCCTGAAGGATTGGGGCAAGAAGCACATGCCTGTGCGCCGGGCGACGAACGCCTGACGCGGCTCAGGCTTCGGCCAGATCCACAGCCTTCTTCTGCACGGTCCCGTAATCGATCTTCCCTGTGCCGAGCACCGGGATTTCATCCACATGATAGACCCGGCGGGGCACAGAGATTTCCGGCACGCCATGGCTTTGCGCCCACGCAAGGATCTCTTCGCGGTTACAGTCCGGACTGTCGCTTAGCAGGATAATCTGCTCGCCCTTGCGCGGATCCGGCATGGCGACCGCTGCGTGTAGATTGTCCGGCCAGATCGCGCTTGCACAATTCTCGACGACCGCCAGTGACACCATTTCACCGCCAATCTTCGCGAAGCGTTTCACACGGCCCATGATACGGATGAAGCCCTCGTCGTCGATGGCGACCACGTCACCAGTGTCATGCCAGCCGTCATCTGGCGCTTCGAGTACACCGGGTGCCGACGGGCGCAAATAGCCCATCATGATGTTGGGACCCTTGATATGCAGTCGGCCGCCTTCCGGAATGCCATCCACCGGCAGGAGGCGATGTTCCATGTCTGCCATCAGCACGCCGACCGTGCCGGGCTTGTTGCGTTCCCACTGGTTGGCGGCCACGACAGGCGAGGCTTCGGTGGCGCCATAGCCTTCCAGGATTTCGATTTCGAATTTGCGGCGAACCAGCGCCCGCGTTTCGTCCTTCACACGTTCCGCACCGCAGACCGCGAGGCGGATCGAGCTCATGTCCCCATCGGCGCCAACGCGCGCATATTGGGAAATGAAGGTGTCCGTTGCCAGCAGGATCGTGGAGCCCGTCTCACGGATGCGCTTGACGATTTCGCGTGGCTGCAAGGGAGAGGGGTGAAAGATCACCGGGATGCCCGCGATCAGCGGCAGGATGGCGCCGACGGTCAGGCCAAAACAGTGGAAGGTGGGCAGCGGGTTGAACAGCTTGTCCGTATTCACATCAAGGCCGATATGGGCGCGCACCTGTTCGACATTTGCCATGACGTTCTCATGGCTCAGAACAACGCCCTTTGGTTCGCCTTCAGTACCAGAGGTAAAAAGCACCACGCCTGGACTCTTGTAGCGCGCCTTGCGACGGATCAGGCCCGGCGCCAGCGGACCTATCACGGCTGCGAGCTTGTCTTTCAGGGACAGGTTCTCGCGGACGTCTTCGAGATAAATGATCTCGGCCACACGGGAGAGGTCTTTCACCAGGGCTTCAAGGCCAGCGATTTCGATGAATTTGCGTGCGGTGACAATCTTCGTCATTTCGGCCGCCCGCATGGCCGCTTTCAGATTGCGGGAACCGGCTGTGAAGTTCAGCATCGCCGGAACGCGATTGTAAGCAGACAGTGCATAGAAGCCGATCACCGCACCCGCGCCGGTTGGCAACATGATTCCCACTGACTCACCGGATTTGGTTTTCGATGCCAGGGCAGAGCCAAGTCCGAAAGCGCCCCGAATCACGTCCTTGTAGCTGAGCAGCCGTTCTTCGCCGTCGACCATGTCGTAAATGATCGTCTTGTTGCGGCCAAATTCGCCTGCTGCCCGCATCAGCGCGGCAAACAGGTCTGTACGGGTTCGTGCAGGGCGATATGGCAGCGGCGCCGGAATCGGTAGCGTGGTCATGAACGGCTCTGGTTCCCTCGTGGGCGTTTTTCGCCTCACATGTTTGTAACATTTTGACACCAAGCAGCCAGAGCTCGGCAAACATTGCAAGTTTGCATGCGCAGATTGCAGTGTCTCCGACTTGAGTTCAGGCGCGGCTGAGGCCATGTTCCGGCGATGGCAAACCTCATTGATCTCAAGGGCGAAAAGCCCCGCCTGCGGCACCCGGAGAAGCAATCCCGGCCAGACAGCCCGGTGCAGCGCAAGCCGGAATGGATTCGGGTGAAGGCACCGGGATCAAAAGGCTATTCCGAGACTCGTGAGATCGTGAAATCCAAGGGCCTCGTCACCGTGTGCGAGGAGGCCGGATGCCCGAATATCGGCGAATGCTGGGACAAGAAGCACGCCACGATGATGATTCTAGGTGAAGTCTGCACCCGGGCCTGCAGTTTCTGCAATGTGTCCACCGGTAAGCCGCCTGCAGGTGTGGATGAGGATGAGCCACGTCGCGTGGCCGAAGCGGTTGCCGAAATGGGGCTGCAGCACGTCGTCATCACGTCGGTCGACCGGGACGACCTGGTCGATGGGGGGGCGATGCACTTCGTCAATACGATCGAGGCGATCCGCGCCGCGTCGCCTGGGACGACCATCGAGATCCTGACGCCGGACTTCCTGCGCAAGGATGGCTGGGAGAACCGGGTCATCGATGCGAAGCCGGACGTGTTCAACCACAATCTCGAAACGGTGCCGCGTCTGTACCTGTCGATCCGGCCGGGCGCCCGCTATTTCCACTCGCTGCGCCTGCTACAGAAGGTGAAAGACCGGGATCCGAACCAGTTCACCAAGTCCGGCTTGATGGTCGGCCTGGGTGAAACCAAGGAAGAAGTGATGCAGGTCATGGACGACATGCGGTCCGCCGGCGTCGATTTCCTGACCATTGGCCAGTACCTGCAGCCAACCCGAAAACACGCACCAATTGACCGCTTCGTCACGCCTGACGAGTTTCGGTCTTATGAAGAGATTGCGCGCGCCAAAGGTTTCTTGATGGTCTCTGCGACGCCGCTGACTCGGTCGTCTCACCATGCAGGTGAAGATTTTGCCAGACTGCGCGCTGCGCGTGAGGCGCTGAACGCCGGCAAGTCTGCCTGAGCGCATGGCGCGGTTCTCCAAATCGGTCCGGCTGCCCTACACGCCTGAACAATGCTTTGACCTTGTCTCGGATATCAGCCGTTATCCGGACTTCATCAAATGGATTACGGCGATGCGCGTCTCGGAGGAGTCGGTACTGGGCGATAGGGCGTCGTCCTGCCTTGGTGAAGCAGTAATCGGCTTCAAGGGCTTCACGGAGCGGTTTTCGACCCGGGTCACGAAAGACCCGACAGCAGGCAGCGTGATTGCATCTCTAGTAAAAGGGCCGTTCCGCCGACTGCGGGCCGAGTGGAAGATCACCCCGCAGGACCGGGGGACGGATGTCCGTCTCGACATCGACTATGACTTCAAGAACCCGTTCATCGGCATGTTGGCCGCAGCCAATCATGACCTGGCAGTTACAAAGATTCTCGATGCCTTTCTGGACGAGGGGCGCCGGCGGTTTGCTGCGCCATCTTCACCGCTGACTGGCGCCTAGCTCATCTGGTGTTGGATCAGTTTCAGCGCGCATTCCACGGCGGCCATACGCACTTCTGTCCGGCCTATTTCGCCGACCTGAAGCATCTCATGCACCACCGCCCGGTTCTCGCGGGCGCAAGCCACATGAACTGTTCCGACCGGTTTCATGCGTGTGCCGCCTCCTGGACCCGCGACCCCCGTAATCGCGACCGCAATGTTCGCGCGGCTGGCTTCCAGCGCACCCTCGGCCATCATCCGGGCAACCGGCTCTGATACGGCGCCGTAGTCCGCCAGCACATCGCCCGGCACGCCGAGCATCTCTTCCTTCGCGCGGTTCGAATAGGTGACGAAGCCACGGTCGAACACGGTCGACGAGCCTGGAATGTCGGTAAGCAACGCAGCGACGAGGCCGCCAGTGCAGCTTTCCGCCGTGCAGATCTTCAAACGGGCCTGTTCGGCGTCGTCTAGGATCAGCATGGCAAGATTACGGAGTCGATCTGGAAACATGTTGGTCACGTTATGCCTACATCACTTGCCGGTGAAGACAGGTTTGCGCTTTTGGATGAAGGCGGCTGCGCTTTCCTTGGCATCTGCGGTCTGCATCAGACGGCGGATCTCGGTAATCGCCATCTTGCCGACTTCGCGCCATGGCGGGTCAACGGTTTCTCGAAGGCCTTTCTTGATTGCCTGAACCGCCAGCGGTGGATTAGCGGCAATCTTGTGGGCGAGCGCGAGGGCGGTGGGCATCAGATCGTCGTGCGGCACGACCCGAGACGTGAGGCCGATCTCTTTGGCAGAGGCAGCATCGATGATGTCACCTGTGAAGAGGAGTTCGCAGGCTTGCTCCCGTCCCACGATTTGGACCAACCGGCCGAAACCCGGCGCGTCACAGGTCAGCCCGCGCGTGACGAAGATTTCGCCGAACCGGGCCTTTTCCGAAAAGACGCGAATATCTGCCATGATGGTGAGTTCCGCGCCCCAGCCTAGGGCGAAACCGTTTACAGCGGCGATGACAGGAATATCTGTGTGAAGCAGGGCATCTGCAGCCGGGGTGAGCCCACCGGTCTTTTTCGCGCGCTCCGCCATCTCGGGCGTGGTTGGGGCGCCTTTGGAAAGGATCTGCTTGACGTCATCACCGGAACAGAAGGCGCGGTCCCCGGCGCCCGTGATTACGATGGCGCGCGCATCCGCGCCACGAACGGCATCTTCCAGGGCCATGTAGGTTGGATAGTCGAGCGCATTCATCGCCTCCGGCCTGTCGAGCGTGAGAATTGTAACGTGGCCGTCATGTTCGACCTTCAATCCACCGGTCATGTGCATCCTCCTTTTTTGCAGAGGGGAGCACGCGCGGGGCGATTTGCAAGAGGGGACGCGGCGTCAGGCCTTGGGCGAGAGCACTGCCACAGCTTCTGCCGCGATGCCTTCCTTGCGGCCGGTAAAGCCAAGCCCCTCGGTCGTGGTCGCCTTGATGCTGATGTTTTCCAGAGGCAGGCCGAGCAGTTCGGCTGTGCGAACCCGCATGGCTTCCCGGTGTGGCTTCACCTTCGGCGCTTCGCAGATCACGGTGATGTCGCAGCTGGCAAGTTTATAGCCGGCTTTCTCGGCCAGCACCTGTGCGTGTTTCAGAAACAGGCCGCTATCGGCGTCCTTCCATTGCGGGTCTGATGGCGGGAAGTGGTCGCCGATATCGCCCAGCGCCACAGCGCCAAGGATGGCGTCGGTCAGCGCATGCCAGGCTGCATCCGCATCCGAGTGCCCCTTCAGTTTAGCCGAGTGGGGGATCTTCACGCCGCAGAGGGTTACATGGTCGCCCGGCTCGAAAGCGTGCACGTCAAAGCCTTTGCCGACGCGTGGAACGGATTGGATAGGAGAGAGCATTCTGGCCACCAGGTCGAAATCCTCTGGGTATGTAATCTTGTGAAGCCGTGCATCGCCAGGCACCAGCGTGACACGGGCGCCCGCTGCCTCAACGGCTTCGAGATCATCAACGAACGATCCGGCCGCCTGAAGCGCGTCGCGAATGGTTGCGAGTCGGAAGGCCTGCGGCGTTTGTACCCTATAAAGGCCATCGCGCGGTACGGTCGAGAAATGGCCCGAAGTCTGGGACTTCAATGCATCTGAGACAGGCAGTGCGGGTGCCGCAGCGTCATGCTCTGTGAGCGCCGAAACAAGCGTGCTGATCATGGAGAGACTCAGACCCGGCCGGGCTGCATCATGAATAAGGACAGCTTCGCCATCTGCCGCCGTGATCACCGCAATTCCAGCGCGAACAGAGGCGGTTCGGGTGTCTCCGCCACATACGACTTTAGTCTTAGACGGAAAGCTGGTCGCGACAGTCAGGTCGTCTACGACAACAACCAGTTCCAACAGGTCCGGATGAGACAAAAACGTATCGACCGACCAGTCGATCACACGCTTTCCGAGCAGCATTTCCCATTGCTTCGGGCGCTCAAGGCCCGTGCGGGCTCCTTTGCCCCCGGCGACGATGATTGCAGAGAATCCGGTCATGAGCGCCTTCTAAGGCACCTGTTGTATCTATGCCATGCTGTTTCAGCTTCTGCAGCTTCGAGTTGCTGCTTATGTTTTGTGCACTTGCGAAGTCTCAAAAAGGTGCAAGAATAAAAAAATGGTTAGTTTCGAGGCACCCAAGGTCTGGTTGGCGCCGATGTCAGGCGCAACTGACGCCCCTATGCGGCGGCAAGCCGTATATTTTGGTGCGCCAGCGGTGGTTTCCGAGATGGTTGCCGGGGAAATGCTGGCAACGCAACGTCCAGATGTTGTGCGTCGTACGTGCCGTCATGAAGGGGGTGGGTACTGGATTGTCCAATTGGCAGCCCGTCGACCTGAAGACATGCACCGCGGGGCGGAGTTACTCGCCGAGAGCGGCGTTGATGTTATCGATATCAATATGGGCTGCCCTTCTCGTCAGGTGACGGGCGGTCAGTCTGGTTCGGCTCTGATGCGTGACGTGCCATTGGCCAGCGAAATCATGGATGCCGCCATCGAAGGGGCGAACGGTCGGCCTGTAACCCTGAAAATGCGTCTGGGCTGGGATGATGCCATGCTGAACGCACCGGAATTGGGTTCAATTGCGGAATCCAAGGGTATCCGGATGCTGACAGTGCACGGCCGAACGCGGTGCCAATTCTATAAAGGCGAAGCCGATTGGGCTGCTGTGCGGGATACTGTGGATGCGGTCAGGCTCCCTGTCATCGTCAACGGAGACATCGGTTCAGTCGCTGATGCGACACAGGCGTTGGAACTTTCTGGGGCGCATGGAGTCATGGTGGGGCGCGCCGCAATGGGTGAGCCCTGGCGGGTTGGTGAGATTGCCGCCGCGCTGAGCCAGTCCGACTGGAATGCACCAACGCGCGCCGAAAAGCTTTCGTCCCTGTGTGAGCAGATTGAGGATTCAGTCTCGCTCTATGGTCCGAAATTGGGGGTGTTGACGGTTCGCAAGCATATCTCTGCGGCCATTGATGCTCTCGACCTGCGCATTGCTCCGGCTGACCGCCGCAGCCTGCGTTCCAAACTCTGCCAAATTTCCGATTGGCAGGACCTCATCGCCGCTCTGCGGCAAGTATATTTGCAACCCGACCTCGTGGAGGCCGTCTGACATGCCGGTGGACACATTGCTGGACGCACGTTCCCTAGCAGATCTTTCCCCTATTGCCTTGCTCGTCATCGATGATCGGCGACGAATTGTGGATGGAAATCCCGAAGCGGAAACGCTGTTCCAGCTTTCCCGCAGAGCCCTTACGGGAAAACCCCTCAGTGAGCTGATCTATCATGACTCCCTGATCTGGGAGTTGCTGGACCGGGCTCAGCGCCAGGTGGGTGACATTGCCTCTCCAGGCACACCCGTGACCGGACCCACGATTACGTCCCGTTTGGTCTGTGATGTCTGGGTGCGGACAACCGGTGACGAAGGTTTCGTCATTGCGCTTGTTGAAACAGCTGTCCGCGAGGGGAATGAGTCTTCGGCAGGTGTTGCCGGTTTCGGTAGAATTCTGGGCCATGAAGTGAAAAACCCGCTCGGCGGCATCATCGGTGCTGCGCAATTGCTGGAACGGCAGGGTGTTGAGGGCCAGGCAGAGCTTCTGGAAATTATCCGCGATGAAGCGCGCCGGATCGAACGTCTGGTCAATCGCTTGTCGGCTTTCGAATTGTTTTCTGCACCACGCATGAAGGAATTCAATATCCACGCGCTTCTGGATCGTGTTGTCGCGTCCGAGCGTGTCGCCATTGGCGAAAAGGTCGACATCAAGCGCGATTTCGATCCTTCGTTGCCGGAGCTTCTGGGAGACGAGGATCACCTGCAGCAGGCTTTCCAGAATATCATCCGCAATGCCGCCGAAGCAGCGCAGGAAGGCAGGGGAGGCGGACAAGTTACGATCCGTACGGCCTACGCGACAGGGCTGGCTTTCAAGCGCTCGCGGTTCGGTGTGGGTCTCCAGCGCGCCATGCTCGTGACGATCGAGGACAATGGCCGCGGTATTCCACGTGAGAAGCTGTCGCGTATTTTCGATGTTTTCCAGAGCTCAAAGTCTGGTGCACGCGGGCTGGGACTATCCATCGTCAAAGAAGTCATCACGGCCCATGGCGGCCAGATCCGGGTGGACAGTGAGCCGGGCACGACCCGTTTCACTGTTCTTCTGCCAATTCGTACAGGAGGCCTTAATGGCTGATAAAACCGTTCTTCTTGCAGAGGACGATGCCAGCATCAGGCTGATCGTGAACCAGACGCTTGTGGCAGCTGGTTATGAGGTCCGTGCAACCAGTTCGCCGGAGGCGCTTGAGCGCTGGGTGCGGAATGGTGAGGGTGATGTAGTGGTCACCGACGTGTATCTTGGGGACGCGTCGATCTTCGATCTGCTGCCGTCAATGCGCCTATCGCGTCCTGAACTGCCCTTTATTGTCATGAGTGGTCAGAACACCATTCTGACCGCGGCGAACGCAGCGCAGCAAGGGGCGTTTGATTACCTCCCAAAGCCATTTGATATTGATGCGCTGACCAGCCTGGTTCAACGCGCGCTGAAAGCGCCGCCGAAGACTTCGGCACGTTCGATTAATCCGGAGTCGCAGAAGGCCATCAGTGATGCTGGTTTGCCACTGATCGGGCGCTCCGACGCGATGCAGGAAGTCTACCGCATCATCGCAAAGGTGATGAATACGGACCTGACCGTCCTGATTGAAGGGGAGAGCGGCACGGGCAAGGAACTTGCGGCGCGCGCAATCCACCAACTCGGATCGGCGAAAGATGGGAAGTTCGTTGCGCTGGACCTGGCGGCGCTGCCGGCGGCGGAAATCAATCGTCAGTTGTTCGGGGCGAATGGCGAACCCGGCGCCGTCCATCAGAAGGGCGGCACACTTTACCTCGATGAGATCGGCGATTTGCCAGCCGAAGCTCAGACCCAGCTCGTGAAATTCCTACGGGACGCAAATGGTGCGCGCCTGATCGCGTCCACCCGGCGCAATCTCGGTCGAATGGTAGAGGAGGGCACATTCCGCGAAGATCTCTATTACCGCTTGAACGTTGTGCGTCTGGCCATGCCGCCATTGCGGCTGCGGAAGGAAGACATTCCGGAGCTTGCCAGGGCGTTCCTCATCCGAGCCCAGCGTCAGGGCCTGTCGGCCAAGAATTTCGACAAATCAGCCATCGATCTCATCATGGCCTATGACTGGCCGGGGAATGTGCGCGAGCTTGAGAATCTCGTGCTGCGTCTCGCCGTGCTGAGCCCGGATGATACAATAACACTTAGAGATGTGGAGCGTGAACTACGGGCGGGTGCCAGCGAACAGAAGGGCGCTAGCGGTGGCTTCGAGAAAGATATCGAGACCCTGTTGCACCGTCACATTATGGGTGACCTGATTTCCAGCCGGGAAGACGAGGAAAGCACTGTTTACTCACGGGTTATTGACCAGGTTGAGCGGCCGCTCATCCGTTTGGCCCTCTCCGTGACGGCGGGTAATAAGGTAAAAGCGGCGCAGCTTCTTGGTATGAATCGTAACACTCTGCGGGCGAAGATTAACGCACTCGGCATTGCAGAAGAGTGATTGACGATTGCCAGAACTGTGGCTCTAGTGCATCACTGTTGCCGTATAGGCACGATTGTGTGATCTTGGAGCAACGGGCCGGGGGGCCTGTATAGAGCCGGTAGATTGTCGAACCCACTAAGCCAGCATGCACCCAAAGCGAGTTGGGCCCTTTTCGAAGGGCTCTTCATCATTGCGGCGCTGGTTGCTGTGTTTGCGACCTTCATCACGATTGCGGGTGTAAACCCGGATAATCCGACAGCTGGATCGACGCCGTGGCTGCTCGCGCTGAACCTGGTCCTGATCTTTGCGCTGGCAGTGATCGTCATCCGAGAATTTCTGGCAATTCGGAGCCGATCGCGCGAGGCAGGAGAAGGGCGGCTGGCTCAGCGTTTCGTTATGCTGTTCGGCTTCTCCGCCCTTGTGCCTTCAATGGTTGTTGGCATCTTTTTGGGCGCAGTCGTTACTCGTGGTCTCGACAATTGGTTCGGCGATACCGCCGAAGCCGTCATGGAAAAGAACAAGCAGATTTTCCAGGACTATGTCGACAATTTCGAAACCTCATTCGATGTGGACGTGCGGCTGGCTGCTCTGGATGTGGAAAACTTCGCCCGGGACGTCAAAGCGCAAATGGCGGCTGAGAACGGTGGGCAGGCGATTGAGGGGGATGATTTCGCGGCGAACGCATCGGCAGCACTGTCGGAAGGCCTCAGGCAGACGCTGGCGTATCGTGAATTCGTGACGATCTCGATTGTTAGCGCAGATGGCCAGGAAATTATCGCCGAGGAGAATGCGGGTACACCGGTGCGTTTGCGTCCGCCACCCGATGCCTTTGAAGAAGCCCGCAAGGGCGAAGTGGTAACAACGCTCTACGAACCGCAAGGTATTGGCACCGCTCTGATCAGGATTTCGGAACCAGTAGATGGGTACGTCTATGCTGCGAAACCTTTCGACCGAAACCTGTTCACGATGTTGGGCGATGCCAAGGAGCAACTGGCGCAATACAAGAACGCCAAGCAGCGTAGCGGCCGTCTTCAAACCATCTTCGCAATCGGGTACGCGCAAATCACCGCGCTGATCCTGTTGCTGGCAGGTCGGCTCGGGCTTGAGGCCGCCGGTCGAGTGACAGGTCCTATCGGACGCCTGGCGACAGCAGCGCATACGGTACGTGACGGCGATCTTACCGTCCGAGTCCCGGTGAGTGGCCCGAAAGACGAAGTCTACACGCTCAGCCAGTCATTCAATGCGATGACAGAGCAATTGTCAGAACAGCGAAACGCTCTTATTCGCGCCCGCGAGGATGAGGAAGATCGCCGCCGTTTCGTGGAAACACTTTTGGCCGAAGTCAGCGCCGGCGTGATCCGTATGGATGCGGACATGACCGTAACGCTCGCGAACCGGTCTGCAGGTGATCTCCTTGGAATTGAGGAAGTTCAGTCTGGCGAAGCACTGGAGATCGTTGCGCCTGAATTCGAACGATATGTGCGTGACACACTTGAACGGAATTCGCCGGTCGACGCCTCTATTGAGATTAGCCGGAACGGATCGACCCGTCACATCCGTTTGAAGACAGCGCCAGATCCGGCAGGCGGATGCGTGCTGACGTTCGATGATACAACCCGCCTGATCAACGCTCAGCGCCAGATGGCGTGGCGCGACGTTGCCCGGCGTATCGCGCATGAAATTCGTAATCCGCTGACACCGATCATGCTATCGACGGAGCGTTTGCGCCGACGCTATGCAAGCAAGATAGACGACCATGACGGTGTATTTGAAAAATGCATCGATACGATCCTACGCCAAGTGGGTGATATCGGCCGAATGGTTGAGGAGTTTTCCAGCTTTGCCCGAATGCCGAAGCCGAGCGTTGCGCCATTCGATATGAAAGATCTGCTGCAAGAGGCAAGCTTTTCAAGAAGCGTGGTCAATCCGGACATAGATTTTGAATTTGAAAGCTCTGCGGCTGAAGCAACCTATTCAGGGGATGAGCGGTTAATTGGCCAGGCCATCGGCAATCTCCTGAAAAATGCTGCTGAAGCAATTGAAGGCATGCCGGAAGAAATGGACGTACAGGGCCAGATACGAATTGCGCTGAGCGGAGACGATCGCGGATTGGAAATCACCATTGAAGATAATGGTCCAGGGTTTCCGGAAGACGTGCGCGAACGTCTTCTCGAACCCTATGTAACGACTCGGGAAAAGGGCACTGGCTTGGGGCTCGCGATTGTGAACCGAATTATTGCGGATCATGGCGGCTCGATTTCGTTGCAGAACCGCTTGGACGGCCTGCGCGGCGCCAGAGTGCGTATCTGGCTGCCGCCGCATGACTTGGCCACTGAACAAATACAACCAGCCAATGGAGATGCGGCTGGCGTCAATCCACACTCTCCACAGATTGTCCGCGTAGAGGAGCCAACACGATGGCGTTAGATATTCTGGTTGTTGATGATGAACCCGACATCCGTGAGCTGATTGCCGGAGTTCTGGGAGACGAAGGTTATTCTGTTCGCACTGCCGCAACGGCAGAGGCGGCGCTTGAGGAGGTTCGTACACGGACCCCCCGCCTCGTTGTGCTGGACGTCTGGTTGCAGGGAAGTGGAATGGATGGGCTTTCCCTCCTGAAATACCTGAAATCCATCGACCCGCTTTTGCCGGTGATTGTCATCAGTGGGCATGGAAATATCGAGACGGCTGTCGCCGCCATCCGGCGGGGCGCTTATGACTTCATTGAGAAGCCTTTCAAAACAGACCGTTTGCTGCACCTCATCGACCGGGCCATTGAGTCGGCGGCGCTCAAGTATGAGAATGCCGCTCTCCGGAACCGCGCTGGGGATGATGAGCGCTGGATTGGGCACAGTCATGCGGCTGCAAATCTTCGCACCTCAATTGAGAAAGTCGCCCCGACAAATTCCCGCGTCATGATTACGGGACCTGCTGGTGTGGGCAAGGAGCTGGCGGCAAGGCTCATTCATCGCCATTCGCTTCGCGCGAACGGACCTTTCATCGTGGTCAACGCGGCCACAATCGCACCGGACCAGATGGAGATTGCTCTCTTTGGGGAAGAGGATGCGCAGGGGCGGACTACCCGTATTGGGCTCTTCGAGAAGGCACACCTCGGAACCCTGTTGCTCGACGAGGTTGCTGACATGCCGCCGGGTACGCAAAGCAAGATCCTACGGGTCTTGACTGAGCAGCGCTTCCAGCGAGTTGGAGGGCGGTCGGATGTTAACGTGGATGTGCGTGTCATGTCCGCGACCACAAAGGACCTGAAAAAGGAAATTGAAGAAGCGCGCTTCCGTGAAGACCTCTACTACCGCCTGAATGTCGTGCCGCTGCGGGTGCCGTCGCTGGCCGAACGCCGCGACGACATTGCTGACCTCGTGAATTATTTCATCGAGCGTATTGCTGATTCATCCGGCCTCACTCCGCGGACATTCTCGCAGGAAGCGATGGCAGTGCTGCAATCAATGGATTGGCCAGGGAACATTCGGCAGCTGCGCAACGTGGTGGAACGGATTCTGATTCTGTCACCATCCGATTCAAGCCGGCCAGTAAGTGTTGATGAATTGCCACGTGATGCGGGCACTAATGTTCAGACGGCGAAAGCAGGATCCGCTGATCTTGTTGGTCTTTCGTTACGCGACGCGCGGGAGCAATTCGAGCGTGAATACCTGGCACTGCAGATCACGCGATTTAACGGAAACATTTCACGGACTGCTGAATTCATTGGAATGGAGCGTTCTGCACTCCATAGAAAATTAAAGGCTTTGGGCGTAGCGTCCGGGGCGAGTCGGCAAGAAAGCTGATGTCGGCGGAAGGCTGAGGAATGCGCGTTCTTATCTGCGGGGCTGGCCGTGTCGGACATGGCATCGCGCGGCGTCTTGCGCGCGAAAAGCACGATATCACCATCATTGATGAAGATCCGGAGCTGGTAGACCAGGTTTCGACGGACCTCGACGTGCGCGGCTATACCGGACATGCGGCGCATCCGGATGTGTTGAAGCGAGCTGGTGCAGCAGATTGCGAAATGATCATCGCGGTCACGCACTTCGACGAGATCAACATGGTGATCTGCCAGATTGCCCACACGCTGTTCTCGGTGCCGTTCAAGATTGCTCGCGTGCGGGACCAGTCGTACATCGATCCGGCCTGGAAGAATATCTTCTCCCGTGAAGGCCTGCCGATCGACATGGTGATCTCGCCTGAAGTCGAGGTTGGTGAGGCGATTCTGCAGCGTCTACGGACGCCGGGGGCCATCATGTCAGCCACGTTCGGCCGTGGGAAAGTTCGTCTGTTGGGCCTGGAAATCACTGACAACAACCCCTTGTTGGATACGGCAGTCGATCAGATCCGTGGGCTGTTCCCGGACCTGTCCGCTCGTATAATTGGCATCGGGTCTGGAGATACCGTTCGTGCACCGAAAGGCAGCGATGTTCTGAAGCCAGGTGACCGCGCCTATATCGCTGTCCTGGATTCTCACGCTGAGCGCCTGACCTCGATCTTTAACCGGAATGTCGAGCGCTCAGATCACATCGTGATTGTCGGTGGCGGGAATGTCGGCCTGTATGTCGCCCAGACGCTGGAGCGTGAAAGCAATAAGCGTATCCGCCTGATCGAAAATGATCCGGAGCGTGCGAACATCGCTGTTGCCGGCGTAAAGCGGTCGATCGTTATCCAGGGTGACGGGCTCAATCCAGATATCCTGACTGAGGCTGGAGCTTCAAAAGCGGATTTCGTCGTTGCAATCACCAATGATGACAAAACGAACCTGTTGATCTCCAATCTTGCGAAACGCGCCGGGGCCAAACGGACGTTGGCCCTGGTCAATGCGACGGAACTGGCTGGCCTTGCGCGAGACATGCGCGTGGATGCCGTACTGGATCCTCGTGCCCTGACTGTCTCGCAGATTCTCCTGCGCATGAGGCGTGGCCGCATTCTCGGCCTGCAATCGCTGGAAGACGGGCAAGCGGAAGTGGCGGAGGGGGTGACGCTTGAGTCGTCATCACTGATTGGAAAGCCGACGGGATATGACGACCTGCCGGATGGTGTGACCGCGGCTGCCATTGTACGCGGAGATAATGTCATTATCGCCGGCCCAGAAACTGTGGTGCGAACGGAAGACCGCCTGATCGTGTTCTATGAGGATGAGATGGTCCGGAAAGTGGAGAAATTCTTCCGCGTTAGTCCGGACTTCTTCTAGGCAGATGAATTACGCATCTGTCGTCCGCATCCTGGCCTTCGTGATGCTGATCCTCGCCGGCTCCAGCGTGCCGGCAATCCTGACCGCGCTGGCTTACGGAGAGAATGAGCAGGTTTTTGCATTTCTCGCCATGGTGCTGGGCATCAGCGTCATCAGTACCAGTATCCTTTTCCTGACGCCCCAGCCCAGCCAGAAATCCCGGCCATCGGATGCGCTTGGTCTGGCGCTTCTGTGGTGGTTCCTGGCACCTGTCGCCGCCTGCCTGCCATTCGTGGTTGGGGTTCAGAACGCATCATTGCTCCAGGCAATCCATGAGGCCACGGCCTGCCTGACAACGACAGGTCAGTCTGTCATCGCCGTAGAAGGCAATCGCTGGCCCGCAAGCCTGATCGTTTGGCGGGGAACATTACACCTGCTTGGCGGGGCAGCTTCCATCATCATGGCGGCAAGCGTGCTTGCGGCGTTGAATCTCGGCGGACCCGGCATTCACCGCAGCGTGCTGTTTGTGATGCCGGAAACAAGTTTCTTTGATGCGGTGCCGAAAGTCGCGCGATCGGTGGTCCTCATCATGGTGGTATCGATTACGGTCACGGTTCTGGCGTTGGAGTTGGCGGGCGTATCCGCCGGGCGCGCCTTGTCTGATGCGGTGAGCGTCTGGACGACCGGATTGGTCGATCCCGCGCCGTACGGTCGGGCGAATGCCGGACCGGTAGCTGACGTTATTCTGGCAATTGGCCTGATGGGCGGAGCGCTCGGCCTGGCGGTCGCGCTTCCGCTTAGGGAACGCCGCGTGTTGCAGGCGGTTACAGACCCGGAAACTCGAGTATTTGCTTTGCTCGTGTGCATATTTACGGTGATGGCAATTGCTTCAGGTCTACGCTTCCTAGAGTCGCTGGGTTGGTCGATTTCGGCGCTTGCCACGTCAGGCCTGCCATTGGGCAGCGCGGATACCTGGGACAAAGTTCCACTGCCGGTTTTCGTGCTACCAGCGCTGATCGGCGGCTCGGCGCTTTCTGCCGCAGGTGGAGTCAAGATCGCCCGATTGATTGTGCTTTCACGCCGGGCAGGCGTGGAATTCCGGCAATTGGGATATCGACGCTCTGTACTGGGCTTCCAGTTTCGTGACCGGGAAATGGATGAGCGAAGCGTGATCGGCGTCTGGGTCTACCTGATTGCTTATATTCTGTCTGTGTTTCTGGTGATGGTAGGATTCACGTTCACAGGTTTGCCGTTGGAGTCCTCGATCCGCCTCGCGATTGGCTGCCTGACCAATTCTGGAGGTCTTGTCGTTGGACACGTCGCTCAGCTGGACCAGGTCGCCTCAATTTTAGCCATTTTCTCAATGCTGCTGGGCAGATTGGAGATTCTGGCGATCATTCCTGCGATTTCTGTCAGTTTCTGGCGGGGGTAGATGGGGTTGGCCCTTGCGAAAGCCCCTCAATCCAGTTAGCCCGCGATCATAACAAGAACAACAGGACTAACCTGCTATGTCGGCTGATAAGAAACAGAACCTCCAGGATGCCTTCCTCAATGCCGTCCGCAAATCGCGTACGCCACTGACAGTCTTCCTTGTGAATGGTGTGAAGCTGCAGGGCGTGGTCACTTGGTTTGACAACTTCTGTGTGTTGCTGCGGGGCGATGGTCGTCCGCCGCAGCTTGTCTACAAGCATGCCATCTCCACGATTGCACCGAGCGCACCGGTACAACTCTTCGACGAAGAGATGGAGAAGGAATAAAGCCTGTTGGGCGACAAGCTGATTGATCGGCTCCCCGCACCGGAAATTGCCGGCGCGATCATTCCCTGGTTCACTCCAGCAAACAGGCCGTCTGCAGACCGGCTGGAAGAGACTGCTGGTCTGATTGAGGCTTTGGGCTGCGAACTGGCTTTCCTTCGCCCCGAACATGTACGACAGGTCAATTCTGCTCAACTCCTGTCGGGAGGCATTCTCAACCGCCTTGCAGATGACCTCGAAGCCAATCACTGCACGCTTGCGGTGGTTGATGGCGCTCTGACACCTGTTCAGCAAAGAAACCTCGAGAAAAAGCTTGGCGTGAAGGTTATCGACCGCACCGGACTCATTCTCGAGATCTTCGGTCTCAGAGCGCGAACGAAGGAAGGCCGGCTGCAGGTCGAATTGGCCCGTCTGTTGTACGAACGCTCCCGGCTTGTGAGGACATGGACACACCTTGAAAGGCAACGTGGCGGCGGTGGCTTCCTTTCAGGGCCGGGGGAAAGCCAGCTGGAAGCTGACCGGCGGATGCTGGATGACAAGATCGTTCGTCTCAAAGCCGAACTGGACGATGTGCGCCGAACACGCGCGGTCCAGCGCGCAGGTAGACAAAGAAGCGGTAAGCCGGTTGTTGCGCTGGTGGGCTACACCAATGCTGGCAAGTCGACATTGTTCAATCGCCTGACCGGAGCCGACGTATTTGCGAAAGACATGCCTTTCGCAACGCTCGACCCGACGATCCGGCGCCTCGATCTGCCAACGCTCGGAGAAGCGGCATTGATTGATACGGTGGGCTTTATCACGGATCTCCCCACACACCTTATCGACAGCTTTCAGGCGACCCTGGAAGAAGCCATGCAGGCAGACCTCCTGGTGCATGTGAGGGATCGATCCAGTCCGTCGGACACGGAGCAGGCTGAAGACGTGCTGCGCGTGTTGGACCGCCTTGAGCGGGAAACCGGGCTGCCATTGCCGCCGATGATCGAAGCCTGGAACAAGGCGGATCTATTGCCGCCGGAACGTGCAGAAGCGTTGTCTTTATCCGCCGAGACCCAGGAAGAACATCCCGCTGTCTTGGTCTCGGCCGTGACCGGTCAGGGAATGGATGATCTGCAGGCAGCGATTGAGAGAGGGCTGCTCCGCAGCGCCAAGAAAGTGCGGGTCTTGTTAAGGCCCGAGGATGGACGTGCCCGCGCTTGGCTGCACCGGAACGGAGAAGTGCTCGCTGACGAAGTTCAGGATAATGCCGATTCATGGATGACCGTCCGGCTGAAGACAGACCGGTTCGGGCAATTTCGGTCCGAGTTTCCCATGATCGAAATAGAAGCTGCGGACTAAGTCTTCACCTCCGTTTTTTTGATCGCCTGCCATAGGTTTTCCTGCGCATTGAGATCTAGCTGGCTGAAGTCATCACCTCGATCGGCGGCCAAGGCTTCCATGGCGCGGAAACGGCGTTCAAATTTTGAATTGGCTTGCCGAAGGGCAGCTTCCGGATCGATTTTCAGGCGGCGGGCAAGGTTTGCCGCAACAAACAACAAGTCTCCGATCTCATCCATGACCGCGTTTGCATTACCGGATGCAATGGCTTCTTTGACCTCTTCCGTTTCCTCTTCGAGCTTGTCGAAGATCTGGTCCGCTTCGGTCCAATCAAATCCCGTGCGGGCAGCGCGTTTCTGAAGCTTTTCGGCGCGGAGGAGCGCAGGCAGGGAAAGGGCGACTCCGTCCAGAGCGCTGGCGTTTCCTCGCTCCTTGGCTTTGGCAGCGCGCTCTTCAGCCTTCACGACTTCCCATGCCACGATCTGATCGTCGGAGGAACGCTCGTCGGACGCCACAAAGACATGCGGATGGCGCCGAACCATCTTTTCGTTGATGGCCGCCGCAACGTCTGCGGCTTCAAACGCGCCTTCCTCTTCAGCCATTTGACTGTGGAAGGCGACCTGGAACAGGAGATCACCCAATTCTTCCCGAAGTTCAGTCATGTCACCGCGCTCAATGGCATCCGCAACTTCATAAGCTTCTTCGATCGTATAGGGGGCGATAGTCTTGAACGTTTGTTCGAGATCCCATGGACAGCCGCCTTCAGGACTACGCAAGCGGGCCATGATCTCAAGCAGGCGAACGAATTCGTCAGCTGCGCGTTGGTGGCGTGACAGGGTAGATGGATCCATGAAGCCGTTCCTGTTGATTTTGCGGGGCTGGTTCTGACCATGATGCGCCGCGATCGCGGCGTTGACGACATTACCGGAATGGATTGACTTTCCCGGCGGTGCAAGAGACGTGAAGGCATGCGACCTGTGTTCTGCAGATCTTCAAAGCCAATAACGGGGCGCCATACATGAAAGATCGTACTATTCTCATCGGCATCGACTGGGGCGCCTCGACTTTTCGTGCCTGGGCGTTTGACGAAGAAGGGGACGTCATAGGTGGAATTTCCGTGCCGGACGGTATTCTCACCCATTCCGGCGATGCGATGGGGCGCCTCAAGTTCCACATCAATGAATGGCTCAGCGAATGGCCGGAAGTGCCCATCATCGCTTGCGGTGGAATCGGTGGAACCCAAGGCATCCACAATACAGGTCACCGACCTGTTCCGATGATGCTTGCAGACCTGCCGAGCCACCTCGTGCAGTCGAACGGCATACATATTGTTCCGGGGCTGAAACAGGCCTCACCGCCCGATGTGATGCGAGGGGAGGAAACACAACTGTTCGCGCTTGAAGACCCGATTGGCGCCGTGTGTATTCCGGGAACTCATACAAAACATGTTACGGTGGAACATGGACAGATCCTCGGATTCACAACGGAAATGACGGGTGAGTTACGAGCGTTGTTGCTGGCTAATGGCGGCTTGAAAACGCCTGAGGGCGTTGAGCAGGAATTCAGTGAGGCCATATTCCGGGAATGGGTGGAATATTCATTGGATACGGATGATGCGGCATCACCCTTCGCTGTGCGCGCAGCGCGCATGACAGGCGTCCTGGATCCAAAGTATCATGAGACGGCGCTCACAGGACTGTTGATCGGAGCAGACATTGCGGCGCACTACGATCCGGGAGATGAGCTCACGCTCGTTGCTGATGGAGCGATCATGGAATCCTATCGTCTGGCGCTGGACACGTTGGGCGCCGAATTTGACGAATGCTCTGCGGAAGAAGCGACACAGGACGGTCTGTTTGAATTGGCGGAAGAGGCAGGGCTGATCGGATGATGCTGGCGCCGGAATGCGTCGCCCCGACGGGGTGTGTGCTGGGTGAGGGCCCGGTGTGGAGTGAGACCGAGGGGTTTCTCTGGTGGGTCGATATCAAGCGCGCCAAACTGCATCGTTACAATCCCCGGACCGGCAATACTCGCCGATACGACCTGCCTTTGCGCGCGAGTGCGTTCGCGTTGTACGAAGGCAATTTTCTGATGGTTGGGGACCAGGAAATAGGGGTCTACGATCCGGCTACGGAGGTATATGACCGGATTCTCAAAATTGAGGGTGAGCCGGAAGGGAACCGCACTAATGACGGCGGTGTCGCTCCAGATGGGTCATTCTGGTTCGGAACCATGGATGATGCCGAGAAAGAGGCACGCGGTAGCTATTTCAGATATGGCGCCGACCAGACGCTCACCCAGTTACGCCTGCCATCTGTCATGGTCACCAACACGATGCAGTTTTCGCCTGATGGGCGTACCTTCTACACGTGCGACAGCACCGAACAGGAAATCCTGGCATACGATTTCGATCCTGAAACCGGCTCCTTGAGTGGACGTCGGGTGTTTGCATCGACATATGAATTTGACGGCTATCCGGACGGGTCGGCGGTTGACTCGGAAGGCTGCCTTTGGGTTTGCCTGTGGGGCGCATCGCGGGTTGTTCGATACACACCTGGTGGAGAAGTCGACCAGGTCATCATTCTTGCAGCGCCGCGTCCGACCAGCGTCGCGTTTGGAGGACCGGATTTCAGGACTATGTTCATTACAACAGCCAGAGCAGGAATGACTTTTCCTCAGCTGGATGCCCGGCCATTGTCCGGCAGTTTATTTGCGGTTCAGGTCGATGTGGCTGGCCGGCCGGCCAGGGAGTTTGGTCGTCTGTCACTTTGATATTGCAGTTTCGGAAGACGGCCTTGCAGGAGCCTATCAGGCACCTCACATGCCTTCACATTGAAATTGGTGTAGTTTAGGCGTGGACGTAGCGGCTCAAAACCGCTAACTCCCCGCTTTTCAAGAGAGTGTCGGAATGGCCGATAAGGTTAAGAAGAAACGGGTCGGGCCCTTTACGTTCCTGCGCCAGGTGCGCGCGGAAGGGAACAAGGTGACCTGGACTTCGCGTCAGGAGACGGTTCAGGCAACGATTTTCGTTGTCGTGATGTCAGTCCTCATTGCGCTCTTCCTGTTTGCCGCTGATTTCTTGATCAACCTGTTTGTTAAAGCGATTACTGGCCTCTAAGGGCTGGTGACCGACGTATTTCAAGGAGTGCGCTGGCCCCATGGCTGAAGCGAAATGGTACATCGTCCATGCCTATTCCAACTTCGAAAAGAAGGTGGCGGCAACGATTCTGGAACAAGCCCAGCGCAAGGGGCTGTCTGATCTGATCGAGGACATTCAGGTTCCGACTGAAGAAGTGGTAGAGGTCGCACGCGGCAAGAAAAAGACCGTCGAGCGCCGGCACTTCCCCGGTTATGTGCTCCTCAAGACTGTCATGACTGACGATGTGTACCACCTCGTGAAGGATACGCCGAAAGTGTCGGGCTTCCTCGGTGCCGAAGGTGGAAAGAAGCCGCTCCCTGTCCGCCAGCGTGAAGTGGATCGCATCCTTGGCACTGCGACTGATTCGGATGCCGATCGTCCGCGTCCCAAAATCTCGTTCGAAGTTGGTGAGCAGGTTCAGGTCAACGACGGTCCTTTCCAGGGGTTCGAAGGCGCTGTCGAAGAGATCGACGAAGCCAATGGCCGCCTCAAGGTAACCGTTTCGATTTTTGGACGTGGGACACCTGTGGATCTGGAATTCGAACAGGTCACCAAAGTCTGACGGAATAATAGGGGATTTCGGCTCCAACCTCTGCCGGTCACGCTTGAATCCTCACTTTATGGGTTGTATCTGCCAACCCCAGTGCCGCCTTAGCTCAGTCGGTTAGAGCGCTAGATTGTGGATCTAGAGGTCCCCCGTTCGAACCGGGGAGGCGGTACCATCTCTCCCACAAATATCACGTGCAAACCTCATTTATCCCGTGCGCCATGGAACGAATTTCTGTCCCGCGCGTAATTTGACGCACTTGATACAATCTGTTGCAAAAGGGACGCGGTGGGTGGAAAAACCCTGCCGTTTCGGGGCCTTCACTCCTAAAGGGGCTCGCAGCGAGAGTAAATTGAGTTTAATCAGGAATCATCGGGCAGTCTGCCCGTATGAACCTGCGGCCGAGGACAATCCCGTCATTCGGCACATAAAAGGGGATTGAGTATGAAGAAAACTCTTATGTGCGCGACAGCCGCGGCCGCGTTCGCGACGGCTGGTCTCGCCGCCCACGCGGACGACGGCTGGTATGGCCGCGCTGATGTCCAATATGGATTCTCTGGTGAGCTGGACCACGATCCGGTGACCCAAGATGTGCCTGGCTCGCTCCAGGGCAGCTCGGATTCCGACGAGATGCTCGGCGGCCAGCTGGGGCTCGGCTACAATTTTGACAATGGCTTCCGCCTTGAAGGTGCGCTGGGCTACCGTGGCGGTGAACTCAACGTTCCGTCCGATTTCGGCATGGGTGTGACAGGCGTTGCGTCAGATCCGCATGGTAACCTGCAAATCGCCGATTTCATGCTGAACGGCTTCTACGATTTCAATCGTGCCGGTAAAGTTCAGCCGTATATCGGTCTTGGTGTCGGCGGTGCACGTCTGAATGCCAAAGCCAGCAACCTCAATGTCGGCACCGCTGGCAACTGGGCTGCGGTTAACGGCTTCAACGAAACCGATACGACGCTTGCCTACCAAGGTCTGCTCGGTCTTGGTTACAAAGTTTCCGACCGCCTGACCCTGGATCTCGGCTACAAGTACTTTGTTGCTGACGATCTGGAATTCGCTGGCAATCCTTCGGATGGCACGGATTACGACGGCACCTACACGGATCACGTAGCGACTGTGGGGCTCCGCTGGGCGTTCGGCGCAGCTCCGCCTCCGCCGCCTCCGCCGCCGCCACCTCCGCCGCCTCCGCCTCCGCCGCCACCTCCGCCGCCTCCGCCTCCGCCGCCTCCGCCGCCTCCAACCGAGGCTTCGACCGGTCCGGAAGTGGTTTGCTCGGATCTCGGCCAGAGCTTCGTGGTGTATTTCGAGTGGGATCGCGCTGATCTGACGAGCCAGGCCTCTGCCGTGATCGATCAGGCTGTGGCGAACATTCAGTCTGAAGCAAGCTGTGCGACCAGCTCGGTTAGCATCGCCGGCCACACCGATACGTCGGGTGCCAGCGCTTACAACCAGCGTCTGTCTCAGCGCCGCGCTGATGTCGTTGGTCAGGCTTTGATCGCCCGTGGCATCGATGCTTCGCTCATCACCGAAGAAGCCAAAGGCGAAACCGAACTGGCAAAAGCAACCCGCGACGGTGTTCGCGAGCCGCTGAACCGCCGCTCGGAAGTCGTGATCACCGTTCAGTAAGACGGCTTACGCAAGAAATTGAGAATGGCCCGGCATTGCGTCGGGCCATTTTTGTTTTGGCCTCCAGCACGGGGCCTTGCCGGAAATCGTTTCCTGTGAAACCAAGAGCCATGATTGATCTGAGCACATTGAGCCACGATGATGAGGCGGCGCGAGAACGCCTCAAATCGCGCGCTTCCGACATGATTTCCCAGACACAAGGCTGGGCATCCATCAACACAGGCAGCTGGAACGTCGATGGATTGCGGAAGCTGGCGCCTATTCTGGCGGATGCTTTTGCAGAACTTGATGCAGAGGTTCGCCTTGAAGCAGGTGACCCGTTCGAGTCGGTGAATGATGCAGGGGAGACCGAGACGACAGAAACCTCTTCGGTCATACGTGTCTCCGCCCGGCCAGATGCGCCCGTTCAGGTGATCATGTCAGGGCATTATGACACCGTCTTCCCGCCGGGAACGTTTGAGACGATCCGTGATCTTGGTGACGGACGTCTGAATGGCCCTGGACTGGCGGACATGAAGGGCGGTCTCTGCGTCATGCGGGAAGCGCTCCTTGCTTTCGAGGCCGGTTCGCTGAAAGACCGGCTTGGATACCAGATCGTCATCACACCGGACGAAGAGATCGGAAATTTTGCCAGTGCCCGCGCGTTGACCGAAGCCGCTCGTTCGGGGGCGCATATCGGGATGACCTACGAACCGTGCATGGACACAGGTGCCATGTCTGGCGGACGAAAAGGGTCTGCCGTGTTCGACATCGTCTTGCATGGTCGGGCTGCCCATGCCGGCCGGGCGAAGGACGAAGGCCGTAGTGCAATCGAAGCAGCCGCCGAACTCGTCGTCGGGCTCGAGATGTTAAACGGTCAGCGAGACGGCGTAACCCTGAATGTCGGCTCCATTGATGGAGGAGGTCCGGTAAACATCGTACCCGATCTTGCGATTGTGCGTTTTGGCGCGCGTGCTCCTGATGCAGATGCAGCGGCTTGGGCAACCGAGGAAGTACAACGCCTGTTCGCTAGGGCAACAGCGCGGAATGGAATTCATGGTCATTTGCATGGCGGATTCTACCGGCCGCCCAAGCCTCGCAATGCTGCGCAGCAGGCCCTTTTCGATGCCGTTCGGGCGACCGGGCAGGCGATTGGTCTGGACCTCGTATTCGAAGACACCGGCGGCGTGTGCGAAGGTAACAATATCTTCGCAGCGGGGGTGCCGAACGTAGACACATTGGGTGTCATGGGCGGACGCATTCACTCCAATGAAGAATATGTGCTTACGAGCAGTTTTTCGGAGCGAGCGATCTTGTCGGCGCTCCTTCTGAACAGGCTCGCGGATGGCAGATTGGATGGCGCGGGAATCAAAGCGCTGATGGATAACTGATCATGGCAGTAAACTATGTGATGCGGCCCTCGCGGCTGGGTGATTTGCAGTCGCTTATTGAACTGGCCGAACTGTCCGGACCCGGATTTACCAGTCTTCCGGTCGATGTGCAGATTTTGCGGGAACGTCTGCAAAAGTCCGACGATGCATTCCTTGGGCGCCTCCATCGGATAGAGTACGGCAAGTATCTCTTGATGATGGAAGACGCAGAGACAGGTGAAGTGGTGGGTTGCTCCGCTGTGAAGGCGGGGACTGGTATTGACCAGCCGTTTTTCAATTATCGCGTGATTACACTGGCGCAGGCCAGCCAGGCGGCGGGAAACCTCCGCTTTGATATGGATGCGCTGGTCCTGACCAATGAATATGTGGGGTATACGGAGGTCGGAACCCTGTTCCTGAAACCAGAGCACCGCGGTGGCGGGGCGGGGCGTCTAGCTGCGCAGTCACGTTATCTGCTTA
The DNA here is from genome assembly GCF_000682735.1 of Hyphomonas sp. CY54-11-8. GTDB lineage: Bacteria > Pseudomonadota > Alphaproteobacteria > Caulobacterales > Hyphomonadaceae > Hyphomonas. The sequence continues at coordinate 107,377 of NZ_AWFD01000004.1, read as the reverse complement.
TGGCGGCTGCCCCGGATCGTTTTGGTGACAAAGTGCTCGCGGAGCTGCGGGGCGTCGTCGATAATGAAGGTCGGTCGCCATTCTGGGAGTGTCTGGGACGGCATTTTTTCCGTATGGACTTCACCGAAGCGGATCGGCTGTCCGCCACGACAGATAACCAATTTATCCTGGATTTGATGCCCAAGTATCCGATCTATGTCGATCTGTTGCCACCAGAAGCGCGCGAAGTGATCGGCAGATGCCATTCCGATGGTGTCGGTGCCTACAAGCTGTTGCAATGGGAAGGTTTCGAGTTCGACCGAACGGTGGACATATTTGACGGGGGGCCGCTTGTGACGGCACAACGCCGGCACATACGGACAATTCAGGAAAGCTGCCGTATACGTTTTGAAGCCGGTGACGTCGATGCTGATCCTGCTGCGGTGCAGGGGCTGGCATCAAGTGACACGCTACCGGAATTCCGGGCGAGCCTTGCCAAGAGCATTCTGAAAGACCCGGATACTGCGGTGGTCAGCCCTGATACCCTTGAGATCCTCAAACTGAAGCCAGGCGCTGAAGGGCGCATCTGGCAACGGAGCAAGTCGTAATGAATGGTGCTTATATCGACGGTCGCTGGCGTGCCGGAAAGGCTGCGCATTTCCAAAACCACTGTCCTGCGACTGGGGAAGTTGTCTGGGAAGGGCACGGCGCCGATGAATCTGAAGTTCATGAGGCGGTCAGTTCGGCTCGTAAGGCTTTTCGGCATTGGAGCCGGCTGCCTCAGTCTGACCGAACGGCCATCCTGGAGCGTTATGCAGATGAGATCGCCAAGCGCGCCGATGCGATCGCTGAAACTGTTAGCCGCGATATGGGCAAGGCTCTGTGGGAGTCTATCTCTGAAGCCGCGACCATGAAAGCTAAAGTGGCTGTTTCAATCGCAGCGCAGGTGGAGCGTGCCGGAACGAAATTTTCTGAGGCCGCCTTTGGGTCATCTCACCTGACACACAGACCACACGGCGTCATGGCCGTGTTTGGTCCATTTAATTTTCCCGGCCACTTGCCAAATGGACACATTGTGCCGGCGCTTCTTGCGGGCAATACGTGCGTGTTCAAGCCTTCTGAGCTGGCGCCTGGTGTGGCATTCCATATGGCTGAGGCATTTGCCGCCGCTGGACTTCCAGAAGGGTGTCTCAACATTGTTCACGGCGGACGTGACACCGGCGGCGCGCTGCTGAACCAAGATATAAATGGTCTGCTGTTTACCGGCTCTGCGGCAACGGGGGTATTTTTCCACAAACACTTTGCGGGTCGTCCCGAAGTAATTCTCGCGCTCGAAATGGGCGGCAACAATCCGCTGATTATCTGGGATCCGGCGGATGTCGACGCCGCCGCCGACATCGCGGCTCAATCAGCATTCCTGACAAGCGGACAGCGTTGTTCCTGCGCGCGCCGGGTGATCCTCCCTGAAGGAAAATGGGGAGACCAGGTTACCGATGCGATCGTTGCGCGCGCGGAAGGTTTGAAGATAGGTGCCTGGAACGAAGAAGGCGTGTTCATGGGACCGCTGGTTTCTGAAAGAGCGGCCACGAATGCTGCGGTATTCCAGGACATGCTGCTCGCCCGCGGCGGACGGACACTGAAAGCGCTCGATCGGCTGGAGAGGGGCGGCGGCTTTGTCTCCGCAGGTGTCATCGATGTAACCGACGCCACAGACGTCCCGGATGAGGAGTTGTTCGGGCCCGTCATGCAGATCATTCGCGTCTCGGATTTTGATCAGGCGATTGAGCGCGCCAATGACACCCGCTACGGGCTTTCAGGTGGGCTTGTAAGTGATGATGATACTTTGTGGGTCAGGGCGCACCATGACATGCGTGCCGGCATCCTGAATCGCAATAGGCCGACTGCGGGCGCCAGCGGCGCCATGCCATTTGGTGGCCCGGGTCTTTCCGGAAATTTCCGTCCGGGTGCGTATTATGCGGCAGATTATTGTGCATGGCCGCAGGCGAGCCAGGTATCTGACAAGGCAGAGCGAATGACTGCCCAGGGATTCCCAAAGTGAGCGCACGGGAAGTCAATTTCGACGGCCTGATCGGGCCGAGCCACAATTATGGTGGTTTGTCCGACGGTAATCTTGCGAGTTCCCGAAACGCCGGCGATGTTTCAAATCCGCGCGAGGCAGCGCTGCAGGGGCTGGAAAAGATGCGGACGCTGGTCAGGGCAGGGCTCACTCAGGGTGTCCTGCCGCCACTTCCGCGCCCAAACTTTGATCTTCTTGTTTCAGCGGGCTTTCACGGCACAGACCAGCAGATAATCGACCAGGCCGCCAAACGGGCGCCTCGATTGCTGAAAGTGGCTTATTCCGCCAGCAGCATGTGGACGGCCAATGCCGCAACGGTGTCGCCATCGGCGGATACACAGGATGGACGCCTTCATCTGACGGCAGCAAATCTCTCCACGATGTTGCACAGGTCTCTGGAGCATCCGGACACGACGGCCTCGCTGCAGGCGATTTTCGGTGATGATAAGCATTTTTCGGTTCATGCCGCTCTTCCGATGCATCCGGACTTTGCGGATGAAGGCGCGGCGAACCATGTCCGTCTGTGTGCGTCGCATGGCGCACCGGGTGTGGAACTGTTCGTCTATGGCCGTGAGCCGGGCGAAGACCGGGCCGGGTTTCCGGCCCGGCAGACCAGACTATCCGCTGAGAGCATTGCACGTGCTCACGGATTGAAACCAGATCGCGCAGTTATCGTTCGCCAATCACCAGAAGCCATCAATGCGGGAGCCTTCCATAACGACGTGGTGTGTGTGGGGGCCGCCGACACCTTGTTTTTCCATGAGGCAGCGTTCGAAGATACTGAAGCAACACTGGCGGAGCTTCGATCTGCTGCAACCGGTTTGTTTGACTTGAAACCGGTGATGGTTCCGGACAGCGAAGTCTCGTTGGAAGATGCCATCCGCTCTTATCTGTTCAATTCTCAGCTCCTGGTTATGCCGGGTGAATCCCGGCTGGTGCTGGTTGCGCCAACTGAGGTGCAGGAAACCGATTCAACTCGGGCCTATTGCGAGCGTTTGGTTGCCGGCAACGGTCCGATCGGCCGGGTTCAGTATGTAGATGTGCGCCAATCCATGCGAAATGGCGGCGGGCCCGCTTGCCTGCGTTTGCGAGTCGTCATGACAGACGCTGAATTAGCGGCCTGTCACCAGGGAGTATTGCTGACCGAGGAACGGATCGACGCCTTGCAGGCAGTGGTGCGTACGGCTTATCGCGACCGGCTTGCTCCAGAGGATCTCGCGGATTCGTCATTTGCCGACGAGTGCCGAATTGCGCGAGAGGCGTTGCTCGACGTACTCGAATTGGAGGAACTGGCATGATCCGTCTCTACGATTATTGGCGATCGTCTGCTGCATACCGTGTTCGCATCGCATTGAACCTCAAAGGCATTTCTTATGAGCAGGTTCCGGTGAATATAGCTCCAGGATCAGATGAACAGAAATCAGCCGAGTATAAGTCCGTGAATCCGCAGATGCGCGTTCCGACGCTCGACGTGGACGGACAGCGGGCAGGACAGTCGCTTGCCATCTTGGAGTGGCTGGAAGAAGCTTACCCTAAGCCATCAATTCTTCCACACGATCCATGGGACCGCCTCCAGGCACGCTCATTCGCCAATACGATTGCGTGCGATATACACCCGCTGAACAATCTCGCGGTTCTTTCCACTCTGCGTCATGAATTCGGCGCTGACGATGCGTCTGTCACGCGGTGGTACCATGACTGGATCCGTCGTGGGTTCAAGGCCTTGGAAGCCTTTGCAGCCGGGCGAAGCGGTAGCCGCTTTCTTTTCGGAGATGCCCCTACGATGGCAGAGATCGCATTGGTTCCCCAGATCGCCAATGCCCGCCGGTTCGATATGGACCTGTCCGCGTTTCCCGGGCTGTTGGCGCTGGATAAGTCGTGCCTGGAACTGGACGCTTTCAAAAAAGCTTCGCCGGACGCAAACAAGCCGGCCTAGTCGCGGTTCTTTTTCTCGCGGCGCTCATCCGTGTCGCCTGGCCGGCGGATATCAACGATCTCAACTTCCTCGAGATCACCCAACGGTTCAGCCATGGGCGATGCGTTTGCATTCAGCCATTCACCGAACGCTGCAGCGGATTCTGTTACGGAAGAGTCCGGAGCGAGCACGGCAAAACCACCTTTACGGACGGTGGTGATATCCTTCACGCACGCGGCGCTCTCAGTCAGGTGAGAAGGGCAGTAAGTCTCTACTGACGTTTCTGGATTGTCGGTCAGCGAGAGCGTTTCGGGTTTCTTTCCGATCCGGTAGAAGCCCCCAAAGCGTTCCATCAATTCAGGCTCAAGTTCCAACTCGGCCAACAATGCGTCGGGGAGCGCCGTATCCGATGCGATGACCAGCGCGCGTCCGTGATTGTGTTTCCTGAGATAGATCAGAAACGCGCGGGCCAGATCGTCTCCTTTCGCGTCTGCGCGATACAGGGGGGCATAAACAGGCCCAATCGCCGAAAGTCCGTCTTCCAGCATGCGGCCCTGAAGGCGGGCGTTTTGTTCTTTCTTGTCGAGTTGCTTGCCGGTGCGGCCCTTCAATTCAGATGCGCTGTCGACAAGGAAGACATCCGTCGCCCAGCCATCCTGCCAAACAGCCGGAGGGGTTTCCTTCGGGACCACAGACCAACTGGCATAGTCGGTGTAGCTGAGCGGGCTCACTTCAATGAAGGGAGGGGGAGATATCACCGTGCGCCAAAGCCAGGTCCCCAAACCAATCGCGATGAGGGCGGATGCGATCCAGAGAACAGGTTTCTTCATTGAGGCGTGTCCGGTTGCGGTTGTGGCTCAGCCACGTGATTGCAACGCGAGAGCCAGCCCAGAATAACGAGGTTGGTCGACAGACAACTGCGCAATTGTGGTGGTTTTTAGATGGTCCAACAGGCCATCTGTAGAAAGGTCCATGTTCCCCGACCGGATGCGTTTGCACAGCTCACGATTAAGCGCATCGAGAGGGGTATCCACGTCTGCACCCAAAAGCGCAATCAGTCGGTCTTTTTCGTCTGCCTCGGCGCCAGGCCGCTGTTCCAGTTCTCGAAGTATGGTCGCCAGCACGTTTGATGCGACACGGGCATGAAAAGCAGCGTGGCCCGTTAGTTGAGGGGATGCAGTGTCATCGATAAAGCGTTTCACCGCTTCGACGAGTTCGGCCGTAGAGGGGGCGTCATGCATGGTTGCGCACTCCTTCCAGCAGGTTCACTAGATCGATCTCGGTTTCTGAAACGCGGCGCCCGATGGCTGCACGTTCCACGCTTGGATCCGCTCCGGAGCGGAAGGCTTCATACATCGTCATGCACATGATGCCCCATTTCAGGCTGCCCATCATCTCCCACCAATCGATGTCGCGTGGGGTCATTTGCGGGCCACCGGCCGCCGCGTAAGCATCCAGAAGGTCAGTCAGGTCACCAAATCCGCCGACGCGTTTGTCGGCATGCCCAAAACGCCAGGAATTGACGCACAGCCAGGCGATATCTTCGCGTGGGTCTCCGATATGGGCGAGTTCCCAGTCGAGCACAGATGCCAGACCCTTTTCAGAGACCATCAGGTTCCCAAGACGAAAGTCTCCGTGCACCAGAACGACAGGCAGGGCCGTGGGCGCGTTTTCTTTCAGCCAGGAAATGGCGAGTTCGAAAACAGGGCGGGGAAGATCGTAAGCCCGATAGATGGATTCGTATTTCTCAAGCTGGGTTATGCCATCGCTTACCGGCAGTTCTGGTAAGTTTTCCAGCGGAATGGAGTGAATTCCTGCGAGAGCCTGGCCGCACTGCCGCGCCAAAATCTTGCGAGCGTACGAGTATTCCTCGTCACGCAATATTTTTCGACCAAGCGTTTCGCCACTTATGCGATCCATCACGAAGGCTTGGCCCAGCTGCGGATCGTCTTCGAACACGCCGAGAACCGGTGGCACCGGCACACCCGCCTTGGCCGCATGAGTTAAAAGGGTTGCCTCCATGGCGAGGCCGATCGCTTGTGAAGAGCGGGCCGCTTCGACGCCTCCAGGCGCACGCCGGAGAATCATAGGCATTTCATGCCCGTTTTCCGACACCTGAAAAGCCCAGGTTTCCTGGCTTGCACCGCCGGATAGCCGCTTTAGACCGCCTACTTTACTGCCTGTGCCGTATTTTGCTTCGGCCCAGCCCTCTAGCGCGGTTGAGATCTGTTCGTTACTTCCCATCTTCGCCACAATTGCAGGGAAGAAAGGTCGCGCCAAGCTCTTCCCTTGCGAGAGCATGACGCGCGGTCCGGAAGGAGTTTCAATCGATGGCCAAGAAGCCAAAAAAGGACATGGGCATTCTGGAGGTAGAAAAACTGCCTCGTGTCAGTGCCTGGGCCTGGCTGCGTGCGCGCTTCTTCGCCGGCATGGTCATCGCGCTTCCGATAGTCGTGACGTTCGCGATCCTGCAGTTTTTCATAAATTACATCGATCAGCGCGTGGTTCCGATCTTGCCGGAATCCCTGAGGCCGGAAACCTATCTGAATTATGCCGTGCCGGGCTTCGGTGTCATCGTGCTGGTCCTGTTCCTCACGATTCTCGGTGCCATTACGACCAATCTTCTGGGGCGATCGGTTGTCGTCATTACGGATCGGGTGCTGAGCCAGATTCCGATTGTGAGAACGGTCTATTCTTCGTTCAAACAGCTCGTCGACGTTTTCGCGAATAATCCCACGGAACAGTTTCGCGAATGTGTGCTGATCCAGTTTCCCCGCGCGGACAGCTGGTGCCTGGGCTTCGTTGCAGCACCGGCGCGCGGAGAAGTCAGGTCGCACCTCAGCGAAGAGTATATTGGGGTTTTCGTGCCTACGACACCGAACCCGACATCGGGTTTCATCATGTTCGTGAAGGCAGAGAATACCATCAAGCTGCACATGAGCGTGGAAGAAGGCGCCCGCATGATCCTGTCGGCCGGCCTTGTTGTGCCGGAACACCCGGATGTGAAAGCCGCTATCGAAGCGGCAAACAGCCAGTCCTCTAAGAAAGAGACCGAGGCACCATCAACTCCCTCGCAAGACGCAGAGCCCGGCCCCGAACCGACTCAAGATCAGGATCCGAATTGACGAGGGCTTCGGCATCCTTCGCCGCGATGGCGAGCAATGGTGCGTCCTTCGACAAGTCGATCACGCGGTAATCTGTCGCGCCAGCTTGGCGAAGGCCAAGAATGTCGCCCGGACCGCGCAGCTTGAAATCCGCTTCTGCGATTTCGAAGCCGTCATCAGTGCGCCGCAGCGTCTCGATTCTTTCCCGCGCCAATTCGCCAAGCGGCGGGCGGTAAAGTAGCAGGCAATAGGAAGGCTTGTCGCCGCGGCCAACACGGCCTCTCAGTTGGTGCAGCTGGGCAAGACCAAACCCTTCGGCGCGCTCGATAACCATAATGGTCGCCTCCGGGACGTCGACGCCGACCTCAATCACCGTCGTCGCGACGAGCACCCGAGTGGCGCCGGTCCGGAAGTCCTCGAGGGCTGAGTCTTTTTCTGCGGCCTTAAGGCGCCCATGGACCAAACCGACCGGGACCTTCAGTTGTTTTGACAGCATCGCGTGGCGACCGACGGCTGTGGAATCATCGTCATCAACATCGACTTTCGGACAGACCCAAAACACCCGTTCGCCGCGGCTGATGGCACGTCCGACCGCGTCGACGACTTCATCCAACCGCGTATCAGGGATGGCACGCGTTTCGACCGGTTTTCGCCCTGCGGGCTTCTCGTCGAGGATCGAAACGTCCAGGTCTCCATTGACGGCCTGTGCCAGGGTTCGTGGAATAGGCGTCGCGCTCATGACCAGCATGTGGGGACTTTCGGCCTTGCCGGCGAGCTTCATCCGGTCGGCAACGCCGAAACGGTGCTGCTCGTCGACGATGACCAGACCGAGATTCCGGAATCGAACCGTCTCCTGGAAAAGCGCGTGCGTGCCGGCAATGATCTGGATTGATCCATCCGCAAGTCCCATCAGTATGGCTTCGCGAACGGATCCCTTGTCTCTTCCGGACAGTGCGGCAACGGTGTAGCCCAGTGGAGACAAAAGACGGGACAGGGTTTCGTATTGCTGGCGCGCGAGAACTTCCGTCGGTGCCATGAAGGCGGACTGGAAGCCGCCTGCTGCAGCCTGTACCGCTGCCATGGCACCAACCAGCGTTTTCCCGGCGCCGACATCGCCTTGCAGCATCCGCCGCATAGGTGATGTGCCCGCCATGTCTTCTGCGATTTGTTCGGACGCCTGCATCTGTGCGCCTGTTGGCACGAAGGGCAGGGATCGTATCAGCTCGGCAATTCGCTCATCCGCGTGGGGAATGGATGGCGCTGAGCGCCGCTTGCGCGCCATGCGCGCCAGGGCAAAAGCACTCTCCCGTGCCAGGGCCTCGTCGTAGGCAAGACGCTCACGTGCGAGCGCAAATTTCTCGTCGTCATAGGTTTCAGGCGTGTGCAGCCATTGCAGCGCTTCTTTGAACTCGGGCCAGCGCTTGGCTTCAACCAGCCCCATATCGGCCCATTCCGGTAGATCGTCCGGCACCCGCTCGAGCGCCTGTTCCGCGAAACCATGCACACGTTTGTTCGTCAGGCCGGCCGTAAGCCTGTAGATCGGTTCTACGGCGGGCGGTAAAGGTCCACGAGAAGGATCAACGATATAGTCAGGATGGGTCATCTGGCGTTCGCCGCGATAGTCCTCAATCCGTCCGGAGACGATCCGCTCCTTGCCCATCGGGAACTGGCCTTGCAGCCAGCGGCCATCTGCCCGGAAGAAAGCGAGGGTTAGAAAGCCGGTGCCATCGTAAAGCTGCACGCGGTGAGGCGACTTGTCGTTGTAGGGCGGGTGATAAGCGTGAACTTCGCCCTTTACTGTCGCGACCTCACCGAATTCTGTTTCATCAATCGTGGCGCGGACCCGCCGGTCCACCCACCGCTCAGGCAGGTGAAGCAGCAGGTCCCAGACATGCTCGCCGTCCACCAGTCGCTCCAGCGCTGGTTTCAGTTTCGGCCCGACGCCCGAGAGGGAATCCAGAGGCTCGAACAGGGGAAAGAGTCGCTCGTCTCGCATTCCGGCGAACCTATGCTGCGCCCTTCGATGGCACAACGTCGCTTTGACCTGGGCGGGAAAGGCCTTATGTCTTTGCCCAGACCAAGGAGCCGACCATGGATGCCCGCCGCCGCAAGCTGAAATTCCGCGCCTGGCGCCGGGGATTCCGGGAAATGGACCTCCTGATGGGCAGCTTCGCGGATCAACACCTTGATACCTATGATGAAACAGAACTCGATCAGTTCGAGGCGCTGCTGAACCTGCCCGATTGGGAAGTTTATGCCTGGCTGGTGGGCCAAGCCGATGTTTCCGACGATCAGCGCAGCCCGGTTCTGGACCAATTGATCGCATTCAAGTACGCCGCGCAGGCCGGTTGAGCAGACGCTTCGGCGACCGGGCTCACGGCCTAATTGCGTCTGAAGGTCTGGCATGACACCTGTCGAACTCCTGAAATCCCTGAGTGGTCCGGCTGCACTGGGCGGCGCCCCATTTGGCGCGGACCTGATGGCCTTTATCCCGGCGCTGCAGGCGCGAGGCGGAATAGGGGTTTATGTCGCCCGGGACGATAAAACTGCGGCCACCGCCCGGCGGTTGGCCGAATTCATTGCGCCGCGCCTCGATCAGGTGGATCTGCCCGGCTGGGACACGCTGCCCTACGACCGGGTCAGCCCAACAGCGAGCGTCGCTGCGCGCCGGTGCGCGGCACTCGCTCGGCTGTCGCGCTATGAGGCCGAGCAAGGACCTCTGCTTGTGGTGACGACGGCGACGTCGATCGTTCAGCGCGTGCCACCGCTTGAAACGATGCGGCGGTCGTCCTTCTCGATGACAGCAGGACAATCGGTCAGCCAGAAAGAGCTGAACGAATATCTCCTCGTGAACGGTTATGTCCGTGCCAGCACAGTACGGGAGCAGGGCGAATATGCGATCCGCGGCGGGATCATCGATATCTTTCCGCCCACAGCTGGCGAACCACTGCGCCTCGACTTCTTCGGCGACACGCTTGAGACGATCCGCACATTCGATACGGAATCCCAGCGGTCCACGGGCGATACGCGGTCGGTGGCATTTGCGCCGGTCAGTGAGATCCTGTTTGACGACGATGTGCTGAGCCGCTTCCGGGAGAAATACCTCGACGTGTTCGGACCGCCCTCCGGTGATCCGATGTATGAGGCGGCCCGAGCGTCAATCCGCCGGCAGGGGGTAGAGGCGTGGTTGCCGCTGTTCCACAAGTCGCTGGATACCCTGTTCGACTATATCGGCGCAGACGCACTGATCGGCTTTGGGCATCTTTCTGGCGAGGCGGCTGCCGAACGCCTGGCGCAAGCGATGGATTACTATCAGGCAAGACTCGAAGCTGGTGGCGGTGATGCCAGTGCAGCGAAAGTGCTGGCGCCTGAGCAGCTTTATCTCGACCCGGCGGAACTGGAGCAAGGCCTCAGCGCCCGCGCGGTTGCGCGCTTCAATCCTGCCGAACCTGCACCCGGTCACTACGACATGGAAGTGCGCCGGGGGCGGGACTTCGCGCCTGAACGAATGATGAGCCAGGAGAACATTTTCGAAGCTACGATTGCGCACACGAAGGACCTACAGAAATCCGGGCGTCACGTTGTGTTCGCCGCCTGGTCGACCGGTTCTGCAGATCGCCTGATCAATGTGCTCGCTGACCATGGTCTTGAAGACCTTGTCCAGGTGCATTCGCTGGAGGCGGCCCGGAAAGCGGAGACCTCCGTTGTCGAGATTCCATTGGAGACGGGATTCGTCACCAGTGATCTGGCTATTATTTCCGAAGCGGACATTCTGGGCGACCGCCTGGCCGCACCGCGCCGCAAGCGGAAGACAGCCAACTTCATCACAGATGCGGCCACTCTGAATGCTGGTGATCTCGTCGTTCACGTCGATCACGGGGTGGGGCGGTATGTTGGCCTGAAGACGCTGGAAGTCACAGGTGCACCGCACGACTGTCTCCAGCTGGAGTATGCGGGTGGAGACACGATCTTCCTGCCGGTCGAAAACATCGACCTGATTTCGCGTTACGGGTCCGAGGAGGCTGAAAGCCAACTTGACAGGCTCGGTGGTGCAGGGTGGCAGAACCGCAAGGCCAAAGCCAAGAAACGTATTCTGGAGATGGCAGCAGAGCTGATGGCGATCGCTGCAGCAAGGGAGCTCAAGCGTGCCGATGCGGTGAATGCCGGGCAGGGCATCTATGAGGAGTTTGCCGCACGCTTCCCATACGAGGAAACAGACGATCAGTTGAATGCCATCGAAGACGTTCTCGGAGACCTGGGTTCAGGCCGGCCGATGGATCGTCTGGTCTGCGGCGATGTCGGTTTCGGCAAGACTGAAGTTGCTCTGCGCGCCGCCTTCGTCGCGGCGATGAGCGGCAAGCAGGTGGCGGTTATCGCACCGACGACCTTGCTGGCGCGCCAGCACTTCAAGACATTCGAGGAGCGATTTGCCGGTTGGCCTCTCAAAGTCCGCCACCTGTCACGCCTTGTCGGTTCGAAAGAAGCTTCGGAAACCCGGGCGGGACTTACCGACGGCAACGTGGATGTGGTTGTCGGAACCCACGCGCTGCTCGCCAAGGGCATTGAGTTCAAGCGCCTCGGCCTGTTGATCGTGGACGAAGAGCAGCGCTTCGGTGTGAAGCACAAGGAACGCCTGAAGGAACTGAAGGCGGATGTTCACGTGTTGACACTGTCGGCGACGCCCATCCCACGGACGCTGCAGATGGCGCTCACGGGTATCCGTGATCTCTCAATCATCGCAACGCCGCCTGTCGACCGCCTATCGGTGCGGACCTACATCACTGAGGAAGACACGGTCACACTTCGCGAAGCACTCTTGCGAGAAAAATATCGCGGTGGACAGGCCTTCTTTGTGGCGCCGCGCATCCAGGATCTCGACAAGCTGGAACGGTTCCTGTCTGAGAACGTACCCGAGGTGTCATTCATCGTCGCGCACGGCCAGATGGGCGCAGGTGAACTGGAAGACATCATGACGGCCTTCTATGAAGGCAAGTACGACGTCCTTCTGTCGACGACGATCGTTGAAAGCGGCCTAGATATTCCGCGTGCGAACACCTTGATTATTCACCGCGCCGACATGTTCGGCTTAGCCCAACTCTATCAGTTGCGCGGCCGCGTCGGCCGGTCGAAGCTTCGCGCCTATGCTTATTTCACCACGCCACGGGACAAGGTCATCACCGAGACGGCAGAACGCCGCCTGCGTGTGCTTCAGTCGCTCGACAGTCTTGGGGCAGGTTTCCAGTTGGCGAGCCACGACCTCGACATGCGCGGCTCGGGTAACCTGCTGGGAGACCAGCAGTCCGGACATGTGCGTGAGGTTGGCGTCGAGCTCTACCAGTCCATGCTGGAAGACGCGGTAAACGCGTTGAAAGCTGGTGCACAGGGTGATGATGACGTGGCCGACGACTGGTCACCACAGATCAATATGGGTGTCGCGGTTCTGATCCCGGAAGAATATGTCGAAGACCTGTCGATCCGCCTGTCGCTTTATCGGCGCCTGTCAGAGATCTCGACGAGCCAGGAACGGGAAGGCTTTGCCGCGGAACTGATCGACCGGTTTGGCCCGTTGCCCGAAGCAACAAAGCAGCTTCTTGAAGTGACCGCGATCAAGGTTCAGTGCAAATCGCTCGGCATCGAAAAGCTCGATGCAGGGGACAAGGGCGCTGTGTTTGCCTTCCGGCAGGATACTGTGCTGGATCCGGCACGCCTGATGGAAATTGTTCGCTCCCGTCCGAATGTCTTGCGCCTTCGGCCGGATTCGAAGCTGGTACACTCATTTACGGGCGGCGATGCAGCCACACGGCTCGGCCGGGTCCGGGCTTTCCTCAAGGAACTGGAAGCAGTCGCGGGCCTGGTTGGCGCCTAGGCGGCGTATTCACGTGTGTACGGACCGGACAGTCCCTCGGCCAGGAGTGTGCCTGCCGTATGGTAGGACCGCTTCTCAACGACTCGCCAGCTCAGCCGCAGGCCTTCAAGCGCAGAGTTGCGCGCGAAGGCCTTCATGAGTCGCTCTGCTAGCCGCACGGCGCCCCGATAGGGAGTCAGAGGCGCGGACACGATGACCGTTCCGTTGCCAAAGTGGGCAATGCAGTCTGTGTCTCTCACGCATGTGCGGGTCACGCGGGCTAATTCTGGAAGCAAGGGGGTGAATTCCTCATCCAGTTTGATCGTCAGGACACAGAGTGGTTCGCCTCTTTCAGAAGAAAGGGAAATCTGGCGCTCAAGGTGTGACTTAATGAAGTTCCGGTGGAAGAGGCCGGTATCCGGATCAACGGACGGAGTTGCTTGCAATTGTGCCGGCAACACAGGTGCGCTTGCCGCGTGATGGCTGATGGCGCGAGAAATTCTTCCGGCAAGCGCCTCGGCATCACCAGACTGTTCGACGAGATCGGTGCTGACCATCAATGCGGCGAGGTGGGCTTCCGTCAGATCCGCGCCCGGTTGGGTAAGGACGAACAGGGGGGTGCCGGTCAGGGACGCTTCCGCGCGGCTCCAGTCGACATGATTGGCGGCATCGCCGCCGCCGGGGGTGAGGTCGGCCAGAAGGGCCGCGAAGCGTCCGGATTTCAGGTAGTCGGCAGCGGTCCGAAGGGTAAGGGCCGCAGTGACTGGAATATCATGCGCCTTGAGCGCAGCTCGCAATGAGAAGAAGCCAACGCCGCCATCTCCGAGATACAGAACCTCCGGGCGCCGTTCGGGGGGCGGGCTGATTTCGGCGGCGCCGAATTTCTCTGCGGTCTCCATGCGGATCCGGAATTCGGCCGTACGAGCCTGCCGCCGGACCAGCGAAGCGAGCCGGTGGCGCAACATGTCCAGGTCGCTGTCCCGGCTGACGATCAGCGCATCGACACCATCGGCAACCTGTGAGTCAGGTGTGAGCAGAACCAGCGGTCGCCGCTCTGCGCCGTCGCTCAGCCGGATGTCGCGTTCACGCAAGCCGACCGGCAGGCTTTCCAGATCTATGAGAAGGGGCTCAGTCGCGTCGAAATCAATCGGATCGCTGGCCGGGTAGGCGCGCATCCCGTGAGACCGGAGTCTGGTCAGAATCATCTCCAGCCGCGGGCCCGCGGCGGCGACCTCTATGGGAGGGTCGAGGAAAGACAGATCAATCATACGCTACTCTGAAACCGTCGCGACAGGCGACGTCGGGGTACCCCTTCCTTTTGGAGCGCGCCGCCTTAATGATCTGCTAATACCGAGATTACGGCTTAGAAAGGGAGTATGGAGATGGCTCAGGGACCTCTCAGCGGAGTGAAAATCGTAGAGTTTGCGGGAATCGGCCCTGGCCCCTTCTGCGGCATGCTCCTTTCAGACATGGGTGCGGACGTGATTCGAATCGACCGTCCGGGAGATGGCCGGCCGGGACGCGCCGCTGACGTGACGAGCCGCGGCCGCCGTTCGATCGGTCTCAACCTCAAGGATCCGGCAGACATTGAAGTCGCCCTGAAACTGCTCGAGCAGGCCGATGCCCTGATCGAAGGCTACCGTCCGGGTGTTATGGAACGTAATGGGCTGGGACCGGATGTCGTACTCGCCCGCAACCCGAACCTCGTTTACGGTCGCATGACCGGCTGGGGCCAGACCGGCGCGCTGTCTCATTCCGCCGGCCATGACCTGAACTATATCGCCATCACAGGCGCCCTCCATGCCATGGGTGATGGTGACGGCCGTCCGCGTCCGCCGCTGAACCTCGTTGGCGATTACGGCGGCGGTGCCCTCTATCTCGCAATGGGGGTTCTGGCAGGGATCATCAATGTGAAGAATGGCGGCAAAGGCCAGGTCATCGACGTCGCCATGTCGGATGGTGCCGCATCGCTTGCGGCAATGTTCTACGGCATGAAGGCTGCGGGCATCTGGACCGACGACCGCGAAGCCAACATGCTCGATGGCGGTGCGCACTTCTACGATACGTACGAGTGTGCCGATGGCAAGTGGATCTCCCTCGGCTCCATCGAGCCGCAATTCTACGCCATCCTGCGTGAGAAGGCGGGGCTGACCGATCCGGCGTTCGACGCCCAGATGGACAAGTCCAAATGGCCGGAACTCAAGAAGAAGGTCATGGACGTCATCAAGACGAAGACGCGCGACGAATGGTGCGAAATCATGGAAGGCACCGACATCTGTTTCGCGCCGGTTCTCTCCATGTCCGAAGCCCCGAAATACAAGCACAACTCCGATCGCGATACGTTCATTGAACTCGAAGGTGTGGTTCAACCAGCGCCGGCGCCGCGTTTCTCCGAAACGCCCGGCGCAGTGCAACGCCGTCCGGCCGGACTTGGTGAGCACACGGATGAAATCCTGAAGGATTGGGGCGTTTCCCGGGGATGAGTGCACTTCCCGGAACGACAGGCCGGCGCCGCATCTATCTGATGCGGCACGGCTTCGTTGATTATACGTCTGAAGAAGTCCGCCGGACGCGCGACCCGTCCATTGTCAGCCTGACCCCTGAGGGTGAAGAAGAGGCGAAGGCGGCGGGAGCGGCCTTGTCGGAGGTTCATTTTGATCTTGCGATCTGTTCCGGTCTGAAGCGGACGCGCCAGACAGCCGAAATCGTGCTGGCGGAACACCCGGACGCACCCGAACTGGAAGTCGAAGAACGGTTCCAGGAGTTGCGGTCCGGCCAATACATCAATTTCAGCTCCGCAGAGCATCTTGCGGCGACGATGACTTTCCTGTTCGAGCAGGCAGGAGAACCTGACGCAGAATTCCTGCCGGGCGGTGAGAAATTCTCCGACGCGATGGTTCGCATCATGGACGGTCTGACAGACCTGCTGATGCGACCGGGCTGGGCGTCAGCATTGGTCGTGGCACATGAAGTCGTGAACCGGATGGTGCTGGCGTCGGTCATTGGTGCGCCGCTCGGCGCCAGTGCGGGGTTTGAGCAGGACACCGGGTGCGTCAACATCATCGATTTTGATCTCGTTCCGGACGAGTCCGGCAATCGGACAAAGATCGAGCGAGGAATGATCAAGGCGGTCAATCTTACACCCGCGAACTACCTCAAGAACGGTATGAACCTGCGGAGTGTGGAGGCCATTTTCACGCGCGCAGACACCGATTCGTGAACTGGTTGTAATGCCCGTTTGATCACTCGCCTGAAAGGTGAACGGAACACAACAAGTGGGCCGCCATCCTGTTCAGACTCACTTCGCTAGAAATATCGATGTCGGCCGGGAGCCTCGGCTGCTTGCAAAGGCATCAGGTCGACGTCCTTCTTGCTAAACCTTAGCCGCTCCCCCGGGAGCGGCCTTTTTCTGCTGCCGGGTTTCTTGCCACGCTGTCATGAGCCTCTACGGTTCGCGCAGCATTGGAAGGAAAGACTCACATGCGCAAAATGCTCCTGGCTGTGTCAGCCATCGCACTTCTGGGTGCCTGTGCCCCGAAAGCCGCTGAAACCGAACCGACCGCGCCCGACGAAGCCGTCGAGGCCGCCACACCGGCAGAGATTCACGAAAGCCTGATGGTGTTCGATTCCCACCTCGACACGCCAGCCAACCTGTCCAAGCCGGATTTCGACATCATGGCGGACAATCCCACTGAGATCGGTTCTGTGCAGGTGGACGTGCCCAAGATGGATCGCGGCGGCCTGGATGGCGGTTTCTGGGTGATCTTTACGCCTCAGGGGCCTCTGACAGAGGAAGCCTATGATGCGGCGTTCAAGGCGGCGTCCGCGCGCCAGGACGAAATCCTGAAAATGGTGGCGGATCATCCCGACGCGTTCGAGTTGGCCTATACCGCTGACGATGCGGAGCGCATTGCGGCCTCCGGGAAGAAGGTGGTCCTGCAGTCGATCGAGAACAGCTATCCGCTGATGCTCGACGCTTCCAATCTGAAGACTTTCTATGACAAGGGTGTTCGGATGGTGGGCCTGATCCACTTTCGTGACAACCAGTTCGGCGGTAGCGCAACGGACTTCACGAGCCCTGACGACACGGGCCTGACAGACCTCGGAAAAGAGCTCGTGCGCGAAGCAAACCGCTTGGGCATGGTGGTCGATGGGTCTCACTCGTCCGACGCATCGGTGAAGGACATGATAGAGTTGTCCACGACACCGGTCATTCTGACCCACACGGGCCTCAAATCTGTCTACGACCATCCGCGGAACATCACCGACGACTTCCTCAAGGAAATCGCGGCGCAGGGCGGCGTCATCCAGATCAACGCTTACAGCGGCTACCTGGAAGAACTGGAAGATTCGCCGAAGCGGCGAGCCGCGCTGGAGGAACTCCAGTCCGAATTTGAGGGCGTGAACCCATTTACCGCCGACGATGAAACAAAAGCCCGCTACATGGAGCGGATGCAGGCCATCAACGCCGAATTCCCGCCACCGCGCTCGACTTTTGAGAAATTCATGGAGCACATGCTCCGCGCGCTCGAACTGGTTGGCCCGGATCATGTCGGCATGGGTGCGGACTGGGACGGCGGCGGCGGTGTGACCGGCATGGAAGATGTCTCCTTCCTTCCGAAAGTCACCGAGCGTCTGCTTGAGGAGGGCTATACCGAGGAAGACCTGGCCAAGATCTGGGGTGGCAACCTGATGCGTGTGCTGCGTCAGGCGGAAGCTGCGAAGGAAACTACGGAATAGGGCGGATCGGCCGGGCTGAAGAAAAGCCCGGCCGGATGACGCTGAAGCCTTGCAAAGTCCGATTCGGCTCTGTAAGACGCGCGTTTCCAATTCACATGTGCCTTCTGGCGCAACAACTCCGGATACCTGTCATGGCAGTCCCAAAGAGTAAGAAATCGAAATCCCGCCGCGGCATGCGCCGTGCGCATGACCGTCTGTCGATGAATACCTACATCGAAGATGCGAACTCCGGCGAGCTGCGCCGCCCGCACCACATCGACCTGAAGTCGGGTGAGTATCGCGGCCGCCAGGTCCTCGAGCCGCGCGACGATATCTAGCATTTACCGGCTGTTGCGCTTTCTGGCGCAGCCGACTAAGGCTTCAGGCGCCTCCTGCCAGCGGGTAGGGGGCGCCTTGCATTTTGGCCAGATAAAACACGGAAAGCCTGACATCCATGAGCGAGATCATTGACATCCACGCCCGCGAAATCCTCGACAGCCGGGGCAATCCGACCGTCGAAGTCGATGTGACCCTGGACGACGGTTCCACCGGCCGCGCCGCTGTCCCGTCGGGTGCCTCTACCGGCGCCTATGAGGCCCACGAACAGCGCGACGGAGACAAGGACCGCTACCTCGGCAAGGGCGTCCTGAAGGCCGTCGATGCCGTGAATGGCGAGATCTGCAACGAACTCACCGGTCTCGACGCCACCGATCAGCGTATGCTCGACATGCTGATGATCGACCTTGATGGCACGGACAACAAATCCCGCCTTGGCGCTAACGCCATCCTTGGCGTCTCGCTGGCGCTCGCCAAGGCCGCGGCGGAATATACCGCCATGCCGCTTTACCGCTATGTCGGCGGCCCGAACGCGCGTGTCCTGCCGACACCGATGATGAACATCATCAATGGCGGCGCACACGCGGACAATCCGATCGACATCCAGGAATTCATGATCATGCCGGTCAGCGCGGAAAGCATGTCCGACGCTGTCCGCATGGGCGCCGAGGTCTTCCACGCCCTCAAGAAAACGCTGCACGATGCCGGCCACAACACGAACGTGGGCGATGAAGGCGGTTTCGCGCCGAACCTTGCCTCCACCGACGAAGCCATCGGCTTCATCATGAAGTCCATCGAGAAGGCAGGCTACACGCCGGGCGAAGATATCGCGCTGGCCCTCGATGCGGCTTCCACCGAATTCTACAAGAACGGCAAGTATGAGCTGGCCGGCGAAGGCAAATCGCTCGGTTCCGACGAGTTTGCCGCTTACCTGGCCGATCTTTGCGCCCGTTATCCAATCGTTTCCATCGAAGACGGCATGGCCGAAGACGACTGGGATGGCTGGATCTCCCTGACCAATTCCATCGGCGACCGCGTCCAGCTGGTCGGTGACGACCTGTTCGTGACCAATCCGGACCGTCTGTCCATCGGCCTCCAGAAGGGCGCTGCCAACTCGATCCTCGTGAAGGTCAACCAGATCGGCACGCTGTCGGAAACGCTCGACGCCGTGGAACTGGCGCATCTGCATGGCTACACGGCCGTCATGTCTCACCGCTCCGGCGAGACCGAAGACTCGACCATTGCAGACCTCGCCGTCGCCACGAATTGCGGTCAGATCAAAACCGGTTCGCTGTCGCGCTCCGACCGGATCGCCAAGTACAACCAGCTGATCCGGATTGAGGAAGAGCTGGGCCCGGTTGGCATCTATGCCGGCCGCTCGCGTATCAACGCTGAATAATAGCTGTTGAGGGCGGCTCCCCGCGAGCCGTCCTCACCCTCTCTTAACCAAAACACGCCAAGCTTTAACCCATGACCTCCCGACTCGAGGCCTTGGGCCTTTGCCTTGTGATTCTCTACTTCGCCTACCACGCCTTTGCGGGGGAGAAGGGCCTTGGCCGTTGGACCGATGCGCAGATAGAGCTGCAGGACCGGAAGGCCGAACTGGCCCAGATCAACGGTGAAATAGAGCATTTGCGCAGCGATATCCGTCGCCTGACGCCTGGTTCTGTCGACCCTGACTATGTGGAAGCCTTGGCCCGACAGAAGCTCGCTTTTGTCTATCCGGACGAGGTTGTTCTCCTCGCATCGGACACCACCTCTGCAAAATGACATAGCTGGTTGGGCTTGCCCCCGCGGTACAGTCCCCACATAACGGCCATAGGCAGGAGGACCCATGGCTACAAAACCCAAGAGTTCAAAAAAAGTACCCACTAAAGCGGGTAAAGACGAAATTCTCAAATACTACCGCGACATGCTGCTCATCCGGCGTTTCGAGGAGAAAGCCGGCCAACTCTATGGCATGGGCAAGATCGCGGGGTTCTGTCACCTCTATATCGGACAGGAAGCCGTCGTGACCGGCGTGCAAGCCTGCCTGAAGGATGGCGACCAGGTCATCACCGGATATCGCGATCACGGCCATATGCTGGCCTGCGGTCTGGACCCGAAAGGCGTCATGGCCGAACTGACCGGGCGGAGCGGCGGCTTGTCGAAAGGCAAGGGCGGCTCGATGCACATGTTCTCGAAGGAAAAGAACTTCTATGGCGGCCATGGCATCGTTGGGGCGCAGGTGCCGATTGGCACAGGCCTCGGCTTTGCCAACAAGTATCGCGGCACCGACAATGTCTCAGTGGCATATTTCGGCGACGGCGCCTCGAACCAGGGCCAGGTCTACGAATCCTTCAACATGGCGTCGCTGTGGGACCTGCCGGTCGTCTATGTGATCGAGAACAACATGTACGCCATGGGCACGAGCGTGGACCGGGCCTCTGCCGAGACTGAGCTCTTCAAACGCGGCATCTCTTTCGAGATCGAAGGAGAAGAAGTCGACGGCATGGATGTGCTGGCCGTGCGTGAAGCCGGTGAGCGCGCCGTGAAATATGCGCGCTCCGGCAAAGGCCCCTATATCCTCGAAATGAAGACCTACCGCTATCGCGGCCACTCAATGTCCGACCCGGCGAAATACCGGAAGCGGGAAGAAGTGGACGACGTGCGCAGTCATCACGACCCGATCGATGGCCTGAAAAAGCACATTCTTGAAGTCGGGCATGCTGACGAGACCGAACTCAAGAAGATCGACAACGAGATCAAGGCAATCGTCAAGGAAGCCGCCGACTTCTCGCTCGAAAGCCCAGAACCCGATCCGAGTGAACTGTGGACCGACGTATTGAAAGATGCGGAGGTCGCGTGAAGACAGGAACTGGCCGGTTCCCCACGCATTCTGTTTCAAGGGCCTTTTCAGGCCAGTGGAGGATTAGTGCGATGACGGATGACCTGTTTGAAGGTCACGCCATGGGCGCGGCACATGACGCTGTGCGCCAGATCGTGCAGAAAACCAACATGATTTCCGGAGCCTTTTGATGTCCGTTGATATTCTCATGCCCGCCCTGTCTCCGACGATGGAAGAGGGCACGCTTTCCAAATGGCTCAAGAAGGAAGGCGACACGATCTCTTCCGGTGATGTCATTGCTGAAATCGAAACCGACAAGGCGACGATGGAGGTCGAAGCCGTCGATGAAGGCACGCTCGCCAAGATCCTCGTGCCGGCAGGTACCGAAGGCGTGAAGGTGAATGCCGTGATCGCCGTCCTAGCAGAAGACGGCGAGGATGCAGGCAGCGTCACGGCTAAAAAAGCGCCTGACAGCGGTCCCGTGCCTGAGACCGAAAAGAAAGACGAAACGCCCGCTTCCGAAGGCGCCACCGCGCCGGATGCACCAGAGGTCAAAGTGCTCTCAGATCCCTCCATTCCGGAAGGCACGAGCTTTACCGAGACGACCGTCCGGGATGCTCTGCGCGATGCGATGGCTGAAGAGATGCGCCGGGACGAGGATGTCTTCCTGATGGGCGAGGAAGTCGCTCAGTATCAGGGCGCCTACAAAGTCTCCCGTGAATTGCTGCAGGAATTCGGTGACCGCCGCGTGGTCGACACGCCGATTACGGAGCACGGCTTCGCCGGTCTCGGCGTCGGCGCGGCCTTTGCCGGCCTGAAGCCGATTGTCGAATTCATGACCTTCAACTTCGCTATGCAGGCCATCGATCAGATTGTGAACTCTGCCGCCAAGACGCGCTATATGTCAGGCGGGCAGATGGGCTGTCCCATTGTTTTCCGCGGCCCGAACGGAGCCGCAGCCCGCGTCGGGGCGCAGCACAGTCAGGACTACTCCTCCTGGTATGGCCACATTCCGGGTCTGAAAGTCGTTGCGCCTTATGATGCCGCCGACGCGAAAGGCCTGCTAAAAGCCGCCATCCGCGACCCGAACCCGGTCATCTTCCTTGAACATGAATTGCTTTATGGCAATTCCTTCCCGGTGCCGGATCTTGATGACTATGTCCTGCCGATCGGCAAGGCCGCCATCAAACGTCAGGGGACGGATGTGACGCTGGTAGCGCATTCCCGAATGGTCGGTTTCGCGCTGGAAGCCGCAGAGAAACTTGCGGAGCAGGGGATCGACGCCGAAGTCGTTGACCTGCGCACGATCCGCCCGCTGGATACGGACACGATCATCGAAAGCGTGAAGAAGACGAACCGCATCGTCTGCTGCGAAGAAGGCTGGCGCTTCATGGGGGTCGGCGCAGAGATTGCCGCCACGGTGACGGCCGAAGCCTTCGATTATCTCGATGCCCCGCCGGCCCGCGTGCACCAGAAAGACGTACCGCTGCCCTACGCCGCCAACCTCGAAGCCCTGAGCCTGCCGAACGCCGACGACATCGTCGAGGCGGCGCTCAAGGTCTGCTACGTGAAGTAAGGGGACGAGAAGCCATGTCCATCAACATTACCATGCCGGCTCTTTCTCCCACGATGGAAGAAGGCACGCTGTCCAAATGGCTCGTCAAGGAAGGCGATACGATCGCCTCCGGTGACGTCATCGCCGAGATCGAAACCGACAAAGCCACGATGGAAGTCGAGGCGGTGGATGAAGGCACCATCGCGAAGCTCCTCGTTCCGGCCGGGACCGAAGGCGTGAAGGTCAACGCCGTGATCGCCGTCCTGGCGGAAGAGGGCGAGGATGCCACCTCGGTTGAGGTGCCGGAGGCGAAGGCTGCGCCGCAGCCTGACAAAGAGGCTAAGAAAGAGTCATCTGAAGACACGAAGAAGTCCGAAGAAAGCAGGGCTAAGTCCGATATAGTCATGGCGAAGTCCGATAAAGTCGGTGGTAGTCAGGGCAAAAAAGAGCTGGCGACCACGCCGCTGCCGTCCGCCAACACCGCCGATGGACGTATCAAGGCGAGCCCGCTGGCCCGCAGGATCGCGGACATGAAAGGCATCGACCTGTCGGCCATTTCAGGCACAGGTCCGCGTGGGCGCATCATCAAGCGCGATGTCGAAAACGCGAAGCCAGGCGCCGCGTCCGCTGCAGCAACTGCAACAGCACCGAAGCCGGATGGCCTGATCCTGCCGCAAGTGCTGGACGACCGGATCTATGCGCCCGACAGCTATGAGCTGAAGCCGCTAGACGGCATGCGCAAGACGGTCGCGCGCCGCCTTACCGAGAGCTTCATGCAGGTGCCGCACTTCCCGCTGAATGTGGACCTCAACATCGACCGGCTACTCGCCTCACGATCTGCAATAAATGCTGCAGCTGAGAAGGGCGTGAAAATCTCCGTCAACGACATGCTGATCAAGGCCGCCGCCCTCGCCCTGATGGACGAGCCGGACTGCAATGCCAGCTACACCGACAAGGGCATTGCCTATCACAAGCACGCCAATGTCTCGGTCGCCGTGGCCATCGATGGCGGCCTGATCACCCCGGTGATTTTCGAGGCGGAAGAGAAGGGCCTTGCCGAAATATCAAAAGAAATGAAGGATCTGGCCGAGCGCGCCCGGGACCGGAAACTGAAGCCGCAGGAATATATCGGCGGCACATTCTCGATCTCGAATCTCGGCATGTTCGGCATCAAATCCTTCGCCTCCATCATCAACCCGCCAGAGGGCATGATCCTCTCCGTCGGCGCCGGCGAGAAACGCGCCGTTGTGAACGCCAAGGGCAATGTCGAAGCCGCAACGATCATGACCGTCACGCTGACCTGCGACCACCGCGTGATCGGCGGCGCAGAAGGCGCGAAATGGCTCCAGGCCTTCAAGCGTTACGTAGAAACACCTGAAGCGATGCTTCTCTAGGCCGGAAGGGAATTCCATGAGCACCCAGTACGACCTTATCGTCATCGGTTCCGGCCCCGGCGGCTATGTCACCGCAATCCGGGCGAGCCAACTCGGCATGAAGACGGTCATCGTGGAGCGTGACGCGCTCGGAGGCATCTGCCTGAACTGGGGCTGTATTCCCACCAAGGCGTTGCTGCGCTCGGCCGAGGTGCTCTATCTCGCCAAGCATGCCAAGGATTTCGGCCTCGTCATCGACAAGGCAGACTTTGATCTGGAAGCGGTCGTGAAGCGCTCGCGTGGCGTGGCGAGCCAACTCTCGAACGGCGTGAAGTTCCTCATGAAGAAGAACAAGATCGACGTTCTCGAAGGCACAGCGCGGCTGGAGAAGGGCGCGCCGGCCCCCAAGGTGATCGTGAAGGGCAAGGATGGGAAAGACACGTCCTACCAGTCCAAACACGTCATCCTCGCAACCGGCGCCCGCGCGCGGGACATTCCGCAAGCCGGCCTCGTCGCCGACGGCAAGCTCGTCTGGACCTATCGCGAGGCCATGACGCCGGACGTGATGCCGAAGCGCCTGTTGGTCATCGGCTCCGGCGCCATCGGGATAGAATTCGCGAGCTTCTATAATGAACTTGGTTCGGAAACGACAGTCGTCGAAGTCATGGACCGTATCCTGCCGGTGGAAGACGAGGAAATCTCGAAACACGCCGAGAAGGAATTCAAGAAGCAGGGGATGAAGATCCTGACCAGCACGCAGGTCGGCAATCTGAAGCCCGGCAAGAACACCGTCACCGCCGAGATCACCGGCAAGGACGGCAAGAAGGTGACGCAGGAATTCGACCGCGTCATTCTCGCCGTCGGCATTGTCGGCAATGTCGAGAATCTCGGCCTCGAAACCCTCGGCGCAAAGATCGACAAGACGCACGTCGTGGTTGACGGACATGGCAAGACCGGTGTGCCCGGCCTCTATGCAATTGGCGACCTGACCGGCCCGCCCTGGCTTGCCCACAAGGCCAGCCATGAGGGAGTGATGTGCGTTGAGGGGATCGCCGGCAAAGGCCATGGCGAGAAGTTCGATCCGTGGAATGTCCCGGGCTGTACCTATTCGCATCCGCAAGTCGCGAGCGTCGGACTCACAGAAAAAGCGGCGAAGGAGAAGGGCTACGACATCAAGGTCGGCCGTTTCCCCTTCATCGGAAACGGCAAAGCAATAGCCCTCGGCGCGCCAGACGGCTTCGTGAAGACCGTTTTCGACAAGAAGACCGGCGAACTCCTGGGGGCCCACATGGTCGGCGCGGAGGTCACGGAGCTGATCCAGGGCTATGTCATCGCCCGGCAAGGTGAACTGACGGAGCAGGACCTCGCTCACACCGTGTTCCCGCATCCGACCTTGTCGGAAATGATGCACGAATCGGTGCTCGACGCGGAAGGCCGCGTCCTCCACATCTAGGCCTCAACAGCGGCTTTCTTGCCCTTGCGCTGTCCTGCCTGTTACGCAGGATGCTTCAAGTCATGTTCAGGGGGTCAAGATGATCGGAAGACTGGCCGCATGTATGGTTGTGGTGGCAGGGCTCGCGGCGTGTGCACCTGCGCCCGAGGAGGAGAAGCCCGCCGTGACACAGCCTGCCACAGAGCTGCCGGAACCAAGGGAAGGGGTTGCGACAGATCGCTTCGCTCGCCTCGCGCTTGCCTGCGTACACAAGGAATATCCGAACAAGATCGGTCATCTACTGAATTCGGATGCCGACGTCGACGCACCGCGCGATCTCTATCCGGCATTTTATGGTTGTTTCGACTGGCACTCCTCGGTCCACGGCCACTGGCTACTGGTGCGTATCCTGAACACGGATCCGGAAACGCCCTACCACGATACGATCATCAAGGCCCTGTCGCAGAGCTTCACACCGGAGAACATCGCCGGCGAACTCGCTTACTTTGAGGCGCCTGACCGAAAGAGTTTCGAGCGTCCCTATGGCCAGGCCTGGTTTCTCCAGCTGATGAGTGAGCTGCGCGAAGCTGACTTCCCGGAGGCGGCTACATGGATCGAAACCCTATCGCCACTCGAAGACCTGATCGAGAAAAACACCTCTGACTGGCTCGACAAACTGGTCTATCCCATACGTATTGGCACCCATAACCAAACAGCCTTCGCCTTCGGCCTGATGCTCGACTGGGCCGACACGGCAGAGCGGATGCCGTTTCGTGAAAAACTCTCCGCGAAAGTGCTGGGCTTTTATGAGAAGGACGTGAACTGCCCGCTCTCCTACGAGCCATCGGGCGAGGACTTCCTCTCGCCCTGCCTGATGGAAGCTGACGTCATGCGCCGTGTGATGGGTACAGAGCAATACGCCGCCTGGCTCAGCCTGTTCCTGCCGCAAATACCGGTAAATGGCGGCGCCGACTGGCTGGAGCCCGGCATGGTTCTGGATCCGTCTGACGGTAAGCTGGTGCACCTCGATGGTGTGAACCTCTCCCGCGCCTGGGCGCTGGAGGGCATCGCCTCGGCTCTTCCGGAAAGTGACCCGCGCCGAACCGCGTTGCTGGCCGCCGCAGCCCGCCACAAGGAGACTGGCATCGCTGCGGTAAGCGACACGCACTATTCTGGTGGTCACTGGCTGGCAAGCTTTGCGACCTATCTTGAAACACGGCGAGGCATTCGCAGCGAATGAAGCTTTCCGTCGGCCCCGGAGCGCTCGTTGCCGCGGCCTTCATCGGTCCGGGTACGGTCACAGCCTGTACGCTTGCCGGCGCAAACTTCGGCTATGCCCTGATCTGGGCACTCGTCTTCGCGACGTTTGCCACGATGATCTTGCAGGACATGGCCGCGCGGCTGGGCATTGCGGGCGGTATGGGGCTCGGCGACGCGCTGGTCGCGCCAGGAACGCCCGCAATTCTGAAATGGCTTTCGGTTGTGCTGGTTCTGGCAGCACTGGCGCTAGGCAATGCGGCCTATGAGGCAGGCAACCTGTCCGGCGGAGCTCTGGGAGCTGGGGCCGCGTTCGGCTGGCCTCCGAATGTGCAACGCCTCATCGTGTGGGGGCTGGCGTTACTTGCTGCCTTGTTCCTGCTCATTGGACGATACAAGCTTTTGGAACGACTGCTTGTTGGCCTCGTCCTTCTCATGAGCGTCGCCTTTGCGGGCAGTCTCATTCTCGTCCGTCCGGATTTCGGCGCGTTGGTCGGCGGTCTTAGGCCCAGTTTGCCGGAAGGTAGCCTGCTGACAGCAATCGCCCTGATCGGTACGACTATCGTGCCTTACAACCTTTTCCTGCACGCTGCCTCTGTGCGGGAGAAATGGCCGGATGGAGGGGAAGGGGCCCTGAATGCAGCGAGCGCAGACACGCGGCTTTCCATCGGCTTCGGCGGCCTCATCTCCATTCTTGTCCTCGCAACAGCGGCGGGCAGTCTCTTCGGTTCCGGTGTGACCATCCACAGTGCGGCGGATATGGCAGCGAGCCTCGAGCCAGCCTACGGCTCCGCGGCGCGCCTGCTGGTCGGTACAGGCCTGTTCGCTGCGGGGCTCTCCTCTGCGGTTACCGCGCCGCTCGCCACCGCCTATGCAGTCTGCGAGGTCACGCGTTTGCCGAGGACGGGCGCCGCGTTCCGCGCCATCTCGCTTGGTATCCTTGCCATTGGCACATTGATCGCTTCGCTGGGCTTGAAGCCTGTCAGTCTGATCCTCATTGCGCAGGTGGCGAACGGGATCTTGTTGCCCATCATCGCCATTTTCCTGATTGTGACCATGAACCGCAAGTCGATCCTCGGTACCCACGTCAATGGTTGGGCGAGTAACTTGCTCGGCGGCGGCGTTGTGCTGATCGCGGCAGGCTTTGGCCTCCGCCTCATCATGCGGGCCCTGGGAGTCTGGCCATGAGCAAGTTCATTTGTCTAAACGCCGACGTGGGTGAATTGCCGGGCAACGAAGGCCGGGCTCTGGACCGGGCAATTCTGGACGTCGTCACACGTTGCAGCATCGCCTGCGGCGGGCACGCCGGAGATACGGAAACGATGACTTCTACCGTTAGCGCGGCCCGCGACCTGGCAGTGCGCATTGGTGCGCATCCCTCATACCCCGATAGGGAAGGGTTTGGCCGTTCACGTATGAATCTGAGTGACAATGATCTCGCGAGTACGCTTCTGGCCCAGGTTCGAACGCTTCAGGCAATTGCTTCGGAGTTTAATGCCGATGTGGCGCACTTGAAGCCGCATGGGGCACTATACAATGACGCCGCCAAAAGCGAGGCGCTCGCGGAAATAGTGGTTTCCATCTGTCTGGACACCAAGATCCCGGAATTGATCGGCCCGCCTGGGTCGGCCTTGCATCATAAAGCACAGCAGGCCGGAGTCTCTTTTGTTGCAGAAGCATTTGCGGACAGGTCTTACGAAGCAGATGGCAGACTTACTCCGAGAACTGAGGAAGGCGCAGTCATCACAGACGAAGCCCGGCAACTGGATCAGGTGTTCAGTCTTGTAGAATCTGGGTCGGTGAATGCTCGTACCGGCGAGCGCATCGCCGTGCCTGCGCAAACCATTTGCCTGCATGGAGACACACCAGGCGCGGCACGCTCTGCGTTGCTATTGAAGAAAGCGCTCCTGGAGCGTGGTGTATCTATAAAGGCGCAATAGGAAATGAAGGATTTCCAGATCTTCCTCATTGGTGACGATGCCGTTGCCGTGCAGCCGTCAGACCGGATCGTCAGACACCCGCTTGCGCGGTCCCTCCGTTCGTCCGGCGAATGGGTCGATGTTGTGCCGGGCAAGGAGATTGTTGCTGCGCAATTCAATCCGGCTTCTCTCTCGCCGAAGGATGCTGTTCGACGCATGGAAGCCTGGCTTGAAGGTTTTCATGCCGATTCCGATCAGGAAGGGGAGGTGGTGGATCTGCACCTCGATACGTCCAGTCCCAATGCACTTGATCTTGAACATCTGGCGGCCAGCAATGAGCTTTCACCAGCGGCATTTCTTGAAAAGGTCACGCAAAGCGACCTTGTCGTCGATATGCTCGGATTTACACCGGGTTTTGCCTACGTCGAAGGTTTGGATCCGGTCTTGAAAGCTGAACGTCTTGCAGTTCCCCGGCAGAGGGTGGCGGCAGGATCCGTTGGTCTGCTCCAGGGGCAACTGGGTCTTTACGGGCTTTCCGGTCCCGGGGGGTGGCCAATCATTGGGCGGCTGACGAACAGATTGTTCGACCTGCATCGCGAGCGTCCGTTCCTTTTAACTGAAGGCACGCGTGTCCGCCTGAACCTGATGGGACGCTGATATGAGCTTTGAAGTTCTGAAGCCCGGTATCCAGGCAACATTGCAAGCGGCTCCCAGACGACAAATGCGCCACTTCGGTGTACCAGCATCGGGACCAGCTGATCCGCTTTCCATGGCACTCGCCAACAAGCTGGTTGGCAATGCGGTTGATGAATGTGCGCTCGAATGTCCGCTCGGAATGGTATCCCTCAAGGCAAGGACAGACTGTTCAATTGCGATTACTGGTGCCCAGGTGGCGGCGCACATTGGAAACCGCGGCGTTGGAATGCATCGGACTCTCGTTGTGATGGCAGGAGAGACAATTACGATTGGAGCGCCTGAGGCCGGCGCCAGAGTATACCTCGCGGTTGCCGGTGGATTTGCAGGTGACGAATTTCTCGGAAGCCGCTCCACCTGTTTACCAGCTGGATTTGGTGGGCTGGCTGGGCGAGCGTTGAAGACTGGGGATATTATCAGTACAAATACCATACCTATTGCGCCCAGCGCGCTGGAAACGCCCGACAGAATGCAGCAAGAATTCCAGCACAGTTATGCGCTGAGATGTGTTCCGGGGCCGGATGCAGACAAGATTGCAGGTTGGGAAGCGCATCAGGATTTCGTCGCAACCCGCCGCGCAGACCGGACTGGAATTGAAATCTCTGGATCATGGCCCAAGCCAGACCAAGCCGCGATGAAGGCAAGCTCGCCCGTCTTTCCCGGTGCCGTACAGTTGACGCCAGCAGGCGCGGCATTCGTATTGCTTCCGGATGCACAGACGACGGGCGGCTATCCACACATCTTGCAAGTGGCCCGCGTGGACCGGCATCTGTTAGGACAAATCCGTCCTGGGGAGCGCATTCATTTCCTGCTCAGGAGTCCAGACGACGCAGCCAGGGAACTGCGCGAAAAATTGGAATTTTTCTGGGACTGGCTACCGGACCTGATGCTCTAGAGCGGTTTATCCTCATCAATGAGGATGCGGTTTGCAGAACCGGCAGGGTCATCGAACTGACCGGTGCGCACAGACCAGATAAACGCCCCAAGACCTAAGAGGCCCATGAACAGTGCGATCGGGATGAGAAAGAGAATGCCGCTCAAATCACTTTCCTTCCGTAAAAGCAGCCAGTCTGATGGCATTCAGGGATACAGCCACAGATGAAAAGGACATGGCAAGCGCTGCAACCAGCGGCGTTGCATGCCCTGTTACGGCAATCGGTATGGCTACCAGATTGTACAGCGCTGCAAATGTGAAGTTTTCGAGCATCACGTTGCGCGTCCGTTTCGAAATTTTCAGCAATACCGGCAGTGAGGAAATTCCCCCTGAATAGACAGCATCACTTGCGGCCTGGCTGATATCAATGGCCGTGCCTGGCGTAACTGACGCATGGGCCAATGAGAGTGCCCCGGCATCATTGAGGCCATCGCCCACCATGAGGACTTTGTGTCCCTGGTCGCGAAGGGTTTCGAGACGGGCGGCCTTTTCCTGCGGGGATGCCGCAGATGTGTAGTCTGACACGCCAAGCTCGCGGGCAACTTCGGACACCCGGTCTTCTGTGTCGCCGGATAGTATCTCCGTCTGATAGCCGGCAGCTTCAAGTGTCTTGATCGCTTCATCGGTTCCCGGAATCAGGCGGTCTGCAAACTCCAGCGCGATGGGCATTTCATCACCGCGCTGGAGATACAGGTTGCGCGTGTGCGAAGCATCCTGGTTCAAACCAACCCAGCGACCGGACCCAAGGCGCCAAAGCTGACCTTCAATGGTTGCTTCCAGTCCACAACCGGGAATTTCTTTCACATTCGGTGCGACAGGCCCCGGTCCTGCGGCGTCCGAAATGGCGCGAGACAGTGGATGACGACTGGATCTCGCCAACAGGGCGGCGTCTGCGATGGTATTTTCGTCGGTTTCCTCACTGAGTTGGGGAATGCCCAAAGACAAAGTCCCGGTTTTATCCAACACGATCCGGTCAACTGAAGCGAAACGCTCAAGGGCGTCCCCGGATTTCAGGAATATGCCCAGCTGGAACAATTTGCCGGCGGCAACGACATGCGCGACTGGTGCGGCAAGCGCGAGGGCGCAAGGGCAGGTGATGATGAGCGTGGAAACCGCAATCAGAATGGATTCCCGGAACCCTGCGCCCGCCAGCATCCAACCGATAAAAGTAAGTGCCGCCGCAGAGTGAACGAAAGGCACGTAGAGGGCGACCGCCTTGTCCGCGATCTTGCGATAGGCAGACCGTCTTTGTTCTCCAGCATCCAGCATTCGGCCAATGTCGGCGAGCAGGGAATCTGAAGCCCGAGATAGGGCTTTGGCCTGCACCGGACCAGACAAATTGACTGCGCCGGCGTATATCCGCATGCCTTTTGACAGAACATGCGGGGCGCTTTCCCCGGTCACCAGGCTTTCGTCGAGTTCGCAAAACTCATCAGAGAGTGCCATATCGACGACCGCCCGTTCACCCTGGGACAGCAGGATCGTGTCGCCAGGGGCCACAACGCCGGGGTTCACCTTGATCGCATTTCCATCGCAATCGATCCGCGTAACGGCGCGGTTGGATATGCCGGCCAGATCATTTGCAGCAGAACAGGCCCGCCGACGGACACGAGCTTCTAGAAAGCGGCCGATCAAGAGGAAGAAGATGAGCATGGCAGCGGCGTCGAAATACGCGTGCTCTCCACCGCGAATGGTTTCTACGACGCTGACCGTGAAGGCCAGGGTGATCGCGAGAGAAATCGGAACATCCATATTCGCTCGCCCGCGTTTCAGCACAGACCAGGCGGAACGGAAGAAGGGCCTGCCGGAGAACGCAACCGCCGGAAGTGCGATCACACCGGATATGGCATGCATGATTTGTTTCGTGTTGGATCCCATCTCTCCGGCGCCGGCCCAGACTGACACTGAGAGCAGCATGATGTTTGCAGCAGCAAAGGCCGCGACGCCCATGGCCAGCAGAAGTTCACGCTCTTCCTTGCGCTGGACCTCGTCCGCATCCGTTTCGGCGGCGGCGCTGACGCCGTAGCCCAGACCAGAAACTGTTTCCGCGATCTCTGAAGCGGGCAGGGGGCCCTGCCAGGTGATGTCGAACTTTCCCGTCGAAAGGTTCAGTCGCGCTTCTGAGACACCCTCCAGCGCCCCGACAGACTTCTCGATCTTGGCGAGGCATCCAGCGCACTTTGCGCCGGACACATGAAGTTCTAGATGCTGGGATTTGCCATTTTTCTGCACAAATGCAGACAGGCCCGCAAATGGCGACTCCTGTTCTGGTGTGTCGCCGAGGGACCAGTCTCGCGTATGAGCGAGGACGTCCGACGTGCTCATGGGATGATCAGCTTCTTGCTCGCTACAAACTCAACCTCATCCGTACCATAAGGCACAATGGCTTGCACGCGTGCTTCCCAGACGCCTTTGTCGAGCAGAGAGATGTCAGCAAAATAATCGCCATCCATGCCGCGCTGAAGGTCGATTGGCACGTCTTCAGCACCGGTCACGGTGCGGCGCAACTGGGCCTCGATATCCTGCGCAGGCAGCGGAGATCCGTCGATATCGAGGAACCGGACCACCAAACGGTCTCCGGTCTCTGTTGGCGTCAGGCCGATCTGGGCAGACCAGCCCTGTTCTTCCTGAATCCGGCGGGCAGAGATCGCTTCGTTGTAGTGAAGCCCTTGCAGGTAGGATTTCTGCTCATCCTCACCCGGGAAGGAGCTGAGCGCCGCCCAGAGAAAGATGCCGTTCACAATGAACATGAAGCCAAAGAAGGCGCACAGCAGCATGAAAACATGCCAGCCCGTGAGCCGGAAAGGTTTGGGAGTTGCAGTCACAGGCATCAGTTGCCTCCCTGAACAAAGACGGCAGCCGCATCTTCCACTTCACCGGTCTCGGTATCCCGGACAAGGACGGTGTAGTCCACACGTGGAGATGTATCATCAGAACTGCGGGTTACCAGCATACGGAACCTGGAAACGCCGTGGCCGTTGAGATCCAGCTCGACTGTACCGTCACTTTCGGTCTCGAGGCCAACCATCTGAAGTGTTGCGCCGTCGAGACCTTCGATTTCGATCGCCACATGGCGTTTGGAGGCGGCCTTGTTGACCAGTTTCAGCGTGTAACCGTTACGGATATCGCCATCAGAAAGGCGAACAAATGGCGGGGAGCGATCCTTCAGGACGTTCACCTCAAAGGTCGACTTGTTGAAGTACCCAAAGCCAACCATTGAGGCGATGATCAGCATCAGTGCTGCATACAGCATGGTACGCACACGAAAGATCTTGTAGGTCGGCTTACGGCCTGCCGCACGGTCCGCGACCGCAACGTCAGTATCGTACGCGATCAGACCTGTCGGGCGGCCGATCTTTTTCATGATATCGTCGCAGGCATCGATGCAGAGCGCGCAGTGAATGCACTCAAGCTGAGCGCCATCGCGGATGTCTATCCCCATTGGGCAAACCTGCACGCATTGCTTGCAGTCGATGCAATCGCCGCGGCCTTCCCAGCTTTCGTTCTTGCGGTGCGGTCCGCGAGGTTCCCCGCGGTCGAACCGATAGGTCACGTTCAGCGCGTTCTCATCCGTCAGGGCACCCTGGATGCGAGGCCATGGACACATGTATGTGCAGACCTGTTCGCGCATCCAGCCTGCCAGGAAGTAGGTCGTGAAGGTCAGGATCCCGGCAAAGAAATAGGCTGTCAGCGGAGCTTCGCCGGTAAACCACCCCTTCGCCACCGTCGGCGCGTCGTGCCAGTAGAGCACAAACGCACCACCGGTCCAGAACGCGATGACGAGCCAGATGATGTGCTTGCCAATCTTCCGCCAGGCCTTGTTGAAAGACCATGGCTGTGCGTCGAGCCGCATGCGAGCGGCTCGGTCGCCCTCGAATGCCCGCTCGACCCAGATGTAGAGGTCGGTCCAGACGGTCTGAGGGCAGGTATACCCACACCAAGCCCGCCCGAATAGCGAAGTAACCAGGAACAGGCCGAGCGCGCCAATGATCAGCAGGCCAGCCAGATAATAGAGCTCCTGCGGCCAAATTTCGAACCAGAAGAAGTAAAACTTTTCACCATCGAAATCTGCAAGAACTGCCTGATCCGGAATGCCTTCGCCTCGTGGCCAGCGGATCCAGGGCAGGACGTAATAGATGCCCAGGGTGACAGCCATCACGATCCACTTGACCATCCGAAACTTGCCATGGGCGAGTTTCGGGTAGATCTGCTTCCGGCCCTCATAGAGCGACGGAGGCGTCTCGTTTGACTTCGTGTGATCGATGACAGTCGTCATTACCCGGGCACCAATATACTTTTGTTACTGAACTTTACTCGCCGCCACCAAGGGAGTGCACGTAGACAGCCAGAGCCTTGATGGTAGCATCGTCGAGACGACCCTGCCATGCGGGCATGTGGGAGTTACGAGCATTGGTGATGGTGGCACGGATGTCGTCCGGGCTCGAACCATAGAGCCATTCAGCATCCGTGAGGTTCGGCGCACCGACATCTCGGGAGCCTTCAGCATCCATGCCATGACAGCTCGCGCAATTCGTGAGGAAGAGTTCATCCCCGCGAGCCACCGCTGCCGCATTTGCCTCATGACCACTGACACTGAGAACATACTGAACCAAATCATCGATCTGAGAAGACGTCAGCAGGCTATCGCGGCCAAAGGCTGGCATTGCAGAGAACCGGGTATCCGGGTCTTCTTCATGGCGAATACCATGGCGAAGCGTCTGCTCGATGCCATCCAGCGTGCCGTCCCAAAGCCAGACATCGTCTGCCAGCATCGGGTAGCCCTTGGCGCCGCGGCCACCAGAGCCGTGGCAGGTTGCACAGTTGTCGCCGAAGGCACTTTCACCCATGGCCATCGCGAACTGCTGCAGATCCAGGTTGTTTTGAATGTCCTGCAGCGATGCATCCAGCAGCTGAGCCGAAGCGGCGCTGCGTTCAGCGTGAAGCGAAGCGACACTTTCGGCCACCGCATCGCGGTCAGACATTCCGAGCACTCCGGGAGTGTTCCGGCCACCCATACCTGGAAGCGACGGCAGGGCTGGCATGGCGATCATGTAGAGGATCGCCCAGAATATCGTGCCATACCAAATATACAGCCACCAGCGGGGAAGGGGATTGTTCAGCTCCTTGATGCCGTCCCAGGAATGGCCGGTTGTTTCCACACCGGACAGGGCGTCGATTTCCTTGTCGGTCTCACTCATCTCCAGGTTCCCCTTCATCGAGCGGCCAATGAGCCGCTGCTTGGAATTTTTCCTTGTTTGATGGCCACAGCGCATATGCGACCGCGACAGCAAACATCAGAACGAAGAAGCCCAGGCCCCATGTCTGGGCAAATTTTGACAGAATCTCATACATGGCCCTGCTCCTTACCTGCGGTTGTCCAGATCGTCGGCTTCATAGGTGGAGAAGTCCACCAGTGTGCCGACCATCTGAAGGTAAGCGACAAGCGCATCGAGTTCGGTGACCTTTTCCGGGTTGCCGTCATAGTCAGCGATCCGGACCGTGCCTTCACGACCTGCAGCTTCCTCATAACGGGCCACGAGCGCATCCTGTGCGTCATAGTCCGCATCGGGATCAGCCTGGGCGATCAGGTCGGCCTGAGCGTTCTCGATCATTTCGTCGGTGTACGGAACCCCTTCAAAGCGAAGTGCCTTGAGGTGGTCGTCAATCGTTTCGAAATGCAGTGTATTGTCCGCTAGAAAGGCGTACGGCGGCATGACCGATTCAGGCACCATGGACTGAGGATCTTTCAGGTGATCCACGTGCCATGTGTCCGAATACTTGCCGCCGACGCGGGCAAGGTCCGGTCCGGTCCGCTTCGAGCCCCACTGGAACGGGTGGTCATACATGCTTTCCGCCGCCAGAGAGTAGTGGCCGTAACGCTCCACTTCGTCCCGCAACGGCCGCACCATCTGCGAGTGGCAGACATAGCAGCCCTCACGGATGTAGACATTGCGGCCAGCAAGTTCGAGCGGCGTGTACGGACGCATCCCCTCAACTTTCTCGATCGTGTTCTCGAGATAGAAAAGCGGTGCGATTTCCACGATCCCGCCGATGGCAACAGTAACCAGGATGCCAAGCGTGAGAGCCAGAGAGTGACGCTCAAGCGTTTCGTGCTTTTTCATCAAGCCCATCAGTAAGTCTCCTATTCAGCGGGCTGGAGCGTCGCGGCGGCCGGTGCATCGACGGGACGGGTGCCTTCAGCGGCAGCGCCGTGGCCGAGAGCCGTGCGGACGAGGTTGTAGGCCATGATCAGCGCACCCGTGAGGTACAGGCCGCCACCCAGGGCGCGGATGATGTAGCTGATGTGCTTGGCTTCGACAGTTTCAACGAAGCTGTACTCAAGGAAGCCGTATTCATTGTATGCACGCCACATCAGGCCTTCGAGGATACCGGCGAAGTACATCGCAACGATGTAAAAAAGGATGCCGATGGTCGCGAGCCAGAAGTGCCATTCGACAAGCTTCAGCGAATAGAGCGACGGACGTTTCCACAGCCACTGCGTTGCACAGTAAAGCGCACCGAAGGAGATGAAGCCGACCCAGCCCATCGAACCCGAGTGTACGTGGGCGATGCCCCACTCGGTGTAGTGCGACAGAGCGTTGACGGCCCGGACACTCATCAGCGGCCCTTCGAAGGTCGACATGCCGTAGAAGGCGAGGGCGACGACCATCATCCGGACAACCGGGTCAGTCCGCAGACGGTCCCATGCACCAGACAGCGTCATCACGCCGTTGATCATGCCGCCCCAGCTGGGCATCCACAACATTACCGAGAAGGTCATGCCCAGCGTTTGCGCCCACTGCGGCAGAGCCGTGTAGTGCAGGTGGTGCGGACCAGCCCAGATATAGATGAAGATAAGCGACCAGAAGTGCACGATCGACAGACGATAGGAGTAGACCGGCCGCTGAACCCGCTTCGGAATGAAGTAGTACATGATCGCCAGAAAGCCCGTAGTCAGGAAGAAGCCCACAGCGTTGTGGCCGTACCACCACTGCGTCAGAGCGTCCTGAACCCCTCCGAAGAGCTGGTAGCTCTTGGAACCGGTCAGCGTGACAGGCACTGTGAGGTTGTTCACAATGTGAAGCATCGCGATCGTGACGATGAAGGAGAGATAGAACCAGTTCGCCACATAGATGTGGGGTTCTTTGCGCTTCCAGATCGTACCGAGGAAGACCAGAAGGTAAGCCACCCAGACAATGGTCAGCCAGAGGTCTGCATACCATTCCGGTTCAGCGTATTCTTTGGACTGGGTAACGCCCATCAGATAGCCGGTGCCGGCAATCGCGATGAAGAGGTTGTAGCCCCAGAACACGAACCATGGCCACATGCCGCCAGCCAGGCGAGTCCGGCAGGTGCGCTGGACAACGTAGAAGCTTGTGGCGAGCAGGACGTTGCCGCCGAACGCAAAAATGACCGCTGATGTGTGCAGCGGCCGAAGGCGTCCGAAGTTCGTCCAGCCGAGCTGTTCGAAGTAGAAGATATTGGGGAAGGCCAGTTGGAGGGCGATGATAAGCCCGACCAGGAAACCGGCAATGCCCCAGAACATTGAAGCGGTGACACCGAATTTTACAATCGTGTCTTCGTAGATCGTTTGATCGAATGGATCCCGGTCACCCAGGCTGCCCGCCCAGAGCGCCAGTGCCAGAAGCCCCACCACGGCAAGGCCGAGGAAGAGCCAGGCATGTGCGCCCATAAGTGGATCGGCAGCATGGCTGGCGATCAGCAACGCCAGAATGGCGAAGATGCTGGTAAAAGCCGCGACACTGCCAATGCTGGCGAATGCCGAGGACCGTCTTGTTTGTAACGTGCTCACGTTATTGACCCCCTGCGAGTCGTTGGAATTCTGGCGCCTAATTGCCGGTGTCGACTTCGAACCGGTATACGGTAAACTACGGATGGGCTTCGCTGTCGCATCCGCCTAGTTCACAAATCGTATTGGAACATGCCCGAAGGAGCAAACAGATGACCAAATGGCTGATGGCGGGAACAGCCCTTCTCGTGGCCGGTTTGTTGAAGATCTGGCAGCACACAAGCGCTCCAATGACCCTGCAGGACTATCTCGCATTCCGGTGCGGATCCGCGACAGAGGCACATGGCGATTCCTTCCTCACCTTTGCAGGCCATTGCTGGGGGTGTCCGGTAGCAGCGGCAGGGGCAGCGATGGTCGTTTATGCTGCGGTTATGATCATGGCATCGTCGCGTCGTGCTGCGGTGCCGGTTCGCCGATAATCACGATTGGCGCCTCTTCTGGCGTAACGTGACACGGCTTTCGGGACTTTGAATTTTGAGCGATCTTACCGGCGACGCAGTATCAACTGATCTGGAAGCGCTCCAGCTCCATCTGAGGTCCATTCTGGCTTCCGTGCCAGATGGAATGATCGTGATTGACGAGCACGGCAAGATCCTCGCTTTCTCCAGCGCCGCTGAAAAACTCTTCAATTACAAAGTCGAAGACGTCATTGGTCGAGACGTCAGCCTTCTTATGGGCGGGCATGACGAAGCCAACCATCAAACCTACGTCAATAACTATCTCGAGACCGGCAAACGCCACATCATCGGCGTGGGCCGGGTCGTCTCTGCCAAAAGGTCGGACGGCACGATCTTCCCGGTGGACCTGAAAATCGGCGAAGCGAAGGTCGGCGACCATTACCTCTTCACTGCATTCGTCCGCGACCTGTCGGAGCAGCGTCGCAACGAACTTCGCATGCAGGAGATGCAGGCAGAACTGGTCCATTTCTCGCGCATGAGCGCTGTGGGCACGATGGCCTCGGCCCTGGCTCATGAGTTGAACCAGCCCCTGACAGCCGTCGCAAACTACCTCGAGGCAGCCCGGGACTTGCTGGATTCCGATTCGGAGGACGCCGGGGAAATTCTTCATGAAGCATTGGATGAAGCCTCCCGGCAGGCGGTGCGGGCAGGCGAAATTGTCAGAAAGCTGCGCGGCTATGTGTCCCGCGGAGAGATAGATGCGCGATCAGTTCTCCTGGCGCCGATCCTGATCGATTCGATCGCTCTGGCCCGGATATCAGGCGATATGGCGGACATACCGATAGAAAAGGATATAGAGCCGGATCTTGGCGCGGTTCTGGTGGACCCGATTCAGGTTCAGCAAGTCGCAATCAATCTCCTGCGCAATGCTGCTGAAGCCCTGAATGGCGTGACGGCACCGAAGATGCGGGTAAGTGCGAAAAAGGGTCCGGATTCGTTTATTACCGTGGAGGTTTGCGACAATGGCCCCGGTATGTCCGAAGAGGTTCGAAAAACGCTCTTCAAACCATTCATGACATCAAAGTCCCAAGGCATGGGGCTCGGCCTGTCCATTTGTCAGACAATCGTTGAGGCGCATGGTGGGAAGATCGAAGCTGTTCCTGCGGAGGAAGGTGGGACGTGTTTTCGGTTCACACTTAGGCGTGATACCGCTAGTGCATCTTCATGAGTGAACAAAAACTGATACACCTCGTCGACGACGATGACGCTGTGCGGCATTCGGCAAGCTTCATGCTGCGACATGCGGGGTTTGCCGTAAAAACCTACGCCGATGGCGTGGCCTTTCTCGAAGTTGCAGAAGAGGCGGCCGCAGGCTGCATTTTGCTGGATGTTCAAATGCCACGAATGGATGGGCTTGAAGTTCAGGAGCAGCTCAACGCTCGCGGTATTGCGATGCCCGTGATCGTTTTGACAGGACACGGCGATGTGAATGTCGCTGTGAAAGCCATGAAAGCCGGCGCTGTCGACTTCGTTGAAAAGCCTTATGAAAAACAAACGCTTGTGGATGCACTTAATCGTGCGTTCCAGCGCCTCGAAGAACGTTCTCAACGGGACCTGCTGGTCGATGAGGCGCGAGGCAAAATCGAACATCTGACCCCACGCGAACGAGAAGTTCTAGAGGGATTGGTGGACGGCCACACGAATAAGTCGATTGCCGACTCACTCGATATCTCTCCGAGAACGGTCGAAATCCATCGGGCCAACCTGATGGAAAAACTGGGGGCCACCAGTCTGTCGGGTGTGCTGCGGATCGCGTTTGCTGCTGGCATCGGATTCGATGGCAAGGTTACGGACTAGTACCTAAAGACAGCATACAAGCCATGCGCCAACATACAGGCTCGGTATTCCTGTTGTTGGGTGGCCATGTCGAACGCATTGCTGAACAGACCAAAAAACGTTGCTGTTATTGACGACAGCGAAGCCGTACGACGCTCCTTGGGCGTACTGCTGACAGCGCGCGGTTATGCATCAATGGGTTTTGACGGTGGAGTGCGGTTCCTGGAATCCCCACTTCGAAATTCGTTTGATTACCTGCTCATCGATTATAAAATGGAAGAAATGTCCGGTGTGGACCTTCTCCACGCGTTGCGAGAGGAGGGTGTCGATACACCGGCAGCAATGGTGTCAGGCTGGGAAACATCCGGTCTTGAGGAGCTCGCGATCAAAGCAGGGTTCACAGCGTTCATCCGCAAACCCATGCTCGATCACATCCTTTTTTCGCTTATTGGACCGCCAGACGGCGGGGAAGGGGTGCCCGTTGGCAACCCGAAAGCCAAAGGCGCTGCTTAATAAATCCTTTCCAGACGTTTGATTGCAGACACGCTT
The DNA here is from genome assembly GCF_000682735.1 of Hyphomonas sp. CY54-11-8. Lineage (GTDB taxonomy): Bacteria > Pseudomonadota > Alphaproteobacteria > Caulobacterales > Hyphomonadaceae > Hyphomonas. The sequence goes on along the minus strand of NZ_AWFD01000004.1, from coordinate 66,819 downwards.
GCACCTGATGACGGTTCCGCGATTGCTGAGGCACGATGGGCAGAAGACGTGTGAACGTCAGCTCGGACCGACAGGACGAATTTACGAGTAAGTCTAAGTACCTGTAATGCCAGTCGTTTTTCATCCTCAAGTCGCATAATCATCATTATGGGAAATATGTTTGCCGCTCATGTGGACTGGCTTATAGGATATCCACGACCATCCCATCGAAACCTGGTTCGACATTCGAGGGCAGCTCCCTTTTCAGGGTTTGGTAATCCAGATCGACATGCATATTGGTCAGCACTGCCTTTCGGGGCTTTAGTTCCGCAATCCAGTCCAACGCTTTTGACACGTTGGCATGGGTCGGATGGTCTGTGTATCGCAGCGCATCGATTACGAGAGTGTCGAGATCCCGTAACAGGTCCTTAGTCGGTGACGGCAGGTCGCTCACATCATTGCAGTAAGCAAAATCCCTGATCCGAAATCCCAGACACCTGATGCGGCCATGCTCCATGTCGAAGGGTAGAAGGTCGATTTCCCCGCCAGCCCCCCAAACCGAAAACGTTTCTCCCGGAGCGATATCCGGCTGCAGATCAAGAATAGGCGGATAGCCGCCCTTGCCTTCGAAGCAATAGTCAAAGCGGCGCGTCAGAATTTCCCGGGTCGCCTCATTCATATATGTTGGGAGCGCGGCCCGTCGCCGGATCACCAATGGCCGGATGTCATCGATACCATGTACCTGATCCGCATGTTCATGCGTGTAGACCAGCGCATCAAGATTGGTGACGCCAGCCTCCAGGAGCTGCTCTCTCAGATCGGGCGACGTATCTATCAGGACGGAAGTCCGCCCTCCGGATTCGAGCTCTTTCTCGATCAGCACACAGCACCGGCGACGCCTGTTCTTTGGTTCCAAGGGATCACATGCGCCCCAGTCGCCTCCTACGCGCGGCACTCCGCCAGATGACCCGGTACCGAGCAGCGTACAGCGCATACCTGCGCTCATGATGCGGTTACCTTACTGAACAAACGGATCGCATTCTCTTCGGTAATCTGTTTCACCTCGTCAGAGGACATGCCTTTTAGGTCCGCGAGTGCGTCCGCAACGAATGGTAGGTAAGCAGGTTCGTTCCTTCTCCCGCGCATTGGCACTGGAGCCAGATAAGGACAATCTGTTTCCAGAATAATTCTATCCATCGGGACGTCGGCGATCACAGCTCGAACCTCCCCGGCGCTCTTGAATGACAGAATTCCAGACACGGACACATAAGCCCCCAACGCCAAAGCGCGCTGGGCCAAGTCTGCGCCTCCCGTGTAGCAATGAAGCAAAGGCTGAAAAGCGCCTTTCTGGAACTCCTTCTCCAGAATATCCGCCATAAGATCATCTGCTTCGCGCGTGTGCAGGATTAGTGGCAAGCCGGTATTCCGTGCGGCAGCAATATGCTTCTGAAGGCTCTCAACCTGATCCTTCTCGGCGCTGTAGCCGTAGTGAAAGTCGAGACCCGTTTCGCCGATTGCGACCACTTCCGGATTTGAAGCCGCGTCGATCAGTTGCTCCACCGTCAGGCTTCCAAAGTCCTTCGCGTGATGCGGGTGAACCCCCGCAGAACACCAGATATCATCGTTCGCCTGCGCGATGGAGAGAATAGCGGGAAAATTGTCAAAACGGTCGCAAATTGCCAGGAACCGGCTGACACCTGCGCTCCGCGCGCGCGTCAGCACTTCCTCCAGATCGTCCGCAAACGGTTCACCGTGTAAATTTACGTGAGTATCAAACATAAAGTGCGATCTAGTGTCGGTCTGGTGCAGACAAAAGTCCCGAGATGAGTTTCGCGGCCGCCTGCTCCGGGTCCATGTTCAGTTCATCCGTCTCACCGATCAGTGAGACTGCACTCAACCACTTACGAGAGCGTTGTGGCGATTCAATCGCGGTATCGGCCAGCCTGGACAATACTTCGTCCCTGAAGGCGGCGAACGCAGCGCTGTCGGTTCCCGCTGCCTGAATGGCGCGGGTCACGATAGCGTCGTTGGGTCGAGGCATGGATTTCATAAGCGTGCGAGCCGCGTTGGTCGCGATCCGGCAAGTTTCTGATGATCGTTCGACAGCAAGGCCAGGCCGCCCATGATGAATTTCTGAAGCATTGCCGCCAAAACCCTCCAGCTGAAGAACTGCCTCCATATCTTCCCGTTCAAGGGGGCGAAGACGCAGCGTTCGGCAGCGCGACCGGATCGTTGGCAATACGGGTCTCGATCCATGATTGATAAGGAACATCATGGCTGCGTTTGGAGGCTCTTCCAGCGTCTTCAGGACAGCGTTTGCTGAATTGCGATTCAATTCGTCCAGCGAGTCGACGATCCCTACACGCCATCCGCCAAGGGCTGGACGGTAGGTAAAGAACTCATTGAAAGCCCGGATTTGTTCGATCGAAATATCCTGCTTCAGCTTTCCCTTGTCATTCAGTTCGCGTGTCAGAACGCGAAGATCCGGATGTCCGCCAGATAGGCACCGGGACATGACAGGATCATCCTGTGGTGCATCGAACGGGGCATCCGCTGGTCCGCGGGCGCCAAGCAGCCAGGCGGCGCACCGCAAGGCGAACCGCGCCTTTCCAATGCCTGACGGTCCTTCAATCATCCAAGCGTGGTGCATCCGGCCGCTTGCTGCCGCGAATTCAAAGGCGCTTTGCGCTTCCGCATGGCCGATAAGAGGCAGGGCCGCCGTCATGATGGCAAACCCTGTTTCTGTCCCAGTAGTCGGGACTCAATTTCGTGCCAGGCGTTGTTCGCCACCTCACTGGGGCTGCGTGAGGCATCCAGCAACATGCATCGCTCTGGCTCGCTTCTGGCAACATCAATAAACGCCTGTCGAACGGCCTCGTGAAATGCCCGGTCGCGTAACTCGAAGGCATCGGCATCTCCTCCGCGTTCTGCGCGGCGGCTGGCGGCCTGCTCCACGGGCGCATCCAGTACGAGCGTTAAGTCAGGGTTGGTTTCACCGAGGACAGAGCTTTCCAGCATTCGGAGGACGTCGATTCCGACGCCATTTTGAACGCTCTGATAAACTCTCGTTGAGTCAGCGAACCGATCACAAAGGACCCAGCTTCCAGCTGCCAGGGCGGGTCTTATTTTTTTCTCCAGATGATCCGTGCGCGCTGCATTCATCAGCAGAGCCTCGGCCATGGAAGACCAGACCTGTCCCTTCGGAGGATGCAGGACAAGGTTTCGGATTTCTTCGGCCAACTCGGTGCCACCCGGCTCTCGAGTGAGCACGACCATCTGACCTGTTGCCTCCAGCTTGTCGCGCAATGCAGCCAGCAAGGTCGACTTGCCGGTTCCTTCACCGCCTTCCAGCGTTATGAAGCGTCCACGATTCACGACTGGCTTTCGCTGCCGCCGAGCATGTGGCTAAGCCCTTCAATCGCTCGGCCGAAAAAGCCGAGCTTTGCGACGTCCGCGTCAGCCAGGATCGGTGCTTCCACTGGCTTCTGACCCGCAATTGTGATGACCAATTTTCCGATTTCATCGCCTTTTTTTACGGGAGCTTCGATTGGGCCAGGCAGGACGATTTCGGCTGTCGCTTTTTCCATGCTGGCCTTGTAGCCGGCGACCCGAACTTCACCTGCGAGCTTCACCGGAATCGTCTGTGTTTCACCAAGCCAGACCGGAACGCCAGGCAGATCAACCGAATCCGGTGTCAGGGTCTTCAGGTCAAAACTGTTGAACGCGATCCGCATGAGGCGCTCGCCTTCGGCGGCTCTCGCAGCCATGGAGGGCAACCCATTGATGACGATCGTCCGACGAATGCCATCGCGGACAGCCGATGCGGTCAGACCGTAACCTGAAACCTCGAGATGTCCGGTTTTCACGCCATCGGCGCCGGACACTTCCAGAAGCGGGTTTCTGTTCGCCTGGGTAAAGTCCCGCCACGTGTAGGAAGGCAGCGAATACCAAGCATAATATTCGGGATAATTGTCGATTGTCAGCTTGGCGAGTTTGGCGAGATCGTCGGCAGAGATCACGTGCCCAACAGCTTCCAAGCCCGTGGAATTTAGGAAGTTTGCAGAATTGAGACCCAGTTCATGAGCCAGACTGGTCATCCGGCGCGCGAAGGCTTCTTCTGAACCAGAGATATTCTCAGCCAGTGTAATACAGGCATCATTGCCCGACATGATGATAATGCCATGAAGCAGTTCTTCGACAGTTGGCGTATCGCCGGGCGCGAGCCCCATTGTCGACGTCCCGGAAGGGAACCCGCCTTCACGCCAGGCATTTTCGCTGACGGTGAACTTGTCACTCATCGAAAGCTCGCCACGTCGAACCATTTCGAAAACCGTATAAGCGGTCATCATCTTGGTCATGGAGGCAGGGACCATCGGCTCTTCACCAGCCTTTGAAAAAAGGATGGCGCCAGTTTCGTGGTCCATGATGACGGCGTGCGTTGCCGGCGTATCCAGGATCTGAGCGTTTGCGAAACCTGCAATGCCTGCGACAGCGAAAGCCGCTGCGGCGACGGTGTTCCGGGCAATCTTCGGCAAATTCATGGAAGGGGCCTCCAACGTTCTGTTCGGTGGCCGGAATCAGATCCGGCCCCATTTCCGATTAAACAGAAAAAAGGGCCGGTTTGTGGTCAGGGTCAATGGTGCCGCGTGCGGTTATTCGCCAACAACGATGCGCCCTTGCGAGATACCAGCATAGGAAAGGTCATTCCGTGCGCGCTCCGCTTCAGACCGGCTGAGCAACGGGCCAACGCGAACACGGAAGTAATCTGCACCGTTCACACGTGCCGGCACGATCGTTACTGGCAGAGATGCCTGAACGCGATTGCTGAGGGTCTGCGCATTCGAAATGTCGGTGAAAGATCCGATCTGAACGAAATAGTCGCCCGCATCTGCGGCTGGTGCGGGAGCACTGTAGGTATAGGTTCGCGTTTCCTCGCGCGGCTGTGGCGCCACCGGAGCGGGTTTATATGCAACTGGGGCAACATAGTCAGCTGCCTCATAAGACGTGCTCGAAGCCATTTGCGGTGCTGGTTCCGGTGAGGACGAGGCGGCCCCCGCTGGCGCAGCGCCGAGATAGCGAACGCGGAGTGTAGCCTTCCCTGCCCCGTTCATGCCGAGTTCGTTTGCGGCGCGCGGTGAAACCTGCAGCGAAGCGCCGTCTTCAAACGGGCCGCGATCGTTAACGCGCAACACGACTTCCTGGCCAGTTTCCGTATTCACGACCTGAATGAGACTCGGCAAAGGCAGGGTGGGATGAGCAGCCGTCATGGCGTTCGGATCAAATGTTTCGCCATTGGCGGTCGGCAGGCCGTTGAATTCCGCACCATAGACAATCGCGACGCTCGTTTCGTCAAACACCGGAACGGGCTCGCTGGAAACGGCATATGCTGCGGCCGGAGTGAGCGTCCGGGCGGCAGGTTGGTATGATGACAGAGAAACTGCAGGAGCTGCAGGTGCCGGGGGTGGCGGTGTGACCGGCTGAAGGCTCTCCAGCGGCTCGCTTTCCACAGCAGACACGGACCGCTGGGCTTCAATGCGCGCAGCAGCCGCACGTGCGTCGAAGCTGTTCGGGCTCGTACCGGAAACGGTAGAATAATTCGGAGTGGGGCCCTCAATGCTCGCATATTCGCGGGCAGCCGGTTCCTGATATTGGGGGCCCTGCTCTGCCGTCATGCCAGAGCTTTCAACCGCACCGGCAGGGCCCGGATAACGGAACTGAATGCGCGCCTGCTTCTTCTGCTTTGCATCTGGAGCGCGGCTCGGCTCGATGTACTGCGGCTTGCCTTCCGGATAAGGCGACGTTCCAGTGGCATAGACAATCGGAGCCGGGTCGCGCTTGCCAGCATGAGCCGGAGCAGCGAGGGCAAGTGCAATCGCGCCGGTAAGGACCAGCGACGGGAAATGCAGCGATTTCGATGCGGAAGAAACGGTCTTCAAGGTTCACCTCATTCTGAGCTGCGGGTCATTCTATGACCCTTTGGGACGGCTTTTCTGCCCTCCAGCGAACCCTCTGTAGCATAGTGTGGTGCAGGCCTTATGAACCTCACCTGAAGGATCCTAAGAATACGGTTACCGCTTGTTTACGGGTTTTCAAGCTGCACTCTTGCCGTTTGCCATAAACACAGGTGAAGAGGTGCGACATCAATCAGAGCGAGAGCTGGCCCAGAACCGCCCCGCAGGAGGAATACACCAGATGCAGCATAGAATGGGCAAAGGCCCCCTGCTCGATGCGCGTGGCCGGTTGGTTGAGCGCGGATGGGCAATCGAAGAAGTCCGGCAGTACGAAAGATCGGCCATCCGGACGAACGGTCTCCGGATCAAGGAGTGGGACTATTACTGCATCCTCACGCCGGACTACGGCCTGGCCTTCACGGTCGCCGACAACGGCTATCTCGGGTTTCTGGGCACTTCCTGGATGGACCTGAAGACCGGGACAGCCGTTAATGATGGTGCCGTCATCCCGTTTCCCATGGGCCGAATGGGTTTGCCGCAATCCGCAGACCGCGGAGACATCGTCCAGAACCACAAGGACATGTCGCTCAGCTTCCTCCATGAGCCCGGCGGACGCCGTTTGATCGTTGACGCGCCGCGTTTTGACGGAGGCCGGGGCCTGAAGGGCGAATTGTGGCTCGCCCAGCCGCCGATGGACCGGATGGTCATCGCCACGCCTTTCCCGAACGCATCCAAGGCTTTTTATTACAATCAGAAAATCAACTGCCTGCCCGCCAAAGGCGAGATCGTGATCGGCGGAGACACCTTCCGGTTCAGCCCGGATTCCGCTTTCGGCGTCCTGGACTGGGGGCGCGGTGTGTGGACCTACAGCAATGTCTGGTACTGGGGATCGGCCTCCGGAATGTGCGAAGACCGCTGCGTTGGCTTCAATATCGGTTACGGCTTCGGCGACACGTCGTCAGCGTCCGAAAACATGGTGTTCGTGGATGGTAAGGCCCACAAGCTCGATCAGGTAACCTTCCACATGCCGGATGGGTCACCGGATAGCGCTCCGTGGCGCTTCACCAGCAATGATGGCCGCTTCGAATTGAACTTCGACCCGATCGTCAATCGCCACCACACGACGAATCTCGGCCTGTTCAAAACCTCACAGGATCAAGTGTTCGGCACATTCTCCGGCAATGTAAAACTGGACGACGGTTCGGTACTGAAGATTGAAAGACTTCCCGGTTTTGCAGAAGAAGTCCGCAACCGCTGGTAATGCGAAAAGGCCGGTTCTGAGGACAAATCAGATTTGCTGGCGGAGGAGGAGGGATTCGAACCCCCGGAACCCGTAAAGGCTCAACGGTTTTCAAGACCGCCGCATTCAACCACTCTGCCACTCCTCCGCGGCAAACGGCTGTTTTCACGATCCGGGCGCGACAGGCAAGCCCCCATCTGCGCTCGCCTGCCCGACTCTCTTTGCGGAAGGACTGGATATTAGGCCCGGACTGTCCGAAGGTTCTCAGGAAAACGACATATAATCCGGAGGAATTCGCCCATGCTCGAGGGCATCAAGGTCATCGAATACGCAACCTATATGGCCGCGCCAGGTGCGGGATCGATTCTCAGTGACTGGGGCGCAGACGTCATCAAAGTCGAGCCGCCGGGCGGGGATCCCATCCGGATATTCTTCCGGACGCTTGGAACGGATATCCAGGACAATCCCGTGTTCGATTTCGACAACCGCGGGAAAAAGTCGATCGCGATCGACACCTCCAAGCCGGAAGGCCAGAAGTTGCTGAGGAAGATGGTCGAAGAAGCCGATGTATTCCTGACCAATGTCCGGCCAGGCGGACTGGAACGATCCGGTCTCAGCTATGAGGAACTCAGCAAGATCAATCCGAAACTCGTCTATTGTTCCCTCACAGGCTACGGGCTGGAAGGTCCCGATGCCGATCGGCCGGGTTTTGACGTGGCGAGTTTCTGGAGCCGGACCGGTGTCGGCGCCTTGACCGTGCCCAAGGGGCAGGAGCCCTTCCCTCTACGGACGGCCTTCGGTGATCACACGACGTCCATGGCAACCGCAGCAGGCATCTGCGCGGCCCTGGTGGAATCGACCCGGACCGGAAAAGGACGTCTGGTGGAGTCATCGCTTTTCCGTGCCGGCCTCTACGCCCTCGGATCAGATTTCGCGATCCAGCTTTTCTTCAATCGTGTCGCCTCGACCAAGAGCCGGCATGAGCAGAACGTGCCTATGACCAACTTCTTCAAAACCAAGGATGATAGCTGGATTTGTATCGTCCAGCGTCAGGGTGATGTGGACTGGGTACCCATGTGCAAGGTGATTGGCCGCGGAGACCTGCTGGAAGATCCCCGCTTCACGAGTTCCAAGGCCCGCCGTCAGAATGGAGCCGAACTCGTCGATATCATCGACGCCGGATTTGCCAAATTCACCAAGGACGAAATCTCCGCCCGTCTGGATGAGCATTCCATCGCCTGGGCGCCGGTGCAGACACTCGCTGAAGTCGCAAAGGATCCGCAGACAAAGGCAGCCGGTGCGATTGTGGACGTTCCGAGCAGCAAGGGCGACGGGTCGACCTTCCCTTCCCCTGCTTCGCCTGTCCGGTTCCCGGGTGCCGATGACGGCCCGAAAGGACCGTCACCGAAACTTGGAGAACATACGCGTGATGTCTTGGAGAGGCTTGGATTGCCCTCCGGTGACATCGACGCGCTTTATGCCGACGGAGTCGTGAAGTAGCGCCTATTCGCCTTTGAATTCAGGTGTGCGCTTTTCGAGGATGGCGTTGACGCCTTCCATGTGATCGTCGGTCTCGTGCATCAGCGCCTGCGCTGCGGCAGACATTTCCATGATTGTGTCATAGGATGTCGTCGCGCCTTGGCGCATCAGCGTCTTGGCGAGGCGCAGTGCTTGCGGCGGCTGGCCTGCAATGCGCTGAGCGAGCGACATGGCTTCGTCCATCAGCTGCTCTCCTGGAACCACTTGAGAGACGAGCCCCCACTCACAAGCGGTATGGGCATCGATGACGTCACCGGTGAAGAGGAGCTGTGCTGCCCGCGAGGAGCCGATCAGGCGCGGAAGAAGCCAGGCGCCGCCATCGCCTGGGATCAGCCCCAGTTTCAGGAAGGTCACGCCCATCTTGGCCTTCTCTGATGCAATCCGGATATCCGCCATGCAGGCCACATCACAGCCAAGGCCGATGGCCGGACCGTTGATCGCTGAGATCAGCGGGACTTCCAGATTGTAGAGAGACCGCACGATCACGTGGATGTTCCGGCGGTAGCCTTCGCGGATGTCGTGCGGTTTGCCTCCGAAGGCGCCGGTTTTGTTTTGCATCGCCTTGACGTCGCCGCCCGCCGAAAAGGCCCGGCCGGCGCCAGTGAGGATGGCACACCGTATTTGCGGATCCGCTGTGATTTCCGCGCAGGCCGCCGCAATGGCCTTGCCGTCACCATCCTGACCGAGCGCATTCATTGCGTCCGGCCGGTTGAGCGTCATGACGACGATGGGACCCTGTTTTTCGAGTTTGATGACCGACATACGGCTTGCCTCCAATTTTGCTGGCAGGAGAACTGGCAGCCCCTGCCCCGCTTGTCCATGTATCTGCCCGGAGTGATTTCGTCTCAGGTCAGGATTTTCGCACGGAAACGGGTTCCTGGAGCTGGTGGATCATTCCGGCCGCCGGCGAAACACTGCGCCTTCGACATCCAGTCTTCCGCAACCGGTCCTGTCACCTTCAGGTTTGTATCCTCTATGTGGCGTGTCTGCGTCACCACCTGGCAGAATTCCGTGGCGCGGCCCTCAATCCGATTGGCGCCGTCTTCTTCGCCAAACGACCAGATTTCTCCGGACGGTGCCGTAAGCTTCACGTAAGGCATGGGGCCGATTGGCTCCTCCTTGCGGACCAGGTAAGTCCAGCCATAAGTATTGATCCCCAGCACGGCGATATTTTTTATCCTGTCGGCGTCCACCCGTTCCGCCCCAAGCACATCATAGATTTCCTGTCCGTGGGCCCAGGTCTCCATAAGTCTTGCCGTTACGGACGAGCGCGCGCTCATGGATGGCCCGGCCCACTTCAGGCGGGCTTTGGGGTCTGCTTCTGCAAAAACTTCTGCAGTCTTTTGCGCCTGATCCCACCACACCGAGAGCAGCGGGCGACCGGATGCCCCGTCTACATGAGCCTGCTCACGAGAGCGCATACCTTGGGCGCCGACAGCTGCGAGTTCTTCTTCGAGCCGCACTTCATCCACGATTTGAAGCTCAGCCATCCAGTTCCAGAAATGGAGGTGGCGGAGCACATCATCGACCGTCCAGTCCTTGAACTGGGTCACCTTGCCGAAGTCTGCTTCGGGGCGGTTTACGAGTAGCCCGTAAAGGGCCCGGCTTTCCTCGAGGAAGTCGCCTGCCTGTTCCATACTTTCCTCCCTTGTCTCCGCCATATTCGGCGAGACCGGCAGGAATTGCCACACTTCCCCGGCGCTAACCTTCGAGGGCTTTGATCATATCGACGCGAGTTCCGTGCCGACCGCCTTCGAATTCGGCATTCAGGAAAGCGTCGACGATGTCCAGCGCCAGACCTTCCCCAACGACGCGCGCGCCCAGGGACAGCATGTTCGCATCATTATGTTGCCGGATCATTCGGGCAGAGAAGGTGTCACTGCACACACCGCAACGAATACCTTTCACCTTGTTGGCCGCCATCATAATGCCTTGGCCGGTGCCGCAAACGATGATCCCGAGCTGACATTCGCCGGAAGCAACCTTCTGTGCCGCTGCTTCTCCGTGAATCGGATAGTGGGTGCTTTCCGACGTCATCGGTCCGATATCGACCACATCCCAGCCTTGAGCAGCGACATGCACTGCAATGGTCTTGCGAAGCTCGATATCCGCGTGATCGCTGGACACAACGATACGTTTATTGGTGCTCATCGGAATACAGCCCCTATTCCCACTCGATGATGAAAGAACTGCAATTTTTGTATTGAATCAATACCTTGCAAAAAGCCTGTGGAAAACTACCGTCGCCGATTCCGGCAATATCATTCCGTAGGCAAATTGAATGATGCACGCATGACGTATCGTTGCAGTTGACACGATTCCGGTGCACGGCCTGAGCGTAGCCGAATTACGGTGTCGGCTCCAGTTCGCCCTGACCTCAGCACTGCCGGACTGGGCTTAAGTAGCGGGACGCTCAACACAAAGCTCGGCAAGTTACATTTCATCGGACAGAAGCGCGCCTTGTCCGAGGGTTTGAAACATACCTCAAGCTACCAGCCCCCTGACCGACGCACGCGCCGGATCGCGGTCCTCTCGCCGTTTAGCTTTCACGCGCCCCAAGCCTACATTACCATGTGGCGAACCACACACCAATCAGCCCCTTGACTGTCAGAAATACTTGCCCTATTTTCTGACATAAAGGAGCCGGCTATGGCCATCGACAAGATCAAACGCCGCATCATCGGCAAGGGACGCGGGGCTGTCTTTACCCCCGCGGATTTCCTTGATCTCGGCTCGCGCGCCTCTGTCGATCAGACGCTGTCGCGACTGACCGATCAGGGCGTGATCCGTCGACTCGCCCGGGGCATTTATGACTACCCGAAGACGAGTCCTCGTCTGGGCCGCCTGTCGCCCGATCCTGATGCTGTCGCCGCCGCCATCGCCCGAAAGGATGGACGCGTCGTCCAGGTCTCGCCGGCGCGCGCGGCGAACATGCTCGGCCTGACCACACAGGTTCCGGCGAAGGCTGTCTATCTGACAGATGGACCAAGCCGCACGAAGCAGATCGGGGCGCAGACCATCATCATGCGCAACGCCGCCGCCAGGAACCTTGTCGGCGCTGGCAAACCGACCGGTGCAGTGTTCCAGGCGCTGCGCTATCTCGGCAAGGATGGGGTGGATGCAAGCGTCGTAGCGCGCCTCTCCAGGACGATTGACGCCGACACCCGCCGCGCCCTCGTTAAAGATGCCCTTCAGGCACCAGGATGGATGCGCCCGGTGGTTCAGCAGATCGCGGCGGCCTGACAGTGGATGGTTTCGCGCAGGAAACCGCAACCATCCGCGCGGAGGTCTTTCAGGAGACGGCTGCGCGGATGGGCGTGCAAGCCGCCATTGTCGAGAAAGACTTCTGGGTCTGCTGGACGATCAAGCGCGCTTTCTCACTTGGCGATAGGATTCCCGGCCTGATCTTCAAAGGCGGCACGTCTCTTTCGAAAGCCTATGGCCTGATCCGCCGCTTCTCCGAAGACATCGATCTCAGCCTTGACCGCCATGATCTCGGTTTCACCGGTGAGCGCGACCCGGCCAACGCGACAAGCAATAAGACCCGAAAGGCCTTGCTCGACGAACTCGAAGCCTGCGCCATTGAGGCAGTCGGCGGTTCGGTCAAAGCCGCTCTGTCAGAAGCGATGAGCGAAGCGCTTGGCAAACCGGTCCTTCTGAAAACTTCAGATGATGACCCGCAAACGCTGATCTTCACCTATCCGGAAAGCCTGCCTGCGACAGCCGCCCTGCCCTATGTGCGTTCGTTCGTTCGCCTCGAATTCGGCGCACGCTCGGATCACCTACCGGCAGAGCAGCGGGACATCTTTCCCTTTGTGAACGAACAGTTTCCGGACCTGTTCTCAGAGCCAGGCGTATCGGTGAAGACCTTGTCAGCTGCCCGGACATTCTGGGAAAAGGCGACCATCCTTCACATGTTGGCGCACCGGGATGCGGCGAGGCCGCTCGGTGAGAGGATGTCGCGTCACTATTACGACCTCGCGCAACTCGCCCGATCCAAAACAAGGCCTCAGGCCCTGAGCGATCTGGCGCTTCTTGAAGCTGTGGCGCTTCACAAATCCGTCTTCTTCCGGGCGGCCTGGGCAAATTATGAGACGGCCCGACCGCCAACGCTCAGACTCGCGCCAGCGCCTGAACTTGAGGCCGCACTTCGATCTGACTATGCGCAAATGGCTGAAATGCTGTTCGATGCGCCCGAGCCATTCGACGCCATTCTGGAAACGATCGCAGTGCTCGAAGCGGAGATCAATTCCATCGAGGCTCCTCCCAACAGTATCGCCTGACAGGCCGAAACTGCCCGGCCAAAGACTTTCGCCGCCCCCTTCGTGACCCATTAAAGTTTTGAATGGGTCACGAAATACCCATTGTGCGACACCCGACGGGCGCGGCTTCAAGTGCTCGAAGCGATGACGTCAATGCAGCGTCACCAAACCGACCTGGTCATCAAACGGGAACAAGAAGGCCTCGGACCAAAGACCGGTGGTGCTGTAGACGCGATCTGCGAAATGCTGTCGATCGTCTGACATTGTCTCGGCCAGCAACCCCATCCAGCACAGCGGCTGAAGCATTTGTGACCAGATCATTCCCGGCAAGCGGTCATAGGGCTGTCCGGCGTCCGGCGGACCGTAAAGGATTTCACGAAGCGCGCCGCATGTCACGCCTGGCACCGCCTCCGTATTCAGCACACCGAGAAACACATCCCAGTTGCCAAGCCTCGGCTCGGGCATCCGCGACGAAGCGGCATGATCGACTTCGAACAACCAGAATGGCGCGATCAGGTTGAAGAGATCGCCGGGCTTGTCAGCAATGTCCCTGCCCGCCTTGGTGAGCCGACAGGTCAGCTTGTAATGCCGGATCAGCTCGAGTTTCAGCAGAAGGAAATGCAGAGCTTCGAGCGGCGGAAAATCGTCCTCATTCAGCACCTTATTGACGAGGAACAGCTTGTCCTCTTCCCAGCCCGGCCAGGCGAACTCGGCAGCCGCCCAGTGCACGAACTTGCGCTGAAACGCCTTGCCCTTCGTCAGGCCGATCGCATCATGTTCGGCCAGATACGCCAGAAGTTTCTGAGCCGCGCCAATCATGGGCGCACCGGCAAGTGCACGCTCATCATTCTTCACGGGCTGGAGCAGAAACGTCATCGCATATTCATCGTCAGGCTTGTTACCAAACAGGCTAACGACGAAAGCGCGGGATGCCTATTCGAGGTGTTCAAGGTTCGAACCCCGAATGTCGCGCCTAACCCGAAGCAGCACAGATCGTCGGGTTTTTTCCGCTTGCAAATCAACGGCTTATATAGTTTAGTTTGGCGCGAGTGACGTGCCACATTCCATATTTTTTATCCATATTTTTCAATCACTTACGGGAGGTGTAATCGATTCTTGGTCCTCAGTTCGGTCTGATTTTGGTCCACAGTTTTGTAGACCGCTTGAGTTCGACGCCGCTCACCGGCACCGATAGCCATAGTTAACGCGGATTGTACTCCCTGCCAAATCAAGCTTGATCTATAGAACTAGATTTCACCGCTAACTACAATGCACAGAGCGCCGAAACTCAACACATCATACTAAAGTCAACACCTAGCGCTCGACCGATATCCGCATCATGCCCAGCAATCCTCCAAGAACGATATCGCCGCCCGGCAGGAGGTGAATGACAGAGTAAGCGCCATTGTAAATGTGGCTATCACCAAGGCGAAGCCGTGTAACGGCTTCACCCGTCTCCCAATCAAGACCTGTGACCTCCCATTTTCCGTCTACGAAACCATTGACATAGACCTGTTGGGCGCCGCCAGAAATCATGGGGACGGTTGATGGGCTCGATACAGTGGGATTTGCCCAGGCACGCACCCAGCGGTCAGCTTCAACGTCCCATTCAAACTTTTCAGCACCCGTCGGTCCTTTGCGTAGTCTACCAGACATGACAACATTCTCCAGCATTGTTGGCAATGGCGATGGCAATGTGTTGTTTACCACCAAGGCACCGTAGCCATATACCGCAACGGATTGCTCAGACTGGGCGCGCTCAAGGTCAGACTTTCCGAAACTAACCTGAATCTGGTCGGCAATTCGACGCGATTTGGTCCCTGGCTTCTGGACGAAATCCTCTGGAATATCGTCGCGCCAGAAGGCGACGACATTCATAATCAACTCTCCGTCCGTGATGACAACAAGTTTGTCTTCCTCGTCTCCGAAGCCCATAAGTGAGGGCGTAGAGCCTGATCCGTTGCCGAGACTCACGCCGCCAAGTTTGCCGGTGAAGGAATCGTATTCTGATGACCACGCGCCATACCCTCTAGAGTGAAGTGTTTCCCCGTCCCAAACCAGTTTATGGAGCCTCCTATTTGAGAGAACATAAATGCCACCACCCTCATCAATGGCGATCGAGTTCGTAACCTGCTCATCGTCAGCCAACTCATGAATGATCGGTGCCTGTTCAAAATTTCGGTCTACGATGACGACAACGCCGCCCATCGTCACCAGCGCCAGCATGCCATCATAAGTCAGATTCAATCCGAACACAGCATCAGGGTCTTCCAGTGTTGGATTGAAATATTCGCGCGGCAGCTGAAAGCGGCGCTTTTCCACCAGTGGTGACAGCGGATTGCCGGGTTCGGCATCACCATAAACGACGACATCGTTGTTGACGACAGTGTAGAAGTCACCATTGCGGTCGACGACATTATAGATTGCTGCTCTGGCGACGACCCGCTCAACATAACGTGGATAGTTCCGATTGAGATAGCCAAGCAGTTCAGCTTCTGAGGCCGTACTATCCATTTCGACGGCGATACGTTCAGCATCCTCGACAGACATGAAGGGTTGACCTTCCACAGGCAGAGCATTGATCAGTTGAAACTTGCCATCGCTAATCAGGATTTTGGAGATACGATTATTGTTGGCGGAGATGGCCACCTGCTCACCTGAAGGATAAGTTGGTAATTGCATAAGCGTGAGGTTCACCAACCCTGCCGGGACCCTTTGAATACCCTCATCATCAATCTCGTGAATACCGACCGGCCCAGCAAACGGAAGGGAATCCTGTTGAGCCGGATTAAAATGCGTGGTGGCAAGCTCGCTGTCCACCAGATTTGGGTTCATTGGAGGAAACTCCGGACCCGACGCATCAAAGACTGGGATAGTGGAGCATGCACCAAGCACGGCTACGATTGCGACTGCAGCAGCAGCGATATGAGGTTTCATTTGTTGTCTCCCAGAGTGACAGATTTGTACTGGTTTAGCGAATTGTCAGAATACTATTCAGCTTGAGACGTCGACTGTTGCTCGTCTTGAAACGCCATCCAGGCTCGAGAGAGGATGAAATCCTCAATATCATCGACTTCCTGTTGGCTTAGGCGGCCGGCGAAGTTGGGCATGCCAATCGCTTCGCCGGCCCCTTGAAGGAGGAAAGCATCAAAAGTGTCTATCCCGAGAGTCGCTGACTGCCTCAGATCGGGGAGCGTTCCGGACGAAATGGCCGCGCCGCCATGGCAGACACCGCAGAATCGACCGTAGAGGTCTGTGCCCCGTACAACCGCTTCAGCCGAATGCGGCTGTCGCGCTGGCTCAGGCGTTGCCTTCTGCGGAAGCGCGGCGACGTTTAGCTCGCCCTCTCCGCCAAGTTTGAAGGCAAGTACATGGCCTTCAACCGGGCCTCCTGTCTGCCCGACATAGAAGCCGGCGAGCAAATTGGCACCACTGCCCCAACCAGCTGATACAGCAACATACTGCTCGCCATTGACCTCATACGCCACAGGTCCACCGACCATTGCGACACCAACCGGATACGACCACAGTTCTTCGCCTGTTTTGGCGTTGTAAGCATTGAAAACGCCGCTCGTCGTGCCTTGGAATACCAGATCTCCAGACGTTGTCAGCGTACCTCCATTCCACATTCGCTCATGCTGAACACGCCAGACTTCTTTCTGAGCTACCGGATCCCAGGCAGCAAGATGTGCTTGGACAAGTTGGCGCAGAAGTGTGCGACGTGCTTCTTCTGTTTCCGGTAATGCGTCTGTCAGGCTGACACCGATATTGAATGCGTCTCGGTCAAAGCGGGCAATCTCGCCCTCGATCTGATCGGAATAGAGGAAAGGAACATCTTGTGCGGGAATATATACCAGCCCTGTTTCCGGATTGAATGACATGGGGTGCCAGTTGTGGGCACCAAATGGGCTGGGTTTGACGAGCGCAGGTCCACCAGACAGATAGCGCGCCTCGGGGTTTTCAACAGGACGCCCGGTCTCCATATCGATATGTGTGGCCCAGTTAACGGGAACAAATGGCTCTGCGGAAATAAGTTCGCCGCTTATTCGGTCGATGACATAAAAGAAGCCGTTTTTCGGCGCTTGCATCAGCACCTTACGAAGCTCTCCCTCGATCTCAAGATCAGCTAGAATGATATTCTGCGTAGCTGTGTAGTCCCAAGTTTCGCCCGGCGTCGTCTGATAGTGCCAGACATATTCTCCTGTGTCTGGACGTAACGCGACGATTGATGACAGGAACAGATTGTCGCCGCCGTCCGGGCTTCGTACTTTCTGATTCCAGGGCGAGCCGTTTCCAACGCCGATATAGAGTAGGTCCAGTTCAGGATCGAATGCCATGCTGTCCCAGACAGTCCCGCCACCGCCCAGCTTCCACCATTCGCCTGTCCAGGTCTCAGCGGCCATCTCGATGGCTTCGTTTTCGAATCCATCATCCGGATTTCCCGGCACAGTGTAGAACTTCCAGGCCTGTTCACCTGTTTCAGCATCATACGCTGCAACAAATCCGCGAACGCCGAACTCACCACCGCCATTTCCGATGATGACCTTGCCTTTCACAATGCGAGGCGCCCCTGTGATCGTATAGGGTTCTTCGAGCGGTACAGTACGGGTCTCCCAGATCTGTTCGCCTGACTTTGAATCAAGAGCGATCAGACGACCATCCAGCGACCCGAATATGACCTTGTCGTTATAGACAGCCACGCCGCGATTGACGACATCGCAACAAGCATGTGCGCCCTTTGATCGGGGAACCTCCGGATCGTAGCGCCAAAGAATTTCTCCTGTGGCAGCATTAAGCGCCAGCACTTCGCTCCACGAACCCGTAGTGTACATGACACCATCAACAATGATCGGGGTTGCCTCTACGCCACGATAGCTGCCAAGCGGTGCCGCCCAGGCAAGATCCAGCTGGTCGATTGTTTCCAGATTAATGGCGTCAAGCGCGCTAAACCGCGTTTCTGAAAACGTGCCACCATGAGTAAGCCAGTTATGTGGTTCGCCTGCAGCATTGAGCAAACGTTCCTCATTGATCCCCTGGGAGGCTTGTGTGGAAGCGTCGCCAGAGTCGACCGCCCCTCCACAGGCAGCCAGAAGACCGATCGTAGCACCCGTCAGAATGACTTTCAGCGCTGTGGCGGGCATTTTTTTGCCGTTCATTTTGTCCTCCCGGACACCCCAGTGGATGAGGTTCTGGATTTTTTCTCATACCAAGCAAGATTGCACTGGAACGGCGAAGTTTCTCAAGCCCCGCGCAACGCCAATGTTCCGTCATTTTGTGCCAGCGACAAAGCCTGGGACACCTACTTGCAACGGATCTAGTTGCGGGTTTTCAACTCCTTGAGCAGCTCTTGCTGGTGCTGACCATGCTCAGGTGCTGGACCGGGGATTGCCTGCACGTTCGATTGGAAACGCGGGGCCGGAACAGCCTGAACATAACCCTGGCTGTTTTCAAAGATTCCGCGCGCCAGATTATGAGGGTGCAAAGGTGCACTGATCGGACTTTCCACAAGGCCAAAGCATGCATCGGTCCCCTCTAGTAAGTCTTGCCAGTATGCAGATGGTTCGGTTGCGAAAAGAGCACGAAACTTCTCTGACTGCTTCGACCAGCTATCACGATCATACTGGTCTTCGAAGTCGGGATCGCCTGCAAGACCGAGGCGCTGTAGAAGTTCTGCGTAAAATTTCGGTTCTAGCGCGCCAAGCGTGATGTCACGCCCGTCTGCACAGCGATAGGAACTGTACCAAGGGGAATCATCCAGAAAGCCGCGCCCGCGCTCGGCTTGCATCATGCCGCTGGGCAGCAAATCGAAGATGAGGTTCATCATATGCGCCGACCCATCGACAATCGCTGCATCAATCACATCGCCCTCACCGGTGGCCCTGGCCTTTAGAATGCCCGCGAGAATGCCAATCGTCAGATAGTTCGCACCGCCGCCAATGTCCCCGATCAAGCCTGGTGGCGGCAGTGATCGCGTTCCAGTTGGGCTTGCAAACCAGGCAGCTGAACTGACGGATACATAATTGATATCATGTCCAGCCGCCTGGGCGAGCGGTCCCGCCTGCCCCCAGCCCGTCATGCGACCAAAGACAAGCTGTGGGTTCCGCCCCAGACAAACTTCCGGACCAAGGCCCAGGCGTTCCATCACTCCCGGCCGCATGCCCTCGATCAGGGCGTCCGCCGTCGCAATCAGATCCAGCGCGACCGCGCGGTCTTCAGAGTCTTTCAGGTCCAGAGCGATCGAGCGCTTGCCTCTTTTCAGAATGCCGACAGGCAAAGTCGATCCCGGATCGGAGCCCTTGGTCTTTCGCTCTATGAGAACGACATCCGCGCCCAGATCGGCCAGATGCATGCCACAAAAGGGCGCCGGCCCAATGCCCTCGATTTCGACAATCCGAATGCCCTGCAGAGGTCCTTTAGACACGGGACGTCACCTGAACGCCGAGACGCCCGTCAGGCTCCGCCCGATAAGGAGTTTCTGGATCTCCGTCGTTCCATCCGGAATGGGTGCGATCATCGCTTCGCGGGCGAGGCGCTCGACAATGAACTCCTTCGTGACGCCATTACCGCCGTGAATCTGTACTGCCTGGCGCGTTGCACTGACAGCGATTTCGGTACCGTACCATTTTGCCATTGCGCACTCCTTGTCGCAGCGCTGTCCGGCGTCAATCATGCCCGCTGCGCGCAAAGACAACAGGCGCGCTGCATCGATCTCTGTGGCCATTACAGCTAACTTTTCTGCAATGAGCTGGTGGCCGGCAATTGGTTTGCCATGCTGCGAACGGTCGATTGCATATTTTATTGACTCATCAAGCGCGCGCCGCGCCATGCCATAGCCCCACGACCCGACGTGAACTCGCGCGCGTTCGAACAGGGTGAGCGTGTTCTTCAGACCCGAGCCTATTTCACCGATAGTATTCTCGACCGGAACGCGCACATCATCGAGAAAAACCTGTGATGTTGATTGTCGATTGAGCGCGATCTTTGGAATACCGCGGACTTCATAAGGATGCTCATTGCGATCGAGCAGGATATGGGTCAGTTCGTTCTCGCCAGTTCGGCAGGTGCAGATGAAAAAATCTGAGTACTCACCATTGGTGATCCATGTTTTCTCACCAGAAATCACCCAATGGTCACCATCTCGCACAGCCCTGGTTTTCGCCGCCGCGACATCCGAACCGACATCCGGCTCGGAAATGCCGACAGACGCAAAAAGTTCCCCCGCCAACAATCTAGGCAGGTAACGTGTCTTGATGTGCTCCGGCGCGAGTTTGACCAGCATCGACGCTGCGCTGCCATTAACAAGTGCGGCTATCGCCAAGTCTCCCGAACTATAGGCAAGCTCTTCAATTAGTTGAACGTGCAGCTTCCAGGACAACCCCAGCCCGCCGGCAGATTCCGGCTGTGGGGCGTTGACGAGACCAAATTCTGCCAGCTTTTGCGTCCAGCTTTGCATTTTGTCCTTTGGAACGAAGTCTTCCCCATGCGCAGCCAGTTCCGGCTCCAGCTGCTCATCAAGATAGCGACGCAGGCTTTCGATTGCGGCGAGCTCAGCCTTGTCAAAGAAAATATCTAATCCCCCAATCATGCATTTGCCCTCTTGAAAATGTTGACCACAGCAACACCCTCCTCAATGCCAATTAGGCCGCCGCTGTTTTCGTGGATAGCGTGTCGGGCACCATCAACCTGGCGCTTTCCAGCTTCGCCGCGTAATTGGGTGACAAGCTCATGAATTTGCCCCAGCCCGGTTGCGCCGATGGGGTGGCCTTTGGACTCCAGCCCGCCAGACGGATTGATCGGGATTGAGCCGCCAATCGTGAAGTCCCCGCGTTCCGCTGCCGGGCCTGCTTCACCGATCGGAACTAACATCAAGTTCTCGGCGTGCATCAACTCACCAATCGCGGTTGCATCGTGCACCTCGGCAACGTCCATGTCTTCTGGTGAAAGGCAGGCCATTTCATACGCCCTCTCAGCGGCAATTCGCGCAACATGGCGTTCCGGTGCATCGGCGCTGCGCGCGGGGTTTCCACTTGCAACGGCGCTGGCCATGACCTGGACGGCTCGTGACGTAGTGGCACCAATCTTCCTCAAGCCTTCCTCATTGCAAAGGATGACCGCTGCAGCACCATCCGAGATCGGTGAGCACATTGGCAGCGTCAAAGGGTAAGTGATGGGAGGTGCTGAAAGAATTTCATCAATCGTGTAAGGCTGACGGTATTGCGAATACTCATTATGCTCTGAATGCTGATGATTTTTCGCGGCTATCGCAGCAATCTGGCGCTGAGTCGTGCCATAGCGCTTCATATGGTTCCGGCCGAACGCTGCGTAGATTTTCATGAATACGCTATAAGGGCGTTCAGATTCCGATCCCTCCGGTTCGGCAACACCTTCGCCCAACTGGAGAAGCCTTTTGGCATTCTCCTCAGGTGTCTCAACATCCCAACCGCCATCGAACACAGCGAACATCCTCGCCTTGTCAGGCACGTTCATTTTCTCGACACCCGCCGCCAGGACAACGTCCTGCATACCAGCCTTAAGCGCCTGAACAGCAAGGTGAAAGGAGGATGAACTGGACGCACAGGCGTTTTCAATATTGAATGCGGGAATACCTGTCAGCCCGATCTTGCTGAGCGCAACCTGGCCAGGAACAAAGGTTTGTCCCTGCAAGAACCCTTGGGTCGCACTGGAATGGTAAACTGCCTCCACGGCGGCCTTGGTGCAGCCTGCATCATCCGCCGCACGCAAAATGGCGGTGTCCAGCAATTCAGAAATACTTGCTTCCAGATGCCGCCCGAAATGCGTCATGCCGACGCCTACAATATAAATCTTACTATCCGACAAGACTCTCTCCCCATCTACAGATGGCCGCTACTGGCCTGAATATTTCGGTGTTCGTTTCTCACTGAAGGCTGAAAGCCCTTCGAGGAAGTCAGCGGATTTTGCATGCGCTTCGAGATGGCGCATTTCCAACGCGATGGCTTCGCGCGCGGACAAGTGTGCGCTTCCGGCAACCATCTCCTTCATACGCTGAAGTACAAGCGGGCTTTTCTCCGCCAGCTTTGCAGCAAGCGCCTCTGCAACCGATGACAAGTCGTCATCCTCAACAACTTGGCTTACAAATCCGGCTTCACGAAACGCTTCCGCCGACCAATGATCGCCGGAGAATAGGAGATAATTCGCTTTCTTTTCGCCAACATACCTCGGCAAGAGAGATCCCCCGCCGCCCGGCAGAACACCAAAATTGGAATGGGCGTCGCCCAGCCGCGCACTGCGCGCCGCCATCACGACATCGCAGGTCATGGCTAGCTCCAGTCCGCCGGCCAAAGTCAATCCATTGAGCGCTGCAATTGTCGGCTTCGGCAAAGCACGAATAGCCAAAAACACGTTCTGAATGTCGCGAAGGAAGCCAAGAAACCCGGTATTGTCACCAGCCTGAACTTCCCCCAAAACGCCCTTCAGGTCAGCACCGCAGCAAAAGGCGCGCCCGCTCCCAGTGATAGTCAGCACTCGAATCTCATCGCGCTCGGCAACATCTTTCACACATTGCGCAAGTTCATTCACCATTAGAGCGGACAGTGCATTCATGCTGCCCGGACGCGTCAGGGTAATTCGTGCACACGAATCTTCCGCCTCAAATTTCAGGGTTTCAAACGACAATTGTCCAATTCCAAGCATTGGGCCGCGTTCGCTCCAAAACTTGGCCCGTTCCAGATGAGGCTTCACTTTATCGGGCCAGAAAACTTATTGAACATCAGACGCATGTCACCGTGCGCCAAAGCGTCGTCAGTCGAGCCGCCCAAGGCAATGCAGAGCTCTAGCGATGTCAGCTATCGTCCAGCTGGCGCTCATTCTCGAGGAATTCCTGCGGGGACTGCCCCGTTAACCGGCGAAACGCACGGGAGAAATTGCTGGGGTCCTTGTATCCCAACAGATACGATATCTCCTTGATGGACCGACGACCTGTCCGCAAATAGCCGATAGCGAGATGCTGGCGAACATCGTCGAGCACGGTGTTGAAGGTTGTGCCCTCATCCTGTAATTGGCGCTGAAGACTTCGGTTACTTGTATTTAGCTCTCTTGAAACCGACTCCAGGGAGACAGCTCCATCCGGTAGCATTTCGACAATCGCCGCCCGGATCCGCGGAATAATTTGTTGTTCATCGAACCGGGCAATGTATTCCATCGCAATCTGGTCATTCCTTCGAACAATGTCGGAATTCGCGCCGCGCAGCACGCGCGTATAGTCCTTCTCGGCCACATGCAGCTCTAGACTGTCGTGACCATATTCGATCGGACAACAGAAAAAGGCATCAAATTCATCCATCGCGACCTTACCAGGTTTCGGACGACGCATTCTTACCAAAACAGGAGAATAGTCCGCTCGGTAAACCATTCTGACGAAGCGAAGCACCGTCGCCAAAAAAACATCCTGGCGGACCGGCGGCACGTCTTCCTTGAGTTCAATGGAATGAATGAGGCACCCCTTCCTGATTTCAGACCTTGTCTCAGCAGAATGAGAAATTAGCCTGAAAAAACGATCAAACCGGTGGAAGAATGTTTCCAGCGTTCGGCTTGAGAACAATGAATACCCAAGCGCATGCATTGAGCCGGGCGTATTTCGCTCGGCCAGCTTCAGCCCGATCGTCTCATCACCTGTCGCCTCTACGATGAGCTCAATGAAGCGACTGAATCGTCTAGACCGCACCCTGGCATTCGGGTCCTGGAGAATATCAGGATCAACTTCCGCACGCCGCAGTAGATCTGGTACATCAATGGAAAAGTCAAATTCGTCCAATATGGCCACAATCTGTATGAGCCAGGATGCAATGACTGACCGCGTCTCACTCAATTCTGGTTGCGCCTTACCTGATGATGTGTGGTTCAAATATCGATTGTCCTGTACGACCGTCTTCGATGACAAGCTTTATCGGTTCATGACGGTTTGTCCAATTTTTGAACAGGATTGTACACGCTTCAGCCAATACTGCGGACCTGGCCGCCCCAGTATTTCTTACGTACATCCTTTCGCAACACCTTACCAACGACGCTCAGAGGCAGTTCCTCCACGAACAACACGGATTTTGGTGTTTTGAAAGATCCGATCTGCTCTTTTACATAGGCAATCAGGTCAGATTCGGCCACCTCAACAGAGTCGTTAAGGATGACTTCCGCATGTACAGCCTCGCCCCATTCTTCGTGGGGAACACCGACAACCGCTGACATCAAAACACCAGGATGGGAGTTGACTGCGGCCTCAACCTCAGTCGCATAGACATTGAAACCACCCGTGATGATCATGTCCTTCTTCCGATCAACCAGGTAGCAATATCCGTTTTCGTCCGTATATCCGATATCCCCTGACTTCCAGTATCCGTTGACGAATTCCTCCTTCGTCTTCTCTGGATTGCCTTCATAGCCAAGACAGGTTGAGCGCGATCGCAAATAGAACTCGCCGAGTTCGCCTACAGGAACTGGATTACCATCATCATCGCAAACCGACAGTTCGATCCCGGTTGAGCGTCGACCCGCGGACGCGAGTCGGCCTTCAGTCTCAGCGTCCACGATATGATCTTTCTTGCTTAGGCAGAGGGTTGCCGCCAGATGTTCCGTGGAGCCGTACACTTGTGTGAATATTGAACCGAATCGCTCAACCAGGAGCTTGGCCTTGGCCGGGCTCATGGGGGCCGCGCCATACAACACCGTGCGCAATGAGGATAGGTCATACTCTCGTGCTTCGGGCATTTCCAAAAGGCGGTA
The DNA here is from genome assembly GCF_000682735.1 of Hyphomonas sp. CY54-11-8. GTDB lineage: Bacteria > Pseudomonadota > Alphaproteobacteria > Caulobacterales > Hyphomonadaceae > Hyphomonas. The sequence goes on along the minus strand of NZ_AWFD01000004.1, from coordinate 42,094 downwards.
CGCCAGAGTCGGTACGATGAAGGCGTGAGAAATCTTCTCTTGCTGGATATAGCGGCACCAGTTCTCCAGACTGGGCTCGTTCATTGTTACCGTGCAACCACCGCTGAACAGAACCGGCAAAAGCATCATACCGCTGCCATGGCTAATGGGAGCTATATGCAGCATGCGGCAGCCATCGAAGAAATCCGGGTCTGGAAGTGTCAGGAAACTATCGCGGCACCCCAGAATGTTGTCGATTGAATACTTCGCGCACTTGCTGTCACCAGTCGTGCCTCCTGTAAAGCGCATGAGCACGACGTGCGTTCGATCATCGATTTCAATATCTGTGTTCTCTGTCGACGCGTTCGCCAAAAGATCGGGAAGGGCCAACACGCCTGAATATGGCTTGACCAGAGCATCCATCACAACAATCTGAATGCCGCGTTCGGTAAGCGGGCCAGCATGGGAGGCTAGGAGGTCATTCTCGATGAATGCGACTTTGGGCTTGACGATGTCGATCTGGCCAAGATGCGTTTCCAGGCTGTCGAGGTAGTTGGCATGACAACATGTTGCATAAGCTTTTGCAGCTGACCCCCAATGGAACAGGGAGAGATTGTCATTTTGCAGCATACAGACATATCGGTCGCCCGCGCCGAGATTCAGGTTTCCATTGAGAATATGTGCAATCTGATTGGTTATGATGTGATAGTCACGAAAACTCAGCCGGCGGCCACGCTCAAGATTCACAATCGCCTCACGATCTCCGAAGGATTCCGCGAGCCCTTGCATGACACGGCTGTAATTTACCCGCCCGCCTTCTGTCGAAACCAATGCTGCAGCAGAACTTGGAGCGACGTCAACAGGCATCAGTTCACGGTCATTGCGCTTTTTTGAGAAAATTCCGAACACAGAGACTGTCCTCCCTTTTGTCTACACCACCCTAAGATTGCTGCGTACAGGATCGATTTAAAGCAGCTTTTTAAATAGATTCAGCAACCAGCCCGTCTTCGAAGAATAGGGAGGCAGCAATTGGCTAAGCACACTGATCTTCGATTGTGAGAACACCGGCTTCAAATGACTGAACCGCTCGAAACTTCCCGGCCCCAAATAGGATCCGATCCCGCTTTGCCCGATGCCGCCAAATGGAAGACGGCGCTGGAAGACGTGCATCACCGTGCCGTTCAGGGTCACGCCGCCAGCATGGGTTTCGCCAAGGATTTTTCGTCGACCTGCACTGTCTTTACCGAAATAGTAAAGTGCCAGTGGCCGCTCGCCAGCATTGATGTACTCGATTACTTCGTCTTCCGTACGATAGGTCAGGATCGGCAGAATCGGCCCGAAAATCTCTTCCTGCATCAGCCCCATATCGCTTGCAACATTGGTCACAGCCAGCGGGGCTATTCGATGAGCAGCCTCGAACATGCCATCGCCACTGCCTGCGAGATTGGTCACTCCGGCACCTTTTGCGCGGGCGTCTTCAACCAGTCCCCGCAAACGGTCAAACTGCCGGTGATTTATAATGCTTGTATAGTCCTGATTGGCTTCGATCTCGCCAAAACACTTGTGCACCTGCCTGGCGAGCGCTGACACAAAGTCTTCTACACTCCCTTCTGGAACGAATGCGTAGTCGACACCGATGCACGTTTGTCCTGCGTTGAGGAGCTTGCCGAAAACAAGGCTCTGCGCGACTTCTGGAAAATGAGCACTTTTATCAATGATAATGGGGCACTTGCCGCCAAGCTCAAGCGTCACTGGTGTCAAATTGGCTGCGGCCGACTGGGCGACTTTTTTACCTGTATTGGGCGAACCGGTGAAGAGAATATGATCGAATGGAAGAGACGTCATCTGCTGCGCGACATCCGGGCCGCCGATTACCACTGCCATCTCTTCTTCTGAAAAATACTTGCGAACAAGACGCTGCGAAATTTCAGCTGAATGAGCCGAAATTTCACTTGGCTTGGCAATAATCCGGTTGCCAGCCGCCAACGCACCCGCCGCACCGGCGAATACTGTGCCATAGGGATAGTTCCAGGTTCCGAGAATGCCGACGACACCAAGGGGTTGCGGAATTAGCCGCGAAGATCCCGGCAATCCAAACGTGTCAGTTTTGACACTGCGCGGCTTCATCCAGTGTTTTAAATGGCGCCGTGCAAATTTCACATCCGACAGAACCAGCATGATGTCTGTCAGGATGGTTTCATACCGGCTGCGTATTCCGAAATCAGCCGTAACCGCGTTAATGAGTTCGTCTTCATGCGTCTCGAACATTTTCCCAAGACGAGCCAGCAGGTCCATCCGGGTTTCATAGCTGCAGGACACCTGCTCTCGCGTGAGGGAACGCTGCAGGGTGAATATCCTCTCAAGCTCGGTGATGCCGGTTTCAATCCCCACTATCTCGCCCTCAAACGTGTTGCCGCATCGAGGCGAATTGTTTCACCATTCAAGTATCCATTCTCGACGATGAACTGGCATGCGTGTGCAAATTCCATGGGGTCTCCGGCGCGGCGTGGCGCCTCGACAGTGTCGACCAGTGAAACGACCACCTTCTCACCCAGACTCTTCACCATCTGTGTCAAAAACAGCCCCGGTGCGATCGCGTTGACACGGACGCCGACGGCTCCGAGTTCCCGCGCCGCCGGCATGTTCATACCGATCACACCCGCCTTGGACGCTGAATAGCCGGCCTGACCTATTTGCCCTTCATAGGCGGCACCGGATGACACATTGATAACGACTCCCCGCTCGCCCAGATCGTCTGGTGCGTTCCTCGCCATGACGGCGACGCATTTACTCATGACGTTGAACGTGCCGACGAGGTTGACCATGATCACCTTGGTGAACTTGTCGAGCTGACAAGGGTTGCCGTCCCGGTCGAGAATTTTGGTCGGTGCCGGAATGCCTGCCGCGTTGACAGCAATCTGAATGGCCCCGAATTTCTCGACGGTATTTGTCACCGCATCCGCAACCGATTGATCATCGGTCACATCGACCTTGAAGAACTGGCAGACCTTGTTTCCAAGTTCGCCACAGAGCGCGTTTCCTGCGACTTCGCTCAGATCGAAGAGCGCGACGCGTGCGCCCTGCTCAACAAAACTGCGCGCCGCAGCAGCGCCTAGTCCAGAGGCACCACCTGTAACCACAGCGACTTTTCCATCGAGTTTCATGTTCGCAAGCTCCTGACCTGCTATTGTCAGCTTTCAACTGCTCAAGTCTGGAGCAGCCTCCCTTCGATGGAAAGGAGGCTGCTACAAGACGATCAGAAATTTATACGGCCTTCGGCACCAATCACGCGCGGCTCTTCGATCCAGCCAACATACACGCCCGGGCTGAGTGGCGCGTCGACCGAGGCGGTATAGGTGGCTTCATCGGTTAGGTTGCGACCGAATACACGGAATTCGTAGCGGCCAAACTCCACCCCGACATGAGCATCGAATTTCGTATATCCTTCCTGAAACGCGTTCGGGTCGAGGTCGCCATCCAGGAACATCTCGTCCTTGAAGTTGGCTCCAATCCGGGCATTCAGATCGAAATTCTCGAAACTGCGATTGAAGGCGAGATAGACGTTACCACTGAACTCGGGCGCAAAGGCCCCGCGTTCGCCGGCAAGGTCCTTGGTACCCACACCTGCAGAATCCGGGCATGTGCCCAAGCCCGTTTCGATCACTGAACACCCTGCCCCTGGGAAGGACTGGAATTCGTGATCGAGATAGGCGAACGCACCGCCAATCTCGATTTCGTCGCTGAGAAGGAACTGGCCATCAAGTTCCAGCCCCTGCACTTGAAGTTCAGCCGCGTTCCCAACCACGAAGCTTGTCCCACTCCACGAGGTTACCTGCAGGTCTTCTAACTCGCTTCGGAAAATGATTGCCCCGATGCGAGCACGGTCACCCATGAACTGGTGCTTGATACCAGCTTCCCAAGCCGTGACTTTCTCATCCTCAAATTCATGACCCGGACGCGGGCTCCCATCCGGTTCCGCCGTGTCAGGACTGAAATTGTAACCACCAGATTTATAGCCAGTGGAATAGGAAATATAGGCCGACCCGTTGTCAGCATACTGCCAGCGCAGTTTTACAGATGGATCAAGATGATCTTCTGTTCGCGTATCGTTGAGGTCAGCAGCAAAGCGGTTGAGCAATGCGGCAAAAGTCGTTGCAGAGTTCAATCCATCTGCACCCCCAACAGTAGCGGCGGCGGTTAGATATTCGGTTAGATCGGCAGACCCGATCGTGTCTGCGGGTGTGACAAGGCCAACGAAGTCTCGGGGTGTGCCGGCTCCAACAACAACACTCTTATCGATGCTCTTCTCATCTTCGGAGTAACGCAAACCTAGTTCAAGTGTGACGCTGTCGGTCAGGTCAATGCCAAGCTCGCCAAAAAGCGCAATCGTTTCGGCTTGTTGATCGAAGAAAGTGCGTTGAGCAACGTTAACAATACCGCCGGGCAAAATCGATGTTGGCAAAACGCCAAATGTGCCATTGAACGCCGTTGTCTCTTCAATATAAGCATCCTGGTTTTCATAATACAGCCCGCCCAAGAAATTTATGCGCCCATCCCAGTCTGTGGCAATGCGAAGTTCCTGGCTAAACATGTCCAGTTCTTCTTCATCAAGATTGTGAATGAAGCTGACAGGCAGAAAATCCACATCGTGATGTTGAGCGAAATCGAAAGAGGAGTAGCCAGTAATCGAAGTGAGGGTAAAGTTATCGAACTCCCATTCTGCCTTCACAGATCCGCTCAATGATTCAGTTGTCTCCGTGTCGGAGATTGGAGGGTCGCCGACACGGAATGCGGGATTGCCGTTGAAGCTGACATAAGCGGTATCTCCAGTAGAAACTCCAAAGTCTGGATGAAGCATTTGTGAGAGCGCTATCGTGCTAGGCGTCGGCAGGCGATCATCAATCGCATTAATGGTAAGCTCCTTACCGACCCCGTCCATTTCAAGATAGCTCAGTTTCGTCTCAACGTTTAAACTCTCCGTTGGTTGCCAGGCGAGCGTCGCCCGGGCGAACATGTCTTCGCGCTCGGCTTCGTCGCGATCAAAGACACGGTTCTCAACATATCCGTCAGTCGTCGTATAACGAATTGCCAACCGGCCTGCCAAATTATCCGCCAAGCCCGCGGAAAAGACGCCCGAGTAGCTTTGCGTATTGAATTCTGGTTCCCAGGCGACACCGACCCAACCATTGAGTTCTTCCCCGACTTCTGGCGAGGCCGTTTCAAGCTTGATCGCGCCAGCAACCGTGTTCTTACCGAATAGAACGCCCTGGGGCCCACGCAGAACCTCGACTTGCTGCAGGTCGAACTGGGACTGTGAGAATTGGCGGCTGCGCGGCTGATAAACGCCATCCACATAAAGGCCAACCGATTGCTCGAACCCCTTGTTGATTCCGGATCCGACACCTCGGATAAAGATGTTCGAGGTTTGCGCTCCCCGACCGACCTGCAGGCCCGGCACGCGCGCGGAAATCTGCTCAAGGTTCGTGACCCCTTGCGCTTCCAGCTCTGCTCCGGAAACGGCGGTCACGGCCACTGGAGCATTGATCAGCGTCTCGTCCCGTTTACGTGCCGTAACAGTCACTGTTGTCAGTCTTGCTTCCCGCTCCGCTTCTGTTTCGGCAGGGACATCTGCCACTTGCCCATAGGCTGGCGCGGCAAGGGCAATGGCGATCGGCAAAATTGCTGCGCCGCTTAAATTGAATCTAAACTTCTGGTTCATATTTATCCTCCCAAGAGCCCTTTTGTTCTCCGTGTTTCCGTTCCACGCTATGATGCATAAGGACGCGAAAGTAGATTATGAAATCTGGTGAAAGATCGCTCTGTTAGAGTCATACCAGTTCACGCCAACAGATCGTCATTCCGCGATACGAGAGAGCCTTAACGGTTAAAAATAGGGGAGACTATCCTTGTACTTACCGATGAACAATCGGAGTCTGGGACAGTCTAGGCGGAACCAAGGCAAGGCTGGGACTGTTGCAGTCACTGATACCGGCCAGGCCAATACCTGTCGATAAACGACCGGTATGAGCATCTTTCTCTTAGCCTAACATCAGTCGTCGGAGACTACGGATCCTGGTTCTTTCAACCTGACCATCCGCCTCGCCACCTGCTGCACGAAGTGATCATATCTGCGCTTGCCCAGCGCATGCGCGGCCTCTCGCTCAGCCTCTGGCAAAGGCTCCATACGCGTGAGCCAGTACAAGACATATTGGGCAAGTGTTTCTGTGCAGAGTCGAATGTCGGTTTCAATCCGGTCCTGGCGCGCATCGTACCTGTCCATGCGTGTAAGAAGCTCACTATCACGCCGCTCGACCTGATCGGGATGGAAGTATTGCATGAGAGCCATCTCGATGATGGCCGTCATACTTGCGTCGTGCAGGCTTGCCTCTAGCACCAGCTTCTCCCAAAGCGCATCAGTAACGCGAATGTTAATTCGATTTCGTTTCATCGCTCACCACCCCGGTATCACATCCTGATCGACTTCATCGAGCGCCAGCGCCTGGCGCACAGCGTCGAGGTGCTGAGCCACCGCCGGATCGGCAGGATCATCTTCCACTTCATGACCTCCGGGTTCCCCAATATTGTGACTCAGCACATCTTCGCGCTCCAACTGGTGGCGCAATTCTCGGCCGGCGTCGTCATCCGACACTGTAGCCATGCTACCCTCTTCGAAACCTTGCTCTGCGATGAAATCTGACCATTCCGACGTGTTCTTACTATCGTCTGGCTCGCAAGCAGCCGGTGACAGAACCCGCGTCGTGAAATTCCGGTCCTCAAAATAGCGCAGCTTGTCTGCGAGCACGGGCGCAGCGCCTGACACCATGACCACTTCCCTGTCGGGCGGGAGCTGCATGATCTCACCGGGCGTCAGCAACTGGCGCTGGGTCTCCTGACGCGACACCATCATGTGCGATAACCAGGGTGCCAATCTGTGGCCTGTATAGTTTTTCTGGGATCGCTGTTCTGTCTTGGTTCCGAGCGCTTCGGATATCCGCTTGGCCGTGCGCTCATCGTTGGTCGCGAAGGCGACCCGCACATGGCAATTGTCGAGAATTGCATTGTTCGGCCCATAAGCTTTTTCGATCTGGTTCAGGGATTGCGCAATCAGAAAGGCGCGAACACCGTACCCTGCCATAAAGGCGAGCGCACATTCAAAAAAATCGAGCCGCCCCAAGGCCGGGAACTCATCCAGCATCAGAAGCACTTTCCGGCGACCCGAATCTGGAAGCGTCTCGGTCAGCCGCCGCCCGATCTGATTGAGCACCAGCCGCATAAGTGGTTTCGTCCGCGACAAATCCGAGGGCGGAACCACAAGATAAAGCGAGACGGGCCGCGCTCCCTCCACCAGATCGCTGATCCGCCAATCGCTCTCAGATGTAACTGCGGCCACCACAGGATCACGGTAAAGCGACAAGAAACTGAGCGCCGTTGACAAAACGCCTGAGCGTTCATTCTCAGCCTTGTTCAGAAGTTCGCGTGCCGCCTGAGCGACAACGGGGTGAACCGACCGCGCCCCGTCCCCGCGGGCGAGATGCTTTGTGTTCATCATCCGCGAGAGCGTTTCCTTGAAGGGCCGCGAGGGATCCGACAAGAATGACGCACATCCTGCCAGCGTCTTGTCTTTTTCGGCGTAGAGCACATGCAAAATGACGCCAACCAGCAAAGCATGTCCGGTCTTCTCCCAATGGCTGCGGCGCTCAAGCGAGCCTTCCGGATCCACAAGGATGTCGGCAATATTCTGTACATCGCGTACTTCATTCGGTCCGCGCCGAACTTCCATCAACGGATTATATCGCGGGGAGTTCACATCCGTTGGATCAAACCGGATGCATGGGCCGAGTTTCGAGCGCCAGCCTGATGTCAGGTCCCAGTTCTCGCCCTTGACGTCATGAATGACAGCGCTTCCTGTCCAGGACAGCAACGTCGGAACAACAAGGCCAACCCCTTTACCAGACCGCGTTGGCGCGAAAGCAAGCACATGTTCCGGGCCGTCATGACGGAGATATTTGCCTTTCCACGTACCAAGGAAGACGCCGTCACCGCCCAGCAGTCTCGCCCGCACAAGATCGCGGCGGCCTGCCCACCGCGATGAGCCGTAGGTCGTCACGCGGCGTTCCCAGCGCGAACGCCAGACCGACCCGACAACCGCCGCCAGAATGCCGAGCAGGCCGCCACTTGCCGAAATCGCCCCACCTTTGGCAAAAACCTCCGGGGCATACGCCTCATAGGCATACCACCATTGGAACAGTCTCCAGGGCCGATAGACTGGCTGTCCGTCCAACACGAACCATGGCCGCCCGAGCGCTGCCTGATAGCCAAGCTCATGCGCAACCCATTGCGTCGCTCCCCACAGGGTCAGCACAATTATCGATAGCACAATGAGAAACTGGCCAATCAGGATTTTGGACGGCGACATCGATCGTCATACTCCGCGTGATAAAAACGCACCCAATGTCTCGCGTCTTTTATCGCCCGCACAGTGAGAATGGCGGCAAATGCCGGCAACACTTTGCAAAAGCGCTATCGCGACAGGCCTCGCCCTCTGCCGGATGGAAATGACCAGGACAGATTTTTTGCCTTTTGTTCGATGATCAGGGATCGTCCCCGGTGTCGCTCCATTTCCGGCCGCCACGGCACCAGCGCAAAAGTTGTCTCACTTCCAATGAGCGCTCTTCGCCCGGACGCGAGATCGACGGTCTTTTCAAACTTGCCTTCAAATTGTTCACCTTTTGACAGCGTAACCTGAGATCTGCCGCTCCTTTCCGCTTCAAAGGCGCCTGCTCGCCTGAGCTCTTCTTCTCGGAGGCGCTTACGTGTCTCATCTGAGAGCTGACCTTCATCCGCCCTAAGCAATCCTCGGTCACGCAAGAAGCTGAGACGGGCCAGCTGCGCCTTGGCAAATCTCCTGTACGGATTTGCCGCCTCTGCAATCCTTCCATCCAGCCACGTCTCAGCATGGGCCTTGGTCTGGGCGTCCAGTGTCATCCAAGACCGCACCTTGAGCTTTGTGCGCCCACCTTGTCTCGTTTCATATTGCGTCGCCTTGTCCAAATAGTCCTCACCAATCTCCCAGACGCCATCCTTGCGGCGCGTCACAAATCCCGCTCGCCTTAAGGCTTCGAGCCGTCGTTTGTGAGCTTCCCGGTAATTGTGAGACGCGGTTGGTTCGGCCTCAGCGTGCAGCGCGTCAGAATAGTATCCGCCTGTCTGCCCGGCTATCTGTGCAATGACCTTATCCGAGGCTCGCGGCGCGGGCTGAGACGGTGCGACTTCAACAATTGCCCCGCGTGGTGGCAAACCACCGGGCTCTACGCCGCCAGCAGGCACATGCCAGCGCGTACCTTCAAGGTCTTCGATCAGAAGGAAGCGCGTACCGCGCAATTCATCGTCTGGTCCCTGAGACAAGACAACACCTGTTATTGGCTTCGCATCACTCGGCCGTTCTTCAAAGAAACGTACGCCCCGCGCAGTCTCTCCAGGTTCCAGACCCGCGCTGAGCGTTCGGACAATATCGCCGCGCCGTCCCATCGCTTTTAGCGCGGTCTGCCAGCCTTCTTTCAGCTGCCAGACGCCTCGGCTCGTTTCAGTTGCAAAATGCAGACTTTCCAAATGCCGCAAGCGCTGAAGCTGAAGGCTCCGGCGAAAGCGATCACCGGAACGATGGGCGGGTGCAACCTCAATCCAGTTCGCAACTGCCTGTTTCTCAAGCTCCCGGTCCAGCGATGTGAACCGATCCTGCGTCGCTTCATGTTGTTGGGCAGCGGCGATCTCCAAGTCGCGGCGAGGTCCGAGCAAACCTGTCACGATCTGCTTCGCGCGTCCCCTGATTCCCTTCGTCAGATAATTTCTGGCAATCACAAGATCCTTGCCGCGAGCATCTTTGCCCCTGATGACAATATGGGTGTGAGAGTGGCCTGTATTGTGGTGATCGACGGCAACCCAGTCGAGCGGTGTCCCAAGATCACGCTCCATCGCAGCCATCAGCGCGCGTGCACTGGTCTTTAAGTCGCCGAGCTCGGCGCCATCTTCTGCTGAGACCGTCAGCCTGAACTGGTGCCGGTCATTTCCACTGCGCTCGGCAAATGCCCGGCCATCAATGTCGTCACCCTCAGGCCCATACAGTTTGCCACCGCTGCCATCGCGCTCAACGCCGTCACGCTGGATGTATCGTACATGCTCAGAAAATGCGCGCACACCACCCCCTCCCCGCGCCCGTGCAATATGGACTTTCACAATGACGCGGCGCATGCGTGCGCGGCTGATCTGCCGAAGCGTTTGCATTGCTTGCGGCGTCGCCCCATTTCCGCGGCCATTATTGCGTCCGGTAAAACCGCGCTTGCTTGACGGTCTACTAAGCCGGGCGGCAACTCGTTTCACCTGACGCCGAAATGACTTCCCACCAGCCTCGCCGCGATCTCGGATACGCCCAAGGCGCGGGGTGAAGTCACTGTCCCCTTTCATCTACGCCGATACCGCGCGTATGACACCCAATCCCCAATGTTCATGGGAAAACACACATAACCTGTATGTCGCAAATTGCGGCAAAAGGCGACGAAAAAAAGACGTGCAGACAAGGCATTAGATGGACGTGTACGTACATCCTTTAATCTTGCCCGTTCGGGTTCGCTGGCCCATCCCATGCCACCTTTCGCCGCAAATTGCCGCCATATGCCGGAATACGCCGCCATCTCTGATCACCGCCAAGCAAGGATCAGACGCGCCACGCCAACGAGATCATGGATTTCAACGGGTCCGAAATAGCGTCCATCGAGGGAGTCCGGGTGCGCATTCATCAGGAAGAGCTGGTCTTGCCCAAGCACCATACAGCCCTCCCAGGACGGCAAATCCCGCCCCGAAGAGTCTCGCAATCGCGCCTCTCCCCCGACTTTTCCATTGATCAGAAGCTGCGTGTCCCAACGGCAGATTTCATCGCCGGGCAGCCCTGCAATCTGCTTCAATAAAGGCCAATCCCGCCCGACAAATCCTTGGGTCTGAGCCCACTGCGCGTCATCGCTTCTGGCTGAGACGACGACCCATCGGCCAAGGGTGAATGGCTCGTCGCTCAGCCAGTACAGCCCTTGCGGCGCGCTGCCGGTCCGGTTCCAGATCAGCCGATCCTGAGGCGTAAAAACTGCGCCGAACAGGGCGAGCCCGATGCCCAGAAGGCCAACGCCGATCACACGTTTCCGCCGTCTCATGACCGCAGTGGCTCGCCGGTCGAGGCCCATCTCTGGCGGTTAGACCAGTCCACCAGATCAGCTCTCGTGTAGTAGACGCGCCAGCCATGCTTGCGGTAGATCGGCCCGCGTCCCTGATAGCGGTAATGGCTGAGGGTGATGGGCGACAGGTTCAGAAATTCTGCCGCCTCGATAGCGGTCAGAAGCTCGGGCAGCTCCTCACGCTGTGGCGGTTTCCGGTTATCTTTGGCCATGATGTCAGGCTCCTTCTCGTGGCTGTAAAGTCCACGAAAAGGATGCCGCCAGACGCCGCCATTTGTAGCCGCAAAAAGCGCATGCGCAATTTTTCACCTGCCTGTTTACCATTGTTTCTACACGCAAAAACCGCCCCGGAGCTGATCTCCGGAGCGGCTCGCTTGCGATGGATCTGCCCCCTAGTCCCGCGGGTTCCAGAGGATCACGTGGCGGCCTTTCTTGCCTTTCACAGGGGCGAGGTTCGCGTAGATCTTGCGCGGGCCGATCTGCGGGTCTGCGAGGGTGATCGAGACATATTCGCGCCCTGATGCCTTGGCTTTGCGAAGCCATCCGCCGCCGATTTCGGTCGAGGTTTCTCCGGCGAAGATGCGGTAGTCGGGCTGTCCGTCGGCGGCTTTCTCCGCGTTCTTCTCGATGCGGATGGCAGCGGTGAGGTTCATCATTGCAAGAGCGCCTTCGAAGCCGGTTTTGGTTTCGCTGACATATCCGAGTGCGTTGGCCATGGTGATAGTTCCTTTCGTTTCTGATCGTGTCCCGGAGACCCCTTGTCCCCGTCGACGCCGGACCGAAAGGACGGCGCAGGGCGGGCCTGAACCGCTCGCGGGCGAAACGCAGTGGAGCACCGGCCCGGAGAAGAATTTTGATCGGCGAGGAGCCGCAAAGCGGCGGGGAAAATTCTTCGCATGGGCCGGTTTCAAGGCCCGACAGGCGTCGTCCAGGTCACACGGCATGAGACGGGAACAAGGGGTTCGGAGCGCATCAGGTGGAAACGGAAGGAACTGCGCTACCTGCCAGTCGTCATTGTATCAGCGAACATCGACCGGCACGGAAACTGGCTCGGCCAATGCCATTCTCAGCTCCGTGAGAGCGCATCGATAAGTCCGCATTCGAGATCGCCATCGCTTTGGCAGGCCTTTGTCAGCTCCGCCAGACGCCGTTCCAGACGACGCAGATCGGCGATGCGGTTTCGCACATCCGATCGGTGACGTTCTGCAATCTCAAAAGCGTCCGCGCAGCATCCAGGTTCGGTCGCAAGGCCCATCAACGAACGCACATCATCGAGAGGAAAGCCAAGGTCGCGCGCCCGCCGGATGAAGCGCAGGCGCTGGATTGCACCACCGTCATAGAGCCGCCTACCGCCATCGCTGCGGGGAGGTTTCGGAACAAGACCGATCTTTTCATAGTAGCGGATCGTCTCGATATGGACGCCCGTTTCCTCGCTCAATCGCCCGATTCTGAACCCGGTCATGAAATTGCCTCTTGCTTCTGTAGCGGCTACAGATTGTAGGCCATAAAGATGACCGCTGAAACTGACAACGATGTGACTGTGACCAAGGCGTCCCGCGCCAATGGCTGGCTGGCGGGCGGCGGCGTCCTCGGCGGCTTTTTCGCCTTCCTTGGGGCCTCGTGCTGCGTGCTGCCAATCCTGCTTGTAAACCTTGGCGTCAGCAGCGCGCTTGTCGCCAATCTTGGCTTCTTCGCCCGCTACAAGAACGCCTTCATGATCGTTGCAATGCTCCTGCTTGCAGGTGCCATTGTTTTCGCCTTGCGCGGCGGTCGGCGTCCGAAGACGCGGTTCTGGATCAGTGTCTCGGTGGCTGTCCTGCTGCTCGTGGGCGCATGGATATTGCCGTCTTATGAAGGAGCGTTGCTGCGATGGCTGAACCTCAGATGAGCGATGGCTTTGAGCCCTCTTCGACGCTGACCTGTCCCCAATGCGGACATCGGTCCAAGGACCTTATGCCCACTGACGCCTGCCAGTATTTCTATGACTGTAAGGGATGCGGGGCGCTGCTGAAACCGCTTCCAGGAGACTGCTGCGTCTATTGTTCCTTCGGCGATGTGAAATGCCCGCCGATCCAGATGGGTGATTGCTGCGGCGGGTAATGGGCGTTCAGAGGTCGGGTTCGGAGCGCATCAGTTGGAAACGGATGAACCGAAGCTGGCCGCCATTTCGGAAAGCCAAGCGAGACCCAAAGACGAGCGATTTTTTTCGGCGCGGTTCAATCAATGAACCCTCTGCCTGTGCCTAGGCAGCATCAATCAGTGCGCGTAAAACCGCCCGGCGACTGTCACCGGGCGGCTCCGTCATCCGCCTGACGAGGAGACTGAACCGTCAGGCGGCGTGTGGCCGATCGAAGGCTTGCGTCGCGGCTCCATCAATGTCTTCGCCGCGCTCGAACAGCCCCGCGACCCGTGCCCATGCGTCTGCGGGCGGTGAACCTGCCCCCTCGACAAGGCGGGCGGGCGGCACCTGCATCCATGCGGGCCGCCAGTCGGGATTGGGCTCGCATCCATGACCCATGATCCGGTTGCCGATGATTGCTTTCTGGACCTTTGCAGTGTCGCTGGCGCAACTCTCCGCGAGTGACTTCGAGCCGATGTCAGCGACCATGGCATTGATCGCGCGCTTGTCGCGCAACAAGTCGAAGAAGGCTGCGTCTGGTTTCCAGTAGGCGGATAGGTCCGTCTCGCAGACATGCAGCACGGCCTCGACAACCGGCCCACCTGCTTCCAGCGTCTGCGCCATGGTGAAGGCCAGAACCTCCATGACTTTCTCGTCCGACATGGCGAGCAAGGCGGCGAAGATTTCGCAGAGCCGGTAGGCGTCGCCATTGCGCCGCGCCTCGGCCGACACGCCCCGCGCCTCAAACAGGGAAGCGATGCGGGCGCGCTTTTCCTCTATCTCGGCAGCGGCTTTTGATGCCTCAAGGCTCGCGCGCGTGTCCTCCTTGCGGCTTGTGCATTCATGGGCGCGGACTTGCCAGAGCGCGCTGCCGGTCATGGCGTGGGCCACCATCAGGCGCAGCGCGATGGCAGGCTGGCCCGCAAGGCTTGCCGTCGCTGCGCCATGACGATGCAGGAGAATGTATTCCGCCAGCGGGCCGGACATTTCGGGTTTGACGGGCGCGGCAGGCGCATCGTCCTTGCCTGTCTTTGCCGTCTCCTGTCGCCGCGCCTCGGCCTGTGAAATGAAGCCCTCATGGAAGGTCACTGTGCCGTCATGGCGTAGCTCGACATAGACCTTGCCGCCCTGGCGTTTGGTGCGCGTCTGGTGATCCCAGCGATGGAAGAAGGCCCCGCGCTCAAGGCAAATGACATCCTTCCAGCCGTCTGCAATGTAAGTCTCGACGCGGTGCGCCACAGCGGCTGACTGCGCCTTCCAGAAGGCGTCGGGATCGGCAAACACGCCATGCTCGCCGAACAGGTCGGCGGTGATCTGGCCCTCATAGTCTGCAATGTCGAACAGCGCCTTGTCGGTCGTGATGATCGCCCCGCCCGTGATCCATGCCTTACAGTTCCGGCCACGAGGCGCGCGTTCGTCCTCGCTCTCGTAAAGCCGCAACCATTCGGCCTGCTGGTCTGGCGTGGCGAGTGTCAGGGCGCGGATCGTCTCGCGGTCGATCTCGTCCTCGGCGTAGAGTTTTCGGATCGGTTCAGCGAGTGAAGCCAGCGCCAGAACGCGGCGCACCAGAAGCTCGGTGACGCCAAAGAAGCCAGCGATCTCGTCCACGCTGCGCCCCTCATCGTGCAGGCGCTTAAAGGCGGTGTACTGCTCCATTTCCGACGCTGGCAAGCGTCCGACATTCTCGATGACGGACGCGGCAATGGCGCTCGCGGCGTCTTCCTCGGTCATGATCGCGCAGGGGACTTGCGGGGTTTCACCCGTCTCCTTCTCGATCTCCTTGAGGGCAAAATAGCGCCGCCGTCCGGCGACGACGCCATAGTGATCGCCTTCCTTGCGCACCAAGAGCGTTTGCCGGACTCCACTCTCGCGGATCGACGGCAGGATGTCGGAGACGTCCGGCTTCTTGCGGCTGTGGCGCATGTTGAGTTTGGAAATCCGAAGCTCGGACAGGGGGATAGTTTTGAGAATGGGCTGGGCCATGATCTGGCTCCTTTTCGATTGAGGGGTTTGTGGATTGGGGGCGCGCCGTCACGCGCGCACCCCGCTGGTTTCCAGCGCCGCGCAAAGGCGGCGGGCGGCGGCGCGCCCTGCGTCCAAGGCTTCGGGCAGAAGCTCCTGCGCGACCTTGGTGAGATAGGCATTGTCGCTACCCGGATAGTTCGCTTCGATGCCCCAAAGGCTGGCGGCATGGGCGTCCAGCGTGACACCCTCCAGCGCCACGGACAGAACGATCCCGCAATAGAACCATTCATCCGTGCGCCATGCTTCCATGACGGCTTCGGCGCGGGCCTGCGCCTCGGCGAAGCGCTGGCGATGGTTCGGACCGGGACCGATAAATCCCGGTGCGTCCTTGTAGAGTGATGGCCAGAATCCGTCCTGGCGCTCGTCGGGCGCATCGGGACAATCATCGCGCACAATCCGCGCGGTGATCTCGAAGCCTGCGACCTCGCAAGAGATGCTGTCGCCCTCGCAGACAAAGTTCTGGAAGCGTTGCGTGAAGGTCATCGTGCGCCCTCCGTGAAGAGTCCGGCAATCGCGATCCAGTGCGGGCCGTAGACGGCATGTTCGCCGCATTCGTCGCATGGATAAGCGCTCGCATCGGGTTCGCAGCACTCGCGCGGGGCGCGGCAGGCCAAGCAGAAGCCTTCTGACCAGTCGTCAGCCTGCTGCAGTTCTTCCAAAGTGAAGCGATAGCGGGTGGTTTCGGGAGTCATGTCCAAGCCCTCCGCTATCGTGACCAGAAAATGTGGACTTCATCGAAGCCCGTCTGGAACACCATGATCTCGCCATTCAGCGCCATGTCGCGGGCAAGGGCCTGCCAGTCGATATAGTAGCGAAGGCTTTCGGGAATCTCGGTTCCCGTGTCCTCGTGCAGCTGTTCGGCAAAGTCCGCCGCGCTGCGATACTTGCCCGCATAGTCCTCGAAGGCGGCGCGCGCCTCGGCGAGATCGTCGCCGAAATGACTCATGAGTTTCGCGCCAAGCTCGCCATGTTCCTCGATGAAATCGGCAAGCGCGCACACGGTTTCGAATGAGGCGTATTCGGAAAGGTTCGCGCCCTCGAAGCCTTCATAATCGTGGATCGCCCATTCTTCGGCGTCGGGCTCCGGTGAGTCCGCCAGCATGGCGCGAACCTGTTCCCAAATCTCGTCAGGGGTGGTCGCCTCGATCCATCGGCCATGCAGGCAGCCGGAATTGTAGGCTGCAAGGCATGCCACGTAGATGCGCGGGCTATCGGGTCGCGCGGGTGCAGCGCTGGCTGCAAGAGGTGCAGCGTTTGCGAGTTGGTCAGTCATGTCAGTCTCCTTCCCCGCCCTCGTTCTTTTCCCGACAGTCGGGTGGGCGGCGAGGAGGTGCTCAGCCGGAGCGCATCAGGGCGGCGCGCAAGGGGAAGCTGTAGGTATGACGCCAAAAGACGATGAGAGATGACAAAGTCCCGCCCCCTTGCGCGACGACCGCGCTCTGGCAGACGCACCGTCCGCCCACCTGACTGATGGGAACAGATATTGAGGCGGAGGGAGGCTGGGGTGGCCATGTGAGCACGCTGAACGCGAGCGACACCCCAACGCCGTTTCCCGGTTGTGCTATTTCCCGATTCTGCCTAATTTTCTCAAACAGGCTGATTTCGGCTCAAGGGGCGGTCATGGAAACCGACATTCTGACCATCAAGGAAGTGGCGGAATATCTGCGCATTACGGAGAAAACCGCCTACCGGCTGGCCTCCGAGCGCAAGATACCAGGCTTCAAGGTCGGCGGCTCCTGGCGGTTCCGCAAGGGTGAGATCGATGCCTGGATTGACGAAGATGCGCGCAAGCGCGCCAAGGGGGACAAGGATACATGACGGCCAGTGCAACACCCGACATCAAATCGCTCAGCGGGTTCGTCTGGTCGATCGCTGAAATCCTGCGTGGGGATTTCAAGCAATCGGAATATGGCAAGGTGATCCTGCCCTTCGTGGTCATGCGGCGACTGGACTGCATCCTGGAGCCGACCAAGACGGCGGTGCTCGCCGCTCACAAATCGCTGCCCAAAGGCGTCGATGAAGAGACGCAGGACATGATCCTGTTTGGAGCGGCCGGCGACGGGATCAAGGTCTACAACACGTCAGAGCTCACCTTCGACAAGCTGCGCGGGCAGGACGCCCGGCAGCTGCATGCCAACCTCATCGACTATATCCGCTGTTTCTCGCCCAATGTGCGTGACATCTTCCTTGAGAAGTTCCTGTTCACCGAACAGCTCAAACGGCTGAATGACGGCAAGATTCTCTGGCAAGTGTTCGAGCGGTTCTGTGAGATCGACCTGCACCCATCCGCCGTCACCAATATCGAGATGGGCTATCTGTTCGAGGAACTGATCCGGCGCTTCTCGGAAATCTCCAATGAGACGGCGGGGGAGCATTTCACGCCGCGCGAGGTGATCCGGCTGATTGTCGAACTTCTGATCGCCAATGACGACACCAAGCTCACCCGGCGCGGCATCATCAGGCAGATTTACGACCCGGCCTGCGGCACGGGCGGCATGCTGGCCCTCGCCGAGGAAGCCTTGAAGCGGTTCAACGATTCGATCCGCGTCGAGCTATTCGGGCAGGAGCTCAACGGCGAATCCTTCGGCATCTGCAAGTCCGATATGCTGGTCACGGGCCACAACCCCGAACAGATCGCCTTCGGCAATACGCTTACCGATGATGCGCACGGGAACCGCAAGTTCCACTACATGCTGTCCAATCCGCCCTATGGCGTGGACTGGAAGAAGTATCAGGACCCGATCAAGGCGGAAGCCGCCAATCAGGGCCATGCCGGGCGGTTCGGCGCGGGCACGCCGCGTATTTCCGACGGCCAGCTCCTCTTCCTGCAACACATGATTTCCAAGATGCGTGACGACGAGGACGGCTCGCGCATCGGCATCGTCATGAATGGATCGCCGCTCTTCACGGGCGGCGCCGGCTCGGGGGAAAGCGAAATCCGCCGCTGGATGCTGGAGAATGACTGGGTCGAGGCGATTGTCGCCCTGCCGACAGACCTTTTCTACAATACCGGCATCCAGACCTATGTATGGCTCCTGACCAATCGCAAGCCGAAGGCGCGCGAGGGCAAGGTCCAGCTGATCGACGCGTCGGGCGAACGCTTCTGGACCGGCATGCGCAAGTCGCTTGGCTCCAAGCGACGGGAAATCCCCGAAACGGCGCGCGACCAGATTGTCCGGCTCTATGCCGATTTCCTCAATGGCGAGAGCGGCGAAGGCGACGTCGCCAAGATCTTCGACACCAGCGATTTCGGCTATCGCGAAATCCGCGTCGAGCGGCCCCTGCGCCTGCGATTCGATGTGACCGAAGAAACGCTCAATGCCCTCAGCGGCCAGAAAGCGTTCGAGAAGCTGGACGCTGCCGAGCAGGACGCCATCCGCAGCACCATCGCCAGCGCCTTTTCCGGTCAGAGTTTCACCGACCGCGCTGTCTTCCTCAAAGCGCTGAACAAGGCGCTGAAAGCCAAGGGCATCAAAGTCGGCTCGCCGGTGATGAAGGCCATAGTCGAGGCGCTTGGCGCGCGGGATGAGACGGCCGAAATCTGCCGCGACAAGGACGGTAATCCGGAGCCGGACACGCAGCTGCGCGACCATGAGCTTGTGCCGCTCAAAGAAGACTGGCGGGATTATTTCGCGCGCGAGGTCAAACCCTTCGCGCCCGACGCCTGGGTCGATCAGAGCTATACCGACGACAGTGACAAACAGGTTGGCCGGGTCGGCTATGAGATCAATTTCAACCGATATTTCTACACCTATACCCCGCCGCGCCCGCTCGAGGAGATCGACGCTGAGCTGAAGACCCTCGAGGCCGACATCGCCGCACTCCTGAAGGAGGTGGTGGCATGAGGTCGCAGAATTTTGATGCTCGAGCTTATTGCCATGTTAACCGGGCTGGGCCATATATCGACGTAATAAGACCCGCCACGCCTCGGACGAAGTTTCGGCTTCGCACTGCGCACCCTGGCGGGTTTCTTCGTTTTAGCGCCTTGTTTTCATTGAAAGCGGGGCGTGCATGAAGTTCACCAAACCCGCCCTTTCCATCGCTGACCAGATCGCGCTGATCGAGCGACGCGGCATGGCTGTGCCGGACCGCGCGCGGGCAGAGCACTATCTGCGCCATATCAGCTATTACAGGCTGCGGGCCTATTGGCTGCCCTTTGAAACCGCCGCCGAGGCCGATGGCGACCATGCGTTCAGAAATGGCGCGAGCTTTGACGACGCCGTCGCCCTCTATGTTTTCGACCGCCAGCTGCGCCTGCATGTCATGGACGCCGTAGAGCGGATCGAGGTCTCGCTGCGCGGCGCCTGGGCGCATCACCTCGCCACCAAGTACGGGCCGCATGGCTATATCGATGGCACCCTGTATGGACGCCAGGATCATTACGCGAAGGCGCTCGCAAGCCTAATCAACGAAATCGAGCGCTCCCGCGATACCTTCATCGAACACTATCGCGCGAAATATGACGATCCGGAATTGCCGCCCATCTGGATGGCGGCGGAGGTCATGTCGCTCGGACAATTGTCAAAATGGCTCGGCAATCTGAAACTCCGTGCGGACCGTCAGACCATCGCGAAGCCCTATGGGCTGGACGAGAAAGTGCTCGTGTCGCTCGCCCACCATCTCGCCCATGTCCGCAACATCTGCGCCCATCATGGCCGCCTGTGGAACAAGCAGTTCACGGTGACGATGAAGCTGCCCCAGTCACCCGCAGCGCTGAAGCTCGCGATGAACCCAGCTTCTAGCCGCCGCCTGTACAATACGCTCGCCATCATTGGTTATCTCATCGGCATCATCGCGCCCGGCTCAGACTGGCGGCGAAAGCTCATCACGCTGATCGAGGAAACCCCGCTCGCAGATACCGCTGCCATGGGCTTCCCCGCAAACTGGCAGCAGATGCCAGCCTGGAGGGTAGCGGCATGACCTTTCAATATGTTCCGATTGGCGCAGTATTTGACATTAAAAACGGCGCCACGCCGTCGTCCGGTAACGAGGAATACTGGGACGGTGACGTGGCTTGGGTAACCCCAGCGGATCTAGGTAAACTGGGGAGTCGCTATATCGAAAGCGGTCAGCGCAACATTTCCACAAGCGGTTACGCAAGCTGCGGGACACAAATGGTTCGTCCCGGTGCAATTATTCTCAGCATCAGAGCGCCGATCGGCCATATGGCCATCGCGACTCAACCGCTGTGTTTCAATCAAGGTTGCAGAGGCCTTGAACCGCGAGGCCCCATAATTTCGGAATACGCATTCTGGGCATTGAACGCTGCAAGACCAGAGCTTGAGGCTTCAGGACAAGGCACAACATTTATCGAACTCGCTCGGAGCAAGCTCCGTGCGGTAAAAATTCCACTTCCCGACCACGAGACCCAGCGCGCCATCGCCGACTTCCTCGACCGCGAAACCGCCCGCATCGACCAATTGGTGGAGAAGAAGCAGGCGCTGGTTGCGGCTCTGAAACAGAAAATTACAGATATCGCTGATCTCTTGGCCACTGGGGCGGAAGACCCGCACCGCGCACGAACATCGGTCGATAGTCCATGGCTTTCAGAGATACCGACTGACTGGCAACTCGTTCGCGCAAAATTTTTGTTCAAAGAAATGAAGCGTCCTGTCGAAGTAGAAGATGAGGTCATCACGGCGTTCCGCGATGGTCAGGTTTGCTTGCGTTCTCGACGCCGGACTGAAGGATACACATTTGCCGAATTGGAAGTCGGCTATCAGCACATCTGCAAAGGCGATCTCGTCATCCACACTATGGATGCTTTTGCTGGAGCTATCGGTGTCTCGGAAGACGATGGTAAGTCCACGGGTGAGTATGCTGTTTGCAGACCGCGTAACGAGGGAGTCGTTCCAGAATACTACGCCTACGCCCTAAGGTGCATGGCCCGCCGAAACTACATATTCGTTCTTTGTCCGTCCGTTCGTGAGAGAGCACCACGGTTCAGGTTTGTTAGATTTGCTCCCGTATTCCTGCCAGTGCCGGCCAGAGAAGAACAACTCGCAATTGTATCTCGCATCGAAAGCGAAACGACCCAGCTCAGAGCGGTTCAAGGCAAAACTCTAGAATCGATCGACCGCCTGCGCGAATACCGCGCCTCTCTGATCACCGCCGCGGTGACTGGCCAGATCGATGTTTCCGAACACACCCGCAAGGGAGACACAGACCGGCGCCTCGACGCCATCGAAGCGGAGATGCGCGCATGAAAGACGCTCAGAAACCAGACCATGTCAGCCTCAACACGCTGATTGGCCGCATGCGCGAAGGCCGGTTCGTGATCCCGGACTTCCAGCGTGAATTCGAATGGGCGCCCTGGGACATTCGCGACCTGATGCGGTCGATCTTCTCGGACTATTATATCGGCAGCCTTCTGCTCTGGAAGGCGAAAGACCAGAACATCAAGCTGCTCGCCTGCGAAGGTCTCTATGGCTACGCGGGCGGCGGCTCGCCCGAATACATCGTCCTTGATGGCCAGCAGCGCCTAACGGCGATGCACTATGCTTTCTTAGCGCCAGACATGCCCCTGCCGAACCGCGCCAAGCGTGCGATCTACTTCATCCATGTCGACAAGTTCATGGCCGGCGAAACCGATGATGCTTTTAGCTATGAGTGGCTGTCGAAAAAGACCCAGTCAATGATGGAGAATGAGCCCGCACTTTTCGAGCGGCACATGTTCCCTTTGTCGGTTCTCGGTGGTCGGAGTAAAGCCCTGTTCCGTTGGACCGAAGAATACAAGAAGTTCTGGCAGGCGCGCGCTGAGAACGCTGCGAACGATGAAGAACGAGCGCTCGCAATGGCGCATGTCGAGAATGCCACGCCGTTCGAAGATGAAGTCTCCGACATTCTGGACGAGTATCAAATTTCCTACATTGAGCTCGATAAGGAGATCGGTGTCGAGAAGGTCTGTGACATCTTCACACAGATCAACAGCAAAGGCGTTCAGCTCGACGTGTTCGACCTGCTGAATGCGCTGATGAAGCCAAAGG
The DNA here is from genome assembly GCF_000682735.1 of Hyphomonas sp. CY54-11-8. Taxonomy (GTDB): domain Bacteria; phylum Pseudomonadota; class Alphaproteobacteria; order Caulobacterales; family Hyphomonadaceae; genus Hyphomonas. The sequence continues at coordinate 19,766 of NZ_AWFD01000004.1, read as the reverse complement.
ACATCCAGCTCAAGCACATGTACCGCGAGGCGCGCGACCGGCTTGGCTTTGTCGAAACGCCGAAAATGAATGTCTACATCCTTCAGGTGATGTCGATCCTGCGGCAAAGCTATTGCTCGCCGAAATATCTCTACTTCCTGCAGCCCGGCGTCGAGAAGCCGGTTCGATTGCCGGACGGCACACGCAGGCAAGACATTCTCGTCGCGGACAGTTCAGAATTCGTCACGCTCTGGAACCAGGCGGTTGATGCGCTGGAACGGGTGATTGCGCTGCTTCGTCATCCCCAGGAATATGGCGCAGTGGGCCAAGCCTATATTCCATATGCGTCGATCGTTCCAGCGTTCGCAGCTATCAACACACTTGTCAGCGCGCAGCCCGCCAAGCGGCAGTTGTCGGCGCGCCGCAAGGTCCGGCTTTGGTACTGGGCCTCGGTCTTTCTGAACCGGTATTCGAGTTCAGTGGAGTCGACCGCTGCGCGCGATTTCGGTGCCATGCGCGAATGGATGGCCCATGAGGACGCCAAGCCGGACCTGATCGACGAATTTGCGCTGTCGTACCGGTCCATCGATATGCGCAGCGAAGTGAAGCGCGGCTCCTCGATTTACAGCGCCATCTTCAACCTGTTCGTTCTAGCAGGCGCTCGGGACTGGATGAGCGGCGATGTCCCCCCCTATGGCGATCTCGATGACCATCATATCGTTCCGGCCTGGTGGGGACGCGAGAACAAGGTCGGCCCAGCAATCAATTCCATTCTCAACCGCTCGCCCCTCACCAGCGACACCAATCGTAATGTGATCCGCGAAAAGCTGCCGAATGAATATCTTCCAGACCTGATCGATGAGAATGGCGAAGCGGCAGTGGTCGCCATTCTTGAATCTCATTTCATCAGCAAGACCGCGTTGGACATTCTTCTGCGTGATCCCTTCACACCTGAAGACTATGAGGATTTCATCGCCGAACGTCACCGGACGCTTCTGGACGGCATCGAGAACCTGCTCATCAAGGAGCGGCTGGACCTTCCAGCAAACCTAAGAGCGCTTGATGCCTCGATCGAGCAGATTGAACTCGCGCTGCGAAGAGTGATTGTTGAAGCCATCGAAAACGATCCGTCGCTGCTCCCGCCGCACCTTCTCGGTAATGCGCAAGAGCGAATCCAGAGGGCGCTCCGCAAGAATGCGGCGCTCAGCGCAGACCGGTTCGACAGGGCAGAAGGCGTGCTCGAACACTTCGATCTCCGCGAAGTGCAGGACACGATCCTCTCCAAAGCGCTGTGGGAACGGTTTGCTGACAGGTTCAAAACAAAGGAAGCATTGAGCCAGAAATTCTCCCAACTGGCAGATCTTCGCAACACCATCCGTCACAGTCGCACCGTCGATGAGGTCACGCTCAAAGAGGGTGAAGCCAGCGTGCTCTGGTTCAACAAGGTGCTGAACTCATGACCACGTACACACCCGACAGCGCCCACCGCGAAAAGGTCCTGCAGGACCATCTCATTGATCAGCTGGTCAGCGGCGAAGGTTACCTGCGCCGCGATGCCAAGACCGACTATGACCGCGCGCTGGCGATGGACCGCGACCTGGTGGTTCGGTTTCTGAGCGAGAGCCAGCCCGAAGAATGGGAGAAACTCACCGCGCATTACTCGGACTCGGCCGAAGACACGCTGTTCACCCAACTGACCAGGGCGCTCAAGGAGCGCGACCTGCTCGATGTGCTGCGCCAGGGCCTCAAGATCGTGCCCGGCATCAAGTTCTCGCTTTGCTACTTCCGGCCTGCGAGCACGCTAGAGCCCAAACGTGTGGAGGAATATCAGGCCAATATCCTCAGCGTCATGGATGAGGTTGCCTATAGCAGCCGTCATGAAAGCCGGATCGATGTGGTCCTGTTTCTGAATGGCCTGCCCGTCGCGACGATAGAGGCCAAAAACCTCCTGACCGGTTCGACCTTCCGGCATGCCGAGAAGCAGTACCGGAAAGACCGCTCGCCCGCAGGCGAACCTCTCCTCACCTTCCAGCGCGGCGCACTCGTGCACTTCGCGATGGATGAGGACAATGTCTCGATGACGACGCGGCTCGCCAATGGCAAGACGCGATTCCTGCCATTCAATCGCGGGCGCGAACGGGGCGCAGGCAATCCCGATGTCGCGGACGAATTCCGGGTTGCCTATCTCTACCGCCCCGGCGATTGGGGCGAGGCGATCTTCTCGCGGCGCGTCCTTCTCGAGATTGTCGGCCAGTTTATGCATGTCGAAAAGACAGGCAAAGACGTTGTGATGATCTTCCCGCGCTTCCAGCAACTGGACGCGGTGCGCCGGTTGATCTCCCATGCGGGCGCAAATGGTCCTGGCCGGAACTATCTGATCCAGCACTCGGCGGGTTCGGGCAAATCGAATACGATTGGCTGGCTGGCCCATCAGGCCATCAATCTGCATGACGGGTCGAACACCCCGGTGTTCAACACAGCGATCATCGTGACCGACCGCGTTGTTCTCGACCGCCAGCTTCAGGAAACTGTCGCCCAGTTCGAACAAACCAAGGGCCTTGTCAAAACCATCGACGGGACCTCGAAGCAGCTGAAAGAGGCGATCGCCAAGGGGGCACGGATCATCGTTACGACGATCCAGAAATTCTCAACCGATCATCTCAAGGCGATCTCCGGTCAGGGCGCGCGCACCTTCGCCGTCATCATCGACGAAGCCCATTCCAGCCAGTCCGGCAAATCGGCCCAGGCGATGACGGATGCGCTGACCCGCGATGAAACCTCAAGCGAAGATATCGAGGATCTGATCCTCGACTATCAGAAGTCCCGCGGACCGCAGGCCAATCTCAGCTTCTTCGCCTTCACCGCGACGCCGCGAAACGTGACGCTTGAGCGATTCGGCGTCAAAGGTTCGGACGGGTTGCCGGTCGCTTTCCATGAGTATTCGATGCGTCAGGCCATCGAGGAAGGCTTCATTCTGGACGTCCTCCAGAACTACATGACGTACAAGGCCTATTACCAACTCGAGAAGACGATTGAAGACGATCCGGAACTGAGCGGCCGGCGCGGGCAGCGGAAAGTGGCGCGGTTTGCATCCCTGCATCCGACCGCGATCGGCCAGAAGGTCGAAATCATTGTCGAACATTTCCGCCGCCATGTGATGGGCGAACTTGGCGGTCAGGCAAAGGCCATGATTGTCACCCAAAGCCGCGAGCATGCACTGCGCTATTATTTCGGGATCAAGGCCTATCTCGATGCTGAGAACTATGGCGACCTTCGCGCGCTTGTCGCCTTCTCCGGCGAACTCACCCATGAGGGCGAAACCTATACCGAAGCCGACCTGAACGGATTTAGTGAAACAGAGCTACCGGGACGGTTTGACGGGTTCAAGCCGGACGGCACGCCTTATCCTGACACGTACCAAATCCTGATCGTCGCGGAAAAGTACCAGACTGGGTTCGACCAGCCAAAGCTCTGCGCCATGTATATTGATCGCAAACTTGCCGGATTGCAGGCGGTACAGACACTATCGCGCCTCAACAGGACGAAAGCTGGCAAGGAGAACACCTATATTCTCGATTTCCAGAACACGATGGAGGATATCCAGACCGCGTTCCGGCCTTTTTATGAAGCGACCTCGCTTGAGGCGATGTCGGACCCCAATCAGGTCTACGAACTCGAAGGCCGCCTTTTCAAATTCGGCTATCTCGATCGCGGTGAGATCGACCGCTTCGCAGAGACATTCTATTCAGGCGCACTCAGCGGCAGCGACCGGGCGCGTCTTGAGGGCCTTGTCCGAGAAGCGGTGCAGCGCTTCGAAGCCGATGAGGATGAAGGCCGCCAGGAAGAATTCCGTCAGCTTCTGAAAAGCTATATGCGCTTCTACGGCTTCGTTGCGCAGGTTATCCGGCTCGAGGATACCTCGCTCGAAAAGCTCTACAGCTATGCGTCCTGGCTTTCGCGTTTATTGCCGAACCGTGAAGTGCCGCCCGACATAGAAATCACACAGGACATGCTCCGCCTGCAGGCCTTCAAGGTCGTGCAGAAGGAACAGGGCAGCGCTTCCCTCTCGCCGGGGGACAAGGAAGCGCTAAAGGCGATCAGCGAGTTTGGTGCCAAGCCCTATACCGAAGATGAACAGCGCGAGCTCTCGGAAATCGTGAAGGCTTTCAACGACCGTCATGGTACGGAATTCACCGAGAATGACTTTATTCGTTATGAGCCGACCTATCAGGCCACGCTCGACGACGACATGACAGACATGCTTCGGAACAATGCACCTGATGTAGTCTATTCCGCTTTCTCGCAAGCGTTCTTTCAGGGCGCGATCCGCATGTTCCAGCGTGACAATGACATGCGCGATATCGTGCTCACCGATCCGGCAGCCCGGGACAAGCTGATCCGCTTCTTTTTCAACCGGGCGCTTCGTGAGGTCAAAGGCGACGCAGCCTGATGACCTGAACCATCAGCGTCCGCGACCCCTCTGGCGCCAGCCAGTGGGAAGCGCGGGCGCGCGGTCAGCCGGCGAGGCCCAGCACCACGTTCTTTAGACGAACAACCGGACCCTCATTGAGCCTCGCCGGGCCGGTCGGCGTAGGATGGCTCCTGCGGCTCCGGGGCGAGCGCCGGGCGAAGGTCGGCGATCACCCCGGACCGCCCCGATGCCTCTCAACGGCCCCTACAGCCGGGCGAACAGCCCCGCGCCAAAGGCGCGGGCAGGCCGCAAAAGACTCCGTGCCGCTGAACGCCCTGATCAGGCGGCGGTCTTCGTGATCCCGAACTGCGACCCGAGGAGTTCGACGAGATAGCCGCCATCGCGCAGCGCTTCGGCTTTCAGGATGAGGTAACGCATGCTGTGTTTCAGCGACGGTCCATTCCAGTCCTCGGCCACGCGGTCCTTGCCAAAGATCACTTCTGCGATTTCGCGGCGATTGAGGCCGGCTTCCAGACAGTCCAGCGCGATGAGGCCATTGCGCAGCATCGCCGTTCGTTTGGTCCAGCGCGGCTCTGTCAGGTCCGGCCCATCGCCGATCAGCGCAAGCGCGGCTTTCTGGGCCTTCACCTTGCGCTCGAAGGCATCAAGATCAGAAATGGTGAGGTTCATCCTCACTGGCTCCATCCCGAGAAGGGAGAGACCTGTGCAGCGCACCTGGACGACGCAGCCCTTGCCGCGGATCAGCAGGAATTCGCGACCGATGGAATCGGTGATGTGGGTGATGTTGCAGATCGGTACGGTGCGCTCCCAGATATCGCAGGTCTGGCCGGGGCGAAGCGAGCTGCAATTGACCTCGACCTGATCGGGATAGGCAAGCCGGGTCCAGACGACATCGGCCTCGAATCCGTTCTTTGCAGGATCGGGCATAAAGGCAAAGCCGAGCCGTTCGGCCATGGTCTGAGGCACGCGGGATTTCAGGAGGCGGATGCTGGCGCAGGGCGCCTGCATCTCGGAAATGTCGTCCGGCGTGCGGCTTTCCGCGTAGCGGCGAACCTTATTGCTGCGACGGGCATATTCCCAGGCCCAGCGATCCTCCGAGAGCCGCCACAAATAATCATACTTTGCGGTGAATGCGTCTGTTTCGAGTGTGAATGTTTTCATGGTTGAACTCCCTTCTTACGAGAATTCCGGCAAGAAGTGTGCCAACGCTTGTTTGGCGCTTCTCTCTGACGACCTCAATTAAGATGTCTGAAAACAGTGTTCTAATTGCTTTGCGTCTAAACAACGACCCTTTTTCGTTTCGCTTGTGACACGAAAAACTGCCGCAAACTCTACAGAAAAGCGCATTTGTCATCCTTTACCGCAATATGCCGGAACGCGCCGCCTTGCGCCGCGTTCGGCCTCCATTTGCCGCCATTCACACTCCCGTAGAATTCATCCGTCTGCGATCCTTGGCTTTGTTGAAATGAACAGTCGGAGCCCTGGGATATGTCCCTTCATGCGCACCATACCGAAACAGAAACCCGGCGCAGCACCATGCTGCGCACGGCCTTCTGCCCGGTGGTGCGTGAGGCGCTGGAAGCGCCGGACACGATCGAGGTGATGGCCAATCCGGACGGCTCGGTCTGGATCGAGAAGGCTGGCGTGGGCGTCATCATTTCGCAGCACACACTTGCCCCTTGCGACCGCGAGCGCGTTATCCGCCTGGTCGCCTCCGGGGTGGAAGAGGCCGCTCACGCCAAGTCCCCGATCGTCTCGGCCGAACTCCCCGGCAGCGGCGAGCGGTTTGAAGGGCTTCTCCCACCTGTCTCGACCAGCCCATGCTTTTCGATCCGCAAGCCCGCGACGACGCCGTTCGAACTCGGCGACTATGTCACCCAGGGCGCCTTGGCTCCGGCGCTGGCACAGGCGCTCAGAGACGCTATCGCCAGCAAGGCCAACATCCTCATCGCGGGCGGCACATCGTCCGGCAAGACGACGTTCACCAATGCCTTGCTGGCAGAACCCTCACTCCAAAACGACCGCATTGTCATCCTGGAAGACACGCGCGAGCTGCGCTGCGCCGCGCCCAATGTGGTGCAGCTGCGCACCCATCGCGGCAGCACCAGCCTGCAGGACCTTGTCCGCTCGACCTTAAGGCTACGACCCGACCGGATCATTGTCGGCGAGGTCCGGGGGCCTGAAGCGCTCGACCTCCTCAAGGCCTGGAACACCGGCCATCCGGGCGGGATCACGACGCTTCATGCCAACTCCGCACACGGCGCGCTAACCCGGCTTGAACAGCTCACCCTGGAAGCCACACCGCGCGCGCCCTTCGACCTCATCGCAGAGGCGATTGACGTGGTCGTGTTCATGAGCCGCGCGGGCGGCCAGCGCCGCGTCGAAGAGGCGCTGCGAGTCACAGGTTTTGACGGCGAGGGGTATCAGACCGCCCCGCTCGTCTCCCGTTCCCTGTCCCTCGTCCAACATGGAGAAACCCAATGACCCTCTACACCCACCTCCAGACCGTAAACCGAACGGTGCAGGTCGCGGCCTGTATCGGCCTCGGCCTGATGATCGCCGGTCCCGCCCATGCGGCAGGCTCCGGCATGCCCTGGGAAGGCCCGCTCGATCAGATCCTGACCTCGATCGAGGGACCGGTCGCGCGCATCGTCGCGGTGATCATCATCACGATTACCGGCCTGACGCTGGCCTTTGGTGAGACCTCGGGCGGCATGCGCAAGCTGATCCAGATCGTGTTCGGGCTTTCGATCGCGTTTGCCGCGACAAGCTTCTTCCTGACCTTCTTCTCGTTCGGCGGCGGAGCGCTCATCTGATGTCTGCCGACGGCTATGAAATCCCGCTCCACCGGTCCCTGACCGAGCCAATCCTGATGGCGGGCGCGCCAAGAACCGCCGCCATCGCCATCGGGACCCTCGCGGCTGCTGTCGGCCTCGGCCTCCAGCTCTGGATACCGGGCCTTGTGCTCTGGGCGGTGGGGCATTCGGCAGCGGTATTCATGGCGCGGTCTGATCCGGATTTCATGGCCGTCGCAGGCCGCTCGACGCGCCACAAGGAGCATCTGACATGCTGAACCTCAGAGAATATGCCGACGCGCCGACGCTTCTGGCCGACTATCTGCCCTGGGCCTGCATCGTGGCGCCGGGCGTTGTCCTCAACAAGGATGGCAGCTTCCAGACGACGTTCCGCTATCGCGGCCCTGACCTCGAAAGTTCGACGGAAGAAGAACTCGTCTCCGTCATGGCGCGGGTCAATAATGTGCTGCGCCGGTTCGGCTCGGGCTGGGCCCTCTTCTTCGAAGCCCAGCGCCATGAAGTGCATGACTATCCGGAGGCGGAGTTTCCCGATGCGCTGACCTGGCTCACCGATCAGGAACGGTCATTACAGGCGGAAGAAGCCGGAACCCGGTTTGAGAGTTCGTATTATCTGACCCTGCTCTGGCTGCCGCCCGCCGATGCCACCGGCCGCGCCGAGAAGGCCCTGATCCAGCGTGTCGAAACGGAAGACGCCGCGACCTGGCGGCATAGGCTTGAGACCTTCCAGCAGCACGCTGACCGCGTCTTTGATCTGTTGGCCACCTGCCTCGCCGAGATTGCGAAGCTCTCTGACGACGAGACGCTGACTTATCTGCACTCGACGATCTCAACCAAGCGCCACCCGGTCGTGACGCCGGAACTGCCGGTCTTCCTCGACGCCATTCTCGCCGATGAGCCCTTCGCGGGCGGGCTCGAACCGATGATTGGTGAGGCGCATTTGCGCACGCTGACCATTCTCGGCTTTCCGGCCACGACCCTGCCGGGCATTCTCGACGAGCTGAACCGTCAAGGCTTTGCCTATCGTTGGGCGACCCGGTTCATCGCGATGGACAAGGCCGAAGCCGAGAAAGTCCTCGGCAAGAAACGCCGCCACTGGTTCGCCAAGCGCAAATCCATCGGCGCGGTGCTGCGTGAGACCATGTTCAATGAGCAGGCGGCGCTCGTCGACAATGACGCTGACAATAAGGCCGCTGACGCCGATGCGGCGCTGCAGGAACTGGGCAGTGATCTCGTTTCCTACGGCTATGTCACGACCACCATCACCGTTGCTGACCCCGACCGCCGCACGGTGGACGAACATATCCGAATTGCCGAGCGCATCGTGAATGGCCGCGGTTTCACCGCGATCAGGGAAACACTGAACGCGGTCGATGCCTGGCTCGGCTCATTGCCCGGTCATCCTTATGCCAATGTCCGCCAGCCCATTCTGCACACGCTGAACCTTGCCCATATGGTGCCGCTCTCGGCCGTCTGGGCGGGCGAAGACACCAATCGTCACCACAACGCCCCGGCGCTCATTCAGGCGCAGACCGATGGCACGACACCGTTCCGCCTGAACCTGCATATTGGCGATGTCGGCCATACGCTGGTCGTCGGCCCGACCGGCGCGGGCAAGTCTGTTCTGCTCTCGCTCTTAGCCCTGCAATGGAAGCGCTATGAGGGGGCGCAGGTCTTCCTGTTCGACAAGGGCCGCTCGGCCCGCGCCGCGACGCTCTGCATGGGCGGTGCACATATCGATCTCGGCGGTGCCCGCGCGCCAAGTCTCCAGCCGCTGAAAGATATCGACACCGAACATGGCGCAAGCTTTGCCGCCGACTGGCTCGCGGGTCTTTGCACCAATGAAGGCGTCGCGATGACGCCGGACCTCAAGGCAAAGCTCTGGGAAGCGATCCAGTCTCTCAGCTCAGCGCCTGAACCCGAACGCACGCTGACAGGCCTCAGCCTGATGCTGCAGGACGACACGCTCAAATCCGCGCTGCATCCGTTCACGCTGGAAGGTCCGCACGGACGGCTCCTCGATGCCGACCATGAAAGCCTCGCGCTCGCCGACACAGTCTGCTTCGAGATGGAAGAGCTGATGCATGCGAAAGGCGCCGTGGCGCCTGTGATCACCTATCTCTTCCACCGGCTGGAAGCGCGGTTTGATGGCAGGCCAACACTGCTCATCCTCGATGAAGCCTGGCTCTTCCTCGATGATCCCATGTTTGCCGCGCGCATCCGTGAATGGCTGAAGACCCTTCGCAAGAAGAACGTGTCCGTCGTGTTCGCGACGCAAAGCCTTGCCGACATTGCGAACAGCACCATCGCGCCAGCCCTCGTCGAATCCTGCCCCACGCGCATCTTCCTGCCGAACGAGCGCGCGCAGGAACCACAATCCCGCGAGACCTATCAGCGGTTCGGCCTCAACGCGCGCCAGATCGAACTGATCAGCAGGGCCACACCGAAGCGCGACTATTACTACCAGTCGCCCCTCGGGGCCCGTGTCTTCGATCTTGGCCTCGGGCCGATTGCATTGTCCGTCTGCGGCGCGTCATCGCCCGAAGACCAGGCCCGCATGGATCGCATCTGGGCCGAGACGGAAGGCGACGGCTTTTCCGCCTGCTGGCTGATCGAAAAGGGCCTGCCCTGGGCAGCCGAGCTTCTCACCCGCTGGCCCGGCCATGCGCCGGAGCCTGAGGCGCACGCGCCCTTCAATCCCTCCCACATCCTCGCCGCCGAATAGGAGCCCCCGATGAAACGCATACTTGCCTCCGCTTTGATCTGCGCCGCGCCGCTCTCCATCCTCATCGCGCCGCCCGCTTCGGCCCAATGGACGGTGTATGACCCGGCCAATCACATCCAGAACATCTACCAGGCCATCCGCTCGCTTCAGGAGGTCAACCAGCAGATCCAGCAGCTCACCCATGAAATCGAAATGCTGGAAAACATGGCGCGCGATCTGGAAGCACTGCCGGATTCTATCGCTGACGACATCCTGCGCCGTATGCGCCGCATCGAGGAGCTGATGCGCGAGGCCGAAGGCATCGGCTACCGCGTCGAGGAAATCGAGCGCGAGTATGAAGAGGTGTACCCGGAAGACTATGGCGCCGAGCCGCCGCGTCAGGCCGTGCTCGTCGAAGAGGCCCGCGCCCGCTGGCGGCAATCGCGCACAGCTTACAGGGACAGCCTGACCGTCACGGCGCAGGTCGTCTCCACAGCGCGGGCTGACAGTGACAGCCTCGACCGGCTGATCGCGGACAGCCAGTCCGCCGTCGGCAATCTCCAGGTCGCCCAGGCCGGCAACCAGATCGAAGCCCTGCAGACCGAGCAGCTCATGCAAATGGAAGCCATGATGGCGGCCCATTACCGCGCCGAGGCGCTGGAGCGGGCGCGCCAACTCGCCGAAGCCGAACGTGGTCGCGCACGCACCCGGGCCTTCCTCGGAGAATAGCGCGCCATGGACGTGATCGACACCTTCCTTGCGACCTTCATAGCTTACATTGACAGCGGGTTCGGCCTGCTGGCGGGCGATGTCGCTTATTTGTCGACCACGCTCATCGCCATCGACATCACGCTGGCGGGCCTGTTCTGGGCGCTAAGCCAGAACACGGACGTCATCGCCGGGCTCCTGAAGAAGGTGCTCTATGTCGGCTTCTTCGCCTTCATCATCGGCAACTTCTCTCTCCTCGCCGGTATCGTCTTTGACAGTTTCGCCGAGCTTGGCGTGACCGCTGGCGGCGGGACGATGACTGCCGATGATCTCCTGCGCCCCGGCTTCATTGCCAGTGTCGGTCTCGATGCCGGTCAGCCGCTGCTCGAAGAGATCAGCGACATGCTGGGGCCGATTTCGTTTTTTCATAACTTCATCATGATCGCGGTCATGTTCGTGGCCTGTCCGACCGCACCGATCACCACTGGGACCGCGTGTTCCTCGCGGCAGGCCTCGCGACCATTCTCGGCGTCGGCGCCGAACTTGGCGCAGACGGAGACGGCGACCTGGAACGCGCCATCCGCCGCGGCACGACCGACACCGTCAACCAGGCCGGTCAACGCGTCGTCGAGCGCAATCTTGGCATCCAGCCAACCATCCGCGTGCGCCCCGGCTGGCCGGTGCGCGTGGTCGTCACCCGCGATCTCATTCTCAGACCCCATCCCCAAGGAGCCACACGATGACCCTTCGTCTCGGACAATTACCCGACCGCACCCCGGTGCGCATGAGCCTCTCGGTCGATCCCGAGCTCGCCAGCGCGCTCAGCGACTATGCCGAAATCTACCGCCAGACCTACGGCGCGGAGGAAAAGCCCGAAGCGCTGATCCCGGCCATGATCGAGAGCTTCCTGGCGTCCGACGCCGGGTTCAAGCGGGCGCGACGCGCCCTTCATTCAACCGCCAGCACGGAGACCTAAACCCATGGCACAGATCGGAACATTCACCCTGAAGGAAGGCAGCTATACCGGCACCATCCGCACCATGACCATCAATGTCAAAGCCCAGCTTGTTCCCAACAGTGACAAGGCCTCAGACGGTGCCCCCGACTTCCGCCTCTATGCCGGCGGGGCCGAACTCGGCGCTGCCTGGCGTCAGGAAAGCAAGGATGGCGAAACGCCCTACCTCGCCGTCAAACTCGACGACCCGAGCTTTGCCAGCCCCATGCGCGCGGCCTTCTTCGAGAACGAGAAAGACGGCACCGGCGTGATGGTGTGGAACCGGGCGAAGACGGTGTAATCGGAGTGCGTCATGTTGCATCGCGTAAAGGAGGGCGGGCGCACAGGGCTTAGGGATTTCGCGCGGGACCTGAACCCGCCGCCAAAGGCCCCTGCTCCGGTCACTTCAACCGATCCTGAACGGATCACGCCCGCCGACATCTTCAGGCGCCGAACCGTCAGGCGGCCGGAGCTTCGCAAGCTTGTGCCGCTCTCCGATACGACGATCTACGAACTCGAACAGAAGGGCGAATTTCCGCAGCGGTTCTACCTGACACCCCGATGCGTCGTCTGGCCCCTCGCCGAAGTGCTGGAGTGGATCGACGCCCAAAGGCGCAAGGGTCGCGAAGGCTGCGGACCGCATCCGGATTATCGAATGCGGTGAACTGTCTCAAATATCCCTCATTGCGGACAATGCTGCGTTTCGTAGGCAGCGCGCCCGTTAGCAGACATCCAATCGTTAAGTCGTATTGACTGCGACACCGCCAAAGCATCTTCCGAGCCGCCCACCGCAGGATGAGTTGAACAAGCAGCTGACGAAGGCACAGTGCATCGCTTGGCCCCGTCTTGGACTAGAGGCCGCGAAAGATCAGCCACCGCCTCTTGCAGCTACGGGGTGAGGAGCTCCTGCAACCCGCGATAAGCCGCCGCAAGCTGCTTCACCAGCGCGTCGTAGACATCAAAGAACGGCGCGGCGGCCGGGAGACCAAGGCGGCTCGTGATATCGTCCATCTTGTCCGACGCCGTCCCCGTAGATGTGAGATGCAGGTTTGCCACCCGGAGATCGTAGGTCACGAAGAGCGGCAGCATGAGATTCGAAATTGCGGAACTGCCGGGAAGCGTTTCAAGTAGTGTCTGCAGGCGCTTCAGGCCGCCAAGGCCTTTGGGATCGCCTCCGGCCGCGCTCAGCAACTTCCCGATGGCCTGTGTATCCAGAGATTCGACGTGGATCTTGTTGAGCGCGTCCGCCGCATGCTGTTGGTTCTTCACGCTGTCTGTGAGCGGCCTCGCAAAGTCGAGGGCGATCGCCACCACTTCGGCTTCAAGGTGGGCGAGCGTCGCTCCAAAATGCATCCTGGCAGCTTCGAGGAAGTCCGTCCTTGCCGCGAGTAGGTCGTTTTCCGGTGTTGGATCGGAAAATATGCAGTCGATCTGTCCATCGTAGAATTCGCTGCCGATGGAGTGATCCGATTCCACGTTTTCAGACAGCAGGTAATACTGTTCCGGCACGGGCAATGTCGCGATGTCGCCGAGCCACATCACGACGCGGCCATTTCGGTTGATGCCAAAGCTTATCTGGTTGTCTTCGTCCGTGGTGATCGTGCCGTACGTCCGAGACGCAAACGTCAGGCGATAGCCCGACGCCGTGTCGTATTTCAGCAAGACCCCTCTCTTGAAGAACACAAGTGTGAGAAAACCGTCCCCCTGCCCGCGAAGGCCAGGCAGGTATTCGTAGTCGTCCGCATCATACTGGAACGGCACGTCCGTGAAGGGGTAGCGGTCTTCAAGCTTCCTACGCGTTACGGTGACACCGGCGGATACCTTGGACACGCACTGCTCGTGCAGCCGGATGATCGAGATGCGCGATCGGTCCGGAAGATAGTCCTTCTCGCACGTAGAACACCGAAGTACGGGCAGCCCTTTGATGGCTATCCGCGCCCCTGACACAGTTTCGTCGAAGTCAGCATAAGCGAGATCGAGCCAACCGTCGCAGTCAGAGCACCTCAAGCGCTGCACGTGACCAGGCGGCGGGAAAATGTCTTTGATGTCCACGGTGCCCCCCATAGTTACACCTTCCTACTTAGACCGATGTGTTGCAACATGGGATTGTCCACGACATTCATCCAATCTGACCTGGGATCCACGATTGGCCGTTTGGCGCCATCAGCGCTGCTTCGCGCCGCAATCGCAAACGTCAGCTTTGGCCTACGCTTCATGCCGGTCGTAAAGACTCCTTCTGCGCCCGAACCGGAAGTGACGATCACCCCACCCTCGGATCAGCGGCGTAGACCGCCATGCTCTCCGGGATGATGTTCGGCTTGCGGCTTTCACCCGCAGCCCAGGCATCGATCATGTCGGCCCATTCCTGCATCATGTGGCGGCGCTGGTCTGCATATTCGGCCTTGTTGTAGACCCCACGCGAAGAGCGCCGGTCTTCGTGCGCGAGGCTTTTTTCGATCCAGTCGCGATTGAAACCAAGCTCATTCAGGAGCGTCGAGCCCGTGCGCCGCAGGTCGTGGACGGTGAAAGGCTCCAGCGGAAGCTCCATCTCGCTTGCCAGCTTGTGGGCGCTGTCGGTGATCCGGTTGAAGGTCGCATTCGATATCGGGCGAAACGTGTCATAGCGCGACGGGAAGACGTATTTCGATCCGCCTGCGCAGGTTTTAAGCGCCACCAGAATATCGAGCGCCTGGTTCGACAGATAGACATTGTGGTCGAGGCCGGTCTTCATCCGCTTCTTCGGGATGGTCCAGACCGCATCCTGGAAACTGACTTCATCCCATGTCGCATGGGCGACCTCGGTCTTGCGCTTCATCGTCAGCAGGATGAATTTCACGCCGAGCTTCAGCGTCGGATTGGCGGTGATCTCTTCGAGCACGCGATAGAGGACCCGGATCTCCAGCGGCGTGAGCGAGCGGTCGCGGGGCCGGACACGCGCGATCGACCGGGGATCGACCTCCTCGGCGGGATTCTCGACACGGATGCCGTGCAAATTGGCGAAGGCGTAGATGAGCTTGATGAACTCGCGGGCGTGCAGCGCCGTTGAAGGCGCGCCCCGCTTCTTGATCTTGTCGCAGAGCTGACGGACGTCCTCGCTCGTCACTTCGCGCAAGGTGTAATTGCCCAGCGCCGGGATCAGGTCACGATCGACAATGTGACGACGCATGTCGCGGGTCGAGTCCGACATCTCGCTCTCAGCGAGCCAGCGCTGAGCAAGCTCCCCGAACGTCCCTTCGGATTTCGCTTTGGCCTTGGCCCGCTTCTTTTCCTTGGCGGGTGAGACACCCTCATCCACGAGCTTCTTCGCATCGATCAGCTTCTCGCGCGCAGCCGCCAGCGTGATCCCGTACTTGCCATAACGCCCGATGGTCAGCGTCTCCCGGCGCCCGTTCACACGGTAATCGTAGCGGAAGGTCTTGGTGCCCGTCGGCGCGACGGACACATAGAGACCGTCCCGGTCTGCGACCTTGTAGGGTTTATCCTTTGATTTCAAAGACTTGATTGCAATATCGGTCAGCATGTTGCGCCTCCTTCCCACCAATTTTACCGTCAGGCCGAAATGGCCAATTTTCCACAACAAAAAACTTATTTTTCAATGCGTTATGCCGAAAAAATACCGTCAGGCCGCCAAAATGGGCTGACGGTATTTTGACTTTAGGCAGGAAGAGGCAATTTGTATACCGTCAGGCGATACCGTCAGAATGTTCCGTTGGCCCGCGATAGAAGGCGATAGACACCGAACGAAAATCGGTATCAAGCTATTGTATTTGTTGAATTTATTGATCGTTCGCGATAGTCCGCGAGAGACGCGGAATCATTCCCACTCGATTGTACCGGGCGGCTTCGACGTCACATCGTAGACGACGCGATTGACGCCCTTCACTTCATTGATGATCCGGGTCGCGACGCGGCCGAGGAATTCATGCTCGAAGGGATAATAGTCCGCAGTCATACCATCTGTGGATGTCACAGCCCGCAGCGCGAGGACGGCTTCATAGGTGCGCTCATCGCCCATCACGCCGACCGTGTTTACAGGCAGCAGGACGCTGAAAGCCTGCCAGATCTCATTGTAGAGACCCGCCTTGCGGATCTCTTCGATATAGATCGCATCGGCCTTGCGCAGCGTGTCGGCCTTCTCGCGTGTGATTGCACCCGGAATACGGATCGCAAGGCCCGGGCCCGGAAACGGATGACGGTCGACAAAGGCATCGGTCAGGCCAAGCTCCCGGCCAAGCGCGCGGACCTCATCCTTGAACAATTCGCGAAGCGGTTCGACCAGCTTCATGTTCATGCGTTCCGGCAGGCCGCCAACATTGTGGTGGCTCTTGATCGTGACGGACGGTCCACCGAGCGCAGAAACGCTCTCGATCACGTCCGGATAAAGCGTTCCCTGAGCAAGGAAATCCGCGCCGCCGATCTTCTTCGCTTCGTCTTCGAAAACGTCGATGAACAGGCCGCCGATGATTTTCCGTTTGCGCTCCGGATCCGTCACACCTTCGAGCTTGCCGAGGAAGAGGTCCGACGCATCCACATGGACCAGCGGAATATTGTAGTGTTCGCGGAACAGGTTCACGACCTGATCGCTTTCGCCCGCGCGCATCAGCCCGTGATCGACATAGACGCAAGTCAGCTGGTCGCCGATCGCTTCGTGGATGAGAACAGCGGCAACCGAGGAGTCGACCCCGCCAGACAGGCCGCAGATCACGCGCCCCTCACCGACCTGATCACGGATCTTCTGGACTGCTTCAGCGCGGTATGCAGCCATCGTCCAATCGCCCTTCAGACCGGCGACACCATGCGTGAAATTGCGAAGCAGCTGGCGGCCATGGGTCGTGTGAACGACTTCCGGATGGAACTGCGTGCCATAGAAGCGCCGCTCCGGGTCCGCGATGATTGCGTAAGGTGCGCCAGGGGATTTCGCGATTACGCCGAAGCCGGACGCCATGTCGGCAACATGGTCGCCATGGCTCATCCAGACCTGCTCGTGGTCACCGGCGTGGAAAAGGCCTTCAAGGATCGGGTCATCGACGACCTTTTCGATGAACGCCCGACCGAATTCGCGGCTGGTACCACTTTCGACCTTGCCGCCCAGCTGTTCCATCATCACCTGCTGGCCATAGCAGATTCCAAGTACCGGAACGCCGAGGCTGAAGACGGCATCGTCCGCCCTTGGGCTGCCTTCCCAGGTGACGCTGGACGGGCCGCCTGAGAGGATGATGGCCTTCGGGGCATAATCTGCCAGAAACGCAGCATCAACTTTGTTGAAGGGGTGTATTTCGCAGTAGACGCCGCTCTCGCGAAGACGCCGGGCGATCAGCTGAGTCACCTGGCTTCCAAAGTCGACGATAAGGGCGCGTTCGTGTCTCTGGTCAGTCATGGCGCCGCTTAGCCGAGGATGAGAGATTCGTCCACATCAAGATGCGGCTGCGGCGCTACTGGCGCTTGACCCTGCTGACGGACCGGCATTTCCTGCCGGAATGACAACCACCCTCCCCCTGGAAAGCCGCAAACAGGCTGCGTTTGAGCATGCCCGCGCTGGCCGATTTGGCGAGGCAGCCGAGTTGCTGCTCTCTGTTCTCAAGGAAGTGCCGCAGGACATTGGAGCATTGTTGCTGCTCGGAGACGTCCAGCACGCCGGCGGACGTACTCAGGATGCGAGCCGCGCCTATTCTGGCGCCCTGCAAGCGATCCAGCTTGCCGGCGGACAAGTGGCGCCAGGGATCCGGCAAGGTGTCCAACGGGCGCAAGCCCGTCTCGCAGAATATGCGCAAGGCTATGAAGCCTTTATCGAAGGCGAGCTGCCGAAGGCAAGGCGGAGCAAACGGTTCGACCAATCGGTCGATATTCTCCTCGGCAAATCCGGTATCTATCTCCAGCAGCCAACGAAATACTATTTTCCCGGCCTGCCTCAGATCCAGTTCTACGACACCGCCGAATTCAATTGGGTCGCCGGCCTCGAAGCGAAGACGGCCGACATCAAACGCGAACTGATGGGCGTTCTGGAGGATCATGCGGCCTTCCGGCCCTATCTGGAGCGTCATGACAGCCAACCGAACGTGAAGAGCCACAAGCTTGTCGGCAATGATGATTGGAGCGCCTTTTACCTCTGGAAGGACGGCGAGCGCGTGGAGGAAAATTGCGAACGGTGCCCAGTCACCGCCGCCGCTTTTGAGAACATTCCACTCGACCGCCTGCCCGGACAGGCGCCGTCGGTCCTGTTTTCCCTGCTCAAACCTGGCGCACATATTCCACCGCATCACGGACTGATCAACACCCGCCTGATCTGTCACCTCCCGGTCCTGGTGCCCGGCCCCGCCTGGCTTCGTGTCGGATGCGAAACTCATTATTGGCAGGAAGGTAAAGTGTGCATCTTTGACGATAGCATCGAACACGAAGCGAAGAATGATGGGAACGAAATCCGGGTAGTCCTCCTGTTCGATATCTGGCGTCCGGAACTGTCTGAGCAAGAGCGTACCGAAATCGCGAAATTCCTCGGCGCGATTTCCACTTTCTCCGGAGAGAAAGTCGTCACCGGGAATTGACCGGACAAGGCCTGCGAAAGGACGACTTCCATGGACAGCAATCTTCAGAAGGCGCGCCAGATTGCCGGTCAGGGCATGCAGGCGCTCAATGCGCGCAATGGCCAGGCAGCCGAGGCGGCCTTTCATCAAGCAATAGAACTTGGCTGGCCAGGCGCCGATATCTGGATTGTGCTGTCTCATGCGCGATCGCTGAACAAGGACATGGCCGGATCCGAACAGGCACTTGCAGAAGCGATCCGCCGCGAACCGGAAAATCCGCGTGCGCTGCTTTACATGGGCATGTTCCTGGACTCCTGCGGCCAGTCTCTTCGCGCGCGATCCTTCTTTGAACAGGCCGTTCCGCTAGCAGAAGCGATTGGGAACAAGTCACCGGAAATTGCCGACCTCCTCGTCCGGGCCCGGCAGGCCTTGTCCCGCCCGGTTCAGAACGTTCGCCATCCGGTCGATGATTTCATCGATGTTCATAAGCTCGGCAGCGAGCCCGAGGACGAGCTCCTGATCGAATCTCTCCAGATCCTCGCCGAACGGAAGCGGCCATATTATTCCCAGCCGTCGCGGTTTCTGTATGCCGGCCTGCCGAACCGGCAATTTTTCCACCGCGATGAATTCCCGTGGACTGCCGCATTGGAAGCGGAAACCGACACCATCCGGGCAGAACTTGAAGCTGTGCTGGCGGAGGCCCGTCAGGCGGCAAGATTCTCTCCCTATGTCGAAGACCGGAACCAGAAAGGCGCGCCGGGAGATTCCCCACTGCTCAACAGCACAGACTGGAGTGCGTTCTACCTCGTCAAACAGGGCGAGCGAATCGCGGAGAACATTGCGGCGTGCCCGAAGACAATGGCGGCGATCGACGCGATTGGGGCCGATGCCTTTCCGTCGCCACGCCCGTCAGTCTTGTTTTCGCAGCTCAAACCGGGAACTCGGATTCCGCCGCATGTTGGCATGTTCAATACCCGGCTTGTCTGTCACTTGCCGCTGATCATTCCAGAGAAATGCGGCTTTCGCGTTGGCAACGACACGCGCGAATGGAAGCCCGGCAAGATGTTCATCTTCGACGACTCCATCAATCACGAAGCCTGGAACGAGAGTGCCGAGTCGCGCTTCGTTCTGATCTTCGAGATCTGGCGACCGGAACTTTCCGCCCGTCAGCGCGTCCTGCTGACGAAACTGTTCGCGCCGGGGTTCTGAGCCCTAGCCAGACTTCCTGAGCACCGAAAAGAAAAAACCGTCCGTTTCCGCCCGGCGCGGGGTCAGGCGGACCGATCCTGACGGGCCGCGGTAGTTGCGGACCATGGCGGCGCCTTCATCGGTCAGCAGGCCCGAGGCGATCGCCATTTCAGCGGCGTCTTCCTCGGTAAAGTCCTGATGGCCGGAGAGGAACTCTGCCACACGGTCTTCATCCTCTTCCATCAGGAAGCTGCAGGTCGCGTAGACCAGTCGTCCACCCGGCTTCACGAATTCGCTGGCATTGGCGAGAATGTCGGTCTGTTCCTGCTGGCGTTTGGCCAGCTGGCCAGGTTTCAGGCGCCACTTGGCATCGGGCCGGCGGCGCCAGGTTCCGGTGCCCGTGCAGGGCGCGTCGACGAAGACGAGG
>NZ_AWFD01000003.1 GCF_000682735.1 Hyphomonas sp. CY54-11-8 | reverse complement strand
CGTCGGACTCATCGTCCTCGTCGTATTCCTCATCATCCTCGTCTTCGTCGAAGTCTTCGTCTTCGTCTTCGTCGTCGTCGTCCTCGTCTTCGTACTCATCCTCATCTTCATCGGACTCGTACTCATCGTCGTTCTCGTCCTCGTCGTCGCCAGCGCTGAGCTCGGCTTCTTCTTCCGTCTCGCCGTCCACGTCCAGTCCCGCCGCTTCGATGGCCGCAAGGTCTGCTTCATCGAGGATCAGCTCTTCTTCAGTGTCAGCCTCGGCATCTCCAGCTTCTGCTTCGACTTCACCGGCCTCGATTTCGTCGACGTCGATCTCTTCAACGTCAGCTTCGATCTCGGCAGCTTGGTCGAGGATGATGTCCTCTTCGACGATTTCGACTTCCGGTTCCTCCACGATCGCCGGGACCTCTCCTTCCGGCAGCACATGGGCCATGCCGATCTGGCGGATTTCCTGCTTGTCGAGTTCCTTCAGCGGCACACGGAGCACCTGTGCTGCGTGCTTCTTGCGGATGATCTTGTCGTCTTCCGGCAGGGTCTTGATCACCTTGCCGGTCTTCTTGAATTCCTTGTACATCCGCTCGACCTGCGCGCGGTCGTTCACATCGGCGAGCTTCGCCGTGATCCAGCGGAGCGGAATGTCGAGCGTTTCGATATAGCCCTGCAATGTCAGATGCGCCTTCGGCGGCGCGACGGCAGCCTCTTCGACAGCCTGCGTCAGCAGCGCAGCGAAGCCTGCCGTGGCGTAGGCGACGAGTTCCGCAATACCTTCGCGCATCGTCTCATCGAGGCCGGACGGCGGATGGGAGACGCCGCGCTCGAGATTATAGTGGTCGATGAAGGTGTTATAGTACGTGTTCGAAAGGGTCGCGCCTTCGACGACCATTTCGGCGACGAAACCCGGTCCGTCCGGAATCTGAATGTCCGGATAGCCGTTCGCTTCGATAATCTCGTCGATCACGTCGCGGCTCTTGGCGATGGACCATTCGACGGCGCGGTGGATGACGCCCTCTTCCTCGGTCTGCCCGGTGTGGAAAGGCTGGATCGGGTCAGCGTAATAATGGCTCAGCACGCCGAGCGCGTAGGCCGCCTTGCTCCATTTCTTCGCACGGAGGAATTCGACCGAGCGGGCATACCACTCCATGGCCTTGTCGGGGGCGCCGCCCCAGCGGCCTTCATTCACGTGACAGACGTGGTTCTTGAAGTCCTTGAACTTCGCATCCGGCGCCTTCGCACCCGCCAGCAGGTGCTCATGATGGACCAGGAAGATGGCCTTCCAGGCCTCCCCCTGCTCCCCGCCAATCAGCGAAAGGGCATCGAGTGCAATATAGTGATGGGTAGAACGGCAACGATGGGCACGAACGACACGCTCGAGCAGAGACATGGGCGGAGACTCCTCAGCCTGGCAGTTTGTCAGACTGAGGAGTGCGTTAACTTGGTTACCCGGTTGTTAACCCTTCGCGCCTTGCGCGAAGAATTTTCTGCAAATCAGCGGACCGCGAAATCGAACGGTTCGTTGCGGTTCTTGCCCTTGTTCGGGCCCATGAAGCCGAACAGGTGGCCGGCGACTTTCCGCATCTGGATCTCTTCGGAGCCCTCGGTGATGCGGTAACGGCGGTGGTGGCGGTAGATGTGCTCGAACGGCTTGTGGCGGGAATAGCCGATGCCGCCATGCACCTGCATGGCCCGGTCAGCTGCATCGCAGCAGAGGCGGTTGGCCTTGTAGTTACACATCGAGACCTTGTCGGAGAGCTTGATCGCGACCTCCGGCTTGGACATCTGGTCGATTTCCCATGCCGTCTTGAAGATGAAGAGGCGCAGCATTTCCGCTTCGGTCGCCTGTTCGACCAGCGGGAACTGGATTGCCTGGTTGACCGACAGGGGCTTGCCGAACGGGCGGCGCTCATTGGCATAGTTCACCGCTTCGGTGATGCAGTACATCGCCGCGCCGACGGAACTGGCCGCCTGGCGGATACGGTTTTCGTGCACGAAGTGCTGGGCCAGCGCGAGGCCCCCTTCCGGCGGGCCGAACACGGCGTCTTCCGGCACCCAGACATCCTTGATGGTCAGGCGCGGGTGGTCCGTTGGCATGTTGAAGGTCCACATATACTCTTCGATGATCACGCCAGGGTCACGCGCCGGGATGATCAGGCAGGTGATGCCTTTCGCGTCGCCGTCCTCACCGCTGGTACGGCAGAACAGCATGATGTGGCTGGCGACGTGCATGCCGGTGATCCACATCTTCTCGCCATTGATCAGCCAGCCATCCTTGCCGTCTTTCTTGTGGCGTACAGCGCGGGTTTCCATATGCGTGGCGTCGGAGCCGTGATGCGGCTCGGTCAGACCGAAACAGGCCTTGAACTCACCCTTCAGTGCAGCGTCCGCGAGGTGGCGCTGGTCCGGGCGGGCAAAGTCGCGCAGCATCAGAATCTGCGGGAAGTTGCCGACGATCGAGTGCTCGTTCTGAAGGTCGTTGTGCAGGCCGAGACCCTTGCGGGCGAAATGCTCACGGATGATGGCCATGCCGAGATTGGTGCCGTCCTGGCCGCCGAACTCCTTGGGCAGCGCATAACGCAGGTGGCCGGCGGCATCGGCACGGCGCTTGGCTTCGGTCAGAAGTTCTTCCCATTCCGGACGCGGCAGGCCGCCATTCTCGAAATCGGTGCGGGCCCATTCGCGGCGATGGTCGAAGAAGCGGATATTGTCGTCCTGTTCTTCCAGCGGCTTGATTTCGTCCTCGATGAACTTGTCGAGCACCACCAAATAGTCGGCTATTTCCTGGGGAATATTGAAATCCATGTCGCGCGTCCTCCTGACCTCTGCCCCGGTTTGAGGCGTCTTTTGTAAAGCCTGTTGACGTCAGCATATCGAGGGACCGGCGCACCGCAATTTGTGCCGCCGGGGCAAGCAGCGAACTAAATTGAGCTATTAGAAAAATTATAAGCGCTGAATGATTGACATTTTGTTCAGTGATCATATTCTCTGCCTTGTGGCTACACCGGGCCACGCAAATCCAACGCAAAAAGGTTTCCTCCCATGATCTCTCGCATCCTCTCTCTTGCTGCGTCCGCCACCTTTGTAGGTGCAACCATGTTCGCCGCCCCTGCCTCGGCGGAGATTCAGCGTAACCTGCAGCTGGACGTACAGTATGACGCCACGGCTCTCGGCACCGCTTCCGGCGCTGAAACTGTTCTGAAATCAGTGCAAGACCAAGCAACTGAAGCCTGCCGCTACACTCGGCCGGTCGCCGGCGCCCCGCGCGTGGACGATGTCTGCGTCTCCGAAATCATCGCCAAGGCCGTGACCCAGATCGACGATCCGGAACTAACCCGCATCTATGCGGCCAGCACCCAGCAGGCGACCCGTGTCCTGGCATCGCTGAAATAAGACAACTGCTTAACATGAAGCGCTGAACACTTGACGAATTTTTCAGCGATCTCTATTGGTTCAGCGCCGGAGTGATCACCGTGCTGCCGGCGCTGAACATAACCATAAGCGAAAAGGCATCCTCCCATGCTCCGTTCCGCAATCCTTGGCGCCGCCTTCCTTGGCCTCGCCGCCCCTGCTTTCGCCACCAGCTTCACCTTCGAAACCGCCAAGCCGGTTGACGAGGCACGCGTGACCGTCATCGGTACCGTCTGGTCTTGCGAAGGCACCGTCTGCAAAGGCGACATGGACCGCAAGAAAGTCACGCTGCGCGACTGCAAGAAGCTCGCAAAGAAAGCTGGCGAAATCACCTCTTTCAAGAATGACAAGTTCGAGCTCTCGGCTGAAGACATCGAAGCCTGCAAGGCCTCTGCGCGCGACTAAAGCGGCGCGACTTTACCAGTCTAGCTCTCCAGAGCCTCTCCTCGGGCCGCCTCGGATTCAAAGCCGGGCGGCCATTTTTTTGCGGTTTTCCGGCAACGCTCCGCCTGTTGGCACGTTAAACCTTCAATCGGAGAGGAGTTATGGCCCCAAGCCGCAGCAAACCATTGGAAAGCGTTCTCGATACGGCCATCGAGGACTGCGATCGGGACAAGGTGACGATCGGTGCCCTGCTCGACATGTTCGGCGACCGGTCGTTCGGGCCGGTCATCATGCTGCTTGGCCTCTTAGTATCCGTGCCGCCACTCGGCGGGATTCCGGGCCTGCCCATTGTCGTCGGCGCAATCATCCTCCTGTTCAGCCTGCAGATCGTGTTTGGCGCCCGCCATATCTGGATGCCGGAATTCGTGCAGGAACAAGGAATTGAGTGCACAAAGCTCGAAGAGGCAAGAGGCCGGGTGAAGCCTTGGCTCCAGCGGATCGACCGGATGATCACCGAACGCCTGCCCTGG
This sequence comes from Hyphomonas sp. CY54-11-8, assembly GCF_000682735.1. Classification (GTDB taxonomy): domain Bacteria; phylum Pseudomonadota; class Alphaproteobacteria; order Caulobacterales; family Hyphomonadaceae; genus Hyphomonas. Next base: position 142,682 of record NZ_AWFD01000003.1, on the reverse strand, counting down.
GCGACCGGAAGGATCGCCACTTATGGTGCCGCCCTGTCCGTTTCGATGCTCTCATTGCTGATGATCCCGCTGGAACTGGTGCCGTTCGCTGTTGCTGCACCCGGCATGGCGATCGTGCTGTTCGGGCTTGCCCTCGTGGCGCGGGATGGCGCCCTGATGCTGGCCGGGTTCGCCGGAACCGCAGGCGCCGTCAGCCTGACCGTTTTCATGGTTCCATGGAACACCGTCGCCGGTTGGTTCTGATTTATTGGGTTAGGCGGCGGGGCAGGACTCCACCGGCTGCCAGAGTTCGACCTTACGGCCGTCCGGATCCATGACCCAGGCGAACTTGCCATAGGATTCGATCATCGGCTCTCCTTCCATCGGCACCCCTTCTGTCTTCAGGCGCTCCAGCATGCCGTCGAAATCGTCGATCATGAGATTGATCATGAAGTCCGCATCCGAGGGTTTGAAATAGTCGCTGCCCGCCTTGAAAGGCGCCCAGATCGTGCGAGCGCCCTGAGGGAACTGCGTCGCCGAGTCGGCGTGGACGAAGCTTGAGCCACCATAATCATCGATTTCGAGGCCCAGCACCCGTTTGTACCAGGCGCGTGTCGCTTCGACGTCTGCACAATGGAAAAATATCCCGCCCAAACCGATCACTTTTGCCATACCGGCCTTTCCCTCCAGAATTCGTGTCGGGACATTCCGCCCAATTCGCGCAATGATCCGGTTAGAAATGCCCCGGCCATGTTAGCCGGGAGCGGCATGAGATCAAAGGTGGGAGACGAAACACGTGACGATAGAAGCCCTGCGCACACCGGACGACCGATTCGAAGGCCTGCCCGACTGGCCTTACCCGCCACATTATGTGGATGACCTGCCCGGCTATGAAGGCCTGCGTGTGCATTATGTCGATGAGGGTCCGCAGAACGCCGTGCGCACTTATCTCTGCCTGCACGGCCAGCCGACCTGGTCCTACCTTTACCGCAAGATGATCCCGGATTTCCTTGATTCCGGCGCACGCGTGATCGCCCCTGACTGGCTGGGCTTCGGCCGTTCGGACAAGCCGGTCGCGGACGATGTCTACACGTTCCATTTCCATCGGGACATGATGCTCGCCCTGATCGAGCGGCTGGACCTGCAACAGGTCACGCTCGTCTGCCAGGACTGGGGCGGCCTGCTGGGCCTGACCCTGCCGCCAGACATGCCGGACAGGTTCGAACGCCTGATCGTGATGAACACGACGCTGGCGACCGGCAGCTCGCCCAGCCAGGGGTTCAATGCCTGGAAAGCCTATAGCGCATCCCAGCCTGACATGGACATTGCCGCCCTGATGAAGCGCGGGACGCCAGTTCTGTCAGACGCCGAAGCGGCTGCGTATGGCGCCCCCTTCCCGGATGCGGCCTACAAGGCCGGTGTGCGGCGCTTCCCGGAACTCGTCATGGTCGCGCCTGGCATGGAAGGCGTGGAAACATCGAAACGCGCGGCAAACTGGTGGGCGCGGGAATGGCACGGCGACACATTCATGGCCGTCGGCGGGGCCGACCCCGTGCTCGGACCACCCGTCATGGAGAAACTGCGGGCGCAGATCCGCGGCTGCCCCGAACCGATGGTGATCGAGGAGGCCGGCCATTTCGTCCAGGAATGGGGCGCCCCCGTCGCCAAAGCCGCTCTGAAAGCCTTCGGAGAACTCTGACATGCAAGACCTGATGGCCGCCTGGCAGGCCGATGTCGCCAAACAACCCCAATGGGTCCAGTACTGGATGGACATCATGGTGGTCGTGCTGGGCGTGTTCGCTGTGCCGTTCAGCTTTGTACGGGTCGAGGCGCGCTGGATACTGGCAGGCTTCCTGGCGGGCGCCGGCACCTTGATGGCCCTTTATAGCCAGATCGGGTATTCGCGGCTGCTTGGCCTTGCCCATGTGATCTTCTGGACGCCAGTGCTGGTCTACCTGGTCCGCCGGCATGGCCAATGGCGCGTGGGCCAGACCCTGTCAGGAAAGTGGATTGTGCTTTCCGTCATGGTGCTGACGGTTTCACTGGCTTTCGATTATACTGACGTGATCCGCTGGATTCTCGGCGAGCGTTGATTCAATAGCTGCTCCGGCGGGCGGTCTGGCCTAGAATGACCGCCATGACCGATTCTTCCCTCCGCCCCGGAGCCGGCTGCGGCGCCGGCATTCTCGACGACCAGGGGCGCGTCCTCCTGATCCAGCGCCTGAAGGAACCGGAAGCCGGTGCCTGGGGCCTGCCCGGCGGCAAGATCGATTTCGGTGAACGCTCCGAAGATACGGCTCGCCGCGAAATCGAGGAAGAGCTCGGCATCCTCATCGAACTGACGTGCCTGGCCTGTATCTCGGAGATCATCGACGGCGGCGATGGCCAGCACTGGGTGTCGCCGATCTACGAAGCCCGCATCGTTTCAGGAGACCCGCGCATCATGGAACCTGAAAAGCATGGCGGCTGGGGCTGGTTCAGCCGGGACGACCTGCCGGAGCGCCTGACAACGCCCGCGATCACATTCCTGAACGCGACTGCAAATGGGGCATGGCGGCCTGCCCTGAAGCAGTCTTTATAGGTCGGGCATGCGCTGGCTTCGCCGAATCGTATTCTGGCTGATCGTACTGGATCTGACCGCGACCGCCCTATTCTGGGGCGTCAGCCGTTTCATGGATCAATCGAAATCGCTGACCGGCGGCACGGGTGTCGTCTTCTACACTGACAATAACAAGGACGCCGCCGCGCGAATCGCGAAGGCCGTGAACCTGCTCAAGGCCGGAAAGCTGGACCGGCTCTACATGGTCGGCGGGCACCGCCCGCAGGAGGGCTGGCTCGGCAGCCAGGAGATGGCGCTGATCGCGGCGCGCGGCTCTGGCCTCGGCGGGCGCATTTCTGCCGACGTGGAAAGCCGCGATACGATCTCCGGTCTGAAGAACCTCGCGCGCAACGCCAAAACCCGGGCGCCCGGTGAAATCGTCTTTGTTTCCAACTGCATGCAGGTGATCCGGGCGAAGGTAATCTACATCGCCCAACCGGATCACCAGCCCAGCGCCATGGGTGCCTGCCCGCCCGGCGATCTCAATCCGATCGATATCTGGCGGCGGGCGCACTACGAAGCCGGTGCTTGGATTCTGTATGCGCTTCCCGAAGCCTGGCAGGATGCGATTCTGGACCGTCTGCGCGGGGCGGATAAGGAAGCAGAATAAATTGTGTTCGATTCCGGGACGTTGGCGCCAATCCGCCGTGCCGAAGCGAACCTGCATGAAAATATATGAAACTACCGGTTCCGTATTGGGCACAAATGTTGCAAATTTTGGACGGGTGAGCCAAACGAGCGCACGAAATGCGCTGGGGAAACAGCATTAAAAGGCAGGAACAGAGGCTAAAATGAGCGATACTGTAGCGATCCTTGGAGAACTGGGGATTCAGCCAAAATCCGTCCGCAAAAACTGGAACGAAGCACGTCTCTACGAGACCTCCGTTGCAACGGGCGAAGCACGTGTCGCTGAGGGCGGCCCTCTTGTTGTGGAAACCGGACAACACACCGGCCGATCCGCCAAAGACAAGTTCACTGTCCGTGACGAAACCACAGAAAACACTGTGTGGTGGGACAATAACGCCTCGATGACGCCGGCGCAGTTCGACGCCCTCTTCGAAGATTTCAAAGCCCACCTCGCCGACAAGGACGTGTTCGCACAGGAACTGTTCGGCGGCGCGGACCTGTCCCATCGCCTGCCGGTGACCGTGGTCACCGAATACGCCTGGCACTCCCTGTTCATCCGCCACCTGCTGCGGATTCCGGAAGCCGGCGAGTACGAGAACTTCGAATCGCAATTCACGATCATTAACTGCCCGAGCTTCCGCGCCGATCCGGCACGCCATGGCTGCCGCTCCGAAACCGTGATCGCGGTGAACTTTGCCAAGCGCATGGTCCTGATCGGCGGCACGTCCTACGCCGGCGAGACCAAGAAGTCCGTCTTCACGGCGCTCAACTATTACCTGCCGGCCAAGAAGGTCATGCCGATGCACTGCTCGGTGAACACTTCGCCGGACGATGATGCCGCCATCTTCTTCGGCCTGTCGGGCACCGGCAAGACGACCCTGTCGGCCGACGCCAGCCGTATCCTGATCGGCGACGACGAGCATGGCTGGTCGGAAAACGGCCTCTTCAATTTCGAAGGCGGCTGCTACGCCAAGATGATCAAGCTGTCGGAAGAAGCTGAACCGGAAATCTTCGCCACGACAAAGCAGTGGGGCACCGTCCTCGAAAACGTCGTGATGGACGCCGACACCCGCCAGCTTGACCTCGACGATGCGACGCTCGCCGAGAACTCCCGCGGCGCCTATCCGATTTCGGCCATTCCGAACGCGTCCCTGTCCGGCCGCTGCGGCCAGCCGAAAAACCTCATCATGCTGACGGCAGATGCCTTCGGCGTCCTGCCGCCAATCGCCAAGCTGACACCGGCCCAGGCGATGTACCACTTCCTGTCCGGCTACACCGCCAAGGTTGCCGGCACCGAGAAAGGCGTCACCGAACCGACGGCGACCTTCTCCACCTGCTTCGGCGGCCCGTTCATGCCGCGCCATCCGTCCGAATACGGAAACCTGCTGCGCGAACTGATCGGCAAGTACGATGTGAACTGCTGGCTGGTCTCCACCGGCTGGACCGGCGGCCCGTACGGCACCGGCCACCGCATGCCGATCAAGGCAACCCGCGCATTGCTCAACGCCGCCCTCGACGGCTCGCTGAACAGCGCCAGCTTCCGCGAAGACGAAACCTTCGGCTTCCTGGTTCCGGAAAACGTGCCGGGCGTGGATGCGAAGATCCTCGATCCGCGTTCGACCTGGACCGACGTCGCTGCCTTTGACAAGCAGGCCGCCAAACTGGCCGACATGTTCGTTGAGAACTTCGCCAAGTTCGAAAGCTATGTGGACGATGCCGTGAAGGCCGCCGCACCGAAGGCAAAAGTCACGGTCTGAGCCTGATCCGACCTATCTGAAATTGAGCGCCGCCTGCCCCCAGGCGGCGCTTTTTTGCATTCCTGTCCCTCATTGACACCTCACCGGCGCGTTATCGGGGCAAAATTTGCCGTGATTTCATGCCGTTTACGCGAACGGAAGGGCTGGCGTTCCTTTCATTGGGCCAGTAGGGTGCACCGCAACAATCACTGCAGTCCTTGGAGGGAAATCCATGCGTGAAGCCGTTATCGTATCTTACGCCCGTACGGGCATGACCAAGACCCACCGTGGAGGTCTCAATGACACCCACCCAATCGTCATGGGTGGCCATGTCATGTCGGCCGCGCTTGAGCGTGCTGGCGTGGAAGCCGCCGCCGTGGAAGACGTGTTCTTCGGCTCCGCCCAGCCGGAAGGCGCAACGGGCATGAACGTCGCCCGCAACATCGCGCTGGCCGCCGGCTGCCCTTCCTCGACCGCAGGCGCCACCATCAACCGCTTCTGCTCCTCGGGCCTGCAGGCGATCGCCAATGCTGCGCACACCGTTATCAACGAAGGCGCACCGGTGGCTGTTGGCGGCGGTGTCGAAAGCCTGTCGCTGGTTGCCCATTCCGGCAAGACCAACCGCTACCGCATCGTGGAAGAAGGCCTGTACGAAAAATGGCCGGCCGTCTGGATGTCGATGATCGAAACCGCCGAAATCGTTGCTGACCGATACAACGTCAGCCGCGAATACCAGGACGAGTACTCCGCTGAATCCCAGAAGCGCACCGCCGCCTTCCAGGAAAGCGGCCACATGGCTGAAGAGATCGTTCCGCTGAAGACGCGGATGAAACTCGTCAACAAGGAAACGGGCGAAGAGACCTTCCAGGAAGTCGTCGTTGACCGCGACGACTGTAACCGTCCGGGCACGACCGCAGAATCCCTCGCTGGCCTGAAGCCTGTCCTCTCGGGCGGCATGGTCGTCAAGGAAGGCAAGTACATCACCGCCGGTAACGCATCGCAGCTGTCCGATGGCGCTGCCGCTGTCGTGGTGATGGAAGCCCAGGAAGCCGCAAAACGCGGCCTCAAGCCGCTCGGCCGCTTCGTCGGCTTCAACGTCGCCGGTTGCGATCCGGATGAAATGGGCATCGGCCCGGTCTTCGCCGTGCCGCGTCTGCTGGAACGTCATGGCCTCAAGGTCGACGACATCGACCTGTGGGAACTGAACGAAGCCTTCGCGTCGCAGTGCCTTTATTCGCGCGACCGCCTGGGCATCGACCCGGCGAAATACAATGTGAACGGCGGCTCGATCTCCATCGGCCACCCGTTCGGTATGACCGGCGCCCGCTGCACCGGCTCCATCCTGATGGAAGGCCAGCGCCGCGGCGCAAAATGGGGCGTCGTCACGATGTGTATCGGCGGTGGTCAGGGCGCTGCCGGCCTGTTCGAGATCTACAGCTAAGCCATAGCGGCTACAGAAACAGGAAAGCCCCGGCATTTGCCGGGGCTTTTTTGTAACATTAGCGTCATCAAACTTGAGTTTAACTGTCACATAAACTCTATATCTCCTGCGCTATTTTGTATGTCGCGGAGAGATTCCCGGTGCTTCTCAAATCCCTCTCGCGTACCAGCACGACCGCTCTCCTGGCGCTGGCCCTCCTGCCATCGACAGCAATTGCCGAGGACTGGGAGCGTCAGGTCTTCGGGCGACTTCAGTATGACTATACGCGATCAAGCGGTGACGAGTCGGGATTTGACCATGACCGTGGCGAGCTTCGGACGGGCCGCATCGGACTGGATCTCAGGAGCGACCGCACCAAGCTGAGAGTGGAGCTGGCTCTCAACAATGATAGCGATATCGAAATTACCGACGCCTACATTAAACAGGCACTGGGCAAGTCAGGCTGGGATGTGCGGGCCGGGCAGTTCAAGACTAGGAACTCGCTGGACGAGCAGACTTCCGGACGCTTCCTGGTCTTTTATGAGCGCGCGGCGTTCACCGACGCATTCGAGTTCGACCGGCGCGTGGGCGTCCAGCTGGAGCGCAATGGACCCCGCCATTCTGTTTATGCCGGTGTTTTTGCCGATAATGCCAATGATACAGCTTTCTCAGGCGGTCATGTGGCGGCGGCCCGGTACGTGTTCACCCCCATCTTGACCGATACCGAATTGCTGCATTTTGGAATGTCGTTGCGTTGGCGCGAAGCGGGGGACGCAGACTTCCGCTACCGGCAGCGCCCGGTTTCGCATGAAGCCAGAGCGATTATTGCGACTCCCAGATTTGCCAGCGACGACCTGTTCGGCGGAGTCGAAGCGGCCTGGATCCACCGCTCCTTCTGGCTGGCTGGCGAATATGGCCAGCTGCAGGCAAACGGATCTGCGGGAGCGGATGCAACTTATACCGGCGGCTACACCGAAGCCGGCTATGTGTTCGGCGGCCACCGGACCTATGAGCATAACAGATTCGACCGGCCCGAGGTCTACCGGCCTGTGACGGCGGGCGGCTCCGGCGCACTGGTCCTCGCCGCCCGGGCGGACCGGCTGGACCTGTCGGACAGTGCCGCAGATGGCGGGGAGCTGAACACATTCACGATCGCAGCGGACTGGTTTGCCACCCCGTATGTCCACGCAGGAATAAACCTGTACCGATCCGAGGCGGATCTGGGGTCGACGTCCTTCGGGCTCGCCCCGGCTTTCACCACCTACCTGCTGGCAGGTGGGGCATCGGAAGATGTCACCGGCATCAGCCTGAGGATGCAGTTCGACTTCTGATCCCGCGTTCTGTTGCATCTTCTGTGAATAGCTTTCCTCATCGTTCTCCTTAGTTCCGGGTCTGGGCAATCATCACTAGGTAGCTGGAAATGCTCGAAGGAACTGCCCGAATGATCCGAACTTTTCTCTCCGCCGCCGCCCTGATCTCACTTGTGAGCGCCTGCAGCCCAGCGAGCGAGAATGCGAAAGCCCCGGCCGATACGGCGACAGCCGCGACGGATGCAGAGTCCATCCTGCCCGCCGACGCGACCGGCTTCATCACGGCCAATCCCCTACCCCTGGCCGATGATGGCAGCCTCCGCCGCGATGATTATGGCCGGCCGTATGAATATGCGCTCCTGGGCGAGCAGCTGCCGCATATCACCGGCACGATGCTCGACGGATCGACCTTCGATTCCAGCGAACTCACAAACTGGACGGTGATCGATGTCTGGGGCCTGTGGTGCAGCGACTGCCTGGCGGACGGGCCTTACGTCGCCGCGCTGTCCAGAGCCATCAACCAGGATCCGGATCTCGATTTCCTCTCCATCCACGTCCCGGCCAGCGCCGCACGAACGACACCGGAAGAGATGTACAAGAAGTACGGCTCTGTCGACGCCTACTTCGCCGAGAAGGGCTATTCCTATCCGGTCGTGATCGACACGGACACCAGCCTGCGCAGCGCGCTGAAGATCGGCTGGACCCCCTCCTACCTGCTCGTCTCACCCGATGGGGTTGTGAAGGGCTATCGCAGCGAATTCTCCGCGGCGGGGGGCGAGCCGGTCAAGGACTTCCTGAAAGACATCGCCCGCGTGAAGGCGGAGCAGTAGACACCGCTTCCCGGCGCGGTTCGATCTGGCCTGGAAAGGCACAACCGGGCGTCGTACCTGGCCCGTTCCGGTACCACTTGCCAGCGCAGCCATCACAGGCTGAGTTTCCTGGCCCGATTCTTGATGCAGCATTTGAACAATCGGCCTGCACCGGCTAACTGGTAGGCTCCGGACAGGAAAACGGGAGACACCCCGGAATGTTGCATGCTTCGACCAAACGCCTGATCGACAAGCTCGATGAGATGACCCGCAAACAGCGGGTCAGCTGGGAAGAAAGCGACAATGGCTCGATCAAGCACGACACCGAAGGGTATCGTGTGACGCTGACGGCTGCGCCGCACTCCCTCTTGCTGACCGACACGCTGGGCCGGGAAATAGAGACCTGTTCGCCGGAGGATTTCGCAGGCGAAACCGATGTGGATGGGCGGCCTTACGCCGAGTTCGTCGAAGACCTGTACCGCGAAGCGCACCGCCATGCGCGCGGCGCCGAGAAGGCGATCTCTGCCTTGCTGAGCAGCCTGGACGAGGCGGATACGGAAGACGAGACGGAGACCGAGACGTCAGCGCCCCTGAGCAAGCCGGAAAGCTTCGAGCATCCGGAAGATGGCGGCGATGACTCCTACCCGCTCGAAGAGCACGAACTGCCCGAGCCGGAATATGAAGGCCAGGCCGACATGCAGGCCGCCATCGCGGCAATGGCCGACCAGGTGAATACGGCGCCGCCCCCGGCGACGCGGGTGGCGGAAGAAACCGAATTGGATGTTGCGCCAGAGCCTGTGCCGGAACCCGTTGTGGAAGCACCCGCAATGCCGGCCGCCGCAGAAGCACCTGCAGAAGATGTCACACCCGTCCTCGAACCGGAACCTGTTGCCGAAACCGAGCCCTACGCGCCCTTCGCAGGGTCGGAAGACACCGCCCGCACCTATGCGGTTGCCGCGGAGTTCGAAGCGCCGGCCGCACCGGAGCCTCCACCAGCGGTCGAGGACACTGTGACCGAAGCCGCTGAGGAAGCGCTCGCGACCGAAGAGCCCTTCGGCGGCGAGAATGATGTCTGGGAATCAATCAGGAATGCTGGCGCCGAAGACGATACACCTGCCGCCGAGCCGGATGCCCCCGCTGAAGATCCGGCCGCCCCTGCTCAGCGGCCCGCCCCCGTATTCGGTTCAGGCATATTTTCCGGCAGCATGAGCGATCTCAGCCGTTACCGTTCTACAGAAACAGAAGCCGCGCCCGAGCCAGCTCCGGAACCTGTACCTGAGCCCGCCGCTGAAACGGCAGCGGACCAAGAGTCCGCTCCAGAACCAGAACCTGAAGCGCCGCGCAGCTTCAGCCTGTCGGGCATTACATCGGGTTTTGGTCTCGGGTCGACGCATGCCGCGCACCGCACAGAGCCGCGCGCACCGGCCGCCGCTGCGGAGCCAGCCGAACGCGAGCTGATCGATGGGACCGTCGACCTGCCGGATGACATGCCTGAGGAAGCGGAACCTGATCCGACGCAGGAGTGGCGGATGGAACAGGATGCAGAGTTTGGCTTCACGGAAGCTGACCTGAAGCCGGGTATACCGGCCGAGCCCTTGCCCGCAGTCTCTGAAACGACGTCGGCAACACCGGAACCTCAGGCGCCTGTCGAAAAATCCGGGCCGGAATCCGAAGGGGCCCAGCCCGCACGCCCCGCCCGGCGCTTCAATCCCTGGAACTGATCTGTAACCGGATTACCCGCGCCAGAAGCGGCGGGTCAGCACCACGAAGACGACCACGAATTCCAGCCGCCCGAGCAGCATGTTGATCGTGCAGACCCAGGTGGCGAAGTCGGAGAAATCCTGGAACGTGCCGGACGGTCCGTTGATCGGACCAAGGCCGGGGCCGACATTCGATACCGTCGTCGCCGCACCCGATATCGCGGTCAGAGGATCCAGCCCGTCCAGGCCCAACAGGGCGGCCGAGATCAGGAAGGTCGCGAAGTAGAGAAACATGAAGACCATGACCGACTGCAGTGTGTCTTCATCGACATTCTTGCCGCCATACTTGATCGGCGCCCGGCGGTGCGGCTGAACCATGCGGCGCGAATAAGCGAGCATGGCTTTGGAGGCGATCTCCAGACGGAACATCTTGAGACCGCAGGCGGCAGACCCGGCACAACCGCCGACAAAAGTCGCCCCCAGGAAGATCGCCATCACCGGCGTGCCCCAGGTGTCATAGGGCGCAGAGGCATACCCCGTCCCCGTCATGACCGAGATGATGTTGAACAGGGCTTCCTTGAAGCCGTGGAACACGTGGTCGAAGATCGGCGGGTCCACGACCGCCTCGTGATAGATGACAATGATGCTGGCGAGGACGAACGCGATGCCCGCATAGAGCCGCGGCTGCGGATCGCTCAGCATCGGCATGATCCGGCCTTGCAGCAGAAGCATGGCCAGAAGGCTGAACGGCAGGCCGGCGACGAACATGAAGAAGGTCGCTGCATAGGCCGCTGGCGTATCGTTGAAATAGCCGAACGAGGCGTCGTGCGTGGAGTAACCGCCCGCCGACATCGTGGTCATGGCGTGGCAGATCGCGTCGAACCAGCTCATGCCGCAGAGATAGTAAACCAGCGCACAGGTCAGCGAGATGATGAGGTAGGTCAGGCCCAGATAGGTCGCGATATCGGTCACGCGCGGCAGGAACTTGCCGGACCGATCCGAGTTCTCCAGCTGGAAGAGCTGCATCCCGCCGACGCGCAGTTGCGGCAGGATAGCGATCGCGGTCACGATGATGCCGATGCCGCCGAACCACTGGATGATCGAACGCCACAGCAACAGGCCGCGCGGCTGGGAGTCGAGCCCCGTCATCACGGTTGCGCCGGTCGTGGTCAGACCGGAGACACTTTCGAACATGGCGTCGGTGAAGCTCATGCCGGACGCGACGAACGGGATGGCGGCAACGGCCGGCAGTGCGGTCCAGACGAGGACGGTCAACAGGAAGCCTTCGCGCTGTCCGGTCCGCTCCACCTCCCCGCGTGCCAGCACCCACAGGCATGTGCCGATGAACACGGCACCAAAGGAGGAGACCGAGAACACATAGGCTTCCGGGCGCTTGTCGGCCCAGTCGATCAGCGCGCACGGCAGCATGGCCACGCCCAGGAGCACGGTCATAATGCCGATGGCAAGGAGTAGCGGGCGCAGCTGCATGTCAGGCGGTAACCATAGCCGGGAAAAGCTGCGAAGACGTCAACACGGCGCCCCGGCGGGTGCCGGGCACGCGGCGAGCAGCAGAATCATCAGGTTCGATCGGGTCATCAGCCATATGTCCGGTCAGCAGGCAAATCCTACGTTGCCTGCATTAACTGCGCCAGAGCGGACCGCATCAGCCGGATTCGGGTGGGCCCTGTGATTGACCGAAGGGAAAGCGATCTCTAAAGCCGGGCGTCTTCGTTACATTTGTATCTAATTGCAGCCACCCGGAAGCGTCATGTTCGATCACCCCTCCTACGATGCCCATGAAGGTGTCCACCTGTTTCACGACGCAGACAGCGGCCTGAAGGCGATTATTGCCGTCCATTCCACGGCGCGCGGGCCGGCAGCAGGCGGGTGCCGGATGTGGAATTACGATACCGGCGAGGCCATGCTGAAGGACGCCCTGCGCCTCAGCCAGGGCATGAGCTACAAGAATGCCATGGCGGACATTCCGCTCGGCGGTGGCAAGGCCGTAATCTGGGGCAATGCCCGCACCGACAAATCCCAGGAACTGTTCCGCGCATTCGGCCGGGCCGTGAACAGCCTGCAGGGCCTGTACACCACCGCCGAAGATGTCGGCGTCAGCGTCGCGGACATGGCGATCGTGCGGGAGGAAACACCCTATGTTGCCGGGCTCGATCAGGGTGAAGCCGCCTCAGGCGACCCGTCGCCTATCACAGCGAAAGGCGTATTCCTCGGCATTCTCGAAACCGCAAAGCGCGCTTTCGGTAGCGATGACCTGAACGGCAAGACGGTTGCCGTTCAGGGTGTCGGCCATGTCGGCGGATATGTCTGTGACCATCTGGCCAAAGCCGGCGCGACGCTGGTGATCACCGATATCGACAAAGCTGCATTGGACGCAGTCGCAAAACGGACCGGCGCACGGATCGTTGCACCGGACGCCATTTACGATGTCAGCGCTGACATCTTCGCACCTTGCGCCCTGGGCGCTGTCGTCAATGAGCAGACGCTGGAACGCTTCCGGTTCAAGGCGATTGCCGGCGGTGCCAACAACCAGCTGGTCGTGCCGGAAATGGGCGAGTTGCTGCGCCGGAAAGGCATCCTCTACGCGCCGGACTATGTTATCAATGGCGGTGGCATCATCAATGTCGCGGCAGAGATTTCCGGCAACTATTCCCGCGAGTGGGTGGATGCGAAACTCGCCCGGCTGGTCGAGACACTGGGGGAAGTCCTCGACGAGGCGCTCGCTCACGATACCCCGACCAATGAAGTGGCGGACCGGATCGCGCGCGAGCGGATCGCCGCGGCTAAGTAGAATCCCTTGCACAATTGCACGTTCAGCGTGTTAGACGTGGTGTCCTGAAAGCCCGTTGCGGGTGAATTAACAGGGAGACGCACATGTCCGTTGTCGCCATGCTGGAAGGGTCGGAATCAGCTGACCGCGCTTCGACACTGACCGCTCTGGGAATTGCCCGGCGCCTGAACGTGCCGGTCAGCGGCGTATGCGCACTGCCCGACCCCACCTCGACGCTGATCGTGATGTCGACCCCGGAAGCGACGGGCCTCGCGGCCAACGCAACGCGGGATATCTCCGCCCTGCAGGAAGAAGTGATCGCCCGTGCAAAAGCGACCTTTGAGGCGGCAACCGACGGGGCAAACATTCCGTGCGACTTTTCCCACATCGTCGATATAGCCGAGCGGGCCGGGGCCAATGCGGCGACGCTCGCCGATGCCGTTGTGTTTCCACACAGCGTCCAGAAAGCAGCAGATCCGCTGAGCCTGTCTTTCGAATATGTCCTGATGGAAGCACGCCTGCCGGTCGTCATGGCCGGGTCTGAGCCGCTGACCGATGGACCGGTGGTCGTCGCGTGGGACGGGTCCAATGGCGCTGCCCGCGCCGTGCGGTTCCACCTGCCGATCGTCAAGGCATTCGGAGAGGTGATCATCGCCCAGAACGAATCCGATCTCGGCAAGGACCAGCCCCGTGATGCCTCCAGTCCGGCAGCCCTCGAAGCCTGGCTCGACTCCCACAATGTGAAACACAAGCGCATGCCGATCGAAGGCCAGGTGGCCAGCGGTCTCCTGTCCCTCGCCAAAGGCAGTAACGCTTCAATAATTGTTGCGGGGGCCTATGGCCATTCCCGCATTGGCGAACGCCTGTTCGGCGGTACGACCCAGCGCCTGCTGGATGCCGACGAAGCCCCAGCGCTCGCTCTTGCCCGCTAATTCTGGCCCGCTAAACCGGAGAAAAAGATGACTCTGAAACGCATTACCCTGCAGCTCGCCCGCAATCCCGGCATCACCGAGGGCGACACCCGCATCGGATATTTCATCGTCGCGCCGCTGACCGAAGATGGTCATCTGGATGTCGACGCCTGGCGGGAACACAAGAAGGAATGCCGGGTCACCCGCTTCCACCCCGACCCGGACGAGCATGCGACCGGCCTGCTGACCCATCGCGGCAACCAGTGGAAATTCCACTATGACGAAGACGATGAGGGTGACGACGAAGCCGGCTACCGGCTGGGTGACCATGTCTTCAAGGAAGGCGAATACATCACCGTGGCAAGCCATGGCGAAACACCGCTCACCTACAAGATTACGGACATTTCAACCGTATAGCAGTTGCGACGCCGCGTCAGGCTGGACACTCCTCCCAATCGCGATCTAAATGCACTCCAAGTGCCAATATAGAGGCGCGAGAGGGAGGAATGCATGTTGAAGCAAGCAACGGCTCTGGCCGTGATCATGACGTTGGCGGCCTGCAGCGGCACAGCCACATCAACAGAAGAAGCCAGCACGTCTGCGGCGGAGACCGCACCGGCGGCAGAAATCGGACGCACGGCCGGCTACAACCCCGATCGCAACGCCTATTTCGGCGACCTTCATATCCACACGCGGTCCAGCTTCGACGCCTATATCTTCAACGTGCGCCGCACCGCCGATGACGCCTACCGCTTCGCGCTCGGCGAAACCATCCAGCACCCGTCCGGCTTTGACATGACCATTGCGGGCGGCCCGCTCGACTTCTACACGGTGACCGACCACGCCGAATATCTCGGCATCCTGCCGGCCATGGACACACCCGGAACGAAACTCTCCGATCTGCCGCGCGCAAAGGACATGTTCTCGACCGATCCGGAAAAGATCACCGCGGCCTTCCAGGGCGTTGGCCAGTCGGTCCGCACCGGCAAGCCAATCGAAGACATGTATGATCTTGATACGATCAATTCGGTCTGGCTTCAGAATGTGGCTGCCGCAGACAAATACAACCAGCCCGGCAAGTTCACGACCTTTGCCGCCTATGAATTCACCTCGGTGACCACGCCGGATGAGAATGGCGGCTTTGGCGGCGGCAACCTGCACCGCAACGTCTTCTTCAAGGGCAAGGCGCCTGTGCGGGCCTTCTCGACGCTCGACTCCACCAATCCGGAAGATCTGTGGGACTGGATGGATGCGCAGCGCGAAGCCGGCATGGAAGTCATCTCCATCCCGCATAACTCCAATGTGTCTGACGGCCAGATGTTCCGTCTGGAAACATATAATGGCGAGCCGCTCGATACGGCCTATGCCGAACAACGCATGCGCAATGAGCCACTGGTCGAGGTGACGCAGGTCAAAGGTACGAGCGAGACCCACCCGGACCTCTCCCCCAATGACGAATGGGCGAATTTCGAAATCTATGACGAACTCCTGGGCGCCTTCACGGTCGGCGCGACAAAGGGTTCCTATGTCCGCGAAGCCTATCGCAACGGGCTGAAACTGCAGGAAGAAAAGGGCTTTGACCCCTTCCGTTTCGGCCTGGTGGCCGCTTCTGACAGCCACGTGGCCGGCGGCGCCTATTCGGAGGCTGACTACTGGTCGAAGATCGGCATAGTCGACGGAACACCCATTGCACGCGGTTCCGTCCCCTTCCCCGGGACAACCGGTTGGGGCGACCAGCCGGAAGACAATTCCGCCGTCATGAGCGCCAAACACTGGTTCTCCCGCTGGAGCGCCAGCGGCCTGACGGGCGTCTGGGCGGAGGAAAACACACGCGAAGCCATCTTCGATGCCTTCCGCCGCAAGGAAACCTTCGCGACGACCGGCCCGCGCATGAAAGTGCGCTTCTTCGGCGGCTTCGGCTTTGACGAAGACATGCTGGCGTCTGCAAACCTCTCGCACGAAGCCTATGAGGGCGGCGTGCCGATGGGCGGCGATCTGGTCGGCACCGGCGAAGCCCCGGCCTTCATCGCCTGGGCCCAGCGCGACCCGAATGGCGGCACACTTCAGCGCCTGCAGGTGGTGAAGGTGACCAGCGATGGCGAGGAAGTCATCGACGTCGCCTGTGACAATGGCACGCCGGACCCGTCCACTCGCCGCTGCACCGACAACGGCGCCTCGGTCGATATGTCGACCTGTACCCCGTCGAATGAGGGTGCCGGCGAGCTGAAAGTCCTTTGGACCGATCCGGACTTCGATCCGGCGCGCCGCGCGACCTATTATGTCCGCGTGCTGGAAAACCCATCCTGCCGCTGGTCGACATGGGAAGCCATGCGCAACGGCACCCCGCCGCGGCCTGACGTACCGGAGACGATCCAGGAACGTGCCTACACGTCCCCGATCTGGTATATCCCCGGCGGCTGACGCGACAGGAATACAATTTGACCGACACGACCGAACAGGTGCGCCGCTGGCCCGTGCTGCTGCGCGAGCCGCTCGTACACTTCATCTTCGCCGCTTTGGCGGTGTTCATCGCCTGGAACCTTGTCGCGTCCGGGCGGGCCAATGAAGCGCGCACCATCCGCGTTTCCAGTGCGGATCTGGAACGCCTCGCCTCGATCTACACGGCGGAAGCGGGCTCGCTGCCGTCCGGCGAAGACATGGTGGCCATGGTCAATGACTATGTGCGCGACGAGGCGCTGGCCCGGGAAGCCAAGCGTCTCGGCCTCGATGAAGGCGACACGATCGTGACCCGGCGCCTCGCACAAAAGATGACCTTCATGGTCGCCGACCTCGCCCGCGAGGAAACGCCGAACGATGCCGTTCTGCTCGAATGGTACGAGACCCATGCGGACCGGTTTACCGAACCGCAGAAGGTCACGTTCCGGCACGTCTTTCTGAGCGAGGATGTTCGAGGCGCTTCCGCAACTTCTGACGCGGAAGCCTTGCTCGGTGAGCTGAACGCCGGAAAAGACTGGCGGGAGGCAGGCGACCCGTTCATGCTGCAGCGTGCTTATGGTGACTTGCCGCTTCGCGAAGTCGTACGCCTGTTCGGCGGCGAGTTTGCGCAATCGATCGCCGCAACGCCGGCCTCGGTCCTCTGGACCGGCCCCATCCGCTCCGCCCTCGGCGTGCACCTCGTCCAGGTCAGCGCCAATGCCCCGCCCCAGCTTCCACCCTTCGATGACGTGAAAGATGCCGTCCTTGCCGACTGGCAGGATCAGACACGGCGCGAGGAAAACGAAAAAGCGATCCAGGAAATCATCGCCCGCTACAAGGTCGAGGTTGAAGGCATCAATGCCGAATAGGTCCGGTCTGATCCGCTGGCTGACGGCCTTCCTTGCAGGCTTCGTCGTCTGGCTGATGTCCGCAGCGCCTGCAGCGGCGCATGAAGTGCGCCCGGCCTATCTGGAAGTGATCGAGACGTCCCCGGGCGTCTATGACGTCACATGGAAACAGCCCGCACTGGATGGACGGCGCCTGAAGATCGACCCGGTCTTTCCGAACGACTGCGCGCGCGAAGGTGAATATGTCGCCTCGCCCGGCGGGACGCTGGTACAGCGATGGACAACCAGCTGCGACCTCAATCAGGGCGAGATCCGGATCGACGGGCTGGAGCGAACCCTGACAGACGCATTTGTGCGGATCGACCGGCTGGAGGGCGACGATATTGGCGCCGTGTTGCGCCCCTCCTCCCCCGTGCTGGACCTTACCGTCCCCACCGGCGCACCTGTGACCACCTATTTTCGGATCGGCGTAGAGCACATCATCTTCGGCTGGGACCACCTCCTGTTCGTGCTGGGCATGGTCCTGCTGGTGCGCCCGAAACAACTGTTGCTGACCCTCACTGCCTTCACCGTTGCGCACTCCATCACGCTGGCGGCAGCCACACTCGGCGGCGTCACCCTGCCCGGCCCGCCGGTGGAGATCACCATCGCGATGAGTATCGCGCTGCTGGGCGCCGAGGCCATGCATCGGATCAAGGGCTGGGACACGCTCAGCCAGCGCATTCCATGGGCTATCGCCTTCGGATTCGGCCTGATCCACGGCTTTGGATTTGCCGGCGCGCTGGCGGAGATCGGCTTGCCCAAAGGGGCCGAGGCGATGGCGCTGCTGTTGTTCAATGTCGGCGTGGAAGCCGGGCAAGTCCTGTTTGTGAGCGCCCTGATGGCGGCAGCGTTTGTCGTTCACAAATTGGCAGCCAGGCGCATGGTGCCGGTGCGCGTGGGGCTCGCCTATTTCATCGGCTTCATGGGCAGCTACTGGGCGATCGAGCGGATCGCCGGGGCCTTCTTCGGCGTCTGAACTGTCAGAGCCCGAGCGCCTTCCACAACATGCGCGCAGCAACCAGGGCCAACAGGATGGCGAACATCCGGCGGAGGCGCGCCGCGTCGAGCTTGTGTGCCAGCGATGCCCCGACCGGCGCCATCGTGACAGTGAACAGCGAGATCAGCGCGAAAGCCGCAAGGTTTACATGGCCGAGCGAGAATGGCGGCAGGCCTTCCCGCCCCCAGCCGATATAGATTGCCATGATGGCGGACGGCAGACCGATGGCCACCCCCCAACCGGCGGCGGTCGCAACAGCCTGGTGTATCGGCCGGCCGTAGAGTGTCATCAGGCTGACGCCGAACGTGCCGCCGCCGATCCCCATCAGCGCCGACAATGCCCCCACCGCCATGCCCAGTGCCGCGCGCAGCGGCCCCTTCGGCATGTCATCGGCAAGGCGCCAAGTGGGACGCCCGAAAAACAGTTGGGCCGACAACACGAAAGCGAGCGATCCGAAGATGCCGAGCAGGGCCCGCTTTGAAAGGAATCCCGTAAGCGACATGCCTGCCAGCGCGCCCAGCACGATCCATGGCGCCCATCCGCGGATGATCGACCAATCGACAGCACCATGGCTGTTGTGAGCGCTGACGCTGCGCGCAGAGGTGAGGATAATCGTGGCAAGCGAGGTCGATACGGCCACATGCATCGCTGCCTCGCCATAGCCCATGGCATCGAACAGGAAGTACAGGACCGGCACGATGATGGCGCCGCCGCCAATGCCGAACAGGCCGGCGGCGAGCCCGGCGGCCGCACCTGCCAGGGCAAGCGCCACGAGTAGCGGGCCATACTGAACGACCAGATCCATTCTCTCCTCCTCCCGCGATGGCCCGAAATGATCCGTCTGGTGCTTTGCGCCTGCGGTTTGTTTATGCAGGCTGTTTGCACGAGCCGGCCTGACATGGCCAGCGTGAAACGCTGCGTTCTGTTGCAGGCCTTACGCAAATTGGCCTGTTTTCTCCCGAAGGCACCCCCCAGGAATCCTTACCAGATACTTGCACAGCGTAAGGAGTTTTCACCTGCTTCTTAGTCTGGTGGAAACGTTAATCGCCCATAATCCATTCCGAATGTCTACAGGTGGGACAAGCGCATGTTGAACAAGTTGACCAATTGGATCGATAATCGCGAAGGCAATGTCGCGATCATTCTGGCAATTGCGATCATCCCTATTCTGGCACTGGTCGGTATCGCGATCGACCTGCAGAACACCAATACGAGCCGCCAGTTCATCCAGTATACGATGGACAATGCGGTGATCGCCGGCTCTCGCGAGATGCAGGCAGGCAAGTCCAAGGCCGAGATCAACACCTATATCAACAATTTCGTCGATGGCGTGGTGAAGGCCAAGAATTACGCCGTTGGCTGCAAGCCTGTTGAAGTCACCTATTCGGAAGGCTCACAGGACATCAACGCCACGATCAAGTGCCAGCAGAAAACCACGCTGACCGAACTGATCGGCTACCAGTATCTGGATTTCACAGTCACCTCCGGCTCCACCTACGGGATCGGTAATGTCGACGTTTCGTTCGTATTCGACATCTCGGGCTCTATGGGTTGGGATGGCAAGATGGGCGCCTTGAAGGATGCCGCAGAAGATGCCGTCGACGTCCTTCTGCCGACGGGCGCCACCGAAGATATGGGCGATGTCCGTATCTCTATGGTTTCCTATTCCAACTATGTAGATGCAGGTGACTACTTCAAGAAAGTCACGAACCTGAACCCGACTCGCACGTTCACCAACACCTACACCACAACGGAAAGGGTGTGCGTGGAATGGAGACGCAATGGCCGTTGCCGCCGTTACGAATATCAGGACGTTGAGCACACCTCTTCGGAGACCTTCACCAATACCTGTGTCGAGGAACGCCTCGGGTCAGAAGCCTATACGGATGAAGATCCCGGCCCCTTTGCCTGGATCGAGGCCATCGAGCCGACATACGATTCCCACCGTGATCGCTGGAGCATGGCTTCCTGCAACCCGATCGGCCCTCTTCCGCTGACGGATGACCGGGACAAGCTCAAAGATTATATTAGTAAGCTGAATGCCAATGGCGGCACCGCCGGACATATCGGCATCGCCTGGGGCTGGTATGCCATCTCTCCCCAATGGGATAGTGTCTGGCCATCCGGGTCCGATCCGCTGGAATATGACGCGCCGGACTCTGCCAAGGCCATGATCATCATGACCGACGGTGACTTCCTGAACTGGCACAATACCGGTGAAGGCTCATCCTTCGACCAGGCCAAGAAACTCTGCGACAACATCAAGGAGGAAGGCGTGCGGGTCTATACGGTCGCGTTCAAGGCTCCGTCACAAGGTAAGCAGATCCTCGAATACTGCGCATCGGGTACGGAGTTCGCCTTCAAGGCTGAAAGCGCCGACGAACTGACCGACGCCTACACCAAGATCGCCCAGTCCATTTCGGACCTGCGCATCACCTACTGATCCGGCGATTGGCGGGGCCGCTCAACCGAGCGACAGTCCCGCCAGCTCCCCTTCTTCCCGCCACTGTTTCAGAATGGCAAAATACGGATCGGGCCCGGCGCCATAGGAGAGATCCTGACGGGCGCGCTCGCTCGGCTTGCCTTCATTGTTGTAGTAACCCGGCGTGCATTCCTCCAGGAATTGCTGGCGCAGCATGGCCTTCTCGATGATCGTATCGACCCAGGCCTGTTCGGCCTTTTCCGTCAGTTCGAACCTTCCGGCCTGACGTGCTTTCGTTTCGGCCAGCGTGTAGCCGATCTGCACGGCCTGTTCTGCCAGCAGATGCGGGTAGTTCGCCGTAAAGCCAGCCTGCGCCGGACCCATCACGAACAGGTTCGGGAATCCGTGCACGAACATGCCGTGCAGGCTGCGCATGCCATTCCCCCATGCCTGCGCCAGCGACACACCATCCTCGCCAACCGGATTGTAGCCGGCCCGGCGGGTGTAATCCGTGCCGACTTCGAAGCCAGTCGCATAGATCAGGCAGTCGACCTTGTACTCCTTGCCCTTTACGACCACGCCATGCTCGGTGATGGCATCGACGCCCTGCCCTTCGGTATCGACCAGCGTGACATTGTCCCGGTTGAAGGCCGCGAGATAATCATCGTGGAAACAGGGCCGTTTGCAGAACTGGCGGTACCAGGGCTTCAACGCCTCCGCCGTGGCAGGATCCTTGACGATCTCGTCAACCCGGCCACGCACCTGTTCCATCTTCTTGAAGTCGGCCAGCTCGGCCAACTCAGACAGTTTTTCCGGGGACAGGTCCTTGTTGCCTTCCTGTGTCGCGATATGCAGCAGGTTGCGGATAATGTCCGTCCACCCATCCTGTACCATGTCCACAGGAGCAAACCCGCCTGAAACGAGCGTATTGAAATTCTCCATCCGCGCTTTTTGCCAGCCAGGCTGGAGCGACTTCACCCAGTCCGGGTCTGTCGGCCGATCACCCCGGTAATCCACTGATGAAGGCGTGCGCTGGAACACGTAAAGATGCTTTGCGCCGCGGGCGAGATGCGGGACGCACTGAACGGCGGTCGCGCCGGTACCAATGATCCCGACGACCTTGTCCGACAGCTTGTCGAGCTCGCCCGAACAATCGCCGCCGGTATAGTCATAGTCCCAGCGGCTGGTGTGGAAGGAGTGTCCCTTGAAGGTTTCCACGCCCTGGATGCCCGGCAGTTTTGGCCGGTTCAGCGGACCATTCGACATGACCACGAATTGCGCGGTGAAATCGTCACCGCGATTGGTCAGCACCTGCCACGCGCTCTTTTCCTCGATCCAGTTGAGCCCGGTGATCTCCGTACCCAGAAGGGCATTTCGGTAGAGATCATAGTGCCGGGCGATACGGCGGGAGTGCTCAAGGATTTCCGGCGCGCGGGAATATTTTTCCACCGGCATGTAGCCAGTCTCTTCCAGCAGCGGCAGGTATATGTAGCTTTCGATGTCACAGGCGGCGCCGGGATAGCGGTTCCAGTACCAGGTCCCGCCAAAGTCACCGCCCTTCTCGATCATGCGGATATCGTCGAACCCGGCCTCACGCAGCTTTCCTGCTGCCAGCAGGCCGCCAAAGCCGCCGCCGATGACGCAGACTTCCACATGGTCCGTGGCCGGATCGCGCGGCTCGAATTCACAATATGGATCGTCGATATAATGGGCAAAGTCACCCACCATGTTCACATATTGCTCATTGCCTTCTGTGCGCAGGCGCTTGTCGCGTTCGGCGCGATACTTGTCGCGCAGGGCGTCGGGGTCAAACGCCTCAGGCCGTGCATCATCTGCCATGGCCGTTTCCTCCTGATGTTTCCTCGTCCGGATCTTTTTGCCCGGCTAAAACCAGTTTACCGGAACCGGGTCGCCTGAAACAGGCTGACCCAACGCCAACCTGAGACAGAAATTGTTCCAGCCGCATACGGCCGGCGATATCTCCGCTTGACGGAAAGCGGCGCGCCAGCGAAGGCTCCGCCCCATGCGCCTGCCCCATCCCATCATTCTGGTCTGCATTGCCGTCCTGTGCGGCTGTACGCTCGACGCCACGATGAAGGGCGTCACCCTGGGCGGCACAGGCGTGATCACGGCGACGGCCTGGCGCTATATCCTCGCCTCCATGATCATGGTCGTGCTGTTCCTGGCTGCGCGTCGCCCCATGCCCGGCCTGAAAGCCATCCGCTTTCACACATTGCGGTCGATTGCGCAGGTGATTTCATCGCTCACCTTCTTCTACGCCTTGACACAGATCACGCTCGCAGAGGCTGTGGTGATGGGCTTCACCGCCGCCCTGATGATCGCGCCGATCGCGCGGGTCCTGCTGGGAGAGCGGATGAGTCCGGTCACGGTCGGCGCCTCACTGGTCGGTTTCGTCGGCGCGGCCATCGCGATTTCAGGCGAACCGGCGAGTGCCCCGGCCGCGGGCGTTCGCGCTTACGGGATCGCGGCGATGCTGGTCTCTGCCGTTGGGTATGCCCTGAACATCGTGCTGCTGCGGATGCGCACGAAGGAGGAGGACGCGCTGACGCTGGTGACCTTCATGAACGTGCTGCCCGCACTGTTCCTGATCCCCTTCCTGCCCTTCACCGGCGTCCTGCCGGAGGTGAATGCCTGGCCGAAGCTCGGCGGGGCTGCGGTGGCGGCGGTCGGCATCTGGTCGTTCATGACGTTCGCCTATGCCCGGGCGAAGGCGCAGACACTGGCACCGTTCGAATATACGGGCCTGATCTGGTCATCCCTGTTCGGTTACGCCTTTTTCCAGGAGATACCGAGCATCCGGCTCTATGGCGGCGCGGCGATCATCATTCTCGCCTGCCTCGTCGTGGCGTTCGAGACGCACTTCACGGCCCGCCGGGAAGCACGCGCTGCGGCCGCCGAAATCGCGCCGTAAGATCTACCAGACCCCGGCATTCTTGAGCGCGGTGTCGAGGTCTGGCGGAATATTCAACGCCGCTTCGCCGGACTTCAGATCACGTGGGGCATCTTCAGCCTTCAGGTATCGCCAGCCCTGAAAGGGACGCTTTGCCTGCGCATAGGTGCGCACCAGTTCCGGGTCGAAGATCAGGGCGCACATGTCCCGGCCCTCGGAGTCCTTTTCCTGACGGATATCGACGATGCGCTGGCGCACGCGGATCGCGCCCTTCACCACCCAATAGATCGACCCGCCCCGCAGGATTTCCTCTGCGCGTTTCGGAAACATGCGAGTGTAGTGCGCCGGATTGGGCGAGGTCTTCAGGTATCGGGCCTGCCACCGGGCAATGTCGTCGACATCTTCGGAACCGACGCTGAGTTTCACCATGTGAATCGTCATGGCGTCAGTCTAGCGCGCGCAGGCCCGGAGGCCAAAGCGACTACTGTATCAGCTGGGCCGACTCGAATTCCTGCTGGGCCTCGTTACTGGCGAAGAAGAATTCCGCCTGCACGATGTTGGCCGAATACCGCCGGTCGATCGTACGGAAGGCTGCGCGGGCCTGCAGGTCGATGGAAAAACCGGACACGTAGCTCATGCCCCAGCGAGGCTCCGTCCGGATGAAATAGGACTGGTCGTAGCGGGTCAGCGTGCCACCTTCAGGACCGGAAACCGGATGCAGCAGCGTGTAGTCGATCCGCAGGAACCGTTCGCCCACAGGGTCCAGCCAGGCCGTCGCGGCGAGGCGCTGGGCGGCCCAGACATCAAACTCCCCGTCATTGCTGGAGGGGCGGTGGTGGAAAGAAACTTTCCAGGCGGCGCCCTTGTCGTCCACCATTACCTGCGGTCCGAGACTGGCACGCAGATCGTCCGGGAACAGGCGCCCATCCGGGGCGGCCTCATTGGCCCATTCGGCAGCGACATTGTCGAGTTCCTCGTCCTCGCCTTCCCAGGCCAGCGCCGTCCAGCGATCCCGTCCCTTCTCGCGCGGGTCAAAGCGGTAGACGCGCCGTGCGTGCGACGATTGCAGCTCCACCGTGAAGGCCGCGCGCAGCGTGGTCGGGGCTTCCGTCGCCTCCAGCGCGGAATTCATCGGACCCGATCCGGTCGCCAGGGTGAAGGTGAGCAGCCAGGCTAGAAACATGACGGTGACGCAATCCTCCGGGCAGGGCTATGCCCGGATTACGGCATCACTACGGCGGATCACGCCGGACTTAGCCATGACCAGGACGGATCATAGCATGCGCCATCAATGATTTACGTGAGTTGAACAGAACTGCCCCCGAAGGCGCAGGCCGTCAGTCCTTGTCGGCATCCTTGAGCGGTACGCCATAGAGTTCCAGACGGTGGTCGACCAGCCGGAAGCCCAGCTTCTTGGCAATCAGCTCCTGAAGCTCCTCGATTTCCTCGGAATGGAATTCGACGACTTCGCCGGTGCGCACATTGATCAGGTGATCGTGATGCTCGTCCGGCACTTCCTCGTAGCGGGCGCGGCCATCGCGGAAATCGTGGGCCTGAATGATCCCTGCATCCTCGAACAGTTTCACGGTGCGATACACTGTAGCGAGCGAGATGGAGGCATCCTGGGCATTGGCCCGGCGGTGCAGCTCTTCGGCGTCGGGGTGATCCGTCGAGGTCGAGAGCACACGTGCGATCACGCGCCGGGGCTCCGTCATGCGGAGGCCCTTCTCAACGCAGAGTTTTTCGAGTCGATCCATGATACGTATTTGCCCTTAGCGCGACGGTAAGTCCAGTTTCTGATGTTGGCTGCGGTCGATGCTGTCAACTCCAGCGAGCCGTGCGAAGCGTGCCAGTTCCGCGTCCAGCCGGGCCTCCCGGGCGGCGGTCCAGGCAATGCCGGCTTCCGGCCAGAGACGCTCCACGCTTAGCGTTCCGGCGGCCCGGTCGGCTTTTACCTCCACCCGGCCAACCATGCGGTCCCCTTCCAGCAGCGGATAGACATAATAGCCCCAGCGGCGTTTGGCCGCCGGGACGAAGATCTCGATCCTGTAGTCGAAGCCGAACAGACGCTGCAGCCGGGCCCGGTCGCGGATTACCGGATCGAATGGGTTCAGGATGCGCAGGCGCGAGGTCGGCGCCGGGGCAGCCTCCAGACGGGCTTCGATGTCTTCCGGGGCGAGCCCGCTCGTCCATTTGCCGTCGGCGCATTCGATTCGCACCGGTACGAGGCGTTTCTGCCGTGCGGCCCAATCCTTTACCTCAGCCAGACCCGCGGCATCCCAGAAACGCTGGATGTCCCCTTCAGAACCAAAGGCAATGCGCGAGAGCGCTTCGCGGCAGAGCCAGTCGACCTGTTCATGATCGGGCGGTTCGTCTTCCCGGTGATGGCTGGGAATCACCCGTTCGGTCAGATCGTAGAATTTGGTGAAATTCTCGCGGTGGGAGGTCGAGAGTGCCCCAGAATACCACATGTAATCCAGCGCCAGCTTGTGCGGCGGGCGGCGCCACATCTCGCGCGGGCCCTCGACCTTCGTGTCGAAAGCCTTGGTGCTGAGCGGGCCTTCCTGCCGGATGCGGTCCACAATCCATGCCCGGCCATCGGCGTCGAGCATGCCGCGGTGCCATTCCCAGCCGCGCACTTTCTTCTCCAGCCGCCGGAACTGGCGGCGCCAATTGGGATAGAACTCCATCGGGATCACGGAGGCGTCGTGCGTGAAATGCTCGAAGACGCCGCGTTCCTTGCGCATGAGCTTGTCGAGCATGGGCTCGCGATAGTTCTGGTTGCGGGACCAGAGGATGTGGTGATGCGCCCGCGAGACGACGCGGATGGAGTCAAGCTGGACGAAACCCAGGTCGCGGATGAGCGCCGCCAGGTCCAATGGCCCTGTCGGTGTGGCCGACAGGCCCTGTGCGTGCAGCCAGAGACGGCGGGCATCCCGATTGCGGATTTCGAGCGGTGCCGAGGTCATCTACTCATCACTCGAACAGTGTCAGCTGGCCGCTGTCGGGATAGACGCCTTCGCGGGCCAGTAGCTCTTTCTTGGTCAGCAGGCCGCCTGGTGCGGAGAAGCCGCCCATCCAGCCATTGGCCCCCAGCACGCGGTGACACGGCACGATCACCGGCCAGGAATTGCGCCCCATGGCCAGACCGATGGCCTGTGCACCGTTCGGCCGGCCAATCGTAGCTGCCAGTTCGCCATAGGTGACCGTCTTGCCCCAGCCGACCTTGCGCAGCGCATCATAGGCCGCCCGGTCGAAGGCGGAATGCCGATCCATGTCGAGCCGGAGGCCGTCAAAGCTGGTCGGCCCACCCGACAGGAAGGTCTTCAGGGCTGTGATCACTTCGGCGATCTCCGGCGGCACGTCCGCTTCCTTCACCAGATCGGCGCCGTGGCGTGTGATGCGCGCGACAGTCTGTTCCGGATCGGATTCCGGCAGCTGCACACCGGTCACCCCTGCCTCGGTCCAGGCAAGGCCGCACCGGCCGATCGGTGTATCAAAATGGGACGCCCACTCCTTGAACATAGAGAGAACATTTCTCAGAACGAGATATGAGTCCATCCTTGCTGGGAACAAATGGCGATCAGGCGAGGTGTTTTGCGAAGAAATCGAGCGTCCGGCTCCAGGCAAGCGCCGCGGCAGCCTCATCGTAGCGAGACGTCGTGTCATTATGGAACCCGTGATTCACGCCCTCATAGAGGTACACTTCGTACGGTTTGCCCGCCGCGTTGAGCGCATCCTGGTAATTTGGCCAGCCGGCATTCACCCGGTCGTCCAGCCCGGCGAGGTGGATCTGCAGCGGCACTTCCAGCCTGGCTGCGTCCTCCACGCTCGGCCAGCTGCCATAATACGGCACCGAACAGGACAGCCAGGGCTGCTTCACCGCCATCAGATTGGTGATCGCCCCGCCGAAGCAGAAGCCGGTGATGCCCACCTTGCCATTGGTCGCTTCATGATCGCGCAGGTACTCCGCCCCGGCCATGAAATCGGCCAGCATTTTTCCGCTGTCACGCTGCGCCTGAAGCGTGCGGCCGTCATCGTCATTACCGGGATAACCGCCGAGTGGGTAGAGCGCATCCGGCGCAAAGGCGACATAGCCGGCCTTTGCCGCGCGCCGGGCGACATCCTTGATATGCGGGTTCAGGCCCCGGTTTTCGTGCACGACCAGAACGCCGGGCAGCACGGCGCCGCCTGCGGGGCGCACGAGATAGCCGGCCATTTCGCCTGCCCCCTCGGGCGAACTGTAGGTGACCATTTCGGCATCAAGCCCGCCATCGCTCTCAAACGTCTGCTGTTTCGAATAGTCGGGCATGACGCAAGCCGCGAGCGAAGCAACACTTAGTCCGCCTACCGCATACTTTCCCAGGCCCTCAAAAAAGCCTCGCCGCGACAGGTGTCCGTGGCAATACTGGTCGTAAAGGTCGAACACGCCCTGAGGAATTTTTTGCGGGATATCTACCTGTTTGATGTCATCTGCCATTCGCGCGTCCTCCTGCTGCTGCGGGGATGGTAGCGCAGATGCAGGATTTGGATAGGGCGAAGCGATCACTTCTGTGTGGGGGCGCCCTATTGTGTCAGAGGCCCATCTTGCGGGACATCAGCACGGCATCGACCGGCACATCACGCCCGGCGGTGTAGTAGCGGGGCCGCCTGCCATCCTCAGTGAAGCCGAACCCGCGATAGAGCGCGCGGGCCGGCGCGTTGTCCTCGGCCACATCCAGCGTGATGCGGGAGACGCCGCGCTCGCCCAGCCGGTTGATGAGCGCGGAGATCAATGTGGCACCGAGACCCTTGCGGCGGTGCTCCGGCGCGGTGGCCACGGTGAGAATGTCGCTCTCGCCGGCTATGGTCTGTGCCATGGCGAAGGCGACAAGCTCCCCATTCAGCTCCACACCCAGCGTCAGGATGGAGGTGTCCAGCAATAGGCCGCGAAACGATATGGCGCTCCAGGGGTCGTCGAAGCAACGCATGTGCAGCTGGCTCATGCGCCCCGCATCTTCCGCACGCAGGACGATCACAGGGTGGGTCACTTGCGCGGCTCCGGCAGGGTCGCGTCGGGCTCGCGCGCATAGACCGGAGACGGAGGATGTGCCGCCGGATCGAACTGCCCGCCCTTGATCGCCGCCGTGATGGCGGACGGCACGAGAGGGCGCAGGTCCAGTCTGTCTTTCAGGTCTCCGAGGGCATCGGCATTGTCCATGAAGATCGGCGCGTGGAAGCCTTCCAGCATGGGCAGCAGCTGTTCAAGACGCAGTTCCAGCACGTCGGCAATACCCTGCCCCTCGCTTACGCCCTGGATCCACCACGTCTGGTCCGGCGGGCGTTTCTGCCCGGCAAGGCAGCCCATCACCGTGCCTTCCATGCCGGAGGGAACAGCGGCTTCTAGGCTCGTTACACCGACACAATCGGCCCCCGTCACCAGTGCCAGGCCGCGCGCATAGGCAACGCCGATGCGGATGCCGGTGAAACTGCCAGGGCCGGTGACGACGGCGATGCGGTCCACCTGTTCCAGCGTCACGCCCTCATCGTCGAGCAGGCGCTGGACGAGGGCCGGCAGAT
Organism: Hyphomonas sp. CY54-11-8; assembly: GCF_000682735.1. Classification (GTDB taxonomy): domain Bacteria; phylum Pseudomonadota; class Alphaproteobacteria; order Caulobacterales; family Hyphomonadaceae; genus Hyphomonas. The sequence goes on along the minus strand of NZ_AWFD01000003.1, from coordinate 113,588 downwards.
GCTTGTCCTGGCCGCGCGCCATCACCTCGCGCGCATCGGCGAGGATCTCACCATCGCGCACAAGTGCCACCTCCATAGCGGTAAAAGCGGTGTTCAGCCCCAGGACCAGCATCGTCTCGCCCGCCTAGAGGATGCGGCAGGCCTCGTCGAATGCCAGGCGCGGCGAGCGGTCGAAGATCGTCGTGCGGTCGCCATGGCCGATATTGCAGATGAAGTTCGCCTTCCAGTTCTTCATCTCGCCGTCCTGGCTTTCGAAGAACTCCTTGTTGACGCCCGCGGCGTCGAAGCCGGACATCGGGCCGCAATCGAGGCCGAGCGAGCGGGCCGCCAGCATGAGGTAAGCGCCCTGCAGCGTCCCGTTCCGGAAGGCGGTCTCTTCCTTGATGTGGTGGAACCAGTCTTTCGCTTCCGGGGCATGCGGGAAGAGTTTCGGGATCTTCTCGTGGAACTCCATGTCGTGAGCGACGATCACCGTCCACGGAGCTTTCTGCGTCTTCTCACGATTGCCTTCCGACATCAGCGGCACCAGGCGCGCCTTGCTCTCTTCGGAGCTGATGAAGACGAACCGCGCCGGCGAATTGTTGGCGCTGGTCGGGCCGAGCTTTGCCAGGTCATACACCGCCCGGATCAGGACTTCCGGGACATCTTCCTCGCGCCAGCCATTATAGGAGCGCGCGTCGCGGAAAATCACGTCCAGGGCATGGTCGTTCACAGGGTGGGCCATCAGGTCAGTCCTTTTGCTTTTGGGTATGCGGCCTGTCTTCGCGCAGGCCGTCAAGAGGGCAGATTGCGCCTAGAGAACGGCTTCAACCGCCGTCACTTCCGGAACGTAAGTCTTCAGCATGTTCTCGATGCCCTGCTTCAGCGTCATCGTCGATGACGGGCAACCGGCGCAGGCGCCGCGCATGGAGAGATGTACAATACCAGTGTCCGGCTCGAACCGGTGGAAGATGATATCGCCTCCATCTTGAGCCACGGCCGGACGCACTCGCGTCTCGATCAGCTCACGGATTTCCTCGACGATTTCGGCCGCCTCGCCTTCATAGGTCACATCGGCTTCGGCGGAGGCTGACGGCTCGGCGCCGTCTTCCACGACCGGCAGGCCGGCCATGTAATGGTCCATGATTGCGGCCAGCACCATCGGCTTCACGTGCCGCCAGTCCTTGTCTTCGGCCTTGTTGATCGACACGAAATCGCTGCCAAGGAAAACACGTTCGACCCCGTCGACCTGGAACAGCGCACGGGCCAGCAGGCTGATGCGCGCGCTGGTCACGTCCGGAAAATCGAACGGGCCTCGGTCGCCTGCCACTTCGTGTCCCGGCAGGAACTTGATCGTATCGGGGTTGGGAGTCGGTTCGGTCTGAATGAACATCGCCGCCTGCCCTTTCTGTCAAAAGCTTCACCTGCGCAACAGATGGCGCGGACAAGCAGTCGTATCAAGGGCCGAAAGGCTTAAGACGCGGGTCTCAGTTGGCCGTGCCGGTCACAGCCGGGTCGAGCTGGGCCACTTCTTCCTCTGCCGGGGGAAGTGGCTGTTCGAGGCGTTCGGCCAGTTCTTCGGAGGTGCGCTGGGCATCGCGCAGGAAGAAGCCGAGGCTGGCGAGGTGGTTCGCCATGATGGCGCCATCGCCTTTCTGGTTGGAGACGACCAGCGGACGGATCTGGGCGGCACGGGTCCAGGCCGCTTCGGCCTTGTCATAGGCAGCCATCGTGTCGGCATCGGCGAGGCTGTCGCGATCGGCGCGGCGAGCCGCTTTCAGCATCTGCAGGGCAATGTGCGCGCGGGCCTTCGCGGCATAAAAAACGCGGATGTCCTGCTTGGAGGCCGGCCAGCCTGTCGATTCCTGATAAATCTGGGTGGAAAGGTCGTCCTGATCGGCGACCGCCCAGCCTGCGAACATGCGGGCTTCATCGGCGGCCAGCACCCGGCGGTCGGCCACAGTGACGAGACCGCGGCTGGCGCGGGAGTCGAACCGGTTCAGGGCTTCGGCGGCAGCCGTCATGCGCGGACGCATGTCTTCGCCGGGAATGCCCTTCAGCAGGCGCGAAGCGGCGATGAGGTCCGCATCCGGCTCACCATTCTCGTCCGGCACGGCAGCAGCGGCCATGCGGGTAAATTCGGAAAGGCCATCGGCCGTGGCTTCCTGCCAGGCGGGCATGGCCGTCAGGCGGGCCTGCGGGTGCCAGTTCGGCTTGTCGTCGGCCCAGCCCTTCCCTTCCAGTTCGCGTGCGATCTTGGTGATCGCGATGCCGGATTCCGGGAAGGCCCATTTCTGGCCGTCTGCGAAGACGATGTCCGAGTCGTCGATCTTGTGGGACATGACCGCCGAGAACGGATAGGCGCCCACCAGTGCGAGAAAGAGGCTCAGCTTGAAGAGGAAAATGGTTCGCCGCCAGAGACCGCGGAAGAAATCCATGATCGGATGCGGCTCTGCCTCATCCAGTTCTCGCAGGTCTTCTGCTGTCACCTCGTTCGGGTCTGGTCCCTCTTCGAGATAGGCAGCGTGCAAACGGCTGTCGAAGGCCATACTCTACATTTCCCCGGCTCTGGCGCGGTGTTGCATTCACAACACTATGCGTTCAATTGTGGCATTTTAACAGCTCATTAACTGTTAAATGTCCGCAACCTGCAGCCGTGCACGCAAATGCCGCGCCAGACGGGTCGGAGATGTCAGATTTGAAGGCACACAGGAGCTGTCCGCCATCGGATCAAGCGATTCAGTCCCCGAGTCCCTTGACGTCAGCGCTGGTGACCAGCGTCTGCGACGTGCCATCCGAATCGCGGAACTCCAGGGAGAGATCGACCGTGTCGCCTATGGCGATGGCCGGATCGACACCGAACAGCATGAGGTGGTTTCCGCCCCGCTGAAGCACGACAGGCTCGCCTTCGGAGACCGTGAAGCTCTCGACCTGACGCATCTGCATGACGTTGTCTTCCATGGTCATAGTATGCAGCTCCACCCGGTCAGCTACATCGGTAGAGGCGCCGACCAGTTCCACCGGGGCACCCGTGACGTAGGCCATCAGACCGCCGGCGGCGACGTCGCGTCCTTCAGCGGGCTTCACGATGAAGGCGTCCTTGACCTCGATCACGGACTCACCTGCCGGCGCATCGGCCGGACCGGAACAGGCCGCCAGCAACAGGGCGGCGGGAATCAGGGTGCGAAGCAGCATGTCGCTCATCCTTTCAGAACTGATGCGCCAAGTCGTAGCCGGAAGGCCGGACGGGTCAATGTGCCGGAATGGCACGCTTGCCCGTCAGGCTAATATCAGGGCCGCCAGTAACCGACGGCGCGGCGCACCTCTTCCATGATCGGCGCGGCGATCGCGTCTGCCCGCTCCGCTCCGTCTTTCAGGATGGCGTCGATGCCGGACTGGTCCGCGAGGATGTCGCGATAGCGCTGCGTGATCGGCGCGAGATGGGCGACCATGACGTCGGCCAAGGCCGGCTTGAACACGCCGAAGCCCTTGCCGCCATATTCGGCCAGAACTTCTTCCACGCTCTGCCCGCTCACGGCGGAGTAGATGCCGACAAGGTTCTCGACTTCCGGGCGGCCTTCGAGGCCCTTCGGTTCAGATGGCATGTCGCCTTCAAGGTCGGTCTTCGCCTTCTTGATCTTCTTGGCGATCAGGTCGGCATCGTCGACCAGGTTGATGCGCGACAAGTCCGACGGGTCGGACTTCGACATCTTCTTGGTGCCGTCCTTCAAGCTCATGATCCGCGCGCCGGGACCCTTGATTAGCGGTTCCGGCAGCGGGAAGAAGCCGGGCACATCGTATTCGCGGTTGAAGCGATCGGCGATGTCGCGGCTAAGCTCGAGGTGCTGCTTCTGGTCCTCGCCCACGGGGACGTGGGTCGCCTTGTAGGCCAGGATGTCTGCGGCCTGCAGGACCGGATAGGTGAAGAGGCCCACAGAGGCCCGCTCGGCATCCTTGCCGGCCTTGTCCTTGAACTGGGTCATCCGCTCGACCCAGCCCATGCGCGCAACGCAGTTGAACACCCAGGCGAGCTCGGCATGCGCCGGCACGGAGGACTGGGCGTAGACGATCGATGTCTTCGGGTCGATACCACACGCGATAAAGGCCGCTGCGATCTGGCGGGTCTGGTCAGCCAGCACGCCCTTCTCCACCGGCATGGTGATGGCGTGCATGTCCACGACGGCATAGACACAGTCCCAGCCGTCATTCTGGAGGTCGACGAACTTCTTCAGCGCGCCGAGATAGTTGCCGAGGTGGAGGTTACCGGTCGGCTGGATACCAGAGAAGACCCGCTGAGGGCCGGTGTATTCGGATGTGTTCGTGTCAGTCATGCGCAAGCGCTGTAGCCGATTTACCTAGCGGCGCAAGGCCTGCGTGATGTCGCGGGGTCGGATAGCGCCCGTCAGGAAGGCTGCAACTGCGTAGATCAGGCCGCCCGCGAGGATCACAATTGCAGCCGCCAGCGCCCGCGAGTCGATGATATTGTCCCGCAGCCACTGGAAATTATGCACCATGAACCAGACAGACCCGGCCATCAGGCCGCTGGCAATGAGGGCCCGCAGCGTGCGCGACACCAGCACCGGACCCGGCCTGTACCAGCCACGACCCGCCAGCGTCGTGGCGAGCAGCAGGGCATTCACCCAGGCGGCTACGGAAGTGGCGATGGCGAGGCCGATAAAGCCCAGCTGTCCCTGCCCGTTCAGCCAGAAGAACAGGCCGGCGCCAAGCGCCGTGTTGATGGCCACTGAAATCAGGGCGAACTGCATCGGGGTCTTGGTGTCTTCGCGGGCAAAGAAAGCCGGGGCCAGAACCTTGATCAGAACGAAAGCCGGCACGCCCCAGGCAAAATGGAACAGCGCCCCGCCGGACGCTTCGGCATCCGACTGTAAGAAGGCCCCGCGCACGAAGAAGGCCTCGATCAGGAACACCGGGGCAACGAGCAATGCGGCCGCAGCAGGAAGGGTCAGCGCCATGGCGAGGCCGATGCCTTCATCCATCGTCGCCTGGCTGGAGGCATGATCCTCGCTGCGCGCGGCCCGGCTGAGGCGCGGCAGGATGGCGACGCCGACCGCCACACCGACGAGGCCGAGCGGCAGCTGGTAAAGCCGGTCAGCCGTGTAAAGCCATGACTTCGCTGCCTGTTCGAAACTGGCGAGCGACTGGCTGACGATGATGTTGATCTGGGTACCCGACGCCGCGATCGTGCCGGGCACGGCGAGCGCCATGACTTTCTTCACCGCAGGCGTGATGCGCGGCCAGCCGATCAGGCCGAGGCGGACTTTCTGGCGGCTGACGCCCCACCAGAGCAGCGCCACCTGCAGCACGCCCGCGATCAGCACGGCGACGGCGGCCGCCTTGGAAACGACCTCCGGCACATCGGAGATCAGCGCCGCCGGGATGAGGCAGAGGTTCAGCAGTGTCGGCACACCGGACGACAGGATGAAGCGCTGACCGGAATTCAGCACGCCGGAGAGCAGCGCCGCCAAGGCCATGCAGGTGAGATACGGCATGGTGATCCGTGTCAGGAGCACAGCCAGATTGTAGTGGACATGGTCGTCGGCCTGTCCGCCATGGATGATCAGCAGCACCCAGGGCATGAAGATCTGCGCCAGAATGGTGAGCGCCGCGGTGAAAGCGAAGAGGACGCGCATCGCCTCCTGCGCCACGGCCTGCGCCGCTTCCGGCCCTTCGGCCTCCAGCGTGCGGGCATAGGTCGGCACGAAGGCGGAGGCGAACGCGCCTTCGGCGAAAATGCGGCGGAACAGGTTCGGAAATTGCTGCGCCGTCACCCAGGCATCGTTGATCGGCCCGGCGCCGAGCTTTGCCACCAGCAGGATATCCCGCGCAAAGCCGAGGATACGGCTGCCCAGTGTCAGCGAGGATTGCACGAGGGTGTTGCGGGCGATGCTCATGCGGCCTGTCGTGCAGAGGTTCTCAGAAACTGTCTACGGCCCGCGACCGGCGCAGCTTTCGGGCCGGCGTGTGCGGGGCATCCGGTTCATGACGGCCCAATACGTCGAGAAGCTGTTCACGCAGGGACTCTTTGAGGGCAGCGTCCGCTTCCAGCTTCCGCCCGTCCTCGGTCTGCACGTAGAAGGCATCGAACATGCGTTCGCCGAACGAGCCCACGTGGGCCGAGTGGATCGAAACGCCGGCATCGGCCAGGCAGTTCGCCACATCATAAAGCAGCGCGGGCCGGTCACGCCCGGCAATGTCGATCACTGTATGGTCTGCAGACAGGTCGTCGCGGATCTGGACAGATGGATGCACCAGGAAGGCGGCCTGTCGACGGCCCATGCGTTCGCGCACGGTGATGTCGCCCGGCTCCCCGGCGAGCACCTTTTGCAGGGCGGCTTCCAGCCGCTGCAGGCGGGCCGGATCGTCCTTGCCGAACGGTTTGTCCTGGATGTCGTGAAGCATGAACACGTCGATGATGCCGCCTTCGCGGCTAGTGTAGACCTGCGCCGCGATAATGTTCGCGCCATTGTGAGCAAGCGTTCCGGCGAGGTCTGCGAACAGGCCCGGGCGGTCGGCGCCGGACACGAACAGCGCCATCGCACCGCCTTCAAGCGAGAGGCGATGATGAACCTGGTCGCCGCCGCCATTCAGCGCCTCCGCATGCCAGGCAAGGTCTTCAATGTCGAAGCCGGTCCAGTAGGCCGTTTCCATTTCCAGCATCAGAGCCGGAACAGTGCCCAGCCGGTCGACCAGTTCCTGCCGGCGGCGCTCGGCGCGGGCTTCCAGCTCGGCCAGCACGCCGGCCTCATCTGTCCGTCCGCCACGCAGGGCCGCGGCCGTGTTGTGATAGAGGTCCGTCAGCAGCTGGCCTTTCCAGGCGTTCCACACGCCGGGGCCCACCGCCTTGATGTCTGCGATGGTGAGAATGTAGAGCAACCGCAGCCGCTCCAGCGAGCCGACCATCTCTGTGAATTTCGTCACGGTCCGCGGATCGGAAATATCCCGCTTCTGCGCCGTCTCGCTCATTTCCAGATGGTGGCCGACCAGCCAGGCCACAAGTTCGGTTTCGTCTTCCGACAGGCCGAGGCGTTCACAGGCCTTGCGGGCAGTTTTCATGCCGGCGATCTGCTGATCGCCTTTCCCCTTGCCGGTATCATGCAACAGCATGGCGAGGTAGAGCGCGCGGCGGTTCTCGATCAGGTCGAAAAGTTCTGTGACCAGTTTGATCGGATGCGCGTCGCGGCCATGCTCCATCTCGGAGATGGCCTCGACTGCACGGATCGTATGCTCATCCACTGTGTAGTGATGGTACATGTTGAACTGGGTCTGCGCGACGATGCCGCCGAATTCCGGGATTGCCCGGCCGAGGATGCCGGCTTCGTTCATCCTGCGCAGGATGAGGCCCGGATCATCCCCGCCCAGAATGGCGTCGAGGATCAGTTCCTGCGCTTCCGGTCTCTCACGCACCCGCTCGTTGAGGGCCCGGAGGGCCCGGGTCAGCAGGCTCAGCGCCTGCGGATGTATGTCCTTGCCCTCGTCGCGCGCCACGATGAACAGGCGCAGCATATTGAGCGGGTCGGCCCGCATGGCCTTCTCGTCCTGGACATTGATCCGGCCATTATCGAGGATGAAGCCCGGTTCATCCAGCTCCACCGGGCCGCGCACCGGCAGGAAGCGGCGCAAGCCTTCCGGCTTCTTCTTCTGGTCTGCTTCCAGCTTCGCCGCCAGGATGCGCGTCAGGCCGCCGACATCCTTGGTGACGAGGAAATAGCGCTTCATGAAGCGTTCCACGCCCTGCTGCCCGCGCCGGTCGCGATAGCCCATGCGGGCGGCGATTTCCGGCTGCAGGTCGAAGCTGAGACGTTCCTCCGCACGGCCCGTTACGAAGTGAAGATGGCAACGCACCGTCCACAGAAAACGTGCGGCGCGAATGAAGACGGAATATTCATGATCCGTGAACGGACCGGCCTGCATGACATCTTCCAGCGTGTGGCCGCCATAGGTCTGCTTGGCGATCCAGTAGAGCGTCTGCAGGTCGCGCAGGCCGCCCTTGCCTTCTTTCAGATTGGGCTCGACCACGTAACGTGCATCACCCTGCCGGGAATGGCGGGCATCGCGTTCGGCCAGCTTGTCGGCAATGAACTGCGCATCGCGCCCCTTCACGGCGCCCTCGTGGAAGGCGGTCAGCATTTCTTCGGCCAGCGCCTCGTCGCCGCAAATGTAACGGGCATCCAGAAGGCTCGTTTTGATGGTCACATCTTCCAGCGCCAGCTTCACGCAGTCGTTCGGCGTACGGAACGCATTGCCAACCTTCAGCCCCATGTCCCACAGGGCGTAGAGCATGTACTCCACCACGCTCTCGGTGTGCGGGCTGACCTTGTAGGCGCGCAGGAACAGGAGGTCCGTATCCGAGGACGGCCCCATCACGCCGCGACCATAACCGCCGGTCGCCATGATGGTGATCCGCTCGGCCTCTGTCGGGTTACGGGCCCGGTGAACGTGCGTGGTGGTAAAGTCGTAGAGCGCGCTGATCACCTCGTCCTGCACGGCAGAGAGGAGCCGCGCCGTGTCCAGCCCGTCGGCCCCCTGCTGCAGGCGCTCCTGCGCGATCATGCGGCCGCGGAACATGGCCCCGTGCAGCAGGTCCAGCGCCGCCTTGCGGGCGGCCTGCGGGTCACCGAAATTGTCGAGCGCAGCTGCGGTGAGCTTCACGCGCAGGGCGCGGCCATCGATGATGTTCGAGATGCGCCATTTCCCCGGCCGGCGCAGAAGCGGGCTGCGGGTTTCGAGGAGCGTCGGGGCCTTGGTGGGCGGTATGTTCATGGGGGCTGTCTATAGCAGGTTCCGGGGCGGGTTCTATGCACCCTTTTCCACACGGACCGGCAGGATGCGGGACTTCTTCACAACTCCATAGGCAAAACTGGTCTCGATGGAGGCGATTCCCGGCAGTTTCTGGATCGTGTGGCGCACCAGCTGCTCATAATCATCAAGGCTGCGGGCGACGATTCGCAGCTCGTAGTCCGCCCCGCCCGTCATCAGATAGCAGTCCAGAATCGCGTCGGTTTCCGCGATTTTCTTCTCGAAAGCCTGCACGTTTTCCTGCGAATGATTGGCGAGGCGGATGCGCACCAGGCAGGTGATGGGATAGCCGCAGGCCTTCTGGTCGACGAGGGCAGTGTAACCCTGGATCACCCCGGCAGCCTCCAGATTGCGCACGCGGCGCAGGCAGGGCGAAGGCGAGAGGCCCACTTCCTCGGCCAGTTCGAGGTTGGTGAGGCGTCCATCGCGCTGCAGGGCGCGGATAATTCTGGCATCTATGGCATCCATACACGACTGTATTGGCATATTCTGCCAATCTGCAAGCAAAAGACGACGCAGTTCGGCACCTTTCGCCCACAATCCCATGGTAGAATCTCCTTAAAGATGGAGATCCCCATGGCATTCGATGCGACCCGCCCTTTAGGCCCCGCCACCCGCGCCATTCATCATGGCTACGACCCGGCTAAAAACGACTATGCGCTGACACCGCCGGTACATCTGACGTCGACCTTCGCCTTTCCGGACGCGCAGACGGGCGGCGCGCTGTTTGCCGGTGAGGCCGAGGGCCACATCTATTCCCGCATCTCGAACCCCACTGTCGCCCTGCTGGAAGACCGGATCGCCAGCCTCGAAGGCGCCGAAGCGGGCCTCGCCACTGCCAGCGGCATGGGCGCCATCAGCTCCCTCATGTGGACGCTGCTGAAGCCAGGCGACGAGATCATCACCGACCAGACGCTCTATGGCTGCACGTTTGCCTTCATGCGCGACGGCCTCTCGCGTTTCGGCGTGAAGATCACCCATGTCGATCTGCGCGACCCGGCAAACCTCTCCGCCGCGATCAGCGAGAAAACGCGGATCGTCTATTTCGAGACGCCAGCAAACCCGAACATGCGGCTTGTCGACATTCGCGAAACGTCCCACATCGCGCACGCGGCCGGCGCGCTTGTGGTAGTGGATAACACCTACGCCTCTCCCCTGCTGACCCGGCCGATCGAACTCGGCGCCGACTTCGTCGTCCACTCGGCCACCAAATATCTGGGCGGGCACGGCGACCTTGTGGCGGGCATGGTGCTCGGCCGCACTGAGGCCATCAAGGACGTCCGCATGATCGGCGTGAAGGATATGACCGGCTCCGTCATGTCGCCCTTCAATGCGATGCTGGTGATGCGTGGACTGAAGACCTTGCAGCTGCGCATGGCGCGCCATTGCGAGAGCGGACAGTACGTAGCCGAATGGCTGGAAGCCCAGCCGGGCGTGGAGACTGTCTACTATCCGGGCCTCGCCAGCCATCCGCAGCATGACCTCGCCACGCGCCAGATGGACGGCTTCGGCGGCATGATCGCATTCGAGCTCGCGGGCGGTTACGAGGCGGGCATCGGGATGATGAACCGGCTGCAGCTGATCCGCCGCGCCGTCAGCCTCGGCGATGCCGAAACGCTGATCCAGCACCCGGCCAGCATGACCCATTCGACCTATACGGAAGAAGAACGCCTCGAACATGGCATCAGTAATGGCCTGATCCGCCTCTCCGTCGGATTGGAGGATGTCGAGGACATCCTGGCAGACCTCGAAGCGGCGCTGGCCTAAGCCCTACTCAACCGGGCTTTCTTCATCCAGCAGGTCGGCTTCCTTGCTGCTGGCGCGTTCGGCGGCGACTTTTTCGTCGATCGTATTGTCGGCGGCGACGTCGGCGGCCTCGCTCGTGTCGACGGGGGCTTTCGGGCGTGGCGGCGCTTGCGGCGGCCGGGCGGCTGCACCGGGTGCCGGCTTCGTGCTTTTCAGCGCATCCTCTACGCCGCTGTCGAAGCGGACGCGGTAGATCGGCTCCGGCAGGGTGAAGCCACCTTCCTCCAGTGCATCCTTGGTCGCCGCGATGGCGAGGCCTCGGGCCTTGCCGAAATTCGTCTCCCGCTGGTCGACCCACCCCATGAAGCGCAGCACGATATTGGAATCGCCGACCGTCTGGATGAAGGCCTCAGGCTCCGGCGTCTGCAGGATGAAGGGCAGCGCCTTCATCCGGTCGAGGCCGAGCTGCATAGCCGCGACCGGATCGTCGGCCGCATCGACACCGAGATCGAACTGGAACCGGCGTTCCGGATTGCGGGTATAGTTCAGGATCACTGCCTTGAAGACGGTAGAGTTCGGGATGCGCAGATGATTGCCGTCCAGCGTCATCAGGACGGTGGAGCGGGAGGTGAGCCGCATCACCTTGCCTTCATGCTGGTCGATGACGACATGCTCGTTCGCGCGAAAGGGCTGGCGTACACTGAGCATGATGGAGGAGATGTAGTTCTCCAGCGTGTCGCGCACGGAGAAGCCGATGGCGAGGCCGATCACGCCCGCCCCGCCGAGGATCGTGCCCATCATCGCCGTCGCGCCAAGAATGTTCATCGCCGCAATCAACGCGACCAGCAGCATCACGATGCGGAATGCGCCGGAGACGAGCTCCACCAGGAATGGGTTGGGCAGAATGAGGCGCCAGAAGCTGCGCCATGAGGCGAGCAAATGCCCGAAAAGCACAATGACCAGGAACACGCCCAGCGACACGCCGTAGAGCGGCAGGGCGCGGTAGACTTTCTGCAAGCGGCTGGACGGATCTCCGAAGATCGATGTGGAACTGTCCTCCACCGCGAGGCGCCGTTCGATCTGGTTCTCAACCGTGACGACGCCATTCACGCGCAAGGCAATCTCCTCGGCGCGGGTGACGGCGGCACTGCTGGCCACTTCCCCACCCAGCGTCACGACGCCATGGTTCACCTCCACAGTCACCCGGCGCAGCGTCGCGATCTCGGCAAAAATTTCCGAGATGCGCGTTTTGATCTCCGCATCGCCTGCCTGCGGCGGGGGCGTCTGGATGGCGGGGGTCGGGTCTGTCGGCGGCTCAGGTGCCTGCGCCAGCGCGGCCGGGCTCATCAGGACGAGGCAAAGCACCATCAAGCCGGCGAAGAGCCAGCCCGTCAGCACGGCGGGAACGCCGGTCAGGTTTGAACGCGAATTCACTCTCCCAGAATACACGAGACGCAGAAAGGTTCCATCCGCGGCGGCAAGGACGAGCCAACAACTTTGAACTTATTCCCTGACCAGAGTGGGGAATTGGCGAGAGCGATGCATTTCCTCTTGTCCCCGAGCAATTCGGCACCGACTGTTGGCGGTCCAGATTCTTTCCTCACCCGTCTGCATCCAAATAGCTGCCTCGCGGCATCCTCCTCATGTTCGCCGAACTTCAGGCGGGAGCAAACCCAGAGGGACTTCCAGATCATGAACACCTATTCGAACCGCGAGCGCTCCAAAGCGCTGGCGGAAGTTATTGCCGTCGTGGCTATCGCGTTTCTTTCCAAGGCCGCGCTCGATCATTTCTTCTGGCGATTTTCCGGTCCTGTTTCTCTCATCACGCTGCTGGTTCTCCTGACCGTCTATCTGCGACGCCGGGGCATATACTGGTCAGGCATGGGACTGCGCGCAGTTCCGGGAGCGAAGAGCAAATGGCTCATGGTGCCTCAGACCCTGCTGGGCATCGTCGCGATCATCGTTACCGGCGTTGTTACGCAAGTGGCCTTGCAAGCCATCGGAATTGAGCCCCTGCCAGAAGGCCAGGACGCGGCAACGGATCGCTTTACTGGCATCGCCGGAAACCTGCCAGTCTATCTGATGTGGCTTGCCATCGGCATCGTCAGCGGCGGACTGGCAGAAGAAATGTTCTTCCGCGGCTATCTCATCACGCGGCTGCAGACAGCCTTCAAAGGCCTGCCTCTGGCACCTGTTCTGGCTGTCTTCATCGCAGGGCTGATCTTCGGATATGGTCATTTCTATTATCAGGGCCTCAGCGGATGGATCACGACGGGCATGATCGGGGCCGTCATCGGCGGCCTGTTCGTGCTTTACAAGCGAAACCTCTGGCCCCTGATCATCGCCCACGCCTGTGTTGACGCGCTCGGCATCACCGGCATGTACATGGGATGGGATATCTAGCCGCGCGTGGAGCGGCCCGAGCGGACTATTTCACCACCTCGAACTCGTCCCCGAACCAGAGGGGGGAGTTGGCGAGGTCGATGAACTTCTTCTCGTCCTCCAGGAGTTCCCTGCCGGCTTTCGCCGCCGCCTCGCTGGTATTGGCGGCCATCGCCTCTTCGCTTTCGAACCAGAGTTCGGCGACGCCGTCATAGGAAGGCGGCCCGCCGCGGCTGGCCTGCATACCCGCATTCATTTCATCGTACGCCGTATGGTTCTGGACATAGCGGAGGATGCCGAGCACCTCCGCATGCTTGGCCACTAGCGGGGCGTGGGTCTCCCGCCAGTAGGTCTGGAACTCCTCCCGCGTGAGATGCGGTAGGCGCCGCAGACAGAAAGTCAGCTTGATCACAGCAGGTCTCCACCGGCTGCGGCGGCGCTGGTGCCGTCTTTCTTGTAGGCGCGGATCACGTTCTTGCCGGTGATCCACTTGTGCACTTCATCCGGCCCGTCAACGAGGCGCTGGGAGCGGATGTGGGTGTACCAGGCGGCCAGCGGCGTATCGAGCGAATAGCCGAGCGCGCCGTGCAGCTGGATCGCGGTGTCCACCACCTTGTGCACCATATTGGCGAGGAACACTTTCGCAATGCCATTCTCCTGGCGGATGTCCATACCGTTCTCGGCCTTGTAGGCGATGTGCATCAGCATCAAGCGCGCGATGTAGAGCTGGCTGGCACATTCGGCCAGCATGAACTGGACGCCCTGACGGTCTTCCAGCTTCTTGCCGAAAGTTTCGCGGCTGGTGACATGTTCCGTCGCCAGATCAAGTGCGCGCTGAGCCATGGCGACATTGTGCATGCCGTGACGCAGGCGCCCATAAGCAAGCCGGTGCTGGCCCATGGCGAACCCCTGCCCTTCGCCGCCGAGCAGGTTCTCTTCCGGCACGACGAGATTCTCGATCTTCACCTCGGCATGGCCACCGCCCATTTCGGCATAGTGCGGCCCGTGGACCGCCATGGTGGGGATATCGCGAATGATGTTGTAGCCGGGGTTCGGCAGCTCCACGATGAAGGTGGAATATTGCTGGTGGCGCGGCGCTTCCGGATTGGTCTTGGCCATGACGACTGCGATGTCGGCAGCGGTGGCGGCGGAGGAGAACCATTTCTCACCGTTGAGGACGTAGTTGCCCTTGCCGTCTTTCACGGCGGTCGTCTTCATGCCGGTGGCGTCGGCGCCCGCGGCCTTCTCCGTCATGGAATAACAGATCCGCTTCTCGCCATTGATCAGCGGCTTCAGGTATTTCTCTTTCTGGAAGTCTGTGCCGTGTGCCAGCAGCGTCAGCATGGTGGCATCGTCCGGACCCTGGGAGTTCATGGAGAGCGCGCCGAGATGGCTCTGCCCGAGTTCCATCTGGACCAGTGCGTTGGCGAGCGGCCCGAGGCCCATACCGCCATGCTCGACCGGGAAGAAGGGTAGCCACAGACCCTTCGCGCGGGCCTTGGCGCGCAGCTCGGCCAGCACTTCCTTGTAGGGCTTGCCCGCCGCCATCGCCTTCTCGGCGGGGATGCATTCTTCCTGCACCCATTTGCGCACGCGCTCGCGTACTTCTTTCGCCTCTTCCGGTATCGTGAAATCAATCGCCATGTTTCGCTCCCTTGTCTTTTGACGGGGAGGCTAGTGCGGAACGACGCGCCCGCAAGCCTGACTTCGCGTCAGATCCTTTTGAACGTGCCCCTTCTTTCCTGGCACGATCGTGCTTACCTTTGCACCATGACCCATGATCCATCCGGCCATCATGATCACGAACATTCCAGCGGTCACTGCCACCACGACCATGCGGCAGAGCCGGACAAGCCCGACAGCGCCTATGACCATATCCCGCCCGGCTATACCGGCACGGTGTGGACCTGCCCGATGCACCCGCAGGTGCGCGAAACCTCCAACACAGGCTGCCCGATCTGCGGCATGGCGCTGGAAGCTGAAACAGCCACAGCAGAAGAGGACACGTCCGAACTGGATGACATGACAAGGCGTTTCTGGGGCGGTGTCGTCCTGTCCGTGCCATTGCTGGTGCTGACAATGGGCGAGATGATCCCCGGCATCTCCCTGCCCGGCTTCACGAAGACGCCTGCCTTCAACTGGGTGCAGGCCACGCTGGCAACGCCGGTCGTCGCCTGGTGCGGCTGGCCCTTCTTCGTGCGCGGCTGGCGCTCCGTCGTGAACCGCAGCCCGAACATGTTCACCCTGATCGCGCTCGGCACGGGCGTCGCCTATTTCTATTCGCTGGCCGCGACTGTGGCACCCGGCATCTTCCCCGACACCCTGCGCGGGCATGACGGGCGGGTTCCGGTCTATTTCGAGTCTGCCGCCGTCATCACCACGCTGGTTCTGCTGGGCCAGGTGCTGGAGTTGCGGGCGCGGCGGGCAACCTCGGGGGCGATCCACGCGCTGCTGCAACTGACCCCGCCAACCGCCCGCATCGTGCGCGAGGATGGCAGCGAAGAAGACATTGCGCTTGAAAATGTAAAAACCGGCGACCGCTTGCGCGTGCGCCCCGGCGAGAGCGTGCCCGTCGATGGCGAAATCCTCGAAGGCAGCTCCAGCGTGGATGAGTCCATGGTGACCGGCGAACCTGTACCGGTGGAAAAGAGCACGGGCGACAAGGTGACCGGCGGTACCGTCAATCAGACCGGCGCCTTCGTCTTGGAAGCCACTCATGTCGGCGACGAGACGCTGCTGTCGCGTATTGTGAAAATGGTGGCAGAGGCCCAGCGTTCCCGCGCGCCGATCCAGGGACTGGCCGATACCGTGTCGGGATACTTCGTGCCGGCGGTCGTGCTGATCGCGGTGGCCACCTTCGTCATCTGGCTGGCGGTGGGACCGGAGCCGCGCTTCGCCCACGCCCTCGTCAATGCCGTTGCGGTGCTGATCATCGCTTGCCCCTGTGCACTAGGCCTCGCCACCCCGATGTCGATCATGGTCGCCACCGGCAAGGGCGCGCAGGCGGGCGTGCTGATCCGCAATGCCGATGCGCTGGAGACGATGGAAAAGGTCGACACGATCGTTGTCGACAAGACTGGTACGCTGACCGAGGGCCATCCGGAACTCGTCACCGTGGAATCGGTGGAGGAATTTTCCGAAGACGACCTGCTCAAGCTGGCCGCCGGAGTCGAGACCTCCTCCGAACACCCCCTCGCCGCCGCCATCGTGCGGGGCACGGAAAAGCGGGACCTGACGCCCGGCAAGGCGTCCGGTTTCCGGTCGACGACCGGCGAAGGCGCCGAAGCGGAAGTGGACGGCCGGAAGGTCGCCGTCGGCAATGCAAAGCTGATGCGGCGCATCGGTGCCTTCGACGAGGCACTCGCCAGCAAGGCCGATGACTATCGCACCAAAGGCCAGACCGTCATGTTCGTCGCCGTGGATGGCAAGCCCGCAGGCCTGGTCGGCGTCGCTGACCCGATCAAGGAGACGACACAGGAGGCCATCGACCGTCTGCATTCTGAAGGCCTCCGCGTCGTCATGCTGACCGGGGACAATGAAACCACCGCCCGCGCGGTGGCCAAGACGCTCGGCATCGACGAGGTGCAGGCCGACGTCTCCCCGGAAGACAAGAAGGACGTGGTCGCAAAACTTCAGGCGGATGGTGCGGTAGTGGCCATGGCGGGCGACGGCATCAATGACGCCCCGGCTCTCGCCCTGGCCAATGTCGGCATCGCCATGGGTACCGGAACGGACGTCGCCATGGAAAGCGCGGGCGTCACCCTGGTGAAGGGCGACCTGATGGGCGCCGCAAAGGCCCGCGAACTCAGCCGCGCGACGATGCGGAACATCCGCCAGAACCTGTTCTTCGCCTTTGTCTACAACTCGCTCGGCGTGCCGGTGGCGGCAGGTATCCTCTACCCCTTCTTCGGCCTGCTGCTGAGCCCGATGATCGCCGCAGCGGCGATGAGCCTGTCTTCAGTTTCCGTCATAAGCAACGCATTGCGTCTCCGTGCGTTGAAGCTTTGAACAGCGCGGTCAATTCCGCGGGAAATTCGAATGCGTGAAGACCAATACGAGCAAGGGTCGCTGACCCTTTCAGGAACGGTGGCCATGGGCACTGGCGTCATGATTGGCGCCGGCATCTTTGCGCTGACAGGACAGGTCGCCGAACTCGCTGGGAGCCTCTTTCCGCTGGCCTTCCTCGCGGCAGCGATCGTGAGCGGCTTCAGCGCCTATTCCTACATCAAGGTGTCGAACAAGTATCCGAGCGCGGGCGGCATCGCCATGATCCTGAAGCGCGCCTATGGACCGTCGACTGTGACAGGCGGTGCGGCCCTGCTGATGGCCTTTTCCATGATCATCAATGAGAGTCTCGTCGCCCGGACCTTCGGCACTTACACCTTGCAGCTTTTCGGCATCGAAGGCGGCATGCTGGTGCCGTTGCTGGCCGTTGGCCTGATCATTCTCGCCTTTGTAATCAACATTGCCGGAAATCAGCTTATCGACCGCATCTCTCAGATTACAGCAATCCTGAAGATAGGCGGAATACTGATCTTCGCCCTGGTGGCGCTCTGGGCAGCCGGCTTCAGCTTTCAGCCCGCAGAAAAGGATCTCGTAAGCGACACTTCACCCGGCGGCTTCCTGGCCGGTGTGGCTCTGGCCATCCTTGCCTTCAAGGGCTTCACGACCATCACCAATAGCGGCGACGAGGTGAAAGACCCGAAACGGAATGTCGGGCGGGCGATCATGATCTCGCTGGCCATCTGTACATTTGTCTATCTGCTGGTCTGTTTTGCAGTTGGGTCCACGCTGTCGATCCCGGATATCATTTCAGCGAAAGACTATGCACTGGCTGAAGCCGCCCGGCCTGCACTCGGCAATTACGGGCTGTGGTTCACCGTGGCGATCGCGATTATCGCGACCGCTTCCGGCCTGCTTGCCAGTCTTTTTGCGGTGTCACGCATGCTGGCCATGCTGACCGATATGAGCCTCATCCCGCATGAACATTTCGGTATGCCCGGAACTGTCCAGCGTCACACGCTCGTTTACACTGTGGTCGCTGCCGCACTTCTTGCTGCCTTGTTCGATCTCAGCCGGATCGCGTCTCTCGGGGCAATCTTCTACCTTGTGATGGACATTATCATTCACTGGGGTGTGTTCCGGCACCTCAGAAAGGATGTAGGTGCAACGCCGCTTGTGTTGATCACGGCCATGGTGCTGGATGCCTTGGCGCTCGCCGCATTTCTTGTTCTGAAATGGCATGCTGATCCGGCCATTGTCCTGATCGCTGCATCGGGCATCCTGATTGTCTTTGCCTTCGAACGCTTTTTCCTGAAAGTGTGGCGGAGCGAATAGAAGCCGAAATACGTCGGGCTTTCCATACGCAATTCCGTTCACTGTGTTCAGGAACGCGCAGCCTGATCGTAATCGACCTGCGTCAGGTAGAGCCCGTCTGCCGGGGCGATAGGGCCACATTGCGTGCGGTCGGCGGCGGCGAGGATATCGGCGATCCAGCTGACCGGTTGCTTGCCCCGGCCGACATCGACCAGGCTGCCGACCATGGAGCGGACCTGCCGGTGGATAAAGCTCTGCGCCCGGCAGGTAACGATGACGCGCTCACCTTCCCGCCAGACCCTGATCTCGTTCAGCGTCTTTACGGGCGTCAGCGCCTGGCAGTCTGTATCGCGGAAGGTGGTAAAGTCATGCGTGCCGACCAGCGCCTGTGCGGCCTCGTGCATCTTCTCTGCACTGAGTTTTGACGGCACCCGCCAAGCAAGCCCCCGGTCCAGCGCGAGGTCTGCCCGCCGGTTGATGATCACATAGCGATAATGCCGCTGGGTCGCATTGAAGCGTGCGTGAAAGTCTTCGCTGACTTCCTCCGCCTTCAGCACCGCAATCGGGTGCGGGCGAAGATGGAAGTTCATCGCATCGGCAACCTTGCGGCCCCGGTCGATCTGAAGGTCCATATGCGCGACCTGGCCGGTCGCGTGCACACCGCTGTCAGTACGGCCCGCGCCGAACACCTCGACGGGAGCGCCATCCAGTTGCGCAGCCGCCGCCTCCAGCGTGCCCTGGACCGTCGGCACATCCGGCAGCTTTTGCCAGCCCTGGAAGGGGCCGCCATGGTATTCGATGAGGAGTCTGTAGCGGGGCATCGGCCCCGCCCCTAGCCGAAGGCAGCCGGATACGTCAATTCGCCCGATTCCGGTGCGCCCGGATTGATGGCGTGCGCCATGAAGGCCGGACCCGACCAGGGCGCGACAAACGGCTTGGCCAGATCGGCCGAAAATCCAAGCTTCGTATAGAATTCCGGATGCCCGAGCACGAAGACCAGACTCTCGCCCCGCCCGGCCATGACCAGCAGGCCCATGCGGACAAGTGAACTGCCGATTCCCCGTCCCTGCAGTTCCGGGAGCACGCTCATCGGCCCCAACCCGACAGCAGACGGCTTTCCACCTATGAGGATACGAAAAAACTCAATATGGCCGACCAGTTCATCCCCCCTGTGTGTGACAAGCGACAGGAGAGAGTCGTGATCCGCATGCAGGTGCCGCACAATGGAGGCCTCTTCGGTGCCACCGAAGGCCAGTGTGTTGAGGGCGGCGACTTTATCAAGATCTTCAGGCTTCAGCCGGCGGATCCAGGTTTTGTTCATTTGGTGGCCGTTCTGGTCGCAACAACAAGGCATGGGGACCCTGCTGGGCCCTCATACCCCTTTAGATATTACCAATCTGGCGTCCGGCACTGACCCCCCAGCACTTCCTGCACCCTAGGCTAGAACTGGTGAAGTTGCAACAGTTCTAAACACACGCAGAAATTACATTTGCTCAGACAAGCATCGTGTCCGGAGGGATCGGCTGGCCATTCAGGAAGACATCCGAGTCGAGCGGCTTTCCGCCCGGTTTCTGCAGGCGCGTCAGGCGCACGGCGCTGCCGTCCCCGCAAGCGACCAGCAGATTGTCGTCCAGCACCATGCCCGCAGGCGCGGACGTTTCGCGGCCTGAAAGCCGGGAATTGAGCAGCTTCAGACGCACTGGCGTTGCGCTGCCCGGCGGGGTCCATTCGCACCACGCGCCCGGGAACGGTGACAGCCCCCGGATCTGGCAGTCCACCTCACGCGCCGGGCGGGTCCAGTCGACCTTCTGATCTGACGGGCCCAGCTTGTGGGCATATGTGATCCCCTCTTCCCGCTGTGGCCGGGGCGTCAGGCTGCCATCGGCAAGGCCGGCCAGCGCGTAAGGGGCAAGCTCTGCGGCGAGGTCCGCCAGCCGGTCATGCACGCTGCCGGCGGTGTCTTCGGTGGTGATCGGTGTGCGGCGCGAGGCGAGCACCGGACCGGTATCAAGCCCGGCATCCATCAGCATGGCATCGACGCCGGTTTCCGTGTCGCCCGCCATGATGGCGCGCTGGATCGGCGCGGCGCCCCGCCAGCGCGGCAGGATCGAGGCGTGCATGTTGAGGCAGCCAAGGCGCGGGGCATCGAGGATCGCCTGCGGCAGGATCAGGCCAAAGGCAACGACCACGGCGGCATCGAGGCCGAGCGCAGCGAATGCTTCCTGCTCCGGTTCTTTCTTCAGACTTTTCGGTGTGCGGACTTCCAGCCCCCGCGATTCGGCAAAAGCGTGGACAGCCGTTGGCATCAGCTTCCTGCCACGGCCGGCGGGGCGCGGCGGCTGGGAATAGACGCAGGCAATGTCGTGCCCGGCCGCGATCAGCGCTTTCAGCACGCCAACGGCAATATCAGGGCTTCCCATAAAGGCGATGCGGAGCGGGTTGGTCATGGGCGCGGACTTATCGGTTAATCAAGGGCTTGCAAAGCGGCAGGCTGCCGCCGGTCTCAGGCGCCGCCATTTGGCGCGACTTCGAGCACGACCTTGCCAGCGCCCTTGCCGGAAAGGGCGAAGACCATGGCCTCGCCGAACTGGCTGAACGGGTAGACCTTGCCGACAGGTGGACGGATCTTTCCGTCAGCTGCCCAGCCCGCAATTTCCTGCAGGGCAGCAATCGCCTGAGGCAGCTCATATTCGAGATGCTGGCGGACATCGACGCCCATCAGGGCCGCGCCCTTCATCAGCGTGAGGTTTGACGGCAGCGCCGGGATCGGACCGCCGACAAAGCCCACCACCATGTGCCGTCCGCGCCAACGCAGTGACCGGAAGGCAGGTTCAAAGAGCGGGCCGCAGACAGGATCAAAGACCACGTCCGGTCCCTTGCCGCCAGTCAGCGCCTTCAGCCGGTCGCGCCAGCCTTCGGGCTCTGTGTCGATGACATCGTCGGCGCCATGCGCCAGCGCGAAGGCACGCTTCTCTTCCGTAGAGGCCGCGGCAATGACGCGGGCGCCGAGCGCCTTGGCGACCTGGGTCGCTGCAGACCCGACACCGCCTGCCGCGCCGAAGACGAGCACCGTCTCACCTGCTGCCAAAGCGGCGCGATCCTTCAGGCCATGCTGGGCTGTCAGGTAATTGAGGGGCAGACTGGCCGCTTCGACGAAACCGATCGTCTGCGGAAGCTTGATGACCATGGCTGCCGGCGCGAGCGCATATTCGGCAAAGCCGTTCGCCGTCATTGTCATGACCCGGTCGCCCACGGAGATCCCGGAGACGCTGTCTCCGACCGCTTCGACGATGCCAGAGACCTCTCGGCCCGGTGTGTGCGGCAGCGGTGGTTTGACCTGGTAGCGCCCC
Source organism: Hyphomonas sp. CY54-11-8 (assembly GCF_000682735.1). Lineage (GTDB taxonomy): Bacteria > Pseudomonadota > Alphaproteobacteria > Caulobacterales > Hyphomonadaceae > Hyphomonas. The sequence continues at coordinate 91,998 of NZ_AWFD01000003.1, read as the reverse complement.
AACGCAACCAGCGCATCGACATAGCCGACGCCGCACGCAGCCACGCGGATCAGTACCTGGCCTTTTTTCGGCGCAGGTGTTTCGACGTCCTTGAACTGGTAGCTTTCGAGCGACTCGAGCGTCTCGGCGACAACGGCTTTCACGGTGGGATCCTCACAAGGCTGGGCGTCCTGCGCTGATCCGGGCGATCAGGCGGCGTCTTCGCGGATTTTACGCTTGGTTGCCTTCTTCACCTTGTCGATCGCGCGCTGGCGCTTGAGGCGCGACAGATAGTCGATGAACAGCGTGCCTTCGAGATGGTCCATCTCGTGCTGGATGCAGACCGCGTAGAGATCCTCGGCCCATTCCTCGATCTTGAAGCCATCATAATCGAGATAGCGGATGAGGCATTTGGAGGGACGTTCGACCTCGTCGAAAATGTCCGGCACAGAGAGGCAGCCCTCTTCATAGGGCTGGGTTTCTTCCACGGTCTCGACGATTTCCGGGTTCACGAAATAGCGCGGCTGAGGCTCCTCGCCTTCCTTGGCGAGGTCCATCACGATAACGCGCAGCGGCACGCCGATCTGGATCGCGGCAAGGCCAATGCCCGGCGCGTCGTACATGGTTTCCAGCATGTCATCCATGAGCGCGCGGATCTCGTCGGTGACGCCGCCCTCAACGGGCTTTGACACCTCTTTGAGGCGCGGATCAGGAACAGTGAGGATTTCGCGAATAGCCATGATTTTCAGATAGGCGCGCGCCCTCGCCCGGTCAACGGCCTGCCATCATTCCGCTGCTGGCAGACGTTTCGGGTCTCCGAAGTCCAATTGGCCGCTTTCCGGCGTGTTTGCGCGGGATTCGATGGGCTTCGGTTCTGCCGGGGTCTTGTTCGGCGGGGCGATCTTCATGTCCTCGAACTTGCGCAATGTCGGCAGCACGCGCTTGTCGAAAGAGCCCATCATGGAATTGAAATGGTCGACCGAGCCGTTCAGCGATTTGCCGAGCTTTTCGATATGACCCAGCATCACGCCCATGCGGGTGTAGAGGTCTGCACCGAGATGCGCGGCCTCCATGGCGTTCTCGTTCATCTGGTGCTGGCGCCAGAGATGGGCCACCGTGCGCGCGAGCGCGATCAGCGTCGTCGGCGTGGTCACGATCACGGACCGGCTCATCGCCTTCTCGATCAGGTCAGGAGAATGTTCCAACGCAGCAGCGAAGAAATTCTCCCCCGGAATGAACATGGCGATGTAGTCGAACCGGTTGCCGAGATTTGACTGATAGTCCTTGGAAGCGAGCGTATTCACGTGGCGCTGGACGCTGGCCGCATGAGCCTTCAGGTGCGCGGCGCGTTCGGCCGGGTCCTCGGCATTTACCGCCGCCATGTACGAGGCCAGCGAGACCTTGGAATCGACCACGATCTGCCGTTCGCCCGGCAGGTGGATCACTGCGTCCGGGCGTTGACGGCCCGCTTCGGTATCGTCGTGCACCTGCTCAGAAAAGTCGCAATGCGCCGAAAGGCCCGCCTGCTCCATCACATTGCGGAGCGTCATCTCCCCCCAGCGCCCGCCACCTTTCGGGGCCGTCAGCGCGCTGACCAGCTTGCCTGTTTCGGTCGTGTTCAGCTTCAGGCTCTCATGGATCGCCTTCACCTGTTCCTGGATGGCCGACTTGTCCTCGGTGCGGACTTTCTCGATCTCGTCCACGCGTTTCTTGAAGGCGTCGAAATTCTCGCCGATGGGCTTGATCAGCTCCTTCAGCTGGCCCTGCGCGCCTTCCTTGTGCTTCTCGAACGTCTCGTTCGCGAGCTGCAGGAACTGGGCATTGGCCTGCCGCAGCACGCCCTGCGCCATGTCGGCAAAATTCTTCTCGTCCTCGGCGCTGCGGGCCCTGGCCTCGGCCAGCGCGATCTCGGCTTCGCGGGCGACCGATTCCAGTGTCTGAGCGCGCTGCAACGCCGCTTCGCGCTCATCGGTGGCGCGCTCCAGGTCCAGAGTCAGCCGCTCGGCCTTCTGCTGCGCCGTGCTGAGCTGCATCCACGCGATTACGCCTGCCCCGAGGGCGAGGAAGAAGAGGATCAGGTGGGCAAGATCAAAATTCTGCCCGGCAATGGTGACGATCGGTTCCATTCAGCCTCTCTGGCATGATTCCAGAGGAACATATACGGAACGAATGTAGCTGTCGACTAAAACGGCAGTTTGAAGCCCGGCATCATGCCGCCGAAGCCGGCAGTGGCTTCCTTCATGGCCGCTTCCATCGCCTCGTCGAGGCGGCGGCGGGCGTCGGCATGGGCGGCCTTGATCAGGTCTTCAAGGATTTCCGGCTCGTCGCCCATCAGGCTCGGATCAATGCTGAGGGAGACGAGCTCCCCCTTGCCGCGCAGGCGCACTTTCACAAGGCCTGCCCCGGCCACGCCATCAGCTTCGGTCGACTCGATCTTGGCCTGCACTTCCTGCATCTTGCCCTGCATCTGCTGGGCCTGCTGCATGATCTTGGCGAGGTCTTTCATTGTCGGGTCCTTCAGGCTTGGCGGCGTGAGTTCAGGTCTATGACGTTTTCGGCATCGGCGGGGATGTCAAGGCTTGCCCGGTCCTCGTCGACAACATCCACAATGGTGGCGCCCGGCAGGCTGTTCAAGGCCGCCGCAATGATCGGATGTGCTGCCGCCGCCGCGAAGCGTTCTTCCTTGGTGCGGATCTCAGCGGCGCGCACGGTTTCCGCTCCGCCGCGGATCTGCTCCACAACCCAGTCATCGCCCGTCTGGCGTTCAAGGAAGCTCTTCAGCCGGGCCAGCACGTCGGGCGGTGCGGCGGCTTCCAGCTCGCAGGTGAAGTGGCCATACCGGATCGGGCCGGGTTTGATATAGCGCTCCATCTCGACCTGGAGATTGATCTCCCTAAGGGCGGTCAGATGCGCGAGGATGCTGTCAAAGTTGTCCAGCCCGCCGGCATCGGGCGGGGCCTCAGCCTGTGATTCAGGCTTTCCCGGCGAAGCTTTGCCCTCCGCGATCATGCGGGCCGCTTCTTCCGGGGACGGAAGACCGGCGGATGCGACAAGGCGCAGGATCACCATGTTGAGCGCAGTGGCCGGGTCTGGCGCGACCTGCAGCACATTATAACCGGAGAGCAGGATCTGCCAGGTGCGGGACGCTTCGGCCGGCGTCAGGCGCTGGGCCATGGCACGGGTGCGTTCCACCCAGTCGGCCGGGCCGCCAGGCTGGTAGTCGTCTCCCGTCGCCTGCGCGATGGAAATGTCGGCAGCGATTTCGAGCAGGTCTTTCAGGACGACCGCCGGGTCTGCCCCGCCGCGCACCTGATCCTGCACTTCTTCCAGCGCGGCCTTCGCCTCGCCTGCGATGGCTTTCTCGAAGGCATCCATCAGGCGGCCCCGGTCGCCGAGCCCCAGCATATCCCGGACGGCTGCGCCGGTAACAGCCTCCCCATCCATCGTCTGCACAATGGCCTGATCGAGAATAGAGAGCCCGTCCCGGACCGAGCCTTCGGCGGCCCGCGCGATCAGGGCGAGGCCCTCTTCGGAAACGGTTGCGCCCTCGTTCTTTGCGATACGCCCCAGATGCATCGCCAGCGCCGCCGGCTCCAGCCGCTTCAGGTCAAACCGCTGGCAGCGGGAGAGGACCGTGACCGGCACCTTGCGGATCTCGGTGGTCGCGAAAATGAACTTCACATGCGGCGGCGGCTCTTCCAGCGTCTTCAGCAGCGCGTTGAAGCTGGCGTTCGACAGCATGTGCACTTCGTCAATGATGTAGACTTTGTACTTGGCAGAGACCGGTGCGTAGCGGGCGCCGTCCAGCAGGTCTCGCATGTCGGCGACACCGGTGCGGCTGGCGGCGTCCAGCTCCAGCACGTCCGGATGGCGCGAGGCCATGATCGCCTCGCAATGCTCGCCCAGCGGTTTCAGGTTCACCGAGGGGCCGTCATGGTCGGCGGAGGTGTAGTTCAGCGCGCGCGCCAGCAGGCGGGCGGTGGTCGTCTTGCCGATGCCGCGCACGCCGGTCAGCATGAAGGCATGGGCGATCCGGCCGGTCTCGAACGCGTTGCGGAGCGTGCGGACCATCGCCTCCTGGCCGATCAGGTCCTCGAAGGTGCGGGGCCGGTATTTCCGGGCGAGCACTTCATAGGCGCCGGGCTTTGCCGGGGCCTCGTCTTCCCCGAACATGGAGAAGGTCGCGTCATCGCGCTCGGTATCGGAATCGATCTCGCTCATTGGTCGGGACCTTAGCCCCTGCCGGGGTCCGGGCCAATGGGGCGGATGACTCGCCTTATCCCTCCAGCAGCTTCTCGCGGATGGTGTCCTGCTGGGCGGGTGTCACACCGAGGGTTTCGGTGAGGTAGGCATCGACGGAGCCGACTTCGCCGATGATCGTTGCCATGGCGGTTTCGAGATAGGGTAGCCGCACGCCGATGAAGGGGCGGAAGACTTCCGGCTCGTAATTCTTGCCGATATGCGCGTTGAACATGGTCGCGATCTCGCCGAGACGCCCGTCCACATCCACGGCCACATTGGTGAGGATGTAGTCGGCGTGGATGTCCTCCTGCGAGACGCCCAGCACATGATGGGTCAGCGCGCAGAGAATGCCGGTGCGGTCCTTGCCCGCAGCGCAGTTCACGAGGCCTGCTTCATCGTCTTTCAGTTCCGCCAGATGGCCGAACCAGGTGGCGAACAGCTCCCGGTGGTGCGCCTTGAACGGGGCAACGCGGTAATAGTCGGTCATCCAGGCTTCGGCCTTTTCGGCGTCGGCCTCGACTTTTGTCAGGAACTGGTGGTGCGGCGCTTCATGCTCGCGGCCGCCATCATGGGTGATGGTCATCGGGGCGGACCATTTGCCCGGCTGGCGCTCACGCTCGTCGGGGCGGCGCAAATCTGCCTGCACGGCGATCCGTTTCTGCCGTATCTGCTGCAGATCGCCATGCGTGGCCTCGGCGTAATGACCGGAGCGGAACAGCCGCCCGGGCTTTACACGGCCCCCATGACGCGAGGCATAGCCCCCGAAATCCCGGAAATTGCGAACGCCTTCAAGCGGCAGGATACGATCTTTCATAGTCAGGCAGCTAGCGCGGCCTCTCGTGCTCGTCTACCCTGACCTTATGACAAGTCCCTCATGGTGGGGGCGGGGAACCGGATGCCTTCGCCGGGCGTTCTGACCCCAATAACAATAATGCCAGGAGTTCTTTATGGCCCGTATTCGTTCAATGATTGCTGCTGCCTGCCTTGCAGTCGGGACCGTATCCGTCACCGCCTGCTCTTCCCTGCCCGACGAGATTGACCGCGCTGAAATCGATGCTGACAGCCGCCAGGCGCTGAACCAGCTTTATGCCAAGAACCCGGCCGCCAAGGCCATCGGCCAAAAGGCCCGGGCCGTGCTGGTATTCCCGTCCATCGTGAAAGCCGGTCTCGGCATCGGCGGCGCCTATGGCGAAGGTGAAATGCGCCAGGGCGGCGCGGTCACCGGCTACTACTCGACCTTCACAGGCTCCTGGGGCCTGCAGGCCGGCGCCCAGCAGTATGGCTATGCCGTGTTCCTGATGAATGACGACGCTGTCCAGTATGTGCGCGAATCCGATGGCTGGGAAATCGGCGTCGGCCCGACCGTGGTGCTGGTGAACGCCGGTGTTGCGCAGAACCTGTCGACGACCTCGCTGCAGGAAGATGCCTACGCCTTCATCTTCGACCAGAAGGGCCTGATGGCCGGCATCAGCATCGAAGGCACGAAGATCAACAAGCTGCAATAGGCGCCTCAACGCCAGTATAAAGACGCCCGCAAGCCCTACCTGTGTGGCGGGCGCCTTTATCTTTCGGCAGGGCTTGCCGGAACGGGAATTCGCCCTGATTGTCCTCCTTTCTCACTATATTCGAGAAAGGGGACAAGATGATTCCGGAATGGGTGCTACGGTGGGTCGCCCTCAGCCTGCTTGCGTTCATCACATTTATCTTTCTGGTGCTCGGCGCTGCCGTACTCAGCGGACTGACAAACGAGCTGTTTCTCGGCTTCCTCAACATGACCTGGCCACCCGCAGACAGTGCGTCAGAATTCGAAATCGAATCCCGCCGGGAGCTGTCGTTCTCCATTCTGAATTATGGCATCACGGCCCTCGGCACCGCCTGGGTGGCGTCCTTTGCCTATCTCGTTGTCATGCGGAACCAGCAGAAACAGGCGGAGCAACAGCTGAGCCTGGAGCGCCTGAGACTGACCACCGAACTGGATGAACAGATCCTCGAGGTTCTGGCTTCCGAAGCGGTGGTCGATTTTGACACAGACGGCAACATGAAGCGTATCCGGCTGGTCAGCGTGCTGGACCGGAATACCGAATGGCGCCCGACAACCGAACGCGACTGGCGATACCGCGAAGGAGAGCGCACAGTCCCCTTCGTGCAATCCTCAAGCGTGGTCGGCCCAGACGCAGAGGTCGGACTGACGGCCCTGCATCATTATCTGGCGTGGGTTCGTCGCATCGCCAGGGCGAATGAGACCGGCGTTCTTACGGAACAGGATGTGCTGTTGTTCTGGCGCTGGATCATTATCGCCTGCTACCGCAACCGTTACACATTCCTGTGCGATATCTTCTACAAGGACGACATGCAGGATCTTGTCCGGCTGGCCGACCAGATCGTGCTGACAGGCCAGAACCATGGCAGCGGCCGGGATTTTGTCAAATACCTGCGAGGTATCGGCGACCCGGCAATGATCGCCCTTCTGTCGGAAGAAGCCCGGGCGATCATCGCCGCGCTGGAGGAAACCCCAGCCACGGCCTAGATCAACCGTGTCAGTCCCCTCAGCGGAATGGCGGTTCGTCGAAGCTGCGGAGTTTGCGGCTGTGAAGCTTGGCGCCCTTGTCTGCCGCGAGGCGTTCCAGCGTCTCGATGCCAATGCGGATGTGCTCGCCGATGGCCCGCTCATAGAAGCGGTTGGCAGCGCCGGGCAGCTTGATCTCACCATGCAGCGGCTTGTCCGAGACGCAGAGCAGCGTGCCATAGGGCACGCGCAGGCGGTAGCCATTGGCGGCGATCGTGGCGCTCTCCATCTCGATGGCGATGGCGCGGGACTTGTTGAATCGCGGGGCCGAGGCCGAAAACCGCAGCTCCCAGTTGCGGTCGTCCGTGGTCACCACAGTGCCTGTGCGCAGGCGCTTCTTGAGCTCGTCGCCGCTCTCGCCAGTCACATGGGCGGCAGATTCCTGCAGCGCAATCTGGACCTCGGCGAGGGCCGGGATCGGGATCTCCGGCGGCAGGACGGAGTCCAGCACATGGTCTTCCCGCAGATAGGCGTGCGCCAGGACATAGTCGCCAATGGCCTGCGAATGGCGCAGCCCCCCGCAATGACCAACCATGACCCAGCATTGCGGACGGATGACCGCCAGATGATCCGTGATTGTCTTCGCATTGGCCGGGCCGACACCAATATTGACCAGAGTGATGCCGGTATTGCCCGGCGCGCGCAGGTGATAGGCCGGCATCTGTGACCGGCGCCAGGGCGAGGCATCGATCTCGGCGCGGGAGTTTGCCGTCGGCTGTGTAATCTCCAGACCGCCGGGTACGGACAGCGAGGTGTAGCGCGAGCCATTGCCCAGCTGCTCCAGCCCCCAGTCACAGAACGCATCGACATAGCGATGATAGTTCGTAAACAGAATATAGTGTTGAAAATGCTCCACCGGCGTGCCGGTGTAGTGCTGCAGGCGCTTCAGCGAGAAATCCGTGCGCAGCGCATCAAACAGGGCCAGCGGGCGTTCGGTGAAGGGCTCGTAGAGTTCACCGTCGGCCACTTCGTCCCCGATCTCGGCAAGGTCAGGGCTCGGGAAGTGGCGCGCGAGTTCGGCCGGGGAGATTTCCTCAAGGCCGGAGGCCTGCCCCTGCTCCCACACATAGGCGTAAGGCATTTCCGACTGCGAGCGTTCGACGAAGACCTCGATCTCGTAGTACTTCAGCAGCGGGGTTAGCTGCTCCACCAGATAGGGACGGAAAAAGTCCGGCCGGGTAAAGGTGGAGATATAAGTGCCCGGCTCCGAGATGCGGCCATAGGAGCGCGAAATGCGCGGTGCCGGCCCGTCCGGATTGTAGACAATGCGGATCTGCGGATAGCAGAACGCGCCGGATGCGCGCAGCTCCGGGTCGGGCGGCGTGCCTTCTCGCAGGAATGTATTGAGGGCATCGGCTTGCGCCTCGACAGCCTCAGCATAGAGCTTTTCGAGGGCGTCAATGACGGCTTCAGGTGTAGTGAGTTTCGACATGGCGCCATCTGCCCCAGCGGCATGCGCCTGTCAATTCACCTTATTATCATACCTGCCAGCACACTATCCAGCACCAGCGCCCGGCACAGGCGGCTGGTGCGTGTCTGCAACTGGTAGCGGCAGGGTCTTGTCAGCCCGGATGCGGGCGAGCTTGCGGCGGAAACGGGCGACCTGAGCCTCCGGATCGGCCAACGCCTCCTCCAGCGCTACGAACCGGTTCATCAGGCCCATGGCGGGCAGCATGTCATGCGGACCGGAGCGATGTGCGGGATCCTGTGGTTCAGCCGCCCGGCGATTGCGGGCAGCAAGGCGCGCCGCAAGCCGCGACCCCTTCAGTACAGGCGACGGCGACGCCTCCGTCAGCCGGAAGGCCGGCAAGGGAAAGACGAGCTGAACCGGCGGCGCGGCAGGCGGACGCTTGCCGGACATATCGCGCGGTGGTGCCTGCCGAAATTCCAGCAGGGGTGTCTCCATCGCCACAAGGAACAGGATGCGGCGCACCAGCGTTTCCAGGCGCTTCAGATCCGCATCCACTTTCTGGCACACTGCGCGCGGCAGGAAGGCGCGGATGCCGAGCGGGCCGAGGCCCAGCCCGCTGGCAAGTGCGGCGGCCTGCTGGCCGGTATAAGCCCAGGCAAGCCCGAGAGAGGAAGAGAGACGGACGGGTGAAATCATCATGGCACCACCCTGCGCCTGGCCCCTGCCCCGGGAATTCAGATTCGTTCTGTCCCACAGCAAGCAGCGGGTGGGCCGGGCGGCAGGACGCGCGATAAGGCAGGTGGATCAATCCGGGAGACCTGCTCATGCCATTCCAGATCCTGCCATTGCAGTCGGAAGACTTCGCCGCCTTGTCCACGCTCAGCGATGACGCCCTCGCCAGCCGCATTGTCCAACGCCAGACGGTGGATAGCCACCCCGGCTATCCCTGCCGCGTCAGCCTAGAAGACGCCCGCCCCGGCGAAACCGTGTTCCTGCTGAACTACACGCATCACGCTGCCGCAACGCCTTTCCGGGCCAGCCATGCAATCTTTGTGCGCGAAGGCGCGGCGACCGCAAGCCTTCCGCAGGGAGAGGTTCCGGATATGATCCGGCAGCGGATCATTTCGCTGCGTGCCTTCGATTCGGACAGCATGATGGTTAATGCCGATATTGCAGACGGATTTGACGTTGCGGCAAGCATCGAAGCCCTCTTCAGGCATCCGTCTACAGATTATATCCACCTCCATTTTGCAAAGCAGGGTTGCTTTGCTGCAAGGGTCGAACGAAGGTGATTTTTGACAGAATTCTGACGGTTCGTCCGGCAGCAGGTAATGGCAGCAGACACTGTACCCAGCGTCATGCGGCGAAGGTTTGGGCATGCGTGCACGAACAGTGGGCGGACCGGATTCCTACAGGCTTCTGGAAGCAGTTAGCTGAAAAAACGCTCTTGAAATGCTGCGCTTGCGAGACGATTGTTGCGGTGCAGCACGCGGCCGCTTCGGGGCTGGCCAACGTCTGCCCGGTGAGTGTGTGTCCGGGTCGGCGTGTTTTGGGGCGATATCGCCGCGTGAGGCAGCTTGAGGGAGGAGTTTCAAAGCCGTTGGGAAGACGGCACCAAACTCTGAAGGACTGAATTCTCATGAAAAAACAAATGCTTGCAGCCGCCGCCCTCGTCGCTGTGGTTCCGTTTGCCGCATCGGCTGAAGTCGTCACGCCGATCTCCGTTGAAATCTCCTACGATCACGACCTGCTGGCCTCCGAGTCTGGCGCCGAGCTCGTGCTCTCCGACATTCGCAGCCAGGCCCGCAGCGCCTGCACCTCTTCCGGCAGCAAGTTCGGCCGCGGCCCGATGGTCGACCGCAGCTGTGCTGACGACGTGATGGCCCAGGCCGCCGTCAAAATCCTCAAGGAACGTGAAGAAATGGGCCTGAAAACGGCCCCGACTTTCGCCCGTCTCGCAACGGTCGAAACCGCCTCTTACGAACAACGCTAGACCATTTCCTCCCGGAATAGCGTTGGAGGGGCGCCCGCGGCCACGGGCGCCCCTCACTGATTCCGCCAACAGGGACCGGAATCCGGACACAAGAAAAGCCCGGCCGGGAAAACCGAGCTTTTCCGACTGGTCCTGACAGCTGGTGGGGGTCTAATTCCAGCGGCCGGGTCTGCGGTACCAACCTTTATTGGTCTTCACCCATTGGTCGGGCACCCAGACAGCGCCTGCGCGCGGAGGTGACCGGTCCCAATGACCGTCGATCCAGACAAAGTCAGTCCCGGTCCAGTTCCAGTAGCCACTGATCCAGACTGACAGGGAAGTCGGACGTGGCGGGATGATCACGGTCCGCGGCGGAGGTGGCGCGGTCGTGATGTAAACGGCTCCCGACGGGGGCGGACCATAGTGCCGATGCGGGCCATAGCCTGCGCAGGCTGTCAGACCGGCGAAGGCAAGCGCGGTAACGGCAGGAAGGATGCGTCTGCTTGCGATGTGTTTGCTTGCCATATCTCACTCTCCTTACATGCCGCGATTATAGGATTGCAGCTCGCCCCAGCTCAATTGGCCGTCATCGTTCGTGTCGGCTTCCAGCCAGGCGTGCTCGCCGAACCGCATGTATTCCTCGCGGCTGACGACGCCGTCGCCATTGCCATCCATCACACGGAAACGCTCGGTCTTGCGAAGGTTTGCCTGCTGGCGCATCAGCGATTGGCGTTCCGGATTGGCGTCGCTATACGGGCCGGGGCCGAACCGTGCCGCGTGGTATTCTTCCAGAGACAGGCCATTCCCGTCAGCGTCCATCTGGCCATACATGTCTGTGTGCCAGTCCTCGAATTCGGCGCGGTTGACACGGGCATCGCCGTCGCGATCGAATTTGCGAATACGGTCCTGCGTGCCGAGATAAAGCCGGTCACGATCCGGATCGCGGATCATGTCGCGGTCGCGATCCCGGTCCTGCAGCTTGTCGCGGCCGGAAGCCGGATCCATGACGCGCAGCCGGTCACGGTCCAGATCGCCTGACATGTTGCCCATGCCGGCGCCCTGCCCGGTTCCGCCTTGTCCGCCACCACCTTGTCCGCCGCCACCCGGACCGCCGCCTTGCGCTGCAGCCAGGCCAGACATCGCAACTGCACCAGCCAGTACAGCCGCCGCGCCTAAAATCTTCAGTTTCAGCATCTTAGTCTCCTCATGCTGAACGCACCGCAAGCATCAGGCTTACGGACCAAGCCCTCCCAGGCAGGGTCTTTTTAGCACGGCTTGCTGACACTTGTCTGACGGGAAATAGGAAATGCGGCGCCTATATTTGCGAGAGAGTTGCAAACGCATGGCACGAAACACGTTTTGTGGTGACACGAACGGATTCCTCATCACGCGCCGGGCTCGTCCACTCTGCAGCCGGGTCAAGCGCTGCAACCGGCATGGTAAGGCCACCACGGCGAAGAACCGCCACCAGATGTTCCACCGCGTGCCGGAAACTGTAGGCCCGTGTCTCGAAGCGAAAGCCGATATCATCGCACTGCGCCGTCAGTGTGCAGGCCGGATCATAGGTCCAGGAGAGCCGGCACTCGACTGCCCGCTCACCGACGAACAGCGGCACGGTTTCGTACACATGGTCTGCAAACGGCCCGGTTGCCTCACCCGGCGCGGGACCAGGCGGATGCCCTGGGACAGGCAGGAATCGCCGCCATCCCCATTTCGGCGGGGCCTGAGGCGGCGGGACGGTCGCAGGTTTGGCAGGCGGTGATGCGGGCGCATCGGCCGGCGGCGACTGGCTCAGCCAGTAAACCTCCTGCCGCGCAATGGCGCTTTCCAGATGCGGCAACGCCTCATCTGCCAGGCAATCGCCAAAGCCGCCCTGCCCGACTTCGGCGCGGAGGTCATCGAACAGCGCCTGCCGCGCCGCCGGGTCTGCTGCGTCGATTTCGTGAAGCCGGCGGATGACCCAGCCCAGGATGTCGCCACGCACGCTCATCCCGGCAGGGTCTTCCGTCCGTGTCCGATCTTATTCCGCCGGCACATTGTCCGGCTTGGCGGCTGGGCGCTTGTCGAACTTGGTCCAGACGCCATCTTCACCGTGCCAGTCACCCTTCGTGGCGCCCTTGGAATATTCCGTGGCGCGCTGTTCGAAGAAGTTGGCGTGCTCGACGCCGTTCAGGATCTCGGTCAGCCACGGGATCGGGTGCTTGGTGATACCATAGAGTGGCTCCAGCTTCAGCTGGCCAAGGCGCCAGTCGGCGATGTAGCGGATATAGTTCTTGATGTCGTCGGCCGTCATGCCTTCGACCGGGCCCATTTCGAAGGCGAGCTCGATGAACTTGTCTTCCAGGCTGACCACGGTGCGGCAGCATTCGCGGATGCGCTCGCGCAGTTCGTCATTCATCACACCTGTTTCAGCGCAGAATGTGTGGAACAGCTTGATCATGCCTTCGCAGTGCAGCGACTCATCGCGCACCGACCAGGAAACGATCTGGCCCATGCCCTTCATCTTGTTGAAGCGCGGGAAGTTCATCAGCATCGCGAAGGACGCAAACAGCTGCAGGCCTTCCGTGAACGCACCAAATACGGCCATGGAGACGGCAATGTCTTCATTCGTCTTGGTGTCGAACTGGCCGAGATAGTCGTGCTTGGCGGCCATCTCCTTGTATTCCATAAAGGCGGAGAATTCGCTGTCCGGCATGCCAATGGTTTCGAGCAGCAGGGCGTAGGCCGCGATGTGGATCGTCTCCATGTTGGAAAAGGACGACAGCATCATGGACACTTCCACCGGCTTAAACAGCGGCATGTAGTGTTCCATATAGTTGGCGCCGACCTCGACATCCGACTGGGTGAAGAAGCGGAAGATCTGCGTCAGCAGGTTACGCTCGGCATCCGACAGCTTGACCGCCCAGTCCTTGCAGTCCTCGCCAAGCGGCACCTCTTCCGGCATCCAGTGGACCTGTTGCTGCTTCTTCCAGAAATCATACGCCCACGGGTAGCGGAACGGCTTGTAAGCGCGGCTCGGGGTGAGCAGTCCGGGAAGCGAAGAATCGGTGGCAGCCATGACGGGCCTCCTTGGCAAGCGAGTCGGTTATAAGGGTAATCAACACCACATATAGTGCTTAAGAAGCGTTAATGGCGCAAGATGCAGCGTGCCGCACGCGACATTAGTCCACAGGCTTGCGCACAGGAAAGGCAAGAATGGCACGATATCCCGCATGCCGAACAGGGAAAATTTTGCGGAAAGAGACTGGGCGGCGGTATCAGGAACAAGTTCAACACAGGCAGTTGAGATGAATCGGCAACTTTTCACGCTCGCAATCCCCGAAACCAGCTCCGGCGCACGGGCCTGGATGGACCGGGTGCGCGCTGAATACGACCGGGATTTCGCGAACCGGGTCGCGCCCCACTTCACACTTGTCTTCGGCGACGATTCTGTTCCGGAAGCAGACTATCTGCAGCAGGTCCAGACGGTCGCCCGGGCGACTGCCCCCTTCCCGTTCGCCTGCAGGCGCGCTGTCATCGGCACGGACCATCAGGATGATACCGGCTACGCTTTTCTGGCTCCCGACACAGGCAACAGCGAGATTCTGAAACTGCGGCGCGATCTGCACACCGGCCCCTTTTCGGGCCTGCTGCGCCCCGACATTCCTTATGTCCCACACATCACGGTCGGCCGGTTTGCCCGCGTTGAAACCGCCAGGCAGATCTGCGATTCACTGAATGCATCCAGCATCGACGTGTCAGGCAGGATCACCTCCCTCACGATTGTCGCCATGGATACGCATGGCTCGATTCAGGAGATTCAGCTCATCCCTCTGTCTGGCGGCAGGACATAGCGTGGGGCTCATATCCCATCCAGCATCGCGAGCACCTTGGCCTGCGCGGTCTTGATGTCCGGCGCCACTTCCACATGCGGCGGGGCGACATCATGGGCTGCGAGAGCGGCTTCGTTGGCGGGGCTGAGGCCGGTGAGCCAGACCGCAATCTTGCGGCGATGGGCGGCCTCGACCAGCCCCTCGATCGTGTGGGCGGCCGTCGAATCGATGAAGGGCACGGCTGAAAAGTCCACGATCAGGGCGCGGTGCTGGTCGCCGATCCGGTCGAGCACCGAGCCGATGGTGGCTGCCGCACCGAAGAAGAACGCGCCCGAAATGCGATAGACGATGACATCGCGGCGGGTGCTGGTCGCCTCGTCATACGGCACACGGTGGCGAAGGTCATCCGCCTCATCCGGCTGGACCAGCGGCGCGCCGAGTTCCACCGTCGCGGCCTGCGACATGCGCTGGATGAACAGGGCGGCGCCGAGCGCGAACCCAACGATGATCGCTTCGGTGAGGTCGCGGAACACGGTCAACCCGAAAGTCGCGAGCAGCACCGCCGCGTCCCCCTTCGAGGCATTCAGCAGGCGCCAGAAGGCATGTTTCTCGAACATGTTCCAGGCGACGACCGCCAGCACGCCTGCCAGCGCCGCCATCGGGATGAAGGCGATCAGCGGTGCGGCAAGGATCATCATGCCCAGCAGGAAGACCGAGTGCAGCATGCCGGACACCGGACCGTGCGCCCCTGCCCTGACATTCGTGGCCGTTCGGGCAATCGTGCCGGTGACACAGATGCCGCCGAACAGAGCCGAGCCGATATTGGCCGCGCCCTGCGCCACCAGCTCGCAATTGGAGCGGTGCCGCCGCCCGGTCATCCCGTCAGCCACAACGGCGGAGAGCAGCGATTCGATGGCGCCGAGCAGCGTGAAGGAAATCGCGGCGGGCAACACGTCCATGACCTTGGCCATGGAGAGAGCTGGAACATGCGGCATGGGCAGGCCCGCCGGCATCGCCCCGAAACGGGTGCCGATTGTCGCGATGTCGAGCTTTGCCAATGCTGTCACCAGCGCCGCCAGCACGACCGCCAACAGGATGCCCGGCCAGCCGGGGCGGTAGCGCTTCAGCGTGAAGATCACCGCCATCGTCCCTGCCGCAATGGCGAAGGCATGCCAGTCCGCGGTCGGCGCGGCTGCGGCGAGCACGGGCAGCTTCTCAAGGAATGGCCCCGGCTCTGCTCCGGCGAGGGTGAGGCCGAACAGGTCTTTCAGCTGGCTGGACCCAATGATGATGGCAATGCCGGCGGTGAAGCCCACCGTCACAGGGTACGGCACGAACTTCACGAAAGTGCCAAGACGCAACCAGCCCGCGAGTGCCAGCAGGATGCCGGACATAAGCACCGCCAGGATCAAGCCGTCCATGCCGTGGGTCGCGGCGGTCGTGTTGACCAGCACGATAAATGCCCCGGCCGGACCGCCAATCTGGAACCGGCTGCCGCCCAGCAGCGAGACGAGGAAGCCGCCAACGATCGCCGTGATCAGGCCCTGTGCCGGGCTTGCTCCTGATGCGACGGCTATGGCGATGGATAATGGCAAGGCAACGATAGCGACGGTCAGGCCGGCAATGGCATCGGCCCGAAGCTTGTCGAGACCGTATCCCTCGCGCAGCACCGTCACGAGTTTCGGCGTGTAGAGATCAGCAAAGCCCGGCGTGGGCGCCGCCACCTTGTGCGTGAATGATGTCATGGCTGGCCTACCCCGCTATCCGCGAATGCATGCCTATTACACCACCAGAAGGTGTGGACGAAAGAGGTCCTCTGACATCGCACATGTCTTGACGCTACGTATTTAGTAGCACATGAAGATCGCTACGAAATACGTAGCAAAAGGGAGGACCTCATGACGAATCAGCTTACCCCGCTGCCGGAGCCCTGGCCGAAGGACATCGCCCGCCTTCTGGCAAATTATCCAAGTTCAGACGGGTATATCCTGTCGCTGTTCCGGACCTTCGCGAACTCGAAACGGTTCCTGCAGAAGGCCGTGCCGAACCTGCTCGACCGGGACAGCCCGCTGCCGTTGCGCATGCGTGAAATCGTGATCCTGCGCGTAACGGCCAATCTGCGCTGCGCCTATGAGTGGGGTGTCCATGTGGCGATCTTTGCGAACGCAGCAAAGTTCACGCCGGAACAGATTGCCGCCACCACTCGGCCCGCCATCGACGAAACCTTGTGGGCTCCGGTAGAAGCCCGCCTCATCCGGTCCATCGACGAAATCTGCCAGAGCGCGGCGCTGTCCCCGTCCGCGCGCGCGGCATTCGAGGCAGATTGGCGTGTCGACCAGCAGCTGGAAATCCTCGCCCTGTGCGGGGCGTATCATACGGTCAGCTTCGTCGCGAACATGGCCGGTCTACCGCCGGAAGACTTCGTCGCCCCGGACATCCGAGCCTTGGCACCCGTGCGAACCTAGGCTTTCTCCAGCGTTGCCTTGCGGTATTCCGCGTCGCGCTCGGCGCCGATGAGGGAGCGGACGGTTTCAGGTGTATAGCCGAACTGTTCGAGGGCGCGCGCAGACATCTGCAAGCCGGCCTCGATGGCGTCAGGTACGACGTGGGTCGCCCCGGCCTGGAACAGGCTGCGCGAATGGTCGGCGTCCTGCGCACGGGCAAGGATCGGGATTTCCGGACGGCCGCGGCGCACAGCCCGGACGATATGTTCGGCCGCCTGCGGGTCATCGATGGTAACCACGACCATGGCCGCGCCGGAAAGGCCTGCCTTGTCGAGAATCTCCTTACGGGCGCCGTCCCCGAAATAGACGCTCCAGCCCTGCTTGCGCAGGCGCGCCACCGTGTCGGGCCGGCTGTCCAGCGCCACCACGCGCGTGTTCTCTTCATCCAGGATGCGGGCCACTGCCTGCCCCACCCGGCCGAACCCGGCGATGATCACATGGTTTTCCAGCTCTGCCTTTTCGGCTGGAAGCGTCGTGGCATGGCCGTGTCCCTTTCGCTGCATGCGCCGGACAACGGATTGGGATCCGCGCCAGGTGACCGGGATCAGCAACATGGATAGGCCCGCCACGGCCGAGACGAGCGTTGCCTGATCGCCAGTGATGACCCCGCCGGCCGCCCCCGCCGCCAGCACGACGAAAGCAAACTCTCCCGCCGGGGCGAGCAGGCCAGCTGTTTCGGTTGCCAGTTCCGGGCTGCGCCCGAAGATCCGGACGGCTGCCCAGGCAATGACGTACTTCACCACCAGCAGCGCGATCAGCCCCATCAGGACGAGCGGCCACTCCCGCGCGATCACGCCAAGGTCCAGGCCGAGTCCGACGGTCATGAAGAACAGGCCGAGCAACAGACCCTTGAACGGGTCGAGGTCGACTTCGGTCTGGTGCTTGAATTCCGTCTCGCCCAGCATCAGGCCGGCGAGGAAGGCGCCGAGCGCGATGGAGAGGCCTGCGCTGGCCGTCAGAACGGCGGCGCCCACGACGGTCAGCAGTGTGATTGCCATCAGGAAGTCTCGCCCGCCTGCATCGGCCGCCATCTGGAACAGGCGACGCAACAGGAAGCGGCCGATCACAAGCAGGATGCCGACGGCGAGCACGCCCTGCACCGCTGCCTCCAGCAGTACGGTGCCGAGGTTTGCGCCGGCTTCGGATGAGGCAAACCCCACAAAGATCAGGATCGGCGCGACCAGAATGTCCTGAAACAACAGGACGCCGAGCGCCGTGCGCCCGACCGGCGCCGAGGCCTGATGGTTCGCTGTCATCAGCTGCATCACGACGGCCGTGGACGACAATGCCAGGGCGAGCCCCACGACAATGGCCGCCGTCAGGTCGAAATCGAACACGGTCGCCAGCAGGGCCAGCAGGATCGCGCTGGCGGCGGCCTGCACGATTCCTGCGCCGAACACGATGCGCCGCAGCGACCAGAGCTGCTCCACCGACAGCTCCAGCCCCAGCAGGAACAAGAGAAACAGCACGCCCAGTTCCGCGAAAGGCGCCGCCGCTTCGGGCTCGGCGATGGTAAACATGCCGAGCGGCGCCCAGGTATCCGAAAACGAACCGAGGCCCCATGGGCCCAGCGCCACGCCAGCGAGGATGAAGCCCACAACAGCGGGCAGTTTCAGCATGCGCAGCGCCGGCACGACGAGCCCGGCAGCGATCAGGAAGACCAGCGCGTCCTTGATGAGGATCTCGTGGCTTCCTTCGTGCATGCAAAATCCCCTTTCATTGCGAGTCGGCGGCCCCGCTGCCGTCACAATTTCATTCTATCGGACCAGCCCGACTCTCCAAGGGAAGACATTACGTTGCATCAAGATTCATCGAAATTGCTGACAGATGGCGTTCCAAACTGGCTTCCTGTATGGAAGGTATCCGCTATGCGTTTCTTATCTGCCGCGTTCTTGTGTCTTTTTGCCTGGATGGCTGCGCCGGGGCTCGCTTCGGCGGCCGAAGTATATCGCGATGTGGTGTACAATCACATGCCCGCGGTCAGTGATGGCAATTTCACCATGGACATCTATGCCCCGGATGAGGCGGAAGACCTGCCCATCATCATCATGGTGCATGGCGGCGCATGGACCTATGGCAACAAGCAGAACGCCATAGGCCCGAAACAGTCGGATTTCTTCACCGACGAAGGGTTCATCTACGTTTCGATCAATTACCGCCTTGCACCGGACCACCCCTTCCCGGCCCCGGTGGAAGACCTCGCCTCCGCCATCGCCTTCCTCTACAGGAATGCCGACACTTATGGCGGCGATCCGGATTCCATCTTCCTGATGGGACATTCCTCCGGCGCGCACTCCGTGGCGCTGGTCTCGATCGATCCGCAATATTTGCGGGCCGAAGGTCTGGGCCTCGGCGTGATCAAGGGTACGGTGCCGCTGGATGGCGCATCCTACAATCTGGTAAAAACCGGCGAGAAGAATGGCGAGCTGCCGCGATTCTACCGGCCAGCCTTCGGCGGCAAAGAGACCGTCTGGCGCGAGGCCTCCCCGACACTTCAGGTGATGGACGGCCGCCGCATTCCGCCATTCCGGATTTTCTATGTCGACCGCCCGGTCTCACCTGACCGCGCCAAGGAGCTGGCCGAAACGTTGCGCGACCATGGCTATGACGCCGAAGCCGTTCTGGCGAAGAAACGCTCGCACAAGAGTCTCAACAAACGGCTTGGCGCGGACGGCGACAAGTTCGGCCCGATGATCGCGGACTTCTTCCGCAGCCAAATGAACTAGAGGCGCAGCGCGCCGCGCTAGTGCACGCGGCAGGCAGCGGGGGTATCGAGGCCGAGCATGGGCAGGCCTTCGGCGCAGAGTTCGTGACCGCCTTCCCAGATCATGTGCAGCGCCACATAGAGGATGATGGCGAGGCCCGCGAAAGCAATCCAACGGTGGCGGGTCAGCACTTTGGCGATGAAGGTGGACGCAACCCCCATCAGCAGGATCGACAATGCGAGGCCGAAGACCAGCACGACCGGATGCTCCCGCGCCGCGCCGGCGACGCCCAGCACGTTGTCGATCGACAT
This sequence comes from Hyphomonas sp. CY54-11-8, assembly GCF_000682735.1. Classification (GTDB taxonomy): domain Bacteria; phylum Pseudomonadota; class Alphaproteobacteria; order Caulobacterales; family Hyphomonadaceae; genus Hyphomonas. Next base: position 72,496 of record NZ_AWFD01000003.1, on the reverse strand, counting down.
GGAAACATCGGCGATGATGATCTGCGTCACAGCCTGCCGAAGGGTCTTGCCGGGCCGCTGGCAGGCCACGGTGCCGTCGGCATTGAGGTCAACGCCTGACAAGGCTTCTTCGGCATTGTGTTGGGCCTCTTCCCTCAGCTCCCGCCACATCTTCCAGGCCACCCAGAGCAGCAATACCCCGCCGGCGAAGAGAAGGCCGATGATCAGCAGCAATTCTGCCGCGACCAGGGCGAAGGCGATGCGCAGGACCGTAGCGAAAATGATCCCGATCAGGATCGCCTTGCCGCGCTGCTGCTTTTCAAGGCCCGCCGCCGCAAGCCCGATCACCACGGCATTGTCGCCAGCAAGCACAAGGTCGATCGCCACGACAGCGAAGAAAGCCTGCAGAAGTTCGGGGGTCAGGAAAGTCAGGTCGGGGACCATCGGCCAGAGGCGCCTTTCAGAAGCCCGGCCAGTATGGCGGGGCTCAGCCCTCTCAATATGGGGGAAGCCGCAGCGGCCTGCAATCAGACGGTCTCAGTCCCATTGCAGGCCATCGGTATGCCCTATGGTTCGACAACGTTGAACCAGAACGGCGCAGTCTCCAATGCGCTGAACCAGGCGAGCAGCGCCGACGGATCGCCCTCCACTTTCGCCTCCCCGGCCTTCGCAATGTCCTGGAAGCTCCGTGTCTGGAGGATCAGATCATTGAACGCAGCGCGGGATATGGTGAGCGTCGCAGCGGGCGAGCCGGAGGCAGACCCCGGCCGCGGGAAGGCCGTGCGGGTGCCCACGTCCAGCATCAACGTCTCTTCGGTATCCGGGAAGACGAAGTTCAGCGTGAACGGATCCCGTGTCAGCTTCTCTGGAGCGTAACGCACGGCCAGCGCGTTGAACAGTTCCACCGTCGGCACGCCCTTCAGGAAGTCGAGATTGCCGAGGCGGATCGCCTGATCCACTGGCAAACCGCGGCGCAACTCGGCCGCGCCGGTCAGGTAATAGTCACGCCAGGCGCCGGACTCTGCCTGGAAGCCCATCTGCTCATAGCTGGACGCCAGCCAGTCACGAGCCGCCTGATTCTGGGGATTTGAAAACACAACGGCATTGAACACTTCAGCCGCCCAGCGATAGTCGCCTTCCTTGAAAGCCTTTTCTCCCGCCACCAGGGCCGCATCTTCGCCTCCGGCCAGTGCGACCATGCGTTTGGAACGTTCTTCCATCGGCCAGGCATTGTATGTGGCAGGCACACCATCCCACCAGCCGAAATAATACTGGTAGACCGCCTTGGCGTTGTGGTTCAGCGTGCCGTAATAGCCGCGCGTGTCGAAATGGGTTTCCTGAACATCCGGCTCCGGAATGTCTTCCGCGATTTCGAACTGGGTCTGGCCCTGGTTCGCCCGCCGAACCGTCTGGTCATGCGTGTAGCGATACACATCGCGCTGGCCGCGCAGATAATCCTGCACGTTCTCCGTGCCAAAGGTCGGCCAGTGGTGGGATGCAAAAGATACGTCTGATTTTCCCGCATAGTTCACCAGCGCATAGTCCAGCACGCGGCTCCATTCGAGGAAGTCCCGAACCTTTGCGCCGCGCAGGGTCAGCCCGTTGTGGAAAGTTGCCGTTGCGACCTCAGCCGTACAGAGGGCGCGGAAGTCTGGCAGATAGAACATGAATTCGGCGGGGGCTTCTGTGCCGGCTGCGTCGATGAACTCGAATTTCACGCCATCGATCACACGCTGCGTACCCCGGCCCGAGATTTCTTCCGTCGGGGGAATGAAGCCTGCCGTGCCCGTCGACAAGGCCGGACCGAGACCGGTGCCGACCTGTCCGGTCGCGTCGTTCGGGAGCGTACCGCCAAACATCAGGATCGCCCGGCGCGACATGTAGTTGCCAGCCAGCAGGTTTTCCGCGATCGCATTTTCGGTGAACCCGACGGGGGCGAGCACCGGAACGCCGTTGGCGATATCGGATTCCGTGATCACACCCCGGGCGCCCGCAAAATGGTCTGCATGCGAATGGGTGTAGATAACGCCACTGACCGGGCGCTCCCCCAGCGTGTCGTTGACCAGTTTGAGGGCCGCTGCGGCTGTCTCCTTGCTCGTCAGCGGATCGACGATGATCCAGCCGGTGTCGCCGCGGATGATAGACATAACTGCCAAGTCATAACCACGCACCTGGTAGAGGCCATCCTTGACTTCGAACAGGCCATGCTTGGCCAGCAATTGCTGCTGACGCCAGAGAGAGGGGTTCACCGTGTCGGGCGCTGCGCCATTGATGAAATCCTGCGCATGGACGGCCCAGACGACCTTGCCGGTCTCGTCGACGATATCTTTCTGGATCTGGGCGAGCAGGCCGTGGCCGGTATCTTCGAAGTCGCCCGGCTGGTCCAGCGGCAGGCGTTCGGCCAGCGCGGCATTGGCCGCTTTGGTGGCTTCGGTGGCGACACCTGCAGGCGGCGCAACGTCGGCCTTCGGCGCGGTGGCAGCCTGTTCGGAGCAGGCAGCAAGACTGATCAACGCGGCGAGCGCGACGGCGGCATATCTCATTTGGTTCCTCCCGGAATTTTTCCCTGCAGTCTGCGCCGGGCCTGTCGGACAGACAAGAAAAGCCTGCGCACCGGACCGGCAATCACGAGTGCGGTATGTATATGATGCGCGGGTGAAAGCCCAGCTTTTATTGACATTAAGGACGCCAAATGACACTCCAACATACTGTCGGTATGTATAAATCGCGCCGGTCCGGATCCACGCGCCAACAAGCCGCCCGGCGTTGAGCGGCCTAGTGAGCGATGGAAATCGAGACGGCGCCGAATTGCTGGGGGCCGTCCTGATAGGCAAACTGCTCTGTCCGTGTCACCCATGTGAAAGCGACCTGCACGTCGCGATAGTGAACCACAAGGCCCGCCTGCAGGTCCCCGGAGAGCGCGCGGCGATCTTCCACACGCGCCGAGTCGCGCCACAGATTGCCGTCCAGGAACATGTCCCGTGCAATGGCGCGGCCGTCGACGCCGATAAAGGCATACCCGCCCCAGGGGGTTTCATCTGTACCGGGAATAAACTCCCCTGCCCCGGCCAGCGCCGGGCGGATGCGCGGCGGGCCAAATCCGGAGTCGAGATCCCAGCCAATACGCGCCGTCAGTCCCGTGTTCGCATAAGTGCGCACATTCCCTAGGGCAAAACCGGCATGCCCGGCAAAATCCGTTTCCAATCCGAATGGCAGATCGAACTTGTTCAGCCGCTGCAGGCGTTGCGCGATGATCTCGACACCCGGCTCATCTTTCAGCTGATGATCCCAACCCTGAGCCCCCGGAATACCCAGCATCTTGTGCCAATTGTTCTGGACAAATTCGCCGCCTGCCGACGGCCCGACGATCCCCAGATTGACCTGAAGCGTGTCCTGCAATTCCTTTTCGATGTCCGTCGCTGCAATCGTGGAAGACAAAGAAAGCCAGCCGGCATACGGCCGGTCGAGCGGGTTTGGATCCTCCAGCGTAATGTCCTCGGGCGTGAAGATGGCGTGGGAGAGACCAAAGCCCTGGCGCAGGTCTGTCCGCTCAACATCGATCCAGGGCAGCCGGGCCGCGACCCATTTCAGGCCGGGATGCACCTCGTCGGCAGCCGACACATGTTCGAGGCGCACGCCGTTCGAATAGTTCCGGTCCGTGCCGGAACCGAACATGTCATTCTCGGAAGTCAGTGACCAGACGCCCGGCTTTCGCGGGGCGACCGGACCGGTCTCAACCTGATCCTCAGCCGATGCGGGCAGCGCCATGACACAGGTCGCGCCAATGAAAAGGGCCGCTGCAATCCGCGCGGCCCCTGTCCCAGTCAGTGTTTCAAATCGGGTCAGTTTCATGCCCCGAGCGATAGCACCTATCGGCGCATGGTGAAACTGACACCTGCGAAATCTTCATTCTCGCTGAAGCCGCCATTGCGGTCGCGATATTTCACTTCCCGGCGGATATAGGACAGCGAAAGCTGGCCGCCGCCGCGCTGGATGGAGACGCCCGCCTGAAGGTCACCAACAGTCACCTGGTCGGTCAGAGACATGTCACCCAGTTGCGGTGTGAATCCGTTCCGATCCGCATCCCAGACAAGCGCTTCGCCATCGGCACCAGCGAACAGGTACCAGCCCTGGGGCTGTCCGTTCGAATCCAGCAGGTCGAAGTCCTGACCGATACGGACCTCACCACCGAAACGCTGGGTCAGGATCTCGCCGTCTTCGCGCACGGCGATACGCGGCGCGACGCCCACATCGAAGGTGAGGCCGGTCATTTCTTTCGGAGCGGAGAACGCCACTTCGGCGGCGATGTCTTTCTCTACCTTGGCCAGCGCCGGGTTCAGCGCGGCTGCAGCAGAGCGCTCAGCCGTGACAGCCGTCAGAGCGCCTGAGCCGGACCAACCCAATTCAGGTTTGCCGGTCGATGGGGCCACCAGAGAGCCTGAAGAGAAATCTGCCGGCGTGCCGGTAAAGGCAAGGGTCGCCAATTCGCTGCCAAGGCCCAGCGGCGTGCCGGTAAACCGGCTCGGCAGGCCATCAACAACATGCACGGAAATCGCGGCACGGTCAGATGCAATCGGCGCTGCTGCTGACTGCGGGCCCGGTGCGGCCATCATCATGCCGACGGTCGGCGGCACAGCCGGTTCGATCCGCATCTGGTCATGCGGAGAGACGGCCACGCAACCTTGGCAGGCCATCGTCAATACTGCACTGGCAACTGCAACTACCATTCGACCCACACCTCTCATGGCTGCCTTCCCCGGGTTAGAACCGTTAACGGGAATTAGGCCACTGTTCATTTAATGTAGCATGAAGGCCACAGGCGCCTCAAACCACTTTCCACTCAAAAAAGATTAATTCTGATTACTCCAACGCGTTTCTGTAGAGTCTGTTCCAGACTCCGGTTTTTTTAGGATTATTTCGGGCAATTCTCGCGCCAAATCGCCATATTCCGGCATTAACCTATTGAAAAATTTAGATTAAGCGCCCTCAATCCAGACGTGTGAACTGGGTGTAATGCACCATTCTGACGCGAATTTGTGCACTTCCGACCGAATATGACACACGCAAACGGCGAGAACCTTGTCCGGGTTCCCGCCGTGCGCGATCAAATATGCTACTTCCGGATGACCCTTACTGGCAGGCCAGACACTCGTCATAATCGGTGTTCGGCGTCTCCATCTGACCGGCTTCCACCTTTTCCGAGCCTGCAAAGGCAGCCCGCTGAACAGACTTCGAGCGGCAGTAATAAAGCGACTTGAGCCCCTTCTCCCACGCCGTCCAGTGCAGCATGTGCAGGTCCCATTTGGCGATGTCGCCCGGCAGGAACAGGTTCAGCGACTGCGACTGGCAGATGTACGGCGTGCGGTCTGCCGCCAGTTCCACGATCCAGCGCTGATCGAGTTCGAAAGCGGTCTTGAACACGGCGCGCTCATGCTCGTCGAGCTCTTCGAGGTGCTGGACCGAGCCTTCATGCTCCAGGATCGAACCCCAGGTTTCCGGCGTGTTGAGGCCTTTGCTTTCCAGCAGGGCTTCAAGCTGCGGGTTCTTCACCGTGAAGGAGCCCGACAGGGTCTTGTGGGTGTAGACGTTGGCCGGGATCGGCTCGATGCCGGCGGAGGTGCCGCCGCAGATGATCGAGATCGACGCGGTCGGCGCAACGGCCATCTTGTGGCTGAAGCGGGCCATCATGCCGGCGTCGCGCGCGTCTTCACACGGGCCGCGTTCTTTGGCCAGCTTCACGGATGCCGCGTCGGCGCCCTTGCGGACGTCCTTGAAGATCTTCTCGTTCCAGACCTTCGCCATGGCGCTTTCCATGGAGACGTTCATCTTCTGAAGGAAGGAGTGGAAGCCCATCACGCCGAGACCGACCGAGCGCTCGCGCTTGGCGGAGTAGACGGCGCGTTCCATTTCGGACGGCGCCCGCTCGATGAAGTCTTCCAGCACATTGTCGAGGAAGCGGAAGATGTCTTCGAGGAAGTTCTCGTCCTTCGACCATTCCAGATACTTCTCGGCATTGACCGAAGAGAGGCAGCAGACGGCCGTACGGTCCTCGCCGCGGTGATCGACACCGGTCGGCAGGGTGATTTCAGAGCAGAGGTTCGACTGCGTCACCTTCAGGCCCAGCTTGCGCTGGTGCGCCGGCATGGAATTGTTCACCGTGTCGGTGAACAGCAGGTAGGGTTCGCCGGTCTGCATGCGCAGCTCGAGAATCTTCTGCCACAGCTTGCGGGCGTTGACCGTCTTCAGCACTTCGCCGGTTTTCGGCGAGATCAGGCCGAACTCTTCATCATTGCGGACGGCTTCCATGAAGGCGTCGGTGATGTTGAGGCCGTGGTGCAGGTTCAGGGACTTGCGGTTGAAGTCGCCCGAGGCCTTACGGATTTCAAGGAATTCCTCGATTTCCGGGTGGTGGATGTCGAGGTAGCAGGCCGCCGAGCCGCGGCGGAGCGAGCCCTGCGAGATCGCGAGCGTCAGCGAGTCCATCACGCGGATGAACGGGATGATGCCGGAGGTCTGTCCGTTCTGGCCGACTTTCTCACCGATGGAGCGGACGTTGCCCCAATATGTGCCGATGCCGCCGCCATTGGAGGCGAGCCAGACATTCTCGGTCCAGGTGCCGACGATGTCGTCGAGCGAGTCGCCGACCTGGTTGAGGAAACAGGAGATCGGCAGACCGCGATCCGCGCCGCCATTCGAGAGAACGGGCGTCGCCGGCATGAACCAGAGCTTCGACATATAGTCATAGAGGCGCTGGGCGTGGGCCTGGTCGTCGGCGAAGGCCTTGGAGACGCGGGCGAACATGTCCTGATAGGACTCGCCCGGCAGCAGATAGCGGTCTTCCAGCGTCTTCTTGCCGAATTCGGTGAGGTTTGCATCGCGGCTGGAGTCGGTCACGACTTCCATGTTCGAAACCACACGCAACTGCGTATCAGCACCCGACTTCGGCTTCCCCTTGCGAGGCGCGTTTTCAGTCACAGCGTTGGCGTTGGTTGCAGACATGCGGCAGCCCTCCGGATCTATTGAAAATATAGGAACTTCAGCCCCAAGCGCCAATATGTGGCGCCCTCCGTCGTTCCTGACACTACATATAGTGTCCGAAGGTTAACACCCGGTCAACGTCGTTTGTCGGGAAAGCTTCACATTCGCCGTGGAAATCTGGTTAACAAACTCTTTCCGGAACCCTGAAAACTCAAGTACCACGGGCCTTCTGACCTGTGGAAATCATGATGGAACGCAGATCAGTGCATGAGGTGACCGCCGAAAAAACGGGCAAGGCCTGGCCGGCAATAAGGCGCGAAATCCGGGCCATACACTATCCCTAGTAGGTGCCTGTCCCCGAACACACGCAGAAAACGATTCCTGTCGCAGCCGATTCCCGGATGAGGCGAGCCGGATGAGTCGTCTCTCCTGCCCCGGACGGGCGGAATGAGATGGCATATCGATGAAATGGAGAAGATGAAGGAGACAGGCGAGCGACCCGGGCGGAAAACTCGTTGGGGCTGCTCCGTTCCCGGCCTGACCCGGTTGGCGAGCGGCCCGTCCGCCACCTGCCTCCCGCGAGCTATATGCGCAGAGGCCGCCCCGGACGCAAGGGCCAGAGTGAGTTCATGGCCAGACCAAGCCATGACCGCGCCGGACTATGACGGACCATCAAATGCTGTCCTGCTGAGGATCCTCATGCTAGCCATGACCCAACTTGTTCAAGAATGGGAAGGTTTCTCAATGAAACAAAAACTGCTCGCGATGGCCGCCGTGGCCGCATTGCTGAGCGCCGCACCGGCGCTCGCACAGGAAGACGAGGCGCCATCCAAGCGCTTCACCGCCGAGCGCGTATTCGACATGGAGTATGCGACGGATCCGCAGGTCTCCCCGGATGGCAAGACGGTCGTCTATGTGCGCCACGCCATGGACAAGATGACAGACCGCGACACGGGGCACCTCTGGTCGATCGATCTGGACAGCGGCGCGCACCGTCCGCTGGTAACCGATGTGTCGGCCGGCCGGCCGCGCTGGTCCCCGGATGGCTCGCGCATCATCTACATGTCTTCGAACGGCAATGGCCCCGAGATGCGCCTCCTTTATCTGGACAGCGGCCGCAGCTTCTCGCTGGCCCAGTTCACCGAGGAAGGCCCGAGCAGCGCAGTCTGGTCGCCGGACGGCAAGCAGGTCGCCTTCTCCATGTTCGTGAAGGGCGAGACGCCAAGCTTCGCCAAGCCCCTCGCCCCGCCGGAAGGTGCCAAGTGGAATGACGGCGTGAAGGTCATCAACGACCTCACCTTCCGCTTTGACGGTGCCGGCTACCTGAAGGACGGCGCCGAGCAGGTGTTCGTGCTGACCGTCGATGGCGGCACGCCGCGCCAGGTGACGTTTGAAGAGGCCGACCTCGGCGGGCCGCAATGGCTGGACAATGACACGCTGCTGGTTACCGGCAACCTCGCAGACGACCGGGACATGGATCCGATCGAGAGCGAAATCTACAAGGTAGAGCTGGCCGACAATTCGATCAGCCCCCTGACCAGCCGCGACGGGCCTGACCTTGGCCCAGTCGTTTCCCCGGATGGCAAGACCATCGCTTTCCGCGGGTTTGACGATCACCTGAAAGCCTATGAGCAGGCCAATCTCTACCTGATGGATGCCGATGGCGGAAACGTCCGGGAACTGGCGGCCGACTTCCCGCTGGAATTCGGCAGCGTCGCCTGGGCCCCGGACGGCAAGAGCATCCTCGCCCTCTGCGAAGACCATGGTGTGCTCAGCGTTTATAATGTCGAACTGAACGGCGATGTCAGCCAGGTTGTCACCAATGTCGGCGGCGCCTCCATCGGGCGTCCCTATGCCGAAGGCAGCTTCTCCGTCAGCGAAGGCCGCCGGCCGGTCATCGCCTATACGGCCGGCTTCTCCGACCGCCCGGCCGAGGTCGCTACGATCGGCGCCAATGGCAAGAACAACCGTGTCTTGACGGAACTTAATGCCGACGTCCTGCCCTATCTCGACATGGCGAAAGTGGAGGAGCTTCACGTCGCCTCCAGCGCCGATGGCCGCGAGATCGAGGCGTGGGTCGCCCTGCCGCCGGACTTCAAGCCCGATGGCAGCTTCCCGATGATCCTGGAAATCCATGGCGGGCCTTACGCCATGTACTCGCCGTTCTTCGGCAGCGAGATCCAGCGCTATGCCGCTGAAGGTTATGTCACCGTGTGGACAAATCCGCGCGGCTCGACCGGCTATGGCGAAGAGTTCGCCCAGCTGATCGACCTTGCCTATCCCGGCAATGACTATGACGACCTGATGAGCGTCGTCGATGAACTCGTTGCCAAAGACTATGTCTCCGAAGATCGCCTGTTCATCACCGGCGGCTCCGGCGGCGGCATCCTGACGGCATGGACCGTGACGAAGACTGATCGCTTCGCGGCCGCTGCCTCGATCAAGCCGGTGATCAACTGGATGACGATGGCCCTCGCCGGCGACATCGCGCAGTTCGTACGCCGCCACTGGATCCGCGCCGACCCATGGGCCGACCCGGAGGCCTTCCTCAAATTCTCGCCGATCCGCTATGTCGACAAGGTGACGACGCCGACCATGATCATGGTGGGTGAGGAAGACTGGCGCACGCCCGCCTGGGAAGCCGAACAGTTCTACACCGCCCTTAAAATGAATGGTGTGGACACGGTCTATGTCCGCGTGCCGGGTTCGCCGCACTATATCGCTTCCCGTCCGTCCCGCCTGATCGCCAAGACAGACAACATCATGGGCTGGTTCGCGAAGTATGACCCGGCGAAGAAAGAGGATGGGGCGGAAGACTGATGCCCGAACATCCAGCCCTTGTTGACAGCCTTGGCCTGCTCTCTGAGCGGGCCGGGGATGTGACGGAACAAGTATATGCGCGGCTGTTCGCGGCCTATCCGGATCTCGAAGACCTGTTCCTGATGGATACGGATGGCGGGGTGCGCGGCTCGATGCTGAGCCAGGCGTTTGAATGCCTGATCGATCTGGCGGACGGCCCCGGCACGCTGGCCGAAACCGTGATCCGGTCGGAACGGGTGAATCACGACACCTATGATGTGCCCGCCGGCATGTTCGAGGTCTTCTTCGACATCATCCGCGATGTGACGAAAGAAGTGGCGGGCAGCGACTGGTCGCCGTTGATGGAGGCGGCGTGGACGTCAGTGCTTGCCGACGTTTCGCGCCTCTCCCAGCCCCTGCCCGCCTGAAGCGCCGCGGGCCCTGCCTTTGACCCCGGCGCTCCGCACGGACAGCGCTAGTCGCCGGCTGGCGACTCGTCGCGTGTCCGCGTCTTGCCAACTCCGGTCACAATGCCAAGGCCAAACAGGATGAAGGCGCCGACGGCGATCCAGCTTGGCGCGATGCCGAGGAGGAAGGCACCATAGGCCAGTCCGGCGATGAAGATGACGAAGCCGAACAGGTAGAGAGAAAAAGACGACATGGCGCACGCTCCCGGTTCTTATGAGTCCGGGAACAAACGTCTCAAACCGCCTCCGGTTCCGATGGCCTTGCCGCTTCAATGCGCGGCAAGATCGCCTGAGGTCAGGATTGGCCACAGGGTGGCGACCAGAAGCAGCGATGCCGCGATGTTGAAAATCCGCAGCCGGAGGGGGCTGTGCAGGAACCGCCGAACCTGCGTGCCCATGACCGTCCAGGTGGACGTGCTGAACAGGCTGATGCCGGCGAAGATGCCCGCCATGATCGCAAGGCTGATGAAGGGATGGTCCGGCAGCGTGTAGGCACTGATCGCCGTCAGGGCCATCGCCCAGGCCTTCGGGTTGACCCACTGGAAGGCCGCCGCCTGCACGAAACTGAACGGCTTGCCCGTGTTTGCCTCCATGGCCGCGTCCGGCGGCGGGGCGGCATTGGCAATCTTCCAGGCGAGGTAAAGCAGGTAAGCGGCGCTGACGCCCTTCAGGACCAGCAAAGTCACCGGGAAGGCATCGAAAATCTGCGCCAGCCCCAGTCCGACCAGCACGATCATCAGGGTGAACCCGACCGTGACCCCGGCCATGTGCGGCAATGTCCGCTTCAGGCCGAAATTGGTGCCCGATGCCATCAGCATCAGATTGTTCGGCCCCGGCGTGATGGAGGCAACGAACGCGAACACGAAAAGTGCAAGGAGGAGTTCAAACGGCATCATGGCGCAACTTTATGCGAGCCATGACGCAATGTACTTGCATATTTGCTCAACGAGACACTATTTTCACAATTCATGACGGAAATTGATACCATAAACCGCAATATATTGCGCGAGCTTCAGGCGAATGGGCGGATCAGCAATCTGGATCTGGCCGAAAAAGTCGGCTTGTCCCCCTCGGCCTGTTTGCGCCGGGTGCAGGAACTGGAACGCACCGGCGTCATCACGGGCTATCGCGCCGTGGTCGACCGTGCCGCAACAGGCAATGGCTTCGTTGCCTACATCACGGTCGGCCTGTCACGCCACACGAAAGCCGATCAGACAGCCTTCGAAAAGGCCATGCAGCGCGCGCCGGAAGTCCGCGAATGCCACAATGTGACGGGCACGATCGAATACCTGCTCCGCGTCGAGGCGGCGGACCTGGCGGCGTATAAGCATTTCCACACGGAAGTGCTTGGTACGGTGCCGCAAGTCAGCTCCATCACGTCGTACATCGTGATGGGTTCGCCCAAGGACGAACGCGCCTGATGTCAGATCAGGCTTCGGCCTTCTTGGCGTTACGCTTGCGCTCGTGCGGGTCGAGGAAGATTTTGCGCAGGCGGATGTTCTCCGGCGTGACTTCCACGAGTTCGTCGTCGGCGATGTAGGCCAGCGACTTTTCCAGCGTCATCTGAAGCGGCGGCGTCAGGCGCACGGCTTCGTCAGAGCCCGACGCGCGCATGTTGGTCAGCTTCTTGCCCTTGAGGACGTTCACTTCGAGATCATTGTCGCGCGTGTGCTCGCCGATGATCATGCCGCCATACACCTTGTCGCCCGGATGGATCATCATCGGCCCACGGTCTTCGAGGTTCCAGAGCGCGAAGGCCACGGCCTCCCCCTGCTCCATCGCGATCAGCACGCCGGTGTGACGACCCTGGATCTTACCCTTGTGCGGGGCGTATTCGTGGAAGACGCGGTTCATGATCGCGGTGCCGCGCGTGTCAGACAGCAGCTCGCCCTGGTAACCGATCAGGCCGCGCGTCGGGGCGTGGAACACCATGCGCGTGCGGCCCGCGCCGGAGGGGCGCATGTCTAGCATGTCGGCTTTGCGCTCGGACAGTTTCTGCACGACGATCCCGGAATGCTCATCATCGACGTCGATAACGACTTCCTCGATCGGCTCCAGCTTGTTGCCGCTCTCGTCTTCCTGCATCACGACCTGCGGACGCGAGACCCCAAGTTCGAAGCCTTCACGGCGCATCGTCTCGATGAGGACGGCCAGCTGGAGTTCGCCCCGGCCGGACACGGTGAACGCTTCAGCATCCGAGGCGCGTTCCACTTTCAGCGCGACGTTGCCTTCGGCTTCCTTCAGCAGGCGGTCCCAGATCATGCGGCTGGTCACCTTGGTGCCTTCGGTGCCGGCAAGCGGGCTGTCGTTGACGCGGAAGGTCATGGAGATGGTCGGCGGGTCAATCGGCTGAGCGGCGATCGGCTCGGTGACGGACGGGTCGCAGAACGTGTCGGCGACGTTCGCCTTGGTCATGCCGGCCAGCGAAACGATGTCACCAGCCTGCGCTTCTTCGACCGGCACGCGCTCCAGTCCGCGGAAGGCGAGCACTTTCGAGACGCGGCCCTGCTCAACGAGACCGCCTTCGCGGTTCAGCACCTTGATCGTCTGGTTCGGCTTGATGCTGCCGGAGGCCACACGGCCCGTCAGGATGCGGCCGAGGAAGTTGTCGGCGGAAATCGTGGTGGCGAGGAAGCGGAACGGGCCCTCTTCCACTTTCGGCACCGGCACATGGTCCACGACCAGCTGGAACAGCTCGTCCATGTTGGCCTTCGCCGTTTCGTACTGGCTCGACATCCAGCCCTGCTTGGCCGAGCCGTAGAGGATCGGGAAGTCGAGCTGCTCGTCGGTGGCGTCGAGGTTGGCGAAGAGGTCGAAGACTTCGTTGACCACTTCGTCCGGGCGGCGCTCCGGCTTGTCGATCTTGTTCACGGCAACGATCGGCTTCAGACCGACTTTCAGCGCCTTGGAAACGACGAACTTGGTCTGCGGCATCGGGCCTTCGGCAGCGTCGACCAGAACGATAGCGCCGTCCACCATGTGAAGGATACGCTCCACCTCACCGCCGAAATCGGCGTGTCCGGGCGTGTCGACGATGTTGATGCGGTAGCCGTTCCACTCGACCGACGTCGTCTTGGCGAGAATGGTGATGCCACGCTCTTTTTCCAGATCGTTGGAATCCATCATCCGCTCAGCCGTCTTCTCGTTTTCACGGAAGGTGCCGGACTGTTTGAGGAGCTCATCCACCAGCGTCGTCTTCCCGTGGTCGACGTGGGCGATGATGGCGATGTTACGCATTTTTTCGATAGGCGTGGACATGTACGGCAGGCTTTCGGGAGGTAAGAAAGGGGAATTCCCGCGCCCGGTACAGGATGCCGCACGGTTTGGCTATGCCCAAGTGTCAGAAAGGCCCCAGGAGCTGAACAGCTGCTATATCGGCAAAGGCTCCGCTTCCTGTTGCAATCGTCATGGAACAGAGCCCTGCGCCACTCATTGATAAGGTACAGGGCTGGACGGGACCGCGCGACACAATCCGCGCGCCAAATTAGCAGGAAAGGATTCATCATGACGAAACGTGCCGAAAACCGCACCCTCGCCATTCTCGCAACCGACGGATTTGAGCAGATCGAGCTGACCTCGCCGAAAGAAGCCATCGAGAATGCAGGCGGCACCTGCAAGATCGTGTCGCCGAACGATCAGCGCATCCAGGGCAACAAGCACCGCGAACACGGTGACTGGTTTGATGTGGATGTGAAACTGGACGAGGCGAAGGCGGAAGATTTCGATGCGCTGCTCATTCCGGGCGGCCTGTTCAATCCGGACGCGCTGCGCCGGAACAGCAGAGCCCTTGCATTCGTCTCGGCTTTCTTTGAGCAGAAGAAACCGGTCTTCGCAATCTGCCACGGACCGCAGGTCCTCATTTCGGCCGGCCTGGTGAATGGCCGTAAAATGACGGGTTTCGCCGCGATCCAGCAGGACCTGAAAAATGCCGGCGCTGTCGTGACCGACGAAGCGGTTGTCGTGGACGAAGGACTCGTCACCTCGCGCAATCCGGATGACCTTGACCAGTTCAATGCCAAGATCGTTGAGGAGATCTGCGAGGGCAAACATGCTGGCCAGCGCGAGTCCGTGACCGCCTGATCAGGAAGCTTCCGCGCGGTGCCGTCTTGATCACGGTCAAAAGCTGCTGCATGCGCGTTGCATGACGAACTCAAACGATATGCCGCTTGCGGCGAAACCGATAGATCGTGCCGCGCACCGGCGGCTGGACGAGGCCTGGCTGGAAGAAGCCTTTGCGCGCGAAGACGTGCTCGTTCTGCTGATGAAGAATGGCGAACCCTTCGTGCATCCGGGCCGTGAGAGTGGGCTGGTCTGGATGGGGCCGGAAGCAGCACGCATTTCTCCGGGATCGCCTCGCCTCTTTCTGGGAGAGGACAAGGCCGGGACGCCCGTGTTCGCGATCGACCTGCCAGAACGTTTCGATCATGATGGATCGCTGATCGCGGGCGCGGGAAAATTTCTCGATTTCCGTGCGGCTGCCGGATTGATTCCGGAGATGGATGGCAACTGCGCCTCGACCGCGCGGTCGATTTTCATGTGGCACCAGAGCCACAGGTTCTGCTCAAAATGCGGTGCGGAAAGTGCGATGGTCGAAGCCGGATGGAAACGGCAATGCCCGTCGTGCGGCGCCGAACATTTCCCTCGCACCGATCCCGTCGCGATCATGCTGGCGGTAAAAGATGGCAAGGCGCTGATCGGAAGACAGAAGATGTGGCCGCCGGGTTTCTATTCCTGCCTCGCCGGATTCTGCGAACCCGGAGAAACGATTGAGCAAGCGGCGGCGCGCGAAATTTTCGAGGAAGCTGGTGTAGTTACTGATGCTGCGAGCGCAGAGTATGTCGCGTGCCAGCCCTGGCCCTTCCCCTCTTCGTTGATGGTCGGCCTCATCCTGGAAGCGGAAGGGTTCGACATTTCGATCGATGAGAAAGAAATCGAAACGGCCCGCTGGGTGACGCGCGAAGAGATGGTCCGGATTCTGAACCACTCTCATGAAGAGATCTTCGGGCCGCCGCCGATGGCCATCGCCCACCACATCATGAAAGCCTGGTCAGAAAAAGATCATTGACCGCACACGGAAGGCGTGTTTCGCCTCTCTTCACAGGCGAAAATCTGGAGTTGAGTTCGCGCGAATCACAGTAGTGAGAAATTTGCCACTGACAGGAGATCGGACATGGCAACTGCAACGAAAAAACCGGCTGCGAAAAAACCGGCGGCAAAAAAGCCAGCCGTGAAAAAGCCGGTCGCGAAGAAACCGGCCGCTAAGGCTGCGACTGCAACGAAGACCGCTGCCGCCAAAAAGCCGGCCGCAAAGAAACCTGCTGTCGCAAAGAAGCCGGTTGCAAAGAAACCGGCTGCGAAGCCGGCCGTGAAAAAAGCTGCTCCGAAAGCTGCCAAGCCTGCTGCAAAGAAGCCGGCCGCCGCCAAGAAGCCTGCTGCGAAGAAACCGGCTGCGAAGAAAAAGTAAGCCGGACAATAAAGTTCCAGGAAAAGCGGACGCGGGAAACCACGTCCGCTTTTTTTATTTTCGGAAGGTCAGAGAAGGAGCGCTCAGAAACGGTGCTTCAGGCCGATCTGGAATCCATCGACATCACCGTCCGACGTGCCTTGCTCCGCATAGTAATTATAGCCACCGGTCAGGCTGGTCGCCCCCGTTAGGGAAACCTCGGCCCCCAGACTGCCGGCGAAACCGTACCCACTCGGTGAACTTGAGTTTGTCCTGCCGGCTCCAAAATCCGGACTGGAGCCGGTTTCCTGCGTAATATCGTATTTGTAATGTGATACCCCGGCCTTGCCGACAAGACGGATACGATCAGTCACAGGCAAATGGCCAACGCCCATCAGATCAATGCGATGTGTAAGGTCTGCCGACATCCGGTAGGATGGGAGGGTGACCGTATTTCCATTAAATTCAATCGTGCTCGAAGGTGAGAAAGTCCCGTCTCCGTCAACGCCGGTGGCTGCGGTCACTTCGGCGCCAAAATAGCGGTTGAAGTCATACCCGCCCGTCAGGCCCAGCGCCTGATATTCGTAGGGACTGTCAGTCTCCTGCAAACGCTCATAGCTCAGTCCGGCATACCAGCCGGACTCGTCCGAGCCTTCGGCATAAGCGCAGGGAATGATGGCCGCAGCGGCCATAAGGAAGGTGAAAGTTCGCATCCAGGTATCCTTTCAAAGTGTTGGATACCTGTTCCTTCAGATTTAATTACCCTCAACCTCAAGTTAAACGAGAGTCATGACGCAGAATTCACGCAAGACTGTCGTAGTGGCACCTATTCCTGCAGGTCCTGCCATTGCGCGTCTGCCTTTTCGATGAAGCCCGGAACATCGGCATTCCACTTTTTCTGAATGCCGGCATTGTAGTTCAGGTAAAGCTTGCCATCGACGATCTTCCAGTATTTCGCATCACCCTTGGCGTATTTGCCGTCGGCCATGGCCCAGGCGCAGTAACCGCCATATTGCGGGGCGTAGGCCGCCGGGTCCGCGAGGAAGGCGTCGCGGTTTGCGGCTGAGGCAAACTGGAACGTGGCGCCCATATATTCCGTGGAGAATTCCTTGGCCCCCTTCACCGGCTCGCCTTTGGTGAAATAGGCCACAGGGTCATACCCCTGCAGGGCTGTATCCGAGAACCGGCCGGTATAGATTGCCGGCTCCGCATGGGCTGTGGGGGCCAAGGCTGCGACTGGTGCAAAAGCAACGAACGCTGCCAGGAACAGAGGACGAAGTTTCATTGGAAGATATCCTTTCAGGAAGTGAGCCCGGCCGCCAGCGAAGGGTGAGGCGTGGCGGCCGGTCGAAGCTTCAGGCAGCGGCGTGCCGGGCTTCAGAATGGAGAGATGTTTTCACGGGCGGCACCAGGACATTCCCGATACCGGCAAGCATGGCGACAAGGGTCTCGCGACGCGCCGCCAGCATTGCAATCGAGCTGAGCCAGACCGTGACGGCCATGGCGAACAGGCCACCACCATCATTGTTCGGATCGATGCCCAGCGGCGTCCAGAGGTGGAAGTTCACCGCGCCGGTCATCACGGCGACAGCGATCAGCGCGCCGAGTGTCTGCAGGCGGCGCAGCGTGGGAAACAGGCCAAGCAGGAGCAGCGTTGCCGCCACCAGTTCTGCAGTACCGATGACATATTGGCTGAACAGGCCCGTCTGGGCGAACAGGCCGGGCGCGCCGAAGCTGGCAGCCCAGGCATCGAGCCGACCGAAAATAACCTGCGTCTCGATCGCATTGGTGAATTTGAACCGCAGACTATCGAGGAACACCGCTGAAGCCACGAGGCTGTAGGCGATGGGCGTGTATTTCTTTATTCGTGCAAGCATGATGGCGTCTCCCTTTAAGCCGCTTGTCTCATGGCGCCCCGCACACAGGCAAAGCAAAGGCGTGTGAACATCGCTCACGGATTCGTGGGCCATTCGAGAGCGGGAATTGCGCCTGCCCCCTCGCAGAACAGCCCCGCCTTCCCTACATACAGGGCCGTTCTGCAAGGGGGTTCGAATGGACCGGATCGATGCAATGCGCCTGTTCGTCCGTGTGGCGGATGCGGGCAGCTTCTCTCGCGCTGCTGCGGATCTCGGGATCGGCCAGCCGACTGTCTCGCGCCGGATCCAGGATCTGGAATCCCAGCTCGATGCGATGTTGTTCCTGCGCACGACGCGGGCCCTCAGCCTGACCGAAGCCGGCGAGCGCTTCTATCGCCGTGCCGTCGATATCCTCGCTGAGTATGATGAGGCCGAAGCCGAGGCCCGCGGACTGGAGCACGAACCCGTCGGCCTGCTGCGCATCTCCTGTTCCCACTCCTTCGCCCGCCATGTGATCGCGCCCGAAATTGCGAGCTTCATGCGGATCTATCCGCATGTGAAGTTCGATGTGATCGGCGACGACTTTCTCACCGACATTGTCGGCGAAGGGGTCGACCTTGCCTTCCGCCTTGGCGAGCTGACCGATTCCAGCCTGATGGCGAAGAAGCTGGCAGAGGCGCCGCGCGCGCTATGGGCCTCCCCCGCCTACCTGGAGCGCAAAGGCACGCCGCAAAAACCGGCAGACCTCGCCAAGCATGACGCGCTGATCTTCCGCCATACCCGATCCACCATTTGGACACTGACCAATGGCAACCAGAAAGAGGACGTGACCGTCGACGGGCCGTTCCGCGCCTCTGGCGGCGAGATCCTGCAGCAGGCCGCCGAGGACGGGCTCGGAATATTGATGGCGCCGGGCTGGCTCGTTTCGAACTGCCTCGGATCGAACACGCTGGTGCGCGTCCTGCCTGAGTGGAACGCGCAAAGCCTGTCGATCCACGCCGTCTGGGCCGCGGGCAAACTCCGCGGCAAGGCGAAGTTATTTGCAGACCACCTGGCCGACAGCCTGAAAACGAAAATCCAGATCTGCTAGCCTTCGCGGTAGCCCGCCGCGGGGAACACACCCACCAGCTTCATCATCTGTGTGAAGAAGCCGACCTCCTCCAGCGCTAGCTGGACGGAACGCTCATCCGGATGGCCTTCGATTTCGGCGTAGAACTGCGTCGCGGTGAAATTGCCGCCGACCATGTAGCTTTCCAGCTTGGTCATGTTGATGCCGTTGGTGGCGAAACCGCCCAGCACCTTGAAGAGCGCCGCGGGAATGTTGCGCACTTCGAACAGGAATGCCGTCTTGGCCGGCCCGTCGCCAAGCTCGATCTCGGAAGGTTCGCGCGACATGATCACGAAGCGGGTCGTGTTGTGCGCGGCGTCTTCGATGTCTTCAGCCAGAATTTCGAGGCCATAGACTTCGGCCGCCAGACGCGGTGCGATGGCGGCAAGGGTCCGGTCGCCGCTTTCGGCCACTTCGCGCGCGGCGCCAGCCGTATCCGACGCCGTCACCGAATCAATTCCATGCTCCCGCAGGAATTTCCTGCACTGGCCGAGACCCATGATATGGGACCGGGCCTTCTTGACCTCTTCCAGTTTCACGCCCGGCAGGGCCATCAGCTGGAACCGGATCGGCAGGTAGTGCTCAGCAACGATCTGAAGGCTGGTCCCTGGCAAAAGGGAATGAATATCGCTGACCCGGCCGGCAATCGTGTTTTCGACGGGAATCATGGCCAGATCTGCCTCGCCCTTCTCCACAGCGGCGAAACAATCCTCGAATGTCCGGCACGGCAAGGGTTCCAGCGCTGGAAAAGCCTGATTGCAGGCGATGTGCGAATTGGCCCCCGGTTCGCCCTGATATGCGATTTTTCCCGTCATTTTTCCGGCCTTTACCGTATTTCTTGCTGCGTCGGATCGCCGCGACGAACAGGGGAAGCTTCCCTATCGCGCAGCCTTTATATTGCGGGCCATCCGTTAGCGTGCCAAAAGGCGCGCGCGCAAGACTTATGACCAGACAGATTCGAAGGAAGATCCTCATGGGGGAACTCGGTCTCAACAAGATCCTGGGAGCGCTGCTGGCGACCGCACTGGGCCTTTTCGGGCTCAAGACGCTTTCTGATGTGGTGTTTGCCCATGGTGGAGAAGGCCACGGGGAAGAGCACGCTGAAGCGACTTCCCTGTCGGAGCAGATGTGCGAAAAATTCGCTTACTGCGTCGAAGTTGCCGGCGGCGGCGCCGCGGCAGCTGAAGAGGAAGAAGTGTTCGACCTCGGTGCCCTGCTTGCTGCTGCGGACATTTCGCGCGGCGAACGCACCTTCAAGGGCCAGTGCACAACCTGCCACACGATTGAAGAGGGCGGCGCCAACGGCACCGGCCCGAACCTTCATGGCGTTGTCGGCGCTGCCAAGCACCATCTTGCGGACTTCAACTACTCCGCTGCCATGACCGATCTCGGCGGCACGTGGACTTATGAAGATCTGAACCATTGGCTGGAAAACCCGAGCTCGTTTGCCCGCGGCACGTCCATGTCCTTCGCCGGTCTCCGCAAGGATCCGGACCGGATCAACGTGATCGCCTACCTCGCCGCGAATACTCCGGACGCCCCGCCGTTCCCGGCCCCGTTGCCGGTCGCTGGTGAAGACGATGGCGCTGCTGCTGCCGAAGAAGGGGCTGAAGCCCCGGCAGAAGGGGAAGAAGCTGCTGCCCCGGTCGAAGACGCTGTGGAAGGTGCAGCCGAGACGGTCACCGAGGCTGTCGTTGAAGAGGCTGATGCTGCTACCGAAACCGCTGAAGAGGCTTTTGACGAAGAAGCCCCGACGCCGACGGAAGAAGAAGGCGAGTAAGGCTCAGGCGCCGGTCTTCCAGGCCGGCACCATCCCCTTCTCTGAAGATATTTGTATGCGCCGGGCCCCTATGGGCTCGGCGTAATACTTTGCGATCCGGGTCACGGCTTCCTCGAATGGCTCGTGCGCAGCGGCCATATGCCAGGCATTGGCGTGCAGGAGGTGGCCGGAATCGGTCATGATGCCGGCATGGCCTTTCCAGAACACGATATCCCCGCGCTGTAGCGCGCCAGGGGCCTGCCAATCGGCAATGGCCTCTCCGGCCCACGCAAACTGCATGTCACTGTCGCGCGGCAGCAGCACACCTGCCGCCTCGAAGGATTGCTGGGTCAGTCCCGTACAATCCAGGCCAAGCCCGGACCGCCCGCCCCAGAGATAGGGCGTGCCAATGTACCGCTCAGCCACGCTGACCGGATCCTCCTCAAACACGTCGAGCGGCGCCAGGTGGCGATGATGGACCCATCCGGCATCCTGGCACTGCCGCCAGTCGCCTTCCTCTGCCATCACGCTGACACGCGCGCCCAGGCTCAGTATCAGCTGCGGCGGAGATTTCAGGTCCGGCCTCGCATAGGCGTGGGTATGTGGCCGTGTGATGCGATGCGTTGGGGCAAGCAGGCGTTCGGACAGCCTCGCCAACGCCACCCATCCGACATAGCGGTCGCGCTGGCACTGAACGAGCGCAAAGCCGTGCTGCTCTTCGAAAACATCCAGGATTTCGCCAAACAGCGCTTCGGTGGCGAGGCGGGAATCCGGTAGCGGACCTTCCCGGACTGCCACGCTTCCCGCGCGCACCTGTACGGGGCGGCACGGCCTGTCAGGCGGTGTCAGTCGGGTATCATTATAGTCAGGCATGGAAAGCCCCGCAGCGTTGTCCTACGCCGCCGAAGCCTTGCGTGCTTTCGAGCTTGCGGCAGCTTCCTGATCCTTGCCGGAGGATGCGGCGAGAACAAGGCCCGCAAACCGGCGAAGATATGTCATGCCTGCTGGGCGGCGTTCCAGGAAGATGTTCCGCAGGTCGGCCTCATCGCGTACGCGCTTGATGAAATCGAGGCGCTCCAGCGCATCCAGTGCGCGGGTGACGGCCGGTTTGGCAATATTCAGCTGCTCGGCAAGACCCCGCACCGTGTGCGGCCCCGGCATGAGGGCGATGGTCATCAGGATGGCCTGCTGGCGGGCTGTCAGGTCCGGCGCGTCGGAACGAACCGAGGCAGTCACCGCACGGCGCCACAGTTCCAGACCTTCGCGCTCTGACAGTTGCATCCTGCTCATCCCCTTTGATTTTCGTCTTACGCAAGAATCTCAGGTGATTTGCGGACTCCGTCCAGCCCTCTGCGCGCCGATACGGCAGTGCTTGCCCCTTCACATTGTGGACAAAACACACGACATTGGACCCATGAGCGCCACAGACAGCCATTCTCATGTCCACGCCAACACGCCCTGCAGTCCGCAGGACGTCGACGCGTTCCTGAACGAAGCCGAAACCCTGGTTGCCCGCCAGGGCCAGCGGATGACGAAAATCCGCCGCAAGGTGTTGCGCCTGCTGCTGGAGAGCACTGAGCCCGCCAAGGCCTATGACCTGCTCGCGAACCTCGACGGGGAAGGCTCCGCCAAGCCGCCGACGATCTATCGCGCGCTGGATTTCCTTCAGGATACAGGTCTCGCCCACAAGATCGAGAGCCTGAACGCCTATGTCGCCTGCGGGCATGCCAGCCACCGTCATTCGGCTGTCTTTCTGATCTGCGACAAATGCCATGGCGCCGAAGAGCTCCATGCCGAAGCGACCAGCGCCGCCCTCAAGGCCGAAACGGATGCGGCCGGTTTCAAAATGTCCCGCGCAGTTGTGGAAGTGCGCGGTATCTGCAGGGATTGTGCTGCGTGAAAACTCTCTGGCGGGGAAGCTGCAATCAGTGGGATTGCGACGAGATGGGGCACATGAATGTGCGCGTCTATGTCGAGAAACAAATGGAAGGCCTGGCGGTCTTTGCCCATGCGCTCGGCATGCCGCATGCCTTCCGCCAGAACTCACCATCGACCATCGTGCCGGTGGACCAGCATATTCGGTTCGTCCGCGAAGTCCTGCCTGGCCGGCCGCTCAGCATGAAGGGCTGCCTGATCGAGGTCGGTGAGGCCGACGCACTCGTTTATCAGGAGCTGCGCCACGCGGATGGCCAGCTGGCCGCCGCTTTCCGGACTCGGATCATGCATATCGACACAGCCGGACGCGAACCCTTTGCGTGGGGCAAGAGCGTGCGCGCGGCCATGGCCGACGATATCGGCACGCCGCCTGACGAGTCAGCCCCACGCTCCATCGATCCGGAGGCCACAGGCCTGCCCTATGACGACATCTCGATCGAGACACCGCGCGACCTCGGCATCGCCTGCATCGGCATGGGCGCCGTGCCGCCGCAGCATCTGGACGTGCACGGACGGATGTCTCCGGCATGGGTAATTGGGCGTGTATCGGATTCCGTCCCCAATCTCCTGTTCGACTGGCGCAAGAAAGTGGCCGCGGCGGCAGGCGATCTTCGCATGGGCGCGGCGGTGCTGGAATACCGGATCCGCTATCACGACATGCCGGAAGCGGGTGACCGGTTCGAAGTCTATACCGGCCTTGGCGGCGTTCAGGGCAAGACCCATAGCCTGCTCCACTGGCTGATGGATCCGGTATCCGGCAAGCCATGGGCAACCAGCCAGGCGACCGCCATCACGCTCGACCTCGACGCGCGCAAGGCCATCCCCGCCCCGGTCGCAGCTATCGAGGAACTCGAACGCCTCGCCCCGAAAGGCCTGTCGATCTGACTTAAAGCGCCGTCGCGATAATCTCGGCGACGCGCGGGATGTCTTTCAGGTTCAGCCCAGCGATATTGATGCGGCCCGATCCCGGCATGTAGAGACCGAATTCTTCTCGCAAGGCTTTCGCGCCTGCCGGCGTGACCGGCAGCTGGCTGAACATGCCGTTCTGCGTCGTAAGGCTTGCGAGCAGGTTTGAGCCGGTGCGCTGGACGAGTTCCCCCGACAGGGCCTTGCGCAGCGAAATCATCCGCTCCCGCATCGAGGTTAGCTCCGCTTCCCATTCGGCGCGCAGGGCTGTATCGCCAAGGATCGTCGCCACAATGCCCGCGCCATGCGCCGGCGGCATGGACCAGGTCGCCCGGGAAATGTCCGCCACATGGGTGGTGGCTGCCGCGATGCCGTCCGCCGTTTCGCCCACCGCAAGGAAGCAGCCGGCCCGCTCGCGGTAGAGACCGAAATTCTTGGAACAGGAATAGGAGATCAGCGCCTCGCCGGCCGCGTCTATGAAGGCGCGCACGCCGGCGATGTCTGCGTCGAGGCCATGCGCGAAGCCGTGATAGGCAACATCCAGCATGACGATCAGGCCGCGTTCCTTCACGAAGGCGCCGAGGGCGCGCCAGTCTTCCAGTGTCAGGTCGATACCGGTCGGGTTGTGGCAAGGCCCCTGCACGATCACGCCGTCGCCGCGCTCTGCCTTGGCGAGGTCTTCCAGCATGGCCGCGCGGTCTGCTGTGCCCGTGTCCGGATCGGCATAGCGGTAACTGCCGGTCGTGAGACCTGCCGACTGGACGACTTTCGGATGGTTCGGCCAGGTCGGGTCAGACACCCAGACTTTTTTCACGCCGAGGCGGCGCATCAAACCGACACCCAGCGAGAGCGCGCCGCAGCCGCCCGGCGCGGTGAAGGACAGCGTGCGCCCTTCCTTGCGGACCGGCGCGTCCGCACCGAACACGAAATCTTCGATGGCGGCGCAGAAGTCGACATTCCCGCGCGGGCCTTCATAGACCTTCGTCGTCTGGCGCTGCAGCATCAGCGCTTCGGCCTTGGCGACGGCGGACATGACCGGCGTATTGCCCTGGTCATCCTTGTAGACGCCGACGCCGAGATCGAATTTCTCGACCCGGTCATCCTCGCGGAATGCGGTCATCAGGCCGAGCAGTGCGTCCGGCGGCAGAGGCGAAAGCGGAGAGAATGCAGAAGTCATGGCGCAGCCCTAATCCGGAGCGTGTCCGGATTCAATCCTCCACGTCTGACAGATGGCTTTAGCCGACGATCGTGGCCTCGGTGTTTTCCTTCACATCCTGCAAGGAGACGCCGGGCGCGAGCTCGATCACTTTCAGACCACTCTCGACGACATCGAAGACGCAGAGGTCCGTGATGATGCGGTTGACCACGCCCTTGCCGGTCAGCGGCAGGGTGCAGGCCTTCAGCACTTTGGTCTCGCCCTTCTTGTTGCAGTGATCCATCACCACAACGATGCGCTTCACGCCGGCGACGAGATCCATCGCGCCGCCCATGCCCTTCACCAGCTTGCCGGGGATCATCCAGTTGGCGATGTCGCCATTCTCGGCCACTTCCATCGCGCCGAGGATGGCGATGTTGATATGGCCGCCACGGATCATCGCAAAGCTGGTGGCAGAGTCGAAAAAGCTCGT
Source organism: Hyphomonas sp. CY54-11-8 (assembly GCF_000682735.1). Classification (GTDB taxonomy): domain Bacteria; phylum Pseudomonadota; class Alphaproteobacteria; order Caulobacterales; family Hyphomonadaceae; genus Hyphomonas. The sequence goes on along the minus strand of NZ_AWFD01000003.1, from coordinate 47,638 downwards.
GCGCGGCAGCGTTGTGATCGTCTGCTTGCCGGCATTGATCAGGTCAGCGTCTTCCTCGCCCTCGAACGGGAACGGACCCATGCCCAGCATGCCGTTCTCGGACTGGAGGGTGACGTCCATGTCGTCCGGAATGTGGTTTGCCACCAGCGTCGGAATGCCGATGCCGAGGTTCACATAGAATCCGTCGTGAAGTTCCTTTGCGGCGCGCGCCGCCATTTCATCGCGTGTCCAGGGCATTAGTAGTGCTCCCGCTTGCGGACTGTCCGTTGTTCGATGCGCTTTTCGAAGGTGCCTTGCACGATGCGCTGCACAAAGATGCCCGGCAGGTGGATTTCGTCCGGGTCAAGATCGCCGGTCGGCACGATTTCCTCGACCTCTGCGACGGTGACCTTGCCGGCCATCGCCATCGGCGGATTGAAGTTGCGGGCCGTCTTGTTGAAGACGAGGTTGCCCTGCGTGTCGGCCTTCTCGGCCTTCACGATGGAAAGGTCTGACACAAGGCCGGTTTCGAGGATGTAGGTCTCGCCGTCGAAGTCGCGGTGTTCCTTGCCCTCTGCCACCAGCGTGCCGACGCCCGTCTTGGTGTAGAAGCCGGGAATGCCCGCGCCCCCTGCCCGGCAGCGCTCTGCCAGCGTGCCTTGCGGGTTGAACTCCAGTTCAAGTTCGCCGGAAAGATACTGGCGCTCGAACTCCTTGTTCTCGCCGACATAGGACGAGATCATCTTCTTGATCTGGCGCGTCTGCAGCAGCAGGCCGAGGCCGAAATCGTCCACGCCCGCATTGTTGGAAATCGCTGTGATGTCCTTCACGCCGCTGTCGCGCAGGGCGAGGATGAGATTCTCCGGAATGCCGCAGAGGCCGAAGCCACCGGCCATCACGGTCATGCCGTCGAAGGTGAGCCCCTCAAGGGCTTCCTTCGCAGAATTATAGACCTTGCTAGACATGGACAGGTCCTGTCGCTCCCTGACTTGTGCGCCAGGCCGGGAGCGCTTCCCGGCAAGGCGCGTTCATTTATGTTGCGTAGCACAATTTCCGGTGACCCGAACCGGTTTCCGGGGCCCAAAATTTCAACAGGCGTTGAAACACAGGCGCCGGCGGAAAACAAGACGTCAGATCCGGTTTTATGAGACCGCTTCGACCGTCTGTTCGATGGCGCCGAAGATCGAGTGCCCGGCCTTGTCCAGCATCTCCATGCGCACCGTATCGCCCGGTTTCATGAAGGGGGTTTTCGGCGCGCCGTCCGCGATGGTTTCGATCATCCGGATCTCGGCGATGCAGGAATAACCGAGCCCGCCTTCGCTGACCGGCTTGCCTGCCCCGCCATCGGCATCCTTGTTGGACACGGTGCCGGAGCCGATGACCGTGCCAGCCGTCAATGGACGGGTCTTTGCCGCGTGAGAGACGAGGCGCGCGAGGCTGAACGTGGCATCGACGCCGGCATTGGCCCGGCCGAAGGGCTGGCTGTTATAATCCACATGCAGCGGCAGGTGGATGACGCTGTCTTTCCAGGCATCGCCCAGTTCATCCGGCGTGACGGCGACCGGCGTGAAGGCGCTCGGCGGCTTGGACTGGAAGAAGCCGAAACCCTTGGCGAGTTCGCCGGGGATCAGCCCGCGCAGCGACACGTCATTGCACAACATGATGAGTTTTATGTGGGCCGCCGCATCTGCCTCGGAGACGCCCATCGGCACATCATCGGTGATGACGGCGACCTCCCCTTCCATGTCGCAGCCCCAGGCGATATCGCCCAGCGGGATGGCATCGCGGGGCCCGAGGAAGGCGTCAGAGCCGCCCTGATACATCAGCGGGTCGTCATAGAAGCTTTCCGGCACCTCGGCGCCGCGCGCCTTGCGCACCAGTTCGACGTGATTGATATAGGCCGACCCATCCGCCCACTGATAGGCGCGGGGCAGCGGGCTTTCGCAATCATGCTCGTGGAAGCGGAAGGTTGGGACAGAGCCCAGCTCCACCTGCTCTGCCAGCTGCTGCAGACGCGGGGCCGTGTGCGCCCAGTCATCCAGCGCGGCCTGTAGGGTCGGCGCGATAGACGCGGCATCGGTCGCGCGCGTCAGGTCTTTCGAAACGACAACAAGACGCCCGTCACGGGCGCCGTTCTTGATAGTGGCGAGTTTCATGTATCAACTTTCTTCCGCGATTTTTTCGTGCAACCAGGCGGCGTGGCGGGGGGCTTGCTTGGTGGCGGTCCATTCCTCGATCATCGGTTCGGCCACGTCTTTGAGCTGCTTCATCTGCTCCGGCGTGCCGATATCGGCAGCGAGTTCGATGCGGTGGCCATTGGGGTCGAAGAAATAGATCGACTTGAAGATGCCGTGATGCGTCGGGCCCAGCACGTCGAGCCCCATGCCTTCAAGGTGCGCCTTGGTCTCCATCAGTTCTTCCAGCGAGCCGACGCGGAACGCGATGTGCTGCACCCAGTCGGGCGTGTTCTTGTCGCGGCCCATTTCAGGCTGCTGAGGTAATTCGAAGAAGGCCAGCACATTGCCGTTCCCGGCATCGAGGAAAATGTGCATGTACGGATCATAGGCGCCGGTCGAGGGCACATGGTCTTCCGCGATGGCGAGCTGGAAATCCATGCCCAGCGCATCGCGATAGAACTCGACCGTCTCCTTCGCATCCTTGCAGCGATAGGCGACATGGTGGACGCCTTTCAGGTGTGCGGGTGATGTCATTTGGTATCTCCCTTTTCTTTCGCGGCGTTCTTTGCGCGCCGCCAGGCATTGAACCAGCTGCCGATACCGAGGCCCAGCGTGACGCCGGGAATGGCCGGAGCCGAAATCACGCCGATGCGCCACAGGATGACACCGACAACCGTGCCGGCCACGGCTCCGATCAGGCCTTCGCCGACCGGGGACAGCTGAACTTTCTTTTTCGGCTCGCTCATGCGTCCTCTTCGACCTTCAATGCACCTCGCTGGATCTGGTCACGTTCCATGGATTCAAACAAGGCCTTGAAGTTGCCTTCGCCGAAGCCTTCCTTGTAGTCGCCCTTGCGCTGGATGAACTCGAAGAAGACCGGGCCGATCTGGGCCTGGGCAAAGATCTGGAGCAGGAGACGCGGCTGGCCGCCCTCGGTCGTGCCGTCCAGCAAGAGGCCGCGGGATTTCAGGCCTTCGACATCCTCGCCATGCCCCGGCAGGCGCTCGTCCAGCATCTCATAATAGGCTGCCGGCGGCGCGGTCATGAAGGGCACGCCCTTCTGTTTCAGGCTGTCATAGCAGGCATAGAGATCGTCGCAGATCAGGGCGATGTGCTGGATGCCCTCGCCGTTGAACTCCCGCAGAAATTCCTCGATCTGGCCGCCGCCGCTCTTGCCTTCTTCGTTGAGCGGGATGCGGATCTTGCCGTCCGGCGCCGTCAGCGCCTTGGAGGTGAGGCCCGTATACTCGCCCTTGATGTCGAAATAGCGGATTTCCTGGAAATTGAAGAGCTTCTCGTAGAAGTCCGCCCAGTACGTCATCCGCCCGCCATAGACGTTATGAGTCAGGTGATCGATCAGCTTGAAACCTGCGCCAACCGGGTGCTTCTCCACCTCCGGCAGATATTCGAAATCGATGTCGTAAATGTCGAGCCCGTCGCCATAGCGGTCGATCAGGTAGATGATCGAATTGCCAATGCCGCGGATGCCGGGAATGTGCAGCTCCATCGGGCCGGTCTGGACGTGCACTGGCTCGGCGCCCTGCTCCAGCAAATGCTTGTAGGCCTTGCGGGCGTCGCGCACGCGGAAGCCCATGCCGCAGGCAGAGGGCCCGTGCTCGCGCGAGAAATACCAGGCGGCAGATTTCGGCTCGTAATTGGTGATCAGGTTGATGCCGCCCTGGCGCCAAAGCTCCACATCTTTCGAGCGGTGGCGGGCGACTTTGGTGAAGCCCATCGTCTCGAAAACCGGCTCCAGCACGCCTTTTTCCGGGGCTGAAAACTCGATGAACTCAAAACCGTCGAGGCCTGCAGGGTTGTCAAACAGGTCGGCCATGGGTTCTCTCCCTATTGTGATAATCAGATTTAGTTTCATATGTAACTATTTATTGCCGTCAAGGCAAGTATGAATGGACCCGCCATGCCCGAACCCTCCCGGACCCCTCAGCTGCGACTGCGTGAATTCCTGCCCTATCGCCTGTCCGTGCTGTCCAACACGATCTCGCGGCGGATCGCAGAGCTTTACGACCGCGAATTCGGCCTCTCGATCTGGCAGTGGCGCGTCATGGCAGTGACGGGAGATACGCCGGGCATCAGCGCCACAGAAATCGGGCAACGCACAGCAATGGACAAGGTCGCCGTCAGCCGCGCAGTCGCCGGGCTGATCGAGGTGGGCTATCTTGAGCGGAAATCCTCTGAAGAGGACGCGCGGCGCTCGATGCTGTTTCTCACGCCTGCCGGAAAGTCCGTGTACGACGACATCGTGCCGATGGCGATGTCAGAAGAACAGGCACTGGAATCCGTGTTGACGCCCGAAGAGCGCCAGGAGCTGACGCGCCTGATGGAGAAACTGGCGCAGTCAGCCTCCCCCGACCGGCCACTCTGGTAAAGGCGGCTACTACGCCCTGCGGCGGCGGATGCTGAGAGAGCGAGACACGTCCGAATCCTCTTCCAGCGTAAACCGCTCGACCAGCCGCGCGATGAAGGCGGATAGCGCATCGCGCACTTCATAGGGCGCTTCCATCGGCAGGAAGTGGGACGTCCCGCGCACGCCCTTCATCATCAAGGCCTGATTCATCAGGATGATCTGTGCCCGCACTTTCGGGGAGATGACCGAAGACCGGTTCGGCCTGAGCACGATGATCGGAATCTTGTGCTTGCGCACCTTTCTGAGGGCCCGCCAGGGCTGGTTCCGCTGTGCGGCAAACGTTGCCGATTCCCATTTCGGATCGCAGGTCAGACGCCAGACCTGATCCTCACTCTGGGCGCCATTGTGATCGACCCGGTCGATCCCGTCCAGGAGATAGTCTGCCAGGAACGGCTCGCGCCAGGTCGTGAACGCCCCGCGTCCGGTATAGGATTCCAGCGCCTCACGGAACGCCGGAAACTCCGCCCGCCGCTTCTTCGCCCCGCGCGCCAGCATGTTCCGGTTGGCGATCCAGGTGACCGGCGGGAAGACGTGCTTCCAGAAATAATAGACGCGCGGCATGATCACCGGATCGGCCAGGACAAGGCCTTTGACGAGGTCGGGCCGCTTGCCCGCGACCAGCAGCGCCACGGTCGCCCCCATGGAATGGCCGCTCAGCACGACGCCATGCGGCGCTTCCCTCTCAAGCCATTCGATCACGTCATCGCGGTAGCGGTGCCAGGATTTCATGCGGCCCGGTTTTGCCGGCATGGTCGAGCGGCCATGCCCGCGCATGTCCAGTGCCGCCACGCGCTGGCGCAGGCCAAGCGGTGCCAGCAGGGACTGGTATGTCATGGCATTGAAGCCGGTGGCGTGGATCCAGACCGCCGCGAAGGGCTTGATCGGATCGCCGAACTCGATCCCGGCCAGTTTGCCGCCGGCTTTCATCTCAGTTGCAAAACGACGCATCAGCCGCGGTTCCCGAACACGCGCCGCAGCAGCTCTGTCGTTCGCGCCACCGGGTTCTCCCGGATCTTTTTCTCTTCCTGGGCAACATAAAGGAAAATGCCATCGAGGCCGTAGTCCACCGCGTGGGCGGTCAGATCCGCCTGCAGGCTGGAGGTGATTCCGCCAGCGCCATACTGCGCAGCAACGCCTTCCATTGCCGTGAATGCACCGGACTTCGACAGGGCATCCCGGGCATAGGGGGTGAAGGCGGCGCGCAACTGGGTTTCCGTCCTGGATCGCAGGTAATCCGTCGCTGCCGTGTCCCCGCCATTCAGAATGTTCAGCGCGTCGCTGATCGTCATGTTGCGGATGGCACCGAGAATCAGGGCCTGCGCCTCCGGCACCGAATCCTCCGCCGCGCGGTTCATGCGCAGCTCAAGATCATCAAGCGGTCCGCTGGCGCCGACCTTGGCGAGGTTCGACTGGATGCTCCGATAGGTCTTGGGAAGCGGGATGCGGATTTTCGGGTCGCCATAATATCCGTTCGTCTGGCCCAACTGGTTGGCGACCAGATTTGTGCCGACGGTCAGTGCTTCGCGCAGGCCCGCATCGATCTCGGCAATGCTCAGAGCACTCTGGGATTCTGGTGTGGTGGCGGAACCAAGGACCTCTCCCAGTACGCGGCCAAACTCGCCGCTTGTCCCGGTTTCAGCACAGCCAGCCGTGAGAAGCGCCAGGCTCAGCGCTCCCAGCATCCTTCGGTTCATCTACCTTTACCCTCACTCTGGCCCCGGCCCCGGGACACTCCCTCTTCTCCTACAGGAGCGCTTCCCTGAATTGAAGCCGCTCACGCAGGCGCGGTGCATCAAAGCCTGACCTTACGAACTTGTCACGCAACTCTGCAAAGAAACTCATTGACCACGCTTGTAGTCATACCTTATGACCACATTCGTAGTCTTACCGGGGAGTCCCAGTGATGAAAATTTCCGCCGCCGAACTCGATGTGATGAGCGTGCTCTGGCAGACGCCGGGCCTCGCCGCATCCGACGTTCATGAGGCATTGGGCGATGAGAAAGACTGGACCAGCCGCACCGTGAAAACCCTGCTGGCGCGCCTGGTCGAGAAAGGCGCCCTTCGCACGGAGGAAGATGGCCGCCGCTATCTCTATCACCCCATCATTGAAGAGGGCGCCTACAAGGCGAAAGCTGCCGGCCAGTTCGTGGACCGCGTTTTCTCCGGCCGGGCAGCACCACTGGTCGCACACTTGGCGGATACGCGCGGCCTGACACCGGAAGACATTGAAGAACTGGAACGCCTGCTGGGGGATCTGAAGAAATGAACGGCGCAACTTTCCTTCCTGACATGACATCGGCCTTGCAGACCGTTCTGGCTGTCTCCGTGCTGATCGGCCTCATCCTTTTTGTCCGTCGGCCGGTTGCCAAGCATTTCGGTGCGGGCGTTGCCTATGCCCTTTGGGCCCTGCCGCTGGCCCGCCTGGTCCTTCCGCCGCTACAGGTTCCGGTTTCCCTGATGCCCCTGTTGGGCTTGCCCAAATCCGCGTCATCTGAAGCCGCTGCGGAACCGGCAAGCGTGTTCGCAGCTGCCTCAGCACCGGAAGCGATCCTTCCGGTACTCGTCACTTCTCCGTCTGCCCCGACCGTCATGCCCGCCCCTCCTCTGGCGGAAAGCGTGATCGCGAGCGGTCTGGCACCTTCCCCTACCTTGATAGACACATTGTCAGTCTTGCTGGTGCCCGGCTTGTTCCTTGTCTGGGCAGGCGGAGCTTTGATTGCCTTCGGTCTCAGCCTTTGGCGCCAGCACGTGTTCATGCAGACCGTGAAGCGGGAAGCCGTGAACGTGTCGCCCCGCCTGCAGCGCATTTCACAGCAGGTTGCCATGCAGGTCGGCCTGAAGCGCCTGCCGGTGATCGCCTCCAGCTTCATTTCGTCCGGCCCGCTTGTGACCGGCCTTTTCCGCCCGGTCGTCTTGCTGCCGGCATGGTTCGAGACGGATTATGACGACACCCAGCAGCGCGCTGCCCTCGCCCACGAGCTGACCCATGTCCGGCGCGGCGATCTCTGGGCCCTGCAGCTGGCAGAGTTCTTCATTGCCTGCATGTGGTTCAATCCGCTGGCCTACTACGCCCACCGCGCATTCCGCACGGACCAGGAAGCCGCCTGTGATGCAGACGTGCTGAAGACGGGCACCGCTTCGCCGCACGCTTATGGCGCCACGCTGATCAAGGCTGTGAAGTCGGCCTCGCAGGAGCGCCTGCCTGTTGGCGCGGGCCTGCCTTTGACGCATGCCCTGAAGGAGCGCCTCAGCCGCATGACTCATCCGGTTCCGACCCGCACCCGCCGCCTCGCCGGTGGCACCGCAACCGCTGTCATCGGGGCAGCCGCCCTGATCGCGACCTCCTCGGTCCCGGCTAATGCAGGCGAACGCGATCACCATGAACTGCGGATCGAGAACGGCACCGCCTACGTGAATGGCAAGATGATCCCTGACCGCCAGATCATTGTCCTTGGCGAGCCTTTTGAAGGCATCGAGCCTGGTCCCGAATTCACTGCGGAGATCAACCGGCTGTCCCAGGAAATGGCTGAGGAAGGCAGGCTGATCACCAAGCTCACCGCCAAGATTACATCGAACCTTCCCGAAATGAATTTCTCCATGGAAGACGACGCAGAGTTCCAGGCCCTCATGGCCGAGCTGAACGACTTGCCCATCGTCATGGACTTCAACGAAGATTTCGACGTCCAGTTCGACGGCGAAATGTCCGACGAGGACTGGGAAGCCTGGGGCAAGAAATGGGAAGAATGGGGAGAACAGTTCGAGAAACGCGCGGAACAATGGACCGTCGTCTACGAAACCCGCGCAGAAGAGATGCACCAGAAGCTTGAACCTGAACTCGAACGCATGACCGAGGAACTGGAGAGCCGTCTGGAAGAGAAATCCATCAAGCTCGAAGCGCTCATCGACGAAAAATTCGGCGACGACTTCGAATTCCGTATCGACGCAACCTCCAGCGCCCTGGATGCCCTCGTGGAAGAATGCCGCGACGCCGACCTTGCGGATGGTCAGACGAAGGTGATGAGCCGCACCGTCGACCTCGGGAACGGCAAGAACACGGTCAAGATCGCCTGCGTGAAGGGTGATGGCGAAGCCCTGCGGTCCCCAACCACTTTGGCGGTCATCAATTCCAGCAAGAAGCTGTGCGACGTCGAAAAGAAGTCGTTCCGTGATCAGGTCTACCCGGAAGGCGAACTCGACGGCGCTGAAAAGTAAGCTCCTGTAAGCGTTCGCGCTCAAATCCCAGGACCAAGCCCCGGCACTGACCTGCCGGGGCTTTTCCGTCTGAACGCGAAGGCTTTGCAGGCCCGCCGAGCCCCTCTAGGGTGCGCTCGATTTCTGACACACTTACCGGAGCTGCCGGATGACCCCGCGCCTGACTGCCCTGACCCTGTTCCTGCTGCCGCTGGCAGCCTGTGCGACGGTCGAACCCGAGCCCTGCTCTGCCGAATGGATCGACTACAAGACGGACAAGATCCTGCGGAAGTTCGCATCTGAAAACCGCGGCCTGATCAACGACTTCCGCCGGCTCGCCCGTGAAGACGGCGAGGTGGACCCGTTTGTCGCCATCGCTCTCGCCCGCAAGTCCAACCGGATCCAGACCTTCGCCGACTCGTTCAACCGCACTGTCCTGCCGGAGCTGGAAGCTGCCGTCGATCAGTGCGGCCGCCATGAGGAATTTGTTCCCGCCCTGACCGCTTTCCTTCAGGATGAGGGCGTCAGCGATGAGGCCATCAGCTGGATCATCCCCTTCGTCGGCGTGATGACCGAAATGCGCGATGGAACATTCGATCTCGACGGGCATCACCAGGACTGAAACACATGCGCACACTGATTGTCGTCCCGGCACGCTATGCCTCTACTCGCCTGCCCGGCAAACCTCTGGTGATGATTGCAGGGCGCACCATGGTATCGCGTGTCGCGGCGATGGCTGCGAAGGCGGCGGACGCGCTTGGCGATGCGCAGCACGTGGTGGCAACGGACGACGCGCGGATCGAAACCCATTGCCGGGAGCTTGGCATCCCGGTCGTGATGACGGATCCGAACCTGCCTTCCGGCACGGACCGCGCGCTGGCGGCAGCAGACGCGATGGGCGCCGCGCCGGACGTTGTGGTCAATCTGCAGGGCGACTCGCCCTTCACCCCGCCGGCCCATGTGATTGCCGTCGCAGAAGCCGCAAGGGAGTCTGGCGCGGATGCGGCGACCCCCTATGTCCGCCTCACCTGGGACGCGCTGGACGCCTTCCGCCTGCACAAGCAGGAAACCCCGTTTTCCGGCACCACGCTGGTCCATGATGAAACCGGCCGCGCCTTGTGGTTCTCCAAGAACCTGATCCCTGCCATGCGCAAGGAAGCAGCCTTGCGGACGAAGGGCGACCCGTCGCCCGTGTGCCGCCACATCGGTCTCTATGCCTACCGGCTGGAGGCGCTGCGCCGTTATGTCAGCCTGCCGGAGGGGCGTTACGAACAGCTCGAAGGCCTGGAGCAGTTGCGCCTGCTCGAGAACGGCATGAGCATCCAGTGCGTCGAGGTAGAGCCGGACCGGATCGCCATTCCCGGCATCGACACGGCCGAAGATGTCGCCCTTGCAGAACGCCTCGTCGCCGAGCATGGCGACCCGCTGGAGGCCTGACCCTCATGGGACGGATCATTGTCTGCCGCCATGGCAATACGTTTGACAAAGGTGATGTGGTCACGCGTGTCGGCGGCCGAACGGACCTGCCGCTTTCCAGATCCGGCACAGAACAGGCCGAAGCGCTTTCCCGCCACTTTGCTGACACAGCCTTCCGTGCTGCCTATTGCTCCTCCCTTCAGCGCACGCGGGAAACCGCCGCTGCCATCCTCGGCGCCCGCGCGGATGGCCCCGACCTCACCGTCCTGCCCTTCCTGACGGAAATCGATTATGGCCCGGACGAAAATGTGGCCGAAGAGAAGGTGGTCGCCCGTATCGGCGAAGACGCCATGCGCGCCTGGGAGGAAGACAGCCGCGTGCCGGATGGCTGGACCGTGGACAAGGCCGCCATTCACGCCGGCTGGAAATCCCTGCTCGCAGAAGCGTCCCGCCTGCCGAAGGAAGAGACCATCCTCGTGGTCACCAGCAATGGCATCGCCCGGTTCCTGCCGGATGTCGTGGATGCGGTACCCGTCGGCCTGCAGCCGAAGCTCAAGACGGGTGCCTGGGGCATCGTCGCGTGCAATGCCGGCACACGTATATTGGCGTGGAACGAGCGCCCGCCTGTCTAATCAGACTACCTGTCAGGCCGCGTCGCGGTCGCCGGTTTCGTCTTCCATCTCACCGGGCCCGGCAATCGGCAGGGTGAAGGCGACGGTCGTGCCCTCCCCCTCGATGGACGAAATGCTGAGCGTTCCGCCATGCATTTCCGCGAAGGATTTGGTCAGCGCGAGGCCGAGCCCCGTGCCTTCATAATTACGGTCATGCGCGCCCGCAGCCTGTTCGAAAGGCTGTGACAGGCGCGGAAGATCCGCCGCCGGGATGCCGATACCCGTATCGGTGACGGAGACTTTGATGTCCGGGCCGTATTGCTGAATGGCCACCGTGATCCTGCCGCCCGCATTGGTGAACTTGATGGCGTTGGAGACAAGGTTCAGCACCATTTGGCGGATGGCACGATGGTCGGCGTCGATCTCCGGAAGGCCGGGCTGAACATCCAGCACGACCTCAATATCCTTATCGGACGCCTTGCGGCGGATCATCCGCACCGCCGCATCGACCGGGTCGACCGGATCGATCGGTTGCGGATTGATCGTCATCTTGCCGGCTTCGATCTTCGCCATGTCGAGAATGTCGTTGATCATGTCCAGCAGGTGCTGGCCAGATGCCAGGATGTCCTGCGCATAGCCCTTGTAGCGCGGGTCTCCGAGCGATCCGTACAGCTCGTTCGCAAGGATCTCCGAGAAGCCATTGATGGCGTTCAGCGGCGTGCGCAGCTCGTGGCTCATATTTGCCAGGAAGGCGGACTTGGAGTTCGCCGCGTTTTCGGCGCGGGATTTCTCTTCCGTCAGCTTGCGTGCGAGTTCGCCCGCGCGGCCTTCCGAGCGTTCGAGATCCAGAACTGTCTTGCGCATGCGCTCCTTCTGGCGGCGCAGTTCTTCTTCCTTGCCGATATTCTCGGTCACATCGATGCCGATCGTGATCAGGCCACCATCCGGAGACGGCCGCTCGACCAGCTTCAGCCAGCGGCCACCCTGCAGGCAGACCAGATTGACCTGCTTGTCATCCGCTGACGGGCGCTCTGCGCGCACAGCCCCTGCACGGGCAATCGTGACCGTCTCGTGCGTCATGCCGGGCCGCAATGTGTCGGTCAGGCCGAAATCCGTGGCAAAGGCACGGTTCCAGTAAAGCAGGCGTTTGCGGTGATCCCAGAGTGCGAATGGACCACTGAAGCCTTCCAGCGCGTTGCGCAGGCGCCGCTCTGCAGCCTTCACGCGATCTTCCGCCTGCTTGCGGTCTGTAATGTCCAGCATGATACCGCCGAATAGCGCGCCGTCATCCGTCTCGGTGCCTGAACCGCGCATCTCGATCCAGCGCAGCGGCGGCTGGGCCGCAGCAAAGGAGACCTGCAGCCATCCGATGTCGCGGGATTTCTCGATCGCCTCGCGCACGCGTGCCTGATGTTCGGGATGAACCTGTTTCAGCAGATTGCCGAGCGACACGGTGCGCATGCCTTCAAGGCCGAGCAGTTCGCTCGAGGCTTCAGACAAGAAGACTGACGTCTGGTCCGGCGTCCATTCCCAATAGCCGGCGCGGGCGCTGCGCATGACGGTCGCCATGATCCGGTCGGCCTGTTCGTCCCGCGCGGCTTCCACAATCGTATTGGCCTGCTGTTTCGATAGGCGGCCCAGAAGGCCCGTGATGGCCAGGACAGGTGCAGCAAGCAGAAGCGCAAAAATCAGCAGGCTGACCAGATCGTCCCGCGTGAACACGTCTGCGCGGGTGGTGTTGCAGACGGCGAGGCCGCCACCGGCGAGATCGCTGCATGCCAGGGCGGACCGCTGCATGCCCTCACCCTTTTCGAATCCGGCCTGACGGATTGGACGAAGCCCATTTGCCGGACGCGGGACCGGATCACCTGCCACGATCTGAAGTCCGCCGGAGACGAGCGAAATCTCGCGTCCCGGCATGGTTGCCGGTAACCATGTGCCCGCCGGGGCGAGTGCGATGATGGCATTCCGTTCGCTGCCCGTGACCAGAACCACATCGCCAAGCTCTGACAGGCCGGCGCGCTGACCATGTTCGATCAGGCGCTCCGCCACCGAAGCAGCCGCGTCGAGCCGGCTGCCATCCGGCGCCAGTTTCGCATCGGACAGGGACATGACTGCATCGACGCCCGGCGTGGCGCCAGCAATAGCCGACCGGGACGCATGGCTGTCCGCCACAAGCCGGATTGCGGTCTCGACCGTGTCAGCCCGGCCTGCGACCCGCCCTGCGAGCGCTTCGGCTTCTGCCTGCAGTGTCAGCAGCAGGTTCGCGTCGGCGCGCTGATGCTCGTCCCAGGCTTTCAGGCCCATGGCCGCTGCGAGCAGGAGGATCGTCCCGGCGATGGTCCATTTCAGGCGTGCTGAAATCACTTCAGACACAGGGTCTGAAGCTTGATTCGATTGGGATTTTCTATCCGCGTCTACCAATGGATGATCCCATGCCCGCAAAACGGGCAAAATTCGCACAAATTACCTTGTCCGCCGGAATCATTGCCCGAGCGTTAACAAATCTCAAAGTTTCGTTAACGCGCTGTCTTAGCCGAGGGCGCGGGCCACAATGTCTGCTGCGTTGGAGGAAAGGCCTGCCGCCTGAAGACGTTTCAACGTCGTTTCTGCTGCCGCCTTCGCCTGCGGCTCCAGGATGCGCCACTGCTCGAACGCCGTGAGCAGACGCGCCCCCAGGGCCGGGTTCGCTTTATCGGCCTTGAGGATGACTTCTTCGACCGCCTGATAGCCGGACCCGTCCGGCGCATGGAAGGCCGCGAGGTTCTGCATCGTGAAGGCTGCCACGACCGACCGGACACGGTTGGGGTTGCGCAGGTCGAAGGCCGGATGGGCCGCAAGCGCCTTCACCGTCTCCGCATCGCCAGTGGTGGCCTGAAGGGCGAACCATTTGTCCATGACCAGCGGATTGTCTTTCCAGGTCTCTTCGAAATCGGCGAGGGCATCGTTCGCCTTGCCGCCTTTCTGCACCGTGTAGGCGCGCAGCGCTGCGAGGCGTTCGGTCATGTTGGTCGCGCCATCATAGAGCTTGCGAAGCGTGTCGGCGGCGCCCGTATCGGGCGAGACACCGAGCAGCACGATCATTGCTGTCCGCAGGGCACGGATCCCGGCCTGTTCAGCGCCCGGATCGAACGGCGCCGGCGTCGGTTTGCCAAGCGTGTCGGCGATGAAGCCGGACAGTTTGGCCGCCAGGGCAGACTGGAGCTTTTTCCGGGCCGCATTCAGCGCAACCGCATCGGCTGGCTGGCGCTCAAGGAACATTTCCCCCACTTCCGGCAGGCGCGTCAGCAGCGCGGCAAAGGCCGGGTCGTCGACGGCATTTTCCACCGCGCCGGCGAGTGCCGCGACGAGTGCATCGTCCGGCTCAGCCTGGCTGCCTTCGGAAAGGGCAAGGATCTCTTCCTTCACCAGCGTCTGGACAGCGTCCCACTGATTGAACGGGTCTGTCTCCATACGGACCATGGCGAGGCGCTGGTCACGCGACAGTTTGCGGTTCAGGCGCACAGGCGCCGTGAAATCGCGGTTCACCGAGACGAGTGGCGGCTCAGTCACCGTGTCCGGCATCTCCAGCGTCAGGGTCACATCCTCATCTTCGAGGATAGTCGTCCATTCGGCGAGATTGCCTTCCTCATCCAGCAGCGCCATTTCCAGCGGGATCGGCACCGGCTGCTTCTCCGGCTGGCCGGGCGTCGGTGGCGTCTTCTGCGTCAGCGTGATCTCGATTTCACGCGTCTCGGGATTCCAGTTTTCCTCGACGGTCACTTCCGGCGTCCCCGCCTGGGCGTACCAGAGGCGGAACTGGGCGAAGTCCTCGCCCGTGACATCCTCGAAGCATTTGTAGAAATCCTCGATCGTCACGGCCTGGCCGTCATGACGTTCGAAATAGAGGTCCATGCCTTTGCGATAGAGCTCCTCGCCGATCATCCGGCGCAGCATGCCGATAAGTTCGGCGCCCTTCTCATAGACCGTCGCGGTGTAGAGATTGTCGATCGAGCCGTAATGGTCCGGACGCACCGAATGCGCCAGCGGACCTGCGTCTTCCGCGAACTGGCGCGCGCGCAGGCGGATCACATCCTTGATACGCTGCACCGGGCGCGAACGCATGTCGGCGGAGAAGTTCTGGTCACGGAAGACCGTCAGGCCTTCCTTCAGGCAGAGCTGGAACCAGTCGCGGCAAGTGATGCGGTTGCCGGTCCAGTTGTGGAAATATTCGTGGGCGACGATACTCTCGATGGCCTCGAAGTCTGCGTCCGTCGCGGTCGATTCATCGGCCAGCACATAGGCGGAGTTGAAGACGTTGAGTCCCTTGTTCTCCATGGCGCCGAAATTGAAGTCGCGCACGGCCACGATGTTGAACACGCCGAGGTCATAGGCGCGGCCATAGGTCTGCTCGTCCCAGGTCATGGAACGTTTCAGGCTGTCCATCGCCCAGGCGGCGCGTTCGGCATCGCCCTTGTCGACATGGATCGCGAGCGCGATCTCGTCGCCATTCATCGTGGTGAAGCTGTCGCGATAGACGTCATAATCCCCGGCGCAGAGTGCGAAGAGATAGGCTGGCTTCTTGTGCGGATCGTCCCAGACGGCGAAGTGGCGGCCATCGTCGAGGTCTCCGGTCTCGCCCGGCGTGCCGTTCGACAGGAGGATCGGATAGGTCGCCTTGTCCGCGGCCATCCAGACATGGAAGGCGCTCATCACGTCCGGCCGGTCCGGATAGAAAGTGATGCGGCGGAAGCCCGTTGCCTCGCACTGCGTGCAGAAGCGCCCGCCCGACATGTAAAGGCCGGACAGTGCGGTATTCTTCGACGGGGCGATCTCGACTTCCGTGACCAGCGTGAACGCATCCGGCACCGAGGCGATGGTCAGGCCCTTCTCGGTCCGCTCATAGGCGCCCGCCGCCAGCGGCTTGCCGTCAATCGCAATCGAAAGGAGGGTGAGCCCTTCCCCGTCCAGAACCAGCGCCTCCCCAGCGCCGCCCGTCCGGCGGACCTTCAGTTCGGAGTGGACTTTGGTTGCATCCGGATCGAGATCGAAGCGCAAATCCACCTGCTCGATTTCGAACGGATAGGGCTTGTAGTCGGAAAGTTGCACGGAAACGGGGGTTTCGGTTCGCATGAGGGCTCCGGGGTCTTGGCAATTGCTTCATTGGACATAGGAAATGGCGGGAGGCGCGTCGAGGGCCGGAACGCTGCCGGCGGGCACAAGGCCTGCATTGAACTCCGGTTACACATGGAATGCATTCATATGGCCCAGCTTTTCCGATCATCCGCCATGCGCCGGTTTGCGGGCATGACTGCAATCTGCCTCATGCTCGCGATCGCTGTCCTGTCCGTGATGCCGCCCGGGGACCTTCCGCCGGTAGAAGGGTCCGACAAGCTGAAACATTTCATCGCCTATGGCAGCCTCGGGGGCGCCATCGCGATTGCCGCAGGCCCGGGCCGGGCGCTGCGGGCCTTCCTGATCACGATTGGCTATGGCGCCCTGATGGAAGTCGCTCAGGCCCTGGCGCAGACAGGTCGGGAATTTTCAATATTGGATGAAGTGGCCAATATGCTTGGCGCAGGCCTCGGCACGGGGATCGCGCTCGCCCTCCGGCGCTGAAGCCTATTCCGCGGCGACCGTGTCCGGCGCGTCGTTCAACTGATAGACATAGCGCAGGATCATCGCGCACTGTTTGGCGACAGGCAGCAGGTCTGCCGGAAAATCCTTCGGATTCTCGGCTGCCACTTCCGCAATCTTGCGGGCAATGCGCAACAGGTCCGGCGTCTGCACGATCATCCGGGCCTGGTGCTCCACACGGTGCGGGTCGCGGTCGAAATCGACGGGATTGACCCGCCAGCCGCCGGTATCGCCCTCATCGGTCAGGACCACGGGAAACGTGCCGAGATTGTCGCCGGAATGCTGCCCCATCGCCGTCCGCCACTTGGTGGACCGGCGGCCGATGCGCCAATGTTCCAGCAGCAGGTCATCATCGTGACTGGCGGTCTCGTCGGCATGCATTGCCTGTTCCGAGACAAGCTCATGCGCCTGGAACTCCCGGCCCAGCCCGCACTCATAGGTGACTTTCAGCGGCTCGCCGACATTCTTGACCCAATGCGGGATCACCTGTTCGACAAGCGCCCAGGTTCCGACCGGCTTCACGTAGACACGCTGCATCTTGTGAAAATGGGCTTTGGCCATGAAGATCTCCTGTAGCCGCCCACCCTGTCATGTCTTGATTTCCGCGCCATGAAGCCCGTCTGCGAAATTTTACATAAAACCTTGCGGCACCTTTCCGCCGGGTCACGGCTTTCCGTGCACGTAAAGCACGTTATTTTCCAATCCGAGAACGTAATCACGCCCGTATAAAGGGCGAAGGGAGGCCATCTACTCATGAACTTCGACTTTTCCGAAGACCAGAAATTCCTCGCCGGTGAAGCGCGGAAATTCCTCGAAGCCGAGAGCGCCATTCCGGTGGTGCGCGAGGTATTGAATGATGACGACAAGGCCTATTCGGAAGGCCTCTGGAAGAAGATCGCGGAAATGGGCTGGCTGGGAACGGCTGTTCCGGAAGAACAGGGCGGCCTCGGCCTCGGCATGCTGGAAATGTGCGTGCTGGCTGAAGAAATGGGCCGCGTCCTGGCGCCGGTCCCCTTCTCGTCCACGGCCTATTATCTGACTGAAGCGATCAAGCTCGCCGGGTCGGATGAGGTGAAAAACGACATCCTGCCGCGCATCGTCGCCGGCGAAATCATCGGCTGCTATGCGGCCAGCGAAGGCCCGGGCCATCCGGACCCGGCCAGCCTGAAAACCACGTTCGACGGCTCCACCGTCTCCGGCACCAAGATCCCGGTCACCGATGGCGGCATCGCCACGCACGCTGTTGTGCTGGCCAAGGAAGGCTCCGGCGCGAGCCTCGTGCTCGTGGATCTCTCTGGCGCAGGCGTGACGCGCAAGGCGCTCTCCACGCTGGATCCGACGCGCGGCCATGCCGAGCTGACCTTCGACAAGACACCGGGCATCCGCCTCGGCAAGGCCGGTGAAGGCGCAAGCCTGAACGACCAGCTGATGGACAAGGTTGCCGTGCTGCTCGCCTTCGAACAGCTGGGCGGGGCCTCGCGCGCTCTGGAAATGGCGAAGGAATATTCGCTGGAGCGCTACGCATTCGGCCGTCCGATCGCCGGCAACCAGGCCATCAAGCACAAGCTGGCCGAGATGTACGTGAAAAACGAAGTGGCCCGCTCGAACTGCTTCTACGGCGCCTGGGCCCTGTCGACCGATGCCCCGGAAATGCCGGAAGCCGCCGCTGCCGCCCGCGTGGCCGCATCGGAAGCTTTCTGGTATGCTTCGAAAGAGAACATCCAGACCCATGGCGGCATGGGCTTCACCTGGGAGGTGGACTGCCACCTCTACTACCGCCGTGCCAAGCTGCTGGCCGTTCAGGCTGGCGGACCGAAAGTCTGGAAAGAGAAACTCGTGCGTGCCCTTGAGCAGAAAAACGCCGCCTAAGGAGGAAACATCATGGACTTCAACGATACACCCGAAGAAGCCGCTTTCCGCGCTGAGGCGCGCGCCTTCCTCGAAAAACACCTGAAGCCGAAAGGCTCCGCCCCGGCCTCGCGTGACCGCGTGAACATGCTGGAAAAGGCGAAAGCCTGGCAGAAGACGAAAGCCGAGAACAAGTTCGCGCAGATCACCTGGCCTGAGGAATGGGGCGGCCGCGGCGGCACGGCGATGCAGAGCGTGATCTGGGGCCAGGAAGAGTCGAAATTCGACGCGCCGACCGGCCCGTTCGCCATCGGCCTCGGCATGTGCGTGCCGACCGTCATCGCCTTCGGCTCCGACGAGCACAAGAAGCGCTACGTCCAGAAAGCCCTGATGGGCGAGGAAATCTGGTGCCAGCTCTTCTCTGAGCCGTCTGCCGGGTCTGACGTTGCCGGCCTGAAAACCCGCGCCGTGAAAGACGGTGACGAATGGGTCATCAACGGCCAGAAGGTCTGGACCTCCGGCGCCCACTATTCGGACTTCGGCATCCTCCTTGTCCGGACGGACCCGAAAGTGCCGAAGCACAAGGGCCTGACCATGTTCATCGTGAACATGAAGCAGCCGGGCGTCGAAGTGCGTCCGATCCACCAGGCCTCCGGCGGCCGCGAGTTCAACGAGGTCTACTTCACTGATGTTCGCATCCCGGACTCCGATCGCCTCGGCGATGTCGGCGCAGGCTGGAAAGTCGCCCTCGTCACGCTGATGAACGAGCGCCTTGCGGTCGGCGGTTCTCCCGGTCCGGACTGGGGCGAGATCATGGAATATGCCCGCAGCCAGGGCACGCTGTCCGACCAGGCCTTCCGCGAAAAGCTGGCGGACTGGTATGTCGCGGCGCAGGGCTACAAGCTGACCAAGTTCCGCACGCAGACGGCCCTTTCCCGCGGCCAGACCCCGGGACCGGAAAACTCGATCGGCAAGATCATCACCGCGAACCACCTGCAGGATATCTGTAACTCGGCCATCGAGATGCAGGATCATTACGGCATCATCAACGAGTCCGATCGCATGCCGGCCGATGCCATCTTCCAGCAAAGCTTCATGTGGGCCCCGGGCCTGCGTATCGCTGGCGGTACGGACGAGATCCTGAAGAACATCATCGCAGAGCGCGTTCTGGGCCTGCCGCAAGATGTCCGCGTCGACAAGGACAAGCCTTTCGACGAAATGAAAAGCGGCTGATAAGTCCTTCATTGCAAACATAAAAACCCCGGCCGGTCTGACTGGCCGGGGTTTTTACGTATGGCGATCAGGAAAACTTATGGCAGACTGCCCCCAATTCTGGAGGAGCCTGCCATGTTCAAGACCAATGAAGGCACGATCGACCGCGTTCTGCGCGTCATTGTCGGCCTCGCCCTGATCGCTATCGTCTTTGTCGGCCCGCAAACCCCTTGGGGCTGGATCGGCCTCGTGCCGCTGCTGACGGGTCTCGTGGGCACCTGCCCGCTCTACACGGTGCTCGGCATCCGAACCTGCAAGCTGTAGAGACCTGACGTCCGATCAGGCGTCCGGCTCAGTGGCCGTGGCCTGTTCGGAAACGAACCCCGCCACTTGCGCCGCGCAGGCCCGGCCCGCTTCGGCCAGCGCGAGGGCGCGGGACTCAGCAGAGGACGCGCCGGCATTTGCCGATGAGGTCACATTTGTCTGCGCGACGACCTTGCGTGTGCCCGCTTCCACAAGCGTCGCCTCGAGGTCGCACCTGGCCAGCGTGCCTGCCAGCGTGAAGTCTTCGATCCGCCACACGAGTTCATAATCTGCATGGGCGCCCGCCTCCAGCGCCACGGCAACCCCTGCGCCTTTGTCGTCCAGCGCATCCAGCACCGCCACCTGCATCAGGCGCGTGGCATTGTCTGCCCATTCCACGCCGCGCACGAGGCGCAGGGCACCGGCGGCATCCTCAGACGCAATCACACGTCCGCCGAACAGGCGGGAGGCTTCAGGCTCGCGAACGGCCACGACCGTATCGACCGGATAGGTTTCGGTCATCGCGCCAAACCGGTAGAGGCCGTCCGGAACTTCCGGTTCCGGCAAGATGCTGACGCAGGCGGTCAGCGCCGTCATGGCGAAGGCAAGGGAAATCGAGCGGATCATCAGCGTTTGTCCTCATAGGGAACCGGTTCCCCGACAAGCATGCTTTGCGGGTTCTGTTCGAATTCGCGGGTCAGCCGGTCCATCCGGCTGATCAGGATGCGGAGGTCCTGCGCCGCCAGACGGGAGTCTTCCACCACGCCGGTGGCCGGACCTTCCAGCAGGGTATTGACCACGCGCACTGTGTCGCCGCCCTGCACCATCACGGCATCGGCTGAGGCGACCACCTTGCCCACCTCGGCCAGCAATTCGTCGAGCTGTCCGGAAAGGCCGGCGAGCTCTTCATTGGCATTCGTGCTGAACTCCGCAGCCGCCTCGGAGGCCGTTGCGAACTCGTTGCTGGCACGGGAAAGGTCTTTCATCGTGCCGGTGGCCTGGTCGATCAGGCCGTCATCTGCGGCGAGCTTCGTAGTGATGGTCTCGATATTCTTCAGCGAGGCGCTGATCGACTCGACATTCTCGTCCGTCAGCAGCTTCTTCACCCGCTCCATCGTGTCATTGGCCTGGCCCAGCACCTGCGCGCCACCCGCAACGATCTGGTCGAGCTGGGTTCTCTCTGCCCGGATCACCGGCACGGGCTCACCCGGCTTTGCCTCCAGCAGCCGCGCCGTCGGAGAGCCTGCACTGATCTGGACGAAGGTCACGCCTGTGATCCCGGCGAGCTGGATCGAAGCAGTGGAATCCGTTTTGACTGGTGTTTCGCGGTCGATCCGGATACGGGCGCGCACTTTGGACGGGTCGGCGCGGTCGATACGGACGGTCGAAACTTCGCCCACCTTGATCCCGATATAACGCACGGCCGATCCGTCCTCGAGGGATACCGGGCCTTCGAAGACAATGTCGTACGCTTTGTAGTCCCGCTGGAACTGGGACTGGCCGAGCCACAGCACAAAAGCGGCAACGGCCATCGTTGCAACAATGACGAAAGCGCCGATGACGGCATAATTCGCTCGCGTTTCCATCGGTCCGGGCCCCCTTTCTAGTGTCCCGTTGCCGCGCGTCCGCGTGGGCCGCAGAAATATTCCTGCACCCACGGATGATCGAACGCACGCAATTCTTCGATCGTGCCGACTGCCAGCACGTGTTTCTCTCCAAGCACGGCGATCCGGTCGCAGGTCGCATGCAGCGTATCCACATCATGCGTGACAAGGAAGACGGTGAGCCCCAATGCCTGTTGCAGGCTGCGGATCAGGGCATCGAATTTTTCCGCGGTAATCGGGTCGAGGCCGGCGGTCGGCTCGTCCAGGAACAGAAGTTCCGGATCCAGCGCCAACGCCCGCGCCAGTGCCGCGCGCTTGCGCATGCCGCCGGAAAGGTCTGACGGGTATTTCGGGCTCGCCTCGGCGCTGAGGCCCGCCATGCGGATCTTCATATCGGCCAGCTGGTGGCGCAGCACCGGCTCCAGCTGCGTGTGCTCCTTCATCGGAACTTCGACATTCTCCCGCACGGTGAGATTCGAGAACAATGCGCCATCCTGGAACATGACGCCCCAGCGCTGCTCGACCTCGGCCCGCTCGACCTCATCAAGCGTTTCCAGCCGCTCGCCGAACACTTCGATACTGCCGGTATCGAATTCCTTGAGCCCTGTGATGGCGCGCAACAGGACAGACTTGCCGCAGCCCGACGGGCCGATAATGCCGATGATCTCGCCCCGGCGGATGTCGAGGTCCAGATGCTCGTGTACGACATGCGTGCCATAGGCTGTCTTCAGGTCACGGATGCGGATGATGATGTCGTCCGTCATATGCCAAGCTCCATATAGAGAATGGCAAAGATTGCATCGAGGACGATGACGGCAAACAGGCCCTGCACCACGGAGGTCGTGGTCGAATTGCCGAGCGACTGGACGCTGCCGCCGACATTCAGGCCCTGGCGGCAAGCAATCAGTGTCACGACAAATCCGAAGACCGGCGCCTTGGACAGGCCGACCCAGAAATGCTGCAGCGGCACGGCATTGCGCAGGCGGTCAAGGAAGACGCCGGGATTGATGTCCAGCGACGACCAGCCGACCACGACACCGCCGGCGATCCCGGCCAGCGTGGCCACGAAGGTCAGCGCGGGCGTCATCAGCAACAACGCGATGATGCGCGGTGCGACGAGAATGTCCATCGGTTTCAGGCCAAGCGTCTGCATGGCGTCGATTTCCTGGCGCATCTTCATCGTGCCGATCTGCGCGGTGAAGGACGAGTTCGTCCGCCCCGCCAGCACGATACCGGTCAGCACCACGCCAAATTCACGCAGCATCGAATAGCCGATCAGCTCGACCGTGTAGATCTCGAGATCGAAATCTCGGAGCGTCGTCGCGCCGATATAGGCGACGACCATGCCGACAAAGAAAGACAGGAAGGCAATGATCGGCATCGCATCGAGGCCCGCCTCCTCCATCACCGCGACGATGGACGTCCAGCGCAGCTTCCAGGGCTGCATGAGGAGACGGATCGTCGTCACGATCGTTTCGCCGAGAAAGGCGAGCGTCTGGAAAATTTCCGACATGACGCCGACAAAGCCGCGGCCCGTCCGCTCCAGCAGAGCGAGGAAGCCATGGTCCGGCGCCTTCGCCGGCGGCACCGGATCAGAGACGGCGTGGACCTGATCGATCAGGTGGCGGGCGACATCATTCGTGCCGGTGAGACCTGAGCCTTCCGGCGCGGCGCGCAGCGTGCGGTCGATCAGGAAGGCCCCGGCGGTGTCGATCCGGGTCAGTCCGGAGACATCCACAAGCACGGGATGATCATGCTTTAGTCCGGCCAGGTCATCATCCAGCTCGTGAATGGTCATGATCGTCCAGTCCCCCGTCAGACGGAGGGTGGCACGTTCGCCGCTCTCTTCGAGCGCGAAACCGGGGGCCGTTGTGACTGTCATCTCTGGCAACTAGCCTTCCAACACTAGCAAAACATGCTTAAGGACAGCGAAGCATGATCGGTGAAATTTTATCGTTCAGGATCGGACATGGGCAATCGAAACCTTGAAATTTCAGCGATTTCCTCGCCCCTGAAGTCGGCATTTACCATTTCGCGCGGCGCCAAGACCAGCGCGGAGACAATTCGCGTCACCCTCACGGAGAACGGCGCCACCGGCCGCGGCGAAAGCGTGCCCTATGCCCGCTATGGCGAAACCACCACCAGCGTCACTGCCGCCATCGAAAACGCCCGTACTGAAATCGAATCCGGTCTCAGCCGCGATGACCTGCAATCCCTCATGCCCCCCGGCGCGGCCCGCTGCGCGGTGGATTGTGCAATGTGGGACCTTGAAGCGAAGCTGAGCGGCACGCCTGTCTGGCAGCTCGCCGGCCTTCCGGAACCGAAGCCCGTCGAGACTGCCGTCACTGTCAGCCTCGATACACCAGACGCCATGGCCGCCGCTGCAAAGTCGACGCAAGGGCGCCTGCTCAAACTGAAGCTCGGCGGGCCGGGCGATCTTGGCCGGATCGAGGCCGTCCACGCTGCGCGTCCGGACGCGCGCCTGATCGTCGATGCGAATGAGGGCCTCAATCCGAACGAGCTGCCCGCGATCTCGAAAGCCGCCGCTGCGCTCGGCGTCGTGCTGATAGAACAACCCTTCCCTGCCGGCGCGGACGACGCATTGCTCAACCGTCCCGGCCCGGTCGCGATCTGCGCCGACGAAAGCGCCCACACACGGGCCGAGTTGCAGGATCTCGCCCGCCGCTATGACGCGGTCAACGTGAAGCTCGACAAGACAGGCGGCCTGACCGAAGCGCTCGCCACCGTGCGGGAAGCCCGCGCGCTCGGCCTTGGCGTCATGGTCGGCTGCATGGTGGCCGGATCCATCTCCATGGCCCCGGCCTTGCTGCTGGCCGGCCTCGCCGACCTGATGGATGTCGATGGCCCGCTCTGGCTCGCTGAGGACGTGCCGCACGGCCTGCAATATTCGGACGGCATGGTCGCCCCGCCCTCGCCGGACCTTTGGGGCTAGTGCGCCGCTGCAGGTGCCGGGCCTTTCGGCTTGTCCAGCAGCATGACCGCCATCAGGACCAGGGCGAACGACATCGACATGGTCAGGAAGAGGTTGTTGTAGGTCATCACCGCCGCTTCCATCTTTGTACGGTAGACCAATTGCGCCAGTGCCGTGCCTTCCGGATCCGTCACACCGGCGGCCTGCATCTGGGCTGTCATGTTCGACAGGAAGGATTGCACTTCCGGACGGGCGAGCGACATGCCGCTCGCAATCTGCTGTTCGTGCATCTGGTTGAAGCTGATCATCATCGTCGTCAGGATCGCGATGCCGATGGCCCCGCCAAGGTTCCGGCAGACCGTGAACAGGCCCGACGCGTTGGCCACCCGTTCCGGCGGCAGCGTGCCGAGCGCCAGGTTCGTGGTCGGCACCATGGTAAGGATCAGGCCCGCGCCCCGCAGGGCCTGTGGCCAGAACAATTCGTGGAAGCCGGACTGGGCCGTCAGATGCCCGTTCAGCCATGTGCCGATGGCGGCCAGCGTCAGGCCGACAGCCACGACAAAGCGCGGATCATAGCGCTTGGTCATCGCCCCGGCGATCGGCCCGCCGATGAACATAGCGAAACCGGCGACACTCATCACCTCACCGATCTGGAGGGACGAGTATCCCCGCACCTGCCCCAGATAGAGCGGCAACAGGAAAACAGAACCATAAAGCCCAAAGCCCATGACGGAGGCGATGATCGCGCCCGAGGCAAAGTTCCGGTCCTGGAACACGCGCAAATCCACCAGAGGAACAGGTGACGTCAGCGCGCGGCGGAAGAAGATGGCCGCCGCAATCGCGCAGACGATGGAGGCCTTCACAATGGCCGAGCTCTGAAACCAGCTGTCGCCCGGGCCTTCATCGATGATCCATTCGAACAGGCCGAGGAACAGCGCCATCGTGATCAGCGCCGTCACATCGAGGCGGCGCAGCAGCGCGATCTCCCCTTTCTGTTTCGGAATGAAGAGGAAGACGAGCGTGATCGCAGCAATGCCCGGCACGATGTTGATGAGGAACAGCCAGTGCCACGACATGTGCTGGGTGATCCAGCCGCCAAGCGTCGGGCCGATGGAGGGAGCAAGCGTTGCCACCATGCCGATCATCACCTGTTGGGTCATGGACCGGCCGGCGGGAAACAGCGTGAAGCTGGCCGCCATCGTGGTCGGCACCATGGCCGCACCGGCGAAGCCCTGGATGATGCGGAAGAAGATCAGGGAGTCGAGATCCCATGAGACGGCGCACAGTATACTGGAAACGACGAAGCCCGCCGCTGACATCATGAACAGTTTCCGTATACCGAAGGCCCGGTTGAGAAAGCCCGACAGAGGAATGCCGACGACTTCGGCCACCAGATAGCCGGTCTGGATCCATGCGATCTCTTCCTGGCTGGCAGACACGCCGGCCTGGATCTGGCGGATGGAGCTCGCGACGATCTGGATGTCCAGGATCGCCATGAACATCCCGATCACCATCGCAAAAAAGCCGATGTTGAGTGCGAGCTCTGACGATGTCTTTTGCCGGATTGCGTTGACCATGGCGAACCTCGCGCAAGGCTGGGCGGCTTAGCCGTCCACCCCCTTCGCGATCACGGTCGCTTCAACTGAAAGGCCGGGGCGCATCAGACCGGAGGCCAGTGCCTCATCCGAAATCTTCACCCGCACGGGCACGCGCTGGACGATTTTCGTGAAGTTGCCGGTCGCCGTGTCCATCGGGATCAGGCTGAACTGGCCGCCGGTCGCAGGCGCGATGGAATCCAGCGTACCGGTCACTTTCATGTCCGGATACGCGTCGACATGGATGTCGACTTCCTGGCCGGGCCGCATGCGCTCGACCTGCGTTTCCTTGAAGTTGGCAATGATATAGGCCTCGGACACCGGCACGATCGACATGGTCTGCTGGCCAGGGTTCAGCAATTGCCCTGCCGCGACGACGCGGTTGGCGACGACGCCGTCAAAGGGGGCGCGCAGCTCGGTGCGGGTCGCATCGAGCTTCGCCGCATCCACACGGGCCTGCGCCGCTTCGACCTGGGCTTCAGCGCCGGCAACAGCAGCCTTGGCGGATTCAAGGTCTTCCTCGGCGCGGTGGTAATTTGCCTGCGCAACGCTCAGTTCGCTTTGCGCGGTGGTGATACCGGCTTTCGACTGGTCCAGCGTTGCCTTCGCGGCCTGTGCCTTGGTTGCGGCCGCATCAAGGCTCGCCTTCGGGTAATGTCCTTTCCCGGCAAGCTCCGT
Organism: Hyphomonas sp. CY54-11-8; assembly: GCF_000682735.1. Lineage (GTDB taxonomy): Bacteria > Pseudomonadota > Alphaproteobacteria > Caulobacterales > Hyphomonadaceae > Hyphomonas. The sequence goes on along the minus strand of NZ_AWFD01000003.1, from coordinate 21,051 downwards.
ATACCGCTCAAGGTCATGCGTGGCGAGCGTGGCATCTGCCTCGGCCGCGGCAGTGCTGGCCTTTGACTGGGCAAGACGGTCGCGCTGGGCCGAGATCTGGGCGGCGGCCGTCTGCAGGTTCGCTTCAGCAGCGGCGACACCGGCGCGGGCCTGCGTCTGCGCGGCGACAGCCTGCTGGAATGCAGCGGCCGCTTCCGACACGCGGGTCGCATAATCGGCCACTTCCAGCGTCACCAGAAGGTCACCGGCCTTCACAGTCTGGTTGTCCGTCACATGGACCTGTTCGACATAGCCCTGCACTTTCGGAGAGATCGTCGCGATATCGGCGCGGATGTAGGCGTTGTCCGTGGTGATTTCATACCGGCCTGCAACCAGCCAGTGAATGCCCTGGTATCCAACGAACAGAGCGAGCAGCAGGCCCGCGCCGGAAAGGATGTATTTCCGGGGGTCTGCCTTGAAACGGGCAACCAGGCCCTGCCCTTCGGGCGAAGGGGCGCGCTGAACGGGGGCATCGTTCTCAGGGGCGCGGTCCGGCATCTTGGCCGCAGGGGTTTCGGCCTGGTTGGGTGCCCGCGCCGCAGGAGGAACGGCAGCGGGCTGGGAGGTGTCACGCTTGAAGGGTTGTACGGCCATGGGAGGAGTTCCGCGGTATTGGTTCTGGATCCCGGTGGTAGACCCAAAATGTGTAATTCTGGTTACATCGCTTGCAATGTAATCCGCGTTACACCAAAATCAACCCATGAACAGTATTCAGAAGCCCAAAGCCTCCGCCCCAGCCGCCATCAAGGCGCCCGAAGGGGCATCGCGCGCCGAAATCCGGCGCGCCGCTTTTCTTGAAGCAGCCCAGGAAGTCTTTCTGGAACAAGGCTTTGAAGCCGCCAACATGTCGGAAATTGTCCGGCGGGCCGGCGGTTCTCTCGCGACGCTGTATTCCCAGTTCGGTGACAAGGAAGGCATCTTCCTGGCCATGCTGGAAACCCGCATGATGGAAGTGACCGCCACGCTGGAAGTCGAACTTCAGGCGCACACGCCGGTGGAGGAAGGCCTGCGCCGCATCGGCGAGCAGTTTGCCGGCAAGCTGGTCCAGCCCAATTCTCTGGAGCTCTACCGCCTGATTGTCGGCATGGCGAAGAAGTATCCCGACATCGCCGCGACCTTCATGAAGCTCGGCCCCAACAAGGTGCGCGCAGGCCTCGCTGCTTACCTGCAGGACCGGGCCGATGCCGGGGAAATTCCGCAATCGGACCAGTATGAGACGCTGGGCTCGCTCTTCCTCGACATGGTCCGCTCGCCGCTGCAAAGCCGCGCGCTGCTGGACGCCAATGTGCGCCCGACGGAAGACGACGTCCGCACCAGCGTGGACCGGGCCGTCTGCATGTTCCTCTACGGTCTTTCAGGAAAACACTAGGCCGGCCCGATCAATCGATTGCCGCGGCCCGGCTGCACCGCTACCCTCCCGGGAAAAACAGGCTAAAAACCGGGAGGAATAAATGGCTGACGGGGAAGTTGGCGGCATCGTGGACGACAAGTTCGCCGCCGTAAGAGAACAGTTCGAGAAAAACCTGAATGACGGCACCGACATCGGCGCGTCCTTCTGCGTCGTCAAGGATGGCGAGCCGGTAATCGACCTCTGGGGCGGCTGGGCTGACGAGGAACGCACACGCCCCTGGGAAAAGGACACGATCGTCAACGTCTATTCGACGACCAAGACGATGACGGCGCTGACCGCCCTGTGGCTCGCCGATCAAGGCAAGCTCGATTTCGATGCGCCGGTCGCCGCGTACTGGCCGGAGTTTGCAGCGAGCGGCAAGGAAGCCGTGAAAGTCAGCCATTTGATGAGCCATTCGTCCGGCCTTTCCGGCTGGACAGAACCGCTGGGCAAGCACGATCTCTATGACTGGGACAAGGCGACCCGCCTGCTCGCGGCGCAGGCCCCGCTTTGGGAACCCGGCACAGCCTCCGGCTATCACGCGATCACGCAAGGCTATCTCGTCGGCGAAGTGATCCGGCGGATTGACGGGCGCACGGTCGGCACCGTGTTCCGGGAAGAGTTCGCCGAGCCGCTGGGCGCGGATTTCCATATCGGTCTTCCGGCCTCGGAAGATCACCGGGTGGCAGACCTGAAGCCGCCGCCGGGCGCAGGCCTTGGCGGCGCAGCGCAAAATGAAATCCAGCGCGTCGCGTTTGAAAACCCGGAGGTCGACGTGTCGGAAACACGGACACGCGCCTGGCGCGGGGCCGAGATCCCTGCCGCGGGCGGCACGGGCAATGCCCGCTCCGTCGCGACTGTCCAGTCGATCCTTGCCAATGGCGGCGTGATGAACGGCAAACGCTTCCTGTCGGAAGCCGGATGCCGCAAGGCGCTGGAGTGCCAGGTAGACGGCACCGATATGGTGCTCGGCATACCGGTCCGGTTCGGGCTCGGTTATGGCCTCTCCGGCCCGCTGTCACCGGCCCTGAACGATCAGTCGATGTTCTGGGGCGGCTATGGCGGCTCCATCGTGCTGGTCGACATGCAGAACCGGATGACCATCGCCTATGTGATGAACCGGATGGAAGGCACGACGACGGGCGACATGCGTGCGATCACGCTGGCCGCCCATGTCTGGCAGGCGATGGCGGGCTGATCCGCCCTATTCGCCTGCGCCGTCGAGCATGGACTTGAAGCCGCTCGGCTTGTGCGGCCCCATGAACAGCTGCTCGAACGCGCCAATCCCTTCGGAAGTCTGGCCACCGGGGCCGGAAAGCTTCGCCCGGACGATTTCCTGGATGTGCAGATTCTCCGGGATGTTCCACGGTGCATTCGGGTCCATGTCTTCGCGCTCGACGACCAGCTGGTCGCCATGGCTCATGCCATGCTTGTACTTGGCGTGGCCGTATCCGATGCCGCGCATCAGGAAGGTGCCCATGGGCTCGAAGTCCACCGTATACGGACTGCCCTGACGGTCATTCATGCTGAGGCGCGCTTTCGCCATGCGGCGCGTACCCGGCGCATAGGTCACGTCCATCTGCGCATCGTCGAGATGCAGGTGCTCGCCATGTTTCGCGCCATCCGCAGCCAGGACAGCGCGCTTGTTCCACGCCTCCCCTTCGCCATCGTCATTGACGTGGAAATAGAGCGCCTGGTTCGCGAAATTTGTCGGTGTCCAGATCCAGTAGAATTGCGGCTCGAGCGGCGGGATCAGTGGCTGGGTGTCCTGGGCCCCGATGGGGCGGACGCCCCAGGACCGGTCCCGCGTCCCGGACCAGCTGTCGGGATTGACCTCGATTTCCTTGCCGTCAATCCGCAGCTTGCCGGACCATTGCCCGTTCTGCGTCATGCGCGTCAGGTCCATCAGCATCCGCGGCCCCTGGCGGCGGGTGAAGCGCGGCTCCTCGACCGGGAAGGCCCGGCCGGTGAATTCCACGTCGAGCGCGATGCCTTCGGTCTCTTCCAGCTTCAGGCGGATACGCTTCAGCGGCTCCAGCACTTCCACCGACATGCCGCCGATATATGTGTCCATCCGCTCCATGTTCAGCGGACGCGAAAAGAAGACCGAGCTCTGCTTGCCATTGTGAAGCACGGACACCGATCCATCGATGATGTTCAGGTGCGGGTAGACCCCCATCGCCGCAGCGAAGAACACCGATCCGTCAGAGGAATAGCCATTGTAGAAGTACCGGTCGTAGAAGTTCCGGTCGGATCCGGAAAAAGCGACCGGCTCCGGTGTCTGGTGGATTGGATATTCATCTCCGGCGGTGAGCATTGTTCGCACTTCCTTCCTCTGGGTGACCTCTTGGCGGGCTCGTCATGCAAGCTAGGGTGTACGAGGGAAACCCCGGCGACAAGGGGTGACGCGAGGGAGGCACTATGTCCTGTAAAATGAATCCGGAGGAAGCCAACACATTCCTGCGCCAAGCCTTTGAAGGCCAGTCGGTGCGCACGGAAATCGTGGAGATGGTGGAAGGCCGCGCCGTGGTGCGACTAAGAGCCGACAAGACGAATCTGCGTCCTGGCGGCTATATTTCCGGACCGACACAGATGTCCCTGGTCGACACGGCGTCCTACTTCGCCGTCATGACCGTGACCGGACTGGAGCCCATGGCCGTGACCAGCAGCCTGAACATGAGTTTCTTGCGTCCCTGCATCGGCGATGTCGTGCTTGCAGACGCGCGCATCATGAAGATCGGGCAGACGCTGGCCGTCATGGATGTGGACGTGCGCGTGGAAGGTGCAACCAAGCCATCCAGCCATGCGGTCGTCACCTACGCCCTGCCCCGGAAGGATGTGCCCGCTTGAACCGGCTTGCGGCCTTCGCAGCGCTGATCGGCTTCTGCGGGGTCGCCCTCGGCGCATTTGGCGCGCACGCCCTGGAAGGCGTCCTGACACCTGAAGGAACCGAGTGGTGGCATACGGCGACGCTGTACGCGCTGCCCCATGCAGCGGCGGCACTGGCCATCGCCTTGTCTGTCCGTGGCGGTCTTGTCCGCACTGGCGGCTGGTGCATGGTCATCGGCGCCTGCATCTTCGCCGGCACGCTCTACGCAATGGCACTCGGCGCGCCGCGCTGGTTCGGGGCCATTACCCCGATCGGCGGCGTTTCCTTGCTGGCAGGTTGGGGACTGGCTGCCATCGGCAGCCTCAGGGCGTCAGACTGAAGGCAGCGAACAGGTTGGCTGCGATCAGGATTTTGCGGAATTCACGGACGCGTATTTGTCGGCCAGCTGGTCTGCCGTTTCACGCGCATTGTCGATGACGTCTTCAAACGCATCGAGTTCCTTGTCGACCGGTGCGGTGTCGATATCCATGTCAGAACGGGCGGACACTTCGCCAAGCGCACTCTGGAAGCTGCGGTAAGCCATCTGGGCACGGACGAGTGCGCGCTCATAGCTCATCACGTCGGCGCGGGTCGCGGTGTGGGCGCCGGTTTCCTGAAGCAACGTATGGGCTTCGCGGCTGACTTCGCCCAACCCGGTCCGTGCTGCCTGACTGTCGGAAACGATGCGGGCGAGCACGAGCGCCGGCGCTTCAGACCCTGCGCCGATGCGGGCGGCATAGGTGTCGGCCTCGGCCTGGTCATTGGTGATGCCATTGATCAGCGTGTTTGCGAGCCCGGCCAATCCACCACTGGATTTCACCCAGCCGGCATCAACTGCCTTATCGCAATATTCCGTGGAGGCCGTGCGCAGTGCGGACTGGTTTTGGGAAAGCCCCGCCTGCACCAGAGCTTCACCTGGTACCATGGAAACGGTTGCGCATCCTGCAAGAAGGCATAGGGATACACCCAGAAATACGCTACGCATCAAACAGCCACCTGCATTCTGTTTGGGCCCCAATACGTAATATTCTGTACGTAACGACGGGTACCATGTCCACCTCAGACGGCAGTTTGAACGAAATTAGGTGAAGAGTGAATGAATAGACGCCCGCCCCGCCGCATTTTATATCCCAGACACGAGGCTCGGCGCTCCGGCCGGCTGCGCGTTTCAGATATTCACGAAATTTACTGGGAAGAATCCGGTAACCCTAATGGCGTGCCTGTCATCGCGCTTCACGGCGGCCCCGGAGGCGGCTCAAGCCCCGAAATGCGGAGGTTTTTCGACCCTGAGCGCTATCGGATCTTCCTGTTCGATCAGCGCGGTTGTGGACGTTCCACTCCACATTCCGAACTTCGAGAAAATACCACCTGGGACCTGGTGGACGATATTGAGGCACTGCGTGACCATGTTGGCGTCAGTCAGTGGCTTGTCTTCGGCGGATCGTGGGGATCGACGCTGTCACTCGCCTATGGCGTGACTCATCCGGAGCGGACTCTCGGATTAGTATTGCGTGGCATCTTCCTGGTCTCGAAACCGGAAGTGCAATGGTTTTACCAAAGCGGCGCCAGCCGCCTCTTCCCGGACGCCTATGATCGCTACGTCGTCCCGATTCCGGAAGACGAGCGCGACGACCTGCTGATGGCTTTCCATCGCCGGCTCACGGGCGATGACCGGCAGTCGCGGATCGAAGCCGCCCGGGCCTGGTCACGCTGGGAGGGCGAAACCCTCTCCATCAAGGGGCCGCTGACCACCCCGCCCCGCTTCAATGAAGATGACTTTGTCGACGCCTTCGCCCGGATCGAATGCCACTATTTCGTCAATCGCGGTTTCTTTGCCAGCGACAACTGGCTGCTGGAACAGTGCGCGAAAAAGCTGAAGGACATTCCGGGTGTCATCGTTCACGGCCGCTATGATGTGGTGACGCCGCTGTCGACGGCCTGGGCCCTGTCCAAGGCCTGGCCCAAGGCCGAGCTTCACATCGTGCCGGATGCCGGCCACTCGTCCATGGAGCCCGGCATTGTCGACAAGCTGATTCAGGCAACGGATCATTTTGCAGGCGTCTACGGCTCCAAGGTCCGCGTCTGACGCCTGCCTCATCCGGATGACAAAAAACGGGCCCTCCACCGCGTGGAGGGCCCGTTTATTCATGGTTCATACATGGTGTTCTTCATGGTGCGGGACGCGCCCGCCGGAGACCATTTACTCCACTGGCGGCAGCTCGTAGTTCGGCCCCAGCAGGACTTCCAGGAAGCCCGGCAGCTGGACGTGATACTGGTCCTGGATCTTGTCGAAGAAGCCGAAGAACAGGACGAAGCCGACAAAGGCCGGCACGAACCAGCGCATCAGGAACCGCCAGACATTCATGATGTTGCCCTCGCCCAGCTCGGAGGTCAGCATGTCGCGCGACAGGACCCAGCCGGCAAAGATCGCCACCAGCAGACCGCCCAGCGGCAACAGGACATTGCCGGTGATGAAGTCCATGAAGTCGAGATATTCGGTCGAGAAGATATAGGCCGCCCCGACCAGCCAGAGCATGAAGCCGACGCCGAGCGCAGCGCCCATCCGGGTTACGCCCTGACGTTCCTCCAGCCAGGAAACAGAAACTTCCAGAAGCGAGATCGAAGAGGTGAAGGCGGCAAACAGGGCCAGCGCGAAGAACAGGATCGACATGAGGTAGCCGATGGGCCCCAGATTGCCGAGCGCGACCGGCATCGAGACGAAGAAGAGGCTTGGGCCACCTGCCGGGTCGAGGCCTGCAGCGAACACGATCGGGAAGATCGCGAAGCCTGCAATCAGGGCCACGAACGTGTCAGAACCTGCAATGATGACGGAAGAACGCGGGATGTTCGTACCGCGGTCGAGGTACGCGCCGTAGGTGATCATCAGGCCGACACCGACGCCGATGGAGAAGAAGGCCTGCCCCACTGCTTCGAGGAAGGTCTTGAAGCCGACATCCTCCCATTTGGGCTGGAACAGGAAGGCAAAGGTTTCCCCGGCATTGCCGCGCGACAGGGAGAAACCGACGATGACCAGAAGGATCACGAAGAAGGCCGGCATCAGGATGCTGGCAGCTTTCTCGATACCCCCTTTCACGCCACGACCGACAATCGCGATATTGGCAAAGATGAAGGCGGCGAGCAGTGCCAGCATGTACCATTTCGAGGCCAGCGCATGCTCGCCCTGCCCGATGACATTGGCAAAATTGGTGCCGGATGCGGCAGCGTCCATGCCCGCAAAGCCATTCTTCATGGCCTGGATCACGAAGGCGAGCAGCCAGGCCGAAATCACCATGTAAAAGGACAGGATGAAGGTCGCCGTAATCGTACCGACCCAGCCGACAAAGCCCCAGCTCTGGCTCTTGCTTTCAGCCCGTGCGAGCGACTCGACGCCTTCAACAGCGGACATGCCGGACTTCCGGCCCATGCCATATTCCGCCATCAGCACAGGCAAACCAATCAGCACGACGCAAGCGATGTAGATGAGGATAAACGCCCCGCCGCCATTCTCACCGGCTGTGTATGGGAACCGCCAGAAATTGCCGAGTCCGACCGAAGAACCAACGGCAGCCATGATAAAACCGAAGCGCGAGCTCCAGGTGTCTGCCTTGCGGGCGATTGTTGCCATATTCCCTCTCCCCAGGGTAAAAAGTTTCGCGCGAAACTATAGGCGGAGAAACAAAAATCAACGCCATATGCTGCGTCAGGGTCAGAATAACCCCGTTGTATTGAGTTTATCGTCGCGATGCAGATAGGCCGAAAGGATCAGGCCGAAACACGACATCGCGGTCAGCATGGCTGTGCCACCGTATGAGATCAGAGGCAACGGCATACCCACGACAGGCAACAGGCCAAGCACCATGGCGACGTTGAAGACAACGTAGAAGGCAACCGTCGCCGTCGCCCCCGCCACTGCGAAGCGGCCAAAATTGCTGGCAGACTGGAACGCGATATAGAGCGACCAGCCGAGCAGGATCGCAAAGCCGATCAGGATGGCGGTTGCGCCCAGAAACCCGAATTCCTCGGCGATCACGGTGAGAATGAAGTCGGTGTGCTGCTCGGGCACATAATCCTGCTGGGACTGAATTCCCTGCAGCCAGCCCTTGCCGTTCAGCCCGCCTGCGCCGATGGCGATCTTCGCCTGCTCGATCTGGTAACTCTCGCCAAGCGATGTCGATGCGCCGCTGGACCCGAAAAGCTGCGCCAGGAACGTATCGACCCGTCCGCGCTGATAGGGCTCCAGAACAAACTGGTAGACCGGCCAGACAGCCGCCGCTGCTGCGGCGGCCCCGGCCAGTATAATCCGCCCGGACAGGCCCGCCAGAAACACAACCACACCGCCCGATGCGACAATCGCCAGCGCGGTTCCGAGGTCAGGCTGCAGGAAGACAAGCGCGGCTGGAATAAGGATGATGACCGCTGCGCCGATGTGAATGAGGAAACGGGAGCCATTGGCGCCCAGCATGGCGTGATAGTAACGGGCCAGCGCAAGTATCACCGCAAGCTTGGCAAACTCCGACGGCTGGACAGCCACCGGGCCGATCCTCAGCCAGCGTTGCGCCCCGCCCCCGGTCACGCCGAAGAACTCCACTGCCAGCAAGAGAAGGATCGTGCCCGCATAGGCCAGCCAGGACAGGTTCATCCACCAGGATAGCGGCAACATCGCCAGTGCGATCATGATGCCGAAGCAGATGACGAACCTGATCAGCTGGAGCTTCCAGAGATGTTGCTCCGCCGGATTGGTATAGGTCGAAGAGTAAAGCATCGCGATGCCGATGAGCGCCATGGCGACGATCAGCAGGATGACTCCCCACGGCAACCGCGCCATCTTGCCAAGCAAGCCGGAAGACGTGCCGTCAAAATTGAGCGAACGGGCGGTGCGCGTGCGCGCCTCCCCCCGGCTGTAACCGCTGAAGCTACCATCACGGCTCATGTCGGCGTGCCCTCATCAGCGGATGGCTTGATGGAGGCGCTCTTCGTCCATGCCGGTTTACGGCCGCTATTGGTGCGGATGGCGTGGGCCAGAATATCGCGGGCCACCGGCGCTGCAGTTCGCGACCCGCCTTCCCCGTGCTCCACGACCACGGAGATCGCATATTTGGGATTTTCCGCCGGGGCGTAGGCGACGAACAGGGCGTGGTCGCGCAGCTCACGTTCAATGTCTTCGCCTTTGCGGACACCGGTGGCGCGCTCAGCGGCCGTGATGCGGCGAACCTGCGCTGTCCCCGTCTTGCCAGCGAGGCGCGGGCCGCCCAGCCCCAGATCACCAGAGCTGCGCGCGGTGCCGCCCCATTCGGACGTCACGCCATACATGCCTGACTTCATCAGCTTCATGATCTCGGCATCGAGATGCGCATCTAGGACATGCTCGTCGGGATCTTTCGGACCAAGACCGATGAGCTTGGGCTTGAGGGAATGTCCTTCTGTTGCGATACGCGCGGTCATCAGGGCGAGCTGCAATGGCGTCACACCTAGCTGCCCCTGACCGATCCCGAAGTTCAGTGTCTCGCCTTCGTACCAGGGCTCCTTCCGGGCGCGCATTTTCCACTCCGGATCCGGAACCAGTCCGCTGCGGGCACCGGTCATGCCGAGCGACCAGGCTTCCCCGAAACCAAACTTGCGGGCGGTATCTGCAATCGCCTGCGCGCCGGCCCGGCGGGCGACTTCATAGAAGTAGACGTCGCAGGACCCCTTGATGCCGCCATGCAGGTCGACCGTCCCGTGACCGCCTTTTTTCCAGCAGTGCCAGGTCCGGTTCCCAAAATGGTAGTAGCCGTTGCAGTGCACCTTGTCGGTCGGCTTGATCGCGCCGGTCTCAAGGGCCGCTGTCGCCACGACCATCTTGAACGTTGAGCCAGGCGGATACACACCGCCATGGGCTCGCGGATAAAGCGGCGCCCGGGAATCTTCCCGCAGGGCAGCGTAGTCCGTGCCCGAGATGCCGTTCACGAAATCATTGGGATCGAAGGCCGGCGTCGAGACCATGGAGAGAATATCGCCGCTCTCGATATCGACCACGACAGCTGCACCGCTTTCGCCCTCGAAACGTTCAATCGCGACACGCTGCAGGTCCATGTCGATCGTGATGAACAGGTCCTTGCCCGCTTCCGGTGCAAGACGTTCATCCGGGATCTGATCGATGACACGGCCTGCGGCATTGGTGACCAGTTTCTTGAAGCCCGGCTTGCCGCGCAGCCACTCCTCGGCGAACCGCTCCATGCCTTGCCGGCCCGTCCGCATGTCCGGATGACGGAACATCCGTTCGATGGTCGTGGCTTCGTCGGATGTCTTGCCTTCGGTCAGCCGTTCCAGGTCGTCCTGGCTGGCCCGGGCCACATAACCCAGCACGTGTGCGAAATCCCGTCCGCGCGGATAGGACCGCGTGAGTGCCATCTCGACCTGCACGCCCGGCAGCTCTACCGCATGCACATTCATCCGGGCGAAGTCTTCATAGGACAGTTCGTTTGCGACAATGACCGGCAGGAACGCTGCCCGGCGGAGGCGTGCGCGGCGGATGTCTTCCATGACGCGCTCGACCTGCCCGTCCGACAGTTCGATCAGCTGGCGAATACTGGCAATCGTTGCAGCCGGGTCTTTCAACTGCTCCGGAATGACAGTGACGCGGCCGGCCCGCCGGTGCGAAGCGAGGGGCTTACCGAAGCGGTCGAGAATCCGCCCGCGCTGTGGTGGCGCGAGTTCCAGCTTGATGTGGTTCTCGTTGGCCAGTTCGTCGTACTTCTTGCCCTCCAGGATCTGCAGCTGGAAAAGGCGCGCCACGAGGCCCGCCCAGACAACACCGCCGCCAACGCCTGCCATGAGCATGCGGCGGGAAAATTCCTGATCGGGATGGAAGCCCTTGCTCATGCCGCCTGCCCCGCAGCTTCTCCCGGCTTGCGGCCCAGGTCGAAGACTTTGTGGATCAGCGCATACAGCAGCCCGGTCGTCAGCATCGCAGCAAACAGCGGCAGGATCCGCACCGGATGGTCTTCGAGCGTCGAAGCCATGATCCAGAGCAGCAGGAAGGCTCCGGCGAACAGGAGAACGGTCGCAACGATTGCGATCAATGGCTCGTTCGTAATGTCGAACTGCGCCGAGATGGCCGTGCTGGCCGCATAGGTCATGAGGTTGACGACCTCAAAACTGCCCATGGGGGCGTGAAAGATCACGTCCTGAATACCGCCGAAGATTATGAGGATGATCATGGGGCGGACTGAAAGCCCGACGCGGCCCCAGCCGACAGCGCCCCACAGCGCGGCATGCGGCCAGGCAAACGACAATCCGAAGATGTCGTTCCGGGTCAGGCCGAACAGGCCGACAGTGGCGATCAGGAAGGATCCGAATATCAGCCGGGGGGTGGGGCCGGATTTGGCCCAGAGGCTCTGCCTTCGCCGGGTCAGGAAGGAGCCAGGCATCAGCGGCGCGCCCCCTGTGTTGGGCTGGCCACAGCGTCCGGCGCCGGCAAGTCACCCGCTGAGATGGGCCGTTCCACCGTAGGCGGCGGAATAAGCTGGACATAACCGGACGAGCCTTTGCTCATCGCGTATTTCACGCGCCAGTCATTGCCGGATTTGTTCACTTCGCCGACGACCAGGCCGCGGGGATAAGCCCCACCTTCCGAGGATGTGAGGATGCGCTCGCCTTCGATGAAATCGCTCCGCTCGGGCAGGTCGGTCAGCGTCCCGGAACTTGTGGAGCCGCCCTGCATGATCGCGTGCACGCCCGACACTTCGCCGATCACGGGCACCCGGCTGTTGAAGTCCGTCACCAGCAGGATACGGGAGGACCGTTCCCCCAGCTGGATGACACGGCCGACAAGGCCGCCTTCGTTCATCGCGACAGACCCTGATTCCACGCCTTGCGACCGGCCCGCATTGGCGAGCAGTGTCTGCGCGAACGGGCCTTCGCTTTCAGAGGTGACCCGGGCGGTCACGCCGCGCGCTGGCGGCTCACCCATCAGATTGAGAATCTCCTCATACGCTTCCAGCCTGTCCGCCATGGAAATGGCGGCGGCCTTGTAGCGGGAGAGGTCCCGCACTTCGGCTTCGAGTTCGCGGATGCGCTGTTCCTGAGCGGCGCGGCCTGTCAGCCGAGCCCAGAGGCCGATCTGTTCCCCGCCGCCCAGACGGTCACCGACCGAGGCGCGGACTGGGTTGAAAAACTGGCTGATTTGCGGGGCCGACTGCGCAATGATGAGCGCTGCGAACCCAAAAATGAGCACACCAAGGACGAGGCGCTTGGGAGAGCGCCGGACGCCTTTCTGAGCTGACCGGCCCGAACGTGCCATATGGCGGGTCCTCTGGTGTTTCCTTGATTATACCGTCCCTAGACCTCCGGAGAGAGGACGTTTCGCATCTTGGAGAAATTCTCCAGCACATGACCACAACCGTTGACCACGCAGCGCAGCGGATCATCTGCAATCATCACAGGCAATTGCGCCTGTTCGCGGATGACTGCATCGAGATTGCGGAGCAGCGCACCGCCGCCCGTCAGAACGATACCACGATCGACGATGTCGGCGGCCAGTTCCGGCGGCATGGCTTCCAGCGCGATCTTCACGGCGTCGATGATATCGTTGACCGGCTCGGACAGCGCATCGGCGATCATCGCTTCATTGATCTCGGTTTCCTTCGGCACGCCGTCCAGCGTTCCGCGGCCACGTACGGTCAGCGACATGCCTGTGCCGTTTTCCGGCGGCTGGGCCGTACCGATTTCCTTCTTGATCCGTTCGGCAGACATTTCGCCGATCAGGATCTTCTGCTCGCGGCGGAGGTAATTGACGATGGCCTGGTCCATCTTGTCGCCGCCGACGCGGACAGAGCGGGAATAGACGATGCCGCCCAGCGACAGCACAGCCACCTCGGACGTCCCGCCACCGATATCGACCACCATGGAGCCAGCCGGATCATCGATCGGCAGGCCGGCACCGATGGCGGCAGCCATCGGCTCTTCGATCAGGTGCACTTCGCGCGCTCCGGCGGCCAGGGCTGACTGGTGGATGGCGCGGCGCTCGACGCTGGTGGCGGAGCTGGGCACGCAGATAATGATAAGCGGAGACACGAACGCCCGGCGGTTGTGAACCTTCCGGATGAAGTGCTTGATCATTTCCTCGGCGACTTCGAAGTCGGCGATCACGCCATCGCGCATCGGGCGGATGGCTTCCATGTTCACCGGTGTCTTGCCGAGCATGTTCTTGGCTTGCTCGCCGACCGCGTAGACGATCTTGCGGCCGCCTTGCGTCATGTAGGCCACAACGGAGGGCTCATCGAGCTTGACCCCCTGACCTTTCACATAGACCAGCGTATTTGCCGTGCCGAGGTCGATGGCCATGTCCGTAGACAGCATGCCGAGGAGGCTACCAATCATGTCTTACCGCGCTCTTTTCCTGAGCGGCCAGGCGACAAATCCCGGCGCGCGTGTGTAATTCTCTACACAGCCCCATAAACCCATTGCCGTTAACGTGGCTTTAATGCAAGGGACGGCGCGCAGATAAACGGAACGCTCCGTTCTGCTACGCGATTCCCATTGCTTTTATTGAAGATTCGCGAAGCCCCTACAGATGACGCCCGAACAAATTCGAACGGTGCGTACACCAATGGTAAACAAGAGGTTAGCGAGCCTTAATCTTCCGACTCATTCTGCCGGAATGACCTGCCAGCTATCGGGGTCGAATTCCCGCATGATCGCGGCATATTCGGTCGTCTTGCCGGCCCAGTTATTGGTCACTTTCCCGCCTTCGGTCTTGTACCAGCTGGCACAATCGCCTGCCCAGACCGTCTTGCCGAGATCCGCCTGCAGCTTCTCATTATAGGCTTTCATGGCTTCCGGCTTTACGTCCAGCGCCGCCACATTTTCAGCGGCGATCCGGCCAATGGCCTGAAGCACATATTCCAGCTGGCGCTCCACCATCAGGATGATGGAATTATGCCCGAGGTTTGTGTTCGGCCCGTAGAGCAGGAAAAAGTTCGGAAAACCGGGGACGGCCACGCCCTTGTAAGCCTCCGCTCCTTCTTTCCAGACCTCGTTGAGGGATTCCCCTGCCCTGCCATGCACCTGCATTGGGTTCAGGAATTCGGTCGACTGGAACCCCGTTGCGTAGATGATGACATCACAAGTGTGTTCCACGCCATCATCACCGATGACCCCCGTGGGTGTGATTTCCTTCACCCCCTGCCGGATCACTTCGACATTGGGCTGGATCAGCGCGGGATAGTAGTCGTCGGAAATCAGGATGCGTTTGCAGCCCGGTTCAAAGTCCGGCGTCAGCAACGCCCGCATCGTCGGATCCTTCACCTGGTCTTCGAGATGCTTCAGGCACATCTTCTTCATCGACTTCGCCATGCCGTTCTCGCCCTGGTGAAAGGCGGTGAAGCCGAAGTCTGCAAACGCGCGGATGCGCCAGCGATACCAGTTGATCCGCCAGCGCTGCCGGTCGAAGGCACGCTTGTCAGCCTCTGTATATTTACGCTGGCCGCGCGGACGGCACCAGGCTGGTGAGCGCTGGAAGTTGATCAACTTGCCAACCTGCTTCTGGATTTCCGGCACGAACTGGACCGCGCTCGGTCCGTTGCCGATGACGCAGACCGTCTTGCCTGTCAGATCAACCGAATGGTCCCAGCGGGCTGAATGGAAGGACGGGCCTTTGAAACTGTCCTTGCCTTTGAAATCGGGAATAGAGGGAATGTTGAGCTGGCCAAGCCCCGAGATGAGCACATCGGCCGTGTGGGTCGCTCCATCCGACTTTGTCAGCGTCCAGGTACGGCTCGCCTCATCATAGCTGCAGTCGGTGATCTCTGAATTGAAGTGGCAGTGAGGGCGCACGCCGAATTTGTCTGCAAAGTCCTCGAAGTACTGGAGGATCTGCGGTTGCAGCGACCATTTGTAATCCCAGTCAGGATTGAGATCGAAGGAATAGGAATAGAGATGGCTCGGAACATCGCACCCACAGCCCGGATAGGTATTGTCGCGCCAGGTACCGCCGACGCCATCAGACTTCTCGAAAAGGTCGATGTTGGAGTATCCGGCCTCTTTCAGTTTCGCCACCGCAGCCAGCCCGCTCATGCCGGCGCCGAGGACCGCGATACTCAGAGACTTACCGTCCTTTCCTGATTGCATTCCCTTTTCCTCCACTTGGTCGACTTTTGATCGATAGTGGCATGCGGCGTTTGACCGTCAACACGTCTCGCAAGGGGAAGAGGCCATCAGTTCTGGGGGATGACACGATAGAGCCGGCCGGACGAATTGTTCTCGGGACCGGGCCGAACGGGCTTCAGCCATGTGGGAACCTCCCCGGCGGTCAGACGCGCCAGGAACCCATCGGGCTGAATCTGCTGGAAGGTCGTATTCTCTCCCGCATTCGGACAGAACAGAATGTAATCGATCTGGTTCTTTTCCAGCAGCGCTGGCACCTGATCCGGCGGCAGGCTGAAAGCCTCGAGGCTGGCAGATATGCCGGCGATGTCACGATGATAGTTCGCATACATCACCGAATGCGGAGTCTCCTCCAGCAGGATGGCACCGATGTTCGCATCCGACAGGATCATGCCGGGCGGCACGGATTCCAAAGCCGCACGCGTTTCATCGGACAGGCAGGATCGCTCCTCTCCAATCGCCGGCGCAGGCGACGGCAGGACCAGCATCACCGGCAAGGCCCAGAGCGTCGGATTCGAGAGGACGAGTGGCAGAAGGTAGCCGGCGCGCTGGCCGCCTTCCCTGCGGCCGGCATCGAAGGCGTCTCTCGCCCAGGCAGCACAGGGAATAATCGCAAGGAGGCTGCCAAAGACGTAGAACCGTGTCTGGTACATCATCAGGACCAGAGCGAGTGCCTGCAGAAGGGCAAACATCAGATCCGTGCGGACATCGCGCCGACGCACCAATCCATAGATCGATACCCCGAGTGCGACGAGGCTCGGCCCCATCGCGTAAGCGACAAAGGGCCGGCGACCGCCTGGCTGATCGAACATGGGCCGGGCTTCGATAATGCTGTCGAACCATATCTCGCGCATGTCCGGGGTCAGAACGTCGAGCGGGTTGCCCAGACATTGCGGCCCCTGGAACATGAACAGCACGCCGCACGCTGCGCCGACCGCCACAAGGCCTGCAAAACGGACCACCCTTCCCCGCCCCGACAAGAAGGCAGCACAAAGGGCGAGGCCACCCCCGCCGATGGCCAGGCTGAGAAAGGAAATGATCGACAAGGCATCGCAATAGACTGTGCCCCAGGCCGCTTGTGGTACGGTTGCGAAGAAACAGATGGCAATCGCCCCTGCGAGCGCACTCCCGAACGCCACTGTACCATTGCGGATCTCCGCGCCTCGCCAGGCCCAATCGACCGCATGGAAGGCGCAGAGCACGGCAACGAAAGGATAGAGCTCGATCCCCACGGCCACAGAAAGCGCCAGCATGATGGCGCTGAGCACCATGTTTCGCGAACCTGCCTGACGGTCCAGCGCAGCGCCGACGGCGACAGCGAGAAAACCGAGCTGCAGATTATGATGGTCGATCGATCCCGCCAGGAAGCGGAAATGCCCCAACAGGATGAACAGGCCGACGATGAAGGTGAAAACCAGCAGCTTTCCGTCACCGATGTTCCGGACAGCCAGCAGCAAGCCACCCAGCAAGATCAGCATACTGATCGGAGGCCAGACCGAGATAGCCCAGGCCAGCGCCATATCCTGTGGCAGGAACAAGTCAAACAGGCCTGTCAGCAGAATGATCGGAATGTCCGGTATACGCGACCAGTGCATCAGTGTTCCGCCGTCCGGACCTAGGCGGTACTGATGCAGATCGAACCAGCCCTGCCCTGCGAGCAGGTCACGCACCTGAACCAACCGCATGACATCGTCCCCGTCCGGCCCGGGTTGCCCAAAGCGGCCCCGCAACAGACTCACCACAACGACGCTCAGGAAAATCATCCCAGCCAGGAAGCCTGCCCACAGCTGCGCTGTGCTGAATTTGGAGCCCGAAAATGCCATACCCGCCCTGACCCGCCTGGAATTGGAGCGGTAACCATATGCCGGGCAGGTATAGGAATGCCTAAAGCCCACGATCGGGCGGCAGGTTCAGACATTTCCGGGCATTGTCCTGTGGAATACCGGGCGCCCCGGTTAAGAATACGACGGCGCGAAAACCCCTCGATCCTTAACGCCCCAGAACCCGTCGACGTCCGAGATCAGGCGTGGGTACAACAGATCTGCGGATAAACAGATGGTTAACCGGCACCTGTAAATCGCGTTTCGGCGTGAACTATAACTTATCTGACTTGTGATTATGTGGCCGCATGACCAGTGCGGCGACCCGTTTCACGTTCCTTGACCTGATCCTCTTCGGCTCACCGAAGATCGATGAGAGCGTGCGCGGGCCAATGAACCTGCACATGCTGAGCCGGTTCCAGAAATACAAGATCCCGATCAGTGTCGTGACGCTGATCAATGCGACGATCCTGCTCGCCATGTTCTCGGCAGACTCCGAGTCCGGCTTCTGTCCGATAGCCTTTGCGTGGTGGGTGCCCGTCGCCCTCTATTCCGGGTTCATGTTCTGGAGTGGCTTGCGCCCGCTCGACCTCAGCACAGGACGGGTGCCGTCCGGCCGCTTCGTCAAGCGTGCTGAGATCGGATCATTCATTCTTGGTCTCTGGTGGACAGGCCTGATGCTGACGCCGGTCGCTGAGACTGAAGCCCAGCAGCTGACCATGATCGGCGTGGCCATGGGCATGTGCTGCGGCGTGGTTGGTTTCACCGCCCCAATGGTTGGCGTGGCCGCCCGCTACATGACGGCTGCGACCGTGGTTCAGCTCCTGGCCCTGCTACAGCATCACACCGCGACCGCCATGACGGCAACGCTGTTCGGCCTTGCCCTGTCGATTGCCCTGCTCGTCAGTTCTCGGAACTTCTTCCAGTCCACCCTGGAACTGGTCGAGTCCCGCACGGAAACGGAGCGCGCGCACGACCTTCTGAAACAGTCGCTTGAAACGTCGCGGCACGGATTTGCAATTTTCACCGAAGCGGGCGAGCGCCTGGTGGCGAACACCTATCACCAGAACTATTTCCCTGATTTTGTTCCGACGGCGACTGATCTTGGCACAAAGGAAATTTCGGTGAAGGGTAGCGACTGGTTCATCCGGTCCGTCACCCAGTCCGCGAACCGCAACTTCATTGTAACGCACACCAACATCAACCTGCAGAAAGAAACCCAGCGGTCCCTGCTGGCTGCGCAGGAAACGATCAATGACGCCCTGGCCGCCCGGTCGCGCTTCATCTCGCGTGCGTCAACCGACCTTGCCGGCCCGCTGAAATACATCATGACGCTGGCCTCTGCGATGTCGTCTGGGTCGAAGATCGAGTTTTCCCGCGAAGAAATCCGCGGCCACTGCGACAGCATCGACAAGGTCGCCCGCGACCTGCTCGATCTCGTGCGCGACATCGAGGAATATGCCGAAGGCGAAGTCGGTGGTACGTTCTCGAACGAAGCACCGGAAGACCTGCGTGAACTTCTTTCGCCGGAACAGCTCTGGTCTGCCGCAACCTGGGAGAAGTCAACCTTCGACCGGATCAAGGTGTCGATCCCGCAAGATCTCGACGTCGTCATGATCGATGGACCGCGCTTTACTTCGACTGTGGTGAAACTGCTGAAGCGCGCCTCCATGGTTTCGATCGACCCGATCGTGCTGACCTGCACACCAGACGAGGAAGGCCGCATTCATGTGACCATCGTCGACCGCGGCCGCCCGCTGAGCCCGGCTGAAGTCGCCGACTTCTTCGAGCCTTATGGCGACGAAACCCGCCCCGGTGCAGACCAGTACGTGACGCGCGGCCTCGAGCTGGCGCTGATCAAGAAATACCTGAACAGCCAGGGCGCCGAAATCACCGTGCGGCCGCTGAACAAGATCGGTAATGCCATCACGATCACGCTGCCGACTTCGGCCATCGTCGGAAACACTTCCGGCCGGCGCGCTGCAACATCGCTCAAGGCCGAATCAGCGCCTCCTCGCCGGACGGTGAATGGCTGATTTCTGCGCGACGCGCAGCAGTTTTCCTACACAGTCCGCCTAAGCGGCAGCATTCGCCTTGCATCAGCGGCGCAATGGGCTAGTCCTGTCTGCCAATGCTGTTGTGAGTAGTTCAGATGAAGCCGGGCGGAAAGCGGATCGCCATTCTCGGCGCAGGTCCAGCTGGCCTGACGATCGCTCGACTCCTGATGGAGCAGAGCGACCATTCCGTCACCCTGTTCGAGAAAACCCACCGGGTGGGCGGCAAGTCCCTGAGCGTGCGCCAGGGTGAGGATCTGATCGAGTTCGGCACGTGTTACACCATCATGTCTCACCGCCGCGTGATGGACTGGATGCGCGAACAGGACATCACCATCCAACAGATCGTCCCACACAAGATCGATGGCATACCGGCGCGGGATTTCTTCAATTCCGGCCCCGGCGCTCCGCTCGCCGTGCAGGGCATCACCTATGTCATGGCCCGCCGGAAACTCCTGAAAGCATTGCAATCCGATTCGCCACCACAGCGCGCGCTCGAGGAAGCTGCGACCCCCACCGTCGACTGGCTGCGTGCGCGTAATCTGGGCAAGATCGAGAAGATGATGATGCGCACGGTCACCGGCATGGGATACGGCGACCTGAAGACCGTGCCGATCATCCACGCCATGCGCTGGGTGGACATGGACCTGATCCTCTCCGGCACGCTGAACAAGATCTACATGCCCGTGGAAGGCTGGAGCGAATTCTGGGAACGCCTGGCCAAGCCCATGGATATTCGTCTGGAAAGCCATGTCCGGCATATCGACCGATCAGGCGACCAGCACCTCGTCGTTCTGGATGATGGAACGGAAGAGAAATTTGACGCCCTGATCTGCGCCATGCCGGTCGACCGGTTCTCTGCCCTGCTGGAGCCGACCGAATCGGAGCGCGTGGTCGGCGACGCCATTCATTGGGGCGGCTACGCGACCACGCTGATTTCATCCGAAGACTGGTTTGAGGAACAGATCGAATATTACAGCGAGACCTGCCTGCCGGGCGTGGAGCCCGGCTTGCTGATGTCCGCCCGGCGCGAAGGCTATGATGCTGGCCTGGGCGGCCACCTCTACATCGCCAACCAGCTGCCCGGTGACTATACAGGGCCGGAACTGATCGAGATCCTGCGCGAGGAAGTCACTAAGCGCGGCGGCAGTATCAATGCCGTCATCCAGCAGGAAATCTGGGAGTATTTCGCCGAATACGATCCCGACGCGATCAAGAAGGGCCTGATCGCCCGGATGCGCCAGATGCAGGGCGAACGGAAGACCTGGTACACAGGCTCTACCTTCTCCCATGAATCTGTCGCCAATATCTGCATCCACAATGAAGCTCTCGTACCGCAGATGCTGAAGGCACTTGGGTGACCAATTTCCAGAATAAAACGGAGAAAACGCCATGTGCGGCCTGATCGCAGGAATCGGGAAAGTGTCGCTTGCGACGCTGGACAAAGCAGTCACCACACTCACCCACCGGGGGCCGGAGTCCTCAGCAACCTGGGTGTCGGACAACCAGTCCATGTTCCTGGGGCATACGCGCCTGTCGATCATCGGCCTCGACAATGGCGCACAGCCGATTAGCAACGCAGACGGCAATGTCCACATTGTCGTGAATGGCGAGTTCTACGGATACAAGGACATCCGCAACCGGCTGCTGTCCGAGGGAGTCGCGTTCAAGACGGAATCCGATAGTGTCCCCCGTCAGCGACCATGAGACAGATCGGGAAAATTGCTTAAGGAG
>NZ_AWFD01000002.1 GCF_000682735.1 Hyphomonas sp. CY54-11-8 | reverse complement strand
CGACGCCGGGGACGAGCGATGTCCAGTTGGCGGCAAGGATGAAGATCAGGAGCGTCCCGATCAGCGGCCGGAAGCGGGCAGGGTCGCCTTCCACGGTCGCGCGGATCTCACTGTCGAGTGTGCTGACGATCAGTTCCAGCACGGCCTGTGCCCGGCCGGGCTTCAGCGTCAGGCGGCGGGTCATCAGGAAGGAGGCGATCGTGAGGACCGCCATGATGCCCCAGGTCACGACCACCGGCCACGTAATGGCGAGCGGGCCGAGCATGAAGGCCGTCTCGACATTGAATGGAGATGCGTTCATCGCCGGGCTCCCCTGATGACGATCATCCGGCCGGCCAGCACACCAGCCGCCCCGGCCAGCAGCACCAGCGCGCCAGCCTGCGCGAACAGCCACAGGATGCCGATCAGCAGCACGATCCGGGCAAGCTGCAGGCCGATGGCGGAGAGGCGGCCTGCGACAATCATTTCCGCAATCCGTTCGAGGCTGTAGAAATGCAGCCAGCCGATCCCGATCCCGGCCAATCCGGCCAGCAGGGCGAGTATGATTGTGCCCGCGTCCGGCATCATTGTTCCTCTATCCAGCGCCACGCCAGCACAAAGCCCAGGGCTGCACCGGCCATCAGCAGCGCGGCGGCCATGGTGATGCCCGTGTGCAGCCACTTGTCGAGCCAGTGCCCAATGAACAGCCCAGTCAGGATAGGGACAACGATGATCCATCCAAGTGCGCCGATAGTCGCGAACCGTCGGGCAAGAGACGGTTCGGGATCCGCTTTGCCAGCCTTGTCCAGCGCGTCCGCGCGGCGGGCGGCTTCTTCGGTGCGGTCGCTCTCTTCACTCATTTGTCGGCATCCGGCTGCAACCCCAGCGTGTCACCCCCGGCGGCGAGTTCATGCATCAGGCGGCGCACGGCGTGCGCATAGAGTTTCACACCCTGCGCCCGGGCCCGGCGGGATTCGTCCAGCGCCTCCTTCCGCGCGGCAGAGACGCGCGCCTGGAGGGAGGCGAGATCTTCGCTGACGATGGCCTCCCGGCAGGCGATCCGCACTTCGCTTCCGCCCGTCACGCTGAAGATGCCGCCCCTGAGGGCACAATAACGCCATGGCGCCTCCGCCGTGCGCCACCGCATGACGCCGGCATCGATCACGGTCAGGAAATCCGTGTGGCCCGGCCGGATGCCGAAATCCCCGCTCGCATCTTCTGCCCGCAAGGATATGACCGCATCTTCCTGCAGGATGATCTGCAGCGGTGTTGTGACGGTGAGTTTCAGCGTTTCCATCACGACGCCTTCTTCCGCCGCGCATTTTCGTTGGACCGGGCCTCGTCCAGAGACCCGATCATGTAGAGCGAGCTTTCCTCCCAGTCGTCGCATTCGCCGGACAGGATGGCGCGGCACCCGGCAATCGTGTCTTCCGTTGGAACGCTGCGGCCTTCCATTCCAGTAAAGGCGGCGGCCACGAAGAAGGGCTGTGTCAGGAAACGCTGCAGCCTGCGCGCACGGCCGACCAGCAGCTGTTCGTCGCGGCTGAGTTCCTCCACGCCAAGCAGGGCGATCACATCCCGCATCTCACTGTAATGCTCAATCAGTTTACGGACTTCCGTCGCCGTACGGACATGCTCCTCACCCACGATCAGTGGGTCGAGCAAGGTGGAAGTTGTTCGCAAAGGGTCAATCGCCGGATAGATGCCTTCCGCGGCGAGGTCGCGTGACAGCATGACCATGCTGTCCATATGGGTGCTGATCGCGGCAATGGCCGGGTCGGTGAAGTCATCCGCCGGAACATAGACGGCTTCGATTGCGGTCACGGCAGCGCGGCTGGAGGAGGTGATGCGTTCCTGCAGGTCTGCCACTTCCGTCGCCAGCGTCGGCTGGTATCCCACCCGGGACGGCATGCGCCCCAAGAGGCCGGAGACTTCGGCGCCCGCCTGAACGAAGCGGAAGACATTGTCCATCATCAGCAGGACATTGCGCTGGTCCTGGTCGCGCACATGTTCTGCAATCGTCATCGCGGTCAGCGGCACCCGCCAGCGCGCGCCCGGCGGCTCGTTCATCTGTCCATAGACGAGAATGGTGCGGTCCAGCACGCCGTAATTCGTCATGTCGTGAAGCATCTCATGTCCCTCGCGCGAGCGTTCCCCGACGCCTGCAAAGACGGACACGCCGTCATAGTCCTTCACCATTGCATGGATCAGTTCGGTGACCAGCACGGTCTTGCCGACCCCGGCGCCGCCGAACAGCGCCGCCTTGCCGCCCTGTGCGAGCGGGGCCAGAAGGTCGAGCACCTTGATGCCGGTTGAGAATAGCTTCACCTCTGCGCCTTGCCGGGAAAGCGGCGGAGCGGGCTGGTGGATGGATCGGCGCGGCGTGCCGCCCGGCAAGGGCGGGCCGCCATCCCCGATGTCGCCGACAACATTCAACAGCCGCCCCAGCACGTCGTCCCCGACCGGTACGGTGATGGGGGCGCCGGTCATCCGCGCGCTCATGAGCCGGGAGAGGCCCTGTGTTGGTTGCAGCGCGATGGCGCGGAAATGCTGGGTATCCAGGTGCGCCTGGACTTCGCAAACGACAGCAGACTTATCCGGATCAACGATCACGGCATCATTGATCGCCGGCAGCTCGCCTTCGCAGACAAAGTCTATCACCGGTCCTCGAACGGCTGTGACCCTTGCCACTTGGTCAGGCAATACACCCTCCCGCTTCCTGCTCAGGCCAGATGACACGGCAGAACATCTGACTTGGTCTGCGTCTGCGACACGAAGAATAGCAGGTCGAAGTTCTGCCGCAATGGGATAGTCAAAGCGCCGCAGGGTGAGGGGCAGATTGGGTTCGATCCACCCACAGTACGCCCGTTGTGCCTGCAGGTTACGCGCAAACAGGGGGCTTCAATTCCCGGCATAGGTGCCCAATCCAGCCTTCCCGGCATGACGGACCTCACCGATTTCTTCTCTCATGCCTGGCAAACGATCGGGCGCGCCATTGCGGAAGCGGGCCTGAAGGCCGGGCTACGCGAGGTGCCGGAGACGGTTTCGAAGACGGTGAAGCGCCGCTGCCTCGGTGAGCTGAAACGGCTCGGCACTCTGCTCCGCCGTCTGATCTTCCTGATGGCAATGCATGTGCAGCTCGCGCCGGTTAAGCCGCGCCTCGGCTCAAACTATTTTGAGAAGAGCGAAGGTGACGCGCAGAGCAAGTATACGTGCTCGCTCGTGCCGACGAAGGCTGGCAAAGCGCCGGACTTCCTGCATGGGCCCATCATCGTGCCAATGCGCGGGCCTGTGCTCGCCCCCCTGATTGATCGCTGGCAGGCCATGCTCGAAGCGCTTCAGGGCGCCGAGCGTCGGGCCAAATGCCTCGCCCGTACGCTGCAGCGCCAGAAGGCGGCAGGCGAGCCGAAACCCTACATCGTTCCCATTGCAAAGACCCACGCCATGCACCGCGCCGTGGCCCTCATCTCGGGTGGGCTCACCGTTCAGCTGATCGAAGCGTTGAAGGCATGGCCGGAGCCCGACACGAGCCGACCTCACCATCAACCAGGAACCTGCCGGAACGCCGAGGCGTTTCCCGGCGAACGTGCTGGCTCTATCGCCGCACGTCGAACTTGTCGGCTTTCCGGTCGCCCATCAGCATGCGCTGTTCCAGCCGGCGGCGCAGGGCCGCGTAATAGGCTTCGAGGAAGGCGATGTCGGTCTCGCCGGGCTGGGCGACCCACCCGATCTTGGTGCGGATTCGTTCGGCGACCTGCTGCTTGATATCGCCGGTCGACTGGCGCAGCACATCTTCCAGAACGTGGAGTTCGTGAATGCCATAGGCGTCTGCCTGTTCCGGCGTGAAGGCGAACATGTTTGTGCGCGGGGCGGTGACGGTGACCTGCGCAATGTCGCCCATCAGTTTCACTTTCGGCGCCTTGATCACCCAGGTGCCGGCGATCAGGTCACCGACGCGCAGCTTGTCCTTGTTGAAGACCGGGAAGAACAGGAACACGCCGGACCAGAGCAGGCCGAAGACGGCCATCCAGGCGCCCAGCTGGTCGCCGCCCATCAGCAGGAACTGGATCGGCAGGCCGACTTCGATTTCCCGCGTGAAATTACGGGCCAGCACCGCATTGGCCGTCAGCCGTCCACCATCGCGGGAAGCCACCCGAAGGCCCAGGGCGCGCTTGCCGGGCGTGGCGGCCTTCCGGCCGATCTCGAAGAAGATGTAATAGAAGTTGCGGATGAAGAAATAGAACACCAGCCAGAAGGCGAATGCGATGTTCACATTCTGGATGCCCATGGACGCAGCGCCATAGGAAAGGCCGAGCAAAGTGCCGATCACGATGGCCCACTGGATGGCCACATCCATCGCAAAGGCGCCGGCCCGCTCTGCTGCTGTGGCGAGCTTCAGGTGTAACTTTGCGCCTTCCGGGGTGACCAGTTCCCGTGTCATCTTGTTGAGGCGTTGTGCCTCCGCCATGCGCGCCCGGCGCCGGCGGGCGGCTTCGATTTCCATCTGCTTTACAGGTGTGGCTGCCTGGGCTGTCATGTGCCTGGCCTCTGCCGGGGAAGGTAGAAATAGAGCAGCCAGAACACCAGCGTCGTACCGGCGATGGCGTAGCGGATCGTATCGGAATTGATCAGTTGCCGTCCGAAGCTTTCCAGAATTGCGGCGATGATCAGCATGATCACGCAGCCCATCGCAATGGTCGCCGCTTTCTGTCCGGACTGCCTCGCAGATGTCAGGCGGGACATTCGCCCCGGGAATGCGACCGCGCCGCCGACGACGAAACCGCCTGCGCCTGCAAGCACGATGGCAAACAATTCCGTGACCCCATGGATCAGCAGCCAGCCGGTGAACTCATAGCCAAGGCCCTTGTCCCAGAAGACCGCATACATGGATCCCAGAATGATCCCGTTCCAGACAAGCAGCCACGCCGTCGGGATGCCGAACGCAAAACCGAGTGCAAAGGCAAAGAGCGCAATTTGCGCATTGTTGTTGAACAGGAAGCCGGCAAAGGCGGTCAGCCGGTCCTGTCCGATCTCGCCAGGTTCAGTGTAGATTGTGGAGCGCAGCTGTTCCACGGTCGCGTCCGGTGTGCGGATCTCGCCGAAGCTGTGGCCATGAATGGTCCAGTACCAGTCCATGTCCTGCAGGCAGAGGAAGAAGGCGAGCGCTGCGCCGCCGAACAGGAAGAGGGCCGCGAGAATTGTGGAGAGCACCGCCCCGCGCACGGCTTCCGGCCAGTCGGCGCGAATGAATTGCGCCATCCGCTCGCCAAGGGAGGTGCGTGCGCCGTAGACATAGAAATAGGCCCGCGTGCAGAGGCCTTCCAGATAGGTGATGACATTCTGGTCCAGCGAAATGGAGCGGGCGACCGAAAGGGACGAGACGGCTTGCCGATAGAGATGCGGCAGCGTCATCATGTCTTCATCCGACAGCGCTTTCACGCCGGAATTTTCGGCGCGGGTGAGGATCAGGTCCAGCTTGCGCCAGTCGGACTCCCGCTCTTCGCGGAAGCGGTAGGACTTCAGCATGTCGCTCAAAGCATGTCCCTCCTCTTGATCTCAAGGTACCGGGAGAGCAGGGCGCCGCCGAAGTGTTCCGGCCGGGTCTCGATGATCTGCACGCCCATCCGCTGCAGCCGCCGCAGAACGACATCGCGCTCGGACAGGAGATTGCCTGCGATCACGGCGCGGGAGACATCCTCGGTCGTTTCCGGCGGCGCATCCGCCATGGAGGAGAGCGCTTCGTCTTCGAAAGTTGCGAACAGGACCAGATGCCGGTCGGTCAGCCGGCGGACATTTTCCAGCATCAGCTCAGCGGAGATGGTGTCGACGAAGTCAGAGAAGATGATGATCAGGCTGCGCCGTTCCAGCTGGCTGGCCAGGGTGGAGAGTGCGAGTGTGTAGTTGGATTCCTCAGCCGAATAGTCGAGCCGGGCGGCAAGGCTCTGCATGCGCGGAAAACTCCGGGAACCGGACTGGAAACCGCTGGCAAGCCCGGGCTTCGCATCGAAGCCGAAATACATCGTCCGGTCGCCATTGCGCAGCGAGACATATGAGAGAAGGAGGCCCGCATTGATGGCCCGGTCGATCTTCGGCACGCCGCCCAGCGGTTCGCTCATCAGGCGGCCGGTATCGAAGGCGAAGACGATATTGTGGTTGCGCTCGGTGCGGAATTCCTTCGCTAGTAGGTGACGGTGGCGGGCGGAGTGTTTCCAGTCGATGGCCCGGCGGTCCATGCCGGCGGCGAACTCGCGCAGGGCGTCGAACTCGCTGCCGTCGCCGCGCTCGATCTGTGTCTTGATGCCGAATTCGGCGTCGCGGGAGAACAGGCGCACGGCCTCATCCTTCACCCAGCGGATATTGGGCGTGACGACGATTTCTGTACCAAGGTCGCGAATATGCCGCTTCTGGATGAGGCCCAGCGGTCCCTGCCAGCGGCACCAAAGGCGAAGCAGTTTCGCTGTGCCACGGCGAAGAGGTGTAAGCGTGAATTGGTAGCGGCGTTCATTCCCCTCCCAGCCGCGAAGGCCACGCGTGGGAACGTCTTCAAGCAGTTCGCTTGTCTCCAGTTGCACCTCCAGTCGTGCGGGGAGGCTGCCTCGTGTGAAGCGGAAGGTGACCGGAAGCGGATCGCTATCGCCGGCATAGAGAATGGGCGGAGCCTCGATATCGGTTTCGAAAGCGCGAAGCGCCGGTCCAATCATCGCATCGAGAACCATCAGACCGCCGATCAGCGCAATCCATCCTGCCGAAAGGGTCCAGAGGTCCGGACGCAGCAGGGCGATGCCGACCATCAGCGGCAGGCCGAGCAACATCAGGAAGATAGCGCGAGCGGTCGGGGAAATCACCGGGGCGCCGCCGTCTGTTCGATAATGGCCATCAGGGTTTCTTCCGTGGTGCGGCCTTCGATTTCTGCGGCAGGCGAGAGCAGGACGCGATGGCGCAGCGTCGGCAGGGCAAGCGATTTGACGTCATCTGGAATGACAAAGTCACGCCCATCGAGCGCTGCGCGGGCGCGGGCAGCGGTGGCGAGCGCAGCTGCGGCGCGGGGGCTGGCGCCGGTCTCCAGCGCAGGCGAGGTGCGTGTCGCGCGTACGATGTCGACAACATAGCCGATCACATCGTCCTGAATTTTTGTTGCGGACACGGAGGTGACAGCGGCGTCGAGTTCCTCGTGAGAAATAACGGGTTCAATCCCGAAGGCGGCGGGAGTTTTCATGCCGGTCCGGGTGCCGTGCTGGGCGACGATTGCGAATTCTTCCTCGCGGGAGGGGTAGTCGAGCGTATGCTTGAAAAGGAAACGGTCCAGCTGGGCCTCTGGCAGCGGGTAGGTGCCTTGCTGCTCGATCGGGTTTTGGGTCGCAATCACCATGAAGCGGTCATTCAGCTGATAGGCATCGCCATCGATGGTGACTTTCCGCTCCTGCATCGCTTCCAGCAGCGCGGCCTGGGTCTTCGGCGGGGTCCGGTTAATCTCGTCTGCAAGCAACAGATCGGTGAAGATCGGACCTTTGGTGAGCGTGAATTCGTTGGTCTGGAAGTTGAACAGGTTCGTGCCCAGAACATCTCCGGGCATGAGGTCCGGCGTGAACTGGATACGGCCGAACTCCAGAGAAATGGAGCGCGCGAAGCACTGCGCCAGAAGCGTCTTGGCCGTCCCGGGTGGCCCTTCCAGAAGGACATGGCCAGACGAGAACAGCGCCGTCAGGAGCAGGTCGACTGTCACGTCCTGGCCTATGACGGCTTTTCGGACTTCGCCGCGGATTCGTGTGGCCAGATCGCGGATGTCAGCTGGGGTCATTCATGGATCTCCTGAGAATATCGCGGCGCCAGCGCCAGAGGTCGCGGGCCTTGTGCATCAAGTCTTCCCGGTTGGCGGCGGGGCCGCGCAAACCGGCTTCAATCTGTGAAAAGGTCTTGCCGGAAACATCTTCCGGCCCAAGACGGTCGAACAATTCAGAAAGCTGCGCCTCGGTGAGCTTCCGCGGTGCGCCGATTTGTTTTGCAAGGCGGCGGCGGATGAGGGAAAGGTATCCTGGCGCCATTCGTGTTTCGCGGCGTGCCATGGACACCAGACCAGCCGAGTTATCCGCGAGTGCTTGCTTCCCCAGGGCAATCGCGCGGGTCTCGCGGGCTGGCGGGCCGAATCGGATCGTGGCTGCCCAGCCGAGCAAGAGCGCAGCGGCCAGGGCGACAAGTGTGACTCCCAGGAAGGGGATGTCGAACATCATCTGCAGCAGGTTTTCAGACCGTGTAAAACCATGCAGCGTCGCGTCAAAGATGATCGGCTCATCTTCGCTATAGCGCATCATGTTGATCATCTGCATCGCGAGACGGGCATTCTCACGTTCCGCCAAACCGAACGTGTTTATCAGGTCGGGGTCGGCAAGAATGTAGATATCCCGGCCGGGAAGCTGGGACAGGAGGGCACCTTCACCGGTGCGAATGATGGGCGTCAGCTTCTCTGACTGGAGCAGCTGGAGCTGCAGATCCGGTTTGATTGCCGTTTGTCCGAAAGGTGTCGCGATGCGGCCGGGCACATCAGTCCGTATGACTTCGGCCTCGATCCCCAATGCGTCAAGCACGCTGGCGATCGAGCTTTTGTTTGCAAGGTCGGTATCTTTCATGCGGGACGGATTGGTCCAGTCGACCATGCCTGACCATTTGGGCAGGACGATCAGCGTATCTGGTTGGAGCTCATACTCCTCCAGAGACTTGCCCATGCCGCGTGTGGAGAGCGTGAGGACCATCAGGCCGTAATGCCCATCTAGATTGCTTTTGAAGCGGGAGATCTCAACAGGGTAGCCCTGCGCTTCCAGTAGCTGGATGATGCCATTGTATCCGATGGCGGAGGTGGAGAAGGGGTGGTCCCCCGCCCGGTCGCGATCACGCAGTTCCGGCGACCAGCCGGCGAGCACCATAATGGCCCCGAAGGAGAAGACTGCCACCGCAATCAGGATGGCAACCGTGCGGGCCGCAAACGGTGCGGCAGAGGATTGCGAGGTCTCGGTCATGCCCAACCCTCACCGAACGCGAAGTCTTCATAGGAAGCACGCGCTTCCTGCCATCCTTCTGAATCCACAGGGCGTCCGCCGAAGAAGCTCCGCTCGACGATCCGGATGATCGGGCCGAGGCCGCTTTTCGCGCGTTCCGGCAAGTGTTGCAGACCGCCGATCTCTCGGGCTGTGAGCGATTTCGGCACGCCGCCTTCGAGGCGGGTCTGGATATCCTCGATGGAGCGGAAGAGGAGCAGGTGAACGGCCTCAGCGAACTTGCCGGCGCGTGCCAGCGCGTCGGCTTCTTCGAGCAGGCCGCGTGCCATGCCCGCATCGGGGCGCACGTCGATCAGGATATCGTCGCCCTCATCCACTCTGCCTTCTCCGCGCTTGCCAAAGCGGACGCGGATCGCTTCGCCGAACACGAAGTACAAAAAACCCAGCACAACCGCCGCAATGACGGCGTAGAACATGAATTGGAATAAAGGTGACAGATTGCCGAGCAAATCGCCCAGCCATTTCAGCCATTGCGGTGGAGGGTCTGGAGGGGCAATTGGCTCAGCTTCCCACTCCGGACGTTCCAGCTGCATGTCGCGGCGATTGAGATAGTCGGCATGGGCCCGGTCCAGGGCATCGAGGTCAGTCTGCGGCCGCCAGTCTTCAGCTTTGTAGGCGAATTCGTCGTCCAGCACAGGGTCGGCGTCAATGGATGGGGGCACGACGATCGGGCCGGCATGCGGTGCATTCGCATCGCCTGTTTCCTGTGCGTTTGCGGCGCTTGCGCAAATGGGTCCGGCGAGCAGGCAGGCGAGCGCAAGGGCAGTTCCTGTCCTCAACCTCAACCGCACCGGATACTCCTCTGCTGGCGGCGGGACCGCCTGCCTCGACCGACCGACTATTTCAGAGGTCGCAGCTGGCTTCAACGCCCTATTGCGAAGCCGGTCTGGCCAACCGATATAGCGCAGCCAAGGCAGAGATGAGGCAGACCATGGACAAGGCGGCGGTTTATCGCGACCTGAAAGCGGAAATTGAGAGCGTGGTTGCCGGGGAAACCTCGGTCACGGCTCGCTATGCGACCGCGAGCTGTATCCTGGCCCAGGCCTTCCGGCCGCGCTATTTCTGGACCGGATTCTATGTCGTCGATCCCCTGAAAGAGCGTGAGCTCGTGGTCGGTCCGTACCAGGGAACGCTTGGCTGCCTGCGGATACCTTTCGGCAAAGGCGTTTGCGGTCATGTGGCCGCGACGCAGGAGCCGATCATCGTGCCGGACGTGCATGCCTTCCCGGGACACATTGCATGTGATTCCGCGACAAATTCCGAGATCGTTGTGCCGGTATTCGACGCGGAGGGGCAGCTCGCAGCTGTATTGGATGTCGACTCGACTGAGCCGGATGCCTTTGATGAAATCGACCGCGATGGCCTGACGGCAATTTGCGAGATCCTACTCGTCGCCTGATTTCGGCACGGTCGTCATCAGGGTGGCTTCGTACGGTGCCTGTGGCGAGGTGGCCCGGGTGACCGCATCAATTCGGTCGATCAGGTGCTCTTCGAGAATATCCAGCTTGCGGGCGCGGACCCCGGCAACCGTCAGGATTTCATGATCCAGTACCTGCCACTCATCCGAGTTCAGCTCATAAGCCGGCCATTCCGGCAGGCCCGGACCATTGGGATCACCGTTGCGGGCAAAATTGGTCCAATAGGTCTGCATCGTTTCGGCCAGCTTCTCGTCCTTGTCGGACATGGGCAGCAGGGGGGAAGACGACCCAAAGACGAACGGGATTTCAGAACCGTGATAGGCGCCGATCGACTGGCCGCGAGTGGGCGTCGCGCGGGTGAAGAAATACATCCAGGTTGGATGCCCGGATATGGCGTTTGCCTTGCCGACAAAGCGCATGTGTACGCCGAACATGTCATCGCCGAGCATGTCGGCCGCGCCTTCGTCCCAGGTGGCCAGCTGGTCCATTCCGTAGAGTGCCTGGAGGGCCTTTGCCGGATTTTCACCGAAGACTTCAGCCAGATGCTGCTCGCGTTCTTCCAGGGAACCCGTAATGTTGTGGGTCAGAACAGTGGGGGACTGGAAGCCGTCGTAAAAAAGGCTGCCTTCATCGGCATTGTAGCCTGCGAGAATGGGAACTTTGGGGGCTTCGCCAGAACGGATCGTGGCGCCGATCGTATCCGGCAGGAGTTTTCCATCGACGTTCGGAACGAAGTAGCCGACGAGATCCACGCGCTGTTCCGCCCGAGTGACGATCGATGCGGCGGGGATGGAACGCAGTTCTGCAGCGGTTGCCGCCTTGCCGACGAAGGCGCTGAGGAATTCTTCGCCGACAGACTCCATGCTTCGCGATCCGGGCAGAGGGGCCTTGTCGAGATAGTTGGCGTTGTAGCTGCTCGTCCCGCTTTCGAGGATGGCTTTGTGATAGAGCCCGTCCGCCATGGGGGTTGCCATCAGCTCACTGATGGACTGGGCGCCGGCGCTTTCGCCAAAAATGGTGACATTGTCTGGGTCGCCCCCGAAAGAGCGGATGTTGTCCCGTACCCAGCGGAGGGCCGCGGCCTGATCCATCAGGCCGTAATTGCCAGACGTACCGGCTTCTTCGGTCAAGGCGGGGTGGGCCAGATAACCGAATGGGCCAAGCCGGTAATTGAATGTGACGAGCACAACGCCATTCTCGACCAGGGCATTGGCCTGGTAGATTTCCGAGGAGCCGGCTCCGGCCTGATGGCCGCCACCATGGATCCAGACCATGACCGGCAGCAGCGCTTCACCTCCGACATTAGAAGTCCGGACATTGATGAAGAGGCAGTCTTCGGCTTCGGCCGGGGCAGGCATGGCCGCCATATACTTCTTGGCAGCAAAACGCTTCCACCAGGGCAGCCCGGCACCATCAATAATGCCGTTGACGAAACCGTTCATGCCTTTTCGGGCTTGAAGGCATTCCGCGCCGTAGGTCCGCACGTCACGTGGCATCGCGCCCCATTGAGGTGGCGCACCGGGTGCCGCCCAGCGGCGCGCAGACGCATAGGGGATGCCGTTGTAGACCCGAATATCGGAATTGCCGGGATCAATGCCGCCGAGAACCAACCCTTGGTTAATCCGTAGAGGCTCAGCCAACGCCAGCGGTTTTGCCGGGGCGGTCAGTTGGAACCACCCCCATACACCTGCTGCGACCAGCAGAAAAAACAGAATGATACTAAGGCGTTTCATGCAATCTACCCGACCCCCGCATCGTGCAATCACTATACCAGACCAGATAGGGGTGTCACCGAGTTGTCCCTTTGTTTAACCATGAGAATCCAACCGCCGTGTTAACAAGGACACAAGATCGCCTCTCGGGCGAAAATACCGAGACGCAGGCTCGTGTTTCAGGGGTGCTGGCGTGGTCTGTGGGAAAAGGCGCAATGCGCGCCGTCGCGAATTTGGAAACGCGGAACCGCTTTTTTATATCATTGAAGTAATTGAATAAAATTCTCGATCCTCACGGGGTATCATCAAGATGATTATAAGCGGTCGCGCCAAAATCTCTTTTTCAGCGTTATGAATGATTGCGCTGCAGGACTTTGTGGCTCGACTGACCGAATAACAGGCGCAGATCCGCTGAGAACCAGGATTCCCGATAATCCCTCAAGCCACAGGCGAAACCGGGGGGGAGCGTGCAATTGTCAGGTGAGTTGAAGGACAGCCTTACAGGACCCCTTCGGCGCGGGCCGGGCGTGTTGTCAGCAATTCCTGGCACAACAGACCTGCCTCCCGATGACGTGCCATTGATTTGTAGTCAGGGTGATTGAGGGTTGCGATGAAGGCTTTGCGGTCCGGAAAGAACATCACCATGACGGCATCCCAGTCGCCATTGCCGATGAAGTAGCGTTCGACCTCGCCCATCAGCAGGCACCGGCCGCCGACTTCCGCTGCGGCTATGCCAAAGGCGTCGGCATAGCGTTGATAGGCGACGCTGCCGGGCTCGTCTTTTCCAGATTCCGGATCGTCTGGCTGGTATTCCGCCTTCACGCGGAACTTGAGGATATTCACCTGCGCAATGGGGCCGTCATGGGGGTCGTCACGAAACGCGCGGAACTGGTCTGCGGTGGGCTGGAAAGCGGGCATCCTTTGTCCTCCTGTTGCTATTTCTGGTGCGGGTGCAGCGCTGGGTGACGCGTCAGAAAGCGTTCGGCGTAAAAGAGGGCCGCTGCGTGCAAAGCGTGCTGAACTTCCAGGGCGCCATAGTTCAGGAAATCAGCATACGGCATTTCCAGAACTTCTATCTCCTCATTGGGGTCCAGTGATTGCGAACTGGTCATTTGGCAGCCCAGGGCGAGATAGTAGTGCAGCCGGTTATTCTGTGTCGCCGGGTTGGGGTAGCAGGTGCCAACATGGTGCAGTTCCCTGGCGGAGTAGCCAGTTTCTTCCTGTAATTCCCGGGCGCCGACGGCTGGCCAGTCCAGCTCCCCCGGATCGGAGACGCCACCGGGCAGGCCGAGCGTGAATACGCCTGCGGCATGCCGGTATTCCCGGATGAGAACGATATTGCCAGCATCGGTGAGTGGAATGACGGTGACCCAGTCTGTCAGCTCCGTCACATGATACGCCTCAACGATGTGTCCATCCTCACGGACACACCGGTCGGTCCGCAATCCCATGAAGCGGTCTCGCATGACCTGTTTTGAGGAAAGAATTGTCCAGGGCTTCATGTCATCTCACTACAGCCATGCGGGCCAGTTTGGCGACCAGAAGCAGCCAAGGTGCCGCATGGAAGCAAAGATCAAAAATGTCGACAGGCTTCTGAAGTGTTCCGCTAGCAAGCATTTTCAGTTTTTCCCAGATATGCGGTTCAGGGAGAAATGGCGCCAGGCCGAGGGTCAGGCATCCGAAGATCGCGAGACTGAGAGGCAGCTTGTCAAGAAACTCCATCATGGAAGACCTTGAGGTTCGTCCGTAGCGCTTTGGACGTTTTTCAGGTGCCGGTTCAGGAACTCCATTTCGGTCTTCATCTCATGAATTTGCAATGCTTCGCCTCGTATGCCGTGCCTCTGACCTGGATAGGTCATCAGTTCAAACATTTTCTTTTCCTGCTGCAAAACAGCCATCAGACGAGTCGAGTTGTCGAACGTGACGTTGTCGTCTGCCATGCCGTGGATCAGCAGGAGAGGGGTGTTCAGATTACCAGCGGAGGGCAGCACGTTGGAAGCGGCATATCCGCCCGGATTGCTTTCCGGTGTGCCCATGTAGCGCTCCGTGTAGAATGTATCGTAAAGGTTCCAGTCCGTAACGGGCGCGGAAGAAATTGCCGCCGCAAACGTACCTTCTGGGGCCTGCAGAATTGTCATCAGGGTCATGTAACCTCCGTATGATCCGCCCTTGATGGCAATCCGGTCGGCATCGACAAAGGGTTGCGCTTTCAGCCAGTCCACCCCGGCCAGTTGGTCCCGGACTTCAGGTCCGCCCGTGCGGCGATAGATGACATCTTCGAATTCTCTTCCGCGATTGTCACTGCCACGATTGTCGAGCCTGAATACAATATAACCCTGGCGGGCAAGGAACTGATCTGACAGTCTGCCCCAGCTGCGCGTGACTGTCTGTACATGTGGGCCGCCATAGACTTCGATGATCACTGGGTACTTCTGTGCAGGATCAAAGTTGGGCGGTTTCAGGATGGAATAATTGAGATCCTGTCCATCTTCGGCCTTCAGGGTTCCATATTCCGCTTCGGCGTGACCCGGCAGGAATGGCGTGTACGGATGGTTGTGATTGAGTGTATTTTCTTCGATCCAGCCGACACGTGTGCCGTCGATCCGGTAGAGTCCGGTTTGGGGCGGCTGGCTGGGGGATGAGGATGTGCCAATAAAGCTTTGCCCGTCAGGGCTGACCTTTATGTCCCAGAACTTGCCGGCTTCAGTGATGCGAGCAGGAGGTAAGGGCTTTTTGGTTTTTCCGATTGTGGTTCTGTATAAATGCCGCTCCAGAACTGTGTCAGCATAGCCGGTGTAATAGAGCGTATTTCCATCGGGCGAGACTGTTTCAAAGGCGTTCAGCACTTCGTCCGGTGGGGTGACAATGCTCGTGTCGCCATGCCCTTCAGGATCAATGGCGATCGCGTGGCGCATGCCGCCATCTTCCGTCGTCAGGAGAATGCGGCCGTCGGGGAGTTCGAAGAAATCCTTCGAGAGATTTACCCATTTGGCGTTTTGTTCCTTGTAAGGAGACCATATTCGCCAGGGTGAAGAGTCCGTTCGGTTGTAGCGGATTTCTGTTTGCTCTCTATTGACGGTGAGGAACCAGAGACTGGTGCTCGTCCAATAAACGCGAGCGAGATAGGAGTTCGGCCCGGTTTCAAAAATGCGGTCTGTGCGGCCTTTCTTCAGGTCGTGTACGTATAGAGCGATATCGGCGTTTGGTCTTCCGGCGCGAGGATAACGTTGCTCTATGACAGTTACCTTGTCTGCCTCGATGTCGAAGCGGGGAATAATATCGACCCCGCTTTCATCCACTTCCGTATAGGCGACATAGCGTTCGTCCGGGCTCCACCAATATCCCGTGAAACGCTTCATTTCTTCCTGTGCCACGAACTCGGCGACGCCATAGCTGACACCTTTGTCCGGAGCGGCGTCCGGTGTCAGCTGGATTTCTTTTCCTGTGTCGAGCACTACAGCATATACGGCGCCGTCCCTGACAAAGCTGACATAAGTCCCCCGTGGAGAAATGCGGGCGTCATATTCAAATGCTTCGGTGTGAGTCAGCTGTCTCGCGACCGGTCCATCTTCTGACAGAGTGATGAGGTGCAGGTCCCCGCCAAGCGGCACGAGAATCGTATCGGCGGAGCCCCAGCTATAGTCAGTAATTCCAACCGTACCTGAAATTCGCATCCGTTCCCGCAGGGCTTTTTCCTCTTCTGACAGGTTCACAGTTTTGGGCTCGAGAAGTCTTGAGTCGACCAGCATGCTCTGCGTGCCGGTCGAGACGTCATATTGCCAGAGGTCGAACCGGTTCTGTTCGTCAGCACGCGATTTGAGGAACGTCACGCGTGTTCCGTCGGGGGAGTATTTCACCATGCGGGCTGTGGGGCCGGATAGGGAAGGTGACGCATAAAGGCGTTCAAGCGGCAGAGTGTCTGGCGCGTTGGTCAATATTTCGGTCTCCACGGTATTTTTCGGTGTCTGGGCCATCGAGGCGGCGGCAAAAATGATGGCAGCCGCGAGCACAGTAAACAGGGTATGAATGGCGGGTTTCATGCTTCTGAAACTAGCCGTGCCAGCTGGCATTTGTCATCCATTCCAGCTGGTGAAACAGGCCGTTTGCATTTTTTTCTACACTGACTGCTTTCGCCCCCTAGCCAAGACAAGGCCTCACAATAAAGTGAGTTCCATGATGAATGGGGTGGGATTGTTTCAGGAAGCAATTACCCTGGTCGCTTCGGACCGAGGTGGCAACGCACTTCTTCGTGGCGCTGACATGATGCGCCGTGCCGCCGATGCCGGCCATATTGCTGCAGCCAACAATTATGGTGCGATGCTTCACGCAGGACGCGTGGTGCGGCAGGATCTGGTTGCTGCACGAGCCTATTACCATCAGGCGGCGAGCGCAGGTCACCCTACAGGACTGTTTAATCTGGGATTTATGTGCTTTCACGGTCTCGGGGGAGCGGCAGACCACCGCCGTGCCCGGTTCCTGTTTCTGCGGGCCGCGCAGCAGGATGAAACGGACGCCATCACCTATCTCGGACTGATGTTGATGTCCGGACAAGGCGGGGAGGCCGATCCGGCCGCTGCGCGCAATTGGTGGAGCCGGGGGGCGGCCCTCGGTAACAGCCGTTGCGCTTTCAATCTCGGTATTGCCCATGCGGGTGGCCATGGAAGTCCGCAGGATCTGGTGAAAGCCTGGCGTTGGTTCCGGCAATCCGAGCGGCTTGGGAATACTCAAGCCGCCAAGGAGCTTCGTCGTCTTGAGCTTGCCATGAGCGCAGAAGAACAGGACCGCGCTTTTCGAAGGGCGGGCTGATCGGAAGCGGAGCCGGATAGAATGGCCTTTTTCCTCATGAAGCTTATTCCACCGCGCCGGAGTTTCCCCGCGGATGCCAGCGCGCCTGAACTGGAGGCGATGGAACGGCATTCCGACTATATCCGGCACCTGATCGACACCGGGGTCGTGTTTGCGGCCGGACCGGTGATGGACCCTGAAGGGACATGGGGTGTGGCGATTGCGGAGGCCGATGATGAAGTGGATGCGCGACGCCTTTGTGCCGACGACCCTGTCATCCGTGCCGGTCTCGGCTTCCGGTGGGATCTCTTGCCCATGGCGTCGCTGTTGGCTCCAGTTGGGTGACCGCGGGCACCTGCGCGCTTGATTTTATGGGGCGAGTGCGTAACTCAGCGGCGACATAACTTCCCCAAACAGGATTCTTCCGCCATGGCCGGACCTCAATACGTTTACCACATGCAGGGCCTCACCAAGGTCTACCCGGGTGGCAAGAAGGTGTTTGAAAACATTCACCTGTCTTTCCTTCCCGACGCCAAGATCGGTGTGGTCGGCGTAAACGGTTCCGGTAAATCGACTCTGCTTCGCATCATGGCGGGGCAGGACAAGGAGTTCATTGGCGAAGCCTGGTCTGCAGACGGCGTGAAAGTCGGCTACTTGCCCCAGGAGCCGAAGCTTGATGAGAGCAAGACGGTGTTCGAGAACATCGCTGCGGCATGCCCTGAAAAGCAGATGCTGGACCAGTTCAACGAGATCTCCGGCAAGCTCGGCGAAGACTATTCCGATGAGCTGATGGAGCAGATGACGGAGCTCCAGGAGAAGATCGACGCTGCAGATGCTTGGGATATCGACTCCAAGATCCAGATGGCTATGGAAGCTCTCCGCTGCCCGGATGACGACGCGGACGTGACCAAGCTGTCCGGCGGTGAAATCCGCCGGGTCGCAATTTGCGCCCTGCTTCTGTCGAAGCCCGACATGATCCTGATGGACGAACCGACCAACCACCTCGATGCCGAAACGGTCGCCTGGCTCCAGAACTACCTGATCAATTTTCCGGGCTGCGTGATCCTTGTAACTCACGACCGTTACTTCCTGGACGACATTACGACCTGGATTCTCGAGCTCGACCGGGGCCGCGGCATTCCCTACCAGGGTAACTATTCCGACTGGCTGGAACAGAAAGCCAAACGGATGGAGCAGGAGGCCCGCGAAGAGCGTGGCAAGCAACGCTCCCTCGCGAAGGAACTCGAATGGGTCCGTTCCAGTCCGAAAGCGCGTCAGGCCAAATCCAAGGCGCGTATCCAGTCCTATGAGCAGAAGGCCGCCGAGGCCGAACGCGAAAAGGTTTCCACGGCTCAGATCCGCATTCCACCCGGTCCGCGCCTCGGCAACGTGGTGCTGGAGGCTGAAGGCCTGCGCAAAGGCTTCGGCAATAACCTCCTGATTGAAGACCTCGACTTCAAACTGCCGCCCGGCGGTATCGTCGGCGTCATCGGTCCGAACGGTGCCGGTAAGTCGACCCTGTTCAAGATGATCCTCGGCCAGGAAGAGCCGGATGCCGGTACGCTGCGTGTCGGCGATACGGTGAAATTTGGCTATGTCGACCAGAGCCGCAACAAGCTCGACGACGGCAAGAATGTCTGGGAAGAGATCTCAGGCGGTACGGATGTGATCGATCTTGGCGGTGTGGAAGTAAACTCGCGCGCCTATGTCGGTGCCTTCAACTTCAAGGGCTCGGATCAGCAGAAGAAGGTCGGTCTGCTGTCCGGTGGTGAACGTAACCGTGTGCACCTCGCCAAGATGCTGAAGGAAAGCTCCAACGTCCTTCTGCTCGACGAACCGACCAACGATCTCGATGTGGAAACGCTGCAGGCGCTGGAAGAAGGCCTTGATGCCTTCCCTGGCTGCGCCGTGATCATCAGCCACGACCGCTGGTTCCTTGACCGCATGGCCACTCACATTCTCGCTTTCGAGGGCGATAGCCACGTCGAATGGTTCGAAGGTGATTTTTCCTCCTATCTGGAAGACAAGAAGCGTCGTCTTGGTGAGGATGCGGTGAACCCGAAGCGTCTGAAATTCAAGAAATTCGCGCGCTAGGCGAACTTTTTCAGCTCCCGGCACTGTCCTTTACGCAATTCGGTGCGAATCTTGCGTAAGGACGGGCGTCAGGGAGCCCGATATGACGACAAGTGCTGCACCGAAGTTTTCGGTGGTGATCACGAACTACAATTACGCCAACTTCATTACGAGGGCGATCGACAGCGTCCTGTCACAGGACGTGGAGATTGAGCTGGTCGTGGTTGACGATTGTTCCACCGACAATTCGCGCGAAGTCATTCAGTCATTTGGTGATCGCGTTATCCCGGTGTTCCTGGCGGAAAATGTCGGGCAGGGGGGCGGCTTTAATGCCGGGCTTGAAATTGCAACCGGCGATCTCGTCCAGTTCCTGGACGCCGACGATTTCCTGTTGCCTGGGGCGGCGAACCGGATCCTGGCTAACTATGATCCCAAGGTTGCCATGTACCTCTATCGGATGCGCTATGCGGATCTTGAGGACAATTTGGGCGACTTCTACCCGCCGCTTCAGGTGCCGTTTGCAAATGGAGATGTGTCAGCCAGGCTCCGCGACATTGGAAGTTATTCCGGCACGATCACGTCCGGTATGGTTTTCGCTCGTTGGGCATTGCAGCGGATTGTGCCGGTCAATTCAGAGGCATTCGCCTATGGCGGAGACGGGTACCTGACGGCCGCGGTTCCATTGTATGGCCCGGTCCGCGGTCTGGACGAAGCAATTTGTGGTTATCGCCTTCATCCCTCCCAGCACACGCAGTTTGCAAAAAACTACGCCAAGCGAGGTCGGTGGCGGATTGAGCATCATCAGGCGCGTCATGATGTGATCCGCAGTCATTCTGCCCGGCTTGGTCTCAAGGTGGCGGAAGACATCGGCGAACGGGATGCGGATCACCTGCAAGAGCGGCTCATCTCAATCGTCTTTGATCCCGGCGCCCACCCGGTCAAATCGGACACCCGGAAGAATCTGCTGCAGAAGCTGCGCCGAGCAAACCGTCTTGAGTATGGCAGCAAAGCTTTGCCGAAGAATGCCTGGTGGATCCTGATGGGTATTCTGCCGAATGGAGCCGCGCGAACCCTGCTTTCCTGGAAAATTGACGTGGCGGCTCGACCGGTCTGGATGAACAATCTCGGCCGCACGCTTCGAAAGCGGCTGGGCATCGTAACCAACTAGTTCCGCACGATTGCCCTTGTTCTCTGTGGCCTGTCGGCTAGGCTCTCTATCCAGATGTAGAGGGTAATGGGCATGAGAATTCTCGTGACAGCTTCGTTGTTGGCTCTGGTCCTGGCTGGATGCGGGGGGCGGCCTGAACCCGCTCCTCAGGAGGAGATTGCGGTGATGCCATCCTATGAGGCCACAGGCATTGTCGCACAAACTCTACCTGAACTGGTGGAGAGCCTCGCTGCCGGAGAGGTGACATCGGAAGAACTCACCCAAGCCTACCTCGACCGTATTACAAAACTCGATCGCGAAGGACCTCGCCTGCAGAGCATCATTTCGCTCAATCCGAATGCCTTGCCTCTGGCGCGAGCCAGTGACCAGCGCCGCGCGAATGGCGATACGCTTGGGCCTATGGACGGTGTGCCAGTTCTTCTGAAGGACAATATCGAAAGCCTCGATCCCATGCCGACAACTGCCGGGTCGCTGGCGTTGAAAGACAATATCACGGGCCGTGACAGCCCTTTGGTTGCCGGGCTCAGGTCGCAGGGCGCGATCATTCTCGGCAAAACCAATCTCAGCCAATGGGCCAATTTTCGCGATAACGACTCCATGAGTGGTTGGTCTTCTGTGGGCGGACAGGTTCGCAATCCGCATATGCTGGACCGGAATCCTTGTGGATCCAGTTCCGGATCCGGC
The DNA here is from genome assembly GCF_000682735.1 of Hyphomonas sp. CY54-11-8. Lineage (GTDB taxonomy): Bacteria > Pseudomonadota > Alphaproteobacteria > Caulobacterales > Hyphomonadaceae > Hyphomonas. The sequence goes on along the minus strand of NZ_AWFD01000002.1, from coordinate 171,125 downwards.
GTGGCGGTCGCCGCGTCACTTGCTGCTGGCGCCGTCGGCACCGAAACCAATGGCTCGATTATCTGCCCGTCCAATGTCAATGGCATTGTGGGTTTCAAGCCCACCGTTGGCCTGATTTCCCAGGAAGGCATTGTGCCGATCTCTCCTTCGCAGGACACAGCGGGTCCGATGACGCGAACAGTACGCGGTGCGGCCCTGATGATGAACGCCATGGATCCGGGCGATGAGGACTATACGCTCAGCTTGTCACCCGATGCGCTTAAAGGCATGCGGATTGGTGTGTTGCGATTTGCAGAAGGGTCCAACAAGGACATCAAGGAGCACTTCGACGCTGCATTGGCTGTGATGGAAGCGCAAGGCGCCACCCTTGTCGATATTGAAGCGTTTGAGCCGGCGGCAGAAAATTTCCGGGACAGCACGCTCCCGCTACTCGAATACGAATTCAAGGACAGCCTGAACGCGTATCTCGCGACCACCCCGGAAACGGTAACCACCCGGACGCTTCGGGAATTGATTGCGTTCAATGACATCCATGCGGACGAAGAGATGCCGCTGTTCGGTCAGAGTCTGTTTGAGGAATCTGAAGCACGTGGACCACTGACAGATCCCGAATATCTGGGTGCGAAGGCGGCCGTCAGGTTTTCAACGCGGGAGCAGGGGATTGATCGCCTGCTCGCCGAATATGACGTGAACCTGCTTGTGTCTCCATCTGGCCCCGTCGCGCCTCGCATTGATCCGGTCAATGGCGACGTCTGGCCGGCATGGGCTGGCGCGGGTTCCATAGCGGCGCAGGCGGGCTATCCGCATCTAACGGTGCCGATGGGCGATGTGCATGGCATTCCGATCGGTGTGTCGTTTATCGGGTCCGCTGGTGATGATGCCGCAATCATTGCGTACGGCTATGCCTACGAACAGGCGAGCCTGTTGCGGCCAGATCCGCACTATCTGGAAAGCGCAGAAGACCGGCTTGAGATCTCTGCGGCGATGACGAAATAATCAGTTCTGATAGGTGGGGGACGGCTGCAAGGCGGAAAGCACTGCAGCATCCCTGCCATAAATGTCTTTCAGGTAAGTCACATCCCCGCAGGCATTGCTGACCGTCGTCATGTAGACGACGTAGACGGGAACCACACTCTTCAGATCTACGCGTGTTTCATCGCCTGAGGCGACAACCGTTTCTATGGTCATCCGGTCCCAGCCGGGTGTTTCCTTCAAAATCCACGCAGCTAGGTCCAGGGGATTCTGGACGCGCACGCACCCTGAAGAGAAGATGCGTTCATCGGAGTCGAACAAACTCTTGTCGTTGGTGTCGTGCAGATAAACATTGTGCGAATTGGGAAACATGATCTTGACCTGTCCCAACGCATTCTGTGGGCCGGGCGCCTGACGCAAGCGATAAGGGAAGGTTTCCGCCGAGACCGCATTCCAGTCGATGGTTGCAGGATCAACCTTGCGGCCCTGACGGTCCAGCACCTGATATCCCAGCCGGGTAATCGCACCCGGGTCCTGCCGGAACTGAGTCAGTTTGTCCTTGCGGGCGATACTGTCCGGAATCTCCCACCACGGATTAAACACGATATATTCGATCTCATCGGAGAAGATCGGTGTCTGCCGCTGCGCCTTGCCAAAAATGGCCGCATAGCTGGATGTGGGCGTTTCCTGTTCAAATGTCGTGACATCAAAACTGGCAATATTTGCAAGCACTGACCGCTCTCCGAGGTCATGCGGCAGCCATCGCCAACGCTCCAGGTTTACGCGCAGCTGATTTATTTGGGTCAGGAGTCGGGACTTGGCCGCGGGATCGGTTGCTGCTTCCATTGCTGCTTGCTGACGAGACAGTTCTCGTCGGAGCGCCAGATAGGAGGGATGTTGTGGTGCGAGCGTGCTGAGCGCAGTGGCCAGCTCTTCTGCGCCATTGTTTTTTATGGTGGCATACATGTTGACTTCGGCAACATCTGGCACGGTTCGGGGCTGTAGTGTTTCCTGGTTCAGATATCCACGAGCCAGATGCGTGGCGGCGAGTTGCCACGCTTTGCCAAGGGCAGAGTTTCGCGCTTCGCCAGACAAGGCTTCAATGTTTTCAAGCTCATATGCCTCAACCGGTAGGCCGTGCTCGGACATTCTCTGGAGTGCATCGATCAGGATCTCCGTTCGAGTAGTCTGGCTATGGTCTTGCTCGTCTGCAATGGGTGGCGGAACCACTGCGCCTTGCGGTGGCTTCGGAGCCGGTGGTGGTGTGGTTGCAGGCACCTGTGTGCAACTGGCTAAACAAATAGCAATGGCCGCCAATAGCGTGGCCATTGGCCCGGGCCGCAGAATTTCCATATTTTTCGCTCCGCGGAACTTTAGCCTCGTCAGAAGCGGTTCTTCAGCGAGATCACTTTTGTGATCAGCTTCGCTTCTTCTTCGGTGATGGTGAGCAAGCCAATCAGCTTTTCAAGGAATTCCGCCTCGGATGGTACGAGGACGCCATCGGCAAGGGCGATGTCGAGGCAGTGGGCAAACACTGCGAGGTGCATATCCTTGGGAAGGGCTTCACAGGCTTCCGCCAGCCAGTCCGGCCGGTCCGCCCGCCGTTTGAGAACGATCCGGTTCACCTGTGCCAACTCGTTCTGATCGAGGTTTTTAAGGGTGCGCGAACGGTGTGACAGAGCGCGTATTTCTTCCTGTTCCTGCTCCGCAATCCGGCCATCCGCGAAGGCGGCGGAAAGGATCAGGCACAGAAACGCTTCTGGTATGCTCCAATCGTTGGGGTGGTCCGGAAACTCCGTGACCAGTTCCTGCATGCTGAAGCCCGATTTTTTCTCGGCAGTGATCGGACCGAACAAGGCCTGAGAGTTGTCTTGTGGATCGCCCATTGGCGTATACTCCTGCTTCAATAGCTACTGGGGCAAACGGTGTGGCCTTAGTCGGGTCGGACGGGGGCTGGCACCGGTGGCCAGGCTTCAACATCAGACTTCAATTCTACCAGTGCATCCCTGCGTTCCGTAAGCGCTGTTATGACATCGTCCAGCCATTCGACATTGTCGGGCAGCTCTCTTAAGCGTCGTGGCGCATTTGCGCGGCTCGGCTGAGCAAGAAGATCGGCGATCTCCTTTTCCAGCGCCTTCGACTGTTGCTGCAGCTGAACGATGCTTTGGAAGCCGGCATAGCTGGCGATTGCCGCCTGTTGCTGAGCAATCACCTGATCGCGGTTCGTGACCTGCGTTTCCAGCTTTTCCATTTCGGCCGCTTGCGTCGCCAGTTTCTGATCTGCCTCCGCCAGTTGGGCGCTGGTGTTCGAGAACACCATGAACAAGGCAACGATTGCGGCGGCGAGAACGCCGGCAAGGAAGATGACCATGATGAGCAGACTGGCCTGACCGCGCTTGGCTTCTTTTACCTGGCTGGACAGAGCCATCATGTCGTCATGGGTCGGCACGGACTGGAATACTTGCATGTCCGAATTGTCGGGAGATTGGACTGTTGGCACCGTCATACCCAGTTTTCCTCATTCTCAATGTTCGTGGCCGTCAGGAGCATTTCAAGATTCCATAATGGCCATAGAAGGTGTTCAGATCATTCCAGACAGGATCCTGCGGGCCAAGCGTGACTTCGCGATTGCAGCGCTGGATGACCGTCAGTCCTTGTTGAAGTCTCGCGGCGATATCGACCTTCGCTTGCAGATCATCGAACTGGACAAGGCGCTCGCGATCGGGAGCGTCGGCGAGGGCTTCCTGTCCGCGAGTGAAAGCGGTTTCTGCCGCCTGGAGCACAGACCGCCATTGTGTCTGGGATGCCAGATTGTAGGCGCTGACATCCATCGACTGAGCTTGTTTGAGGAAGAACATACCGCGCAGCAGACTGGCTTCCGGTGTACCGGCATCCGGACAGCGAGCCAGGCTGGTGCCGTCTTTTACGCTTTTGCCGCCTTTCAGGATGGTCGCAAGGCAAGCCTGTCGGTTGTAAACCCAGGTCCGGGCATTCAGTGATACGGCACGCTCCGCATGGCTCAGCGCGCTTTTCTGCCAGCCGTCTGGACGGGTGATCGTTTCGGCGACGCTCATCATGTAGTTGGCTTCAGCAGCCTGGAGGCCATTCAGTCCGTTCTCGGCAGCGCGCAGTGCGCTAAGGGCTGCCGGGAAGTTGCCATTGTTGAACTCTTTTCGTCCAATCTCGTATCGGACTTCAGCGGACACGTTTCCAGCGGCGTTGGCCTGATTGAGGGTCTGCAATGCCAGGTCCGGTTGTCCGCATGCATCATAAGCTGCCGAGAGAGCGAGGATCGTCGAAACCTTGTCTGCTCCCGCAAGACCGGGAATTGCGGAATTATAGGCCGGAATTGCAAGAGTGCATTGTCCTGTGTCGGCGTAGGCATCACCCAGCACGGCGTACCGGGCGGGTATAGGCGCCAGATCGACTGCGCTTTGAAGTGCGCTGGCCGCGCGTTCTGCGAGGGCCTGGCGTTCCACCGATCCTGGCAACCCGGTGACTTTGGAAAGTGCCATGAGTGCCCGGCCAAGAGACTCATAGTCGCCCGCGCGCTCAGCCGTCGCTTCGGATACGGACAGTGTTACTGCATTGCTGTAGGCATCTACTGCGCTTTCAAGATAAGTGCGGGTGCCAGCTGGGTCATGTTTGGCCAATGCCAGATAGACCGCACCCATGCCCCGGTAGGCGGGCAATCTGAACCGGTCTGTGCTGAGCGTGTCGCGATAATCCGTAATGGCGCCGAGTGAGGATTCGACGGAGATGGTTGCGTTGGATTGTGCCAGGTTTTCCCGAACACGTTCCGCCCGCTCAAAGGCGATTTCGGCGAGTTGGTCTGAAGCGGCAGCGGCGTAGTCGGGGCACGAACTGACGAGGCGTCTCAGATCTTCGACATAGAGATATTCCCGTTCGCGGCCGATATCGCTGTTCACACGCCATCGCGTATCAAGAATTTCGCACCCCAAGCGGGCAGCATCTGGTGCTTCGGATGCTGCCGGGATCTCGACGGTGACGCTGGAAAGCAAGGCTGCAGCATCCGTCAGGCAAGTGGTTCGCGTGCCGCAACTGGCGTTTGCTGCGCCACTGTTCGCAACACTGCGCAGGGCTTTGCTGCGCTCCAGCGTCCTGCGGAGCATGAAATGCTTGTTGGTCGCGATTTGCACTTCGCTTCCAGTGAGACTGATCTGGCCGTCCTGTTGAGATGCCAAAGACTGGTCGAGCAGGCTGAGCGCCATTTGGCTGCAGGCACTTGTGCTTTGGCAAAACGAACTGGCAGCGCCCGTCGCAGCAAGGGCATTGTAGGCGCTCGCTGCATTGAACGAGGCAGTTGCCCGTTCGATGCCGCTGCGGGATGGATCGCCGGCGGCGGAAGTGCCGCCACAGGTCCGCGCCATATCTTCCGCTGCCGATGTGGGAACGGCGACTGCCCGGTCGAAGCAATCACTCAGGCTCGACCACGGCTTCGCCTGGACCGGTGCTGTGACACCAGATGCTGCAGATGCACAGCCAACAACAGACAGAACGCCCAACGCACCAAGTGATGCCGTCCAGATTTTCCTGAAGGGAGTAGTATGTGCCGTCATCGTCTCACCCACCAAATCTCAGCAGCCTTCCGCCTCATGCGGCTACGAGACCGTGACCGTCTCGCCATACCACCAATTAACCATAACACCTCAGATGCCACCGGTCATGTGGGGATCCATGGCAGCATGCCAGTGCAGTTTCATTGTACAGGAGTCGGTTTCCCAGAGGAGGTGAGCTTGCGCGATGCATCGACGCAGTGACGGCAGGATATCGGATAAGGAAAGGCCCGCTTCGGGCGGGAAGCGGGCCTTCGGTTAGGTCAATTGTCTGCAAAAGATCAGGTGCGCTTTTCGCTTTCCAGTTTTTGCGTCATGCCTTCGATCTTGTCGATCAGAGCCTGGGCCGATCCGTTTGTCCGGTCGAGCAGGGCGAGGAACTGAGCGCGCTGTTCGATGCCGAGCCAGATCAGGTTTCCATCGAGGTTCAGCGCAACGTCGACAACCTGGTATTGCCCATTGCGGAGCAGAACGCGCCAACGAACATCCATATCCTTGCCGTCATCACGGCGAATGACGGTGTTGACGATAGAATCAGTGTCAGAACGATCGACTGAGTCTTTCACGACAACGGCTTCGCCCCGATAGGCATCGAGTTCGTTTTCATAAACGGCAAGCGCGTACTCCCGGAAAACTTTCTGATACTCAGCGAGCTCCGTCTCAGTGAAACGGCGCGCATATTTGCCAATCGCAAAATTGGCGACCGCCTTCATGTCCGTGAATTCGTCCATATAGGCGTTGAACTTCTGGGTGCGTTCGTCTGCGTTCAGGGACGGGTCGTTCAGAGACGCGAGCACTTCGCTGGCGTTTTTCTGAACATAGGCTTCTGTTTTTGCGTCTGCGGCAGCCGGCAGCGCCAACGCGGCGAGCGCGGTCAGGGCGATTGCGGGGGTCACAAGGCGTTTCACGGGGCGGGCTCCTGCTTCGATCGTGTCTGCTTGGCTATTCGTCAAATTCGTCAAAATCTGGGAGATCTTGGTACAACTCTGACTCATCCTCCGGACGACCATTACGAATCTCAGCCTGACGCTGAGATGAATAAATACGACGAAGGGCCACGTAAGGTTCCGGCTGGGCGTTCAGTTGTTCAATCTGGTCTTCCAGCGCGACACGGGCGTTCAGCGCGGAGAGAACGCCCCGGCCGACGGCAATTTTGTCGTCCAGATCCGGATCCCCATCGAATTCGGTCCATGTCAGCGGATCAATCGCCCGGTCCACGCCACTTCCGAACAAGTCGCGCGGAGTCGTTGGGCCCATGATAGGCATCACCAGGTAGGGGCCGCTATCGACTCCCCAGACGGCCAATGTCTGACCGAAGTCTTCTGAGTGGTGCTCGACACCCATATGATCTGCGGCGTCCCAAAGGCCCGCAATGCCGACTGTTGTGTTAATGGTAAAACGAACAAAGGTGTCTGCAGCTCTGGATGGCTCTGCCTGCAGCACGTCGTTTACGAAAATGACGGGCGCGCGAAGATTGCGCAGGAAATCGCCAATGCGGTCGCGGGCGAATTCGGGTGTCACAGTTTTATAGGCACCGGCAGCAGGGCCGAGCGCATATTTGTCCACGCCATTGTTGAATGCGAACATCTGGCGATTGAAGCCTTCATAAGGATCGGCAATGGACCCTGGATCCGCTGAATTTGGCGGAGTCGAAGCGCATGCGCTCAGAGTGAAGGCCACCGCGGTGGCCGCAATTCGGACGTTCATAATTGCGATTTCCCGTTTCTTGGCCCGGTACATGGTTACTTCCCCCAATCGACGCAACTCACACTTATGTAATTCCAATTACATGCGACTATGCTGCAACAGCGGTATGGTTCCTTGCAAAACGTATAAAAGAATGTTTATACGTTCCTCATGAGCGAGCGATTTGACCTCACCCTAGAGCAATTGCGGGCGGCCGGAGAGCCAACTCGTCTGCGCATATTGGCACTTTTGCGTGAACGTGACCTTTCCGTGGGCGAGATCGTGCAAATTCTGTCTCTCAGCCAGCCGCGTCTGTCTCATCACCTTAAAGCACTTACCGGTGCTGGTCTTGTCGAGCGTTTGCCGGAAGGCTCCTTTGTCTTTTACCGAGCCGCAAGCCGCGGCGATGGGCGGGCATTCCTGGACGCCTTGTTTGAACAGCTTGGAAACCAGGTGCCCGAGTTGTTGAGGGATGCTGAGAGGTTGGACGAGGTCAGCGCCTCGCGCGCCGCGTCTGCGCAGGCTTACTTTTCATCGGTTGCAGATAATTGGGATGCGATTCGCACACTCCATTATCCCAATGAAGCAATCGAACAGGCGCTTCTGGAAATTGCGGGGCCGGGGCCCTTCCGCCGGGTAGTGGACTTCGGAACCGGAACCGGGCGGATGCTGGCTTTGTTCGCGCCGCTTGCGGTCGAAGCTGAAGGCATTGATCTCAGCCATCACATGTTGACGGTCGCCCGCGCCAATCTTGAGCGCGGCGGGAGCCCTGTCGCACGCGTTCGGCAGGGAGATGTCACGGCCGTACCGTTCGAGAACGCTTCGGCCGATCTCGTGATCATCCATCAGGTGCTTCACTATGTGGACGCGCCGAACCGCGTAATTGCAGAAGCCGGGCGGATCCTTCAGCCAGGTGGACGGTTGTTGGTTGTGGATTTTGCTCCGCACGAACTGGAATTCCTCAGGACTGAGCACGGCCATCACAGGCTCGGTCTGTCGCCGGATGCCATGGAAGGATGGGCTTCCGCCGCCGGACTGAAACTTTCAGAGCCGCGTGCGTTCGCCCCGCCACCCGAAAACGAACAAGGTCTGACGGTTCACATCTGGACCGCCGAAAAGCCCGCAGATGCGCAGGAGTCCGCTGCATGAGCACCTCTACGCCCCACGTTTCATTTGAGTTTTTCCCGCCCAAGAGCGACGCCATGGCAAACCGCTTGTGGGATACGGTCCAGCGGCTGGAACCAATGGCTCCGGACTTCGTGTCTGTTACCTACGGTGCGGGCGGTTCGACCCGTGAGCGGACCCACGAAACTGTCAAGCGCATCGCCCAGGAAACCAGCCTGAAACCTGCAGGACACCTGACGTGTGTGTCCGCGACGAAGGCGGAAGTGCTGGCGGTTGCGGAGGAGTATTGGCAGGCGGGCGTGAAGCATATCGTGGCGCTGCGGGGTGATCCGCCGTCGGGCATGGGGGCAAAGTTCGAAGTGCACCCGGGCGGCTTCCGCGATGCGGTGGATCTGGTGAAGGGTCTGCGGGAGCATCGGCCGGAACTCGGAAAATGTTTCGAAATTTCAGTGTCTTGCTACCCGGAGCTTCACCCGGAGAGCCAGGGCTGGGAGGCTGAGATCGCCTATCTAAAGGCCAAGCAGGACGCAGGCGCCGACCGCGCGATTACGCAATTCTTCTTCGAGCCTGAGACTTATCTGAACTTCCTGGACAAGGCCCGCGCGGGTGGCGTGACCATGCCTATCGTGCCCGGAATCATGCTTCAGGCAAACTTCCGCGGACTACAGCGGATCAGTGGACTCTGCGGTGCGACCATACCGGACTGGCTGGCCGACCTTTATGACGGCCTCGACGATGACGAGGAGACCCGGGAACTCGTCACCGCGAATGTCGCGGCAGACCTCTGCCGCAAGCTGGCCGAGCAGGGTGTCCAGAACTTCCACTTCTATACGCTGAACCGTGCGGGTCTGGCTCTGTCCACCTGCCGACTGCTTGGCCTGAAGCCACATCCCGCAGAGGCGGCCTGACCCATGTCCGCTAATCCGATCCACATCACGCTGGTCACGCTCGGGGTTGCCGACGTTCAGGCGTCGGCGGCCTTCTATGAGAAGCTGGGCCTGAAGCGTGCGCCAGCCTCTCAGGAGGCGGTCGTGTTCTTCGATATGGGCGGCGTCGCCCTCGGCCTGTTCGGTCGTGAACCTCTGGCAGAGGACGCGGGTGTCCTGCCGCGGGGCGAAGGCTTTCGGGCTGTGACGCTTGCCTGGAACCAGATCAGCCAAGAGGCTGTCGACGACGCCATGATCCGCGCGATCGAGGTAGGCGGCCAGCTGATCAAGGCCGCGGAGAAAGTCTTCTGGGGCGGCTATTCCGGATATTTCTCGGATCCCGACGGCCACCTCTGGGAGGTGGCCTACAACCCTCACTCGCCGCTGCGCGAAGACGGAACCATGGAGCTCTAGATGACACGGCAGGAACGCATTGCAGCCCTCAAGGCGGCTGCAAAAGAACGCATCCTCATTCTCGACGGCTCGTGGGGTGTCATGATCCAACGGCGTGGCCTCGACGAGGCCGACTATCGCGGTGACCGCTTCACCGAGGCGAAATATCCGGGGCAGATGAAGGGGAACAATGACATCCTCTGTATCACCCGTCCGGACATCGTGACCGACCTTCACAATGCCTATTTTGCGGCGGGTGCGGACATTTCCGAAACGAACACGTTCAGCGCTACAATCATCGCACAGGATGACTACAAGCTGGACGCAGAATCCGTTCGGGACATCAATCTCAAAGGCGCCCGCCTTGGCCGTGAGGCAGCAGACGCCTGGACGGCGAAGGAGCCGCAAAAGCCGCGCTTTCTTGCCGGATCCATTGGCCCGCTGAACAAGATGCTGTCCATGTCGTCTGACGTGAACGATCCGGGCGCGCGCTCGGTGACATTCGACGAAGTCTATGAAGCTTACCGTCAGCAGATTCAGGCGCTTAATGAGGGCGGCGTAGACCTCTACCTGATCGAAACGATCACCGACACGCTGAACTGCAAGGCCGCCATCAAGGCGATCATGGATCTTGAGGCCGAGGGCATGGAGAAGCTGCCGATCTGGATCTCGGGCACGATCACCGACCGGTCGGGCCGCACGCTGTCCGGCCAGACGGTGGAGGCCTTCTGGAACTCGGTCCGTCATGCCAGGCCGTTCGCCATAGGCTTCAACTGCGCCCTTGGCGCGGACCTGATGCGCCCGCACATCGCGGCATTGTCGCGTGTCGCTGACACGCTTGTGGCGGCTTATCCGAATGCCGGCCTGCCGAACGAGATGGGCCAGTATGATGAACAGCCGGAGCAGACATCCGGCGCCGTCGGCGGCTGGGCGCAGGACGGGTTGGTAAATATTCTGGGCGGCTGCTGTGGCACGACGCCGGAGCATATTGCGGCCATCGCAAAGGCGGTGGAAGGGGTGAAGCCGCGCGACCCGGCGCCGGAAAAGCACACGATGCGCCTTGCTGGGCTAGAGCCGTTCGAGGTGGCTTCGTGACAAATTCTTCCGTTCAGGCCGGAGACCTGTTCGTCTTCTATGGCCTTCTGAAACTTGGCGCAGCTGGGCAGCCTGCAGACCTTCCGCTTGGAACGGCAGGCGCCTTCGGTGCGCCTTGCAGGTTCCGTGGGCAGATGGTTGACCTTGGTGGTTTTCCGGGCGTTGTTGCAGGCAATGCGCTTTGCCATGGCATCCGCTGGATACTGGACGACGTTTCCATCATCGGCCCGATGGACGAATTTGAGGATGTGACGGACGATCCGGCCACCAGCCTCTATATCCGAACCCGCATTCCACTGTGCGATGACGCCGGGAACGAAACCGGCGAAACCGCCTGGATTTATTTGTACAACAAACCGGTCGAGGGATTCCCACCTGTGGCCGATGGAAACTGGCCGCTCGACGCCGGAAAAACGAGAAAATGACAGCCTCAGCTTCCCAGTCTTTCGTGAACGTGGGTGAACGCACCAACGTGACAGGTTCCGCCGTATTCCGCCGTATGATTACGGAAGGGCGTTATGCCGATGCCGTCGAGGTCGCCCGCCAGCAGGTGGAGAACGGCGCGCAGGTAATCGACGTCAACATGGATGAAGGCATGCTGGACGGTGCCGAAGCCATGCGCACCTTCCTGAACCTGATTGCCGCCGAGCCGGATATCGCGCGGGTGCCGGTGATGATCGACAGTTCCAAATGGGAGGTGATCGAGGCCGGCCTGAAATGTGTGCAGGGCAAGTGCATCGTCAACTCGATATCCATGAAGGAAGGCGAGGACATTTTCCGCGAGCAGGCGGCGAAGTGCTTGTCCTATGGGGCCGCTGTTGTCGTCATGGCGTTTGACGAGGTCGGTCAAGCCGACACCAAGGACCGGAAGGTCGAGATATGCCAGCGGGCGTTCCGTATCCTCACCGAAGACGTCGGCTTTCCGGCGGAGGACATTATCTTCGATCCAAACATTTTTGCCGTGGCGACAGGGATTGAAGAACACAACAACTACGCCGTCGACTTCATCGAAGCTGCGCGCGTCATCCGGGATACCTGCCCGGGGTGCCATATTTCCGGCGGCCTTTCGAACGTATCGTTCAGCTTCCGGGGCAATGAGCCCGTGCGCCGCGCGATGCACTCGGTCTTCCTCTATCACGCCATTCCGGCGGGCATGGACATGGGCATCGTGAATGCGGGCCAGCTGGACATCTATGACGACATCCCGGCCGAACTGCGGGAGCGCGTTGAAGACGTCATCCTCAACCGCCGCGCAGACGCCACAGAACGCCTGGTTGAGATTGCCGAAGGCCTGAAGGGTCAGAAGGGCAAGACGGCGGTTAAGGACCTCTCCTGGCGCGAGGCGCCGGTGGAGAAGCGTCTGGAGCACGCGCTTGTGCATGGCATCACCGAATTCATCGATCAGGATACGGAGGAAGCGCGCCTGAAGGCGGAGCGGCCGCTGCATGTGATCGAGGGCCCGCTGATGGATGGCATGAATGTCGTCGGCGACCTGTTCGGGGCTGGCAAAATGTTCCTGCCGCAGGTGGTCAAGTCCGCCCGCGTGATGAAGCAGGCTGTCGCCTGGCTCGAACCTTATATGGAAGAAGAGAAGCAACGTCTCGGCACGGTGGACGTCTCCAACGGCAAGGTGCTGATGGCGACCGTGAAGGGCGATGTGCACGATATCGGCAAGAATATCGTTGGCGTTGTGCTCGCCTGTAACGGTTACGAAATTCTCGACCTGGGCGTCATGGTGCCGGCCGAAACAATTCTCGATACGGCTGAGAAGGAGAACGTGGACGTGATTGGCCTCTCCGGCCTGATCACGCCAAGCCTCGACGAGATGGTCTATGTCGCTGCCGAAATGCAACGTCGCGGCATGGTTCAGCCGCTGCTGATCGGCGGCGCGACGACAAGCCCGGCGCATACGGCTGTGAAGATCGACCCGGTGATCAAGTCAGCCCCGGTCGTGCATGTGACGGACGCCAGCCGGGCCGTCGGGGTTGTCAGCGCCCTGCTAAGTGCTGGCGAGAAGCAAGGCCTCGTCGAACAGACCCGCGCCCGTTACGAACGCATGCGCGAATCCCGGCAGGGCGGCCCGCCCAAACCACGCCTGCCTATTGATCTCGCGCGTGAGAAGGCGTTGCAGCCGGATTGGAGCGCCTATGATCGGCCTGCGCCCACTTATAGCGGTGTGCGGACATTTGAGGATATCGATCTGGCGACACTCGCGCGCTACATCGACTGGACGCCGTACTTCTCCGCATGGGATCTCGCCGGCAGATATCCGGCCATTCTGGAAGACGATATTGTGGGCGAGGCGGCAACCTCGCTCTGGAATGACACGCAGGCGATGATGCAACAGTTGGTGGGTGAAGGCTGGCTGAAGCCGAAGGCCGTCGTCGGTTTCTGGAAGGCCAACCGCGATGGAGACGATATCCGCCTTGAAACGGGGGATGTGTTCCACACGCTCCGCCAGCAGATGGAGAAGGACAATACCCGTCCGAACTTCGCCATGTCGGATTTCGTCGCACCGGAGGGCGAGGATTGGATCGGCGGTTTCTGCGTGACCGCGGGTAGCGAAGTTGACGCGATCGCGTCGGAATTCGCGAAGAAAGGCGATGACTATTCGTCCATCATGGTGAAGGCATTGGCTGACCGCTTTGCCGAGGCGATGGCGGAATACATGCATGAGCAGGTGCGCCGGGACCTGTGGGCCTATGCGCCGGATGAGACACTCTCCACCACCGATATCATTGCCGAAAAATATCGGGGCATCCGCCCGGCCCCTGGTTATCCCAGTCAGCCTGATCATACCGAGAAGGAGACTCTGTTCCGCTTGCTGGACCCAGAGAACCGGATTGGCGTGTCGCTGACATCAAGCTTCGCCATGACACCGGCAGCCAGCGTGTCCGGTCTCTACTTCGCGCATCCCGAAGCCGTCTATTTCGCTGTCGGCCGGATCGAGAAAGACCAGGTCGAGGATTATGCCCGCCGGAAAGGCTGGGACCTGCGCACGGCAGAGCGGTGGCTGGCACCGATCTTGAACTATGACCCGTTTGCCGCCTGACTTCGAAAATACCTCGCTTAAAGCGGGTGATCTGGCTTTGCCGCGACTGGAAGGATCGGCCCGAGTCGCATAAACAGGGGTTGTGTCCACGGGAAGGGCGGAGACAATCATGGCAGACAATCCGCTGATGGGCGAAAATGCGAAAATCGTCGCGACCCTCGGACCTGGCAGCCGCTCACCTAAGGAAGTTGTCGCGCTGGCCTATGCGGGCGTGGACGTCTTTCGCCTGAATTTCAGCCATGGTGAACACGCCGCGCATCTTGAAGCGCTGCAGGCTGTGCGTGCAGCAGAAGAGAAAACTGGCAGGCCCTTGGCGACACTGGCGGACCTTCAGGGGCCGAAAGTGCGCGTCGGGAAGTTTCCAGACGGAGGCCTGCGTCTTGGCTTCCGGAAAGAATACAATCTCGTCGCCGCAGACGAGACCGATGAGGCGGATACAATCCCGGTGCCGCACAAGGAGATCGTCGACATCCTCGAAGAGGGCGACACGATACTTGTGGATGACGGCAAGCTGATCCTGACAGTGACTGAGGCCGGAAGTGCACCGAGGGTTCGTGCCGAGGTGCCAGGTAAACTGTCCGACAAGAAAGGGTTTACTGTTCGCGGCAAGCCGCTGCCTGTCCGTGCCCTGACGGACAAGGACCGCGCGGATCTGGAGTTCGCCCTGGAGATTGGCGTCGATATCGTAGCGCTCTCCTTCGTGCAAAACGTGTCGGATGTCGAGGAGGTGAAGGCATTCATTGCCGGGCGGGCGCCGCTCGTCTCAAAGCTGGAAAAGCCCGCCGCAATCACGAACCTGGACGCGATCGTAGAGGTATCAGACGCCGTGATGGTGGCGCGGGGTGATCTCGGCGTTGAGTTTGCCCCGGAAGATGTGCCCGTCATTCAGCGCCGGATCGTACGAGCCGCCCGGGCCCGAGGGCGTCCGGTGATCGTCGCAACGCAGATGCTGGAATCCATGATCGAGAACGCTGCGCCCACACGGGCGGAAGCGTCGGATGTGGCGACAGCGATTTATCAGGGCGCCGATGCTGTGATGCTTTCTGCTGAAACGGCTGTTGGCCGCCACCCGGCAACAGCTGTCGCGATCATGTCGCGGATCATCCGGGCGACAGAGTCAGCAGAAGACTATCGTCAGTCCATCGCCCAGTTCGCCGGAGAAGCCTCGGAACCATCTGCCGTCGACGTTGTTGCGACAACTGCACAGGCGATGGCCTGTGCGGAGGGGGCAGGGGCGCTGGCACTCCGAACGGGCGCCTTCGACCGGCTGGCCCGGTTTTCCCG
Organism: Hyphomonas sp. CY54-11-8; assembly: GCF_000682735.1. Taxonomy (GTDB): domain Bacteria; phylum Pseudomonadota; class Alphaproteobacteria; order Caulobacterales; family Hyphomonadaceae; genus Hyphomonas. The sequence continues at coordinate 156,015 of NZ_AWFD01000002.1, read as the reverse complement.
CGTGCGCGGGCCCGCGCCGATCCTTTATGGCTCGCTGGATGACCAGCGCCTCAGGCAGGCGTGCCTCCTATGGGGTGTACATCCTCAACGGCTCAATGCCGGGGCGGCCTATTGGTATCGCGACCTGATGGAGGCGGCCGGGTTGAAAGGCCGTGTTGCCTACGCCCGTTGGGCCGGAGACGAGGCGCGCTTCGCCTGGGAGGTCGGGGTCGGTAAAGGTGAGGATGGCAAGCCCATTATTGGCGTATGATCAGCGTGTCGCCCTTGAACTCGTAGGAATAGAGTTCTCCCAGGAAGCTCATTCCCAGAAGCGATTGCTCCAGGCCTTCTTTCAGCACCATGGCGCTGACACCTTCCATTTCCACGCGTCCAATACGCACGCGGTCCAGAACGACGTAAGCGCCCTTGGTCATGCCGCCCGCCGTGCGGACTTCATTATCGAATTCGAGTTCTGAAGGGATCAGTCCGATCCGTTGCGCATCGTGGAGCGTCAGCGCGACGATGCTGGCGCCGGTATCGACCATGAACCGGACGTCAGTTCCCTCCACGTCCGCACGCGTCCAGTAATGACCATCTGCTTCGCGGCTGATGATGGCCGCTTTGTCGAAATTCGCGCGGGGCGAAGACGTAATTTCTGGCGTGCCGGCTTTGGTCAGGGAGGCGGCGGCTGGCGTAATGCCGTCCATGGCTTCGGTTTTGGGAACGATGAAAAACACCACGGCTGCGGCGATCATCAGTGCCGCGGCGAGCATGGGGAGAACATGTCTGGCATACATGGCGTCAGCGCTTTCCCAAGGTCTCCAACCGGGTGATACGATCGGGCAGCTCAGCGATCACGCTGTCGCGGCCAGCCTCCCCCATGGCAACCCATTGGCCAATTTCCTTCAGTGAGCGCCCGCAGCCTAGGCACCAGCCTGTCGACGCGTCAACTGCACACACCTTGATACAAGGGGACTTTATGGGTTCACGAGACATCAATATACCCTGTATCCAGTGAGGGTTGCGGGTTGGAGTGTAGCAGGGGCAAGGTAACAAATCCTTGTCGTGCAGACACCCTGTAACCTGTTATTGTGGCGTCGAAATCGCGCCAGCGTAATGCAGGAGTAATATCAACGTGCCCGAACCTGTTCGCGAAGGCTCCCCTCTGGCGGATGTGCGTGCGCTCGTCCTGAACGCGCCGCTGGCGCCAACTGAACCTGGCAAACAGGTGCGAGAAGCCCTGCTCGGCATGGGCCGGGAAGGAGACTTTGGGCGTCTGGGCGAAGCAGCGGAATGGCTGGCCAATTGGCAGAACCGCTACCCTCCGCGCATTGAAAAGCCCACCTTGGCCATTTTTGCGGGCTCCCACGGCATTGTCGAGGAAGGCGTTTCCATGTCTTCCAACGAGGATACCAAGGCTCATGTGGATGCCTTGCGGGAAGGGCGTGCGCCCTTGTCGGCAATTGCCACGCAGGCCGGCGCGTCCATTCGGGTCTTTGAACTCGCGCTCGACAAGCCGACGCCGAGCATTGCCGAGACTGCGGCGATGACAGAAAAGGAGTGCGCGGCAACCATCGCTTATGGATTTGAAGCGACCGAGGACCATCCCGATCTGCTGGCGCTGGCTGTCGCCGGCGCGGGTGTTGGCACGGCTGCGGCCGCGGTGGCCTGCGCCCTTTATGGCGGCTCGCCCGATTATTGGGTGCGCCCCAGCGGCCAGACGTCTGCGACGCTTTCCCGCAAACGGATCGATCTTGTTAGCCGGGCGCTGACACTCCATCGCGGACATCTGTCTGATCCTCTGGAGACGTTGCGTTGCCTGGGTGGGCGCGAACTCGCTGCCTGTGTCGGTGCAATCATCGCGGCTCGACATCAGGGGATTCCGGTTGTTCTGGACGGATTTGCCACGACGATCGCTGCGGGTGTTGTTCACGCAATCGACCCGAAAGCCATTAGCCACTGCCTGGCTTCGCACATCACGCGCCGGCCGGCGCACGAAGCGGCCTTGGAGCGGCTGGGGCTGAAGCCGTTGATGCAGATGGAGTTCCAAACGGGCGGCGGCTTGGGATCAGCCTCGGCGATTGGCCTGCTGAAAACGGCCTGTGCACCGTTCATTGCGGAACCAGCCTCTACCTGACGCGGCGGCATCTGCGACTAATCGGCGACTTAGTTTACGTTGACGTTCGCGTCACCTTGCCAGCCAATACAAATGACTGACATAGAGAAGCTGTGCCTGTCAGCAGGATCAGACCGTTTCGGAGGAGCACGTCATGAATCTGGAGTTTACGCCCGAGGAAATCGAATTCCGTAAGGAAGTCCGGGCCTTTATTGAAGAGAACTACCCAAAGGAGCTGGCAGGTGCCGGCACCCGCGAAGACCTGAGCCGCGAGCAATTCCTCGCTTGGCACAAGGTGCTTGGCAAAAAAGGCTGGTCAGTGCCGGCTTGGCCGGAGAAATACGGCGGCACCGGTTGGACCTCGACCCAGAAATATATCTGGGGTGAAGAGAACGCCCGTATCGACGCCATCATGCCGCTGCCGTTCGGCGTCTCCATGGTCGGCCCTGTGATCTACACCTTCGGCAATGAAGAGCAGAAGGCGAAGCACCTGCCAGGCATCCGTTCCGGCGACGTCTGGTGGTGTCAGGGCTATTCGGAGCCGGGCGCCGGTTCTGACCTCGCAAGCGTGAAAACCACCGCTGTGCGCGATGGCGATCACTACGTGATCAATGGCCAGAAGACCTGGACCACGCTCGCACAGCACGCCGACTGGGGCTTCTTCCTTTGTCGGACGGATCCGAACGCGAAAGCCCAGGAAGGCATTTCATTCATCCTCGTCGACATGAAAACGCCGGGCATCGAAGTGCGTCCGATCAAACTGATTGATGGCACGCATGAAGTGAACGAGACTTGGCTGACCGACGTCCGTGTGCCTGTCGAGAACCTGGTCGGCGAAGAGAACAAGGGCTGGACCTACGCCAAGTTCCTGCTCGCGCACGAACGTTCCGGTATCGCCGGCGTGGCACGCTCCAAGCGTGGCATTGAGCGTCTGCGCGATATTGCCACGAAGGAAACGGTCGATGGTACGCCGCTGATCGAAACGCCGGAATTCTCGCGCAAGATCAGCCAGCTTGAGATCGATCTTACGGCACTTGAGTTCACCGAACTTCGCACGCTCGCATCCGAAGCGGCTGGTAAAGGCCCTGGCCCTGAGAGCTCGATCCTGAAGGTGAAAGGTACCGAGGTGCAGCAGCGCCTGACCGAACTCACGCTGGAAGCTGTGAATCACTACGGTGCGCCTTACGCCTATGGCATGGAAGCCACCGGCAACGGCGCCGGCATCGGTCCGGACTATGCGGACTATGCTGCTGAGACGTATTTCAACATGCGGAAGACGTCGATCTACGGCGGTTCCAACGAAATTCAGCGCAACATCATCACGAAAATGATCCTGGGCCTTTAAGCCCGAGGCCAGAGAGGAAACGACTCAAATGGATTTTAATTTCACTGAAGAACAGGGAATGCTTCGCGACAGCCTCGCGAAGATGATCCGCGACCAGTACGACTTCGAAAACCGTCGCAAGGTCGTGGCTTCAGCCGATGGCTGGCGCAAGGACATGTGGATGCAGTTCGCTGAGCTTGGTCTGATGATGGCGCCGTTCAGCGAAGAAGACGGCGGCCTCGGTGGCGGCCCAATCGACGCCATGGTCGTCATGGAAGAGTTCGGCAAGGGCCTCGTGGTCGAGCCGTACGTGCCGAGCGTTGTTTGTGGTGGTGGCTTCATCAAGCGCGGCACGGATGCGCAGAAGGAAGAATACCTCACCGGCATCATGTCGGGCGAAACGATCTTCGCCTTCGCCTATGCTGAACCGCGTGGCCGTTACAACCTGGCTGACCTTGAAACCACTGCCAAGAAAGACGGCGAAGGCTTCGTTATCAACGGGCACAAGGCTGTGGTCATCGGTGCGCCGTGGGCAACTCACCTGATCGTCACCGCTCGCACCTCCGGCGGACGCCGCGATGCAAACGGTGTGACGGTGTTCGTGGTCGAGAAAACGGCACCGGGTGTGTCCACTCGTGACTACCCGACGGTCGATGGCCGCCGCGCTTCGGAAGTCTACTTCGAAAACGTTGCTGTCGGTCCAGAAGCCGTTATTGGCGAAGTCGACAATGGCTTGCCGCTGATCGAACTCGTTTCGGACGAAGCCATCGCCGCACTCTGCGCCGAGGCATGCGGTGCAATGAAAGTTGCCCACGAGATGACGGTCGAATACTCGCGCCAGCGTAAACAGTTCGGCACGCCGATCGGCAAGTTCCAGGTGCTGCAGCACCGCATGGTCGACATGTTCATGGAATACGAGCAGTCGGTCTCCATGACCTACATGGCCACGCTGAAGCTGGGCGATGATGAAGTCACCCGCAAGAAAGCGGCCTCGGCTGCCAAGGTGCGTATTGGTCAGGGTGGCCGCTTCGTCGGCCAGCAGTCGATCCAGATCCACGGCGGCATGGGCATGACGGACGAGCTGGCTGTCGGACACTACTTCAAGCGCCTGACCATGATCGACTCCGAGTTCGGTAATGTCGATCACCACCTGAAGCGTTACACCGATCTTTCTGCTGCCGACGTTCCGGTAGCCGCTGAGTAATCGGCCATCCATCAGGACAAACCGCCCCGGAACGCAAATTCCGGGGCGGTTTTCTTTTGTGGCATTCTCCGGTACCGCGCATTCAAGGCGGCAGGCTTTTTGCTTTATTGTCGTTGAGCCTGCGGGCAGGAGCGAAAAATGCCAGTCTCAAGTAACTCTTCTCGCAGAAAACTGCTTGTTGCCTCGGCGACGTACAAGCGCAACGAATTGCTCGATGGCTTGTTGAAAAGCCTGCGAGACGTACAAATTCCTGACGGGGTTGATGTCGAGTTTCTCATTATCGACAATGAGACAAGTGGAGGTGCGCGGCCCGTCGTAGAGAAGTGGCAAAGCCAGTTCGAAGTTCCACTGCATTACGAAATTGAAGAGGCCCCCGGGGTGACTCATGTGCGTAACCGGGCGCTGGCCGCCGCGGCGGAATTCGATTTCCTCGCGTTCATTGATGATGACGAGTTTGCTTCCCCTGAATGGCTTGTCGCGCTCGTTGAACGTTATGACGCCCGTCCATCCGCAGCCGTATTCGGTCCGGTGCAGTCTGTTTATTCGGCAATAGCTCCGGAATGGATCCGCGATTGGGGTGTACATGGTACGCCGATGGAAACAGATGAAGATCAAACCAAGCCTGGTGCGACCTGCAATTGCCTTATCGAGATGAAAACCGTTTCCGAGCTGAGCCTGACATTTGAGCCGCGCATGTCCCTGTTAGGCGGAGAAGATACTCTGTTCTTCACACGGATGCTGGATGCCGGACGGCGACTGACGCGGGCGAAAGACGCTTTGGTTTATGAACATGTTCCAGATAGCCGGGCGAATTCTCGCTGGCTGATGCGCCGCTGGTACCGGACAGGGATCAGCGATGCCTTGATTGCGGGACGGAACGTCTCACCCTTCTTGTCGCGTCTGCGGGCGCTCTTCCATGGTGTCGCACGCGTTGTTGTGGGTGCTGTTCTCGTTGCGCTCGTCTGGCTCGTCACGCTTGGCAGAAACCCACGTAAGGTGTTGGAACGCTGTTACACAGTCTGCCGAGGTGCGGGCATGATCTCGTTTGCGACCGGCCGGATGTATGAGGAATACGGCAGGGCGAGTTAGCGGACGTCCACTGTATTATCTTCTGTCTTCGGCGTACCGGGTGAGAACTTCAGACCCAGCTGACCGCTGCGGCGCCAGACGACCTCACAGGCCAGCTGGATGTCGTTTGTTCCGCCTAATGGCGAAACGGCCAGTATTGCCGGGCCTAGTGGAACTTCATTATCCGGGCAGGAAAGGCTTGCACCTGCGGCGGACCAATCGATCATCGCGGCATGAATCCAGGTCCTGTATCCATTGGGCCTTAGGCGAGTGCTACGGATTGTGCGGTGCCGGCGGTAACCCCGCCGGGGATCAAGAGCTGTCATGGTAAATCCAGGGTTCTGTTGTTGTCTCTATGCACAACGGAACCAAATGGTTCGGAAAAAAATCAGTCGAGTTCCGACAGTCGGCTGACGACTTCTTCCGCGATGGCGAGAGAACTGGTCAGGCCAGGGGATTCAATTCCGAACAAATGGACCAGTCCGGCATGACCGTGATGTTCGGGACCATCGATACGAAAATCAGCTGCTTGTTCACCAGGTGATGAGAGCTTTGGGCGGCAACCGGAATAATCCGCAGCAATCGCGCCGTCGGGCAATCCCGGCCAGTATTGGCGAACGGCATCGTAGAAATCATCGGCCCGGCTGAGGTCGACAGTGAAGTCGATCCGGTCCGGATCATCATGTTCGAGCCATTCTACATCGGGGCCGAAGCGCATGCGGCCGCCGAGGTCCAGCGTAATGTGAACGCCAAGACCGCCTTCCACGGGTGCCGGATAGATCAGTCGCTGGAACGCCGGCCTGGCAAGGCAGCTGAAATAATTGCCCTTGGCGAGCGTGAAGAAAGGGATGAGATCGGGATGGTAACCCTTCATCTGCCGGGCAACCCGCACGGCGTGCAGGCCGGCGCTGTTTATTAGAATCCGTGTGACGATGTCGGCCGGTTCTGTACCACCCACGCCCAGAAGGAATCGTCCATCTGGCAGGATTTCTGCTGTCTCAACTGGCGCGCCGACGACGACCGAACCGCCATGATCTTCAAGGTCGCCCTGGAGCGAGAGCATGTAGCCGTGACTGTCGAGTATGCCGGTTTCTTCGGACAGAACTGCGGCCGAGCAGGTCAGGTTCGGCTCCAGCGCCATGGCTTCTGACCCTGTCAGAAAACGGAGCCCTTCCACGTCATTCCGTATTCCCTGATCGAAAAGCGCCTGCATGCGCGGTATCTGTGCGTCAGTCGTTCCCACGATCAGCTTGCCTGTTTTGCGGTGGGGAACGCCGCGCTCCGCCAACCACTGATACAGCCGCCGACGGCCAGCTACGCATAGCTGATGGCGCAGGGATCCGGTTGGATAATACAGCCCGGCATGAATGACTTCGCTGTTGCGGGCCGAGGTGCCAGTTCCGATACTGAGTGCACTTTCCAGAACCAGTGTTTCTTTACCGGCACGGGCCAAAGCCGCGCCGCAGGCAAGCCCGACCGCACCAGCTCCGATTACGATGGCTTCGGTTTCTATCAATGGCGCTGTACCTTGGTGCCGAAGGCTGGCGCGCTCCGGTCCTGTTTTGCTATCTTGTGTTGTATTTCATGCATATTGAAGACCAATTCAGCGCCAATCCGGCGCAAGTTTCATTGTGAAACGATACGTACTGTCAGTACTGGAAACCAAATCCAAACCACTTGCCCCGAATTTGCATATTGTGCCCGTTGAGAACAGGTAAGTCAGAACTTATGCCGGCAGAGCCCGCCTCAAATACGTATGACGAGACAAAGGTCGCGATCATTATTCCGCTTTACAACGATGAAGCGAATATTGCGCGCGCGTTGGAAAGTGCGGTTGCGCAGAAACCGCCTGAAGGGATTCGATTCGAGATACTGGTCGTAGATGACGGGTCGCAGGACGCCGGTCCGGAGATTGCCGAGGACTATGCCCGTCGATTCGACAATGTGACCTTTCTGAAAATGGTGCAGAACGGCGGCCCGGCGGCTGCTAGAAACCGGGCTTTGCGGGAAACGGATGCGGGCTGGTTCACGCCCTTCGACAGCGATGACTTCATGTTACCGGAACGGGTTGAATCATTGCTGGAGAAAGCGCGCGAAGGCGGATTTGATATTGTTGCCGACAATCTGTTGATAAGCTCAACCAGCGCGCCGGAGACTGTAACCCGACACTTGTGGCCTGAGAAACCACCGGGGGACGTCCCGCTGACCGCAGAATTGTTTGTTAATCGTTCCTACGCGGTCGAGATGGAGCGCTCGGAACTTGGTTTTCTTAAACCACTGATCCGGCGCGGTGCGGCGGCGGCGGGATCCGAGCCCTACAAATCGGACATTCGGTTCGGCGAAGACTTCGAGCTGTATGCGCGTTTGCTGGTCGGCGGCGCAAGGGCTGTCCTGACGGATCCGATGGGATATGTTTTCGTGGTTCGGGACGGATCGGCATCTCACAGACAAGGCGCAAGTGACCACCGGAAGCTGGCTCTTATGGGGCGCAATTTCCTCAAGTGTGAAGGGCTCGCCCCGGCCGAGCGCGCCGCGTTTGCCGGCTATACACGGTATTGCGAGAAGGAATGGGCTGCCTGGACAGCGATTGCGGCCGTACGTGCCAAGAACCCGATCGGACTCTTGAGAGCTTTCATGATTTCTGTCCCCGCAAGCCTTCATGTCGCAGGCAATCTGCTTAAGGCGGTCGGAAACAAGATTAGCGGAAACGGCGGTCCGGCCAGGCATTCAGCCTGACGCAATCGTCCTCCGGGCGCAGGGAAACCGTCTTGAGGCGTTTTCGACGAGCCACACGAACTGTGTTCGGGGCATTCTGTCTCAAAATTAGTCACCTGCCGGGACAAAGTTAATTTTGTGAGTTTGAAGCGACGCCGCTTGAAAAGGTACGCGCAACAGGGGAGGTTGGCAGGAAAACTCGCCGAAACGGCTAGTTCTCGTGTATCTAAAGGTTAACAGCCTCCTGAAACCTTGCAGGTCAATGGTATGACACTTGCAAAATGATTGAGGTAAACGGCGAACAGAGCGGTCATCCGGCGCAATTTGTGAGGGAACTCAGACACATGAACCACGTAAAAAAACTTTGCCTTCTCACGGTTGCAGGTGGCAGCCTCGTTGCGGGAACCGCGATGGCGCAGGGGCAAGGGGCTGACAATTACTACAGCAGAAACAAGTACGAAGCCGTAAAAGATCGCCGCCAGCCGGAGTTCGATCCGGAGCCTCTTCGTCTTGGTACCTTCCTGGTGGATGCGACCGCAGTCCTCGGTGCGACCTACAATTCGAATGTCTATGCACAGGACACCAACGAAGAATCTGACGTCATCGTCCGCATTGGCGGCGAGGCAGTGGGGCGGACGGATTGGAATGTCCATCAGGTCGGTTTCGACGTATCCGCGTATCAGAACGAATATCTCGACCTGTCAGACGAATCCGCGCCGTCACTTTATGCTGGCGTGAATGGCCGGCTCGATGTGACTCGGGATTTCTCGCTTGGTGCACGCGCATTTGCCGATCAATCGGTGCTGCAACGCTATGATCCGGCTGGACTCGGCGGACTGGAAAAGCCGATCGAGTACACCGCCGCTGGCGCAGAAGTGAGTGCCAATTACGCGAATGACCGGTTTCGTTGGGCCAATGCGGTTGGCGTTCGAGACTACAATTATAAAGACGGTCGTATCATTGGGTCTGGTGCCGTGTCGGATCAGGATTTCCGTGACAACGAAGATACCTACGCTCGCTCACGCCTGACATACGCGGTGTCACCTGACCTGGCGGTATTCGTTCAGGGAACGGCTCACGACACTTCTTTTGATACCACGCAAATTATTGGCGGCTTGCCGCGCAGCCGTGATTCCAAAGGATATACGATCGCTGCTGGTGTGGATTTTGAGCTTCAGTCCCTGATCCGCGGTGATGTTGCGCTCGGCTATCTCAATGAAGACAAGAAAGACAACTATTTCTCGGATGTGGATGGTGTTTCTGTCGATGGTCGGATTCAGTGGTTCCCGTCACGCCTGACGACAGTGACCTTCACGGGCAGCCGGCGCGTTTCGGACACTGGTATCTTTGAAGCGCCGAGTGCGCTCGCGACGAATTACGGTGCTGAAATTGATCATGAGCTTCGCCGGAATCTCATCTTGTCAGCGCAGGTCACTTTCTCCGACTTCGACTATCAGGAAATCGACCGCACTGACGAGATCACAAACTATCGTGTGGCGGCGACTTACAAGATGAACAAGCGTCTCCACATCGATGCCTTTGCACGGCACCTGGACTGGGATTCCAACGGAGCAAACGTCGCATTCGTGCCATCGTATGGAATCGACATGGTCGGCGTCGAGTTTCGTTTCCACCCCTAAGCAATTGCGGACTAATCCGCGCCTTCAGCTCACTCCAATCATCGGTACAGTGTTTTGACTAAGAGTTTCAGCTTCGAACTACCTTCACAGATGACCGGCCATGATGCGCCGGCCGGTGAGGACACATCCTTTGACCTGAAGTCTCTGGTCGGCATTGTTTATCGCCGGTTCTGGCTGATCATGACCGGTTTTCTGGTCGTGTTTCTGGCAGTTGCCTACATCACGTTCACAGCGACACCGATCTACAAGGCGTCGACGACAATTCAGCTGGGCGCCAACCAGGAAAACGTTATCGATCTTGGAAGTGTGTTGGGCGGTATTGTTGCCAACACTGCGGTCATTGATACCGAAGTGATGGTGATCAGCTCCAAGTCCCTTCTGACCAAAGTTGCGGAGCGTCAGAAACTCATCGAGGACCCGGAATTCAACTGGACCCTCGTTGAGCACAAACCGGGCCTGATCGATGGTTTGACAAGACCCATCAAGAAAAGCCTTGGTATGCGGACGGAGCGGGTTGACCCATATGCAGGCCTCAGCGCTGAAGAGCGTGAAGCCGCCATCATGTCCTCGGTGGTCCAGGCACTGACGAACCGGGTCAGCGTATCTCGTGTGGGAACAACCTACCTGCTGACTGTTACTGTCGTGTCGACGTCCCCTGAGACGGCAGCTCGATTGGCGAACGCCGTTGCAGACCAATACCGCGTGCAGCAGTTGGATACGAAGCTGGATGCAACCCGCCGCGCCACGGAATGGTTGGGTGAACGAGTTTCCGGTCTGCGCGATGAAGTGGCGGAAAAGGAAAACCGCGTGGAGCTGTATCGGGCACAGAATGGCCTGGACACTGCGATGGGTACCACGTTGGCGGAACAAAAAATTGCCGACCTGACCAAGCAGAAAACTCAGCTCGATTTCGATCTAAGCCAAGCCCGGGCCCGTTATGAGAACATGCGCCGGCAGATCGATTCCGGTGCCGGTGTTGATGGCATCAGTGAAGTGCTCGATTCTCCATTGATTTCCCGTCTCAAGGAACAGCTTTCTACACTGCGTGGGCGTGTGGCAGAACTGGAGACAAAACTCGGTCCTCAGCACCCTGAACTGATTGGCGCCCGGAACGAGGTGCGTGACGTCGAGCGTCAATTGACGGGGGAAGTGAACCGTATTGCTGGTAACCTTGAAAGCGAGGTCAAGGCGAAACAGGACCAGGTCAATGCGATCCAGGCCCGTATCAATCAAGCCAACGCCCAACTGCGCGACAACTCCATCGCGAGCGTCCGGCTGCGTGAGCTTGAACGTGATGCAGAAACCAGCCGAGTACTCTACGAAGAATTCATTGCGCGTTCCAAAGAGACCAGTGTTCAGGACGATCTCGTCCAGGCTGACGCAGTTATTCTGTCTGCGGCCTCCGTGCCAAACAGTCCGGCCGCGCCAAAGAAGCGGCTGAACCTGCTGATCGGAGCCATCCTTGGCGCAGCGATTGGTGCGGCGATGGCGATCATCGCAGAGATGTTCGATGCTAAAATCAGTTCGACGGAAGACATTGAACGCAAGCTTGGTGTGTCTGCCATTGGTTCCGTGCCGCTGATCCGGGCTTCCAGCCTGTTCGGCCTTGGCCAGACGAACCCTGCGGACTACCTGGTGGAAAATCCACTATCAGCGTACGCGGAAAGTGTTCGCTATCTCAGGGCCGCAATCGCGTTCTCGGACCTTGATAGCGAGACCAAGACGGTGGCGATTACCTCGTCCCTGCCAGATGAAGGCAAGACCAGTCTCACGCTGAGCCTCGGTCGCATGTCAGCTATGTCCGGTTCGCGCACGATTGTGATCGACGGTGACTTTCGCCGGCGACAATTGACGGAAGCGGCAGGCATGTCGCCGGAGATCGGGTTTATCGAACATCTGTTTGGCGCCGGTCAGCTATCGGATGCGATCCAGAAGGACAGCAAGACGATGCTGGATGTCCTTCCGCTATCCCAGTCCGGCCATACGCCGCATGATGTCTTTGGTACCCGCGCCTTTGATGATTTGCTTTCCCGCCTGCGGTCGATGTACGACCTGATCCTGATCGATACGGGCCCGCTGCTTCTAATGGCCGAGGCCCGCGTGGTTGCAGGTAAGGTTGATAAAACGATCCTGATGGTGCGCTGGCGTCATTCGACCCGCGCTGCCGTGAAGCAATCGCTGAACCTGCTGCGCTCGTTCAATGCGGACGTACTCGGCGCAACGCTCAATATGGTTGACCTGAACCGCCGTCGTCATCACCGAGACCCAGGTGCCAGCTACAAAGCCTACCGCAAATACTACCAGATGGAGAGCAAGAAGTCCGTGTTCGGCTTTGACCTCAATGGTGCTGGTAAACGGAAAAAAGGCGGAAATCGGCCTGTGGCCATGCAAACGCCTCCGGAGAAGGCCAAGGGCACGAAAGAAGAAGAAGTCCCTGTGGGATTTGAATAAACCGGCACGAAGCGAGACGGTTCCATGTCAGGAAATGCGCGGATCGCGAAACCATCCATGGAGCGCGAGGCCGTGAAGGGCTCGCGGCCGTTGCGTGTCGCATATTTCGGCCATGACGCTGGTGACGCCGCGATCCGACGCCGCGTGCGGGGATTCGAAGACGATGGCGTAACCGTCACGGGTTTCATGATGCGCCGTGGCGATGTTCAGCCGACAGAGTGGAAGAATATCGATCTCGGCCTGACGGCAGACGGCGCGTTCCTTCAGAGGATTCGGCAGGTCTTTTCCGGGGCTGCAATAGCAGCTGCGCAAATGGAAGACCTGGCAAAGGCGGATGTTATTGTTGCGCGCAATCTGGATATGCTCGCGTGCGCTTTCCTGGCCAAGCATAAGGCGGGACTTGATACCCCGGTGATTTACGAGTCACTGGACATACACCGTCTCTTGTGCCGGCAGGATCTGATCGGCAAGGCACTGCGCCGGCTGGAACGCAGTCTTCTACGGCGAACAATAGGCCTGATCGTCAGTTCACCTGCATTCCTGCGAAACCATTTCGAGCGATATTATCCAGGTCAGTACCGGGCCTTTCTCGTAGAGAACCGCCTCGCAGCGGGAGCAGAGTACGGGCCACGGCCGGTTCCTGAAGCGCCTGCGGCTGACCGGCCAATGCGCCTCGGGTGGGTTGGTGTCCTGCGGTGCCAACGTTCTTTCGATATGCTCTGCGGTCTGGCAGACCAGTTTCCGGATACGCTGGAAATCCACCTTTATGGGGTTCCGGCCAGGCGCGAAATCCCGGTGTTTGAGCCGGAAGTCTCAAAACATCCAAACATGGTCTATCATGGGCGCTACAAGTCACCGGAAGACCTGTCGGAATTGTATGGTCATCTCGATTTGGTTTGGGCAGGGGATTTCATGGAGGCGGGCTTCAATTCCGTCTGGTTGCTGCCAAATCGCATCTACGAAGGCGGATACTATTGTGTTCCCGGTATTGCCCCCGTTGGGACCGAAACCGCTCAATGGATCTCCCGGCATCGAGGCGGTTTTGAAGTTGCTGAGCCACTTGAAACGACACTGCCATCACTGATTTCCCGCCTCGCGAATGAGCCGAGCGGGATTTTCGCCTGCGCCGGTGCCCTTGCGAAGTGTCCTGTGGAAGATTTTGTTCAACCGCCGGGCTTTTTGTCAGACCTTCTTGGTGAAGTTCTTTCGGAAGGGGCGGCGGAATGAATTTCATATCTCGCAAAATGAAAGTGAGTGATCAGACGACTTTGGTATGGGCCAAGGTCTTCTCCGATGAACAGAACTCACCAATATGGCTCCAGGCGCTTGCTACCGGCTGGTTCTTTTCCACCTACATCGAATTTCCCGGCGTTACCGCGGCTCGATATCTGTTGGTTTTAGCCATTTTAGGCTTAGTAGCGATTAAGAGCGCCGTAGTCTTTCCAACGATTATCAGGGCGTGGCCGCTGTTCATGCTGCCAGCTTTCGGTTTGTCCTCGATTCTTTGGTCTCCGTATCCATCGGAAGCACTCAAGCTGGCAGCCTATTACATTCTGACTCCATTGATGATGGTGACGATTGTGTCATTGATGGATGCCCGCAGGGTTATGCGGTGTCTGATGTTCGCAGGATGGATTGCAGCCTTCATGGTGCTGAAGGAATTCCAGAACATTCAGTATGGCGGACCGTATCCATCCAAGAATTATGTCGCCTTGCAGATGAACTTTATGATGCTGCTTTCTCTGGCGGCTGCATTGAACAAAAAGGAACTTGTATGGGTCCGGGTTGCCGCCATTCCTTTTATTCTCATGGGGGCGGTTTTTGTCTATTCGGCCAATTCTGCGACCAATCTCGTGGCCGGGGCCGGAGGAATTGTCGGAATGTTGGCTCTGAGGTTCCTCTGGATCGATATGGGGCGGGTCAAGTATGCGCGTAGCCTTTTGCTATCGGCGGGTATCGTTCTTATCCTTGTCGTTGCCACGATCGCACTGGCGATGCCGGAAGAAGATTTTCTAGGGGACTTTCTTCAGGCTGTCGGCAAGGATTCTACCTTTAGCGGTCGGAAAGCGATCTGGGCTGCTGGGCGCGTGATTCAGGACCAGCATCCGATTACGGGCACTGGCCTCGCAGGGTTTTGGCAGTACGACAATGGTGCTGCACAATCGATCAACTTCTATGACTTCAAGCCCTACGGAACAAAATTGTCGTTCCATAACGCTTACATGGAAGTGCGTGTTCATCTGGGTTATGTCGGTTGGACTCTCTTCATCGCCACCTGGATGTGGCAAGCTCAGAACGCAATTCGCAATTGGTTATCCTCTAAAGACCTCGAAGCGACGGCCTTGTTGCTACTGTTGGGGATCGTCTTCGTGATGAGTTTCACAGAATCGACTCCATGGGGCGTGTTTAACACTCCAGTCAATGTTATGATTCTGGCATCGATTTCGGCCTTCACCGCGGGACGTCGAAAGTTCGAAGGATACATTCCGGTCCGTGTGACGGGATCCGATGCGAACAAGTACGTTCGTAAGCGCACCTGAAACGCAAGAATGTATGGCTGCACGAGGATTTCCTATAGCGGCGTAAGCCTCCCGTAACCGGCATTCAACTACTAAGGGTCGGCCGGCGATGTCGCGTATTTGATCCGGTGACGAATTGGCTTGAACATTGCAGGAATTCGCGGGGCAAGAGAGCAGGAGCATGCGGTCCGAAATGAGAGACAAAGTATTTCTGTTCTACGACGGTTATGAGCGGACAGCAGATGAAGCGCTCGGTCCGATGTTGAAGGGCGAGGTCCGCAGACACGCAAGGTATGCGTGGAGGAAGCTGCGCGGCCGGCAAGTCAGAACAGGATTCTATACTTGGTTCTTCATGCTCAAAGAAGCGCTTGAGACCGCAGGTGTCGAAGTTCACGTTAACAATTTCAGATTGGCGCGGAAGTATCCCGATCAGCCAATCGGCGTTCTTGGCTACCCCAGTGTAATCCCGAAAGTCGACGCACTGCCGAACCCAAGATTATTGGGGCCGGGGCTTTACGACATTCCCAATGAAAGCACCGCTCTGCTTTCAGACCCAAGAAACAAAGTCTACCTGCAAACGTGTGAGTGGACCAGGAACATGTTTGAGCCGATGTGGGGCGACAAACTCGCTCTCTGGTTCGGCGGCTTCGATATTACAAGGTTCCCGGACTCTGCCCGCAGTCCCAAGACTTTCGATGTACTCATCTACGACAAAATATACTTTGATCGGGAGGCAAATTATTCTCGTTTGATTGCGCCGCTCATAGAGCGTCTGGAGCGCGAGGGATTGACTTACACAGTCATCCGCTACGGTGAATATGCTTATGACGACTATATCGACAAATTGAAGCGAAGCCGTTCTATGGCTTTTTTCGCGCACTCAGAAACTCAAGGTATGGCGTATCAGGAATGTCTGGCGATGAATGTGCCGGTTTTTGCCTGGGATGAGGGCATCTGGCCCAATCCGAAGGCAGCGGAAGTGTCGGATGAACCTGTTCCGTGTACCTCTACGCCATATTTCGACTCGCGTTGCGGACTGCATTTTAAGGCAGAGAACCTCGAGACAAAGTGGATTGATTTCTGGTCGGCCCGGGAGAATTTCAATCCCCGAAAATTTGTCGAAGAGACGTTGAACTTTGAGAATTCTGCAAAGAATTACTTGCAAGCTTATGCGCGGGCCGGAATGGCAGGCGCGGATCAGTCAACTGAATATGCTTAAAGGCGATTGAAAATGGACTTTACTTTGGAACGACAGGTGCTCGTCACCGGCGGCGCTGGCTTTCTCGGCTCGCACCTCTGCGATCGTCTGATTGAACGTGGGGAAGATGTGGTTTGCCTTGATAACTTCTTCACTGGGGCAAAACGGAATGTTCAGCATCTGCTCGACCACCCGAATTTCGAATTGATGCGTCACGATGTGACTTTCCCACTCTATATTGAAGTTGACGCGATCTATAATCTGGCTTGTCCGGCTTCCCCGATTCATTATCAGCACGATCCCGTGGCGACGACCAAGACCAGTGTGCATGGCGCGATCAACATGCTCGGACTGGCTAAACGCCTGGGGGCTCCCATTTTTCAGGCTTCGACTTCGGAAGTCTATGGGGATCCTATCGTACATCCGCAGACAGAGGAATACTGGGGGAACGTGAACCCGATTGGACCGCGGTCCTGTTATGACGAGGGGAAGCGCTGCGCTGAAACGCTCTTCTTTGATTACCATCGCCAACATGGGTTGGAAATCAAGGTCGCCCGGATCTTCAATACCTATGGTCCCCGCATGCATCCGAGAGATGGCCGGGTCGTCTCGAACTTCATTGTCCAGGCGCTGAAGGGAGAGGACATCACGATTTACGGAGATGGCGACCAGACGCGGTCGTTCTGCTACGTCGATGATCTGATCGACGGTTTTCTGCGCCTCATGAGTACGCCCAAGGAAACAACAGGTCCGATCAATATCGGGAATCCAAAAGAATTCACCATTCGGGAGCTTGCCGAGACTGTTATTGATCTGACCGGGACATCCTCCAAGCTTATCAGTCTGCCGCTGCCGGCGGACGATCCCAAACAGCGTCAGCCAGATATCTCAAAGGCGGTTGAGCAGCTGGGCTGGAAGCCGAAGGTTGAGCTTCGTGAGGGTCTGACGAAGACAATCGCCTACTTTGATGATCTCCTGAGAGAGACCAAAGAACTGGTTTAGTCTGACAGACAGACTGCAACTTGCGTTACGGCTTGAGGCAGAAAAACATTTTGTGAGGGCCTCACCCAATCGGGTGGGGCCCTTTTCGCTGACAATCCAGCCTTGTGAGGTCCGGTCTTTGGTATCGTCTCGGCTTCGGTGGCGAACCTTTCTCAGGGAGTGGCAAAGGTTAAGGATATGACAACCACAACAGGCACTCCTTGTGGCCCCATTCCTGACAAGGTTGGAACCATAACTTCTGTCATGAGTTTCGTGGAAGGAGCGGATTTAACGCGCTTTTAAGAGTTTGAGGGACTGATACGTGCTGATGAGCAATGCCAGTTCTTCTGTGCCAGGGAGCAGACCTGTGGTCGATATTGCGAATGCCACCATTGCGCATCGCGGCTGGGACGCCGGTATCCAGACCGAGAAGGAAACCTATGACAAATGGCCTGTCTGGGCACGTCTCCTGATCATCGTTGGATTGAGCGCTCTGCTGTGGGCAGGCATTATCAGCTCAGCGGTCGCATTGTTCGGTTAAGATTGTAAAAGCCACCCAAAACAAAGAGCCCCGGTGATCGCACCGGGGCTCTTTGTTTATGAGCGAGAAGTTTGTCGCTGGGGATTAACGAGCGCCGCGCGACATCAGAACGGCTGGCACCGTGCGCAGCATGATCATGATATCGCTGACAAAAGTGCGGGTGCGGGCGTATTTGGCGTCCAGCTGTACGCGCTCTTCGTAAGTGGTGTCGCTGCGGCCTTCGACCTGCCACAGGCCGGTCAGGCCCGGGCGGACAGCGCAGTAGTCCCTGTAGAACTCGCCATATTTGGCAATCTCGTTTTCAACGATCGGGCGCGGACCGACCAGCGACATGTCTCCACGAAGGATATTCACGAGCTGTGGCAATTCATCGATCGACGTCTTGCGGATGAAATGACCCAGTGGCGTGATGCGCGGATCGTTCACGAGTTTCTGCGTCGCTTCCCATTCGGCGCGGGCTGCAGGATCGGTCGCCAGGATCTCCCGAAGGCGGTCATCGGCATTTGCGACCATGGAGCGGAGTTTGAAACATTTGAAGGTGCGCCCGTTCCGACCGTAACGCTTCTGGGCGTAAACGGCGGGGCCACCATCCTGCATGCGAATGAGGATGCCCACGACAAGCAGGAGCGGGAACACAAACACAAGCGCGACGCTCGCGATGATGATGTCGAGAATACGTTTGGCACTCGTATTCTCCTGATACTCTGCGCGATCGAGGCGCGTCGAAGAGTATGCGGCCGTTTCCGCGTGACGTGATTGATTTGTTAGTCTCAGACCCATAACTGTCCCCGGAACTCTACCGAACGGCGTAAGAAATCTTCCCGGAATTCCTCACGCCCAAGCCAACAGTCGTTAACTTTGAGAGCAAGGAAACCTTTATTTCATTTGGGGACGTTTGCAATCTGTATACCGGGATTAGCCCAAATATTTGAGGGTTTTTCCCGAAATTCGCCTGCTAGGCGAAGTATTTTTCAAGTAATCGGCAGGCAGCGGGCATTTATTAATCACAACGCGTCGTTTTCGGGGCTTTGAGGGATTCGCGTGTGCCAGAACGTGTCACGTGCGTGCCAATTCGATACGAAAAAAAAGCGGCAGTGCCATTGAGCACTGCCGCTTTGATTCGGGGTGTGGTCTGTCGCCAGAGCGATCAGAAGACGCGGTCTTTAATGCGAATTGTGTCGCCAGGCTGAACCATGGTTGACGTGGTCAGTTCAATTGCCTGCTCTTCGTGCGAGTTGACGCTCTTGATGTACACGACGTTTTTCTTGGCGCGGTAGGTCCAACCACCAGCGGCGGCAACGGCATTCACGACAGTCAGTCCGGACGTGTATGGATACTCTCCAGGACGGTTTACTTCGCCGAGAATATAGTAGGGACGATAGTTGATGACTTCTGCGCTGACCCGCGGGTTCAGGACGTAGTCACCTTCCAGCATCTCCACGATGCGCTTCTCGAGTTGCGGTGTGGTGAGGCCAAGGGCTTCGACCTGGCCGATCAGCGGCATGGAGATGGAGCCAGTGCCATCGACTTCAAACTGGCCGGAAAGGTCAGGCTGGCCGAATACTGTGATCCGGAGCTGGTCTCCGTTGCCAAGCGTGTAGGCGCTTATTGCCTGCTGCTGCACCACGCGTTCTCCAGAAACGGGGCTTGGTGCGGAAGGGACCGCGGATTCACAGGCGGCAACAACCAGAAGCAGGCTGCCCAGAACGGCTGTGACGAGGGGGCGCAGGAAATTCATCGTCTCTTTTCTCCCAGATTAGGCGTGTCTGCTGCTTAGCAAGACCTATTCCAGAGTTTCAGGTGGAAATGAAGGAAACTTCATCCCTGAACAGCCGAACAGCAGAAAGTTTCCCGCTGATGAACGCACCGGTATCAAGGCCAATCCGCCGATCGTCGCGAAATACGTCGTCGGTCGGCGTGTGGCCATGCACGACAACCTGAGGAAACTGTTCCTCCGCGTCCAGGAACTCTTCACGGATCCACAGCATGTCCCGCACGGTCTGGTTTTC
Source organism: Hyphomonas sp. CY54-11-8 (assembly GCF_000682735.1). Lineage (GTDB taxonomy): Bacteria > Pseudomonadota > Alphaproteobacteria > Caulobacterales > Hyphomonadaceae > Hyphomonas. Next base: position 136,270 of record NZ_AWFD01000002.1, on the reverse strand, counting down.
GAGCATTTCTCCCGGGCGCAGGCCAGCATGCACGAACAGGTAGTCTCCGGTCACATAGTAGTGCTGGAGGTTCTGGTAGAATTTCAGATGTTGCTCAGGCAGGCGATTGCGGAACTCGGTCCAGACTTTGTCCCAGGCGCGCTGATACGCTTGCATGGCGTCATGGGACTGCATCGCAGCGCGAGCATTTTGAGGTGGCTGCAGGCCATATGAATACAGTGTCTCGGCGCCGCCATAGCGTACCCATTGTTTCCCGAAATTGACGTCATTGAGAAACCGTAGCAGCGCCTCCTCGTGATTTCCCATCAGGAAGACCCGTTCGAATGCCTTCATCCGGTCGCTGATGAGGAAGTCTATCACGTCTTTGGATTGAAGGCCGCGATCGATGTAATCTCCAAGAAATACAAGGACTCTTTTCGTGCCTTCTGGCAGGGATTGGGAATCTTCGTCAATTTGTTCGACGAGCTTTTCAAGAAGGTCTCGCCGACCGTGAACATCTCCGATTGCGTAGACGCATTGTCCATCAGGAGCGGCAGACTGGCGTGTGACGGCAACCGGTGTTTGTTCCTGCGCCTCCTCCTCCACCTGAGGGGACGTGAGACCGATGCCCCGGCGGATGCGCGCGCGCAAAGATGTCGCTGATCGGGTCAGGTTGCTGATCCGTTGCAGGAAACTTTGCCGGGTCTGGTCGGTCATTTTGCTCATCTGGGTGTAAGTATTAACAACTACTTATAACGACTTCTGGTCTGAAACCAATCGATGCGGGCGATTCAGCGCCTAGTTCCGGCTATCGCTTCATTAAGAAAACCCGCCGCCCAGCTCATGTGCATGGTGCCCGAAATCAGGCCGGCGAGGAGACCGCACGGAGACCTTTTCCAGACTGCGACGGCCATCGAAGCGGCCGCCAGGACGCCGATGTAACCAAGTGGCAGAATGAGGGCGGGCAGGAAAACGGGTGACGCCAAGAAGCCCCCAGCGCTCGCCAGAAGGGCGAAGATGGGAAGCGCCTGACGGATCTTGAGACGCTGGCCATGCTTGCGAACGTTGCGGGCACGGCCTTTACCATAATTGAAGTATTGCTTCGCCAGGCGGCCAACCGAACCGCGCGGGATGTAGCGGATGCGGATATCAGAATCGAGGAAGATTTTACCGCCTGCCTGAACCACGCGTTCATCATATTCGGCGTCCTCGTTGTGGGAGAAGGTCTCATCATATCCGCCGATCTGGCGGTACATATTGATGTTGAAGCCGGCATGGTGCCCATGGTCGACATAGCCGGATGTCTTGCCTCCGCGATGAACAGAACCTCCGGAACCAAGCGGCGTATCAACGATCCAGGCATTGGCACGTTCGAAACACGTATCACCAACCGCATCCATTGGGATGACGACTGAAGCCGCACCGGTGGCCTCGAGCGCTTTTGCGACGGATAGGATAAAATCAGCAGGGTAAATCGAGTGCGCGTCGCATCGGACAACGTACTACGTAACTGGTGTGCTTGCGTCCAGAACAGCCAGATTCATGGCGGCCGCCTGCAATCTTTTCGGATTGTGGATCAGCTGCAGGTTCGGGAATTCCGATTTCAGGTGCTCGACGATCTCAACGGTTTTGTCGGTACTGCCGCCATCGGCCACGACCAGCGGGATGTCGCGAAGCCGGGCATCGCCCCGCATCAGCGAGCGAATGCAGGTCTCGATATGGCGTTCTTCGTTAAGCGTTGGAATTACAGCCAGAATCGAGGCGGGCGCCGGTTCCGGCGCTTCGTTTTGTTCGATTTCAGCCATTGCATGCGCACCCATGGCGACCTCTGATGAATGTTTTCACCTGTGAAGGGAGCAAATTCCATTCCAGACGGCTGAAGGGAAGCTGAGGCGATGGCATCCCTAACGTCAATCTTGCCGCGCTGGCCGAACCCCATATGGTGGGACAAAACAGGAGGAATTGGGAAACATGATCGGCGTCGTAGCAAAACTAACCATCCAGTCTGGCAAAGAGTCGGAATTCGAACAGGTCGGCAAGGACCTGATGGCAAAGGTGAAGGCAAATGAGCCTGGCTGCCTGACCTACCAGCTCTACAAGTCGAAGAAAGAACCGAACGTCTATATCTTCATGGAACAATATGCTTCCGAAGAGGCGTTGAAATCCCACGGGCAGACCGAATATTTCAAGGCTGCCGGCCCAGCGCTGGGTGCGTGTCTCGCTGGAGCTCCTGACGTCCAGTATTTCGATATCGTCGAATAGGGGACGGGCGGCCATGGATCTCTCGCTCTCGCCCGCCGACCTGAAATTCCAGAAAGAGGTGCGCGACTGGATTGACGTCAATTTTGACGCTGACCTGCGCGCCCGGATGGCACTGTCCAAGAATGGCTATGTCGACAAGGCAAGCCAGGTGGCCTGGCAGAAGAAGCTGGCATCCAACGGATGGATCGCGCCGAACTGGCCGAAGCAATATGGCGGACCGGGCCTCTCGGCGACCGAGCGCTACATTCTGCATTCCGAACTGTCCGGCGCCGGCACGCCGAATGTCGCGCCGTTTGGCGTGTCCATGGTCGCGCCGGTCATCATGGCCTTTGGCAGCGAGGAGCAGAAGAAGAAGCACCTGCCGCCGATCCTCGCGTCTGACCTCTGGTGGTGCCAGGGGTATTCTGAACCGGGCTCGGGGTCCGATCTGGCCTCGCTGCAGATGAGTGCGGTCCGCGACGGCGACGATTATGTGCTGAATGGCTCCAAGATATGGACGACGCTGGCCCAGTGGGCCGACATGATCTTCTGCCTGGTACGCACCTCGAAAACGGGAAAGCCGCAGGAAGGGATCAGCTTTATCGTGTTCCCGATGACCTCGCCGGGTATTACCATCCGGCCATTGCCGACGCTGGACGGCCCGGCTGAGGGTCAGCACGAGATCAACCAGGTCTTCTTCGAGAACGTCCGTGTGCCCATCAAGGACGCCCTCATCGGCGAGGAGAACAAGGGCTGGACCTATGCCAAGTACCTGCTGGAATTCGAGCGCGGCAACGCTTATGCGCCGGGGCTGCGCCACATGCTGCGCAAGGCCCGAAAGGTCGCCTCGAAGGAAATCGCCGGAGGGGCGCCGGTGATCCGCGATCCGGATTTTGCCCGCAAGCTGGCCCAGCTGGAGATCCGGATCGATATGCTGGACGCGACCGAGCGGCGGGTGCTGTCGTCCCTGTCGGCTGGTCAGAATGTCGGGCCGGAAAGCTCGATGCTGAAATGTGCCGGGTCTGAAGCACAGCAGGCGATCACCGAACTGGCGCTTGAGGCAGCAGGGTTCTACGCCGCGCCGTTCGTGCAGGACACGATCGCCCTGCTGGAGGCCGGCGGCAATGAAACCTGTCCGACACCTCAGCACGGCCTGGTCGCAGCGCCGAACTATTTCAACTATCGCAAAACGTCCATCTATGCCGGTTCCAACGAAATTCAGCGGAACATCATGGCCAAGATGGTTCTGGGGCTTTAGCGGCCGGCGATGACTGACGCTGTCACCGCAAAGGCCTCCGGGCCGAGCCTGCCAACCCGGCTTGCGTTCGGGTTTGGCGGCGCGGCCGAAGGGATCAAGAACAACGGGTTCGAATACTTCCTGCTGTTCTTCTACAGCCAGATTCTGGGTGTTCCTGCGGCGATGGTTTTCCTCGCCCTGATGATCGCGCTGGTCGTCGATGCCATGTCCGATCCAATCGTCGGGTATTGGTCAGACAATATACGCACCCGTATCGGCCGGCGGCATCCTTTCATGTATGCGGCGCTCCTTCCGGTCGGGCTGACTTACTACCTCGCCTGGAACCCGCCTGAAGGCCTGTCGACAAACGGCTTGTTTGTCTGGCTTCTGGTTCTGACAATCAGTGTACGGCTGTCTTTCACGATGTATGAGGTGCCGAGTACGGCGCTGGTTCCGGAGCTGACGCCGGAATATGATGCTCGCACCAGCCTGATGTCGTACCGCTACTTCTTCGCATGGGTTGGCGGTCTTTCCATCCAGATTTTCCTGCTCTTCTTCCTGTTGAAGCCGAGCGAACAGAACCCGTCCGGCTATTTCCATATTCCCGGCTGGCATCTCTATGGTCAGGTCGCAGCCGGTGTCATTCTGCTGGCGGCGGCCGTGTCGACATTCGGCACGCATGCCCGCATACCTCATCTCAAGGCACCGCCCGCGCAAAGGAACCTGACCCTGGGCAAGGTCTTCTCGGAAATCTTCGAGACGATTTCGAACCCGTCGTTCCGGGCCTTGTTCCTGGCCACGCTCTTCGGTCTGCTGGCCTCCGGCGTTTCCGCTTCACTCAACCAGTACATCAATGGCTATTTCTGGGGCTTCACAACGACCCAGACGGCAGGCCTGACAGTCGCTGTGTACATTTCAGCTGTGCTGGCCCTGATCATTGCGCCGATCGCCGGGCGGATGTTCGGAAAGAAACGCGCTGCCCTCTCGATCGGCGTCCTGGCATTCACGATTGCCCCGGCGCCGGTCTTCGCCCGGCTGATCGGGATCATGCCGCCGAACGGCTCGGACGCACTCTATAATATCGTACTCACAATCACGATCTTTGACCTGGCGCTCATCATCGCCACGCAGATGCTTATGGGCTCGATGGTTGCTGACATTGTCGAGGACAGCGAGGTTCAGACGGGCCGACGGTCGGAAGGCATCTTCTATGCCGGGATCAGCTTCATCCGAAAGCTGGCGCAGGCCTCCGGCGTATTCGTCGCGACCGTGGTTCTTACATTTGCCGGTATTCAGGAAGGGGCTCAGCCAGACAAGGTCACCGACAGCTCGTTGACTTCGCTTGGTTGGGGATATGCGGTGACGCTGCTCGCAGCATGGACGCTGATGATGCTCTGCGTGGGCTTCTACCGGATCAGCCGCGAGTCGCATGAAAACAACCTTGCGACACTCGCAGCACGAGGGGCAGAAGAGGCAAGTCACTGAATTTCTGACTGAATTGTCATGAACCGCCGAATTGCCACTCCTTCAGCGCCGCAATAGAGCCATAGACATGATGCACGCTCTTCGCATGACAAGACATGTTTCAAAGTACCTGGTTGTGGCCGGGCTTTGTGTGGTGGCACTTCTGGTGCTGGCGGTTTCACCCCTCATGGCCCATGCCCAGCGATTGCCGGAGACGCGATCCGAGATCGAGCTGACCTTCGCGCCGCTTGTGAAAGAAGTCTCGCCCGCCGTCGTGAACGTCTACACACAGAAGACGGTGAAGACAGGTGTCACGCCGATGGAGATGCTTCTCTATGGCCGCGCTGCGCCGCAAAGCCGGGTTCAGAACTCCCTCGGCTCCGGTGTTGTCGTCCGTGAGGACGGTGTGATTGTCACCAACAACCACGTCGTTGAAGATGCGGATTCATTTCGTGTCGTCCTGAGCGACCGGCGGGAGTATCCGGCGGAGCTGGTTCTGAACGACGAGCGGACAGACCTTGCCGTGCTCAAAATCGATACCGGCGGCGACAAGCTGCCGGTCCTGCACTACGCCGACACGCGAGAGGCGCAGGTGGGCGATCTTGTAATGGCCATCGGCAACCCGTTTGGCGTCGGCCAGACCGTCACCAGCGGCATTATCTCCGCGACGGCCCGTACTGATGTCGGCATCTCCGACTACTCCTTCTTCATTCAGACCGACGCGGCGGTGAATCCTGGTAACTCCGGCGGGGCACTTGTGAATATGAAGGGTCAGCTGGTCGGCGTGAACACAGCGATCTTTTCGCGGGGCGGCGGATCGAATGGCATCGGCTTCGCCATCCCGTCCGAAATGGTCAAGCGCGTTGTCGATGCGGCCATGAATGAAGGTACGTTTGTGCGCCCATGGCTGGGGCTCGCCGCGCAATCGGTCAGTTTCGATATGGCCAAGGCGCAGGGCCTGTCCCGTCCCATCGGCGTGATGGTCACAGAGGTTTACGACGGTGGGCCGGCTGACAAGTCTGGTCTGCGCCGTGGTGATCTGGTCACCGCCATCGATGGCCGGGAAGTGTTCGACGAGAAAGGCCTGAAATTCCTCGCCGCCATCCGGAATCCCGGTGAAAAAGCGCAGCTCAACGTGCTGCGCGGTGGCCGCAATCAGGTGATCGGCGTCAAGGTTGAGCCGCCACCCGGCGCAACGGAGGCTGATATCGTGTTGCTGGAAGGGCAGGATGTTTTCAACGGCGCGCGTGTGGTTGAGCTTTCACCTCGCCTTGCCGAGGAGAACGGGCTGGACCCGTTCCAGAAAGGCTCCGGCATCTATGTCTATTCCGTCGCCCGCCGGTCCGTGGCGCGCAACTATTTCCGTCCGGGCGACATCATTCGTTCCGTCAACGGCAAGCAGACCAAGACCGTGAAAGACCTGGAAGCCGTGCTCAAGGATTCAGATCGAAGCTGGAATATTGAGCTGGACCGCAACGGGCGGACCATCCGGGGGACGGTCCGCCTCTGAATCGCTTCAGTTCGTTTTCGGATGCAGGACCACCGGCAGGTGGGTGTAGCCGAGCACGAAGTTCGACAGGACGCGTTCCGGTTCGCCGACGACTTCGACATTTTCGAAGCGGTTCATGATCTCTTCCCACAGGATTCGCAGCTGCATCTCGGCGACACGGTTGCCCATGCAGCGGTGGATGCCGAAACCAAACGAAACGTGACGGCGGGCATTCTGGCGATCGATCAGGAATTCGTCAGGCCGTTCGATCGCTTCCTCATCGCGGTTGCCGGACACATACCACATCACGACCTTGTCGCCCTTGCGGATCTTTTGCCCGCCAAGTTCCGTATCTTCCGTCGCCACGCGCCGCATATGGGCCAGAGGGGTCTGGTAGCGGATAATCTCTGAGACCATGTTGGGGATCAGCGAAGGGTCCGCTTTCAGTTTGGCGTACTGGTCCGGAAACTTGTTGAGGAAGTAGACGCCGCCGGAGATCGAGTTGCGGGTCGTGTCGTTTCCGCCCACGATCAGCAGCATCAGGTTGCCGAGCAGTTCGATCGGATTGTTGACCATGTCCTTCGTCTTCGGATCATGGGCCAGCAAGGAAATGAAGTCGAACTTTCGCGGCTCTGCGGCGCGTTGGTGCCAAAGCTCAGTGAAGCTGGCGAGGCATTCATTGAGATGCTTCATCCGCCATTCCATGTCTGCGCCGGCGACGCCGACTGCGTCGGATGTGGTTGCGACATCGGACCAGAAGGGCAGCTTGTGCCGGTCTTCAAACGGGTAGTCGAATAACGTCGCGAGCATCTGGGTGGTCAGCTCGATTGAAACACGGTCCACCCAGTTGAATTCCTCACCAACCGGCAAGCTGTCCAGGATATTGCAGACGCGCTGTCGGATCAGGTCTTCCAGTTCCGACAGCTGGCTCGGGGCGACAGCTGGCTGGGCGGCTTTACGCTGGATGTCATGGATCGGCGGATCCATTGCGATGAACATCGGCGGCTGGAAGTCGTCAGACGGGTCGCCAATCACGATGCTGGGGACGGACGAGAACACTTTGTGGTTCGAATCGACCGCAATGATGTCGTTGTATTTCGTGACGGACCAGTAGGCGCCCACGGCACTTTCCGGGCAATAGTGGACCGGGGCTTCCTTGCGCAGTCGTCTGAAATACTCACCCTGTTTGTTTTGCTGGAAGATTTCCGCTTTCGAAACGTCGAAACCTTCAAGGGGAAGGCTCCACGGATCAGGAACTTCCACGTCTATCGACTGCGCTGTGTCGGCCATATTTTCCTCCCAAACAGGCTTTTTCGCCCTTATGGGAAATAGAGTACGTGCGAAGCGCGCCGCTGGAAAGTTTTTAAGCCGCCCCAATTGTTGTGCGGTGCAGCAAGCGATCGTGTCCGGCGTAGCCGCCTGTCGCCATGTGCAGAAGGCAGCGATTGTCCCACATCAGCAGCATGTCCGGTTCCCATTTGTGCCGGTACTGGAACTCCGGTCGGGTCTGCCAGCGATAGAGATCCGTCACCAATTCCCAGCCTTCCTCCTGATCCATCCCGGCAATCCCGACAATATAGCCGGCGCAGCCGAACAGGGACTTGCGGCCCGTTTCTGGATGCGTGCGAATGAGGTCGTGCCGCTCTGTCGCCTCAGCGTCGGAAGATGGGCGGATGTCCATGCTCCGTCCCTTGGCCTTGTCATCTTCGCCATACATTCCTACCGGAGAATAGGCATTGCGGGCCGAATGAATGGCGTGGCGCCCTTCAATGCGTTCGCGCAGCTCGTCCGGCATTTGCTCCAGCGCCATATACTGGTTTGCGAAGAGCGTATCGCCGCCACTGGGCGGAATGGTAATGCCGAACAGGCAGGTTCCCTGAGGCGGGCGTTTCTGGAAGCTCCAGTCGGAGTGCCAGCTTTCCGCGAAAATCGGGGCGGTTTCGTCTGCGGCGCGTTTGACGGCGATGATGTGCGGATGCCCTTCGATGGGGGCAATGAATGGGTCATCGCCGAATGGCCCAAAGTACTGCGTAAATCGCTCTAAGTCCGAATTGGTCATCTTCTGGTCCGGAAAAGACAGGACCTGGTAGTCCAGCCAGGCCTTCCGGATTTCAGCGATCGTCTCTTTGTCCAACGGATGGGTCAGGTCCACGCCGCGCACGGTTGCGCCGCAGGCCTGCCCGGATGGTGTGATCTCCAGGCTCATATGCGTTTCCTCCGGTGCCTATCTTATCACGAGCCGCCAGCTCGCCTAGAACATGGGCCATGAGCGATTTGTTTGAAGCAGCCGGAATGTCTGAAGGGGCCCCGCGTCCCCTTGCGGACCGGTTGCGCCCGCAGAAACTGTCGGAAGTCGTCGGGCAGGACCATCTGGTCGGCCCGGATGGCACGCTGACGCGTGTGCTGCAGGCAAAGCGACTGTCCTCGATCATTTTCTGGGGGCCGCCCGGTGTCGGCAAGACGACCATCGCCCGTTTGCTTGCGCAGGAAACCGATCTCGAATTCGAGGCGATCAGTGCGATTTTTTCAGGGGTGAAAGACCTGCGCGCGGCGTTCGACCGGGCGGAAGGGCGCTGGAAGGTCGGCAAGGGCACGCTTCTGTTTGTCGATGAGATTCACCGTTTCAACAAGGCGCAGCAGGACGGCTTCCTGCCGTTTGTCGAAAGTGGTGTCGTTACGCTGGTCGGCGCGACGACCGAGAACCCAAGCTTCGAAATCAACGGCGCGCTCCTGTCACGCTGTCAGGTGCTGGTGCTCAAGCGGCTGGAAGAGACGGCGCTGACGGAGCTGATCAGCAGGGCAGAGGCGCTTGAAGGGCGTCCCTTGCCTGTTGTGAAAGAAGCGGTCGCTCCGGTTCTCGCAATGGCCGATGGTGACGGGCGCTACCTCCTCAATATCGTGGAGCAGCTCTATGCGCTTGCCGGGCCGACGTCGGTATTGAGCCTTGCGCAAGTAACCGCAGGTTTGCAAAAGCGCGCACCTGCCTACGACAAGGCCGGGGACGGCCACTACAATCTGATCTCGGCCTTACACAAGGCTGTCCGGGGATCGGACCCCGATGCGGCGCTCTACTGGTTCGCGCGAATGATAGATGGCGGGGAAGACCCGCTCTATCTGGCTCGCCGCCTTGTCCGTATGGCCAGCGAGGATATCGGCCTTGCCGACCCGACGGCGCTGATGGTGACAAGCGAAGCCGCCCGGGCCTACGAGCGAATGGGGTCTCCGGAAGGGGAGCTGGCGCTTGCACACGCAGTGATCCATTTGGCGACCGCGCCCAAATCGAATGCGGCCTACGTGGCTTGGAAGGCCGCTCTTCAGTCCGCGCGTGACACCGGCAGCCTGATGCCCCCGAAACACATTCTGAATGCACCCACGAAGATGATGAAGGATCAGGGGTACGGCGCGGGGTATGCCTATGATCACGATACGGAAGAAGGGGTGTCCGGTCAGAACTATTTTCCGGATGGTATGGAAAGGCAATCCTTCTACCAACCTAAAGGAGAGGGGCGGGAGAAGTCGATCGCCGAACGCCTTGCGTGGATTGCGAAGCTCCGAGACCGAAAGGGTGGAGCGTGACGCGCAATCGTCCCGTGCCAGAACTCAGTACGGAGGATGCCGACTTCGTGCGCAACCTTGTCATCCATGAGGACGACAAGGTGATCGTGTTCAACAAACCGTCCGGCCTTGCGGTTCAAGGCGGCGGCGGCATTTCCAGATCTCTGGACGACCTGCTGGTCGCCTTCGCCAAATCAAACGGAAAGCGCCCCCGGCTCGTCCATCGTCTGGATCTTGGGACTTCCGGCGTCATCATAACGGCACGGACGCAGCCTGCTGCGGCATTCCTGTCGGAAGAGTTCGCGTCCCGGCGGACTGAAAAAACGTATCTTGCACTTGTCCGTGGCGCATTGCCGTTTGCCGATGAGGGCGCTCTGAACACGCCTCTGGTCAAAGTCGAGGAAGCCGGGCGGCCGCGGATGATTGCAGCAAATCCCGGTCGGAAAGGGGCGCTAGCGGCGGTGACGCATTGGCGCATTCTGGCACGAAGCGGTGATGCCGCGCTGCTCGAAGCGCGGCCTGAGACAGGCCGGATGCACCAGATCCGCGCGCACTTATCCATTGCCGGGATGCCAATCCTGGGGGATTGGCTCTACGGCACCGGCGCAGAAGGTGCGTCGCGCCTGATGCTACATGCTGCGAAGCTCGTTGTGCGGCACCCGGATGGAGGTGAAATGTGCTTTGAGGCGCCTTTGCCTGAAGACTTCAAGTTGGCCGCTACGGCACTCGGCCTTCAGGCCGGTTTATAGTAGTCGCGGTACCAATCGACGAAGGCCTGAATGCCGGCTTTCACATCCGTGGTGGGAACATATCCGGTAAGTGCCTTCAACAGGCTTACATCGGCATAGGTCTGCTTCACATCGCCGGGCTGCATGTCCAGCATGTTCTTCACGGCCGTTTTGCCGATCGCCTCTTCAATGGCTTCGATATAGTCCATCAGGCGCACAGGGGCTGCATGACCGATATTGACCAGCCGATACGGCGCAACAGGGCTGAGAGAGTCGTTCCGCGTAACGGGTTCTCCAGCGATGGGCGGGGTGTCCATCAGGCGGCGGATCGCTTCGACAAGGTCATCGATATATGTGAAGTCCCGCATAAGATCGCCGCGATTATAGACGTCGATGGGCTGGTTCTTGAAAATTCGGTCGGTGAACAGGAAGAATGCCATGTCCGGTCTGCCCCATGGGCCGTAGACGCTGAAAAAGCGGAGAAGCGTCGTGGGGGTGCCGTAAAGGTGGGAGTGGCTGTGGGCGATCAATTCGCTCGACAGTTTGGTCGCGGCGTAAATCGTCAGGGGGTGAGGGGCGGGGTCGGTTTCTTCAAACGGGAATTTCTGGTTTGCACCGTAGGCGGATGAAGTGGACGCAAGGACAAGGTGCTTGGTGCCGTGAAGTCTTGCCAGATCAATCACATTGAACGAGCCGACAATATTGGATGAAATGTATTCTCGCGGGTGATCCAGGCTGTAGCGGACACCCGCCTGCGCGGCGAGGTGAACGACAATATCGGGAGTGCTTTCACGGAAGGCGATCGTCATCGCCTCCTCATCTTCAACCTTTATTTCGTGCATGCGAAAGTTCTTGTAGGCGTCCAGCCGCTTCACGCGGTTCCGTTTCAGGGCGACATCATAATAGGCCGAGAAACAATCGACGCCGGTCACCTCGTGGCCTTCCTTCACGAGGCGAAGGGACAATTCACTACCAATAAAACCGGCGGCGCCGGTAACGAGGATCTTCATGCTTATGCCCTGTTTTGGGTTCCGGGCTATATGATCGCTGCTGTCCGTACAAGCATTGAACGCCGCTTCAAAGAAAAGGCCTTCCGGTTTCCCGGAAGGCCTTCTCGGTCAGGTTTCCGCAGGCGATCGTGCCTACCGCTCATTCATGCGCGGGACGATTGCCTGGGCTTCGCCAGTGCTGAGCGCACGGGCGGTGGCCAGTTCATCCAGCAGGATCTGAATGCGCTTGTCTTCCGTCAGGCTCGAAATCGCGGCCATGGACTCTGCCGTTTGCGCGGATGCACCGAACAGGCTCTCCAATGCTTCAAAGCCCGATTTGCGATGTGGATAGTAGATCAGGCGCGGCGCGGTTTCGGCGTCGATTCCAGCTAGTTCCTTCGCTTTGGCGATCGCATCCGTGAAAGACCCGATTTCATCAACCAGGCCGCGATCCAGAGCATCTTCGCCGCTCCACACATGACCGCGAGCAACGTCATGGACTTCGTCATAGGACATGCCCCGGCCGTCGGCGACGATCCCGACGAACCGGTCATAGCCGCGCTTCAGTGAAGCCTTCACTTCAGCTTCCTGCTCCGGCGTGAACTTGTCCATGCCGTAGGCGTCAGCAAATTCCCCGCCTACCGAGACGGTGTCAAACGTGACGCCCAGTTTGTTGAAACCGCCAGCGAGTGCGAACTTGCCGCCGAAGATACCGATCGAGCCGGTGATCGTGGAGCGGTTGGCGACAATGTAGTCGGCCCCGGCCGATACATAGTACCCACCAGACGCTGCCAGGGAGCCCATGGACACAACCACCGGTTTGCCCTTGGCCTGGACGCGCTCAATGGCATTCCAGATCTGGTCCGAAGCCGTCGGTGAGCCTCCGGGGCTGTCGACGCGGAACACAATCGCTTTCACTTTTTCATTGTCACCAGCATCCAGAATGGCCCGGGCGACGGTGTCAGACGCGAAAGCAGGTCCGGACTCGAATGGCGAGCCGGAATTGGTGCCGCCGGTTACGACGGCGCCTTCACCACCGACAATGGCGATGGCCGGCGCCTTAAGCGGAAGGGAAGGCGGGGTGTAGCTGGCGAGATCAATGAACTCGGCGTCTTTGCCGGCTTTCTCTTTCGCAGCCTCTTCTGCCTCTTCCGGGTAGCCTTCCTTGTCCATCAGCTTGTTTGCGATGACCTGTTCTGCCGTCATCGGGCCGCTTTCCAGAGCAGTTTTTACTTCCGGAACCGTCAGGCCCCGGTCGGCGGCGATATCGTTCAGGGATTGGGTCCACAGCGACTCGGCCAGTTGTGTCATGGCTTCGCGGTGCGGCGCCGTGTAGCCGCTTTCATTATAGGAGTTCGGCGCATTCTTGTATTCGTAGAAGGGGTAAATCTCCGGCGTCACGTCGATCTTGTCGAACAGGCCTTTGAGAAATTCCGTCTCGAACGTGACGCCTGCCGCGAAGACTTCGGAGCCGGGCTGGATCCAGACTTCATCGGCAGGGGTGATCGAACGCAAAGCGGACGGGCCGCCAACACCAAACGTGCCTTGTGTATGGGCAATCACGAATTTTCCTGAGTCACGGAAACTGAGGAGAGCTTCACGAAGTTCCTCTGCGCGAGAGCTTCCGATGCCAACGGTTGCCCCTCTCAGATACAGGCCTTTCACCGAGTCATCGGCTTCGGCTGCCTGAAGTTTGGTCAAAAGGTCTACAAATCCGGGCGTTTCTGAAAAAGCTGCAATTCCGCTGACAGGCGCCTGATCGGAGTATTCTGCATTCAGGTCCATCGACAACACGATGTTGTCCGGCGTGTCGGGCGCCGACGATGTCGCGCTGAAAATGATTCCGACGAAGAAGATCACCATCAGGAAAAGGAAAAGAAACATGGCGACAAGGGCACCTGCCATCGACAGGAAAAAAGTTCTCATTGGGGTGTGGTCTCCGGTTCTGACCAAGGGGCGGTTTGATACCTGATATTGTCGATAATCGATAAAATGTAAAGGTTCGGCTCTGCTAAGAGGCGAAATTTGCAGCAAAACGCAGGTAACATGAAAGAAGTGCTGGAATGCAGTGCGAACGGGTGTTGCCAGCGAAAGAAAGAGTGGCTATCCCGGCGCCTCCGTTGGGGTGTCGCCAAGTGGTAAGGCACCGGTTTTTGGTACCGGCATTCCCAGGTTCGAATCCTGGCACCCCAGCCATTTTTTCCCGGCGCCTCCTGCCTGTCGGTTTTGCAGCCCGGTCAGCTTCTCATCACAGTCCGATATTGCGGGTGCGCACTGCATGCGACGTGTTGCGTTCGTGCAGCCGCCAGATATTTTCTAAATGAATCGTAAAGCCTTGTTGATCGTGTCACAGAGGGTTGTTAGCGTCCGGTTTCACAGCTAAGGGCTTTGCCGCGGACCTGCCAGAAGGCGGGCCAATCAGGGATCAATGACAGAGGGCGGATAACGTCCCGAAAAACTCAGGGGAGGTGTTGGGCGGTCTCCGCCTCTCTGCTTCCAAGGGAACTTGCCTCGTTTGTGTGTGAGGTTTTGTAAGGACCGGGACGCTCTCGTTAGCGGAGTGCCCGAAAGTCGGATTTCCCGCGCGACACCAGCGCGACCGTTTGGAGAGTGAGAGGCAAACCTCATGAAGAAACTTCTGTCACCAGCTCGCGGCGTGATTGCCGCGGCGCTTATCGCAGGACTGGCCATTCCGGCCCAGGCCCAGTTGCGCCAGGCGCTCGATGTCGGCGAACAGGCGACCCGCCGTGCAGAGCAGGTCCAGAACCAGATCAACCAGCTGGATGATGAGCGGACCGACATGGTTCGCGAATATCGTACGCTTCTGCAGCGCCGCGACGCTGCTGACCTGTACGCAAAACAGCAGGAACTGGTTGTTGCCTCGCAGCGCGAAGAAATTGCATCGCTGACCGAGCAGCTCGGCTCGATCGACGACATCACTGCACAAACCGTCCCGATGCTTCTCAGCATGGTCGAAGACCTGAAAACCTTCGTGGCCGCTGATCTGCCATTCAAGAAGGTTGAGCGTTCCGCCCGCATGGAAGCGCTCGACGGCATCATGTCCCAACCGGACGTGACGCCGGCAGAACAGTATCGCCTGATCATGGAGGCCTATCAGGCCGAGATGGAATACGGCCGCACGATCAGCACCTGGCAGGAAGAAATTGACATCGACGGTAACCCGACGACCGTCGACATGTTCCTCTATGGCCGTGTTGCGCTGGTTTATCTGACGCCGAACGGCAAGGCCGCCAGCTACAACCGTTCCACCGGTTCGTGGGAAGCGCTTCCGGGCAAGTACGTATCTGATATCCAGAAAGCCATCCGGGTTGCTCAGGCCAAGGCGCAGCAGACTGTCCTGTTCGCTCCGATCCAGAAGTTCCAGGTCCAGTAAGGCCCGGCTCAGAGAACTAAGAGGAAAACCGTAATGTTGAATTTCAAATCCTCGCTGAAGGCTCTGGGTGCAGCATCGCTGCTCGGCCTTAGCGCAATGACCTTCGCCGCACCGGCGTCTGCTCAGTCACTTGCCGACGTGCTCAAGCGCGTTCAGGCAGATTCCAATGAGATGACCGCTGAAAACCAGCAGCGTCTCAGAGAGTTCCAGCAAGACAAGAACGCTCAGGAAGCCAAGATGGCTGAAGCCCGCGGCGCTCTGAACGCTGCTGAAGCTCGCGGCCGTGCCCTCGGTGCCGAGTTTGATGCAAACGAAGCCACGCTTGCTGATCTGGAAGCACAGGTCACGGCTCAGGCCGGCGATTTCCAGGAGCTGCTTGGTCAGTTCCGTTCGGCAGCTGGTGAAACCATGCCGGAAATCGCGAACTCCTTCGCAAACTTCGACTATCAGGGCCGCGTTGAAGGTATCGCCGAAATCGCCGAAGCCCGCACGCTTCCGAACCGCGCTCAGCTTGAGCGTCTTCCGAAGGCAATCCTTCAGGAAATGATTGCTCAGTCCGAAGTCAAAACCTTCACCGCAACGGTTGATGGTGTCGGTCCGGATGCTTCGAATGCTGATGTCGAACTGATGCGTGTCGGTGTGTTCACCGCGGCAACGACCGACGGCGCCAAATTCGTTGAAGTCAAAAAGAAAGACAACGGCGACACCTTCCTGCAGGCCTTCAAGACTCAGCCGGCTGGCTCTTACGCGGGTGCAATGAAGTCGCTCATCAATGCTGGTCCTGATCAGCTTGTCCGCGCACCGGTCGATCCGTCGAAAGGCAACCTGTTTGGTATTCTCGGCGACCTGCCGGTCCTCAGCGACCGTATCAAGCAGGGTGGCCCGGTTGGTGCTGTCATCATGTTCTTGCTGGCGATCGGCCTGCTGATCGGCTTCTACAAGATGTTCACCCTGTTCACGATGGGCGGTTCCATGCGCAAGACGGCGAAAACCCGTCAGGCCGGCGACGGCAACCCGCTGGCACGCCTGTTTGAAACCTACGAACAGAACCGTGGTTCCGACATCGAGACGCTGGAACTCAAGCTGGACGAACAGATCCTGCGTGAATCGCCGCGCATCGAGCGCTTCAACGATATCGTGAAAGTCCTGTCGGCTGTTTCTCCGCTGCTCGGCCTTCTCGGTACGGTTATCGGTATGATCATCACCTTTACGTCGATCACCATCTACGGTGCCGGCGATCCGAAGCTGATGGCTGGCGGTATCTCGGTCGCTCTTATGACCACCGTGTTCGGTCTTGTTTCCGCCATCCCGCTTCTGCTGGTGCACGCGATCATCGCCTCGATGGCGCGCGGTAATCAGCAGATCCTCGACGAGCAGGCTGCTGGCCTGATCGCTGAGAAGGCGGAATCCCTGCGTGGTGCGGCGTAAGCCGCTCCCCGTAGCCTCAATTGAGGAGGAGCCCGTATGGGTTTGCTAGATCTACAAGCTTTCCTCGACCGAGGCGGTCCGGTGTTGCTGGTTATTATGTTTGCAACATTCGTTATGTGGGCACTGATCCTGGAACGTGTGTTCTATTTCAGATTTGCCCATAAGCAGGTGGCCGCTGAGGCGATTGCGGAGTGGCGTTCGCGCTCCGACAGGAAATCGACCTTCGCTCACTGGATCCGCGATAAGCTGGTCTCAGAAGTCCGCATGAAAGCGGAGCAGAATGTCAGCCTGACCAAGGCCATGGTGTCTCTGGCACCGCTGCTGGGTCTGCTGGGTACCGTGACCGGGATGGTCGCCGTGTTTGACGTCATGGCGATCACGAATGGTGCAGATGCGAAGGCCATGTCGGCCGGTGTGTCGCGTGCCACGATCCCGACCATGGCCGGCATGGTGGCGTCTCTGTCCGGCATTCTATTCACATCCGGCATGGACCGCCGGGTTGCCCGCTCGGTCCAACAGGTTGAAGACGCGATGGAGATTAGCTGATGCGAGGACGTACACATGACGCGCCTGAAGAGGCCAATGTCGACCTCACGCCGATGCTGGATGTTGTTTTCATCCTGCTCATCTTCTTCATCGTGACCTCGACCTTCGCGCAGGAAAAAGCGATGGGCCTTGAGCCTCCGCCGCCGCCTGCACCGCCAGATCAGGAACAGACGCAATCTGTGCCAGCGATTCTGATCTATGTGGATGAGTCCAACATGATCACGGTCAATGGCCGCAACACCGATATCGGCTCCGTTCGGGCCAACATCGAACGTGTTCGGGCAGAGACGCCGGAGAGCCAGGTCATAATTCAGGCACATCCGCGTGCGAAAAGTGGTGTCATCGTCCTTATCCGGGACGCCGCCTATAATGCCGGCTATCAGACGGGGGTTAACCTCGTTCTGTCGCAGGACCAGTAAGAGGAGCACCCAGTATGGCACGCAGAAAACGCCAGGCTTTTGCCTCAGGGGGTGCAGAGGATGATGTGAACCTCACGCCGATGCTCGACGTGGTGTTCATCCTCCTCATCTTCTTCATCGTGACGGCACAGTTCATCAAGGAGCCGGGTGTTGGTATCATCCGTCCGGACGTGGACAACAAGGCGGATGCCAAGCCGCTCGCCATCCTGATCGCGATCACAGACGAAAGCGAAATCTACATCGACAAGAAGCTGATCTCTCCGGAGGAAGTTGGCTTCACCATCAAGCAGATGCGTGAAGATAACCCCCGCGGTGAAATCGTGGTTCAGGCTGACGTGAACTCGTCTGCCGAAACGCTCGTCGATGTGATGGAGACCATCAACCGCCTCGATGGTGCCACCGCCATCAACATCTCGGCCAAGATTGAATAGGAGAACAGGATGTTCACTAATCCCCTGACGAGACTGTTGGTTGGTGTCGCTATCGCCATCCCGATTGTTTATCTCCTTTTCATCGTCATGAGCCAGCTCATCTTGGTGAAGGAAGTGAACCTGGAAAAGGGTGAGCAGCGGGTTCTTACGGCTATCACGCCGCAGCAACAGGACTCCGAGGTTCGTACGCGTCAGCGTTCGAAGCCGAAGCGGATCGACTCGGCCAAGAAGCCGCCGCCGCCGCCGAAGGTTTCGGCCACGAAATCCAACATCAATCTGCCGACACCGCAGATTGAGGGTGCTGCCCCGACCGAGCTCAACCTCGGCCGCATGCAGTCGCTCGCGATCGACCCGGTGGCGATCTCTGACCGTGACGCTCAGCCGATCCGTCCGCCGGTGCCGACTTATCCGCAGCGTGCTGCTGAGCGGGGTATCGAAGGTTCGTGTGAAGTGCGCTTTGACGTGGATACGCGCGGTAAGCCGTACAACATCCAGGCAACCTGCACGGACAGCGTCTTCACGCGTGAAGCTGAACGGGCAGTCGGCCGGGTTGAATTCGCGCCGAAGATCGTTCGCGGTAAGGCGGCTGAACGCCGGAACGTGGTCTATCCGCTGGAATTCAAACTCCAGTAAGCCTCTGGCTTCATTGTCAAATTTCTAAAAAGGGCGCTCCTCGGGGCGCCCTTTCTTGTTTGGGCGAGATATTCGGGGGGCTTGTGATCACCGCCGGAAGCCCCCCATCAGATCACGAATTGCAAACATAAGTAGAAAAATCTCGATCCTTCCCTCAGCTTTCCCTTGCGTAACACTATTAGTTATGTGATAAAGTTACAAAAAGGCACGGAGGAAAATCATGGTCGCATTGAGTGGAAACGGCATTGGCGCGAAGGCGTCTGGCTCAGTTGGAGGATCGGCTGGGACAGGTAGCTTCCTGGGGCGGGAAAGGAGATTTCTGACTTCGCTGGCGCCGGCGGCAATCGTGACCCTTGGCTTGTTTGCCACCATGACGCAATTGATCCGGGTCGATGAGGTCGAATTGCCCAAAGTCGTGCAGAGACCCTTGTCCACTATAACCCCACAGCGTGAACCCAGCGATCCAGTGCGGATTGATCGGAAACCGGTTACACCGTTGAATGTTGAGCTGCCGCCAATGCCGCCAGTTTCCAAAATTGACCCGGGCGTTTCCGGCTTTCCTGTGCCAGTCATCCAGCCCGGAAACTGGACACTTTTGCGCGAGACAATCAGGTTCGCGCCGCCTGCACCGCAAGCAATGGGCGAGCGGCTCGCCCAGGCCATCCGGCCTCCGGTTGCGTCATATCCGCGGTCAATGGCTTCGAAAGGACTGGAG
The DNA here is from genome assembly GCF_000682735.1 of Hyphomonas sp. CY54-11-8. Taxonomy (GTDB): domain Bacteria; phylum Pseudomonadota; class Alphaproteobacteria; order Caulobacterales; family Hyphomonadaceae; genus Hyphomonas. Next base: position 117,022 of record NZ_AWFD01000002.1, on the reverse strand, counting down.
GGGACCTGTGATGTCCATTTCAGCCTCAGCACCAGAGGCCTGCCTTACGATGTCACAGCCAATTGTTCCCATGCCGGATTCGAAAAAGAAGCCGTCAGGGCAGTCAGCAGGGCTGAGTTTCTGCCAGAAATCAGGCAGGGAGTGCCTGTCGAGTCGCACAATTATGTCTATCCCATGGAATTCAGGTTGCAGTGATGTGGAATCAACGCGTTCGCATGTGTATCAGCATTGACGAGAGGGTTGCGACCGAACCATATCAAGGGCAAGTCACGACCAACCTGGAAACGGGTCATTTGGCGCAGATAAAAAGCCTCAGAAGCCGCGCTGAAGTCCTTGATCCTGCCGGGCAATTCCGGTTGATTGGGTACAACTCCGCTACGCCAGCGGTCAGGAGAGGAATTATGGGTATCAGATCTGTTCTCAAAGGCGCCGTCATTGCCGGCATCATGGTGTCAGTTGGCGCCGGTTCGGCGCTCGCACAGGCGTGCGAAGAAACAGAGTTTTCGTCGAAAACGGGCCAGCTTTACCTGGACGCCGAACAAGCGGCGATGACGAACAACGATTACGTGACAGCCGCCAACAAGATGAACCAGCTCAAGCAGATGGGGCTGAATTGTTATGAAGAAGGCGCTGTCCTGAAGCTGTCGGCTTACATCAACATCCAGAAGGGTGATCGCAAGGCCGCTGTGAACGACCTCCTCTCCGCCCTGAACAAGGGCTACATTGCAGACAAGGACCGGGCGCAGACCTACTACAACATCGCCCAGATCTATCTGCAGGAAGAGGACATCAACAAGTCCCTCGAATACATGACCAAGTGGCAGCAGGCCGGCGGCAAGCCGGACCGCACCCAGAAATGGCAGCTCGCGGTTCTGTACCAGCGGGTCGACAACTTCAAGGAAGCCATCAAGTGGGCTGAACTGGTCAAGGCTGAAGACGGCTCCAAGTACGACCAGCAGCTCTATGACCTGCTGATCTTCCTGTACAACCAGGCTGACGACAAAGCGAAGCTGGCCAGCATCCTTGAGGAAGTGGTCGCGCATAACCCGACAGAGCGTAAGTATTGGGACGCCATTGCAGGCAACTACTTCGCCAGCAACGAGGAGCGCCGCGCGTTTGAAGTTCAGAAGGCGATGTATCTCGCCGGTATGCTGAAAACTGAAGACGAACTCATGCGCATCGTGAACTTCTACAACCGGTTCAACGTGCCCTATCAGGGCGCCAAGATCCTTGAGAAGGAAATGAATGCCGGCCGCGTTTCCCGCAACCTCGACCATCTTGAGCTGCTGGCCAACCTCTACCAGGTTGCCCGTGAGCACGAGAAAGCCATTCCGGTGATTCAGGCTGCTGCTGAAGCAGGTGGCGGCGGCGCAATGTATGAGCGTCTCGGCCGGTCCTATGCTGACCTGCAAGAGTGGGAAAAAGCCGAAGAAGCCCTCCAGAAAGCGCTCAGCCTGGGCGGTGTGAAGGACGCTGGCACAGCTTGGGTCCAGATCGGCCAGTCCCGCTATGAACGTAACGACCGTTCCGGCGCCCGCGAAGCCTTCCGCAAAGCCAACAATCGGGCCGGCAGCAGCTGGATTGCGTTCATGAATTCCGAAGAGGCGACCGCCTCTGCGCTGGATTGCTTCCAGTATCAGTCGGCTCTGCTGAACGTCACCAACGAAGCCAAGATCTGTAAGCGCCTTTCGGTGCTTGGCGAAGATCAGATGACGGACAACTGCAAGACCGTAAACGAGCGTCTTGATGCGGCCGAGAAGGCCTTCAACGAAGCACCGTCCTGCAAAGGCCAGCAGACCTGATCCAGGTCGTTAATTGAACTATCGAAAAGCCCCGGCCATTGGCTGGGGCTTTTTAGTTTTCAGGGGCTTCAATTGTAGGCGCTGAGGATTTCGTCGACCGCGCGTTCCAGGTCTTTCAGGGTCGAAACATGCGTGACCTGGGCGCAGAAGGGCGCATAACGGGGAATGACGCTGTCGCCGGTGCCCCACAGGCCGGGGCCTTCCGGATTCAGCCAGATCACGCGTTTGGCGCGGGCTGCAAATTCGCGGAACAAATCCATTCGTGGGTCGCCGTAATTCGACCGCGCATCCCCCAGGACCAGGAGTGTCGTACGCCGGTCGATGATCTGTTCGTGGTTGATCTTCAGGTCCGACCAGGCCTGACCGTAGCTGGTCGAGCCCATGCCGTATTCGCGAAGGATCTTTGCCATTGCGGTTTCGAAATCGTTCTGCTCCAGGACCTCGTCCACTGAGCCGAGGCGGAACGAGAAGGCGAAGGCGTGCATGTCCGGCACGACATCTTTCATCGACCAGAGCAAAAGAAGCAGAAAGCGCACATATTGCGCGACTGAGCCGGAGACGTCGCAGATCACGACAATCTTCGGCTTGTCCTTCCGCTTCTGGCGCCAGACGACATTGAAGGGCACGCCATCGAAACCTGCATTGGCGCGCATCGTACGGCGCACATCCAGCTGGCCGCGGTTGCGGCGGCGTTTGCGGCGGGAGTGTTTGACAGCGAGGCGTTTGGCGATCTTTGCGATCAGCCGCTTCATCCGCTCCATGTCGCTGCGGTCAATCGCGGAGAGCTTTTTCTCGGCGGCATAGTCATCGCGGAATTGCTGTGTTTCACCGGTACCGAAAACCTGGAAGGCTTTTTCCGCGCGGTCCCGCGCTTTCAGCGTGACATCGCGGCGGACATCGATCAGGCGCTGGGCTTCCGCATCGCCATCCGGGCCGCCTTGCTGCAGCGCTTCGAGGAGGCGCGCTTGCAGAGCTTCGCCGCCCATCTGCTTGACCATCTGCTGGGCGTAGTAAGCCACTTGGGTCGAGAAGCGGATATTGTCGACACCGGCCGCTTCGGCAGCCTTTTCAAGCGCGAGCGAGATCGCGCTTTCGTCACCGGACTCCATCAGGTCGACAAGGTTGGACGCGTCGGTTTCCGAACTGTCATTGTCTGAAGAGTCTGTCTGGTCCTGTTCCGCGTTGGAGGCAGTTTCCTGCCTTGAGAAGTAGAGTTCGAACAGTTCGTCGAACGTCACTTTCTCTTCCGGGGATTTCGCCAGAACACAGGCGAGGGAATCCTTCAGCATGCTGCGGTCGGCATAGCCGATCAGCTTCAGTGTGTGGGCGGCATCCAGCGCCTCGCCGGTAGAGACCCGTACGTCTGAAGAGCGCAGGGCACGGATGAAGTTGGTGAGCGGGCGTTCCATGGACCCGTCAGTGCCCCTTTGTCATCCAAGGTTCGGATAGCCGGATGCCGTGCGGTTGCCGGGTTTCTGTGCGGCAGCTTCGCGCAGCATTTTAGGCACTTCCGGACCGATCACGGCGATGTCGCTTTCATGCTTCAGCAACACATTCAGCGTGTCGCGGACGAAGGTTTCGTCCAGCGCCGTTGCGTGCAGCAGGAGCAGAGTTTTCGCCCAGTCGACCGTTTCGGCAATGGAAGGGCGTTTCTTGATGTCGACATCGCGCACCGACTGGACGAAGGAGACCATCTGGTCGAGCAGCGACTCCTCGAGGCCTTCGACGCGGGCGCGGACAATGCGGCGTTCGCGGGCATGATCGGGGAAGCCGATATGCAGGTGGAGGCAGCGGCGCTTCAGGGCGTCGCCAAGTTCGCGCACATTGTTCGAGGTCAGAATAACCAGTGGCGGCACATTGGCGGCAATCGTTCCGATCTCCGGCACGGTGACCTGATAGTCCGAGAGGACTTCGAGAAGGAAGGCCTCGAACTCCTCGTCCGACTTGTCGATCTCATCGATCAGCAGGATCGATCCGACTTCCTGTTTCATCGCCGTCAGCAGAGGGCGGGATTCCAGGAATTGTTCGGAGAAGAACAGGTCTTCGAAGGAAGAGAGTTTGCCGAGCGAGCTTTCCAGCGAACCGGCATCGCCGATCACCTCGTTCAGCTTCTCTTTCAGGATCTGCGTGTAGAGCAGCTGCTTACCATATTTCCACTCGTAAAGCGCCTTGCCCTCGTCGAGGCCTTCATAGCATTGCAGGCGCAGGAGCGGCAGGTCGAGCCAGCGTGAGAGCGAGGCGGCGAGATCTGTCTTGCCGACGCCGGCCGGGCCTTCGATCAGGATCGGCTTGCGCAGGCCATGGGCCAGGAAAACAGCCGTCGAAATCTGTTTCGTGGAGATGTACCCCACGCCTTCGAGGCCCGCAGTGATTGCGTCAACGGAAGTCATCGGCTCGTAGCCGGTGGAAAGGTCTTTAGCCATGTTTTCAGGGGTAGGGCGGGGGCGCATGACTGGCAAGCCATATCGCGGGGGAAGCGCCCGCGAGCCCCTTGTCCGGAAACGCGCCCGCGCTCCGGTAACGTCACCTCATTGTCGGGAAGTTCAGCCCTTGTTCGGATCCGGCCACCGTTTCAGCAGCTTCGATCAGCTGCACGGTCAGCCCGCCCTAGACGAGGGCGGCGGGCATGCAGTGCGTGTTCGGGATCGGCGGCACGTGCGGCCTTGCTTCGCCGGTAGCCTGCCAGCGCCGGATCGTGCGAGCGAGCCGCTGCGCCCGGCGCTTGTGGTGCTTCAGCGTGTCGAGCATGGCCTGCCACAGCGCGATCAGCGGCGCGGCGGGGACAGACCCGCGCGTGGGCAAGGTCACCGGCCCTTTCAGGAAATGTGGGCATGGACCTGATTGCGCGGTCACCATGGTGAAGACGTAGCGGTATTCCGCGTCTTCCTTCTTGGGTTCGTGATAGTTGCTGCCGATGCGCGGCGTCAGCGGCGCCAGTTCCATCTGCAGCGCCGCCAGAAAGATCAGACGGCGGAGCAGCGCAGCCAGCCGCTTCAGCTCCGCCCCGCACGCGCCGGTTTACGGATTTTGCAATCGTCTCAGGCGTCTTGAACAGGTCCACATTCACGCCCGCCTCGGCAATCGCGCGGGCAATCGTGTGGAACGCCTGAGAGAAGAAATCGGTGCGGTCTGTGATGGCAGGCAGACTGGCATGGGAGGCTATCCGGGAGGATAGAGTGGCCGGTTTTCCGCGCGCTGTGTAACGCTTCCCGGCATTGGGTGGTGGGTATCGCTCTGCTGAGCTCACCCGACTTTGCTGGTTTGAAGGGCATGTCCCCGCGATGAACCGGTCCAGCCATGACCGGCGGGGCACGATAAATGACCCGGTCATGAGCAGGCATGACCTGTCATGACGATAGCGGACTATGCCGGACTTTGACGGATCATGCCGCCTGGAGCGCGCGGAAGGTTGCGTTGGCCCGGGCGCAGAGGGTTTCGTCCGCATGGATCGTCGCCGTGCAGAAGGACAAATTCTTTCCCGTTCTGAGGACGGTGGGGCGGATTTCCAGCCACTGGCCGAGGCGGGCCGTGGACAGAAAGTCCAATGACAGGCCCACCGTGACGAGCCCGGAAATGCCGATGAGAGACAGGCCGCAGCTGAGCCCCATCGCATTGTCAGCCAGGGCGGAGATCAGTGCGCCATGGACGAAGCCGCGCGAATTGGCGTGGGCCTGGCCGGCGCGCAGGCCGATCCGGATCGCCTCGCCGGTATTGCGTGAATAGAGCGGCTCCCACGGGTCGGTCAGGCCGCTCTTCCTGAAGTGCGGGGCGAACCCCTCCGGAATGTTGTCCGCCATCTGCCGTCTCCTCATTGCCTGTTAACGGATCGAGGTGTATCGAAATCATGTAGACCAGTCTATATAATTTTGGAGAGCGGGATGGCGGCTGCTGCGAAACATCGGGAAACGCTTCTGGCCACGTCGGTGAGATTGTTCCGTCAGAAGGGATACGCGGCGACCGGGCTTGCCGAGATCCTGGCGGAGAGCGGCGCGCCCAAGGGGTCGCTGTATCACTACTTTCCGGGCGGCAAGGCCGAAATCGGGGCAGAGGCGGTTCGCCTGGCCGGCAAGACCGTGACGCGCACGCTGAAAGAGCTGGCTGAGAAGACGGCCGGGCCCGGCGACCTGATTGAACGCTATTTCGACATGCTGGCCGGGTGGATGGCCGCCTCGGACTATCGGGACGGCTGTCCGATTACGACGACCCTGCTGGAAACCGTGCCGGAGCATGAAGCGATCCGCGAGGCGGGGGCTGCGGCATTTGCAGACTGGGCCAGTGTGCTGGCGGACTCCGCCGTATCTGCCGGGATCGCGCAGCCCCGTGCCGAACGCCTTGCCCGGTTCACAATCGCGGCGCTTGAGGGGGCGCTGATCCAGTGCCGGGTCAGCGGGGATGAAGCGCCGTTGCGGCTGGTCGCTGAGGAGTTTGGCGCGCTTTATGCTGCCGCCCAGCAGCGCTGAAGGCGCGGCGTGACGGAGGCAGGCTGAGGGGCTAAGCCTTGGGCCATGCCCGTCGCACGGATTCTCTTTCCCATGCCCTTGCCGGAGCCGTTTGACTATGCGGTGCCGGACGATCTGGACGTGGTGGAAGGGAGCTATGTCGCCGCGCCGCTCGGCAAGTATGAGCGACTGGGCATTGTCGTCGAAATGCTGGGGGATGAGGCGGCTGAAGGGCGCACGTTGAAGGTCGTGTCGGAGGTCTACCCAACGCCGCCGATGACCAGGGCGATGCGGGACTTTCTGGCCTTCGCGGCACGCTACACTGTCAGCCATCCGGGGCATTTGCTCTCCATGGCGCTGAGGGCGCGGGCGGGCCTGCTGCCGTCACCGACGGAGACGGTGTTCACGGCTACCGGCAAGACACCGCCGCGCATGACGGATGCGCGCGCGAAAGTACTGGATGTCATGGAGGCGGCAGACGCGCCCATGACGGCGGCGCAGATCGCAGAGGCGGCAGGTGTATCGTCCGGCGTGGTGCGGGGCCTCGCCGAAGCAGACGCGCTGCAGGCGATCGACGTGCCGACGGACCCGCCGTTCCCACCTGTGAACCCGGACCTGACGGGCGCGACCCTGACAGCGGAGCAGGCGGAGGCGGCAGAAGAACTGCGCGCGGCGGTCCGCGAGAATACGTTCCACACTTTCCTGATCGACGGCGTCACCGGCTCCGGTAAGACGGAGGTCTATTTCGAGGCGATTGCCCAGGCGCTGAAGGCCGATCCGGAAGCGCAGGTTCTGGTCCTGCTGCCGGAGATCGCGCTGACACAGGCGATCCTGTCGCGCTTCACCGCGCGGTTTGGCGCGCCGCCTGCGCCCTGGCATTCCGGCCTGTCGGACAAGGAACGCCGGCGCACCTGGCGCGAGACGGCGCACGGCCGCGCCCGGATCGTGATCGGGGCCCGCTCGGCCCTGTTCCTGCCTTTCCAGAAGCTGAAACTGATTATCGTGGATGAAGAGCATGATGGCAGTTTCAAGCAGGAAGACGGCGTAACCTATCATGCGCGCGACATGTCCGTGATGCGGGGCAAGCTGGAGGAGGCGGTCGTGGTGCTGGCCTCGGCGACCCCGGCGCTGGAGACGATCGTAAATGCCGAGATGGGGCGCTACACGCGGCTGAAACTGTCGGCGAGGCCGGGCTCTGCGCGGCTGCCGGACGTGGAGCTGGTGGACCTGCGGTCAGATCCGCCGGGCAAGGGCATGTGGCTGTCGTCCCGGCTGGTGCACGAGATGCGCGTGACGCTGGAGGCAGGGGAGCAGACGCTGCTGTTCCTGAACCGCCGGGGCTATGCGCCGCTGGTCATCTGCAAGGCGTGCGGGGAGCGGCTGAAGACGCCGGGCACCGAGAACTGGCTGACCGAGCACCGCTACACCAATCGGCTCGTCTGCCACGTCACGGGCTATTCCATCCTGAAGCCGCAGATGTGCCCGCACTGTGGGGCGGTCGATTCGCTGATGGGCGTCGGCCCTGGCGTGGAACGTGTGGCCGAGGAAGTGCGCGTACTGATGCCGGAGGCGCGGATCGAGATCTTCTCGTCCGATACGGCGCAGGGCGGGGAGGCCACGCGCGGCATCGTCGAACGGATGGAGCAAGGCGAGATCGATGTCCTGATCGGCACGCAGATCGTGGCCAAGGGACATAACTTCCCGAACCTCACGCTTGTGGGTGTTGTGGACGCCGACAGCGGCATGAAGGGCGGGGACCTGCGCGCAGGTGAGCGGACCTACCAGCTGCTGAGCCAGGTTGCCGGCCGGGCCGGCCGGGCCGAACGGCCGGGCCGCGCGCTGGTGCAGACCTATGCACCGGACAATCCGGCCATGCTGGCGCTGGCCGACGGCGACCGGGACGGCTTCCTGCAGATCGAGCGAGATGTGCGGGCGGAGCTCGGCCTGCCGCCATTCGGACGGCTCGCGGCAGTCATTCTGTCGGCGCCGTCTGCGGAGATGGTTGACCAGGCCGCGCGGGACGTTGCGGCTCTTGCGCCGAACGGGCAGGGAATTGAGCTGTTCGGACCGGCCCCGGCGCCGATTACGGTACTGCGCGGACGCCACCGCCGGCGATTCCTGGTGAAGTCCCCCCGCAATGTGGACCTGTCGGCCTATATGACGGCGTGGCTGGCGAAGATTAAGCTGCCGACACCCGTGCGTATGTCGGTGGACATCGACCCTTATTCCTTCCTCTAGCCGGCCGAGAATCGGTAGGGGGACGGCCTCAGCGGCCGAGCCGCAGAAGGTACCGTTTCGGCGTGTTCCTCAGGATGCCGGAGGGCAAAGCCGGTTGGTCCCGGAAAGCCAAAGACTGCGGGGCTTTAGGGGCATGTTGTCATAATTGTCATTTCGCCGCAGACATTGGCGCCATGCCTGTGTTGTCAGGTCAGATGACTGATGCTAAGCGGCGCACAGTTTTCATGGGCGCGGGCATTTCGCACGCAGCCCTGTTTGCTGTTTTCGGGCCAGACCGCCCACCTGAACATGGACGATAGACCCTTGGCTGGATCAAAGATGACACATGCGAACGAAGCTGCACGCCGTTATGCGAGTGCGCTCTTCGAACTCGCGCAGGACAAAGGCGAACTCGCCAATGTCTATAAGGATTTCAAAGCCTTCGCCGAAATGGTGAATGGCTCTGAAGACCTGGCGCTTCTGCTGGATTCGCCGGCTTTCTCCCGTGAAGACAAGGTGAAGGCGCTGGGCGAGGTGACAGCGAAGGCAGGCCTTTCCGGCCTGTTTGGCAAATTCGTCGGCACCATGGCGCAGAACGGCCGTTCGGGCGACATTCAGGGCGCCGCGATTGCTTTTGACGAACTTTACGCGAAACAGCGCGGTGTGAAGCGCGCCATTGTGCGCACCGCCAAGGAAATGACCGGCGCCGAGCGCCAGCGCATCGAATCAATCCTCGCCAAGGCCGTTGGCGGCGAGGTGGAACTTACCAGCGAGGTTGACGCCTCGCTCATCGGCGGCATCCAGCTGCGCATCGGGTCCCAACTCGTTGACGCAAGCCTTGCCGCCAAACTGGAACGCATGAACACCGCCATGAAGGGAGCTTAGTCGCTCGATGGATATCTCAGCAGCAGAAATTTCGGGCATCCTGAAGTCGCAGATCGAGAATTTCGGCGTTGAAGCCGAAGTCTCGGATGTCGGTCAGGTTCTGTCAGTGGGCGACGGTATCGCCCGCATCTACGGTCTGGACAGCGTCCAGGCCGGCGAAATGGTCGAATTCGACGGCGGCATCAAGGGCATGGCGCTGAACCTCGAGAATGACAATGTCGGCGTCGTGATCTTCGGTGACGACCGCGAAATCAAGGAAGGCGATACCGTCAAGCGCCTTGATGAAATCGTTTCGGCTCCGGTCGGCAAGGCATTGCTCGGCCGCGTCGTGGATGCGCTCGGTAATCCGATTGATGGCAAGGGTGCTCTGGAAAACGTCGCTGCGCGTGAGCGTGTGGACGTGAAAGCGCCGGGTATCATTCCACGTAAGTCGGTGGACGAGCCGATGATGACCGGCCTGAAGGCCATTGACGGGATGATCCCGGTCGGCCGCGGGCAACGCGAACTTGTCATCGGTGACCGCCAGACCGGGAAAACCGCGATCTGTGTGGACACCATCCTGAACCAGAAAGCGACCAATGAGGCGGCCAAGGACGACAGCGAAAAGCTGTTTTGCGTCTACGTCGCAATTGGCCAGAAGCGCTCCACTGTGGCGCAGGTGGTCAAGACGCTCGAAGAGCGCGGTGCGCTTGACTACACCATCGTCGTGGCTGCGACGGCTTCCGAACCGGCCCCGCTTCAATATCTTGCGCCATTTACCGGCTGCGCCATGGGGGAGTGGTTCCGCGACAACGGCATGCACGCCCTGATCATCTATGATGACCTTTCCAAGCAGGCTGTTGCGTATCGTCAGATGTCCCTGCTGCTGCGCCGTCCTCCGGGCCGCGAAGCCTATCCGGGTGACGTGTTCTACCTGCACTCGCGCCTTCTGGAGCGCGCTGCCAAGCTGAACGACGACAATGGTGGCGGCTCGCTGACGGCCCTGCCGATCATCGAAACCCAGGCCAACGACGTGTCGGCCTACATCCCGACGAACGTGATCTCGATCACCGACGGCCAGATCTTCCTCGAGACGGACCTGTTCTACCAGGGTATCCGCCCGGCCGTGAACGTTGGTCTGTCGGTGTCGCGCGTGGGCTCTGCTGCCCAGACGAAAGCGATGAAAAAGGTAGCCGGCTCCATGAAGGGCGAACTCGCCCAGTACCGCGAGATGGCCGCCTTCGCGAAATTCGGTTCCGACCTCGACGCTGCGACCCAGCGCCTGCTGAACCGCGGTGCGCGCCTGACCGAACTCCTGAAGCAGCCGCAGTACTCGCCGCTGCTGATGGAAGAGCAGGTCTGCGTGATCTACGCCGGTACGCGTGGTTACCTCGACAAGGTCGAACTGAAAGACGTGACGCGCTACGAGAAAGAGCTTCTGGCTCACCTTCGCGGTGCGAACAAAGACCTGCTGGCCAAGATCGCCGCTGAGAAAGCCCTCACCGACGAGATTGAAGCTGAAATCAAGAAGGCTCTGGACGACTTCACTTCGAAGTTTGCCTGAGCCCCGGACGACTGAGCACCAACTGGAAGGCCTGACATGCCCAGCCTGAAGGACCTGAAAAACCGGATCTCAAGCGTGAAATCCACGCAGAAGATCACCAAGGCCATGCAAATGGTGGCCGCGGCGAAGCTGAAGCGCGCGCAAGACGCCGCGACGGCTGCCCGCCCGTACGCCGAACGCATGGCTGCGGTTCTCGCCAACCTGTCGGCATCTGCCGGCGCTGGCGGACCGAAACTGCTCGCCGGAACCGGCAGCGATCAGACACATCTGGTTGTCGTCATGACCGCAGAGCGCGGCCTCGCCGGTGGCTTCAACACCTATACCGCCAAACTCGCAAAGCAGACGATTTCCGCGCTGCAGAGCGAAGGCAAAACGGTAAAGGTGCTGACCGTTGGCAAGAAGGGCCGGGAGCAGCTGAAGCGCGACTTCGCAGACCTGTTCATCGGACACGTCGACATGTCTTCCGTGAAGAGTGACGACTTTGCCGAGCCGGCAATTGCCCTCGGCAAGAACCTCACCGCCCGGTTCGAGGATGGCGAGTTCGATGTCGCGACACTGATCTATTCGCAGTTCAAGAACGTGCTGAGCCAGGTTCCGACCGCGCAGCAACTGATCCCGGCCGCGGCCCCTGCCGATGCCGAGACCATCGATCTGGGCAATGCGATCTACCGTTATGAGCCGTCGGAAGATGCGATCCTTGAGGCGCTTCTGCCGCGCTACATCAACACGCAGATCCTGTCGGCCATGCTGGAAGGCTCTGCTGGTTTCTACGCCAGCCAGATGACCGCCATGGATAACGCGACCCGCAATGCCGGCGAGATGATCGACTCGCTGGAACTGCAGTACAACCGCGCACGCCAGGCCCAGATCACCAAAGAACTCATCGAGATTATTTCGGGCGCGGAAGCGCTCTAGAGAACAAGAACCCAGAGAATACCCGCTCCAAAGGAGACGACCCGCATGAGCACTCCCGCAAACGCCAAAGGCCGCATTTCCCAGGTCATCGGCGCCGTTGTCGACGTTGAGTTCGATGGCGAGCTGCCGGCTATCCTCAACGCGCTTGAGACCGACAACAACGGTACGCGCCTGGTGCTGGAAGTTGCTCAGCACCTCGGCGAGAACACAGTGCGCACCATCGCCATGGACTCCACCGAAGGTCTCGTCCGCGGCGGCCCGGTGGCCGACACCGGCAAGGCCATCACGGTTCCGGTTGGTCCGAAAACGCTCGGCCGCATCATGAACGTCATCGGCGAGCCGATCGACGAACGTGGCCCGATCGGTTCCGACATGGATCGCCCGATCCACGCTCCGGCCCCGGAATTCATCGATCAGTCGACCGAATCCGAAGTGCTCGTCACCGGTATCAAGGTTGTCGACCTGCTCTGCCCCTACGCAAAAGGCGGTAAGATCGGCCTGTTCGGCGGTGCCGGCGTGGGCAAGACCGTTCTCATCCAGGAACTGATCAACAACATCGCAAAACTGTTCGGCGGCTACTCGGTCTTCGCCGGTGTCGGCGAGCGGACCCGCGAAGGTAACGACCTCTACCACGAGATGATCGAATCCAAGGTTATCAACTTGGAAGGCGAGAGCCGCGTGGCTCTGGTCTACGGTCAGATGAACGAGCCTCCGGGCGCCCGTGCCCGCGTCGCCCTGACCGGCCTGACACAGGCGGAATACTTCCGCGATGAGGAAGGCAAGGACGTGCTGTTCTTCGTGGACAACATCTTCCGCTTCACCCAGGCCGGTGCCGAGGTGTCCGCACTTCTCGGCCGTATCCCGTCCGCTGTGGGCTATCAGCCGACGCTGGCCACCGACATGGGCCAGCTGCAGGAACGGATTACCTCCACGAACAAAGGCTCGATCACCTCGATCCAGGCTGTGTACGTTCCGGCTGACGACCTTACCGACCCGGCGCCTGCCACCTCGTTTGCCCACCTTGATGCGACGACGGTTCTTAACCGCGCCATCTCGGAAAAAGGCATCTACCCGGCCGTGGACCCGCTGGACTCCACCAGCCGTATCCTCGACCCCCTGGTTGTTGGCGAAGAGCACTACTCGGTTGCTCGCGGCGTGCAGGAGATCCTGCAGAAGTACAAAGAGCTGCAGGACATCATCGCCATCCTCGGCATGGACGAACTGTCGGAAGAAGACAAACTCGTCGTGGCCCGCGCCCGGAAAGTGGAACGCTTCCTGTCGCAGCCGTTTGACGTGGCGGAAGTCTTCACCGGTTCGCCGGGCGTGCAGGTCAAACTGGAAGACACGATCAAGGGCTTCAAAGGCCTGATCGCTGGCGACTATGACCACCTGCCGGAACAGGCCTTCTACATGGTTGGCGACATCGAAGCCGCCAAAGCCAAGGCCGCCAAGATGATGGCAGACGCGTAAGCGGACAGGATAGATGGCCGATAAACTCCACTTCTCGCTCGTTTCGCCCGCGAAAGAGCTCTTCTCCGGAGAGGTCGATCATGTGATCGCGCCTGGTTCGGACGGCGAGTTCGGTGTGCTGGTGAATCATGCGCCCTTCATGACGACGCTGCGCAATGGCGTGGTGCGCGTGCTGGAAGGCGACACGGTCAAGATGCGCATCTTCGTGCGTGGCGGCTTTGCAGACATCACGTCGGCCGGCCTCACCATCCTTGCTGAAGAAGCCCGCATGCTCGATGATGTCAAAGCAGAGGACGTTCAGGCCGAGATGGAAGCCACTCACCTGAAGATCCAGTCGCTCGACAAGGACGATTCCAACCGCGCGACCCTGCAGGAACATTACGACTATCTCGAGAGCCTGAAGGCTGCTCTGGTCCACTAGGAACAGAACTCCATTCAGGCCGGATAATTCCGGTAGATAGAACGGGCCGCTGACGAGTTCAGCGGCCCGTTTGTTTTGTGGGACAATCACGGCTTTCGCGGCGGCGTCCGCCGCTTGCCTCCTGTTTTTGCTGAATATTTCGGGCTTCCCTTCCGGGTAGGGCCGACACGGTCCGATTCATGCATCCCTGTGTCCCTGTTTCTAGGAAAGGTTGGGAAGCGGTCACGGAATGCGCAGCGATACCCTCATCAGCATCTCGAACCTGACGCCTCAGATGCCGGAGCATTACATGTTGTCGGCGTTGATGCGCCTGTGGCGCGAAAAAGGCCTTCAGGTCGAGTGCAACGACATTTATTCGGAACATGCGGACGTCTGTATCCTGCATCACGACAAGACGCGGCTGAATCCCAGCGAACTTGCGAATGCGCCGGAAGGCGTTGCTGTCCTGAACGGGAACGTCCTCGACATATCCAAAACGCATATTTCTGTTCTTCAAACCACTGAGGCGGATGACTGGAATGGACCGGTCATCGTGAAAACAGACCTGAATCATTTTGGCTGTCCGGAAGACGGCGAGGTGGAACGCGCCGGCCTGATATCATCGTTCTGTACCAAGGTCCGTAGCCGGCTTTCCCATCGTTCCTGGAAACTGGCTCGCCAGTTGCCGCCCGGTCTGTATCCCGTCCTGGAAGGCAAGGACGACGTGCCTGGCTGGGTCTGGAAAGACGAACGCCTGATTGTCGAGAGGTTTTTGCCGGAGCGCACCGAAGATGGATTATATGGCGTGCGCGGATGGATCTTCTTCGGCGACCGTGAATACGCCTATCGCAATCTCGCAACTGACCCTCTGGTGAAGGTGGCCACGACCGAGCGTCACGAGTTCTTCTCCGACATTCCTGAGAACCTGCGCGCGCTTCGCGATGAAATGAAATTTGACTACGGAAAGTTCGACTATGTCGAGCATGACGGAAAAGCATTCCTGCTCGATGCGAACAAGACACCTTCTTTCGGCCATTCGGATCCGGCGGAGTCGCCACGTGTGCGGATGCTGTCTGAAGGAATTGAGGCATACCTATGAAAATTCTGGAATCTCCCCTTGTCTCCACGGCCGGAAGCCATGGCTTTCTGCCGCCTGGTGTTGCATTTGCGCCGCGCGTGGATGTTGCGCAGCTGAAGTTTCTGGGCGTGCCAGAAAGTGCGGCCGATACAGTCTCAACAACCATGATGGGGTTGATGAACGGGCGGCCGACCATCCGGCATAAGGGTGGCGCGACGCCAGACTCCCTGGCAATGATCGCGCGCTCGGGCATTGATGTCTCTGAAGACATGCGCACCTTTAGCGAGCCGGAAGAGGCATACAGGCATGCGAAAAGCCTGATACGCGATGGTTACAAGCTCGCATGGCCCTATCCTCCACAGAAAGGCTGCTATCGGGAGACTGCGAACCTCGTCGCACCTCGCCTGTGGCGTAAACTGAATTCCAAGCGGAACCTTCCGCTGATTGTGCCAAGCGAGTATCTGGCCGAGCGGGCAATTATCAGTATCAATACAAAATCGGCACCGACTATTTCGACCCCCTGTTATCTCAAGGCGGGCGGCGACATGCCAACCGGCATGGGGTACGCGGTGCGGTATTGCGAGACACAGGCCGACGTGGAGGACGCCTGGGAGTTCTTCAAATCCCTCGGGGTGAGTGACGAACTCATCGTGGAAGAAGCGGTCCCCGTGATTGGATGCTGGTGTATCAGCTTGTCAATCGATGAGACCGGCGTGCGGTATCTCGGAGCGGCTGAGCAACTCTTCTCTTCTCCCGCGCGTCAGAGCGGCAGTGTGATCGATGACGACCACCCCTTCCCAAAGGAAGGCGTGAAGGTGGCTCTTACTGTCGGCGAAAATGCAAGGACGATGGGATTCAGAGGTCCGGCTGGAATGGACATCGGCGTGTCCGCCGATGGACGGTTCGTCGTCTTCGATCCCAATTTCCGGCCGCAGGGATCTACTCAACAAGCCTCGTTCCACGCTGCGGCGGCAAAACGTGGCGGGTTTCGCGCGAGCCGTTCGCTGAATGTGAATTCTGATCTGGATATCAGGGGCGCAGAACGCGCATTGCGCAGGCATATCGATTCCGGGCGCGTTGTCATTTTCCGCGCAATCGATGGACGCGAAATGCCGTCCGTTCCATCAGCATCGGTCGTCACGGGATTTGTCCTGGGCGCGGACAGAGAGGATGCCGATCATTGGCATGCGACGATCATGAAGTGCCTCGACTAGCTGAACGTCAGAGCGGGGCCGGTGCACGCTAGCCCGTAAAAGAGCGAGGGCCGCCGATCACTCGGCGGCCCTGTCTGTTTGGAGCATTCCACGATTGCGGCTTAGCGGCTGCTGTCCAATCCGCATTCGCTGGCCAGGAAGGACTCGATGGCACCGAGGCTGGCACGTTGCTGGTCAGGCGTCCAGGGCAGGCTGTGCGGCATGTCGGGGATGCTGACATATTTTGCCCTGGTGTGTTTTTTCACGGCGTCATAGAAGGCCTTGCCATATTCGTTCGGCACACGGACGTCCCTGTCGCCATGGAATACCAGCACCGGAATTTCGGCATTCTCCACATCCTTGATCACATCACGGCCTGACAGGGCGTTTGCATATGCCATCCGTCCGAAACGGCTGCGGTCCAGACCGTTGTTGATCTTGGCGGACTCCGCATAGCCAGCGCCAGCGATGGCGCACTGGAAGGGAGAATCGGCCCGCGTGGTCGCAGCCATCGCGGCGTAGCCTCCGTATGAGTAGCCGAAGATGACGACCTGGTTCGGATCCGCATATCCTTCATCGGCCAGCCAGGCCGCAGCATCCTCATTATCGTCCTGGGCCTTGTATCCGAACTGCGCGTCGCCCGCGAGCCAGAGGTCCAGCCCCCAGCCGGTGCTGCCACGGAATTGCGGCTGGATTACCGAAAAGCCGCGCGATGTCAGGAAAGGGACCCAGCCGCTGGAATCCCAGCCACCGTAATCACGTGACCATGGGCCTCCATGCGGCAGCACCACGGCCTTGCCGGGCGCGTCACCCGGCTGCCAACCGGCCCTCGGGGTCAAAATCGCCGGCAATGTGCGGCCGTCTCGTGCTTCATAGTAAGTCAGCTTGCTGTCGCCGATGGAGGCGGTGTCGATCCATGGCCTTTCGGACCCGATGAGTTGCAGCTGGGACTTGTCCTTCAGCATGAAATAACGGGGTGGCTGGCTCGAGCTTTCGGTAGAGAAGACCACCTTGTTGAAGTCGTCGGATATATAGATCGGCGAGACATGTTCGTTCTCGAAGCTTTTCTCGATGCCGAGCATCAGACCGCCGACTTCAGGATCCACCCAGAGCGTCTTTCTGACATCCGCATCGTAAGTGAAACCAAGAATTCTCCCGAATCGGCTGGGAGCCTGGGATGTGACCACGCCTGAGGCATCGAAGTCCGGGTTCGCAAACAGGGGGGCTTCGCTATATTTCCGCGCGACGGGATCGTATCCATAGATCGCTTTCTTGTCGGAGAACTTGTTGGTCAGGACAAAATAGCGGCCGTTCTCTTCGTCCCAGTGGATAATGTCCAGTTCCTGGCGTTTGACGAGATCGACTTCCAGCTCTTCCTGGCGCTCAAGTTCGGCACCTTTTTCCGGTTTGACCCAGACCTGAAGTTTGTAGGTGCCATCCGTATTGTCCGATCCGGCTGCAGACATCACTTCGCCGTCGGACGGGTCAATGTATCCTGCCTCCCGCGTAGAGGTGTTCTGGAAAAGCATTTCGCTGCGCCCAGTGTTCAGATTGTAGCGGACGAGGGCGCTATCCAAAGTCCTGGCGTCCAGCCGGGAGATGACGATATCGGTCTGATCAAGAGGCAGGCGGGAGTAGACGGAGCCTCTCGCTTCCAGGCGAAGACATGTCTCGGTGGATTTGCTGGTTCCCTTGCCGCCTGTACTTTCCAGGAAAGGCTCATCGAATTTCTTGAATGACGTATCGGTGATCAGGGTTTTCCTGACCCAGGTCCGGGTGCTGCCGATGAGCTTGCCTTCGGAACATCCCCGAAGAGATCCTGTGAAAGGTTCACGCACATAGGTAAGGACCTTTCCGTCTTTCAGTGCGCGGAGAAACATGAATTCGGAATCGTTGCCGTCTGGCGCGGCGGTTACCGGCGGCTTGGACAGGTCATTGAGGTCCCAGGCAGCGATTACGGAACGATCCTGATCGTCTCCTGTCGCGGGGCCGACGAGGGCGAACATCGTGTCTCCGTCGGTGGAAACAGTGACGCTGGAAATGGCCGGCAGGCGAGCGATGTCCTCGATGGGGACCGGTTGCGAGGCGGCTGGCGCTGCCAGTGCGGTCAATCCCGCAATAATGGCGGCAAGCGGTTTCGTGGTGTGGCGAAAGATGATTCGGCCGGGCATGAGTTCATTGAGCCTTTCGCAAGCTTGGATTCGAGTTCCGCTCAATGGGCGTTTTGACCTTGCGAGCGGAGGCGGGGCTGGATTTCAGCATAGAAGCAATTCTACCGATGAGGGATACCCCGCGAACCCTCATTTTCGGCTTGTTGCAGTTTGTGTGGAAAATGACACGCTTCCCAAATAAATTTCGCTCGCTGCAAAAAAAGGGGCAAAAACGTTCCACATGTATTGATTTTAATGTTGGGGCTTACCTAGAATGTTCGCCTAGGGGGTGTGGTTCGTTCGTCAATTGCAGATCGCGTTTGTCGTTCGTGGGCGTGTAGGGCGCCCAGTGGCTACACCAGCGTTTGGACCAAGTTGTGGCTCAATTGAGGAAACAAGTAATATGAAAAAACGTGGATCTGGTGATCTGCTGTTGCGTACAGCAGCATTGTCGGCGCTTTGCGCAGGTATGGCGTTTGGCGCTTACGCCCAGGACGCTGATCAGGCGGGCGAAGATGAAGTCATTCGCACGACTGATGCGGACGAGCCGGCTGAGGATGAGGCCCGCCTTGAAAAGGTGCGCGTGACGGGCTCCCGCCTCGCAAACGAATTCACGAGCATCGCGCCGCTGGACGTGATCACGGCTGACACGGCCGCGCTGGAAGGTATCGCCGACGTTGGCCGCCTGCTGCAAACTGCAACGGTTGCTGCAGGTTCTCCGCAGGTGACGGCTGCAACGTCGTCCGCCTTCGTGCAGGGCGGTGGTATCGGCGCCGAGACGATCTCGCTGCGCGGTCTGGGTGCGAACCGTACGCTGACGCTGCTCAACGGCCGTCGGGCTGGTCCGGCTGGTACCCGTGGTGGCGTGTCCGCATTCGACCTGAACGCCATTCCGCTGTCGGCTGTGGAGCGCGTCGAAATCCTGAAAGACGGCGCTTCGTCAATCTACGGTTCGGACGCTGTGGCCGGTGTTGTGAACATCATCACCAAGACCGATGATGTCTCCGATATCGACTTCTTCTACAGCGCGCCGGAAGAGGGCGGCGGTGAGCAGCTGCGTGTCAGCGGCGCCTGGGGCAAGAGCTGGGACCGTGGCCGCATCCTCGCAACCGTGGATTACACGAAAAACGAAGAACTGGCACAAGGCGACCGCGACTATTTCAGCTGCGGCCAGCCCTACGTGTTCAATCGCGACGGCAGCCGTGCCGACGTCATTGACCCGCGCACGGGCAATTTTGCCTGTCAGGACCTGCTCTGGGGTCATGTCTGGCTGTACAACTATCTCGACAGTGGCTTTGTAGGTCGTCCGTGGCAGTCGCGTCCGCAGCTGCTGCAGTATGACTATGACGGTTCGCTGGCTGCTAACGGCCTGGCGCCGTGGGGACCGAACGATTTCGGCCTGGGCGTTCCGGCCAACTGGTTCCCGGTCGGCCTTGGTGAGCTTGCGCTTCCCGGCGCGACTCCTGATGCGTTCTATGGTCCGACAGCACTTCTGTCTGAAGGCCTGCTGAACTACGATCACCCGTTCCAGGACCAGCAGTCGATGATTCCGGAAATCGAACGCGCCACGTTCTATGCGAATGGCGAGTTTGAGCTGACGAACAGCGACACCCTTTATGGCGAGTTCCTGCTGAACCGCCGTGAAACGCAGGTGAACGGCTACCGCCAGTTCTGGCAGTACGACTACATGTACAACTATCTGGGCTATATCTACACGAATAGCCCGAGCCTGGTGGCCAACGGCTTCACGGCAACGGCAGGTGAGTTCAGCTTCATCGGTCTTAGCCCGACGGCGATTACCGACCATGCTGACGACTCCGTGACGGTCGATTACATGAGCGCCGTTGCCGGTGCACGTGGTGAGCTCCGCTTCATGCCGGGTTGGGAATACGATACCTTCCTGCAATTCTCGCGTTCGGACGGCGACTACACCTCTGACGTGATCTACGACGATGCGATCTCGCCTTATGCGTGGTTCGATGGCGGCAATTGTGCGGCTTATCCGGTCACCCCGGTTCGCGGCATCCCTTGTGTTGACGTCGACTGGTACAGCCCGGACCTTCTGGCAGGTAACATCTCGGATGTGGACCGCGCGTTCCTGTTCGGCCGTGAAACGGGTAATACCGTGTACGAACAGACCCAGTTCGAAGCGTATATCGATGGTCCGCTGTTCACCCTGCCGGCCGGTACGGTCAATGGCGGCTTCGGTGTGAGCTTCATCGACGAGCGTATCAATGATACGCCGGCTGAAACCTTCCAGATCGGCAATGCCTGGGGCTCCAGCTCTGCAGGCATTACGAAGGGATCGAAGGAAACGACCGCTGTGTTCGGCGAAGTCGCGATCCCGATCGTGAAGGATCTGCCGCTGGCTGAAGCAGTCGAACTGTCGCTTTCCGCCCGCTACACGGATGTGGACGTCTACGGTTCCGATACGACCTACAAGGCCGGTCTCGGCTGGCAGATCGTTCCGTCGGTGCGCCTGCGTACGACCTATGGTACCTCGTTCCGTGCTCCGGCTCTGTTCGAACTGTACCTGGCAGAGCAGACCAGCTTCGCAAGCCAGCGGACGATCGACCCTTGTATCAACTGGGGCGGCAACCTGGCCGACGGCAGCATTTCTCAGCGTCTGGCTGACAACTGTGCCGCTGACGGAATTCCGTCGACCCACAATGGTTCGGGCAGCAGCGCCACGGTCTTCGCATCGGGTAATGCCGGTACGCTGGAAGCCGAGACTTCGGACTCCTTCACCGCTGGTCTCGTCTGGGCACCTGATTTCGTGGACTTCCGCGTCGCGGTCGACTATTTCGAGATCACGATCGAGGACCAGATCACCCAACTTGGCGCAAACAACATCCTGCTCGGGTGCTACAACTCGGACAACTTTGCGACCGAGCCTCTGTGTGACCTGTTCTCCCGGAACTCCAACTTCCTGGTGACTGATGTCACGAACAACTACATCAATGTCGCGGAACAGACGAACCGGGGTATTGATATCTCCGCTGAGTACTCGAAAGAGCTTTCCTTCGGTACGCTGTCGGTGAACACGCAGCACTCTTTCCAGATCGAGGACAAGATCTCGCTGTTCCCGAACAGTGCTCCGATCGACACCAATGGTGAAGCTGGCGACCCGAAATGGGTTGGTGAGCTGAACTTCACTCTCGACAAAGGCCCGTGGTCCTTCTTCTGGGGCATGGACTTCGTTGGTGAAACGTCCAACGTGAAAAGCTATGGCGGCACGACGGGCACCTATTTCGGTACCCCTGTGTTCTTCAAACTGGAAACTGAAGCGACGACCTATCACAACGTCTCACTCAGCCGCGAACTGCCTTACGACATTGATGTTCGTGTGGGTGTGTCGAACCTGTTCGACGAGCATCCGCCGGCAGTCACCACGCTGGGGCTTGGCGAGTACAATACGGTTGGTACGTCGGCCTTCTACTCCCAGTATGACTGGCTGGGCCGTCGCGCCTTCGTGAACTTCACCAAGAAGTTCTAGTAAGACCAAATTGATCATGAAAAGCGGCGGAGGCAGCTCCGCCGCTTTTTTTGCTTTTTGCAAAGGGTTAGAATAACCCACCCATAAAGGAGGAAGTAAATTGCCTCAGATCACGATGAAGCAGGACAATCTGAATGACCGGAACCGGGAATTTATCCAGGCGCCGCTGCAGTCTCCTGTCTTTCTGAATTCTGTTCCGAAATCCGGCACGCACCTGATCCGCAATATCATGCGCATGTTCGTTCCGGTGGAGCAGCAGTATCATGAAACGTTCATTCAGATCCCGAATCTTCGGAATCACGCGCCGAATGTCTTCAATCCCGCCAAGCCGATGTTGAGTTGGGGGCATCTTCTGTTCTCGGACGAATCCGTCATGGCGACGCGCACAGCACGCCATGTTCTGCTGGTTCGTGATCCATACACATGGGTGCTTGCGCGTGCCCGCTTCTTTGTTTCGGAGAATTTCGACGCAAATCTCGAACATCTGAAGCACGACATCTTCTCACCGGAATCGTTGATGAACATGATGATCTTCGGGATCCATCAGAAGGCGCCGCCTATGAGTGACGTCTTCTCATTCAATGCGGCTGCATGGATGGGGCTGCCCGGTGTGCATGTGTACCGTTATGAAGATATCGTCCGGAATCTGAAAAACCTCGATTCAGATGAGGCGAAAACCTTCTTTGGTGAACTGTTGGATATTTGCGGCATCGCGATGCCTGATGATTGGCGTCAGCGGATTCTGATCGGCAGCGACAAGAAGCAGAGCGCCACTGCCCGCGAAAATCTGACCATCGAACATGACCGCTTTCCCGATGAGCTGCCAGAGGCTCAGAAGAAGCTGGTGGATTACGCCGTGCCCGGGCTCCGTGAACTGCTTGGATATACCCGCTAACGGTCTGGACAGTCGATCAGGGCAACAAGGTTGAGCTCCTGCCGCAAGCAGGGGCACACAACTAGTCGCCGGTAAATTCCGGGTCGCGACCTTCGAGGAAGGCTTTGATGCCTTCCCGGAAATCGTCGGACCGTTGGAGCAAGGCGAAAGCTTCAAGATCCCGGTGCGCGGTGGCCTTCGCCAGGGCGTGGGCTGCCACGTTTACATCCTGTTTTACCATTTTGAGTGCCGTGGGCGGCAGGCGCGCAGCGGCTGCAGCCACTTCCCGGGCTTTGTGCATCGCCGTACCGGCCGGGACGACATGATCGGCAAGCCCCCAATTGAGGGCCGTTGCAGCGTCAATCTTCTCACACAGGCCGGCAATCCGCTTTGCCCGCGCAGGGCCGACCAATGCAACGAAACGGGGGATAGAGCCCCAGCTCATGTTCATGCCACGCTCCACTTCCGGAACGTAGAAGACGGTGTTCTCGGCGGCGACACGCAGATCGCATGATGTGGCAAGCGCGACGCCGCCTCCGACGCACCAGCCTTCCACGGCGCAAATGGTCAGGGCGTCGATATTCTCCCATGCCTCACACATGCGTGGGCCGCGGCGTAAAAGAATTCTCCGTTCCCGGAGGGAAGACTTCGCTGCGGTTGTGCCGGCTGGATCTTTCAGGTCTGCGCCCATGGAGAATTGGTCGGCGCGGCCGGTCAGGATGACGGTCGATATTTCCGGTGTGTCGTGGAACTTCAGGGCGGCCTCGGTCAGGTCCTGCATCAGCTGTTGGCTGAGGGCGTTGGCACGCGCTCCTGTGTCGAAGCGGACGATGGCGACCCGGCCATCAATCTCGATCTGGACGAGGTCACTCATGCGGTCTCTGCAGGGGGATGTTCGGCTGCATGACGAATAAAGCGGGCGAGCTTTTCAGGTGTCTCAGCGCCTTGAGCAGCAAATTGCCGGTTCGCGATATAGGTCGGAACGCCGGTGATGCCGACTTCTCGGAAAAATTTCTCTTCGGCGCGTACGGTCACCACGTCGGCGTCCGTGGCCAGAAGATCAGCCACAATCGTCGGGTCGAGGTCGATCTGGCGGGCAATGTCCACAAGGACGCCATGATCGCCAATATCACGCCCATCATGGAAGAACGCACGGAACAGCGCTTCCTTGGCGGCGGCTCCCTTTTGCTGGCCTTGCGCCCAGTGGACGAGGCGATGCGCATCCAGGCTGTTCGGACGCCAGCTGATCTCGTCGAACCGGTAGGGGATATCTTCGGCTTCGCCGTAGTCGATCAGTGCCTGGCGCATGGCGCCTGACCGTTCCTTCGCTTCAGGCGAGCTGAAGGCCTTGCGCATGTATTCCTTATAATCGACGCCGCCCGCAGGGATGGTGGGGTCAAGTTCGTAAGGGCGGAACAGGAGCTGCACATCCACGTCCGGCACCATGGCAATGGCCGCTTCGATGCGGCGCTTGCCGAGCCAGCACCAGGGACAGACGAGATCGGAAACCATTTCAATGACAACAGGCATGGGTGCCACCTTATGCCATCGTGCGGCCTGCGTCACGGCTCGTCTGGCGTTTCCGGGGGGGCAGGGAAGACATAGCCATCACGTTCCAGTGTGCGGCGTATTTCGCTGACAAGCCATGTCTCAGGCAGCCCGGGCTCGCGGGGGCCTTTCTTCAGCTCCAGGCCGAAGGGCAGGGAGACTTTGTCCGGTTCGCCCGCAGGCACGATTTCCGGCCCTGAGAAAATGGTACGGGGGGCGGGTTCTGGTGTCATGGCCGCCAGTGTCAGGCCGAGTGTCACCAGCGCGCCAGTCCACACATTCGATTTGAATACAGCCAGCGCGACGCCTTCGCCTTTGCGCTTCAACCGGGAAATTTGCGCTGTGGCATGACCGAGAAAGGCCAACGATGTCACAGCACCCATCCTACCAGCGCCCTGTAGGCCGGAGGCAGCAGCAATCAGCGCGGCAGCAATGATGAAAAAGCCGAAGCTGTAGAGGGCTGCATGCTTGCCGAAGAGACGCGCGGTGGACTTCACACCGATCAGGGCGTCGTCTTCGCGATCCTGTAAGGCGTAGATGGTGTCATAGGCTACCGTCCAGCAGGCCAGCCCGATATAAAGGAGGATCGCTGGAAAGCCGATCGAGCCGGCGACGGCGACACCGACCAGCGCGCCCCAATTGAACGTCGCGCCCAGCCAGGCCTGCGGCCACCAAGTAACGCGTTTCATGAACGGGTAGGCTCCGACCAGCGGGATGGATAGCAGCGCGACGATCTTGGCGTCGCCTGGCAGGCAGAGCCAGACAAGGAGGCCTACGGCCAGCTGGATACCCAGGAAGATGTGCGCCTCGCGCAGGGTGACGAGGCCTGCCGGCAGCGGACGCAGCGCCGTTCGCTCCACCTTGGCATCGAAATCACGGTCGGTGATGTCGTTCCAGGTGCAGCCGGCGCCACGCATGGCGATCGCGCCGGTCAGGAACAGGATCGCCCAGAGAAAGTCGGTCAGGTAGAGGCCGGTCTTGATCCGTTCAAAGGCGAGACCAATCAGGCAGGGCAAATAGAGAAGCCAGATCCCCACAGGCCGGTCCCAGCGCGCCAGCATGGCGTAAGGGCGCAGGCCCGCCGGTAGCTTGGAAAGCCAGCCCGGCAGCGCGCTGTCAGCAGGAGAGAGTTGTGTCTCTGTCATCGGAGCGGCTTATAGCGCGGATTCCCGATTCCGACAGGTCAACGCACCTCTCAGGGGAGTGCTTACGCCACCGAGACGGTTTTGCGGTTCATGAAGGCGCGAAGACCGTCAGCCGCCAGTTCCCGGCCATAGCCGGACTGTTTGATCCCGCCGAAGGGGAGACGCGGATCGGACGCCACCATGGAATTGACGAAAGTGGCGCCCGCTTCGAGCTCCCGCACCGCTTGGTCGATTTCCGATTCTTCTTTTGAAAACAGAACAGAACCGAGGCCGAACACGCTGCGGTTCGCACGGGTGATTGCATCGTCGAGGTTGGACACTTTCCAGAGATTGGCGACCGGGCCGAACATTTCCTCGTCTGTCGAAGGCGTTCCAGAATGCGCATCCGCCAGGATTTGCGGCGCGATCCAGGCACCATTTCCGGGCACTGTGCGCTCTTTTGTCAGGCGTTCAGCGCCGCCTTTCAGGGAGCGTTCGACCTGATCTGCGAGTTCGTCCCGGATCGCCAGAGTGGCAAGCGGACCGACATCAGTGTCCGCTTTCATCGGATCCCCGACTTTGAGGGCATCGAATGCAGTGGTGAACCGTTTGGCGAAATCATCATAGATGTCGGCATGCACAAAGAATCGTTTCCCCGCGATGCAGGACTGCCCCGAATTCTGGATGCGCGCCGTGACGGCCGTTTTGACCGCCTTGCCGAGGTCGGCGGAAGGCATGACGATGAAGGCGTCCGACCCGCCGAGTTCCAACAGGCTGGGTTTGATGCTGTCGCCTGCGATGGCGGCGACGCTCCGTCCGGCCGGGCCTGATCCGGTCAGGGTGACGGCTTTGACCCGGTTGTCGCGAATGACGCTTTCGACTTCAGAAGATCCGATCAACAATGTCTGAAAGCACCCCTCCGGAAAACCGGCCCGGTGGAAGACGTCTTCAATATTCAGGGCGGAGCGCCAGACGTTTGAGGCGTGCTTCAGGAGGCCGACATTGCCCGCCATAAGGGCTGGAGCAGCGAAGCGGAAGACCTGCCAGAACGGAAAATTCCACGGCATGACAGCGAGCACTGGCCCCATGGGCAGGTGACGGACAAAGGCGCGATGAGCCTCCGTGCTGATGGTTTCATCCTGCAAATAGGCCGCGCCGTGCTCGGCATAATGGCGGCAGGCGGCGGCGCACTTTTTCACTTCGGCTTCGGCCTGTGAGATCGGCTTGCCCATTTCCAGGGTAATGTCGCGAGCATATTCGGAGGCCTTGGCCTCCAGGACTTCGGCTGCGCGGTTCAGCAGTTCAGCGCGCTCTGCCAATGGCACTGTCCGCCAGTTGCGGAACCGGTTGGCTGCTTTATCCAGCGCGGTGTCGATACGTGCCGCATTCAACGGTGTGAAGCTTTCGATCACCTCACCATTTGCCGGGTTGATTGACTGTACTTGTCTTTCTGGCATGGCGGGCTCCTGACTTAACCTTGTCCCTTTATAAGCCTATACCCCGCCCATGAGTTCCACACCCCGACTGTTTATGATGCAGGATCTGGCCAAAGGCGTTGCCTTCCCACTGGACGATGCGCAATCCAATTACCTGCTCCGTGTCCTGCGACTGGGCACTGGCGCGCCCGTGCGCGTGTTCAATGGACGCGATGGCGAATGGGAATCCCGGATCGGAGACGTTAAGGGCAAGCGGGCCAGCATCGAGCCGATGACGCTAATCCGGCCACAACCGGCCTCCCCGGCAAGTGCACCCATTCTGCTATTTGCGCCGGTCAAGAAAGCCGAGACGGATTTCATCGTGGAGAAGGCGACCGAACTGGGTGCTGCGCGCATCATGCCGGTGCTGACCGAACGAACCCAGACCCGCACGGTTCGGTTGGACCGGTTCCAGAAGATTGTTCTTGAAGCGGCAGAGCAGACCGAACGGCTGGACCTGCCCGAGGTGGAAGACCTGCAGCCGCTCGCAAATGCGCTTGATGTTCTGGCGGAAGGTACGGTGGTGATCTTCTGCGATGAACGGGGCGACGATGCGGATGCACCTTGGGGTGGTGAGACGGGTCGTGCAGGTCCCATTATCGAAGTACTCGCCGGTCTTGGAGATGTGCCGGTCGCCATCCTGATCGGCCCGGAAGGCGGCTTCAGTCCGGAGGAACGCCGCTGGTTGCGTACGCGTGACAATACCGCGGCAGTGAGTCTTGGTCCGCGTATCCTGCGGGCGGAAACGGCCGCCGTGGCAGCCCTCTCGGTCTGGCAGGCCCTGAAAGGAGACTGGCGCTGAGCGCGGTTTAGCCAGTGGGGCGGATCAGTACCGTTTGGTAGCGCTGGTAGCCTCTCAGTTTTTCATCAGTCGACTGCCGGAAGGCGCGATACTCTCCTGTCGGCGAAGCGATAAGGCCTCGTTCTTCCAGAATCGTAGAAATGTTCTGTGCACGGCGCAGCGCCAGGGATTGATTGTCGAATCGGCGGACTTCTCCGGACGTGGAGGCATATCCAACGACTTCCACGCTCTTCACGATCCAGCGGTCCAGCACCCAGAGAATGTCATCGATCAGGCCTGCATTGGCGGGGGACACGACATCGCTGCCATTGTCGAACCCGATAAGCGGTAGTTCGCTGGTTGGAGGAATGACCTTGATTGACCAGTCCGGGAAGTTCCCGGAAAGCCCGGTTTCCAGCGTTCTGTAGGAAGTGACGGTTAGACCCGGTTGCGGCGCGGCGATCAGGGTCGCCTGGCGGGAGGCCGCGTCTATGTCGGCTGCGGTTACCTGGAACGGAATAGCTGCGCGCAGCTCAGCTTCCGACTGGCGTAGCTGCCCGTATTGTTCGAGACGCGACATTTCCGTCCGCAGAGGCGCTGCAAGGCTTGATTCAGCAAGACGCAGGAAGGCTTCTGCTTCTAGTTCCTTGTCCTCGTCCACGAGGACTTGACCCAAATTGACAATCACAGGCCGGCCGAGTTGGTCAGCAAGGTCTGCCGCGAGGGTTGTTTCTGCGTTCGGCACGATGGTTTTCGTCAGGACCGTCGCATCGATCTGGATCGATTCCTTGCGAGGGAATGCGACCGAAACGTCGGATATCCGCGCTTCCTCGTCGTCGAAAGGCAGCAGGATGCGGGACTTCACCGTACTGACGGCCTGCGTCTCATAGGCGATATCCCGAAGTGATAAGCCGAGCGGTATGGACAGGGCACCAAACACGAACACGATGGCGACGCTTTGCCAGAGCGTGCTGCGCCGTCCATGGCTGGCGCCGAAGCTGAAGATGCGGGATAGAACGGTCACTGACAGGGCGATGGCCAATAGGTTCGTCATGAAAAGGAAGAATGCACCGCCTGAAATGCCAGCTGAACCAACAGCCAAGCCGTAGCCAACGACGGCGAGCGGCGGCATGAGTGCCGTTGCGATCGCCACGCCGACGATGGTTTCACCCTTCCGGTTGATCGTGGCATAGCCGCCAGCAAGGCCGGAGAAGATGGCGACCAGCAGATCAAAGAGGTTCGGCCGTGTACGGGCGATGATTTCCGGTGTCACTTCACTCAGTGGAGACAGGCGAACGATCAGGAACGAGATCGAGATTGCGGCAATGACGCCCCAGGCCATGCTGACCATCGCCCGGCGCATGGCTGGAAAGTCAAACGTGCTGAGCGAGAAGCCCATCAACATGATCGGCCCCATCAGCGGCGAGATAAGCATGGCGCCGATGATGACCGCTGGAGACGACAGGAGTAGGCCGAGGGTCGCAATGGCGCAGGACATGACCACCATGAATACGAAGCGGCCGGACATCTGGCCTTCTTCGCGGGCATGCTGGATCACTTCCTCATGCGCCACAGAACGCGCAAGCTGGCGCAGGACGATCCGGCTCCAGCGGCGGACCCAGTTTAGGCGCTCTTCAATCGCATCCTTCGCGGATAGATCGTCTTTGTCATTCTTGTCGAAGGCCATGGGCCCGGGTTCCGATCTGCCAAATTCGAGGATTGCTGGACGCAGCAATCCGTTTGCCGCCACATTATGGCAGTTTATAAATATTCCAGATGCAGGATTTGTGCAGAAACTCTGCGGAAATCAGTAAAACCAGCGCTTCATCGGCTTAGGTGTGGCACCTTCCCAGCGGCGCTTCCAGTCTATCGCAAGTCCCACGCGGTGGTTGAGCTTGCCGTCCCAGACAGGCTTCAGCCCGACGGACTGAAGGATATCATGCAGACGCTGACCGATAGCGATGTTCTCTTCCGGAGAGGCCGTGGCGTCTGCCGCGCCATAGCTGATATAGAGGCTGCCGCTTTCGACAGCACTTTCCGTGTCTTGCTGATGGAAGAAGACATAGCCTGTCGGCTCGCGGCCGGACATGTCCCGGAAGTCGTCCATTTCGATACCGATTTCGGCGGCGCCGCACGTGCCGCAGCAGGTAAAATGCTGGCGGGCGACGATGTCTTCATCCTCCAGCATGTCAAAAGCGAGGGAGAGGCGGTCAAAATCAGTGAGAACCGGCCAGGATTCCTGATCCTCCATGAGCGCTGTCACCGCATGCACCAAGGCATTTCGAACCTCGATCTGGCGGTCGCGGTCAGAGAGGGGGCTCCGGAAATCCTGAACGTAATCCAGCAGGATTTCCTCGATTTCTTCCAGCGGTTCATAGCCGCCCCGAACGTGCAGATGCGCCCACATTTTCAGGTCGTCGCGTTCATCGGTGGTCATCTTGGTCATCTGCGGACTCTCATCTAAACGAATTCGTGAGAATAACGCGGTTGGCGTTCAAGAGAAACAACCTTATCTGCAAGCCTCATTCTGGTTCGCAACAGGGGGTTCGGGATGACCACGCCAACGTCGGACATCGACGAAACCTCTCCGCGCATCGCGGGAAAGCATGAGCTTGTCGAGTATCTGGAAGCCGGCTGCAAGCCGTCGGAAGACTGGCGCATCGGGACGGAACACGAGAAGTTCGGTTTCCTTCGTGAGAATCTTGCGCCGCTGCCCTATGAGGGCAAGGCTTCTGTGCTGGCCATGCTGGAAGGCCTGCGCGACCGGTTCGGCTGGGCCCCGATTGTCGAAAGCGGCAAGCTGATCGGCCTGCAGCGCGACGGCGCCAGCGTTTCGCTGGAGCCGGGCGGTCAGTTCGAGCTTTCCGGCGCTCCCCTTGAGACCATCCACCAGACCTGTACCGAAGTCGGGCGTCACCTCGAAGAAGTCCGCGAGATTGCCGATCCGCTCGGCATTTCGTTCCTCGGGCTTGGCGCAAGCCCGCTGTGGAGCCTCGCCGAGACGCCTGTGATGCCCAAGGGCCGTTACAAGATCATGATGGAATACATGGACAAGGTCGGGCGTCTTGGCCGCCAGATGATGTTCCGTACCTGCACGGTGCAGACCAATCTCGACTTCGGCTCCGAAGCTGACATGGTGAAGAAGTTCCGCGTGGCACTTGCGCTGCAGCCGCTCGGTACCGCGCTGTTCGCCAATTCACCCTTCATGGAAGGCCGCCCGAACGGCTTCCTGTCCTATCGATCGCAGATCTGGACCGATACCGACCCGGACCGCACCGGCATGCTGCCCTTTGTGTTCGAGGATGGAATGGGGTTCGAGCGCTATGTCGACTATGCACTCGACGTACCGATGTATTTCGTGCGCCGCGGCGGGAAATACCTGGACGCCAGCGGCCTCAGTTTCCGGGACTTCATGGACGGAAAGCTGGAAATCCTGCCCGGCGAGCTGCCTGCAATGGATGATTTCGCCGACCACCTCTCCACGATCTTCCCGGAAGTCCGCCTGAAGCGATTCCTTGAAATGCGTGGCTCCGACGCTGGGCCCTGGTCGCATTTGTGTGCGTTCTCAGCTTTCTGGGTTGGTTTGTTGTATTGCCCGGTCTGTCTCGATGGCGCCTGGGATCGCGTGAAGACCTGGACCGCAGCGGAGCGTGAAGCCATGCGCCAGTCCGTCCGGACGCTGGGCCTGAAGACGCCAATTCCAGGCGGTGCCACGATGCAGGACCTGGCGATGGAGATGCTGGACCTTGCCCGTATCGGTCTCAGTAACCGTAACAATCTCTCCGCGTCTGGCGAGAATGAAACCGGTTACCTTGCCGAACTCGACGAGATCGCCCGATCCGGCAAAACGCCGGCGGACCGGCTTCTGGAACGCTACTATGGCGCCTGGAACCGAGACGTGCGTCACGTTTTCACGGAAAAGGCTTACTAGGGCATAGCCTTCCCCCCATTCCTTCCGAAAAAGCAGAAACTGCCTTGAGCCTTGCCGCATAGCACGCTCAATATGCGCAATTCAGGGAAGCTGAGGGAGTGAAACAAGTGACCGACAACGCGATTGCTGCCGGCCAGGGGCAGGAGAAAACCTTTCTGGGCCATCCGACAGGGCTGTTTGTCCTGTTCTTTGCTGAGATGTGGGAGCGTTTTTCCTACTACGGCATGCGGGCTCTACTGGTTCTCTATCTGACCAAGCACTTCCTGTTTGATCGAGAGGCCGCCTATGGCCTGTACGGCGCCTATACGACGCTGGTCTATATCGGACCGGTGATCGGCGGCTTCCTGGCCGACAAATACCTTGGCGCCCGCAAGGCGGTCACGATCGGCGCCATTTTCCTGGTGCTCGGCCACCTTGGAATGGCGGTGGAAGGGGACCCGGTCCTGGATGGGCAGTCACCCGATCCGGGCGTTCTCAATATTTTCTATTTCAGCCTTGCGCTGATCATTGTTGGGGTCGGCTTCCTGAAAGCGAACATCTCGACCATCGTTGGCTCGCTCTACAAGAAGACGGACACGCGGCGCGATTCCGCTTTCACCATCTTCTATGTAGGTATCAATACCGGCGCCTTCCTGGGGGCTCTGATTGCAGGTTATCTGGGTGAGACCTTCGGCTGGGCATATGGCTTCGGCGCGGCCGGGATTGGCATGCTGCTCGGCCTGATCGTCTTTGTCTGGGGCAAGCCAGCCTTGCGCGGGGCGGGCGAACCGAGTGATCCGGCAAAACTCGCCGCACCGATGGTGGGACCGCTGAATCGCGAGCACATGATCTGGCTGGGCGCCATCGTAACGACGTTCATTGTCTGGTTCCTTGTGCGCAGCCAAGGCACGGTGAACACGCTGCTGCTGATCGCCATGACGATCACGTATCTCTACATTGTCTGGCGCGCGATCGCGAAATTGAACCCGCACCAGCGAAACCGGATCATCGTCGCGCTGATCCTGATCTCCACCAACGTCCTGTTCTGGGGCCTGTTCGAGCAGGCGGGGTCGTCACTGAACCTGTTCACGGACGAGCATGTCGACCGCAACCTGCTTGGCTGGGAAGTCCCGGCTTCCATGTTCCAGTCGATCAACGCCTTCTACATCATGACGTTGGGCCCGGTCTTTGCCGCGCTCTGGGTGTGGCTTGGCAAGAAAGGATGGGAGCCAAGTGCACCGATGAAGTTCGCCCTGGCTCTGATGCAGCTTGGCGCTGGCTTCCTCGTGCTGGCGTTCGGTTCCAGCGCCGGAGCCATGACGCCGGTGATCTTCATCTTCCTGATCTATCTGCTGCACACGACAGGCGAGCTTTGCATGAGCCCGGTTGGCCTGTCAGCCATGACCCGGCTGTCAGTTACTTCCATGGTCGGCCTGATGATGGGTGCCTGGTTCCTGGCGTCGGGCGCTGGTAACGCGGTGGCGGCCATCATCGCCCAGGCGACTGCCGCTGGCGGTGAAGGTGTCGGGAACGTGCTGTCGGTCTACATAAAGGTCGGCTGGTTCGCGATTGGAGTCGGAGTCCTGTTTGCGATTGCAGCGCCTTTCATGACCAAGATGATGCATCTTGATACGTTGTCGGACGATTCCGTGGCGGATGTCGGCACCGTGGATACGTTCGGGTCGAACACCGATCCGGGGGCGCCGGACAAGACGCTCAGCTAACGCCTGCTAAAAAAAGAAACCAGATATGAGAAGGGCGGCCTCTGACTGGGCCGCCCTTTTTCATGGGACTGTGCGTCTGAAATGCGGTCGAAGGGATGCGTCAATTGTAGGGGGGTATGAAGGGGTCAGTTGGCAGGCCGCGTTTCAGCCAGCCTTCGCCGCTTTCTTCATTTCCGACCATGCCTTCGCGGATGTCAAAGACGTGGGTGAAGCCAGCCTTCTCCAGAACGCTCGCTGCTTCACTTGAGCGCTTGCCGCTCCGACAGATCACGGCGATCGGATGATCCAGATCGCCCAGGACAGCGCCGCGTGCCTGGGCAATGAAGTCCCGGTCTTTCACATTGATGCCATGGCTGTCGCGGGGAAGGCCCGTCATCGCCCACTCCGTTGGGGTTCGTACATCAAGCACGACAATCTCGCCCCTCTGCACCATCTGCCAAGCCGAATCTGCTGGCAGGGCGCCAGGCTCAGCCAATGCAGGAGCTGCCATGAAAGTCGCCCCCAGAAGGGCACCCATCAGGAAACGCATCGTATTACCGTCCTCTACTGACCGGGCGCACGAACGAATCAGTTCGTATCCCTCCGCCCGATTGTGGCCAGAAAGTGACAAAACGGTTCCGGCGCTTCAAGTCCCAAGCCCCGGTTGTTACAGCAATTTTAGCCTGCGCCGCCTACAGTCAGGGCACCAATCTTGAGGGTCGGCTGTCCAACACCCACCGGAACAGACTGACCGGCCTTGCCGCACATGCCCACGCCGTCATCCATGGCGAAGTCGTTGCCGATCATCGTGACGTCCTGGAGGACGGTCGGACCGTGGCCGATCAGGGTGGCGTTTTTCACCGGTGCGATGACCTTTCCGTTCTCTACGAGATAGGCCTCCGTGCACTGGAAGACGAAATTGCCGGAGGTGATGTCGACCTGGCCACCGCCGAAATCGACCGCCCATAGACCGCGCTTGATCGATGAGACGATTTCTTCCGGATCCTTGTCACCACCCAGCATCACGGTGTTGGTCATCCGCGGCATCGTTTGCGCTTCATAGCTTTCGCGCCGACCATTGCCGGTCGGCTGCTGGCCCATGAGGCGGGCATTCAGACGGTCCTGCATATAGCCTTTCAGGATGCCGTCTTCGATCAGAACGGTCCGCTGTGTCGGCGTGCCTTCATCATCAAATGAGAGCGAACCACGGCGGGCTTCTATGGATCCGTCATCGATAACGGTGACACCCTTCGCGGCGACCTGCTCACCGATGCGCCCGGCATAGACGCTGGTGCCTTTGCGGTTGAAGTCGCCTTCCAAGCCGTGGCCAACTGCTTCGTGCAACAAGACGGCTGGCCAGCCCGGGCCGAGTACGACTTCCATTTCACCAGCTGGCGCAGCAATGGATTGAAGATTGACCGATGCCTTGCGAATGGCGCGGCGGACCATGTCCTGCCAGCGTTCCGGCCGGATCCAGTCGTCATACGCAGCGCGTCCACCTGCACCGGCGCCGGCTGATTCCCTTCGGCCATTTTCCTCCAGCGTGACGGATACGTTGAGGCGCACCAGAGGACGGATGTCCGAAAAGGCTGCGCCGTCCGGGCGCAGGATGTCGATTTCTGTATGACTGCCGGAAAGGGAGACCGAGACCTGCACGACTCGCGGGTCGCTTGCCCGGGCCCAGGCATCGATCTCTGCCAGGAGCCCGGTCTTCACGGAAAAATCGGGCGCGGCGGTAGGGTCGATTGGCTGATACAGGCGTCGATTGGTCGGTATCGGACTTGCCGCCAGCTTTCCAGAATAGCCGCGTTTGGCTTCCGATGCTGTCGAGGCCGCCCGACGGATTGCCCCCAGTGTGAGTTCGGATGCGTAACCTGACCCCTGCGCTTCACCGGCGACCACGCGCAGGCCGAAGCCCTGATCCGTGTCGAAAGCGGCCGACTTCAGCCGGCCATCGTCAAATACGAAGCTCTCGGAGCGGGAGCGTTCGACATAGAGGTCGCCGTCATCGCCGCCGCGTACGGCGTCAGCGAGAATTTCAGTGGCTTGGCGGAGATCGAAGGGCAGGGCGTTTTCTGTCATTCAGACTAGATGCGCGTCCGCAGCAGGGGCGGCAAGAGGCCTGCATGAGGATTCCGGGCTCAATTCGTGACGGTGAACCGGGTCAGCTGCCATTTCGCGCGCTCGAACTCCGGATTGAGTTCCAGGGTTTTCTGGAAATCTGCGTACGCCCCTGCCAGATCTCCGGTATTTTCCCGTGCGATCGCCCGGTTGTAGTGGGCGGCGTAGAGCTCCTGGCTGTCGAGTTCGATCGCCTTGTCCAGCGAGATCAGGGCTGAGTCGAAATCCTTGAGGAAAATGTAGGCGGCTCCCTCATTAAGCCAGATCGCGCCAAGTTCAGGCTTCATCTTCTTGGCAGTGGAGTAGTCGGACAGTGCACCATCATAGTCGCCAGCCCGCATGCGCAGCACGCCGCGATTTGTATAGGTTGCAGCCCGGTTCTCCATTTTCATCAGTTCGGCCTCAATGGCCTTGGTGCAGATTCGCTCGCCTTCCTGGTTAGACGTGCGTCCATAAAGGGCCGCTTCGTAGCAGTCACGGGCGATTCCACCACCAATCACCGATACTTGGGCGTATGCGGTTGGCGCGGTGAGCGCGATAAGGCTGGCGGCGAGCAGGGCAGTCCGGATCATGATAGCCTCCGAATGAACGAGTTTATGTAGGATCAGTTTAGCATCAAAGCGATGGAGCGACGACAGGCTGCGACAATATTGAGCGCGGAAAGAGGTAGGTTGCGGCTAATACGTATTGTAGATACAGGAGCAGAGATTCCAACGAGACGAGGATTCCTTCGTGCGACACCTTCTTGCCGCTCTTAGCGCAGCGTTGTTCGCCGCTCCGGCCTTTGCTGCCATTCCGCGCGATGGCGCGCTTGGTATGCAACCGGCCGCGACGCGTATTGCCGAGCGTATCCACCATTTCCACACTTTCCTGCTGTGGATCATTATTCCAATCACGATTTTCGTTCTGCTGCTGCTGCTTTATGTGATGCTGCGCCACAATTCGCGGTCGAACCCCACACCGCGCAAATTCAGCCACAATACGCTGATCGAGGTCATCTGGACGGTTGTTCCGGCGCTGATCCTCGTGGCCATTGCCAGCCAGTCCTTCCCGAACCTTTACTATCAGGATGTGCCGCCGAACCTGCAGCAGGTTCAGGACAAGGCCAACCAGCTCCTCGCTGATGGCAAGTCTGCGGAATACGAGCGCTTCACCAAGGAATATAATCCGGAAGCCGCTGCGAAAGGCTTCGTGAACGTCAAGGCGCAGGGCAACCAGTGGAACTGGACCTATACCTATCCTGACATCACCGACGACGCCGGCTACCCGCTGGAGTTCGTTTCGAACCCGCTTCAAGTCGGCCTGTCGACCGACTCTACTGAAGGTGTTCGTAACCTGTCCGTTGATTATCCGATGGTCGTGCCGGCTGGCCGCTATGTCCGCTATTACACGGCTGCCGCTGACGTGATTCACTCTTTCGCTGTCCCGGCTTTCGGCATCAAGACTGACGCCGTTCCTGGCCGCCTGAATGAAGGCTGGTTCCTCGTCGATGAGCCCGGCACTTACTACGGCCAGTGTTCCGAACTGTGCGGTGTGAACCATGCCTACATGCCGATTGAGGTCCGGGTTGTGCCGCAAGAACAATTCGATCGCTGGGCGGAGCTGATGCTCGCTGGCGACTATGATGCTGCGGCCGCTTCGGTGCAGAACATCGCTTCCATTGAACCGGCGACCAAGTTCGCTGCGGTCACTGAATAAACCGAGAGAGAAGAGTACGTCCCATGCCTATGGATGAAGTCGCCCTCGACCACGCCCACGACGATCACGACCACAAGCCTGGTTTCTTCACGCGTTGGCTGTTTTCCACCAACCACAAGGACATCGGTACGCTGTACCTGATCTTCGCGATGATCGCGGGGATCGTGGGCTACACGCTGTCCGGCCTGATCCGCTGGGAACTCGCTGAGCCCGGTATCGGCGTGCTGACGCGCTTTGTTGCCGGCGAAGGCGACGTGGCGATCCAGAACGCCAAGCACTTCTACAACATGGTCATCACCTATCACGGCCTGATCATGATCTTCTTCATGGTCATGCCGGCCCTGATCGGCGGCTTCGGCAACTGGTTCGTACCGCTGATGATCGGTGCGCCGGACATGGCGTTCCCGCGTATGAACAACATCTCGTTCTGGCTGACGGTCGCTGCCTTCATCCTGGCTTCCATTTCGATGATGATCCCTGGTGGCTCGGCTGGTAATGGTTTCGCTGGCGGCTGGGTGCTTTACCCGCCGCTGTCCTCGACGACTGGTCACCCCGGTCCGGCGATGGACGTGCTGATCCTGTCGCTGCACACAGCCGGTATCGCGTCGATCCTCGGTGCCATCAACTTCATCGTGACCATCCTGAACATGCGTGCCCCGGGCATGACCCTGCACAAGATGCCGTTGTTCGCCTGGGGTGTTCTTGTGACGGCTGTCCTGCTGCTTCTGTCCCTGCCGGTGCTTGCCGCTGCGCTGACCATGCTTCTGACGGACCGGAACTTCGGTTCTCAGTTCTTCAATCCGGCTGGTGGCGGTGACCCGATCATGTTCCAGCATCTGTTCTGGTTCTTCGGTCACCCGGAAGTCTACATCATGATCCTGCCGGCCTTCGGCATCATCAGCCACATCGTGTCGACCTTCTCCAAGAAGCCGATCTTCGGCTACCTCGGCATGGCTTACGCCATGGTGTCGATCGGTGTCATCGGCTTCGTCGTGTGGGCGCACCACATGTACACGGTCGGTATGGACGTTGACCTGAAAGCCTACTTCGTCGCTGCGACGATGGTCATTGCCGTCCCGACAGGCATCAAGATCTTCTCCTGGATCGCCACGATGTGGGGCGGCTCCATCGAGTTCAAAGTCCCGATGCTCTGGGCTATCGGCTTCATCTTCCTATTCACCGTTGGCGGTGTGACGGGGGTCGTCCTGGCCAACGCAGGCATCGACCACTCGCTGCACGACACCTACTACGTTGTGGCCCACTTCCACTACGTGCTGTCGCTGGGCGCCGTGTTCGGCCTGTTCGCTGGCTGGTATTACTGGTTCGAGAAGATGTTCGGCATCAAGTACAACGGCATGATTGGCGGCCTGCATTTCTGGCTGATGTTCATCGGTTCGAACGTCCTGTTCTTCCCGCAGCACTTCCTGGGCCTGCAGGGCATGCCGCGCCGCTACATCGACTATGCTGATGGCTTCGCCACCTGGCACCAAATCTCGTCGATCGGTTACGCCATCACCATGGTTGCAACGCTGATCTTCTTCATCGGCCTCGCCGAAGCGCTGATCCGTCGTCGCAAGGGTGTCGCCAATCCGTGGGGCGAAGGTGCCACGACGCTGGAATGGACGCTGCCTTCGCCGCCGCCGTTCCACCAGTACAATGAACTGCCGCACGTGACGGCCAAGGGCGGTCACTAGGCCTACATTGCCTGAACCACTCAATCGCAGCGGCCTCTCGTCCCACGGGAGGCCGTTCGCTTTCGAAAGTCCCGGAAAGAAGGACCTGATCTGTTGAATATGCGCTTGCCCATCGTGATTGGCATGTATGCCTTCATCGTGGTGTTCCTGCCGCGAAATCCGGCCGTGGACCGGCTGTTCGACAAGGTACGGACGATCGATCCGAATATCGCAATAACGATCTCCGTTGTTGCACTGATTGCCGGGGGAATCGGCCTCTGGATGCTCTGGCGCCAGCCGAAAGGCCTGCTGAGGACAAAGCCGAGCCGTAAGCTGGTGATCATCAATTCCGGCCTCGTCGGGATCGTGTTTGCGGCCATATTCGACGTGATGCAGAAACTCTCCGGCTCGGCGACTGACCTGATCAGCCTGATCCTTGTGCCGATTGCCTTCATGATCGCCGAAGCCACCTACCTCGCGCTCGAATGGCGCCTGAACCGCAAGTTTGATAAGGAATAAGCCCGCGTTCGGCCGGAACGGCCCAATTGTCGCGCTGACAGCGCCGGCTCGCAGACCCATACCAGAAACACACCAACTGGACCCGAAATGACCGACGCCCCCGCCACTCCTCAAAAGCGCTACGGCACCGCTGGTGATTATGTTCAGCTGCTGAAGCCGCGCATCATGATGCTGGTCGTGTTCACCGCAGTCGCCGGCCTGATCGCGGCCACTGGTGTGACCGGGCAGTCGATGAACCCGGTGATGGCGGCGATTGCTGTACTGGCGGTCGCGCTTGGGTCTGGCGCCGCCGGCGCGATCAACATGTGGTACGATTCCGATATCGACCTGGTGATGACTCGGACGTCTACACGGCCAATTCCATCCGGTGCTGTGCCGCGCGAAGAAGCGATAGCGATGGGCATGATCATGAGCGGCGTGTCCGTCCTGCTCATGTGGCTCGCATCCAACTGGCTGGCAGCCGGGTTGCTGGCTTTCTCGATTTTTTACTACGGCGTCATCTATACGATGTGGCTGAAACGCTCGACGCCGCAAAACATTGTTATCGGCGGCGGGGCCGGGGCCTTTCCGCCAGTCATCGGCTGGGCCGCAGTGACGGGGAACACACCCCTCGATGCGTGGATCCTGTTCGCCATCACTTTCTTCTGGACGCCCCCGCATTTCTGGGCGCTGAGCCTGCTGGCACATTCCGAGTACGAAAAGGCCGGCGTGCCCATGCTGCCTGTGACGCACGGTGCGAAAGCGACCCGGCTGCAGATGCTTATCTATACGGTCGTCCTTGCGGCTGTTTCGATGATGCCGCTGGTGACCGGACTTGGTGGCTGGATCTACGGCGTGGTGACAGGTGTGCTGAACCTTGCCTTCCTGTATTTCGCGGTGCGCGTCTGGCGCTCGCATGCAGGTGACAGCGGCGCGCCTGGAGCAGACCAGAAACTTGCGCGCAGCATGTTCCTTTTCTCGATCCTGTACCTGTTCATCGTCTTCGCGGCCT
Source organism: Hyphomonas sp. CY54-11-8 (assembly GCF_000682735.1). Lineage (GTDB taxonomy): Bacteria > Pseudomonadota > Alphaproteobacteria > Caulobacterales > Hyphomonadaceae > Hyphomonas. The sequence goes on along the minus strand of NZ_AWFD01000002.1, from coordinate 77,017 downwards.
TGATCGTGGAGCACGCAGCTGGTCTGCATTTTCCTGTCGGAGGCCTGTAAATGAGCGGTGATGGCTTGAAGAAGGGCGACGAACAGTTCCCGGAACCAGCGCATCTGGATGACGCAGCGCGTGCGGCTCAGAAGCGGCGTAATCTGTGGCTCGGACTGGCGCTTTTGGGCTTTGTGTTTCTCGTCGGGCTCACGACGTTCGTCCGCCTGAGTGGCTCAGAGGACAACCAGGCCAACTTCTATTACAATATGAACCAGACTGGGCAGGAGGAGGCACCTGCGCTTCCGCCCGGAATGTCGCCGGATCAGGCTGCGCCGCCGGCAAATCTGTCGACAGAACCGGTTGGGCCTGATGCCACGGCCGACGAAGAGGAGACACCCGAGCAATGAAGCTGTCCAACGCCAAGGTCGCCGGGATATCGCTGACGGTTTTCGCGGCGATGCTGGGACTCGGTTTTTCAGCGGAGCCGCTTTACGGCACATTCTGCCGGGTGACCGGTTATGGCGGGACGACTCGTATTGCGACGTCGGCCCCGAAGGAGATTGTCGACCAGACAATCACGGTCCGTTTCGATACGAATGTGGCAGATACGCCACTGGAATTCCGCCCGCTTCAGCGCTCCGAAGACGTCAAGATCGGCCAACATGGGCTTGCCTTCTTTGAGGTTTCCAATCCCACGGACGAGGAAATCCACGTCATCGCGGCCTACAATGTGACGCCACATTATTCCGGCAAGTATTTCAACAAACTGGAATGTTTCTGCTTCGATGAGCGGGTCATCGCCCCTCATGAGACGAAAAAGCTGCCTGTGGTCTACTTCATCTCGCCCGACATGGTGGAAGACCACGTGGCAGATCAGCTGGAAACCATCACGCTCAGCTACACTTTCTATGAAAGTTCGAAGTATAAAGGGCCAACGACACAGGCGGCCGTGGGTGCGGCGAATTCAGCCACGGGCGGCTGAAACTGTTGCACTTTCGGTCCGGAGCGGTCTAAACAGCTCAGAGATTCTAGGGATATAAATCAAGGGGTCCGCCAGACATGGCTCACGGCGAAGTCAAACACGATTATCATCTGGTCAACCCGTCACCGTGGCCGCTGCTCGGCTCGTTGTCGGTACTGGTTCTGGCGCTTGGCGGCGTCAATTACATGAAGGGCCTTTTCGGCATGGAAAAGGGAACCGTATGGCTGCTGGCCGTCGGTTTCGCCATGGTCGGCTGGGTCATGATTGGTTGGTGGCGCGAAGTCATCAAGGAAGGCAAGATCGGCGATCATACGCCGGTTGTTTCCATCGGCCTGCGCTACGGCATGATCCTGTTCATCGCATCAGAAGTGATGTTCTTCGTCGGCTGGTTCTGGAGCTTCTTCGAATTCGCAATCTTCCACAGCGCGCGCGTTGGCGAGAACTGGGATGCAGCGAACCCGCTGTTTGCAGATGCCCTTGCAAAGTTCGGCGACTGGCCGCCGGTCGGCGTCGAGACGTTTGATCCGTTCCACCTGCCGCTGATCAACACGCTGATCCTGCTGCTGTCCGGGACCACCGTGACCTGGGCGCACCACGCTCTCCAGCATGACGACCGTTCGGGCGCGAAGCTGGGACTTCTGGTCACTATCCTGCTCGGCATGGCCTTCACTGCGCTGCAGGTGTTCGAATACAGCCACGCACAGTTCAGCTTTGATGGCACGCTGTATGGTTCGGCCTTCTTCATGGCGACCGGTTTCCACGGTGCGCACGTCGTGATCGGTACACTTTTCCTGATCGTGTGTCTGCTTCGCCTGCTTACGGGTGGCATGTCGGCCCAGAAGCACCTCGGCTTCGAATTTGCTGCCTGGTACTGGCACTTCGTCGATGTGGTCTGGCTGTTCCTGTTCGCCTTTGTCTACGTGACCCCATACCTCGCACTGGGCGCAGGGCACTAGACGGCCGCGCATCCCATGCGCTGACTTTCAGGGGCCCGCCGGCGCGCAATCGCCCGGCGGGCTCTGCTTATTGGGGCAGGGCCGATCCCTGCGCTTGAAAGGGTCGAAGATGACTTTTCGTCCGTATCCCGTGATGACCGTGTTCACGCTCATCAGCCTGGGTATTCTGATCTGGCTCGGCAACTGGCAGTATGGCCGCTTCCTCCAGAAAATGGAGATCGACCGCCAAACGCCGGACTGGACCACGCTGGAAGGCGAAATCATTCCGGCGAGTGAGGTCCTTTCATATTACTATGTGGAAGGGCAATCCGGCTGGATGCGCGTTGTTGCGGTCGATACTGGTGATGCAGTGGTCTATACGCCGATCGAAATCGTCCAGCAGATCGATCCGCCTGCCGCATGCGAAGGTGAGACTTGTCCGGCCGGTCAAATCGCAACCCGTGGGATCTACAAGCCGGCCTTCAAGCGGAATGCCTTTACCGCAGCAGACGACACAGCCAATCGCGTTTTCTATGTGCTTGACCCGGCGGTGTTTGCGTCGCTTTTGCCGGGTGAGGCGGCTTCACGTGTATCGGCAGACGTGTTCGAGCCCGAAGTGATCCGGTTTGTGTCTGAGAACGGGCCCTACCTGATCGACAATCCCTATGCACGCCTGCGCCTGGATGATGAATTGCCGCCACAACGACATTTTGGGTATGCGATCACCTGGTGGGGGCTGGCCATGGCGCTCATCGGCGTATATCTCGCCTTTCATCACCAGAAGGGACGGCTCAGGTTCCGGAACGAGGGCAAATCGTGAAGTATATTTCGACCCGGGGCCAGGCTCCGTCTACAGACTTTGCCGGCGCATGTCTGGCCGGTCTCGCGCCGGATGGCGGCCTCTATGTGCCGGAGAGTTTCCCGCAGATTGATCCACCTGCCAAGGGCGAAACCTATCACGAAGTGGCGGCGCGGATTTTGTCAGCTTTCACAGGTGATGCGATCCCGCTCGAAGACCTGAAGCCGCTTTGCGAGCGGGCCTATGGCAGCTTCGCGCACCAGTGCGTCGCGCCGCTGACGCAGTGGCGGCAGGATGCCTGGCTGATGGAGCTGCACCACGGGCCGACGCTTGCATTCAAGGACATCGCGATGCAGATCATCGCGCAGATCTATGATTACCTGCTGGCCAAATCCGGCCAGCGCATGATGATTGTCTGCGCAACGTCGGGTGATACTGGCGGCGCAGCGGCAGCGGCTTTTGCCGGAACGAAGCACGCAGACCTGATCATCCTTCATCCCCACGGTCGTATTTCACCGGTGCAGCGGATGTTCATGACGACGACCGGTGCGTCGAACGTCGTGAATCTGGCGCTCGATGGCGATTTCGATGACTGCCAGGCCATTGTGAAGGATATGTTCGGAGACCGGGAATTCGTGAACCGGGTGAACCTGTCCGGCGTGAACTCAATCAACTGGGCCCGTGTGGCCGCTCAGTCGGTCTATTATGCAACCGTGCAGGCGGCTCTCGGCGGTGCGCTGCGGTTCGTCGTGCCCAGCGGGAACATGGGTGATGCACTGGCAGGCTATGTTGCGGCCCGATGTGGCTTGTTGAGCGGTGGCTTCGAGGCGGTTTGCGCTGTGAACGCAAATGACGCCTTGGCCCGCCTGTTCAATACCGGCGTCATGTCCCGCGCGTCAGCCGTTGCGACCCCAAGCCCGGCCATGGATATTTCGGTACCTTCCAATTTCGAACGTCTCTTGTTCGAAATGACCGGGCGTGATGCTGATGCGGTTCGTAACACCTATGACACTTACAAGCAGGTCGGCGAAGCGTCATTGCCCGACGAAGCGGTTTCACGCCTCAAGTGTTCAGGCCTTTCGGCTTCCTCTGTCAGCAATGACGAGACTATGGGTGAGATGAAACGATTCGAGCAGGAGACGGGGTGGCAGATTTGTCCGCATACGGCAGTTGGTACATTTCACGCGCGGCGCCTGCCGGCGGCTGATGTGACAACGGTGGTGCTGGCCACGGCCGCAGCGGCGAAATTCCCGGAAACGGTGGAAGAGGCCACAGGTCGCAAGCCGACAATGCCCGCCCGGGCTGAAGTGCTCTATGAGCAAGAGGAAGTGTTCGAGCGGACAGAGGCTTCACTGGCTGCAGTTCGGGCACGTATCGAACAGCACGCTGGCCGGAGCCGGTAAAATGCTGCCGCCCTTGCGCGAAACGCTGGTAACATCGGAGCGGCTGGTGCTTTCACCACCATTCCGGGCGGATTTCGCGGAGTGGGCTGATGTACGTGAACGAAGCCGGGCGCATCTGGAACCGTGGGAACCGGTTTGGCCGGATGATGTACACTCAAAGGCAGACTGGGGGCGGCGGCTGAAGGCCTGGCATAGCAGTTGGCGCAATGGCCGGGCTCATGTCTTCCTGATCCGCCGCCAGAGCGACAACCGGCTTCTGGGCGGCGTGTCGATCACCAATGTACGTGGCTGGCCGGCGCAGGCCGCCAATCTCGGCTACTGGATCGGGGCGGAGTTCCAAGGTAACGGATACATGCATGAGGCCGTTGGCACGATCTGCACCTGGGCATTCCAGGTATTGGATCTCTGGCGCATCGAAGCCGGGACCCTTCCGACGAATGAACGGTCCCAACGGGTGCTCGCCAAGGTCGGGTTCGAGCGTGAAGGCTATGCCCGGGATTATCTTGAGATCGCGGGACGGCGGGAAGACCACATACTTTTCGCCCTCGTCAGGCCGGCGATGCCGCGCTAGATTCCGGTCATCATGGCGCAAACCTCCGAGACAAGCCTTCAGGGCAACTGGCACTGGAATGCTCAAGCAAGGCGCCTTGTGATCGAAGTGCCGCGAGGGTCAGCCTATTCCGAACTGTCGGGCGACTGGTCCATTGATGCTCTGGAACAGATGCTGGAAGGGCTGAGCCGCGGACGACTGGAGCGGACCTTCGATGCAGGGGAAGGCCCTGTGCGGTGTAATCTTCGCCTGTCGAGCGGACGGGGCGTTCATCTCGTGGGAGCCTTTGTCGGCGATACCGAAGCACGTGGGATGCTACTGACCGGCGACGATCTGCAGGAGATCGATCCGTCGGACCTGAAGCCCGGTCCGGATCTGGCACCGGTATTTCAGCCCATCGTATCGCTTCGCAATGGACAGGTTGCCGGGTTTGAGGCGCTGGCACGCTGGGACGACGGTGACCTCACTTCGCCGCCAAGCCGGTACGAGGATGAGGCGCTGGCATCTAACATGTTGATCCGCTCGGCCGAGGCGCTCGCGAGATTGCGGGACATTACCGGCAGGGACGACCTGTTCATGCAGGTGAACCTCACCGCGCGGGACCTTGCCCGCGGGACCTTGCCTGCGCTCGTCGAGGCGCTGATCAATGGGTACAATTTGCCGGAACGGTCGATGAAGATCGAACTGACGGAACAAGCCGCCCTTCGCGATGCCGATTTTGCCCTCTCGGCTGCGCTTGCCCTGAAGGCGGTCGGGGCGGGACTGGTTCTGGATGATTTCGGAACGGGACATTCTTCGTTTGCGTGGCTGGCCGATCTGCCTGCTGACAGCCTGAAGATCGATCACGGCCTGACACGGCGTCTCGGGCAGCATCGGACCGACACGATCTTGTCGACAATCACGCTTCTTGCAAACCGTCTCGGCATGACCAGCACGGCTGAAGGGGTGGAGCGCAAGGAAGATGCGGCACGGCTACGTGCGCTTGGTTTCGATCATGTCCAGGGGTTTGCGTTTGCGCGGCCGATGGACATCGAATCCGCGATCCGCTTCATGCGCTACTGATCAGGCGTTTCCAGGAACAATCTGCAATCTCGCGCTATCAATACCAAGCCGGCCCAGCGCATGACGCCATTTGCGTTCATGAGCGCTGGAGAAGATCAGCTCCGGATCAAGGTCGCAGACGAGCCAGGCATTTTCCGCGAGTTCCGTTTCCAGTTGGCCTGCACCCCAGCCAGAATAACCGAGTGCAAGCACGCTGCGCCTGGGGGGGTGAGTGGAGCCCATGGCGTGCAGGATGTCCCGCGTTGCGGTCATGCAGATATCACCATCAACCGGCAAGCTGGCGCCTTCATTGTAGACATCGTCGGTGTGAAGCACGAACCCGCGATCAGAGCTGACCGGGCCGCCATCCAGAACAAACGTGTCCGGTACGTCAGCTTCGATGGGCACATCGAGCTGTTCGAACAATTGCGGTAGGCGCAAATGGGCCATCGGCTTGTTCAGCACGATGCCCATGGCGAACTCCGGGGAATGTGCACACACGAGGATGACAGATCGCGCAAACCGGGCGTCGCCAATGCCGGGCAGGGCGATCAGCAGTTTTCCTGTCAGGTCTGTGTCCATGGCGCGCGGAAATCCTTCAGAGCCGAGGCTGGGCTATCCCGGTCGCTTTGGCAAGGGCGGGAATCCTTGCTTCGCAGCACCGGGAGACCTATGTCCTTGGTCAAACCTGCAGGGAGAAAAGCAGATGAGCATCAAGGTCGGTGATAAGCTTCCAGACGCAACTTTCATGGAAATGACCGCAGACGGTCCAGCGCCGTGCACAACAGCAGACGTATTTGGCGGCAAGACGGTCGCCCTTTTTGCCGTTCCGGGTGCTTTCACCCCGACCTGTTCCGCTAAACACCTTCCGGGCTTCGTTGAGAAGCTCGACGACCTGAAAGGCAAAGGTGTGGACGATGTGGTCTGCACCTCCGTCAATGATGTGTTCGTCATGGGCGCATGGGGCAAGAGCGCTGGCGCGGACGGCAAGGTCCGCATGCTGGCGGACGGTAACGGCACCTTCGCGAAGGCGCTCGGTCTTGAGATGGATGGCTCAGGCTTCGGAATGGGGCAGCGTTCGCAGCGCTACTCGATGATCGTCAAAGACGGAGTGGTTACAGAGCTCAATGTCGAGCAAGGCGGCGAATTCAAAGTTTCCAGCGCTGACTACATGCTCGAACAACTTTGATTTATCAGGCATAACGCGTTTTAACCAATTTGATCCATGATCGGCGTGCTTGGGGACGAGCACGCCGTTTTTGGTTGGGTATTTATTGAAAAACGGAAAACTCTCCCCACCTTTATGGGCGTAACAAAGGAGAGGGACCCCATGGATCCGTTTTTTGCAGTGATCGTGCTGGTAATGGCCGTCGCGGTCATTGGTCTGGTTTCGGCATTCAAATTCGTGCCTCAGGGCTACAATTTCACGGTCGAACGGTTTGGCCGTTACACGAAGACGCTGACGCCCGGCTTGTCTGTCATCACGCCCTTCATCGACAGAGTGGGGCGGAAAATGAACATGATGGAGACGGTCCTTGATGTTCCTCAACAGGAAGTCATCACCAAGGACAATGCCATGGTGTCCTGCGATGCCATCGTCTTTATCCAGGTGATCGACCCGGTGGCTGCGGCTTACGAAGTCAACAATCTTCACCACGCTATCCAGAACCTTTCACTGACAAACATCCGTACCGTGGTCGGCTCGATGGACCTCGACGAAGTCCTGTCCAACCGCGATGACATCAACGCCCGCCTGCTCAACGTGATCGATGCCGCGACCAATCCGTGGGGCGTAAAGGTGACCCGGATCGAGATCGCCGACCTCAGCCCGCCGGCAGACATCACTGAAGCCATGGCCCGCCAGATGAAAGCTGAACGTCTGAAGCGTGCGGAGATCCTGACCGCAGAAGGCGACAAGCAGTCGGCGATTCTGAAAGCTGAAGGCCAGAAACAGGCGCAGATCCTTGAAGCAGAAGGCCGCCGTGAAGCCGCCTTCCGGGATGCTGAGGCCCGGGAACGCGAAGCCGAAGCGGAAGCCAAGGCCACCGCAATGGTGTCCGAAGCGATCGCGCGCGGTGACGTTAATGCGATCAACTACTTCCTCGGCCAGGCCTATGTCGAAGCCTTCGGCAAATTGGCGACTTCCAACCAGCAGAAGACGGTCATCATTCCGGCAGAGTTCTCCAGCATCATCGGAGCGATCGAGGGCATTAAAGGCCTTACGGGCGCTGCGAAGGACGTTCAGGTTCAATCGGGCGCTGTGCCGCCCACACGGACTTAAGGCTGGATTTTTCCTGGTGTCCCGGCCTCGGCCGGGGACCGGAATGCCAACCTGCTTCTAGGAGACCGACAATGTTGGAAGAACTCTTCACCCATCTCACTGTCTGGCACTGGCTTGCGCTTGGCTTGATGCTCTTCGGCATCGAGATGATGACCGGGACGTTCGATCTGCTGATGATTTCCATCGCAGCCTGGCTTACCGCCGCTTTTGCCTGGCTCGCCCCGGACAGTCTCGCCACATGGCAGGGGCAAGTCCTGTTCTTCGGCGCAGCATCGGTCGGCTTGTTTGTTGTTGGGCGCACGGTCCTGTCGGGCATGCGCAAGACCACACCAGAACATCCGACGCTCAACAAGCGAATGGATAGCCTTGTCGGTCAGCGCGGCGTCGCCACATCGGACTTCACGAATGCCGGGCAGGGACGCGTAAAGATCGGCGACACTGTCTGGGGCGCGGAGATCGTCGATGGCTCCGAGATCATCCACAATGGCGATGTCATCGTGGTCGAAGGCGCCCGTATGAACACAGCGCTGGTCCGAAAGAGTGCGTGATTCCGATGGAGCTTACTGGCCAGCCTCGATGAATTTACGGACGTCGTCGGAGAGCTTCGTGCCGTCAGATTCCTTCAGGTACATCATGTGACCGGCGTCGTAGTAATCGAACTGAACCCGATCAAGAACGACGCCATTCTGATACATGGCCATTTCGGCACCGAAGAACGGGGTCGCCAGATCGTACCAGCCTGAGGCGAGAAGTACCTTCAGATCCGGGTTTTCACGCATGCCTTTTCCAAGCCAGGGGGTGACGTTCACGTAAGCAGGCCAGCCACCTTCGCTCATGCTCCAGTTCCATTGGGAACCCGGTCCGCCAGTCAGGACTTTGTAGGGGCGCGTGAAATCCACGTCCAGCTCGCGGGTCAAGTAGTCGTTGATCGCAGCGACATAGGCTGTATCCATTCCGTATCCGGATGGATCATTTTCAGGTGTGTCTGACGTGCCTTCGCTGTCGATGCCTTTGTAGCGGCCATCGAACCGCCCAACCGTATAGCCTTCATTGCGCAGCAGCTCCTTGCGGAACCGCGTTGGGTCCACTCGCAGGTTGGCCAGCTCAATCCACTTCGCAGCAACGCCCAGATAGTCACTCATGTCAGCGGCAATGGCGCTCTTTTGCTCTGCGGTAAGAGTGGAACCGCGGATCAGGGCCGGGGCCAATGTGTCTGTCGCATAGTTGCGGGCGTCAGCCACGAACGCATCGAAATTATTGTTCCATCGTGCCTTGTTTGCCTTGCCGTGGTACCAGGCGATGGCTGCTTCTGTTGGGAAGAAAGAGATATGCGCGGAGTCATTTCCAGGCGCAAATCGGGCGTTCTGGAAGTCGAGGATCGCCGAGATCAGGATGACACCATTGAGACCGATGCCGTTCCAGCCGCCTTGCAGCTTCTCCGTCAGGGCAGCCGCCCGGGTGGTTCCGTAGCTTTCACCGGCCAGGAATTTCGGGCTGTTCCAACGGCCATTTTCGGTCAGCCAGATGCGAATGAACTCGGCAATACTCTCCGCGTCCTCGTTGACGCCGTAGAACTCCTTGCCTTCTGTGTCTCCCAGCGGACGAGAGTAACCCGTCCCGACGGGATCGATGAAGACCAGATCGCTGACGTCCAGGAGTGAATTCTGATTGTCCTGGATCGTGTAGGGCGGGGCGCCGACACCGCGCGCGTCCGATGGCGTGATCACCTGTTTCGGTCCGAAGGCGCCCATGTGCAGCCACAGCGACGCGGACCCAGGGCCACCATTGAAGACGAACGTCACAGGGCGGGTGGTCGGATTGCTCACGCCATCACGGATATAGGCCACCGAAAAGATGGATGCGGTCGGCTCGTCTTTCTCATCCCGGAGATAGGTTTCACCCGCGATCGTCTTGTACTTGATGGTCTGGCCGCGAAGTTTGAACGTGTGGTCGGAAGTGAAGACTTTCGCCTCAGGAATATCTGCTTTGCTGGCGGCGGGTTCAGACGTTCCAGGTCTTGCCGGTTCTTCAGCAAATGCGGGTCCCATGGACAGGGCCAGACCTAAGGCAATCAAACACGCACGCATATCAGATACTCCGCAATCACGATTGCGGCGGACCCTATCAGGTGGAAAACGCCGGGCAAGACCAGGGCTCAGGCCAATGTCTTGCGAAACAAAGAAAAACGCCGGCATCTCTTGATGCCGGCGTCTCAATTCAGAAGCAGGACCGATCAGGAAGCGGTCGGTGCAATACCGAAGCCGCTGGTCGCGTTCGGGGCCGCGCTGGACGACGGCGAAGTAGAAGGACGAGCATCGCTGGCGGCAGCGCGCGGTGCGGCATCCTTCAGCGGATCCTCGGAATGCTTCACCTGGCCTTCGAACACAGCGTTGGACTGGATCTGCAGTGAGGAGTGCACGATGTCACCCTTCACATGAGCACCCGTCTCAAGCTCGACCTTACGGGCACGGATCGAGCCCTTGATACGGCCTTTGACCTTCACGACTTCGGCTTTCACTTCGCCGGTGATGTGACCGGAAGCGCCGATCGTGATGTCGGTTGCGGCGACGTCGCCATCGACGGTGCCGTCGATCTGCAGTGCGCCTTCAGAGGTCACCGAACCGTTGATCTTCATGTCTGCGCAAATGATGGACGCAGCCCGGGCAGCCGGCTTTGAAGCGGCGCCACGGATGGCATCGACGGAAGGTTGGACCTTTGCTGGCTCAGGAGCCGGCGGCGTATCGTTGTGTTTGTTACTCTTGGTGAACATGACGGCCTGCTTTCAGGAATTTTATTGGATCATAAGGTTTGCCGTTAAACCAGACTTCGAAGTGAAGGTGGTCCCCCGTGCTTCGACCGGTTGTACCCATCTTGCCCACAAGATCGCCGACCTCCACGGTTTGTCCCTTTTTTACCGTAATTCCGCTGAGGTGGCCATAGCGCGACTTGAAGCCGTGCCCATGGTCGATTTCTACAAGCCGCCCGTAGCCCGAACGGGGACCTGCATAAGAGATGACGCCAGGCCCTGCGGCGACGATCGGGGCTGCGTGATAAGCCGCCATATCGATGCCGTTGTGCCAGCCTGGGCGTTTCTTGAATGGATCGACGCGAACGCCGTAATTACTGGTCAGCCGGTACGGTACCCCGACGGGGCGTCCCAGCGGCAGTGAGGAAACAATGTCCTCATAGTAAAGCATTTCCGCGACGCGCGCCTGAGTCTGCGACAGGCGGGAATAGAAAGTGGTATCGGTCAGCGAGAGATTGCTGAGATCGGGCCCGGCGGTCGCATTGGCGAGCGAAATGAACGGTCCGCCCGTTTCGCTGCTGGCCACGATTCGGTCTGAGCCAACGGATGTGAGTGCCAGGATGCCCCGGGCGCGTTCAGTGCGCTCCGTGGCGATTTCCTCGGCTTCATCTAGAATGCGTTCCTGATCCATTTTCAGGGCTCGCACCGACCCGCGAGAGCTGGCTGTTTCAAACTGGGCGGTGATGCGGACAGGTTCACGCGACTGACGGCTGTCGGCTTCTTCGATAGATGCCTGCACAAGCAGCGCAGCGCCATCGCCCTTCAGGGAAGACGTTTCGAGGTCGTCCTCGCCTTTAAGCTGCTTGTAGAGGTCTTCGAGGGCCTTCTGACGCTCTTCCCACTCCACGGTTTCTTTCTGGAAGGCGTCGGTACGTTCTTCCAGCAGCGAACGGGACAGCGCATCCTTGGCGCGCAGTTCCTGAACCCAGCGCTCATACTTGGCGAGTTCGCGGCCATCCGGATTACCGGAAAGGGCGCTGCTACCGCCACTGAGGACAAAGGAGCCGGTCGCAAAAACGGTCCATCCTGCCAGGGCGGCAATGCCCGCAGCAAAAATCGCCTGCTGCCATGGAGACACAGAAATATAGCGGACTGTGCCGCCGCTACGATGGTAAATTTGACGCTCAGGGAAGGCTTTATTGAAGGCCGCCTTCAGATTCGCGCTCAACTTCGCCATTCACGCCACCCGTAGAACCGGAAAATCACGCCCCCACTGCAGCAGTCACTACAGCAGGTTTCCCAAACCCTTGAAGATAATACATACCGATTTCGATACGAGGTGTAACCCCTCGGGCACAGAATTCATGTAAATTTTCGCCCATGAGGGTAAAAGGCTTGTTAAACATGGGAAAATTGTTTGCACGAGGCCAGATTTCAGGCGCCCGATTTGATGACATTGAGTACATCTTCGGCATGGCCTTTGACGCGCACTTTTCGCCAGATTCGGATTACCTTTTTGTCAGGTCCGATCAGGAATGTTGAGCGCTCGATTCCCATATACGTCCGGCCATAATTCTTCTTCTCGACCCAGACGCCGTAGGCTTCGCAAACCTTGCCGTCTTCGTCCGACGCAAGCGTCACGGCGAGATCATGTTTTGCCGCAAATTTTTCGTGCTTCGCCAGCGTGTCACGAGACACGCCCACGACTTTCGCGCCGGCCTTTTCGAACTCCTGTGCAAGGTCTGTGAAGTCTTTCGCTTCGGTCGTGCAGCCAGGCGTGTCGTCCTTCGGATAGAAGTAGAGAACCAACACCTGATCCTTGTAGTCGCCGAGCTTTATCGGCCCTTGCGTTGAATCCATGCTGAAATTCGGGGCACGTCCGCCTTCTTTGGGCCCGATTGCCATGTAATCCTCCTATGGTGCGCTCCGGCTGTACTGCTTATACCAGACACAGCGCTGAACGGCGTATATGACTGGACCCGACTTGTACGGAGCGCGCCCTTGGTCCGCCAGACCGCCTCACTGATTTTTCTCGAAATCCTCGGCGGTTTGATCCTGCTTGTGTTTGTGGCAGCGGGATTGCTCGCCGCCCGGCTCTATTCCGGCCCGATGGACCTGTCGATGTTCCGGGACGACCTGGAGCGCGCAATGACAGAAGCGCGCGATGGACGGGAGGTGCGCCTCGGCGGAGTGCAGCTCGAATGGTCGGCGGAAGACAAACGTCTCCATATTTCCGGATCACGGCTCCAGATGATGGATGCGAAAGGCAATGTCAGTGCGGAAGCACAACATGCCAATATCGTCCTTTCAGGATCATCGCTGGTTCTGGGCGATATAGAAGTCCTTCGCCTCGATCTCGAGGATGGCTGGGTCAATATCGACCAGGAAACACCCTCCACCTGGTTTGTCGGCGGTGAGCCTCTGCCGGAAATCCCTGTCGGAAAGCTGCCTGAAACCCCGCAGGAGTGGCTGCAGCGCGCTAATGAAGTGATTCCGCCGATCCTGGAGGCGCTGAAGCAGGGCGAGCAGAACTATGCGCTCGAATATCTGGGCTTTGCCGGCTTCGAATTCCGTCTCCGGGACAGCAACCAGCAACCCGTTCTCGACATAACAGATGCGAAGGGGCGGATTTCACGTGAGGAGGACGGTATCCTGGTCAGCGCGGCCGGGACTGGCGCGGGCGCGGGTTTGCCAGGCGGGCTGGCGGCGACGATCCGCTCCTACACGCTTGAGGAAAAGCTGCATGCAGAGTTCGCGGTGGCGGATTGGCCGTTGGCGGATCTGGCGGCCCGCTTCGGTGCGCAAGTGGATGCCTTCGATGGCCTGCCCGCCAATGCCGATGTGACTCTCGACTACGCTCAGGCCACCGGCATCAGCGAGATCGCCTTTCATTCCAATATGGGCGAAGGTCACATGCCGTTTGCTGGTGGTCTTGACGTGCAAGGGCTCGATGTCACCGCGACCTATCTTGCCAATGACGACACGATGCGGGTGGACGTGACGGGCGACAAGGTTGGTCCGGCCAGCGGACAGGCGAGCCTGACGCTGAAAGACATCCTGCAAGGACAGTCCGCACACGACTTTGAGCTCTCGAGTGAAGAGCTCACGCTGGATTTCACGCCGGTGTTCGAGCGTCCAATTACCCTGACTGGCCTGAAGGCGTCCGGATTGATGAGTGTCGCTGACCGGAAAGTCGACGAGCTCGCCCTCGTGTTTATGGAGCAGGACGCAGGCTTTCTTGTGACGGGTAACATTGGCCTTACGCAGGACCAGCAGGAGGGTGAGCCGCCGGTCCTCGGCCACATCGCTCTGGAGACCAGCGGGGATGTGACCAAGGATACGGTGATGGCGTTCTGGCCCGTTGGGCTTGGGACCGGTGGCAGGAACTTCGCGCGGGATCATGTCGAGGCCGGCGCACTTAAGGACATCAAAGGCCATATCGACCTGAAGCGCGACAGCTTTGGCGAAGACGGCTACCTGCGCGATTCAGACCTTGAGCTTACCTTCGTAGCGGAAGACGCCTGGGTGAAATTCCTGTCGGACCTTCCTCCCGTCGAAAAAGGACGCGGGACTGGGTGGCTGACCGGCAACTCTTTCCGGGTGACGCTGGATTCCGGCGAATATGGCGGGTGGGACCTCGACGAGGGCGCATTTCTGATGCCAGCATTCAATGTTCGCGGTGGAGATTTCCGGGTTTTTGCGCGCGGTCATGGGCCCATTTCTCTGATCATGAAAATGCTGGTCGACTCTCGCCTTGAAATCGATTTCGACCCTGCGCGCCTGTCTGGCGACGGGGAAATGACTTTCGAAATGTTCCGGCCTGCGCTGGACGATGTTCCGTATGAAGATATCCGGTTCACTGCGATCGGCAACGTCGCTGAGGCTGGGCTCAGGGATGCTGCGCTTGGCTTCGATCTGACGGAAGGTTCGGCGAAAGTGAATGTTGACCAGGACGGCATGACCATTTCCGGCTTTGGAAACCTTGGTCCGTCTCCTGTTCAATTCACCTGGCGCGATGCATTCAATGACAGTGACCAGCCATCGCTATTGTCGGCGACCAGTATTGTTACGCCGGACTTCCTGAACGAGTTCGGTGTTCTGGGCCGTGCTTATCTGTCAGGAGAAATCCCGATCGAGGTGCAGGCTGAAATCGGGGAGGGATCCCGCATCATTGCAGACACCGCATTGGACCTGACCGAATCCCGACTGGATCTTTCCGAGATCGGCTGGGTGAAAGGACGGGACAAGCCGGCCAAGGCTTCGGTTCACTATGAAGGGTTCGAAGAAGGCTATACGGCCACAGTGGTGTTCCATGCGGACGACGCCTATCTCGACGGTGACTTCACGCTGGGTGGCGATTCCAAACTTGTTTCCGCGACGCTGCGTCGGGCTTATCTGAAGAACAAGGCGGATGTCGGCGGAACCGTCACGCGCAGGGACGGTGCGCTCAATTTTGGCCTGACCGGCACCTATCTGGATCTTTCCGGCGCGATGCCCGGTGTAGGTGCCATTGGGGATGCGGATGATGCAGGAAGTAAAACGCCCATTCGCGTTTCGGCGAATGTCGACACGCTCACCCTGCGCCCCGGCCTCGACATGACGGAGGCGAAGTTCTCCATGGCCACCGGCGCCGCCGGCATAGAGACTTTCAAGGCCACAGGTCTCGCTGCCGATGGATCCCCCTTTGAGGCGCGTTTCGACACCAATGGTGGCCAGGCGGCGACCTTCCATGTTTCCAGTGGAGATGCAGGCTTCATCGCCAGCGCTTTCCTCGGCATCGACTATCTCGATGGCGGCAAGCTGGAAATGGATGGCATGCTGGCGAACGACAACAAGCCGTCCAAGTTCGATATTTCCATCACCAACACCCGTCTGAACAATGCACCCTTCCTGACGCAAATTCTCTCGCTCGCGTCATTGCGCGGACTGGCGGATACGCTCGGCGGAGAGGGCGTCTTGTTCTCCCGGCTGGATATTCCGCTGACCGTGGCGGGGGAGCGATACGTCGTATCAGGTGCAAAAGCACAGGGGCCTGCTCTCGGCCTCACGACGAACGGCTATTTCGACGCCAAGGACGGCACGATCGAGTTCGACGGCGTCCTCGTGCCAAGCTTCGGTATGAACTCCGCCCTCGGAACAATCCCGATCCTGGGGGATCTGGTTGTCGGCCGGGACGGTGAGGGCGTGTTCTCGCTTACCTATGCGATCCGCGGCACGATGGAGAAAGCGAACGTCTCGGTGAATCCGCTTTCCGCGCTGGCACCGGGCGTCATCCGACGGATCTTTGAAAACCCGTCGGATACGCGGATCCCGGAAGCCAGGCCGCGCCCGCCGGATGAGCCGATCCCCTCGGAGCTGCCGCCCATTCCAGACGAAGAGTTCTAGGGGTTAGGCTGGCTTTACCAGTGCATGGCGTTTCTTGCCGGCGGACAGCTTGATCGTGCCGTCAACCACGTCGGATTCCGCCAGCGTAGCGTTCTGATCTTTCACCTGCTGGTCATTGATCTTCGCGGCGCCTTGCTTGATCAGTCGGCGGGCTTCACCATTGCTTTCTGTCAGGCCTGCGGCTGTAAAAGCCGCGGCAACCAGATAATCGCTGAACAGCTCCGCAGACGGAATCTCCACGGTCGGCAAGGCGGCGGCTGTTCCGCCTCCGGCAAATACAGCGGACGCTGCCGCTTCGGATTCCTTTGCTGCCGCTTCGCCGTGCAGCATTGTTGTCGCTGCATTGGCAAGTGCAACTTTGGCCTTGTTGATCCCGGCACCTTCAAGGTTTTCCAGTGCTTCGATCTCATCCAGCGGCAACTCGGTGAACAGGCGCAGGAAGCGGCCGACGTCGGCATCTTCGCAGTTACGCCAGAACTGCCAGTATTCGTAGGGGCTCTTGCGGTCTGCATTCAGCCAGACCGCACCATCGGCCGTCTTGCCCATCTTGCCGCCGGAAGCGGTCGTGATCAGGTGGGCTGTGAGTCCGAAAACGTCACCGCCCGCTGCCTTATGAACGAGGTCCACGCCGCCAACGATATTTCCCCACTGGTCAGATCCGCCGAGCTGCAGACGGCAATTTTGCCGGCGGAACAGCTCAAGGAAGTCGTAGGACTGCATCAGCAGGTAGTTGAATTCGAGGAAGGTGTAGGGCTGCTCATTGGCCAGACGCCGGGCAACCGTGTCCTGTTTCACCATCGTGTTGATGGTGAAGTGCACGCCGACTTCGCGCAGCAGTTCGATGTAGCCGAGCTTGCCCAGCCAGTCGTCATTGTTGACCATGATGGCGTCGGTCGGGCCGTCGCCGAAGGTGAGGAACGGTTCGAAGGCTTTCTTGATGCCGGCAATGTTCGCCTCGATCTGCTCATTTGTCAGCAGGGGGCGGGACTTTTCCTTGTCGGTCGGGTCGCCCACTTTCGTGGTGCCGCCACCCATCAGGACGATGGGCTTGCCGCCGGCCTTCTGAAGGTGGCGCAGCATCATGATCTGCAGGAGCGAGCCGACGTGAAGGCTGTCCGCCGTCGCGTCGAAGCCGATATACGCAATTGGAACGCCCGCCATGCAATAGGCGTCAAGCTCGGCCGGGTGAGTGACCTGCTTGATGAAGCCGCGCGTCTGCAGCGTCTTCAGGAATTCCGACTTGTATTCGCTCATCTTCTCGTGTCTCCGTGAAGGCAGGGCGCGTAGCACGGAAAGGGAGCCGCTTGAACACCGCGATTTCAGATTCCCTCTCAGATTCTGGGCCAAAATGGGTGGCGGGCTTCATGTCCGGCACCTCTCTGGACGCTGTGGATGCAGCGCTGATCCTGACGAATGGCGAGCAGGTGCTGGAGTTTGGCGCGACAGCCGAGCGTAAATACCTGCCTGAGGAACGCCGTATCCTGCAGCAGGCAACAGATGCGGCCCGCGCCTGGAACTGGTCCGGCCCCGAGCCGGAATCGGCCTTTGAGGCGGCGAAAGCGGTCGTCACGCAGACGCATGCTGAAACCATGCAGCAATTGCTCTCGGCCTGGTCTGGTCCGGCGCCGGTGCTGGCGGGCGTGCATGGCCAGACGGTTCTCCATCGGCGTCCTGTGCCCGGCAAACCGGGCGCAACGCTGCAGCTGATTAATGCGCCTGCCATGCAGGCGGCTTTGGGTGTGCCGCTGGCCTGCGATTTCCGGACGTCGGATGTCGCCGCAGGCGGGCAGGGCGCGCCGCTCGCCCCGGCTTATCATTCAGCACTCCTGCAGCGTCTGGGAGATGGTGCGGCTTGCGTCCTGAATCTTGGCGGTGTGGCGAACATCACGGCCAAACTGGCTGACGGTACGCTGATTGCCTTCGATACTGGCCCGGCAAATGGCCCGATTGACGAATGGGTCGAAGGGCATGGGCGAGGCACGCATGATTTTGGCGGCGCCCTTGCGAAGACCGGCACGGCGGACGAGGCGCTGCTTGAGCGGCTGTTGCAGCATGACTGGTTCAGCGAGGCGCCGCCCAAATCGCTGGACCGCTATGATTTTTCGGCCGCCATGGTTGAGGGCATGTCCGTGGAAGATGGCGCAGCGACCCTGACAGAGTTTTCGGCGCGGGCTGTCGCTGCGGGTGTTTCTCAACTTCCGGAAGTGCCTTCCCGGGTCATTGCCTGCGGTGGCGGGCGCCATAATCCGGCGCTGATGGATGCCCTCGCCCGGGCATTGCCGTGCCCCGTGCTGAGTGCGGAGGCGGCCGGATGGCGAGGTGACAGTATCGAGGCTGAAGCCTTTGCCTATCTGGCTGCGCGTTCGGCTCGGGGCCTGCCCATCAGCTGGCCCGGCACGACGGGCGTGCCGGAACCAATGACGGGTGGAATTGTGCTGGCTTAGTCGCCTTCAGCTTCAAGGCGCAGTTTCTCTTCGGCGGCAGCAAGGCGGCGAAGCAGGTATTCCTCGCAGGTGCCGATCAGTTCTTCGCGGCGATCCTGGTAGAAATGGTTCGCACCTTTCACGGTGGTCCGCTCGATTTCCTCGCCTTTCTGGACCCGCACTTTGGTGAGAGCGCGCTCCACATCTTCCGGGGAAGAAACCGCATCACTGTCACCGGACACGATCAGGCCGGACGCCGGGCACGGGGCCAGGAACGACAGGTCGTAATGGTTGGCCGGCGGCGAGATGGCGAGAAAGCCATCGATTTCCGGGCGGCGCATCAGCAGCTGAAGCGTGATCCAGGCGCCGAAAGAGTAGCCGGCGCACCAGACATAGCGTGGGCTTTCTGCCATGTTTTCAATGTAATCAAGAACATAGGCGGCGTCTTCCAGTTCGCCAATGCCCTGGTCATACTGGCCCTGGCTGCGGCCGACGCCGCGGGAATTGTAGCGCAGAACGCCGAAGCCATGCTTCTCGAACATCTGGTACAACATGATCGAGATCGGGTCCTGCATCGTGCCACCGGCTTTCGGGTGGGGATGGAGGATCAACGCAATCGGCGCGCCATCATATGGCGGCTCTGTGTAACGCGCTTCGATACGGCCCTGAGGGCCCGGAATGATGAGTTCTGCCATGGCATCCTCGGAATTTCGGGTTAAGCGCCGGGTGATAAGCCAAACGCGCACTGAAAAGCAAATTTTTCTGCAGGTGCACCCATGCGCATGAAAGGCTATATGGGGCGCATGATCTATGCCGACCACAATGCGACCAGCCCGCTGCGCCCGGAAGCGCGCGAGGCCATGCTCGCCGTTTATGACATGGGGGCCGTAAACCCGTCCTCTGTGCATGCGGCTGGGCGCGCGGCGCGTGGCGTTGTCGAGCGGGCGCGCTCGGTGCTGGGGGGTGCCATCGGCAGCCGGGCGGAGGACATCGTTTTCACCTCCGGCGGCACCGAATCCGACAGCCTGGCGGTCCACGGCGCAGTGGCAGGACTTGAGGGCAAATGCACGCTGATCGTTTCGGCGCTGGAGCATGAAGCCATTGGCAAGGCCGCGGCGCATTCCGGCGTCGTGATGGAGACGGCCTACCTTACCTCTGCCGGGACGGTGGACCTGGAAGACCTCGCAGGTCGGTTGAAGACATGGAATCATGCTGCCAAAGGCACGCCTGTGTTGTGCCTGATGCTCGCGAACAACGAGACGGGCATCATCCAGCCGGTCGCAGAGGCCGCCGCGCTGGTTCGCGAAGCTGGCGGGCTGACCATCTGCGATGCAGTCCAGGGCCTTGGAAAAATACCGGTGAATGTGGGTCTGTTGGGCGTCGACTACCTCGCTGTCAGCGCCCACAAGATCGGCGGGCCGCAGGGCGCAGGTGCCCTCTGGCACCGGGCCGGTGCGCCGCTGAAAGCCGTCCAATATGGCGGCGGGCAGGAGCGAGGGCTCCGCTCCGGTACGGAGAATGTCGCTGCGATCGCCGGGTTTGGTGCAGCGATTGAGGCGGCCATGCGCGATTTGTCGAAATACGCGGCGCTTGGCCCTCTTCGTGATGCCATGGAGGCCCGCCTCGAAGCTGAAGGCGGTGTGCTGGTTACTGGCAAGCGAGCCCCACGGCTCTCGGGCGTCTCAAATTTCGCAAAGCCGGGCTTCTCCGCGGAAACGCAGGTCATGGCCATGGATCTGGCAGGCGTGTGCATCTCTGCGGGCTCCGCCTGCTCCTCCGGCAAGGTCAAACGCAGCCTTGTCCTCATGGCGATGGGCGCGGATGACACCCTTGCAGAATCGGCAATCCGCACCAGCTTTGGATGGAGTACACTGCCGTCAGACTTTGACGGCGTCGCGGATGCATGGCTGAAGGCGGCCGAGCGCGCAGTACAGAAGGAGACAACCTGATGCGACTGACAGGCAAACGTATTCTGCCAATCGCGGTGCTGGTGAGCACTCTGGTGATGTCTGGCTGCTCTGCGCTGAATGTGTTCGGGAGTGGGTTCTACGACCGCGAAGCAATCAGGGCCTGCGAGCAGGAGGTCGACGTCGAAGCCCGTCGAGCCTGCTTTGAGCGGCTGGACAAGGCGCGGCATGAGCGTAGCACCGGCCAGACCGATGAGGACAAATAAGTAAGATGGACTGCTGCGGCGGAACGGACGAGCACGAAGACGACTGCACGGAAGTGACGGTCAAGGAAGGTATCGACGCGAAAACGGTCGAGGCCGCGAAGGCGCTCGAGTCCGAGAATTATTCCGCTGGCTTCTCCACCGCCATCGACATGGAGTTCTCGCCGAAGGGCCTGTCGGAAGACACGATCCGCTTCATCTCGGCCAAGAAGGAAGAACCGGAATGGCTGCTGGATTGGCGCCTTGCTGCCTATCGCCGCTGGCTGACCATGGAAGAGCCGACCTGGGCCAAGGTCCGGTACGAGCCGATCGATTATCAGGCCTATTATTACTACGCGGCCCCGAAGAGCGGCGCGAAGTATGAGTCCATCGATGATGTTCCGAAGGAAATCCTCGAGACCTACGAGAAACTCGGCATCCCGCTGCGAGAGGCCGAAGTGTTGCTGGGTGTGGAAGGCGCTGCCGAGACCGCGGCTGCTGCCCGTGAGGCCCCGCGCGTTGCCGTCGATGCCGTCTTCGATTCGGTTTCCGTCGCCACCACGTTCCGCAAGGAGCTGGAAAAGGCTGGCGTGATCTTCATGTCGATCTCCGAAGCCGTGCGCGAGCATCCGGAGCTGGTGAAGAAATATCTCGGCACTGTCGTTCCGCAGTCTGACAATTTCTTTGCCACGCTGAACAGCGCCGTGTTCTCGGACGGCACATTCGTCTATGTGCCGAAGGGCGTGCGGTGCCCGATGGAGCTGTCGACCTATTTTCGCATGAATGCGGAAAATACCGGTCAGTTCGAACGTACCCTGATCGTCTGCGACGAAGGTGCATATGTTTCCTATCTCGAAGGCTGTACCGCGCCGATGCGTGACGAGAACCAGCTCCACGCCGCCGTGGTGGAACTGGTCGCCCTCGACGATGCCGAAATCAAATATTCCACCGTCCAGAACTGGTGGCCCGGCGATGAAGATGGCAAGGGCGGCATCTACAATTTCGTGACCAAGCGCGGCGATTGCCGGGGCGCTCGCTCCAAGATCAGCTGGACCCAGGTCGAAACCGGCTCTGCCGTCACCTGGAAATACCCGTCCTGTATCCTGCGCGGCGACGACAGCGTGGGCGAGTTCTACTCCATCGCTGTCACCAATGGCCGCCAGCAGGCAGACACTGGCACCAAGATGATCCACCTCGGCAAGCGCACGAAGAGCCGGATCATTTCCAAGGGCATCAGCGCCGGTAAGTCTGACAACACGTATCGCGGCCTCGTCTCGATCAACAAGCGTGCCGAGAAGGCCCGCAACTTCACCCAGTGCGATAGCCTGCTGATCGGCGGCCGCTGCGGTGCCCACACGGTGCCTTATGTCGAGAATCGCCGCGCCGACGCACAGCTTGAGCATGAGGCGACGACGACCAAGCTCTCCGAAGACCAGCTCTTTTACGCCCGCCAGCGCGGTCTCGGCGAGGAGCAGGCGGTTGCCCTCCTGGTCAACGGCTTTGTCCGTGAAGTCCTGCAGGAACTGCCGATGGAGTTCGCCGTAGAGGCCCAGAAACTGCTGGAAGTGAGCCTCGAAGGCAGTGTCGGCTAGAACTGGCAGGCGAAATAGCTTTTCTGAACACCCCATTCCTGACCTAAGGGCTTTCCCTGAGGCCCGGTCGGTCCTACATCGGCCCCATGTTGAAGATTGAGAACCTGACCGCCACCGTGGGCGAGGCTGAAGAGGCCAAGCAGATTATCAACGGGCTGACCCTTGAGGTGCCCGCAGGTGAGGTGCACGCCATCATGGGTCCCAATGGCGCCGGCAAATCCACCCTGTCCTATGTGCTGACCGGCCGCAGCGGCTATGAAGTCACTGGCGGCAGCGTCACGCTGAACGGCGAAGACATCCTGTCTATGGAGCCGGAAGAGCGCGCCGCCAAAGGCATGTTCCTGTCCTTCCAGTACCCGGTCGAGATCCCCGGCGTGCCGGTGATGACCTTCGTGCGGACGGCCATGAATTCCCAGCGCAAGCTGCGCGGCGAGGACGAGATTTCCGCGCCAGACTTCATCAAGAAGTCCCGCGAAATTGCCAAACAGCTGAAACTGGATGCGGAGATGTTGAAGCGCCCGGTGAATGTCGGCTTCTCGGGCGGTGAGAAGAAGCGCCTCGAAATCTATCAGATGATGATGCTGGAGCCGAACTTCCTGATCCTCGACGAGACCGATTCAGGCCTCGACATCGACGCGCTGAAAACCGTGGCCGAAGGCGTGAACGCCATGCGCAGCCCGGAGCGCGGCATGCTGGTAATCACCCACTATCAGCGCCTGCTGGACTATATCAAACCGGACAAGGTGCACGTTCTGTCCGCCGGCCGCATCATCAAGACCGGCGGGGCGGACCTCGCCCACCGGCTGGAAGCCGAGGGCTATGAAGGCGTCGTGGGAGAAGCGGTGTGAGCACCGCGCTGCGCGACCTGATTGCCAACCCCAACGCGGCGGAGCTGGAGCTCATCGCGCGCTACGGCATGCTGCCGGAAGACGCGCGCCGCGAGCGAGCGTTTGAAGCCTTTGCCAAGGGCGGCTTGCCTCACCGTCGTGTGGAAGGCTGGCACTGGAGCGACTTCAAGGCGTCGCTTCCTGTGATCGAAACCCCGGCGCAGCCTGGTACCGCGCAAGACCCGCTGCCAGCAGACGACGCCGTGTTGTTTAGCTTCACGCCCACCGGCTTCACCTGGGCGGAGAGCCTGCCGGAAGGCATCCGCGTGCTGGCCAAACCGGAGGCGCAAGCCTTTGGCGCATCGGAAGACATGCCGCTTGGCGCGCTCGCCGCGGCTCTGGCTGGCGGCAAGACCAAACCTGGCACGCTGATGATTGAAGTGACCGGGCAGGACCTGCCGCGGCTCCATTTCCGTTTCTCCGGCGCTGGCGAAGCAAACTTTGCCCGCGTCCAGATTATCGTGCGGCCCGGAGCCAAGCTGGCCGTCAGCGAGTCCTATCTCGGCGGTGCGGGCTTCACGGCCTCGCTCATGGAATTCTCGCTGCAGGCGGGCGCGGAGTGTTCGCGCACTGTCTACCAGCGGACCGGGAAGGCAGAGGTTTTGGCGGCAACGGCTGCTGTCCAGCTCGATGAAGGCGCCGACTATCGTCAGACGACCTTGGCCTTTGGTGGCAAGCTCACGCGGCTGGAAACGCGCCTGACCCATCAGGAGACCGGCGCGAAGGCCACGCTGAACGCAGCCTATCTCTGCGCAGACGGCCATCATGCCGACATCACAACCGAAGTGCGCCATGGTGCGCCGTCCTGCGTGACGCGCCAGCTGACCAAGGGCGCGGTTTTGGACGGTGGGCGCGGTGTCTATCAGGGCAAGTTCTTCGTGCCGCGAAATGTCGGCCAGAAGACCGATGCCGACATGCAGCACAATGCGCTGCTGCTAGAGGAGGGCGCCGAAGTCTTCGCGAAGCCCGAACTCGAAATCTATGCCGATAACGTGGAATGCGCGCACGGCAACACGTCCGGTGCGCTCGATGCGAACCAGATGTTCTACATGCGCCAGCGTGGCATTGCCGAAGAAGAGGCGCGCGCCCTGCTGACCGAAGCCTTCATCGCCGAGGCGCTGGAAGAGGCGGGCGAGCTGGAAGACGTCCTGCGGGTGCAGGCGCGGGCATGGCTGGCACGATGAGTACGGTTCTGGATATCGACGCCATCCGGGCGGAATTCCCGATCTTGTCGCGGGAAGTGAACGGCTATCCGCTGGTCTATCTGGACAATGCGGCAAGTGCCCAGAAGCCGAATGCCGTGATCGATGCGGTCGCGAACCAGTCGCGTACCGCTTATGCCAATGTGCACCGCGGTATCCACACGCTGTCGAACGAGGCGACCGAAGCCTATGAGGCGGCGCGTGAATCCGCGCGGGCCTACCTCAACGCCCCCGGCCACGAGAACATCATCTTCACCAAGGGATCGACCGAGGGGATCAACCTGGTTGCCTCGGCGTTGGCGGGCGAGATCAAGCCCGGCGACGAGATCGTCCTGTCGGTGATGGAGCATCATTCGAACATCATCCCCTGGCACTTCCTGCGTGAACGCCACGGCGCGGTACTGCGCTGGGTCGGCCTGACCGATGATGGCGCGCTCGACATGGCCGAACTGGCGGAGGTTATCGGGCCGAAGACGAAATTCGTCGCCATGACACACATGTCGAACGTGCTGGGCACGGTGACCGACATGGCGGAAATCGTGCGGCTGGCGCATGACGCCGGTGCACAAGTGCTGGCTGATGGCAGCCAGGCCGCTGTGCACATCCCGGTGGATGTACAGGCGCTTGGTGTCGACTGGTATGTCATGACCGGCCACAAGCTGTACGGGCCAACGGGCATCGGTGTGCTCTATGGCACGGCGGAAGCGCTGGACCGGGCGCGACCGTATCAGGGCGGCGGGGAGATGATCGAGATCGTCACCCGCGACCGCGTCACCTACAATACGGCCCCGCACAAATTCGAGGCCGGCACCCCGCCAATCCTGGAAGCGATTGGCCTTGGTGCAGCCCTGGGCTGGATACGCAGTCATCCCTCAGAAGCAGTGCATGCACACGAGATGGTCCTGTACAGTCATGCCGTGGAGGGGCTGCGCGGCATCAACGGCCTCAGGATCCATGGCGAAGCGCCGGGCAAGGGTGCCGTGCTGACCTTCAGCCTCGAAGGCGCACATCCTCATGATATTGCTCAGATTTTGGACCGCTACGGCGTCGCGATCCGCGCAGGACATCATTGCGCCCAGCCGCTGATGGAACATCTCGGCGTCCCCTCGACAGCCCGCGCCTCCTTCGCCATCTACAACACCCTGGCCGAAGTCGATGCCTTCATAGAGGCGCTCGCCAAGGCCCGGAAAATGCTGGTATAGGTGGCTCATATGGCCGATGACATGACCTCCCGAGACGTGGACGCTGCCGCTGAAACTGCAGCGCCTTCAGCGATTCCACAGGATGAGCTGAACCAGATCACCGATGCGCTGATCGCTGCGTTCAAGACCGTGTTCGATCCGGAGATCCCGGTCGACATCTACGAACTTGGCCTGATCTACAAAGTCGACATCGATGATGACCGCAAGGTCGATATCGAAATGACACTTACTGCGCCCGGTTGCCCGGTGGCCGGCGAAATGCCGGGATGGGTGGAGAATGCCGCCCGCACCGTCGAAGGCGTGAAGGATGTCGAAGTCCAGCTGACCTTCGATCCGCCATGGGATCCGTCGCGCATGTCCGACGAAGCCCGCCTCGCGCTGAACATGCTTTGATTGAACGGGAAGGGGTGCGCCCCTATCTTTCCCTCATGGCCAGACGACCAAGACCCAAGCCCGTAAAGCTCTCAGACGCCGCTGCCGCGCGTGTGAAAGAGATCATGGAAGAACGCGGCGCAGGCTATCTGCGCGTCGGCGTGAAGAATGGCGGCTGTGCCGGCATGGAATACGTCATGGACTATGCCATGGCGCCGGAACCGCTGGACGAAGTGGTCGAAGACAATGGCGTCACCATCCTGATTGACGCCAAAGCTGTACTTTTCCTGCTAGGCAGTGAAGTCGATTTTGAAGTGACGCCGCTGCACGAGAAGTTTGTCTTCAACAATCCAAACCAGACAGATGCCTGTGGCTGTGGCGAGAGCGTGACGATCGTCCCTGCCGCTGAAGCGTAAAGCTGACCCACTGGGCAGGAGGTCTGCCTTGATCATTCAGGGCTTCGATCCGATAGCCGCGCCGGACGCTCAGCGTCTTATTCTTGGAAGTATGCCTGGCGTCGCGTCCCTGGAAGCAGGTCAGTACTATGCCCACGGCCGGAACGCGTTCTGGCCGATCATGGGTGAACTGTTCGGAGCAGGACCGGAAAAGCCCTATGCTGAGCGCCAGGCGATCCTTATGGAAAATGGCGTTGCAGTTTGGGATGTCCTGCAGCTTTGCCGGCGCGAAGGTAGCCTCGACGCGAACATCAAGGCCGAAGTGGCGAACGATTTTTCGGACTTCTTTGCCACTCATCCAAAGATCCGCCGTATCGCACTGAATGGCGGTAAGGCTGCGAAGAGTTTCGACAAATACGCCGCTGCATATTCACCCGCCGGCGCTGTATCGACAGCTGTGCCCTCCACGAGCCCGGCCTATGCTTCGATGACTTTCGAACGGAAATGCGAATTGTGGCGGGCGGCGCTGCTCGGACCGGTTGCCTAAGCCTTCTTGAAGGCCGCGAGATCGGACATCGTCGGGCTGGCTTCCATGCCCTTCGGCGGATCAGGGATCAGAGTGGCGCGTTTGACCGGCGTGCCGCGGCCTTCTGCGACCAGTTCAGCGGTCCGCTGTTCCACCACTTCAGTGAGGCGTTCCATGAATTCCTCTTTCGGCAAGTTCCAGGGGATAGGCTCGAGGAATTCGATGACCGCCGTGCCGGCACGTTTTTCCTTTTCCTGCTGCTGCCAGTATAGGCCGATATTGGTCGCGACCGGTACGACTGGTGCCTGCATGGCCTGCGCCATGTGCCAGACGCCGGGCTTGTAACGGAAGTGATAGTCGACCGGTGCCAGATGACCTTCGGGATAGATGAGAATGCGCCGGCCGTCCTGCTTGGCCCGTTCCATGCCTTCGCGCAGGGATGCCGCCTTGCGGTCCCCACCACCGCAGGTGTCGATTACAATGGCTCCCAGCTTGCGCAGGATACCGCCGACGAGCGGAAACTTCTCCAGATGGTCACCCGTCACGAAGGCGAGATTCTTGACCTCCGGGTACACAAGGTAGCCGTCCCCCCAGCTCTGGTGCTTTGATGCAAGGATAAATGCCCCTTCGGGGAGTTGGTCCCGGCCTCGCACTTCTTTGCGGATACCTGCCACCCACCGAAGGTTCAGGTTCATGGCGCGGGTATAGCTGCGGATGATCGCCCGAACTGGTGTGTGCCCTGGCAGAATGAGGAAGGGCACAGAGGTCAGAACGTAAAGGGCAGAAAGCAGGTAATAGACAAATGTAAACAGGGCTGCGCGCATGGCGAGTTTCCTTTTGTCTTGTGGCAATCGTGGGCGATTATTCTGATTTCAGCACGGCCACGACGGCGCGTGCCATAGCGTCAGCATGCTGAGCGAAAAGACCGGGCAACCGGTTGTAGATCTTGTTCTGACCGGCCTGCATCACCACACCGAGTGCCATCGCCGCTTTCAGCGCAGGGTCCCCTTTTGGGATCATGCCTTCATTCATCAATCCGTCGATGATGCGTTCTGTAATGGAGACGGGATCGTCCTCGCGCTTTTTATCGTAGGGAAGGTACCGGTTGAGTGAGACAAGGTGGAAAGAGAACAGAAGGAAGTCTTCATCCGCCAGTTCACAATAGGCTTTCACGGCTGCGTGCACTTTGTCTTCCAGCGTGCCGTCCCCGGAGAGGGCTTCTTGCATCATCTGGCCCAGGCGATTGTGGGTTTCCATGAACAGACTGAGGGCCAGCTGGTCCTTGCCTTTGTAGTGCCGGTACAGCGCTCCTTCCGACACGCCGGCCTTTTCAGCGATCTCTCGCGTTGTTGCGGCATCCACCCCCTCATGGACGAAGAGTTTCAACGCCGCGCGCTCGATTTTTGGCCGCGCATTACGCGCCCGCGTTTTCTTGGCAGTGGTATTGGTCGCCGCGATATTTCTTGTCATAGAAGGCTCCGTGCTCACTTAAACAGATAGCACGAAATGCAATATATGCAAGTGAATGCTCACTTATATTTTGGTGTTGAGACCAGAACGCCTATCCGGAAATCGATAGTGATTTGATTATGGGAGCTATGTCTGGCTTTCTTTTGGAAGATACCGGAGAAGCCCCATGCGAAAAATACTCGTCTTACCGGCGCTTGCTGTGACTGCCTGTTTGGCTTTAACCGTCGAGGCCGGTCAATCCACGCCGGCGCCAGCCGCTAACCCACCGCCGCCATGCAGTGACGCGGTTTATCACCAGTTCGATTTCTGGATTGGGGACTGGAACGTTTACGACCAGGCCGGAAATCTCGCGGGCACGAATTCGATCCAGCCAGCGGAGCATGGTTGTCTCCTGATTGAGCACTGGACCAATAGCGGGGGCGGTACCGGACAAAGCTACAATTTCTTCGATCCCGGTACCGGGAAATGGCGCCAGATCTGGGTGAATGCAGGCGGTATAATCGACTATTCCGGCGGGCCGACCGATACCGGATCCATGCTGCTGGAGGGAGAGATCCGCAATCGTGGTGGAGTCGGCGTGGCGCCATTCACGGGGGAGTGGACTCTGAATGCAGATGGCTCAGTCACACAGCACTTCCGGCAAAAAGACACCGAAACGGGCAAATGGTCTGACTGGTTTGTCGGGCGTTATGTGCGCAAGGACGAGGAAGCCGATCAGCCCTGAAGATCGATGCGATAGCTTTCGATCACAGTGTTCGCGAGGAGTTTCTCGCACATCTCTTTGACGCGGGTATTTGCGTCTGCCTCGCTGAGCCCATCTTCGAGGTCGAGTTCAATGACCTTGCCGATGCGGGCGCCTTCCACTTCCTTGTACCCCATACGTGCCAGCGTATCGGCAACTGCCTTGCCTTGAGGGTCCAGCACGCCGTTCTTCAGGGCAACATGCACAATGGCTTTCATCCGATGGTCTCCTGGCGGGGTGCGAGTCGCGCCTCATCTAGCGCAATTGCCCGGCGATTGGAATATTTTCGGCAGTAACAGGGTAGTCCGGTTTACTTGCCGCTGTTGAAGCTGACGACGTTGTCGGTTTCTCCGGATTCCCGGATAATTCCGAGGCGGCGCGCGACTTCTGCATAGGCTTCTGTTACCCCGCCGAGGTCGCGGCGGAAGCGGTCCTTGTCCAGCTTGTCGTCTGTTTCGAAGTCCCACAAGCGGCAGGAATCTGGGCTGATCTCGTCGGCCAGCAGAATGCGCGGGATCTCCGCATCGCCCTCGAAATAGCGGCCGAATTCCAGCTTGAAGTCGATCAGGCGGATACCCACGGCTGCGAACAGGCCTGACATGAAATCATTCACGCGCAGGGCGAGGGAAACCAGATCGTCATATTCCTGAGGGCCGGCCCAGCCGAAGGCGGCGATGTGTTCCTCTGTCACCAGCGGATCATGCAGCGCATCGTCCTTGTAGTAGAACTCGACGATCGGACGAGGCAGGACCTGGCCTTCTTCAATGCCGAGACGCTTGGCCAGAGAGCCCGCAGCCACATTGCGCACCACAACCTCCAGGGGGATGATCTCGACCTTCTTGATCAGCTGCTCACGCATATTGAGGCGGCGGATGAAGTGGGTCGGAATGCCAACGCCAGCCAGGCGGGTCATCATGAACTCGCTGATGCGGTTGTTCAGAACGCCTTTGCCATCCAGAACAGCGCGCTTCTGGGCGTCAAAAGCCGTCGTATCATCCTTGAAATACTGAATAAGGGTGCCTGGCTCCGGACCCTCATAGAGAATCTTGGCCTTGCCTTCATAAACGACACGCCGTTTGTTCATGGATAAACCCCTTTCATGAGCCCCTGTAATGGGGCCGGGACGGTCTCACTGGACAGGAATCGCCGCAGCCCCTCCGCTAGCGGCTCCTGTTACGCCAATCCGTCGCGGGAAACAATTATTGCACACACCTTGCCGAGGACTCTATATCCCGCCAAGGTCTAGTTATTGGAAAGGTCCTGTGATGAGCACATTCAACGATCGGGAGCGCGCGGAAGAAGCGCGGTTTGCGCTCACCGAGGAACAACAGTTCAAGGTCATGAACCGGCGGAACAAGCTGCTCGGCTTGTGGGCCGCGGGTGTCATGGGCATGGGGGAAGACGACGCAGAAGCCTATGCGAAAACGGTCGTACTGTCGGACCTCGAAGAAGCAGGCGACGAGGATGTTTTCCGCAAGGTTCGTGCAGACCTCGACAAGGCCAAGACGGGCACCAGCGATGCGGAGATCCGCGAGCAAATGGCGGTCTTGCTTCCGGAAGCCCGTTCGCAGGTCATCGACGAATAATAGAGTATCTTTATTGTATTCAAACAAAGCGGCGCTGCTCCGGTGGAGTGGCGCCGTTTTATGGATGTCTCATTCGCCGGCTGCCGGGAATTGCGTGCCGGGCTGGAAAATATCAGCACAGCGGCGAGTATTCTCGCCAAGCGGCGTGTAGGAGATGCAGGAATAGTAAGCTGAACCGCGGTCACCGAAGTCCGGAGCGCCGTGCCATTGCTGCAGTTCTTTCTTTCCGGTCCAATTGCTCACGAACAGTCGCCCGGCATTCTTGGGCAAATGCGGATCGTTCACCGGCGTCTGGTAGATCAGCTTCCCATCGACATACCAGCTGATGCCTTCAGGTTTCCAGTCGAAAGCATAGAGGTGATCCTGCTGGGAAGCGTCAAACGGCAATTTGATCCGCGCGCTGTTGCCGGTTTTGCCTTTATGGAAGTAGTTCAGCTCAACGATGCTGGTGTCTTTCCCGACGAATTCGATATCGATCTCGTCATGCGGGTTGCCAAAATAGGGGCCGGTGTAGGTGAAAAAAGCTGACACAAGCCCGGATCCCTTTGCCGGGCGCATGATCGTTTCATAGCGACCGTAACCATAGGTGCCGAGTACCGAGACCTCTGCCAGTCCGTACGGCTTTTTCGGATTTCCCGTCGCTGTGACGTCCAGACGGAGCCCGTCAGGACCAGACACCACATTTTCGCGAACCCAGTCGCCGCCCTGGAAACTGTCGTCATTGCTATGCTCGGAAATGTAAAATCGCTCTGCTGGCAGGCCGTTTCCGAGAATGGAAATGAACGCGCCATCTGACTTCAGCATCGGTGCATCAGGCTGCAGAGTGTAGGGACCTTCCCGGCGTGCAGGAATTTTCTGATGTGTGTTTACCGAGCGGTTGGGGATCCAGGGGACCACGGGGGCCATGTCGGCGACCCGCGGGGCAGCAGCCCGGTTGGTGGGTGACTCGGGAGGTTCCGACGGGTGTCGAAGAGCCGAAAAAATGGCGACGCAAAGGGCAAAAGCCACCACAACCGCAGCCACGACGGCCCGGGGTTGCCAGTCCTGTAAGAAGTTCTTCAGGCTGCGATCTGTAGTGTCTGTTGGCATTCGATGGTCCGATCTCAATTCGGGCCATCGCAAGAAACGGGCCATTAACCCTGTTTCAGAGCCGCCATATTGCGCATCATGAACAGCGGAATGGAGCCTGCCGGAGTGATGGCCCAATCAAGCGGTTGATCGTGCGGTTCAGCAGGAACATCGTCGATCTGCTGGGCGGCATAAGCTACCGCACAGGCAAATGCCCGGCCTTCGGATCTTAACGTTTGCAGCGCCTGATCGTAGTGGCCTTTACCATAGCCGAGGCGATTGCCCTTCGCATCGAACGCCAGCAATGGGGTCAGGATAAGCGTTGGGTGGGCTTCAGGAGCATCCTCCGTGGGTTCGCTTAAGCCGAACGGGCGTCGCTCCAGCGGTTCGCCAAAGCTCCACAGGCGCCATGAAATCCCGCCTTTCGGCAACATCCGAGGCAGGCACAGTTCAGCCCCTGCGTCAGCCAGCCGCTTCATCAGCGGCATAGGGTCCAGTTCCTCATTGATCGGGACATAGCCGGAAACGACCGGACCGTAGCGCTGCAGCAATTTCATCGGAAACAGGTCAGCGATTTTCTCTGCAGCGTCGGGATCGCGCGCAGCGGCTTCGGCGCGAATGGTGCGCATTCGGTGTCGTAGTTGGATCTTATCGGGCGGAGCTGAGGTCATGCAGCCAGCCTTAGAGAGGTCCGGCCAGGGCGTCACGCCCTCTTAAACGCAAAGGCTGCGGGAAATGTGCACAAGAACCGCAACCGCCGCAGGGCATATTCACTCCCGTCAACCTAGAGACTAGGTGGGCGCCGGATGAGACGGGGCCACGGCCCCATCCAGATTGCCAGCTCCCTGACGGAAAGTAAGGTCGCCGGAGATCAGTCCCTTCGCGCACGCCGCAGCCCTTGTGCAAGATCAGATGTAGGCGTGAACGCGCTCGATTGTAAGCGGGATTATTCTGAAGCGACTGCAATGTCGAAGGCGAGCAGGAGCGTGCGCTGCTGTGGATTGAAATTATCGTCGGAGATAATCCAGACCCGGGCCATACCGTCTCCAAGGTCCATGACGGTGATGCCTTCGTAATTGTCGACAGCCAGCGGGCGGGTGAGAACGATCTCCCTGTCGCCGTTCCGCCAGTGCAACACATTGCGATTGCCGCGGATGGGATCGTAGCTGCGGAATAGCCAGAAGGTCTCGTCCTCGCCGTCAATTTGAACAGTATCAAACCCGACAAAGGCGTAACCGGCCGGATTGGGCGCGACTTCGTCTGTCCAGCCAGCTTCCTGGAGGTTTGCCACCGCGCCGATAGGCGAATGACCGTTCTCCACTGTCTCGTACCCGAACAGGATATTGCCTTCTGGAGTGACTGTGAGGGCTTCAGCACCGCGATTCTCATCGACGAGGCGGTCTGCATATGTGTCCGGCAACGGGCTGATGGAGGCCTCGACCGCGGCCGCCCCGCAGCGATCCAGGTCAAATGCCGAGATGCGATGGGTGCGCTCAAAACTGACTATGGCAAGACCATTCCGGACCGCCAGACCCTCAGCATCCCCCAATGACTTGCCTTGGAGCAGATTACCGTCTGCTCCCAGCATGTAGGCAAGCTGACCGTTACCGTTGGGTGTGTCGTTCTCAAGGTTGATCCAGACAAACGCACCATCATCGGCAACCGCGAGCAGGTTGCCGTCGCCGTCGAGTGCGAGATCGGAAAGGCCGCCAAAGCTCGCATTATCCGACGTCAGTGCCCATCCACCAGCATACGATACATCATCGGAAAGTCGCTTGGCGATCTCGTCTTCAGGCCCAAGTTCGATTGGACTGGCGGAAATCCTGATCGGGGCTGGAGTCGAATAGCCAGTTCCTGCCGGGCAGGAAGCCTCGGAAAGGCGCTCTGCGACCGTGTCCAGACTCCAGGCTGAGTCTGCGTCTGGCATGGCGACCCTGGGCGCCTCCGGCATGTCCGGCGTACCGGTGCAGGTTGCGAGCAGAAGCAGGGTGGCAAAGTGAATTGAGCGGCGCAGCATCGGGACCTCGGTTTCAAGGGAGCGTCTGCCTGTGCCTTGCGGCAAAAACGTGAAGGCTTCGCGAAGAAGTCTGGATTTCAAATGCGAACCCATTCAGGAGTTGGATATGACGCAGATTCCTCTTGCCCGCCGCTCACCCGTTCAGCCGGACGCCTGTAATCTCGCAAAGGCGATTGATGTGGTCGGGGACCGATGGACGTTGCTGATCCTGCGTGCCGCACTTTATGGAGTGCGCCGGTTCGACGACTTTCAGGCCGAACTTGCCTGTCCGCGCACAGTCTTGTCTGGCCGGCTAAAAAAGCTGGTCGAAGACGGCCTGTTGACGAAACGAACTTATAAATCGCCGGGAAAACGCTCCCGTCCGGAATATGTCCTGTCTCCCATGGGTTTGTCTTTGCGACCGATTCTTATCGGCTTGACCCAGTGGGGCGATGCCTGGCTTGGTCAGGGGGAAACGCCGCCAATCAGTTTCACAAAAGCAGGCTCCAAATCAGCGATCCGCGCTGCTTTTGTGGATATTGAAGGGAGAGAAGTGCGCCCCGATCAGATCCGCCCCGTCCTTCGCGGATGATTTGTGCAGTGGCGCCGAAATTCGGCCTTGCAAAGCCGTGCGCTATGCGCTTAATCACGCCTCTCGGCAGCCCCGGTTGCCGCATACCCTATCAGGACGCGGGCGTAGCTCAGGGGTAGAGCACAACCTTGCCAAGGTTGGGGTCGTGAGTTCGAATCTCATCGCCCGCTCCAATTTAATCTCAGAAAGAGTTAAGGCATTTCCGCCTGTGGCGGTTGGTCATCCAGCCGCTGCCGGGCAAGGATCGAAGCCTCGCCAAAAGTGCCCCAGCCGAAACGGACATGCCTGCCCCATGGCTCTTCTGCATTTTACGGCTGGTGATGGATTAACGGCCTATGCAGACTCTGTCGTCAGGATAGAGCAATAATAAAAGCTTCCTATCGAGCATCAGTGTGAGGAACGGCGCAATGTCGGCTTTGCCCACTCCAGAACATTCGGACACGAGTGCAGCTGAAGTCAGCCAGCACGTTGTCGCTGGATTTGTCGAACAGTCGATGGTCCCGACCATGGCGTTGGACAGGGATTTGCGCTTTGTTTTTGCAAATGCGGCATACTGCAAATCGTTCAGCGTTTTGAAAGAGCAGCTGATCGGCAGGAATGTGTTCGATGTGTTCGATGTGGCTCCGGAGGTCGAGGCATCTTTCCGGAAGAATTGGATACTTTCCTTCCAGGGAAAGAGAACGCGTTCCGAAGTTCAGAAGTCCATTGTCAAAGGGCGGGACGGTACCAGTCGTCCAATACACTGGCAGTCCACTCAGGAACCATTCTATGGATCCGATGGGCAGGTTCAGTATGTTGTCCAGCGTGTGGAGAACATCACCCACCTGGTTGAACTCCAGCAAAGTCATGATGTCATGACAGCTGAGCTGGACCATCGGGTGAAGAATTTTGTCTCTGTTATCCTTGCAACGGCCCGGATCACAAGTGCTTCGGCAACGTCAGTAGAGCAGTTCACGGATGATTTCTGCAGCCGCATTGATTCAATGGCAAGAATCTATTCGCGCATGTCATCTTCGGGATTGAAGGGCCTGCAGTTGAGGAGCTTGTTTGAAGACGAACTGGCTCAAATTTCGAGTCAGAAAGCTATCCGATACAATCTGAAGGGAGAAGATGTTCAGCTTACGCTGAAGTCAACCAGGGATGGCGGCATGGTCATCCATGAATTCGTCACCAATGCGCTGAAACATGGTTGCTTTTCTCAACCGGAAGGCCAGCTGGATGTGGAATGGAGCGTATCGGGAAACCTGCTTCGGGTCCTGTGGGTCGAATCAGGCCTGACCGGGGTCAAACCGCCCAAAAGAGTTGGGTTTGGTACGCGCCTGACAGAAATGTTGCCCAATGCGAAAGTGACACGCGACTACAAGGATACCGGGCTGACGATCGAGTATACCGTGCCGATCGAACTCGTCATCGAGGAAGCGGAAGTGGACGATAACTGGCCGGCAGAAAGCTAGCTCGCCGCTTTGGTCAGAAGGGCCTGGCTGATAACCGTTTTCACGTGATCGGCCCGGAATGGCTTGGGGATGAGAAAAGCAGGCTCATTGGCGCGGCCTGAGAGTAGGCGTTCCGGAAAGGCGGTGATAACGATGCTGGGAGCTTTGTGGAACTTTATGATCTCGTCCATTGCGTCCAGGCCGGATGAACCATCTGCAAGCTGAATATCAACCAGCATAAGACCCGGACTGGTCGCACGAGCTTCTCTGACCGCTTCTTCCCGTGTGGTTGCCCGGGCGACCATGTTGTGGCCCAGGCTTTCAATGATCTCCTTCAGCTGGAAGGCAATCATCGCTTCATCTTCAATGATCAGAACGTCCGTTGCCAGCGAAGAAGCAAGGTCTCGTTCGGCCTCTTTCAGAATGTTCGTCAGGTCTTCTGGCCCGATTTTAAGAATCATTTCCACAGCGCCCGATTCCAGCTGCTCGACGGCAGTCAGAAACAGCGCGCGACGGGACAGTGATGACAGACTCTGAAAAGCAGGAATAGACTCAGTCGGCGTGGGCAACTGGGCTGGGTCTGCGAGGATTGAATCAAGTAGCGCAAACAGGTCGATTCGATCTTTTGGAAGTGGTGCATCTGATGGCTGCGGCTTCAGGACATACTCCTGAAGCATGGCTTCGACGCACAGATCTCCTGTCACTTGGTCGCCTGTCATCGCCCGGGAATAACGGCGCAGATAAGGCAATTCCTTGGTAACGAGTTCGTATAACACGCAGCGGCCTTCTTGGATTAGGATTATATCTTGTAGATTCCATAGAATAACAAAATGGCAATAAAACCGTTTAGCTATCCTGTCGTGACGAAACACGGTCGTTTATGAACGCATTCTTAACCCCATAAGGGCACCTTTTAGGTCATTGTTGGGCAAATGAGCGATTGGGTACGTTCATGAGTCCTAGGTGAAGCACTGTGGGGACATTCTATTGGGGTATCTGGCGAGGTCGCGGGTGGCGACAATCGAGCCGTTCAAGCGCACGGCACCATCACTAGCAAGACAGAGGGTATTGGAAGGAGCAATTGGCGACGCGCTGCGAGCAAACTTCAAGCCTGTATTGGATGAACCTCTGCCTGAGCGTCTGAAGGAAATGATCGAAAAGTTGCGTATAGAGGAACAACAAAAGAAAGGCCGTTGATTGTGACCAAAGTGTCTCCGGTTTGTCAGGAAGAACTGCCGGGTTCCGAAAATGAATGGTCGTTCGTTGATGAACTTGAGCGGCTGATTCCGGAGTTGCGGGCCTTTGCCCGGAGTTTGTGTCGTGAGCGCGAACTCGCGGATGATCTTGTTCAGGATACGTGTTTGAAAGCCTGGCAAGCGATCGATTCTTTCGAGCCGGGTGCGCCGATGCGGCCATGGCTGTTCCGAATTCTTCGAAACGAATTTTATCAGTATTCCCGGCGTTCATGGCGTTCAGCGCCGCTCGAACAGGAAGTTGCTGAAAATACGCTGGTGGCGCCAGCCGATCTGGATGCCAGGATAGATTTCAAGGTTCTGCAGGCAGCCATGTCCGATCTGCCGGATGTGCAGCGCGAGGCGCTGATTCTCGTCGTCGCGGCCGGTTATACCTATGAAGAAGCGGGTGAGATCTGCAACTGCTCGCCAGGCACGATCAAAAGCCGGGTCAGCCGGGCCCGCGAAGCGGTCGTGTTCAAAATGCAGAGAGCAGATACAGGTCAAATCGGAGGCTCGACGCGGGACGATAGCCGCACAGCCAACGGCCATATCGATTTGATAACCGATATCGAAGCGCTTGCGCGGGGCATGTTCAGCGCCGCCTGACGTAGATGTCAGTTTATATTTTCTGTTCCTTCGAACTGGTCGAAGGCCTGATCGGCGCGCGCCAGCCGTTCGCGTGCACGGTCCCGGATATGTTTCACCGTCTCAGTTGGTGGCAGCAGACCCGCTTCCGCAGCTGCGTCCTTGAGCGACGCATAGGCGCGGGACTGTCTGGAACTCGGGGCGCTTGTCCGCCGGCCGAACAGGGAGAACCTGATTGCCATAACCCAATCTCCTTGCATCCCTGCAAAACACGCCGATGGCATGGTTCGCTGGGTGAGCGGGCCGCTTTCTCGGAAATGCCCGGGGCTGTCGCGCCGCCCAGCTGCTCCTATGGAGCTTATGAAGAATTATTACCGCGAATACGCCTGTTTGACGAATTATATTTTCCTTAGACTCGCCAGAAGGGTGATCTAAAGACGCTTTTGTTGCGCTGCACAAAAAGTCCGCTAGCGGCGTCGTCCCGTCGGATTATCTGGGGTAATCTCGTCGGAATTCGGCAGGCGAACATTGCCGACCGAGCCGAAGATCTGCTCCCAAAGGCCCAGTTCGCGTCCACGAGTCGGGGTTTCACGCGAAGCGTAATTAATCACCTGGCCATCTTCTGCGCTGTATTCGAGAACTTCTTCAACCTTGTCGTCGGTTCCGAACGCGATGGCTGTAATTTTCCGGGTTTTCACCTTGGGGCGATAGAACGCGATCCGCTCCTGAAGTTCGGACATGTAGATCCAGGTGTTGTCGTCGAAGAGGCTCTTGGTCGACGGGGAGCCGAGCTGTGCCAGCACGGTCGAGCGCGTGTCTTCGCCGGGTTGGATGTCACCGGGCTGCGCCTCGTCAGCGACATAGCCATGGTAGTCGCGGCTGGGCGTCAGGCACGCAGTCAGCGGAAGGGCCAGAAGGCCTACGGCCAGAATTGCGCGTCGCGCCATCGGCAAACTCCTGATAGTGGTCCGCGTCAGACCTAGCGGTAGCGATACGGCTTTGGCAAGCGCATCAGTGCAGGAGAATACCTTTGGCAGGCATCTGGAACCCGTTTCGGAACGCTAACGCACAAAAGCGACGGGCCGATACACTGTATCGAGGCCTGATGGGCGCTGCGCTCTCTCCGGAAGCTTATGCAGCAGGCGTCGTGCCGGATGACATGGATCATCGCGTCCAGATGGTTGGTCTCCACGCCGCTGTGCTTGTCTGGCAGTTGACCAGGAGACCGGAAAAAGTGCTGCAACGGCTACCGCATTTGATTCACGCTCGTGTTTTCGACGGGTTTGACGCGTCTTTGCGGGAAACCGGGGTCGGCGACGCGTCAATTGCCCGGAAAGTTCGCAAGCTGGGCGAGCATTATTACGGTCTCGGCACCTCAACCGCAGATGCTCTTTCCCGGCCAACCATTGAGCGCGCTGGTGCACTTGAAGAGGTCCTGAAGCGGAATGGTGTTGCAACTGCTGGGCGTGAAGCGGAGCTTTCACAATATCTGGTAGCAGTCGCCAAAGCGTTCGAGACAGCCACTTCAGACGCCTTTTTGTCTGGCACGGCTCCTTGGCAGACCTTCCCTGCGACAAGCAGACCCGGCGTTGCCAAGGTCTGAGGCGCGCCTTAAACAGCGCGAACGGCTCTCAGCAGGGCCTGAATCCGGAAGGCACCATGACTCGCGGAACGATCCTGTCAGTTGATGCAATGGGCGGGGACCACGCACCGGGCGTGATCGTCGATGGCGTTGCAGTATTCCTGAAGGAGCGTCCTGATTCCCGCGTCCTGCTGTTTGGTGACGAGCCTTCCCTGACCCCGCTGGTGGCCGCGCATGCCGGGCTTTCGGCCCGTTGCGAAATTGTCCACTGCGAGCACAAGATCACCAGCGACATGAAGCCAAGCCAGGCGCTGCGCCGTGGCAAAGGCTCCTCCATGTGGAATGCGCTGGAAGCCGTGAAAGAAGGCCGTGCGAACGCCTCTGTCTCTGCAGGGAATACCGGCGCGCTTATGGCCATCTCGATGCTTGTCTTGCGCAAGATGGATGGCGTGCACCGACCAGCCATGACAGCCATGTGGCCAACCCTCGCTGGACGCTCAGTCGTTCTGGATGTCGGTGCGAATGTTGAGGCAGATGCCGCACAGCTGGTCTCGTTTGCGATCATGGGCGAGGCATACGCCCGTGCGACCTTGGGCAAGGAGCGTCCGACGATCGGCCTGCTGAACATTGGCTCAGAAGAAATGAAGGGGCATGACGAAGTGCGCCAGGCCCACGAGATCCTGCGGACTTCCGGTCTGGACCTCGATTATCGGGGCTTCGTCGAGGGCGATGATATCTCCATGGGCGCTGTCGACGTGGTTGTGACTGACGGCTTCACAGGAAATGTGGCCCTGAAAACGGGTGAGGGGGTGGCCCGTATGCTGGGCACTCGAGTGCGGGAGGCCCTGACGAAAAGCCTCGCGACGAAGGCAGGGGCGGTGCTTGCTTCTTCAGGCCTGAAACAGCTCCGTGAGCAGATGAACCCCAGCAATGCCAATGGCGGTGTCCTGCTCGGCCTGGGCGGTGTCTCCGTCAAGAGCCATGGCGGCACAGACGCGCAGGGCTTTGCCACGGCATGCCGACTGGCAGCAGACCTTGCGACAAGTCACTATCCGGAAGAGGTTGCTGCAAATCTCGCGCGTATCCAGAAGAAAGGGGCGGCGGCTGGCTGAGTGAGCCACCCCAAAGAAGGAAACAAGATGGCACGGCGTAGTTTCATCCGCGGGACAGGTGGTTATCTTCCCGAAAAAGTTCTGACGAATGACGATCTGTCGGCAATGGTCGACACATCCGATGAATGGATTCAGGAGCGCACAGGCATCAAACGCCGCCATGTTGCTGCCGAAGGTGAACTGACATCGGATATCGCGACAGCTGCAGCCCGGTCTGCGCTGGAGGCGGCCGGCGTGCCGGTCTCCGATGTCGATCTCATCGTGCTGGCGACGACAACTCCGGACCAGACCTTTCCGGCCACCGCGACGGCCGTCCAGGCCAAGCTTGGCATGACGGGCGGCGCCGCTTTCGATGTCCAGGCTGTTTGCTCTGGCTTCCTGTTTGCGCTGGCAACGGCGGATTCCATGTTGAGGCAGGGGCTCTTCAATACAGCGATTGTCATTGGCGCGGAAACGTTCACGCGCATTCTCGATTGGTCGGACCGTGGCACCTGCGTCTTGTTCGGGGATGGCGGCGGCGCGGCTGTGTTGCAGGCTGAAGAGTGGACGGGTGACAACCTCGCTGGCGTGATCACGCACCACATCCGGACCGACGGCACGAAATCAGATCTTCTTTATGTCGACGGCGGTGTCAGCTCCACCGGCACGATCGGACATGTGCGCATGGAAGGGAACCGTGTGTTCCGGCACGCCGTGACCAATATCTCGTCCGCCATTCAGGCCATCTATGATGAGACCGGCCTGACAGGCGATGACATCGACTGGTTCGTGCCGCACCAGGCCAACAAGCGGATTCTCGATGGCGTCGCAAAGAAGATGAACATCGCCGAAGAGAAGGTGATCGTCACTGTCCAGGAGCACGCCAATACATCGGCAGCGTCCATCCCGCTGGCGCTGAACCATGCGGTTCGTTCCGGCCGGGCGAAAAAGGGCGACCTGATCCTGTCAGAGGCGATGGGTGGTGGCTTTTCCTGGGGCGCTAGCCTGTTCCGCCTTTAAATTCAGGCGACAAGCTCCATTATTTCACGGATATTAGCTGACGGATGCGCTAGTAATCCGTTAACAATCCTTGGCTATATCTTAACCAGATCGGGAGAATCCCATGTCCAACCAGACCATCACCCGCGCCGAAGTGACCGACAAGATCGTCAGCGAAGTCGGTCTGACCCGGCAGGAATCGTCGGATCTGCTCGACCGGACGCTGGATATGATCGGCGCGGCGCTGGAGCATGAAGACGAAGTGAAGCTCTCCCGGTTCGGCAATTTCGTGGTGCGGTCCAAGGCCGCCCGCGAGGGCCGCAATCCGAAAACCGGGGAGGAGGCCACGATCGCTGCACGGCGCGTTGTCACCTTCCGCCCGTCGCCGATGCTGAAGGCGCAGGTCGACAATAATTAGATATCCAGGAAGGAACAGACATGAGCGCCAGCCGGGCCCGAATCGAAAAATCCGCGACCGCATTCCGGTCCATCGGAGAAGCAGCTTCGGAACTCGGCATCGAGACGCATGTCATCCGCTACTGGGAAAGCAAGTTTCCGCGTGAAGTCCGCCCTGTGAAGCGCCCCGACGGGCGGCGCATGTTTCGTCCACAGGACGTTGACGCACTACGCGCCATCCAGATCCTGGTGCATGAGCGCGGCATGACTCTGAAGGGCGCCAAGTCACTGATTGCGGAACAGGGCATGTCTGCCGTGCTGAATGGAGAGGCTACGCTTGGTGCAGGTGCACCTGTCGGCAGCAGCCCGGCGCGGGACCTTCAGGAGAGCGTCGCGAAGGCGTTCACAGAAGACGCTGCAAAAGGCCTGACGGACGATCGCCGTGCTCGTCTGGAAGGGGCTCTGACGGAATTGACCGACATCAAATCCCGCATCGACGCAGCGCTCGGGCGGCGCGCAGCCTGAACCCACATAATTCATTGCACACACCGGGCGGCTTGGTTACAAGCCGCTCTCGTCGGAGCGTGGCGCAGTCCGGTTAGCGCACTAGTCTGGGGGACTAGGGGTCGTGGGTTCGAATCCCGCCGCTCCGACCATTTCTCCGTCGTGCGGAGAAATGGTCGTCACTCCGAAAGCCTTATTTCTTGGACAAATCCACGTCTTCAATCTGGCCGACTGCGGCGAGGGCAAAGGCGTATTCCGTGGCGACTTCTTTCAGGCCTTCGAAGCGGCCTGAGGCGCCGCCATGGCCCGCTTCCATGTTGATCTTGAGGAAGTACGGTCCGCCTTCCGGCGCATCGTGACGGAGCTTTGCCGCCCACTTGGTCGGTTCCCAATAGGTCACGCGCGGGTCCGAAAGGCCACCGGTGATGAACATCGCCGGATAGTTCTGGGCCTTCACATTGTCATACGGGCTGTAGGTGGCGATCTGGTCGTAGTCTTCGGCGCTGATCAGCGGGTTGCCCCATTCCGGCCATTCCGGCGGCGTCAGCGGCAGGCTCTCGTCAGACATGGTGTTGATCACGTCCACGAACGGCACTGCGGCGATCATGCCAACGAACAGTTCCGGGTCCATGTTGGCGACAGCGCCCATGAGCAGGCCGCCAGCGGAGCCGCCCATCGCCACGACCTTGTCCGGCGCCGAATATCCATTGTCGACCAGGTAGTGTCCGGCTGCGATGAAGTCCTTGAACGTGTTGGTCTTCTTCTCGAGCTTCCCGTCCAGGTACCACTGATAGCCCTTCGCCATGCTGCCGCGCGGATGCACGATGGCGTAGACGAAGCCGCGATCGACGAGACTCAGGCGGCTTGTCCGGAAGTCCGCCGGGATGGTGATACCGTAGGAGCCGTAGCCATAGAGCAGCATCGGCGCGGTGCCGTCGATCGGCGTGTCTTTGCGGTGCAGCAGGGTGACGGGCACTTCCACGCCGTCCCAGCTGGGCGCCATGACGCGTTCGGCGACATAGTCGTCGGGATTGTGGCCCGATGGCACTTCCCGCGTCTTGCGAAGGATGCGCTCGCGCGTGTTCAGGTCGTAGTCGTAGACCTGGTCCGGTGTGGTGGGCGAGGCGTACTCAAACCGCAGCATCGGCACGTCGTAGTCGTAGCCAGAGTCGAGCCCGAGATCGTAGGCGGCTTCATCGAAGCTGATCTCATGCTCTGCGCCATCGCCGCGGGCCCGTACGACGATCCGGGGCAGGCCGTTCTCGCGCTCCATGCGTGAGAGGTAATCCTGCTGAGACTGCAGGCCGAGAATCAATGTGCCGGGCCGGTGGGCAATGACTTCTTCCCAATGATCACGCGAACTGGCTTCGAATGGCGCGCGCATGACCTTGAAGTCGACGGCCCCGCCTGAATTCGTGGTAATGTAGAATTGGTCATCCCAGACGACGACCGAATACTCCACGCCGTTTTCACGGGGAGCAATGGTGTGCAGCGTCGGGGCGTGCTCGCTCGCATCGAACCAGTGCCACTCAGATGTCGTGTGGTTCGAGGACGTCACGAAGATCTTCTCGCGATTGGCGGACTTGGAAACGCCAACGAAGAAGCCGGGATCCTTTTCCTCATAGATCAGCGTGTCTTCGCCGGTTTCGAGGTCGCGCTCGTAGACGGCGTCGGGCCGGGCGTTCTCGTCGCGGTGCACCCAGAAGATGGACTTGCCGTCCTCACTCCACTCGAACGAGCCGTAGCTGTCCGAAATCGGTTCTGCCGCTGCTTCGCCAGTTTCGATATTGGTGATCGTGACTGTGTAGAATTCGCTGCCCTGTGTATCGAGCGCGTAGGCGATCACGCTATGATCCGGTGAGGTATCGATGCTGCCGAACGAGAAATAGTCAGTGCCTTCCGCCATCTTGTCGCCGTCGAGCAGAATGGTCTCTTCGGCATCCGGAGTGAAGGCATCGGCGGCGTCCTTCCGGGCGATGATCGGATATTCGCCGCCTTCGCGGTAACGGGAATAATAGGCGTATGGGCCGTCAATCTCC
The DNA here is from genome assembly GCF_000682735.1 of Hyphomonas sp. CY54-11-8. Taxonomy (GTDB): domain Bacteria; phylum Pseudomonadota; class Alphaproteobacteria; order Caulobacterales; family Hyphomonadaceae; genus Hyphomonas. Next base: position 32,847 of record NZ_AWFD01000002.1, on the reverse strand, counting down.
GGAACGGTGGAGTCGTCTTCCTTGATCCGGCCTTTCATTTCCTGGAACAGGGTTTCCCGCAGTTCCGCGGTCGGTTCCTCGAAGTTTGTCTTTGTGTAGGCGTTTTCAGCTTCAAGGTACTCGCGGATGTCTGCGCGCAGGACGGACGGGTCGCGCATTACTTCCTGCCAGGCGTCATCCTTCATCCAGTGATACGGATCCACACGCGTGCGGCCGACCTGGGTGATTTCGAAATCCACCCGCTTTGCCACTGGGGCTGCCGGCGCGGTATCGGGCGCTTCGGCAGCCGGTGCAGCGGCGAGGTCAGTTTTCTCGTTCATTGTACATCCTGAGAGAAGGGCTGCTGCGGCGACGCCAGCCAGCAGGGAAAAGTTTCGCATTTTTTGCTCCAACCAGAGTGTTCCTACCTTGGTTGCGAATGGAGCAGCGGAGGATGGGCCTGTCCAGACCTATTCGTCCGGACGGAAGTCCAGGACCACCCCATTGATGCACCAGCGCTCGCCGGTCGGCGGCGGACCGTCCTTGAAGACGTGCCCCATGTGCAGGCCGCAGGTGGCGCAATGGCACTCGGTGCGGGGGATGATCATCTTGAAGTCGGTCTTGGTGCCCACCGCGCCGGGCGTGATCGGCTGCCAGTAGCTCGGCCAGCCGGTGCCGGAGTCGAACTTGTGCTCGGACGACCAGAGCGGGGTGTCGCAGCCCTTGCAGTGATAGGTGCCGGCGCGCTTTTCGTCATTATAGTTGCCGGGCGTAAAGGCGCGTTCTGTGCCTTCTTTCACGCCGACGCGGTATTCCTCTTCGGTCAGCAGTTCCCGCCACTCGCGGTCCGAACGGTCGATGCGCTGGGTCATGTGGGGTCTCCTTAGCCGGGCAGGATCATATAGGCGTGGCGGCGGCATTTTTCACCAGCGCCAAAAACAGAACGGCCGCCCCGGAAGACGGAGCGGCCGAAAAAGTGTCACGTCTTCAGTGGCCTACGCGTAGAGGACAGTGATGGACTCTGCGACGAGGGCCGGACGCTCCTGGCCTTCGATCTCGACGGTGGCTTCCATTTTCATCTGCTTGCCGCCGGCTTTCGGCTCCACCGACAGGCATTTCTGGCGCAGGCGAACCTTGGAGCCGACCGGCACCATGTTCGTGAAGCGCACCTTGTCGGAGCCGTAATTGATGCCGCGGGTCGTGCCGGTCACGCGCATGACTTCGGCGCCCAGCATCGGCAGCAGGGACAGGGTGAGGAAGCCGTGAGCGATCGGGCCGCCCATGGCCTTGGTGGCTTTCTCGACGTCGACGTGGATCCACTGATGGTCGCCGGTTGCGTCGGCGAACAGGTTGACGCGGTCCTGGTCGATCAGGTGCCAGTCGGACACGCCGACTTCCTGACCTGCAATGGATTCAAGGTCATCGAAGGCGACGACGCGTGGGTTAGCCATGGAGTCCTCCTAATAAATGTGCTGGCCTGTTTTGGCGCGTCGGCCGGGTCGGGGCAAGCCTGACGGTAGGGTAATTCGCCCGTGAACCCGGAGATTACGCCATGATCATACCGGACTATGCCGGATCATCGCGTGACCTCAGGCGTTCAGATGATGCGCAAGCCTTGCGATAAAATGCTCCACATCGGCATCGCTGGTGAAGAGGTGCTGGGTGATGCGCAGCCGGTCGCCCCGCCGCGAGACATAGATGCCGTCCTCCTTTAGCCGGGCCGTAAGGTCGGCCGGCACGCTGTCCGGGAGGTGCGGGCAGAGATAATGCGCGCCGCGGACACTTGCCGGCGGACAGTCGAGCCCGATCGCCTCCAGTTTTCCGGCCAGCGTCGCGTTCCGGGCGCCGAGCGTTTCCTGGATGTTGGCGACGCCCCAGTCGAGGATCGTCCGAATCGCCGACTCGAACGCCGGCAGCAGGGCGAAGTTGGACCGTTCGCCCATGTCGAAGCGCTGGGCGCCGGGGCCATAATTGTCGGTATAGTCGATCAGGCGCGCGAAGTTCGACGAGCCTTCCCGCGTGATCCAGTTCTGCTCCAGCGGCGTGCCGTTCCGGTGCTGCGGGGCGACATAAAAAAAGCCGGTAGCGTAGGGTGCGAGCAGCCACTTATAGGCGGCGACGGCTACGAAGTCTGGCTGCACGTCCTTCACGTCGAAGGCGAGCGCGCCGCAGCTCTGCGTCAGGTCCAGCACCAGGGCGGCGCCGACCTCGCGGCAGCGCTTGCCGATGGCAATGAGGTCCATGCCCGCCCCGTCCGTCCAGCGGACATTCGCGCAAGCGACGAGCCCAGTCTGCGGCCCGATGGCGCCGAGCAATGCATCCGACAGGGTTTCGTTGTCGTGGGCACCGATCGTGCGGATCGTGGCGCCTGTTTCCTTCGCCAGTTGACGCCAAGTGTAGACGTTGGACGGGAACTGATCCTCCAGCAGCAGGATTTCCTGCCCCTTCGACAGGGGCAGGTTCCGCGCCGCCGTGGCCAGCGAATAGCTGACGGAGGGCGAGAAGGCGATGCCGTCTGTGTCCGCGCCGATCAGCTCTGCGAGCAGTGGGCGCAGGCGTTCTGTATCGGCAAAGAACTCCGTGTCCGGAATGGTCCACGGATGGAGCTTTCGCGCGAGGCCTTTCTGCCCGGCCTCGACCGCGGCCTTCGTCATCGGCCCCATCGTGGCGGTGTTGAAATAGGCGACATCGTCGGGGATGTCGAACAGGTGGCGCTGGTTCGGGATCTGGGTCATGGCATCTGGTAACGTGTGTCGAGTGCCCGTGCCAGTGGGTCGATCAGTATTTGACGCTTGTCGCTACCGGGTGAAACGTATCGAAGCGAACGCCACTCAATAATGATTCATATGGGGCGCCGAGCGAGGTCAGGATGGAGTCATAGGCTCGCTGTCCGTCCGGCAGGTCAAAAATATACCGGGTGGCAAGCCCGCCGGCACTTCCAGTCGCAATACTGGTCCAGCGACTGGCAAATCCGGGCATGGTTGAAACCCGTTCGAGGACTGCTCTGAAAGCAGGGTTCTCGCTGGCGAGGCCCGTCTCGTAACGGACATGGCGGACTGTGGCGTCGGCAATCTCCTCCCAGTTTATCAGTTTGGGCCGCAAAAGATCTGAGGCGAAAACAAGTTCCAGAACGTTTATGAAAGGAGAGGCGGCAAATATGTCTCGGCCAAGCAATCCCCTGAAAACGTTGCGCGCCAGGTCATTGGCATCGATGACATCCCAAATCTGATCCTTGACCAGAAGGGGTACGCTCGCATTCGCAACTTTGACCTGTTCTATAATACGTCGCACCTGCCCGCGTTCCTGCGGAGCTTTTGGGTTTATGTCTGGCAGAGGTTTGAACCCTGAGGCCAGACGTAATGTGTTGTGCTCGGAGGATGGAACATCCAACCCCAGCATTATGGCATTCAGCATCGCTTCGCTGGGGCGGGCCTTGCCGCTTTCGAGAAAACTCAGGTGGCGTGTGGAAGTGCCAAGGTCGAGGGCGAGATCCAGCTGGCTGAGGCCAGCCGCTTGGCGCCACTGCCGAAGCAGATTGCCTAGTGTTGCTGGCAGGTAACCTTCCGGTCCGGTTATTTTTCCATCTTTGGTCACCCAGTTCGCTCCCGAACACCTCTCGCGGACCATCTTAGCAAAAGCGTCGGTGTGCAACATGACCTTGCTGGTTATCGCCGGTGGCGGAAGTTTCTGCACATATCGCCTGGAACGAACGGAGCGACACAATGCAGGATCTATCAGGACGGTCTATTGCCTGGATCGGAACCGGGACCATGGGTGGCCTGATGGCGACCCGGCTATTGGATGCGAGAGCCTCCCTGACAGTCTGGAACCGCACGTCGGAACGGGCAGCACCACTTGTCGGGAAGGGCGCCAAATTTGCCAACTCTGCGGCAGAGGCCGTCCGTCATGCGCACTTTGTAGTGGTAATGGTTGAGGGGGATTCCGCGTCACAAGCTGTCTGGAACGGGAAGGATGGCGTGTTTGCCGGTCTGAGACCGGATGCGATTGCCATCGACTGCAGTACGCTGTCTCCTGTCCGCACCCAAGCGCTGACTGAGCGAGCCGGGCGGCTGGGGATGCGATTTGTTGCGGCTCCTGTATCGGGGTCACTTCCTCAGGCAGAAGCAGGAACGCTGATGTTTCTGGCTGGTGGTGCCGAGAGAGATATTGAAGAGGCCGGCATTGTGTTCCGGCATCTCGGGAAGGGGGTGCATGATCTCGGGTCACCACCGCTCGCAAGCCTGTCGAAACTTGCCGTAAACGGAATGTTGGCTTGCCAGGTCGTGGCGGCGGCCGAAGCTTGCGGATTCCTTGAACGGGCCGGGCTTTCGTTGGATGCGGTTTCAAAACTGCTTGCGCAGACGCCCGTTGCCAGCCCGATCACCATGGCGACTTTGCGGCAGATCGCAGCAGGAAATTACGATCCACTGTTCCCGATTTCAATGGCGCTCAAGGATCTTGAGTACCTTGCTTCTGCCTCTGACTATCTGGGTACGTCATTGCCAATGACAAATTGCGCGCAAGATTTGCTTGACCGCGCACGTCCCTGGAAATCGCAGAACATATCTGCCGTGGCCAAACTCTTCTCTCCCAGTTTACCTGTAGAAAGGATCAGGAAATGACCGTCAAAACAATCATGTGCATCCGCCGCAAGCCAGGACTTAGCCGCGAAGAATTCGAGGACCACTGGATGAATATGCACGCTTCTCTGATTGATCGGTTGAAAGACGATTTGAGAATTGTGCGTTACGTCCAGTCAAATGCGAATGAGGACATCGTCAGTGCGGTCCTGCGCCAACAGCGTAATGGACCGGAGAAGTATGACGGCATCGGGCAAGCCTGGTTCCTCTCAATCGAGGATCTTGTGGAAGTCGCCAGCAGCCCAAGTTCTGCTGCTGCGCTGGCTGCCCTTCGCGAAGACGAACTCAAATTCATCGATCTCGAAAACTCACCGATGTTCGTTGTCGAGGAAACGACCGTCTTCGGTACAGGTCCACACTGATCATTCCGCTGGAGCGCCGCTCCCTAAGATCGCGCAGTCATCGGCGGCCCGGGTGCTTTCCCGCCCGGGCCGTTTCCATATCATACGATGCGGCTGTCTTTCTTGCCCCAGTAGCGGTCGCGGATGAGGCGCTTGTAGAGCTTGCCGGTCGGGTGGCGGGGTAGTTCCGGATCGAAGTCGATGCTTTTCGGGCATTTGAGTTTCGACAGATTGGCCTGCGCGAATTCCATCAGCTCCGCGACAAGTTCATCGGAGGGCGCGACCCCCGGCATCGGCTGGACGACGGCTTTCACGGACTCGCCGAACTCGTCATCCGGCACGCCGATCACGGCGACATCAGCCACTTTCGGGTGGGTGATCAGGACGTTCTCGGTCTCCTGCGGATAGATGTTCACACCGCCGGAAATGATCATGAACGCCTTGCGGTCCGTCAGGTAGAGATAGCCGTCTTCATCCAGCTTGCCGACATCGCCGAGGGATGACCAGTCCTTGTGCTTCGGGTTGAGGGCGGCTTCGTTCTTGTCCGGAGAGTTGTGATAGTTCGGCGGTGTGGTGCCGGAGAAGTAGACCTGGCCTTCTTCGCCGACCGGGACTTCGTTGCCTTCCTCGTCGCAGATGTGGACCTCGCCATAGACGGCCTTGCCGACCGTTCCCTTGTGGGTCATCCATTCCGGGCTCTTCGCCCAGGTCATGCCGTTGCCTTCGGAGCCGGCATAGTATTCGTCGATGATGGGCCCCCACCATTCGATCATCTGTTCCTTCACCGGCACCGGGCATGGCGCGGCGGCGTGGACGACCCATTTCAGGCTGGAAACGTCGTAGGACTTGCGGACCTCTTCAGGCAGCTTCAGCAGTTTTACGAACATGGTCGGCACCATCTGGATATGGGTGACCTTGTATTGCTGGATGTATTTCAGCAGCGATTCCGCATCGAACTTTTCCATGATGATCAGCGTGGCGCCGAACCTCATGAAGGTCATGCAGTAGCGCAGCGGCGCCGCATGATAGAGCGGCGCGGGCGACAGGTAGACGCTATCCTCTCCTGCACCGGAGAAGGCCTGAAGCACCTGCGCCAGGACATTGGTGTCGTCGATCGGCGTGTCCGGCTCCAGCGCCGGGCGGATGCCTTTCGGCCGGCCGGTCGTGCCGGAGGAGTAGAGCATGTCCGTGCCGGCCGTCTGGTCGGAAATCGGCGATTCCGGGAACTCGCTCCGGATCTGTTCCAGCGGCATGAAGCCCGGCATGGGGCCATCGATGGACCAGTAGTGCCCGAGGTCGGTGAGGGCTTTCACTTCTTCTGCCACGGCACGCTTGGAAGCGCCTGCGATGAAGAGTTTCGCGCCGGAGTCCGACAGGATGTATTCCACTTCCGGCGCCGTCAGGCGGGACGAGATGGCGACATAGTACAGCCCGGCTCGCTGGGCAGCCCAGCAGACCTCGAAAAACCGCGGCGAGTTTTCAGCAAACAGCGCGATCGTGTCGCCCGGCTTGCAACCCGCGCCGCGCAGGGCGTGCGCGATCTGGTTGGAACGCGCTTCGAGCTGGCCATAGGTGACGATCTCACCCGATCCGGCCATAATGTAGGCGGGCTTGTCCGGGTTGGTCTTTGCGTGGTGATGGGGATGCATTCCAGGGTCTCCTCACGAATTTCGGGGGCGCCTGTGCCCGGCCCCTTCGAAATAGTCAGAAGTGACCATACTCACACTGGCGATGGCGTCCACCGGAGACGTTGCGGAAAGCGTTAGAACTGCCGCAGCCAGTAGGCCATCGGGTGATTGATCTCCGATCCACCGGCCGTCTCGGGCCAGGTGAAATGGGCGGTCACGCCGGGCAGTCTCCGGTACTCACGGGCCTGCCAGAAGGCATCAAGCGGTGTGTAGCCGGCAGGGCGCTTCGGATGATCGTCCGGCCGCTCCACGGCGCAGAAGCAGGCGCGCTTGTAGCCATGGGCGATGGCGTGCGCTTCGCGGGCGTCGAAGAAGGCGTGGCCGGTGCCCTTGCCACGATATGCTGGCAGCAGGACCGATTCCCCGAAATAGAAGGTCGTCGGCAGGTCGTAGCCCGCGACCAGCAAAGGCTGGGAGAACTCAGCATGCTGGTCGTCTATGCCGGACCCGGTGGCGCAGCCGACGATTTCGCCATCGCCGGTTTCTGCCGCGACGATGAAGGCATCCCTGGCACGTGCGAGTTTCTGCAGATAGCTCTCCTCATAGGCGAGCGAGCCTTCATAGAGGTATGGATACGCGCGAAAAACCTCGATCCGCAGGCGGGCGAGCGCTGGCAGCGCCGCATCCAGATCCGCGCCGGAAAGCGGGCGGATCTTCACGAGACCTGTCGGACCCATTCGCTGAGATTGTAGTAGGTCGTGACGCGGCGGATGAAGCCATCCTCCACTTCAAAGAAAGCCCCGGCGGGCAGGCGGTAGGTCTGGCCGCGTGCGGCCGGCAGGTCGCCGTCCGTCGTCTTGTAGGTTCCGTTGACGATGAACTCTGCCGCCGCGCGCCGTTCGTTCCGGGACACCATGATTGCCATGTCGGTCAGCGTCTCATCGTAGCAGGTGTCCATATGGGCGAGGAAGGCGCGGAACTTGTCCCGCCCGCCGCGGGCGCCGCCTTCATTCACGTCATGGCGGACATCGTCGGCCAGGCAGGCGAGCATGCCTTCCCAGTCCTTGGCGTTGAAGGCTTCATAGTAGCGATGGATCAGCGCTTCGGTATCGTTCATCTGGGCAGTCCCGGCTTGCCGGCCTGATCGGGGTGTTCGGCGACAAAGTCGCGTTTCAGCTCGACGGAGCGGTTGTGGTGGCCATCCGGGTTCCAGCCCGGCGCATTGATTAACCGGCCGAACCATTTGTCCGGGCGCAGGCCGTCACTGGCGCAGTCCCGCATCAGGGCGAAGAATTCGTGGAAGGCAACGGTGAAGGGATTGTAGGAGCCGACCGGTTTCACGATGCCATAGACCGGTTTGTCTTCATCGAGTTCCGGCACAAAGGTCCCGAACATCTTGTCCCAGATGATGAAGACCCCTGCATAATTGGTATCGAGATAGCGCGGGTTCGTGGCGTGGTGCACCCGGTGGTGCGACGGCGTGTTCATCACCGCCTCGAACCATTTTGGCATCCTGTTGATGGCCTCGGTATGGATCCAGAACTGGTAGAGCAGGTTCCAGCCCGCTGCGAAGCCGATGAGATAGGGGTGGAAGCCAAGGATCACCATCGGAAGGCCGAGGATATAGAGCCCGGTGAACGGTCCGAACCATGGCTGGCGCAGCGCGGTGGTTAAATTGTAGTGCTCAGAGGAATGGTGGGTGACATGTTCCATCCACCACCAGCGCGCGCGGTGGGCGAACCGGTGCTTCCAGTAATAGATGAAGTCATAGAGCACGAAGCAGGCGACAAAACTCCACCACGTATAGGGCAGGGTGAGTACCCGGTACGGCCAGGCGACAATCAGCAGCCAGAAAAAGATTGTCGCCGTCAGCGTATTCACGACGACATTGCCGATGCCCATCGCAAGCGAGGTGAACGCGTCCTTCGTCTCATACCGGCCGTGGAAGCGCCCGGTCTTTACGCCCCACCATTCCAGCACGACGGACAGCACGAAGAAAGGTGCCGCATAGGTCGTGACGGGTGGGAAATCGTGAAACTCCATGTGTGGTCGCCTCAGAAAGCGGACGCCTGCGGTTTGCCATCTGACTTGTAGACGACGCCTTCCTTCATGACGAAGTCGACGTCCGCCAACAGCGACATGTCCTGAAGGGGGTTGCCCGTCACGGCGACGAAATCACCTGAGCAGCCGGCTTCCACACATCCGACAATCCCCGTCTTGCCAAGCGCGTCCGCAGCATTGACGGTGGCGGCCTGCAGGGCCTGCATCGGCGTCATGCCGAACTGGACCATGCGCAAGAACTGGTTGCCGTTGAGGCCGTGCGGATAGACACCGGAATCCGACCCGAACACCATTTTCACGCCAGCCTTCACGGCACGGGTGAAGCTGTCGCGCTGGATTTTAGAGATGGCGCGTTCCTTGTCGAGTGACTCCTGGAGGATGCCGTTCTTCTCGCCTTCGGAAAGTGTGTATTCGGTATTGTAGATGTCCATGGACAGCCAGACGCCGCGGTCCTTGGCGAGCTGGATCGTTTCGTCGTCGAGGATGGAGGCGTGCTCGATCGTGTCGATGCCCGCGAGGATGGCATTTTTGATGCCGACCGTGCCATGCGCATGGCTGGCAATTTTCAGGCCGCGTGCATGGGCCTCTTCTGCGGCGGCGGTGAGCTCTTCCAGCGTGCCTTGCGCGGCGCCCAGGGCTGTCCCTTTGGAGAAAACGCCGCCGGTGGAGCAGGTCTTGATGAGGTCGACGCCGTATTTGATGTTTTCCCGAACCTGCGCACGAAATTCCCATGGGCCGGTCGCGACCCCCTCTCCCGACAGGGCGTATTCGGACGGCAGAAGGTTGTTGTCCGAGCAGTGCCCCCCGACGATGCCAACCGGCGGGCCGGAGACAAACATGCGCGGGCCGGGCACGTCGCCTTCATTGATCGCATCACGCAGGGCCACGTCACCATAGCTTTCCGCGCCGACATTGCGCACCGTTGTGAAACCCGCGAGCAGCGTGAGCTTCGCATTCTTCACGCCGGTGATGGCCATGCGTTCGTCGGAGAAGCTGAGCGAGTAATAGGGCGGGTCTTCCGCATCGCCTGTCAGGTGAACGTGCATGTCGATGAAGCCCGGCATGAGGGTGGAGCCGCTACCGAATTCGATGACGTCCGCCCCTTCAGGTGCCCGAAGGGAGGATTTGGTGCCTCTCGCCGTCACTTTGCCGTCAGTGATAATGAAGGCGGCATTCCGGATCGTTTTTCCCGCTGCCGGATCTACAAAACGGTCCGCCGTCAGGTAGGTGGTTTCGGCAATGGCGGGTGCTGTGAGGGCCGAAGCAAATATAATCGCGGTGAAGGTGGGTAGGAGTCGCATTATAGGGCAGTCCTGTACTGGCTCTCGGTGTTTTGATGAACTATCCGGCCCGTTGACCCCGTGCGTCAAGCGCGCGTAGCGGCGGGTATCGATCTCAATCGCCGGGCATACGTCGAGGCGAGGGAGACGATTGTCCTTTCTCGGCGCTTGACGAACCTTGCGGAACCCCGCCTCACTGGCCGTCGAAGCAATAGGGAGACAAGCCAATGGCAGCAACGGCGCTAAAGGAATTCACGGAAATCAAGCTGGAGAAGGAAGATGGCATCGCCATCCTGACCCTCCACCGGCCGGACAAGATGAACGCCTTCACGGGCAAGATGATGCAGGAGATGATTGAAGCCTTCGACATCACCGACGCCGACGACGACATCCGCGTCGTCATCGTGACGGGCCATGGCGACCGCGCCTTCTGCGCCGGGGCCGACCTGTCCTCCGGCGCCAAGACGTTCGATTACGACAAGCGTGCCGGTGACGGCGAGGCTGGCCGGTCGTCCGAGGAAGACATCCGCCGTGACGGTGGTGGCCGCGTGACGCTGCGCATCTTCAATAGCCTGAAGCCGGTCATCGGCGCCATCAACGGCGCTGCAGTCGGTATCGGCGTGACCATGCAGCTGCCGATGGATATCCGCCTCGCATCTGACAATGCGCGCTTCGGCTTTGTGTTCAATCGTCGGGGCATCAACCCGGAAGCGGCGTCTTCCTGGTTCCTGCCGCGCCTCGTGGGTATTCAGCAGGCGCTGGACTGGTGCTTTACCGGCCGGATCTTCCCGGCACAGGAGGCGCTGGACGCTGGCTTCGTTAAAGCCGTCTATCCGCAGGCGGAACTTCTCGATAAGGCCAAGGAACTCGCCCGCGAGATCGCAGACAATACCGCGGCGGTGTCCACCACGCTGACCCGTCACATGATGTGGCGCATGCTGGGTGCCAGCCATCCGATGGAAGCCCACATTGTCGATTCCGCTTCGATCTACTCGCGCGGCAAGACGGAAGACGCCCGTGAAGGCGTGATGAGCTTCCTTGAGAAGCGCAAGCCGACCTATCCGGTGAAAGTGTCCGACGGCATGCCGAGCTTCTTCCCGTGGTGGGACGAGCCGGAATTCAAATGGATTGGCGGTGACGGCTCGTGAGTGAGCAGCACTTCGAGTTTGTAAAGACGAATGGCGTCACGCTTCGCGTGGCGACCGCCGGGGACGGGCCGCTTGTCGTGCTCGTCCACGGATTCCCGGAGAGCTGGTATTCCTGGCGCCACCAGATCAAGGCGCTCAGCGAGGCCGGCTACCGGGTCGCTGCGCCGGATGTGCGTGGTTACGGCGAATCCGAACGTCCCGAGCCGATCGAGGCGTATGACCTTGAAAGCCTGACCGGCGATATCGCCGGACTGGCAGAGGCTTTGTCACCGGGAGAGAAGGCTGTCGTCGTCGGGCACGACTGGGGCGCGCCGATTGCGTGGAACACAGCCCGTCTGCATGCAGACAGGTTCCGGGCGGTTGCCGGGCTATCCGTGCCTTACACGCCGATGGGCGACGTCATGTTCCTGGACATGGTGCACAAGGTGTTCACTGAGCGGGGCCTGTTCTTCTACCAGGTCTATTTCCAGGATGTCGGCCCGCCGGAAGCGGAACTGGAATCTGATCCTGCGGCAACCATCCGCCGGTTCTACTATGCGATTTCCGGCGATGCACCGGATGGCACATGGCCAACCGACAAGAAGCATGGCGACACGCTGCTGCTCCGACTGCCGGAGCCGCCGATGCCGCTTCCTTGGCTGAGCGAGGAGGATGTCGCTTATTATGACAGCCAGTTTCGCAAGTCCGGTTTCCGCGGGCCGCTGAACCGATATCGCAATCATGCGCGCGATTATGCATTCCTGAAGAACCATCCGGCCAATCCGGTGATCCAGCAGCCGTCGCTGTTCATCGGCGGCACGAAGGACCTCGTGCTGAAGATGTTCCGAGGAGATGTCGTCGCGGCGATGAAGCCGAACCTGGCGGACCTTCGCGGATGCCACTTGCTGGAAGGCTGCGGCCACTGGACCCAGCAAGAGCGCCCGGAAGAAGTGAACCGTCACCTGATCGAGTGGCTGGGCGGGCTGTAAGGCCCGCCTGCCGGCACGCTCAGAAATTCACGCGATTTGAGACCGCGCCATCCACGACGAGGTTCACACCCGTTGTGTAGGAAGAGGCGGGGCTGGCCAGGAATACGGCCGCATTCGCGATCTCCTGCGGCGTGGCGCAGCGACCGGTCGGGTTGCGGGAATTGGCCTGTTTGAAGAATTCCGGCTGGTTCGTCTCGATCATGTGCCAGATACCGCCCTCGAAATAGACCATGCCCGGCGAGACGACGTTCACGCGAAGGCGATTGGCAGCGTTCTCGCGGGCGAGGCCTTTGGCGAAGTGAATGAGTGATGCCTTGATAGGGCCGTAGGAGTCTGCCCGGTCTGCCTGCGCGGCAGAGACAGAAGCGATAATGACGAAGGCAGCATCGCCATGCGATTTGGCGGCCTTGTCCAGGAAGGGCTCGGCTGCGTTGAACGCGTTGACGGCGCCCAGCACGTCGAGCTGGAAGTTCTGCGTCCAGGCTTCCGGCGTATTGCCCTGCGCCATGGCACCCGCATTGGAGACCAGGATGTCGATGCCGCCGAGTTCGACGCCGGCTTTCCGGATCCATGATTTGAGGGCGTCTTCATCCGTGATGTCCACCGAAGCGCCGGTTGCTTTCACGCCTTTGGCCTGAAGCGCCTCGACGGTCTCGGCGACCTGTTTTTCGTTCCGGGCGCAGACAGCGACATTCGCGCCTTCGCCTGCGAGCGTGTCGGCGATGGCGCGGCCAATGCCGCGTGTGCCACCAAGAATGACGGCGTTCTTTCCTTTAAGATGCAGATCCACTTCGGTTTCCTCCTGCGGTTTCTCGCGAGTGTGACGGTAAAGGCGGGTAAATCCAACACCTGTCGTAACGTAGAGACTTGCCAGCCCGGCCCGCCATTGGTTCATGGAAGGCATGCAAAACCTTCTCTCCATCGCTGCCGACATCGGTGAGCACCTCAGACAGCGCGGCGAAACCGTCGCGATTTCGGAATCCTCGGCGGGAGGACTGATCTCGGCAGCCTTGCTGGCTCAGCCGGGGGCGTCAGCCTTCTACCGGGGCGGCGGGGTGATTTATACGCCTCAGGCGTTTCGCGGCCTGTTGGGCCTCACAAAGGAAGACCTGGGCGACATGCGCTCCTCGACGGAGCCCTATGCTCGGCTGCTCTCGCGGACGATCCGCAGGAAGCTGCGGGCAGATTGGGGGCTTTGCGAGACAGGGGCTTCCGGCCCAACTGGCAATGGCTATGGCGATGCGGCGGGACACACCTGCGTCGCGGTCTGCGGGCCCGACGGTTTCGAGGTTTCCCGCACCCTGGAAACGGGCCTTAACGATCGGGAAGACAATATGCGCCGCTTCGCCATCGAGGCGCTGGACCTGCTGCACGCTGCGCTGACCTGAGTTTTACTCGAAGTCGGCGCCGTAACCCTGCTGATCCTTGGTCAGGTCGCCGAAGCGCGTGATGTTGGAATCGAAGGCGAGTTCGACACGGCCGATTGGACCGTGACGCTGCTTGCCGATGATACATTCGGCCTTGCCGTAGACTTCATCCATGCGCTGGCGCCACTTGGCCCATTTTTCGTTTGAAGCCGGATCGCTCGGATCGGCGCCGGGTTCGGTCCGGGCGAGGTAGTATTCTTCGCGATAGACGAACATGACGACGTCGGCATCCTGCTCGATGGAGCCGGATTCGCGAAGGTCGGAGAGCTGCGGGCGCTTGTCGTCACGCTGCTCCACGGCACGGGATAGCTGGGACAGTGCGATGATGGGGACGTTCAGGTCCTTTGCCAGCGCCTTCAGAGAGGTGGTGATCTGGGTGATCTCCTGCACGCGGCTGGAATTGGCGCCGGATGTGCTGACCGTGATCAGCTGCAGGTAGTCGATCACGATCATGTCGAGGCCGACAGACCGCTGCAGGCGGCGGGCACGGGCAGCCAGCTGGCTGATCGAGATGCCGCCGGTATCATCGATGTAGAGCGGAAGGTTTTGAAGCTCTTCCGTGGCTTCGCGCAGGCGTTCGAAATCGCCCTTGTCGAGATCGCCCTGGCGAATGCGGTGCGTGGTGATGCCAGTGCGTTCCGCGATGATACGCGTGGCGAGCTGTTCGTTCGACATCTCCAGTGAGAAGAAGCCAACGATCGCTCCGTCTACTGTTTTCTTGGAGCCGTCCTCCTGCATCTCGGCGCGATAGGCTGAGGCTGCGTTGTAGGCGATGTTGGTTGCGAGCGAGGTCTTACCCATAGATGGGCGCCCAGCGAGGATAATGAGGTCGGACCGGTGCATGCCGCCGAGCTTTTCATCGAGGTCGCGCAGGCCGGTCGGGATGCCGGCAATCTTGCCTTCGCGCTTGTAGGCCGCCTCGGCAGTTTTCAGCGATTCCGTCAGCGCCTCGGCGAAGCTGGTAAAGCCACGCCCGGACGCGCCGCGTTCGGCAAGATCGAACAGCTGGCGTTCAGCGAGTTCGATCTGCCGCTCGCCGCTTTCATCCGGGGAGGGGTGGAGGGCGCGACCCTGCAGGTCGCTGCCGATCCCGACCAGAGAACGGCGCATGGCGAGGTCGCGGATCATGTGTGCGTAGTCGCTCACCTCGGCGCCGAAGGCCGCAGAGTCGAGCAATTGTTCAAGGTAGCGGGCGCCACCGATTTCGGAGAGCTTCTCGGCCTTTTCGAAATGCTCTCGCAGGGTCACGCCGTCGGCGATGCGACCCTGCTGAATCATCACGGATGCGACCTCATAGAGTTCCTGGTGGGCCGGAGCGTAAAAGTCCGACGCACGCAGGATATCCGCGACGCGCTGATAGGAGTTGTTGTCGAACAGGATCGCGCCCAGCACAGCGGCTTCGGCCGACAGATTGTGCGGCGGCGCGATGGTGTCTTTGGGGGAAGCTGTGTCGTCAAGAGGCATGATATTAACCCTACCTTACCTCAGGTGAGAGTGCACGGTGATAGAGCGGCCAGACCTGTGGATAAATACCTCTCATCGGTGGATGACCCGCGAAGCCCCGGAAATGCCAAAGAAAAAGGCCGCACCCGGAAGTGCGGCCTTTCTAATCTTGGATGCCGGGAAGCTTATTCTTCTTCAGCCGGGCCTTCAGCAGCGCGGTCGGCAGCTGCTTCGGCCAGTTCGCCGGCTTGTTCGTCAGCCATCGCCTGGTTTGCAGCCTGCAGCGCCGCAACGATGTCTTCGCCTTTGGCCTGACGGTCAGCTTCGTCCTGCGAGCGGGCGACGTTTGCCTGCACAGTGACAGTCACTTCCGCGTGGAGGCGAACGGACACGTCGTACATGCCGATCTCTTTGATCGGCTTGTCGAGGCGCACGCCGGAACGCGGCACGCTGTAGCCAGCTGCTTCAGCAGCGTCTGCGATGTCACGGGCGGTGACGGAGCCATAAAGGTGGCCAGTGTCGCCAGCCTGACGGATCAGCACGAAGATTGCGCCGTCCAGCTTCTGGGATTCGTTCTCAGCAGCTGCGCGGGCTTCCGCGTTGCGGGCTTCGATGGCGTCGCGTTCACGCTCGAAACGGGCGCGGTTGCGGTCGTTGGCCATCAGGGCCTTGCCTTGCGGGAGAAGGAAGTTGCGGGCGAAACCGTTCTTCACTTTCACTTCTTCGCCGATACCGCCGAGGTTTTCGACGCGCTCAAGGAGGATCACTTGCATGTCAGTCTCTCCTTACTTCACTTCGAAGGGAAGCAGGGCGAGCATGCGGGCACGTTTGATGGCCTGGGCAAGCTTGCGCTGGTTCTTCAGGTTCACAGCCGTGATACGGCTCGGCACGATTTTCCCTTTTTCAGAGATGTAGCGCTGGAGCAGTTTCACGTCCTTGTAGTCGATCGCCTGGGCGTTATCGCCCGAAAACGGATCAACCTTGCGGCGGCGGCCGAACGGACGGCGGGCCGGGATATTCGTAATGTTCAGTTTCTGAGCCATGTCCTGTCCCTTTCCTAGTCGCGGCGGCGTTCTTTGCGGGAGAGGACCGGCGACGGTTCGTCGGTGAGCTCTTCCACGCGGATGGTCATGTAGCGCATCACGTCTTCGGACAGGCGCTGGCGGCGTTCCAGTTCGTGGATCGCTTCAGCCGGACCGTCGATGTTGATCAGCGAGTAGTGACCCTTGCGCTGCTTCTTGATCGGGTAGGCAAGGTTGCGAAGGCCCCAGTATTCGGTCTTGCCGATGGTGGCGCCTTTTTCCTTGAGAAAGCCGGACAGTTCTTCGACAAAAGAGTCGACCTGGGCCGGCGAGATGTCAGGTCGTGTGATCACGACATGCTCGTAAAAAGCCATGTTTTCATTCCCAAAATCAAAGGGGTGCGGCGCCTGACAGCGGGAAACTGCCGGACGATGGCCCCTCTTCCCCCGGCTCATTCCGGAGTACCAAGGACCGCATCCCTGTCCATGAAGGCGGCTGTAAAGCCTATCTGGCAAGGAATTTCAATAGCTTGCGCACACGCGGTGTCACCTTTAGGCACGGCGAAAATTTCGGGAGAATCGCCGATGATCAAACTCGCTTTCATTTTTCCTGGCCAGGGCAGCCAGGAAATCGGCATGGGCAAGACCCTGGCCGATGCCTATCCGGCCGCCCGTGAGGTGTTCCAGACCGTCGATGAGGCGCTCGGCCAGAAGCTGTCGGACCTGATGTGGAATGGCACGATTGAAGAGCTGACGCTCACGGCAAACACCCAGCCCGCTCTGATGAGCCATTCGCTGGCTGCCATGAAGGCTCTGGAGGCCGAATTCGGCATTTCCGCAAAGGACGCCGCCTTTGTGGCTGGCCATTCGCTAGGCGAATATTCGGCGCTGGCTGCAGCAGGATCGCTGACCATCGCCGATACGGCACGTCTGCTGCGCATTCGCGGTAATGCCATGCAGTCGGCCGTCCAGCCCGGTGAAGGCGCCATGGCGGCGCTTCTGGGCGCCGATGTGGCGCAGGCCGAAGCCGCTTGTGCCGCTGGCCGGGAGGCAGGTGGGGCGTGCGAACTGGCGAACGACAACGCACCAGGCCAGCTGGTGCTGTCCGGCTCCAAATCCGCAATCGACGCGGCTTGTGAGTGGGCGAGGGCCAATGGCGTGAAGAAGGCAATGCCGCTGAACGTGTCCGCGCCGTTCCACTGCTCGCTGATGCAGCCTGCGGCGGACGCCATGGCCGAAGCGTTGGCCAGCACCGATATCAAGGCGCCGGTCGTTCCGGTCGTCGCCAACGTTTCCGCGGCGCCGGTCACCGATCCGGAAACGATCCGTCAAAACCTCGTCGCTCAAGTCACTGGCCGCGTGCGCTGGACCGAGAGCGTGCAGTTCATGGTGGCTGAAGGCGTCGACACAACGGGCGAAGTTGGCAACGGTAAAGTGTTGACGGTCATGCAGCGCCGCATCGAAAAATCACTGAACGGCTTCACCCTCGGTTCGCCTGAGGATCTGGAAGCCTTCGCACAAGCCTTGAAGGGATAATCCCATGTTCACACTCTCCGGCCGTACGGCCCTCGTTACGGGCGCTTCCGGCGGCATCGGCAGCGCGATTGCGAAAGCCCTGTCTGAAGCCGGCGCGAAAGTCGTCCTGTCCGGTACGCGTGAAGGCGTGCTGAATGAGGTGGCGGCGACTCTGCCCGGCGAAAGCGCTGTGGTGACCTGCAACCTGTCCGACCCGGAGGCCGTTGATGGCCTCGCTGCAAAGGCGGAAGAGGTGATCGGGCCGCTCGACATCCTCGTCGCGAATGCTGGTATCACGCGCGACAAGCTGCTGATGCAGATGAAGGATGACGACTGGAACGATGTCATCAACGTCAATCTTGGCTCCTATTACCGCCTGACCAAGAGTGTCGTGCGGGGCATGATGAAGCGCCGCCACGGCCGCATTATCGGCATCACGTCTGTCGTTGGCGTGACCGGTAATCCGGGGCAGACGAACTATTGCGCGTCCAAGGCGGGCATGATCGGCTTCACCAAATCGCTGGCTCAGGAAGTCGCGAGCCGCGGCATTACGGCTAACGCGATCGCGCCCGGCTTCATCGAATCGCCGATGACGGATGTGCTGCCTGAAGCGCAGAAGAGTTCGCTTCTCGGGAGAATTCCGGCCGGCCGGCTGGGACAGGGTGGCGATATTGCTGCAGCTGCTGTGTATCTGGCTTCGGACGAAGCCGCTTACGTTACGGGGCAGACGCTGCACGTAAATGGCGGTATGGCCATGATCTGATAGGCACAGTTCACAGCTATACAAGGGCTTGGCGGCTCGGATAACTGTGTGCTAGGCGCAACACAATGGTTCGGATTTCGGGCCATTCCTCAGGCATTTAAGAGAGGTAAGCATGTCTGACGTTCTTGAACGTGTTAAGAAAATCGTTGTCGACAATCTCGACGTGGAAGGTGACAAGGTCGTCGAAAGCGCGAGCTTCATCGACGATCTGGGCGCAGACTCGCTGGACCTCGTCGAGCTGGTCATGGCTTTTGAGGAAGAGTTCAATATCGAAATCCCGGACGATGTGCAGGAATCCATCCGCACTGTCGGCGACGCCGTGACCCATATCAAGGCTCACATTTAAGACATCCTGGACAGGAGGGGTCTCCATGTCTGACCGCCGCGTCGTCATTACTGGCATTGGTATCGTGTCGCCGCTCGCGGCGACACGCGAGGCCACTTGGGAACGTTTGCTTGCCGGGAAGTCCGGGGCCGGACGTATCGATACGTTCGATCCTGAGGATATGCCCTGCAAGATCGCTTTCCAGGTGCCATGGGTGACTGGCCGTGGTGGCGGAGAGGGGGACCCCGAAGCGTTCGATTCGGAAAAATTCGTCTCCAAGAAAGAGATGCGCCGGATCGACGAGTTCATTCTCTACGCCCTCGCGGCGGCAGAGGAGGCTGTCGAAGACGCCAATTGGCGGCCCGAAAATGAAGAAGAGAAGGAACGCACAGGCGTCCTGATCGGATCGGGCATCGGCGGTCTTGAATCCATCTACGATACGGCCATCACGCTGCACGAGCACGGTCCGCGCAAGGTGAGTCCGTTCTTCATTCCTTCGGCCCTGATCAACCTCGCCTCCGGCCAGGTCTCGATCAAATACGGGTTCAAGGGACCGAATCATTCGGTCGTGACGGCCTGCGCCACGGGTGCCCACGCCATCGGGGACTCGTCCCGCCTCATCAAGTATGGCGACGCCGATGTGATGATCGCAGGTGGCTCCGAAGCCGTGATCGGCCGTATTGGCATTGCCGGTTTCTGCGCCGCCAAGGCCATGTCGACCAATTTCAATGACACGCCCGAAAAAGCTTCGCGTCCCTATGACAAGGACCGTGACGGCTTCGTCATGGGTGAAGGTGCAGCTGTCCTGGTGCTTGAAGAGTATGAGCACGCCAAGGCCCGCGGCGCGAAGATCTACGCTGAAGTGTCCGGCTATGGCCTGACCGGCGACGCTTACCACATCACGGCCCCTGCCGAAGGTGCTGAAGGTGGCTACCGCGCCATGAAAATGGCGCTCAAGAATTCCGGCATCGATCCGACCGAAATCGACTACGTCAACGCACACGGTACCTCGACGCCGAAAGGTGACGAAGGCGAAGCGGGCGCAGTCGAGCGTGCATTTGGCGATCATGCGAAAAACATGTCCATGTCATCGACCAAATCAGCGGTTGGGCACTTGCTCGGCGCCGCTGGTGCGATCGAAAGCGCCTTCTGTGCGCTGGCTATTCGTGACCAGGTGATGCCGCCGACGCTGAACCTCGATAATCCGAGCTTCGAGACGGTGATCGACCTCATCCCGCACAAGGCCAAGAAGGGCCGGGTGCGTGCCGCTATGTCGAACAGCTTCGGCTTTGGTGGAACAAACGCCAGCCTCGTTCTGCGCGAGGTGAAGTAAGTCCCTTTCCGGAGTCCTGCACCCCGCTTAGGCTGCGGTGCAGGAAACCCGCTGATTGAGGCTGCGCATGAAATTCCTAAAGGGCCTGCTGTCGCTCATAGTCCTTGCCCTCGTCATAGGCGGGGCCGCAGCCGGTGCTGGCTGGGTCTGGATGCAGGATGCGCTGAACCGCGATGGACCGCTGGCTGAAGATGTCGTGTTCCATGTTGAACCGGGCGAAGGCCTTGCCAGCGTCGCGGTACGACTGGAACAGGAAGGCATCATTCGCGATGCGAAGCTGATCCGCCTCAAGGCGAAGCTCGAGAATACCGAAACGGATATAAAAACCGGCGAGTTCAAGATCGAGCGTGGCGCCAGCATGGTCGAAGTGCTGCACACGCTGATCGAGGGCAAGGGTGTCCTCTACAAGATCACCTTGCCCGAAGGCCGTACTACGGCGCAGCTCCTGAAAGTGATTGAGGCAGATCCGGTTCTGGTTGGCGACATGCCGGAGCAAGACATCCCGGAAGGCTCGCTCCTTCCGGATACGTATTTGTTCGATCGCGGCATGACACGCGCTGAGATGATCAAGCTGATGCAGGACAAGCAGACAGAACTGCTGGAAGATCTGTGGCCGAAACGCGATCCGGATATTCCGGTAAAAACCCCGTATGAAGCCGTCATTCTTGCGTCCGTCGTGGAGAAGGAAACCGGTCTTGTAGAGGAGCAGCCAGAGATTGCGGCTCTGTTCACGACCCGTCTGAAACGCGGCATGCGGCTGGAGAGCGATCCCACGATCATTTACGGCGTTTCGCGCGGTGAGCCGCTGTACAATTCTAAGGGACAACGGCGCACGCTCCGCCGTTCCGAGATCGACACAAAGACCGACTGGAACACCTACCAGATCGACGGATTGCCAAAGACACCAATCTGCAACCCAGGGCGCGGGGCGATCGAGGCAGTCCTGAACCCACCGCATACGGAATACATATTCTTCGTCGCAGACGGCAAGGGCGGGCACCTCTTCGCCAAGACGCTGGCGGAGCACAATCGCAACGTGGCCGCCTATCGCGCCTATGAGCGAAAAGAAATCGCACGGGAGCGGGCAGCGGAATGAGTGTACTTTCGGGGATGACTGGCTTTGCCCGCGTGGCGGGTGAAGCCGAGTGGGGAAGCTGGGCCTGGGAAGCGAAAAGCGTCAATGGCCGCGGGCTGGACGTGCGCGTGAATTATCCGCCGGGAATGGAAGCGCTGGAACGCGCTGTCAAATCGGCTGCAACGAAATTCTTCAAGCGGGGATCCCTTCAGGTCGCACTACGGATTGAACTCGCAAGCGGCGCTGACACGACGACGATCAATAACGCGCTTCTGGATGCGCTGGCCGCTGCCGTCGAGAAGCGGACTGGTACCGCTTTGTCAGGCGATGTGTTCGCCAGCCTGATGAATGTGAAAGGGGTCGTGGAGCCAGGGGCTTCAAACCTGCGTGATCTGGCGGGAGATGACGCGGTCATCAAGCTTTTGGCCAGTGCCGGCGAGGACGCGTTGCAGGCACTGCAAGTCGAGCGGCAGCGCGAGGGCGGTGTCCTGTCGGAGTTGCTGGAGGGCCTTGTGGCCGGCATGGAAGCGCACTGGCGCGAAGCTGGGGAGCTTGCCGCGTCGCAGCCTGCCTTGCTCAAGGAGCGCCTGACGAAGCAGCTGGACGAGCTGGATCCGGGGGGGCGGGTCGACAAGGACCGGATGGCCGCCGAAATCGCGCTGAGCGCCGCCAAGGCGGACGTGCGCGAGGAACTCGACCGGCTGAGCGCGCATTTCGCCTCTGCGAGAGAACTGCTCGCAGGCGGCTCTCCTGTTGGCCGGAAACTGGACTTCCTGGCTCAGGAACTGAACCGCGAAGCCAACACGCTCTGCTCGAAATCCATCAGCCTCGATTTGACGAATGCGGGACTCGGTCTCAAAGGACTAATCGACCAGTTCAAGGAGCAGGCCGCCAATGTCGAATAGCGGACACCCCAAAGACAGCGGCAAGCGCCGCGGCCTCATGCTGGTCCTGTCCAGCCCTTCGGGTGCCGGCAAGACGACGCTCGCCCGCAAGCTGATCGACGAGTTCCACGATGTGAAGCTTTCCGTCTCGGCCACGACACGCACGCCGCGTCCGGGCGAGGAAGACGGAAAGGATTATTTCTTCCGCAGCATCGAAGAGTTTCACGACATGATCGAGCGGCGCGAATTTCTCGAATGGGCGCATGTCTTCGACAAGTATTATGGCACTCCGAAGGCCGACACGGTCGCGCGCCTGGAGGCCGGGGAAGATGTTCTTTTCGATGTCGACTGGCAGGGCGCCGATGCGCTGCATGACCAGATGCCGAATGATGTGGTCTCAGTGTTCATCCTGCCGCCCAGTATCAGCGCGCTGGAGCAGCGCCTGGCCGCTCGGCCGGGCTCGACACCCGAGATCGTCACCCGGCGTATGGAAGACGCCAAGCGGGAGATCATGCATTGGCGGCGGTATGACTATGTCATCGTCAATGAAGACCTTGAAGTCGCTTATCAGCGGCTGCGTCGGATCCTGCTGGTCGAGCGTCTGAAGCGCTTGCGCCAGCTGGACCTCGAAAACCATGTCCGTCGCCTGTTGGGTGAGGCCTGAACCAGAACAGAGCTTGACTTGCACGCGCCATTGACGACGCTCGAAGGTAGTGCGGCGTTTCCACAATCCTACAGGGCCCCTGAATGACTGACCCCGGTGATCCGAAGCCAGACCTGCCAGAACGCGCCCCGGCGCGGCCTGTATGGCTTTTCTGGCTGATCCCTATGGCGGCGCTTGTTGGAATTGTCTGGTTTGTCCTGAGGGGCGACAGATCGCCGGAAGCTGCGGCGGGAGAGGCGGCGGTGACTTCAGAAGCAACCGACACCCAATGAAAAAACCCCGCAGCAGGCGCTGCGGGGTTTTTCTTTGTTCGGATTGTCAGAAGGATCAGGCCTTCGACATCGCCTCTTCAAAGTTCTGGGCGACTTTCTCGATGAAGCCTTCGGTCGTCAGGTAGCCCTGATCCGGGCCGACCAGCAGGGCGAGGTCTTTCGTCATGAAGCCGGCTTCGACGGTTTTCACGATGGTCGCTTCCAGCGTCTGGGCGAACTTGCGCACTTCCGGCGTACCGTCCATCCGGCCGCGATGATCGAGGCCTTGGGTCCAGGCGTAAATCGAGGCGATCGAGTTGGTCGACGTCGCTTCGCCTTTCTGGTGGTTGCGGTAGTGGCGCGTCACGGTGCCGTGAGCCGCTTCAGCTTCGACCGTATTGCCATCCGGGCTCATCAGCACGGAAGTCATCAGGCCAAGCGAACCGTAGCCCTGGGCAACGGTGTCAGACTGGACGTCGCCGTCATAGTTCTTACAAGCCCAGACATAGCCGCCAGACCATTTCATCGCCGCTGCCACCATGTCGTCGATCAGGCGGTGCTCATAGGTGCCGCCGAATTCTGCGAACTTGTCAGCGAACTCAGTGTCGAAAACTTCCTGGAAGATGTCCTTGAAGCGGCCGTCATAGGCTTTGAGGATGGTGTTCTTGGTGGAGAGGTATACCGGCCACTTGCGCTGCAGGCCATAGTTCATGCTGGCGCGGGCGAAGTCACGGATCGACTCGTCGAGGTTGTACATGCCCATCGCGATGCCGGAGCTCGGGAAGTCGAACACTTCGAATTCCTTGGAGTCGGAACCGTCTTCGGCTTCCCACTTCATGGTCAGCTTGCCTTTGCCCGGCACGAGGAAGTCGGTGGCCTTGTACTGGTCGCCGAAGGCGTGACGGCCGACAACAACCGGCTTCGTCCAGCCCGGCACGAGGCGCGGGATGTTCGAGATCACGATCGGCTCGCGGAACACAACGCCGCCGAGGATGTTGCGGATTGTGCCGTTCGGCGAACGCCACATCTTCTTCAGGCCGAATTCTTCCACGCGGGCTTCGTCCGGCGTGATCGTTGCACACTTCACAGCCACGCCATATTGCTTGGTGGCGTTGGCGGCGTCGATGGTGATCTGGTCGTCGGTTTCGTCGCGCTTCTGAATCGACAGGTCGTAGTACTTCAGGTCGACGTCCAGGTAGGGGTGGATCAGCTTGTCCTTGATAAGCTGCCAGATGATGCGGGTCATTTCGTCCCCGTCCATCTCGACGATCGGGTTCTTGACCTTGATTTTCGCCATATTTGGAAGTCCTTGCGCTTGTAATTGTCTGGCAGGCCTATAGCAGAGCCCGGGCAGGCGTCAAAACAGGTTACGACATGGCAGATCACCGCAGTCCGGCCATCATTCTCCACTCGCCCCAATTGGGTGAAAATATCGGCGCTGCTGCCCGTGTCATGCGCAACTTTGGTCTGACGGATCTGCGCCTTGTGACGCCCCGCGACGGCTGGCCGAATCCCGCCGCGGACACGATGTCGGCCGGTGCCTTTGAGGCGGGCGTGACGGTGTCTGTGCATGAAACACTGCAGGATGCGCTGGAAGGTATCACCTGGCTCGCCGCGGCGACGGCGCGGCTGCGGGGGATCGAGAAGCGGGTGGGCGATGCGCAGGATGCGGCCGACGTCGCGCACCAGCGGCTCGGCACCGGGAAATCGGCCATCATGTTCGGGGCGGAGAAGTCCGGCCTGCCGAATGATGCCGTGGCGGTCTCCGATTTCCTGATGACCTATCCGGTCGATGTGGATTTCAAGAGCCTGAACCTCGCTCAGGCCGTCTGCGTGTTCTGCGCGGAGTGGGGGAAGCTCGCCATCGGGCCACGTGCCGACGAGGGGGATAACAAGGCCGGCCTCGGTGATCTCGCCCCGCGTGACGAGCTTTACCGCATGTTCGAGCACTTCGAGGAAGAGCTTGAAAGAGCAGGATATTTCTTCCCGCCTGAGAAGACTCCGCTGATGAAAGACAACCTCCGCGCGGCCCTCATCCGGGCGGACTGGACGCGGCAGGAAGTGCAGACCTTCCGGGGCGCGATCAAGGCGCTGGCGCTCGGCCGGGGCAAGGCGCGGGTGATCCGTGACGACTGATCGCGTCGCTGTCATCGGCTCCGGCCCGGCTGGCCTGATGGCCGCTGAAGTGCTGTCGGAAGCCGGGGTGGGCGTCGACGTCTACGAGGCGATGCCGAGCGCCGGGCGCAAATTCCTGATGGCCGGAAAAAGCGGACTGAACATATCCCATACCGGATCAGGTCATGACTTCCTCATGCGATTCCGTGACTATAGCGGACTATTCCCTGACCATATCGGAGCTTTCGGACCGGACGAGGTGACCCGCTGGATGGAAGACCTCGGCATGCCGGCGCATGTCGGCCCGACGGGGCGAATCTTCCCCCAGTCGATGAAGGCCTCCCCGTTGCTCCGCGCCTGGCTGAGGCGGCTCTCGGAGCAGGGCGTGCGACTCCATCTCAAACACCGCTGGACCGGTTGGACGCAGGAGGGGGCGCTGTCCTTCGATACGCCCGAAGGCGAGTTGATCGTGCCACCTGCAGCGATAGTGTTCGCGCTCGGCGGCGGCAGTTGGCGCCGGCTGGGATCGGATGGCGCATGGGCCAGCCTGTTCGACCAGGCGGGAATCGAAGTGGCGCCATTCCGGCCTTCGAATTGCGGGTTTACCGTGGACTGGTCAGACCGGATGCGGGAGCAATTTGCAGGCGCGCCGGTCAAAGGTGTGAAGCTCTCTGCAGGCGGACAGGCGACGCGCGAGGAGTTTGCGGTCACGGCGCGCGGCGTGGAGAGCGGGGGCGTCTACACACTCTCGGCCGCTCTTGGCGACGAAATCGAAGCCAAAGGCAGCGCCACGCTGTGGCTGGACCTGCTGCCGGACCTGGACGTGGCGGAGACGGCGCGGCGGCTCGCGGCGGCCCCGGCGAAGCAGTCGTTTTCCAACCGGCTCCGCAAGGCGCTCAAGATCACGGGCGTGAAAGCAGCTCTGTTGTTCGAATGCGCAGATCGGGAAACGCTAAACGATCCGGCCCGCGCGGCGGAAGCGATCAAGGCGCTGCCGCTGAAGCTGACGGGGACGGTGCCTGTGGACGAGGCGATTTCGACGGCGGGCGGCGTTGCGTGGAATGCGCTGGACGAGCAGCTGATGCTGAAAGCAAAACCCGGCCATTTCTGCGCAGGCGAGATGATCGCGTGGGATGCGCCGACGGGCGGCTATCTGATCACGGCCTGCATGGCGACGGGCCGGGCGGCCGGACGCGGCGTGCTTGACTGGCTCGCACGCCGCGCCACGGAATAGTCCGGATTACTTGCCCTTCCAGACGGGGGCGCGTTTTTCGATGAAGGCTTTCGGGCCTTCCTTGAAGTCTTCGGTTCCGACGATGCTGGCAAAGGCCTTGCCGCTGTCTTTCCAGAGCTCTTCGTCGGTCTTGCTGGTGGCCTCGATGGCGACTGACCGGCTGGCGGCGACGGCAAGCGGCGCATTGGCCGTGATGCGGGCGGCGAGCTTTTCAGCTTCGGCCATCACTTCGGCTTCCGGGGCAACCTTGTTGACCATTCCAAGCTCATAAGCGCGCTGGGCCGGCAGCGGATCACCCGTCAGGATGACTTCGAGTGCCATCGACTTGCCGATGACGCGCGGCAGCCGGAACAGGCCGCCAGCGCCAGCGACGAGCGAGCGCTTCACTTCCGGCAGACCGAAATTCGTATCGTCTGCGCAGATGATCATGTCGCAGGAAAGAGCCACTTCCGTGCCGCCGGCGAGCGCGGAGCCCGTGATGGCCGCGATCAGAGGCTTGGTGCGCTCACGTTTTGCAATGCCTGCAAAGCCTCCTTTCTTGGTTGAAAGGGCGGCGCCATTGCCAGCCGAGATTTCTTTCAGGTCCGCACCGGCGCAGAAGGCCTTGCCGACGGCGGTGAGAATGCCCACCCACACTTCCGGATCGGATTCCATCTGGTCGAGCGCGGCTTCCATCGTCTGGGCCATTTCGCCATTGATGGCATTGCGGGCTTCCGGGCGATTCATTGTGATGATGGCGACGTGGCCCTTTTTTTCATATTCGACTGGCATATGGCTTCACTCCCTGATGCACATGTTGACTCGTTGCGGGCGAAGTAAACGCGTTGACGCTGCGTCCGCGCAAGGCCTGCCAAGGATGTGATTTTTGTGCGGGTGCGAAGGCGATTTTCCGCTTGGCAAACCTTGGGGAAGCCCCTCCAGCATATCGGCATGGAACTGAATCTGAGCCCCGAATACGAAGCCTTCCGGCAGGACGTGAACCGTATCCTGACGGAAAATTCCCATCTTGCCCCCGGGCCGGAAGACAGAGGGATGAAACATCCCAAGCGTCTCGCCTGGCAGAAATTCCTGATCGAGAACGGGCTGACAGCCCGAACCATCCCGAAGGAATATGGAGGATACGGCGCTGAGCCGGACTTGCTGAAGTCCCGGATCATTGCGGAAGAGTTTGCCCGCACGGGTATCGCCCGGCCAATGGGCGGGCAGGGTATCTCCATGCTGGTGCCGACCCTGCTAGAACTCGGCACGCCGGAGCAGAAGGAAGCCTACATTCGTCCAACGCTGTATGGTGAGATGATCTGGTGCCAGGGGTATTCAGAGCCGGGCGCAGGATCGGACCTTGCTGCGGTGCGCACGGCAGCGGTGGAAGACGGCGACGATTTCATCATCAACGGCCAGAAAATCTGGACCTCCACCGCAAAGCAGGCGGACATGATTTTCTGCCTTGTACGGACGGACCCGGACGCGAAGAAGCACGAAGGTATCAGCTATGTCCTGTTCTCCATGGAGACTCCGGGCATTGAAGTGCGGCCGCTGGTCGACATGACCGAGAACGCGAACTTCAACGAAGTGTTCTTCACCGATGTGCGCGTGCCGCAGAGCGGGATCGTGTTCGAGAAGAACAAGGGCTGGCAGGTGGCAAACGCCACGCTGACACATGAACGCGGCATGCTGGGTGATCCGAATGCCACCAAGGCGCGGTTCCTTGAACTCGTCGAACTGATGAAGGCCGAGACGCTGAATGGCGAACGCCTGATCGATAACCCGTTGCTGCGCGACCGGCTGATCAAGCTGCAAGGCGAAGTCTATGCGATGCAGGCGAACGGCCTGCGCGTGACGACGGCCAGCCTGAAGCGGGAAAGCGCAGGCCTCGCGGGCCTGATCGTCAAGCTGCAGGGCTGTGAACTCAATCACCAGATTGCCGGCCTCGCCATCGACGCGCTGGGCGAGCTTGGTATTCTCTATGGCGAGGGAGACCATCTGAGAGCGGATGGGTCCTGGCAATGGCGCTACATGTATGACCTCGGCCTGATCATTGGCGGCGGCACGGCGCAGATCCAGAAGAACATCATCTCCGAACGCGGCCTCGGCATGCCGCGCGAACCCAAGCCGGCAAAGGTGTAAGTCATGGAATTCGCACTCTCAGAAGACCAGCGTATGCTGCAGGATTCGATCAGCGGATTCCTGAAGGACAACGCGTCCCTCGACACGATCCGTAAGATTGCCGATGGCAATGCGGAGGCGAAAGCTGGACTGGATGCCGGCCTCGCGGAAATGGGCATCATGGGCTTGTACGTCCCAGAGGCGATGGGCGGTTCCGGCCTTGGCTTGCTGGAAGCCTGCCTTGTGCAGGAAGCGTTGGGCTACACTGTCGCGCCTTCCGGCTTCCTGGCGGCGACGGTTGCGGCGGACCTGCTGGCGAAGGATCAGGCAACTTATGCCAGCGGCATTGCGGATGGAGAGAAGGTGTTTGGCCTGGCCCTGACAGAGCTGGCCTCGCGCCGCGATGGTTCGGGTGTGACGGCTGACAATGGCCGCCTCAGCGGCACCAGCCTGCTCGCCGATGTGCCGACTGGCGCGACACATGTTCTGGTCGCGGACACGAGTGGCGCCTGTCACGTGGCCAGTGGCTGGTCCGCCAAGCCGATGCGCACGATTGACCGGACACGTACGTTCCAGGAACTCGCCTTCGACGGCGTCGCTGCGGAAGCCAGCACACAATCCGACCCGTCAGCGCTGGCGGTTGCTCGTCTGTTGGTCGCTGCGGATACGCTGGGCGCGGCTCAGGCGATGATCGACAAGGCGGTGGAGTATGCGAAAGAGCGAAAGCAGTTCGGCCGTGTCATTGGGTCGTTCCAGGCGGTGAAGCATCTCTGTGCTGAAATGGCTGCGAAGCTGGAGCCTGCTCGGGCCCTCGTCTGGCACGCGGCCTATGCGATGGACACGAAGGACCCGGAAGCGCTGGTCATGGCAAACCTCGCAAAGGCGCACCTCGCCGAAGTCGGCACGTTCGTCGCGAAGACCGCGACCGAAGTGCATGGCGGCATGGGCTTCACGGACCTTCTGGGTCTGCACTACTGGTTCAAACGCATCGGCGTGAACCGGCAGCTGTTCGGCAGCCCGGAACAGGTGCGTCAGACCGCGGCGGAGCTGCAGGGCCTGGTCGCCGCCTGATCAGATGCGCTCCGTCAGGCCTGACGGCGCAGGATCGTTTCCGGTTCTGCGCACAGGGCCTGCATGGGATTTTGCCGGAAACAGAGATGGTCTTCCGCGTCCAGCAACCCGCGAAGCCAATCGAGCACGTTGACGCAGCGCTCCAGCTGGCGGGAACGTTCCGGGAAGGACAACCTGATGTCCGCCCGGGCTTCCGGTATGGCGCAGATGCGCTGAAGGTCCGGATGTGCGGCTTCCACAAATGTGGGGAGTGCACATAGCGCTGCGCCGCTGCGGCATTCCGCGAGCACGGCGGCGAGGCTGTTCGAAACGGGCGAGCGCTGGCAGAACTGACGCAGGGCAGCCGAATGTGCACCGGGACTCGACGAGGCGGCATAACAAATTGTTCTGGGAAATGGTGCCCGGGGGCGGAATCGAACCACCGACACGCGGATTTTCAATCCGCTGCTCTACCCCTGAGCTACCCGGGCGGGCCGTGGGGAAGGGCGCTATCTAACGGAGCCCTGCGGGCTTGTCCATGCCGATTTCAGTCTTCTGCTGACATATCCCCGGCCTCGCCAGGACGGGGGGAGTCCTCGTCGTCAGTCACCGGCGGTCCGGGAATGGCGTAACCTTCATTGAGCCACCTGCCGAGGTCCACATCGGCGCAGCGTTTGGAGCAGAAAGGCCGGTACTCAGCGGAGACCGGTTTCTTGCGGCATTGGGCGCATTTCGGTTGGCGTTTCTCGGGGGGCACAGGCTGGCTCATGGGATTACGGAGACAAGTGGGGATTTCGGATCGGTCGAGTTGTAAGTGAAGCGGTCGCCGTACTTTTCCGCAAGGGCCTGTCTGACAGTCGTGCCCTCACGATTGAGCCATTCGAGTGCATGCTCCGGCAGATCAAGACGAAGCTTGTCCATGCGTTTGGCCCGCGCTTCCTGCTCCAGCAACCGGAATCCGTCGAAACAAACAGTTCTCGAATTCTTTTCTCCGGAAGGGGCCAGCAGGCGTTCCGCCATGGGGGTCTCAGCCCATTCGATCGAGGCCTGCAGGAGGCCAAGTTCTGATGGCAGCAGCACCCGGACGCGTTGGCTGGAGATGTCCTGGAAGACCTGGTTGAACCGGTCGCGGACCTGTTTGCCTGCTTCGCGGTTCAGCGGGCTGACGCAGTCCATGACCACGATGCCGCCGAGGTTTCTGAGCCTGATCTGCCGGGCGAGTTCGGCGGCAGCATCCTGATTGACCTTGAGCGCACGGTTCGCCGCCCGTCCCGTGTCAGTCCGGCCGGATGTATCGACATCCACGGCGACGAGCGCGCGGGTGCGTTCCAGGGTGATGTTGCCACCGGCGGGCAGGTTCACGGCATCTGAAATGACCATGTCGAACGCCATGGCAACCGTGTGGTCACCCGGCTCGACTTGCTCTATCTGAGCTGAGTCCCAGGGCTTGAGAGAGGAGAATTCGGGCGTCTGGTCGGCAAGGCCCACCCGGGCGAGCTTGCTGCCCTCACGGGGTTCGGCGACGACCCGCAATTCGAGCGATTGGCCCTCCGTCAGTCCGTGGCCTTCTTTAAGTCGGAGGAAAGCTTCACCGGCCCTATTGTCCAACTCGATGAAGCCGCCGCCCTGTCCAAGCGCAATTGCGCGTAGGCGCCCCGTTACCGTCTTGCCGAGCTGAACGGGCCTGTCTTCTGTCAGGCGGGAAAGGCGGACCGAAACCGGGCGGCCCGTTTCATCCAGCGCAACTTCACGCGTTTCCGCGGCGCATACTTCCTGAAGAATGCGAGCCGCGGGCATGTCCTCAACCGAGTTCCTTGATGAGGGCAGTCGTCACCGGGTCGTCTGCGGCGGTATCACCTGCCAGCGCCGGTTTCAGGCGGGTGGCCATTGTCTTGCCGCGCTCGACGCCCCATTGGTCGAACGGGTTCAGGCCCCAGAGTTTGCCGGCGAAATAGGTCCGGTGCTCGTAGAGGGCCACGAGACTGCCGAAGGCTTCCGGACCGAACGCCTTGTGGTGCAGGAAGGAAGACGCCCGGCCGCCCACATGGACTTTCTGTTTCGCCACGGCCTCGGAGAGGTCGGGCTCTTCAGCTTTCACCTCTTCCAGCGAGCGTCCATTGGCCAAGACTTCAGCCTGCGCCAGCGCGTGGGCCGTAAGGGCAGTGATGCCTTCCGGGTCGCGGTCGAAATCCGGTGCGAGAATGAATTCGCAGGGCACGTTTTGAGACCCCTGATGCAGCCATTGGTGATAGGAGTGTTGCCCGACGGAGCCTTCACCGCCCCACAAAGCAGGTGCTGTGGCGTAGGGCGCTGGCGTGCCAGCCGGACCGACAGTCTTTCCGTTCGATTCCATTTCCAGCTGCTGCAGATAGGTCGGCAGCATACGAAGCCGATGGGAATAGGCGAGCATGACCCGCATACTGCGTTCCACGAATGAGGCATTCCAGAAGTCGAGCAGGGCGAGGCGCATCGGCAGGTTTTCGGCGAGCG
Organism: Hyphomonas sp. CY54-11-8; assembly: GCF_000682735.1. Taxonomy (GTDB): domain Bacteria; phylum Pseudomonadota; class Alphaproteobacteria; order Caulobacterales; family Hyphomonadaceae; genus Hyphomonas. The sequence goes on along the minus strand of NZ_AWFD01000002.1, from coordinate 1,109 downwards.
GTGTGGTGCGCGTGTGCGCATCCATGTCGGCCGCGCCTTTGAGGATCGCTTCGAACGTGCCGGCTTTCAGGTAGATCATGCAGGCCAGCGACGCAGCCGACCACAGCGAGAAACGCCCGCCGACAGACAGCGGCATGTCGAAAAGATAGCCGTCATTCCCGGCGAACCAGGCTTTTGCCCGTTCGGGATTAGCTGTCACGAGCGCGATCTGGCGGCTGGCTTCGGCGCCGAGAGAGGCTTCCATCCATTTGCGGGCCCGGCCGAGATTGTAGAGTGTCTCTTCCGTGCCGAATGATTTCGAGACACCGATAACCAGGGTTGTTGCCGGGTCTAGGCCGGTCAGGGCGTGTTCCAGATCCCACGGGTCAACATTGGCGCAGAAGCGCAGGTCGATGCCAGGGGCAGCGAGGTCTGTAAATGCATCCGCGACCAGGCGGGGACCGAAATCCGATCCGCCAATTCCGATGTGAAGCACGGCCTTGTAGGGCGTGCCTGCGATAGTCCGGATTTCTCCCTCCTGAACCCGCCGGGCAAACTCAAGGGCAGGTAGCACGCTCTGGCGGACGGTTTCGGCTTCTCCGGAAAGCGGCGCTTGTGCACGCAGCGCCCAATGCAGGGCCGGGCGGTTCTCCGATGGGTTCACGATGTCACCATCGAACAGAGACGCGGCCGCTGCTTCCAGCCCTGCCGTCTCACCATGGGCGAGCAAAGCGGCGTCTGCTTCTGCGTTCAGGTGCTGGCGGGAAAGGTCCGCCGTCCAGCCAGCAGCGGACAGTGCAGACCGACCGGCCCGGGCCGTTGCAAGGTCCTTCAGAGACGCGGCCTTGAGGGATGCGGCGAGGGAACCTAGATCAGCGCTCATATGGCGGGTCCTTTCCGTTGCTGGAAGTCACGGATTACCCATGGTTCGGCGCTGGGCGCAAGATGTGGTCCGGATAGGTGCAGCCGAACGCAAATGTGCGCTTGAATCCCTCGCCACACATGGGTATGAGGCCCGTTTAACAGGCCGCCGGCCTGGTTTGGTATCCCGTCCGGTGGGCCGGACAGAACACAAATTCAAGGAGAGGCCCGATGGGCAAGGCAAAGTTTGAGCGTAACAAGCCGCACGT
>NZ_AWFD01000001.1 GCF_000682735.1 Hyphomonas sp. CY54-11-8 | reverse complement strand
ACTCCATTATGGGTTTTCTTTTCGCCCGTGATCGGATGTTTGCGCAGGCCGAACGCGCTGGTCAGGCGGGCCTTGTCCAGCACGGCGTGGCTGTAGCTGATATCCGCACCCGGCGCGGCGGCAGCGCCCTTGATCAGCATGCCCTGGGCGATGGCAAGCGGGGCGGCACAGACAAGCGCCGCGGCCAGGACAAGGCCAAGCCGGCGCGGGCGGGTTTTCTCGGTCAGCAATTCGTTGAGACGCATCTTCAGGGTTCCTTTCTTCCGGAGGATGAATGCCGCCACAGGCAGCACCGCCTCATCGCGCGACACGCGCGCAGCAGAAGTAAGGGTCCGGGCATAGGCGATCCGGTCGCCGGTCAGCTCAACTGTTTCGTCATCGACCACGGCCTCCCGCCAGAAATCGAGCTGGCCGCGGATCCACCAGGCAAATGGCGAGAACCAGAATATATCCGCAATCACACGCTCGAGCGGCCGTGTGGCAAGATCGCCCCGTTTCAGGTGGACGAGTTCGTGCACGATCACCTGGCTCGCCCCTGCCCCATTGATCAGGGCCGCCGGGACGTAGACGGAGCGTTTCAGAATGCCCGCAAGGAACGGCGCCCCGCGCGGGATGACATGAACCAGCGGCGTGCGGGAGAGGCCGACCGCCTCCGCCCAGTGACCGATAGGACGGTTCGTCCGCATGGCGCGCGCCTTCAGCCGCTGCAAGCGGACCTGGCTGATACTCCAGAGCAGGAAGCGCACGGCCCAGCCAGCTGCGATCACGCCAAGGATCAGCGTGCCGGTGTCCGGCAATTGAAAGGCCTGCGACGGGGCGGCGGCCGCTGCCCCGTCCATGGGTGCCACGGCCAACGGCTCCATCAGCGGCAGCTCGGCCAGCTGTGCCTCGACCCGGACAGGCAGGCCCGGCAGCACGAGCGAAGCGGCAAAGGGCGCGATCATGACCAGCGCGGCGCCGCGCCAGATGGCCTGCGCCAGTTTCGGTGCAGGCTTCATGCGGCAGATCAGGCTCGCGCCGGCCCAGACGGCGGCGCTCCAGCCAAGGGCGATCAGGACGAGGCCGAGCGGGCTCATGACTTGCGCCCTTTCTTCTCGTCCTCCGCCGCATTGATGATGGCGTCCAGTTCGTCCAGTTCGGCATCGGAAAGGTGCGGGCTCTCGGCAAACAGGGCCGCCGGGATCGGCCCGTCCATATCCAGCACCTGGCGCGCGAGATGGCGGACAAGCCCGCCCAGCGTCGCGGTCCGGTCCAGCGCGGCGGAGAAGACAGCCATGCCGTGCACGTCGGCGCGGGTGACCCAGCTCTTCTCTTCCATGCGCGCGATGACAGTACGCGTGGTGGAGGGTTTCCAGCCCTGCCCCGGGCCGATGGCGTCATGCACTTCACGCGCACTCTGCGGTCCGGCGGACCAGAGGTGCTTCAGCACCGCGAGCTCGGAAGAATTGGGTTGGGACATGGCGCCTCACTATGTTTGACGCCGATTCACTACACTTGTAGCGCTTTCGCGTCAAGAGACACGCGCGCGCAAGCAAACGGCCCGTCTGAAACGGGCCGTATTCATGGTGTATACATGGTCTTTAGACGGTGTTGTTCATGGTCCGGAAGCGGACTTATTCCACCGTCCAGCCGCGCGGCGTGCGCCGGGCTTCCAGCGTCAGCGTTTCCTCGCCGGTGTCTTCCGTCCGGCGGCGCGTGCGGCGGCTGCCGGCGAATCGCATGACCAGAGCGGTCGTGCCCAGAAGCACGCCCGCGATCGCGGTCATCACGGCCACGATCCCGGCGGTCAGCACCAGCATCATCCCGATCATCACCTGAAGAAACAGGGCAAGGCCTGCCCGCAAAGTGGCGGCAAAATCGAATCCGGCGGGATGGGGCGCTGTCTGAGTCATGGCAAAATCCTTTTGCCTTCTCAACATGGCGGCATCATGGCCGCCCGTCAACGAAAGCCGCGCGGCGCTTCACAGAAACGTGTGTTACCGCTCAGGAATCGTGCCGGATCAGCAGGCCGCGCTCGGTGCGGATCTGCGCATAGGCGGCTGTAATGGCGGCGGCCTTGGCGTGGGCGGCATCCTCGAACTCGCGCGGTGCGCCCATCTGGATCACCCGGTCCGGGTGGTGATCTGCCATCAGACGGCGATAGGCTGCGCGGATAACATCGAATTCCGCATCATGCGCCACGCCCAGCACGTGATACGGGTCGTTCCGGTCCGGCCCCATATGCGCGGCCTTGATCCGGCGGAACGTCGCCTCGCTGAAGCCGAATGCCTCTGACACATTCTGCAGGTAGGTCAGCTCGTCCTGTGTAATGACGCCATCAGCGCCCGCAATCTGGAACAGGCCGTCCATCACCCCTTCCAGCAGGCAGGGCCGGTCGTGGTAGCGCCGCCCGATGCGACGGGCATAGCCTTCATAGCCACGCACCGTCTGGCGGGCGAGATTGAACACACGGCGCACATTGTCAGCCTCTTCTGGCGGCGCACGGAAGACGCGAGAGAAGACCATGATCTCCTTGTCGGACACGGTGCCGTCCGCCTTGGCGAGCTTTGCGCCCAGGCCCACAACCGCGGCGGTAAAGCCCACATCATTCGGGTCCGGCGCGCACGGAACCTCTCCCGGCTCCCGGGATTCGTCCTCATGCGTGATGTCGGGGTCAAAAAGGCGTCTGCCGCCTTCAAGAAGTCGCGTCCACAGGCTCATTGTTGACGCTTTATAGCAGGATTTTGTGATCTTGGGAGGCCGCGTTGCTGACAGTTACGTGAAGCAGGCTTAATGCATTTTTACTCCCGCGGGCCGGGCTGCGCCGCGACGGCGGCCTTCAGGTCCGCCACTTCCTGCTGCAACTGCTTCAGGACAGCCAGGATTTCATGGCGCGCATCGTCAGCCTCTTCCCGCTCCTCCTCGAACTCCTCCTCCAGCTCCTCAAGCCCTTCTTCCAGAAGGGTTTTCTGCTCCGCCGCCAGCGAATCCACGACCAGGGCGATGAACAGGTTGAGAATGGCAAAGCTCGCCACGAAGATGAAAATCAGGAAGAACACCCACGCCATCGGGTGGCCGTCATCGATCACCTTCTGCATCACTTCGAACCGCCAGCCATCCATGGTCATCACCTGGAATAACGACAAGGCGGAGCTCGGCAGGTCGCCGAACAGCTGGCGCACTTCCTCGGTTTCGGTATTGCCGAACATGTTGGTGGCCATCACCGCGGCGACGTAAGTCACCAGCGCCAGCACAGCAACGATGGCGCCCATGCCCGGCAGGGCCTTCAGTAACGCCTCGGTGATCCGGCGCATCACCGGCACGACGTGCAGCAGGCGCAACACCCGCAGCACCCGCAATGCACGCAACACGCTGAACGCGCCGCCACCCGGAATCAGCGAAATACCCACAACGATGAAGTCGAACCAGTTCCAGCCAACCCGGAAAAACTGGAAGCGGTAGACCACCAGTTTCAGCAGGATCTCCACCGCGAAAATGTAGGTGATCCCGTGGTCCATGATCTCGAGCGCCAGAACCAGATCCCGGGGCAGCGAATGCCGATAGGTCAGGACACCCAGGATCGCTGCATTGAAGATGATGAGGCCGGTGATGAAGCTGCGGAACCAGGGCCGCTCGATCGAGCGCTCCAGGGCAAAGTTCGATGTGTCCTGATCGAGTGTCGCTCGCTTCATGCTGGTCCCCTGATCCTGCGGCCGCGCGGGGCCGACTGCCCGCTTTGTGCCGCCAAAGCGCAGGCCTGCCAAGCCGTCAGCCTGGGGTCATTTCATGGCAGGCCGGTGGCCTCACTCAGCCGACGTGGTCGTGTCCGAAACGATCTTCCATTCACTGCCCATCTTGCGCAGGACCAGCGTGTAGAGCCCCCACGGCGTGCCTTCGCGGCCTTCCAGCTTCCAGCGGCCATGGGCGACAGCCGCGTCCGCACCCAACAGCACGATTTCATAATCATCGGTCAGCAGCGTGCCCATCGTCGCCGGGCCGCCATAAGTGTTGTGATAGCGGGCATTGGTCTCGTCCCAGCCGCGCGTGACATTGCCGCCAGAGGCAAAGCGCAGATCGGGCGATTTCCAGTAGCCTTCCATGAACCCGTCAATGTCGCCCCGGTTCCAGGCGGCATCCTGAGCTTCGAGCATGGCGGTAATGGCGGCAATTTCCGTCTCGACCTGGGAGGCTCCGGCGGCAATCGGCGCACCAGCCTGCGTCGTGCACGCGGCCAGAGGCAAGACGGCGACCGCGGCGGCAGCGAACAGAATTTTCATGAGACGGCTCCGGCTTTTGAAGAGGAATGCCGAGCCTAGTGTGCGCCGGTCCGGGGGGCCAGCCCCCTTCCCACTCAGTCCCTGAACTCGCGGAGCATCAAGCCCGCCGCGACCAGCCAGAGCCCGTTCGACATCAGGTCTATGCCCAGCAGGAGCCCCAGCAAGGCGGCTGCCGCTTCCGGCAAATTCATCAGCACGAACACCGCCAGCAGGATCGAGATCGTCCCGCCAACCACCAGCCAGAGCCAGGGCCGGAACGGACGCAAATTTGTCCCTGCCAGAACAAGGATCACGCCTTCCAGCATGAACAGGAAAGCGAGGATCAGCGTCAGTGAAACAAGACCGCCGAAGACATTTGTCGCCAGCATGACGCCCAGCAGGATCTGCAAGACGCCCATGCCGAGATCAAACCAGGAGAAACCAAACGGCGAGCGCAGTGTGAACGCCACCTGCATCACGCCAAGCAGGATGAACAGGAAGGCCACCAGCTGAAGCACGAACACAGAGGCGACATAGGGATTCATGAGCGCGAACACGCCGCCCAGCAGCGACAGCACCCCCATCGCCACATAAAGCCACCAGTGGCCGCCAAGGCCTTCAGGCCGTTTGGTTTCCATCAGCTCGCTCCCTGCTGCTTTGCAGCGCGGGCCTCCCGCGCCTGCCGCCACCATTCCAGAATGCTGAGCAGGACCGCAACCCCGCCCAGCCAGAAGGTGATGATGAAGACCGTATAATAGCCCTGTTGTTCGATGATCTCGCCAAGCCACGGCCGGCCGAGTGTTCCGATCAGCATCGTCAAAGACCCGAGCAAGGCATACTGGACGGCTGCAAAGCGCGGATTCACGACAGAGGTAAGATACGCAACGATGGCAACACTGGCGAACCCGCCAGCGAGATTTTCCCCCGCAATCGCCATCATCAGGCGCGCCAGCCGTGGGCCCGCATCTGCACCATGCGCATCCGGCGATATGTCTGCCGCCACCGCAGCGAAGGCCCGCAGAGGCTCTCCCATATGGGTGAAATCGAGGAATGCATCGATGGCCGCCCCGCCCGCAGCAAGGTCTGCAAACAGGAGATTGGTCACTGCCGCCAGCACGGCCCCGGCCACCAGAACCGGCATGCGGCCGATAATGCCCATAACGACACCGCCCAGTGCGGCGCCTGCCATGATCATCAGGATGCCGAAGAATTTCGAGGCAATCGCAACATCCGCCGTGGAGTGATGCAGCGCGCCGAAGCGGTCATCGAGATAGAATGGATAGGCAAAGGCGCCCCAGACCGCGTCTGTGAATCGATAGGTCAGCGCCAGAAGCAACACGAACAGCGCGCCCCAGCCGAGCCGGCCGATCAGGTCCATCAGCGGATCGAAGATCGCGCGGAACAGCACGCGGACCGTACGGGTCAACCGGCTTGTCCCCGGTCCATCGATCAGCACGGTGCCTGGCTCGCGCCCATGCCGGAAAAGCAGCGTCGCCGCGATCAGTGACGGGAAAAGGACCGTGAACGAGACGATAATGGGCCCCTGCTGGGTCACGAACGCCCGTGCGCTTGGCGGCGGATCCTGTGTCAGGGCACCGAAGACAAACCAGACGATCATGCACAAGGCGGCCAGCCACCCGGCCGCAATGCCCCACGTCACAAGGTTCCGCTCCGACTCGGGCAGGTTCGACTGATAGCTCGGCCGGGCATTTGCCGGATCGTCGGATTGCTCGGGTTCGGGCGCCACGAACGTGCCCGCCACCGCGAACAGCATCATCAGGGCGATCATGCCGTAGACCAGCGGCCAACCGATATATCCGACCAGCAGCAACGCAACGAAGCCGGTCACGAAGCCGGAAGCCCGATAACCCAGCTGGTAGATCGCGGACATCAGGTCCTTGTCTTCATCCGAACGCGCCACCTCGATCCGCCAGGCATCCAGCACGATGTCGTGTGTCGCCGACAGAAGCGCCGCACTCAGCGCAACCAAAGCGACGAGACCGATGGCGTTCGCAGGATCGCTGAACGCCAGAACGGCAAGCAGGATGGCAATCGGAATCTGAAACGCCAGAAGCCACATGCGCCGCGGCCCCAGCCAGCGGATGGGAAAGGACGCATCCTGGAACGCAGGTGCCCAGAGATATTTGAAGGAATAGCCAAGCGTGATGATCGACAAGGTACCGATCGTGGACGGCTTGATGCCTTCCTGCGTCAGCCAGGCGTTCAGCGTGCCAAGCACTGCGCCATAAGGCAGGCCGGCGGCGAAGGCGAGCATCAGCATCGCGGCCATGCGCCGGTCTTTCAGGGCCTTCAACGCCCTCAGCGCGCGCGGCGGCTTGTGCTCTGCCTGCTCTGCGCTCGCGGTCGTTTCCGTCATGCGGCGCCGGCCTTGTTTTCAGCGCCCGTCCAGCGGATGGCGAGCGCCCGCAAGGCTTGCGGTTCAATCGGCTTGGCAACCACGTCATTGGCCCCGGCTGTTTTGGCCTGACGCTCAATATCGCCATTCACTTCGGCGGAAACGGCAATCACCGGAACATTCGACCCTTCGGCGCGCAGCTGGCGCATGGCTTCGAACCCGTCCATTTCGGGCATGCGGAGATCCATCAGGACCAGGGCGGGATTCATGCTCTTCGCGGCCTCCAGCGCTTCAATACCTGTTGAGGCGACTGTGACGGTAAATCCGGCCGATTCCAAGGCGCGCCGTGCAATCATCGCATTGACGGGATTGTCGTCGGCGATCAGGACGCGACCGGCCCCCGTCAGCTTTTCGGGTTCCTCCACCGGCAGGCCACCGGCCTTCACGACGAACACCCGCTCGACCAGTGACGACGCCCGGAGCGGCCGCACCAGCCAGCCGACACACCCCATCGCCTTGAAGCGGGCAATGGCGCCGCGGTCTTCCGGACGCAATACGATCAGGGCCGGCGCCTTGCGGGCCAGAGCCCGGACCGTTTCTTCCGACTGCTCTGCCCCGATCAGCAGGACATCGACCTCTGGCGGGACATAGCCGGACGATACGTCGATGCGTACAGGACGGGCCGAGGCATTCATCAGCGCCGCCGTGGTCGACAGGCAGGTCGCCGGCGGCAGACCGGCCAGACCCACGACGGCATCCAGAACCGGCAGGTCGTGCGTCGCCGGCAGATCGGCCTTCTTCAGGGGCAAGCTCACGGAGAAGCAGGTGCCGAGGCCCGGCTCGCCCGTCACTTCGATCTGACCACCCAGCAGGTCGGTCAGGCGTTTGACGATGGCGAGGCCGAGGCCGACCCCCCCATCCTTGTAAGCATCCTGGCGGCTGGACTGGCGGAAGGCTTCGAACAGACGCTCGCGATCCTCCGGCGCGATGCCGGGGCCAGTGTCGATAATGCGGTATTCCAGCCCGTCCTCATGCGCGAGAATATCGAGCAGGACAGCGCCGGTTTCAGTGAATTTCAACGCGTTGCCGACAAGGTTGAACAGGATCTGCCGGATGCGGCCCGCATCGCCGGAATAGGACGGCATCGGCAGGTCCGATGCGCGCGCTGCGATATCCAGCCCGGCGGCATGCGCGCGCGGGCTCAGCAATTCCACCACTTCACGGCCGAGGCGCACCGGGCAGAACGCTTCGGTCTCCAGCTCAATGGCCGATGCATCAAGACGCGCATAGTCCAGCACGTTGTTCAACAGGTCCAGCAGACGCGAGCCGCTGAGCCGGATCGCTTCAGCATATTCCCGCTGGGCCGGTTCCAGTTCCGTCTCCAGCAATAGCGATACAGTGCCGAGAATTCCGTTCAGCGGCGTGCGGATCTCGTGGCTCGCCGCGGCGAGGAAGGTTTCTTGGGGGCGCGGTTCGCCCGGCAGCAGGGGTGGCTTGGTCATGCCGGTATCCTGCAGCAGACGCTTTAGGATTTGTTTAAATCGCGCACGTGTTTCATGTCCGATTTCCTAACGCGCCATGGCCTGCGCATCGATGCCCTCACCCTCCCCCGCCGAGCGCTGGCGGTAAGAGAGCGCTTCGACTATGTGTACGCGGCGTACACCATCTGATCCATCAAGGTCTGCAATGGAGCGGGTAACTTTCAGGACACGGGAATAACCGCGCGCCGTCAGGTTCAGCCGTCCCGTCGCAGCGATCTCCAGAACACAATTCGCGCCCAGTGAAATGGTCGATCAGGACGATCAGACAGGAGCGCGATCCCGCACGGCTTCCAGCGCTGCATCAAGGACTTCCAACCCCGCGCCGGGCCGCGGTGCACGCTCCGACAGGGTACGCCGCCAGAGGCGCGCGCCCGGCCGTCCATTGAACAGACCCAACATATGCCGGGTCATGCCATGCAAGCCGACGCCCTCTTCCAGCCGTGCCGCCATATAGGGGCGATAAGCCTCCAATGCCTCGAAAGGCGAACAGACCTCCCCTTCCCCGAACAGCACCGCGTCGACTTCACCCAGAAGAGCTGGCGTCTGGTAAGCTGCGCGGCCGAGCATGACGCCGTCAAACCGTTTCAGGTGTTCTGTACACGCCTCAATGTCCGGAATGCCGCCATTCAGGATGATCATCAGATCCGGCCGAGCAGATTTCAGTTCCGCGACAAGGTCATAATCGAGCGGCGGGATGTCCCGGTTCTCTTTCGGCGACAGGCCTTTGAGCCAGGCCCTGCGGGCGTGCACGGTGAAGATCTCGCACCCGGCCGCAGAGACCTTGTCGACAAAAGTGAACAGCGTCTCGCGCGCCGGCAGGTCGTCGATGGCGATCCGGCACTTCACAGTCACGGGAATCGAGACCGCCGCCTTCATCGCGGCCAGACAATCCGCGACGAGATCCGGCTCCGCCATCAGGCAGGCGCCGAATGCGCCGGATTGCACGCGCTCGGACGGGCAGCCGCAATTGAGGTTCACCTCGTCATAGCCGAAGCCCTCAGCGATGCGCGCCGCCTCGGCCAGCTTCCACGGCTCGCTACCGCCGAGCTGCAGTACCACGGGGTGCTCTGCTTCATTGAAGCCGATCAGTCGCTGGCGGTCGCCATGGATCACCGCATCCGCCGTCACCATTTCTGTCCATAGCAGCGCCCGTTTCGACAGGCACCGGTGAAACGCCCGGCAATGCCGGTCGGTCCAGTCCATCATGGGGGCCACGGAGAAACGATAGTCTAGCATGCGCGGACTTGTGGCGAGGCTGCCTTCAAAGATCAAGCATCCCGGTCAGGGCCTGCCGGACTCCCGGCGAAGGCGCTGTTCGGAATCGAATGCTCGTTTCAGCGCCTCCCGGGCCGCGACAAACTCGGCTTCCTTCTCGGCGATCTTTGCCCGGCAGGCCTGAATCGCGAAAGTCTGCCGCTGGGCATAGCCATGCTCATAGGACAGGATGTGCGACTCGATCCCCCCAGCTTCTCCATTGAGCGCTGCAAGGTCGGCTTCGAGGCGCTGAAGGTCTGTCTTGAGAGCGGTCAGCTCCTGCTGAACGCTCAGCAAATCCTGTTCGGCCCGCTGGCGTTTGAGCGCGACGAGCTTCTGAAGGGGTGGGCCTTTCTGCGCCATGCCCTACTCCATGTGCTTTTTCACGCGCTCGACGAAATTGATCGCGGCGGCCACGGCGGCGAAGTGTTCGGGACGGATCTCCTCATCCACCTCGACCAGGCTGTACATCGACCGCGCCGCCGGCGGATCGCGATAGATGGGTACATTATTCGCAGTCGCGACTTCGCGAATACGGGCGGCCAGATGGTCTACACCCTTCGCGACACACACCGGTGCCTTGCTGGAGTCCGGGTCCCATTTCAGGGCAACGGCATAGTGCTCCGGGTTCACCATGACGACGGTTGCGTCCTTCACATTGGTCAGCATCTGGCCGCGGGTGATTTTCTGCGCCTTCTGCCGGCGCTGCTGCTTCAGCTGCGGGTCGCCTTCAGACTGCTTCAGTTCCTTCTTCATCTCCTCACGCGTCATCTTCAACTGATTGGCGTGGAGACGGCGCTGGAGCGGCAAATCGATCGCCGCCAGCACGGCCTGGAACAGGAGGAACCAGAAAATCAGCTTCAGCACCTGTGCGAAAGTGAACTCAGCGAACTGGCCCTGCTGGATAGAGCTGGAGGCGTAATAGTCCTGCGCGAGTTGGACGAGGAAGACCACGGCAATCGTGGCTGCAAATGTCAGCTTCACCGTATCTTTCAAGAAGTCGAGGAGGCCCTTTGCGCCATACTTCTTCTTGAGGTTCTCGATCGGCGACAGCTTTTTAGGATCAGCCTGCACCTTCTTGGCCGAAAAGGAGATGGAACGCTGGGCAACGAGCGCCAGCATGACAATCGCGCCGAGGATCAGCAGGACCGGGGCGAACTTGATCAACGTGGTCGAGAGCCAGCTGCGTGTCTCCGCCCCGCCGGAATCGAAGATGTCCTCAGAGAAGGCATCAGCATGATACAACATGGACGAAAAGTCCTGGAACACCGAGCTGCCAATCGCCGTCTGGAGCACGACAGCCGCCACCATTGTGGCGACGATCAGCGCCAACGTGTTGGCTTCCTTGGACTGCGGAACATTACCTTCCTCGCGCGCCTGCTGGCGGCGCTGCTCGGTAGCCTCGAACTCCTTTTCGCCGCTGTCTGTATCCTGCTCCGCCATGGTCTACCTCACTGCCAGACCACGATATCAGGAATACGGCCTTCCCACACCACCAGCATGCCCATGATCGACAATGCCAGAAGGATAATGCCCGCACCGATCATCAGCGGGGCACCGACAAAGGCCACCATCAGCGAGGGCAGCGCCTTGTTGATGAAGCCGAGGCAAATATTGTACAACAGGTTCACTGCGACAAAGGGCCAGGCCAGCATGATGGCGAGCCCGAAGGCTGAGAGCAGCGCCTGAATCAGCATGTCCTGGTTCATCGCCTCCAGCGCGCCGATCGGCACATCCGTATAGAGACGCAGCAGGCTGGCAATCGCCTTGATGTGGAAGTCTGCGGAAAGCAACAGCGCCGCCCCGGCCATCGACAGCAGGTTGGCCGTCATGGTCTGCTGTTCATGCTCCAGCGCGATCCCCAGCAATTGCGACAGGCCGATGGATTGAGAGATCACGGTACCGGCAATGCTGAGCATCCAGATCGTCGCGCGCAACACAACGCCGAGCGAGAAGCCAATGGCCACTTCTGTCGCCAGCACACCCGCATAGGACGCGAAAGAGTCTGTGGGCGGCGGCGTGATAAATCCGGAGATGGAGAACATTGCCGAGAGGGCCAGCAGGATCATCACCCGCATCTGGAGCGGTACGGTCTGCTCACCAATGCCGGGCATGAAGAAGATAATGAAGCTCAGCCGGGCAACAATCACCATGACCAGCGCGATCCAGGCGGACAGCGCGTCGGGGACGGGTACGTCCCCCAGCATCAGACAACGCCGATAATATACGGCTTGGTCTTGGCGTTGATTTCCTCATAAGCCAGCACGGCATTGCGAATGCCCTTGCTGACGAGCACGGTCTGCAGGAAACGGCGCCGGCGTGATGTGGTTGCAACAGAGGCGATCACGCCTTTGCGCGCCGCTTCGTTCAGTTTCGTCTGGACCAGGTTCGTCAGCTCACCAAACAGTTCCGGCGGCAGCGCAATATCGCTGTTGCCGTTTTCATTGGTGATTTCGTACTGGGCAAACTTCTGTTCCCAGTTCGTGGAAAGCTGGACCAGCGGCAGGCGCCCCTGCTCATCCTGAAGGCGATCAACAATCTGGAAGGCAAGCCGCTGCCGCACCATTTCCACAGACCGCTGAATATTGGCCCCAGCTTGCTTGGCCTCTGCCAGTGTTTCGATGATGAGAAACAGGTTGCGGATTGATACGCGCTCTTCCAGCAGAAGACGGATGACCGACAGGAGCAGTTCCGGCGTGACTTTACCCGGAATATACTCGTCGAGGAATCGCCGATTCGAGGCAGCCCGGTCTGAATCGGACACTTTGGTCAGGGCATCCAGCGTGTCGAGCATCACCATGCGCGTGAAGATGAGCGAGAAGTTTGACTGGATGACTTCCAGCATGTGGGTCGCCAGAACTTCGATCGGCTCGACTGCCGGGATGCCAGAAGCAGCCAGTTCCTGCTTCTTGCCCGAGGCGAGCCAGCGCGCAGCAGCCTTGTAGACCGGCTCCTTGACCTTCTCGCCATCGAGATGCGGCAGCTGGTCGTCTTCGAGCAGCGCAAGGACTGAGCCCGGCCGCAGGAAGCCGGAATCGATCCGCACACCCTGAATGCGGATACGGTATTCATTCTTCTTCAGGATCGGATTGTCCGTCATCCGGATCGGCGGAAGGACGAACCCGTACTCCTCCGCGATGTACCTTCGGATCTTCTGGATACGGCTTTCGAACCCGTTATCTCCAAGCAGGACAAGGTTCACGAGGTCTGGCGCGACTTCGAGGTGGATCTCGTCCGAATGGATGGAGTCGCCAAACTTGACCGGTTCCGGAACTTCTTCCTCAAGCGCCAGCTCCTTGTCGGCTTCAGCTTTCTGATGCTGCTGGTGGATGAACCAGGCAGCCGTCGCAAAACCGACTGCGGCCACCATGAACGGGAGGAATGGCAGGCCCGGGAAAAGGGCAAACACGCCGAGAATGCCTGCGACGATGAACAGCGCAGTTGCGTTGGCACCCAGTTGGGCCACCAGTGCGAGGTCGATTGCTCCGTCTTCCCTGCCCTTCGACAGCAGGAGCGCGGCAGCGACGGACACGATCACGGCCGGGATCTGGGAGACGAGACCGTCACCAACTGTCAGGATCGAATAATTGCTCAGCGCTTCGGAGAAGCTGAGGTGATGCACCGTCAGGCCGATACCGATTCCTGCCAGCAGGTTCAGCGCGGTGATCAGCAGGCCCGCGATCGCATCACCCTTCACGAATTTCGACGCACCGTCGAGGGAGCCGAGGAAGGCGGCTTCTTCCTGTTCCTTCTGGCGGCGCTTCTTGGCTTCTTCGTGAGAAATTGCGCCGACCGCGAGGTCGGAGTCGATGGCGAGCTGCTTGCCCGGCATGGCGTCGAGAGCAAAGCGGGCCCCAACTTCCGCCATGCGTCCCGCACCCTTTGTGATCACCATGAAGTTCACGATCACCAGAACGCCAAACACGACGAGTCCGACGAAAAGGTTGCCGCCCATGATGAACATGGCGAAACCCTGGATCACGCCGCCCGCAGCGTCCGTACCCGTATGACCATCGCCGATGATCAGCTTGGTCGACGATACGTTCAAGGCGAGGCGCAGGATCAGAGACGCGAGCAGCACGCTCGGAAAGGACGAGAAATCCAGCGGCTTCTCGATGAAGATCGACGTAGTGAAGATCAGAATCGCAAAGGCAAACGAACAGGTCAAACCAATGTCCATGACCCAGGCCGGAACCGGCAGGATCATGACCAGGATGACCATCATCAAACCGATCGCCAGAAGCGCGGTTGGGTTAGAAAGCCCGAAAAGTTTCTGAGTTTCCACGGCGAGGCCTATTCTGAAATGAGCGGCAGGACGTAATTATTGAAAAGGTCGAGAGCGATACGGGTCATGTAGCCAAGCGACAGGAAGAACACGACGACAACGGCGAAGATCTTCGGGATGAAGGTCAGCGTCATCTCCTGGATAGAGGTGAGTGCCTGCAGGAGGCCAATGACGAAGCCCAGGATGAGCGTTGTAATCAGGATCGGCATAGCCATCATGGCCGCGCCCCAGATATGCGCTCTCAGAACCTCGAAGATTTCTGCCTCAGACATGCCGTACCCTCCGGCCTCAGACCGGCATCCGCAGCAGTTCCTGATAAGCTTCGACGACCTTGTCGCGGATCGTCACCGCGGCATCGAGCATCATCTCGGCATTCGCGAGCGCAGCGACCATGGCATGTGGATCAGCGCCGGACACGGCCGTGTCCATGGCCGAACCTTCCGCTTGCTGAAGGGCCGCCCTGAAGTCTGAAATTCCTTCGGCAACAACATTCTTGTCATCACCCGTCTTCGCGGCGGCCCCAGCAGAACCGGCGGCATCTGCAGGCCGCGTGGTATTAAGCGCCGTATAGGCGTTGAACCCCACTATCGACATGACCCATCTCCCCTCTTACCGCGTCAGCGGCGTAGAACATCCAGTAACGACTGATACATTGTGCGGGCCTGCTGAAACGAATTCAGGTTGGCCTCGTAAGTGCGGTTGGCATCGCGCAGGTCCGCCATTTCCGTGATCAGGGAAACGTTGGACATGGTGACGTAACCGTCTTCATCGGACATGGGATGGGACGGGTCATACTCCCTCTGACCCGGTGTCTCATCCAGCATGACCTTGGTTGCCGCAAAATCAGCGCCCTTGCCGGGCAGTGCTTCCTGCAGCAGCAGCTTGCGGCGGTATCCCGGTGTGTCGACGTTCGAGATATTCTCAGATGCGAGCGTGACACGCTGCTGCTCCAGCGACATGCCGGAGACCGCCTGCATCATGATTTGCTTGAGCGGGTTCAATCAGACCTCCCTCAATACTTGCCGAGCGCGGTGCGAAGCAGGTCTAGCGATTTGGAATAAACCGTCATGGCCTGCTCGTGCTGCCCGGCCGCCTCGGCAGATTTGAACATTTCCATTTCGATGCTGACCGAGTTGCCACTCGGCGAGACAGGTCCATCCGACTCGACCACCTTGAAAGAGGTGTTCAGCCCTGTGTGTGATGCGCTGTTGGCAGCACGTGCGAGGTAGGACTCGAAAGACTCGAGTTGCTTGGCCTTGTAACCAGGCTCATCGGCATGCGCGATATTGGTCGCGCTGACCTTCTGGCTCTCCGCGGCGTAACGGGCCATCGCGCCGTAGATTTCGAAAAGCGGAAGCTGGGAAATCATGACAGACTCGTCTTGGTTAACTCGTTAACAAGACTTCAGGCGATAAGTTGAAGAAAGGGTTAACCGATCGACCCGTTTTGTTAGGATTTACACCATGCCGATGGGTGCCGCCTCGCCCTCGTTCACACTTTACAGCCTCTGGGGCACCATCACTGAGGTCGCCCCCGGCATGGTCAAGATCGCGGGGATCAGCGAACTGGCCGGTGTCGGCAATGAAATCATCATCGAAAAACAGGACACAAGCATTCTCGGGGAAATCCTGTCCATTTCCGGCGATTGCGTCACCGCGCTCCTTTATTCCCCCTGCGACGCGATCCGGATCGGAGATGCTGTCCAGATCCAACAAGAACCACGCATCGAACCTGGCGATCACTGGCTGGGGCAGATTATCAACTATCGCGGGGACATCACCGGCGCCACATCACCGGCCGTACCCATGCGGGCCACGAATCGCCGGCTGAACACCGCACCCCTGCCCGCTCATGCCCGCCGTGGCATCGGCAGCCGTGTTGCGACCGGCTGGATGGTGACCGACACGTTGCTGCCGATCTGCCAGGGCCAGCGGCTTGGCCTGTTCGCAGGCTCCGGCGTCGGCAAGTCCACTTTTCTTGGCTCACTCGCCGCCGGACTGGAAGCTGACCGGGTCGTCATCGCCCTGATCGGTGAACGCTCACGCGAAGTAAACGAGTTTGTCCGCAACACCCTGCCGCAATCCATTATGTCCAAGACGGTCGTTGTCGCCGCAACTGCGAGCGAACCGCCAGGCGCCAAGAAGCGCGCGGCTTACTGCGCCATTACGGCCGCCGAACATTTCCGGGATGAAGGGCACAACGTCCTCTTCCTGTTCGACTCGATCACACGCTTTGCCGAGGCGCACCGCGAAACGGCCCTCATGGCGGGTGAAACTCCGGCCCTGAATGCTTTCCCACCCTCGACGGTCAGGGTTATTTCGGAACTCGCTGAACGGGCTGGCCCCGGCCTTGGCAACAAAGGTGACATCACAGCTATTTACTCCGTCCTCGTCGCCGGATCTGACATGGAAGAACCCGTCGCCGACATGATCCGCGGGATCCTGGACGGTCACTTCATCCTGTCCCGCCAGATTGCTGAGCGGCAGCGCTACCCGGCCATTGACGTGTTGCGATCCGTGTCTCGGGCCCTGCCCCACGCTGCCACCGATGACGAGAACGCCCTCATCCGCCGGTGCCGGCGGACACTGGCGCTCTACGAAGAACTTGAACCCATGCTGCGAGCGAACCTCTATGAGTTCGGCAAAGACATGGACAGCGACAACGCCATCGCACTTTTCCCGTTGCTGGACGCATTCATGGGTACAAAAAGCCCGGACGGAATTGCTTCGGCATTTGAAAAATTGCTGATCATCCTCGGCCCGGATGACAAAATGCCCCCGGCAGAAAACACGCCTACGACAGAAGGCTGAGGAACAGGTTCTGACTCGCCTGGCTGCCCACACCATTGCCGAGCAGGGTCAGCGCCGCCGATGCGGACGAATAGGAAGCCGATCCGTTTTCGATTGACTCCATAGCCAGATACCGATGGATCATCTTCTCGGTCATTTCTGGTGAACTCAGCTCAGACATATCGCTGATTCCGAGCACGGATTTAATCTGTTCCTTGAACACCTCTGCCTGCCGGTCGAGATCGAGACTGCTGATCCCATCCGGGAGATTGAAGGCGGTCTGCATCACGGTACGAACCGGCACATCTCCGAGGATCCGGTAAAGAATGGCCTTATCGCTAGAGTCAGTTCCGACCATTCCTGCAATCTCGGACTGGTAGTTAAGCGCCAGGCGCATCGAGTCGTCGACATCGCCGACCGCGGTACGGAACGACTGCGCCTCGAAATTGACTGCTATCTTCGCCCGCTCTCCCGAAGACATTATGATCTTGCCGTCAATCGGGGACAGTGCCTCAGCGAACTTGGTGTATTTGGTGTTGTTCAGGCGGGCCAGGAATGTGCTTTCTGGGTCTCCGACCTCTTCCAGCGCCTTTCGGATAAATCCGCCCTTCCACTCCTCACCGCCCAGACCGAACGCCGTCATGGTCACGCGCAGCAAGCGCCTGTCCGCCATGAAATCGTCGACGGTCATTGTCTGGGACAGCTTGTCCAGCATGTAGTCCCGGTCATTCCGGATCTGCGGAGAATCACTGAAGGATTCCAGCTGGCGCGAATATGTCGCCTGCAGGAATTTCCATCCACCTATACCGGAGAGCGGAATGGCAGGCTGGAACATTGGGTCAGGCGACCTTTGCCTGAAGCAAAGGCTCGGCACTCCGACCAGACAGAGCCAGAAGTTCTGCTTCAATCGGCATGATCTGACGCAGATGGCACATAGCTGAGTAATAGTTTCCCCGGCTGATCATGGACCGGAGCACGGGAATGAGTTCAGGATCGATGTGATCGAACACATCTTCAAGGCGGGCGCATTCGGCATCAATCGCCGGAACCGTCGTGTCTTCCTTGAGATCCCCTGTCACCAGGAGCTGAATAGCATAATAGACCTGCTTGACCGGCGTATCGACTTCCGTCGGATGCATGGCATCCCGGCAACGTAGGACACGGGCATCCCCTTCGACGACTCGAATACGGGCAGGTTTGTCGCCATTTTCAAGGGTTGCACCATTGATGATGAACCGCTCACCAGGCGCGACTTTGAAGACAAGTCCCGACATTAGGCACCCTCCCCGGCTGCATCTCCGGCGATTGCACCCCCAAGACCGTTCATGATGGTCTGGTTGACTTCGATCAGGTCAGCGATCTCACCTTCACCGGCCATGATTTTCATGCTGGTCTGGCGAACAAATTCTGCGAGATAGAGAAGGCTCCGCTTCATCTCGTCCGGCAGCGCATTGCCAGGGTGAAGCAGATCGATTGCAATCGTGGTCCACAATTGCTGGTTCCGGTGAATGGCGTCTGCCCATTCGGACGGCTGAACATCTTCCGTCTCAGAAACCTGTTTGAGCGCGTCCGTGATCTGACGGAACAACGCGAATTCAATTTCTTTCTCCCCAGCGGTGCGTTGCTTGACCTCCCCATAAGCCTTGAAAGCCAGTGATTGCAAAGCACCCTCCCCGGGTTTGTAGAAGAGACAGCCCGGGAACCGCCATTGGTCCCCGGGCTATCCATCTTATTAGCGGAACAGCGACAGAAGTGTCTGCGGTGCCTGGTTAGCGATGGACAGCGACTGCACGCCCAGCTGTTGCTGAACCTGAAGCGCCTGAAGCTTGGCCGAAGCAGCTTCCATATCTGCGTCCACGAGGCCACCGATGCCGGAAGTCATGGAGTCGATCAGGGAGCTGACGAAGTCAGTCTGGTTTTCGATACGGGTCTGAGAAGAACCGAAACCGGCTGCGGCGTCGATGGACGTCTGGAGCAGCGATTCGATCGAGGTCAGGGCAGCCGTTGCACCAGCATCCGTGGTCACGTCGATAGAAGAGACGTTTCCGAGGCCACCGGCGCTCGTACCAGCCGTACCGCCCGTTGCCGAAGCAGCAGTCACCGAAAGGTTTGCGCCCGAGCTGTTGGTGATGGAGATCACGTCATCGGAACGCGAAACCGAATAGTTGGTCTCGCCGGTCGCAGCGAAGAACGTGCTGATCTGGTTGGCCAGGTTGGCAGCAACAGAGTTCACACTGTCATCCGTGCCAGCAACGTATTCGAAAGTGCGCTGACCAAGGCTGTTGGTTGTCGCCGAATCGTCGAGAACGATGCGGTAGGAGTTACCATCTGCGACTGCAGCGATCGTGATATTCTGCGTTGCGGCGTCAGCCACGGTCGCAGCCGTACCGGCGTTCGTGCCACCGTTGTTGATGATCGAAGTATCGGTAACAGCCGTTCCGCCAAAGGTCGCGCCCGTTGCAGTGTTGCTGATCGAAAGGTCATGCCGCGCAACGTCGATGAACGCAGCCGTGACAGTGCCGGACGAGCTACGGTCGAGCGACGACAGGATCTGCATGTCGGCAGAGGAAGAACCGTCAACCAGGTTCAGACCGTTGAACTGAGCAGCGCCCACAACCGAAGCGATGTTTTCGCGGATCTCACCGATTTCGGTCTGGATCTTGGTGCGGTCAACGTTTGCGCCCTGAGCCGTAACGATCAGCTCTTTCATGTCCTGCAGAAGCTCGGTGACTTTCTCGGAAGCAACGCGAGCAACACCAACCGTCGAAGAACCGAGGTTCAGAGAGTCGGAGATTTGCTTGAAGCTTTCGACGTCGGTCGACATGACGGTCGAGATCGCCCAAATAGCGGCGTTGTCTTTGGCACTTGAGACGGATTTACCCGTCGAAATCTGGTTTTGAACCGATGCGAGGTCTTTGTTGATGTTGCGCAGCGTGTCAAGCGCAACCATTGCGCTATTATTAGTCAGAATACTGGACATATTATACCCATCCCTAAGGAACGAGGCCAGCGAACGGATCGCGGCCTGATTAATTTGCGTGTCGTCCTGACTGCGGAAATCCGCCAACCCCTCCAGGTTTCATGAATTGGATACAATCGGAGAGTGTACAAGCAGTTAACCAGTCAGGCCTTTTTGAGGAATTGTCCGGTCACTTCCGTAAACGCCACCTGGCTACCTGTTTGCGTATAGGAGCCGACATAAGCGTTCGCATGCTGAGACTCCATCCGTCCAATGGCGCGCCGCAAACCATTCTGGATCGCCTCGAAGTGGACAGCGTTCTCTTTCGCCAAAGACACGATCTTCACCATGTCGTTCTGAAAGGCACGAGGTGCAGAGCCGGGCTCGAGAGAACCGAACGCCGTTTCCAGTGCGTCCATGGCCGACAGTTTTGCCTCCGCCAGAGCAAGGGTTTCACGCGCGCGCCCTGCAAGAAGGTATTGCTGCTCCAGGGCCAGTGTTTCTTTCAGGCCGTCAATTTCGCTCTGGATCGAAGGCTGACTCATTCTGCTGCATCCTGTTGTAGTGATTGGCTAGCCGCCACAGTGCGATCCACGGCCTCCCCCAGTCCCATGGGATGAGACTCGGCAAGGTCTGAGGCGATAGATTCGATCAAATATCTGGAGAACGTCTCGGCGGCCTGACCGCCATCCTGAGCAAACGCCTTGTCCAGCCCGGCATAGGACAACATTTCGGTCCACAGCATCTGCTCGAACTTCTTTCCCAGTTCGGACGCTTCAGATGTCCCCTGCCCCGCCGCAGCACGTTCCGAAGTGTCCGGAACCGTCACATTGTATGCCTGGAATGAGACAGGCTGGGGCATCTGATCCTCCGGGTCCGGATTGCTGCAGAATTAATTGCCGCAAACCTATTTTCGTTAACGCTGTTTTCATGTCCTTTCGTTGTAACTTGGTTAACATTGGGACGGGGAATCGTAACCCATCATGACATTTTTGATTGAACCGGGCCTGGCGGCCTCGCAAGCAAATTCCAGTTTCGAGCGCGCGGAGCCCAAACCGTCCCAGACCGGATCTGGAGACGCCTTCGCCCATTCTCTTCAAGCGGATCGCAGCGCGACCGAAGAGAGTGCCGACACCTCGGCATCCGCCAAAGACAAAAAGCCGGATTCAGAGCACCCCCAATCCACGCTCTCTCTTCTGCAGGGCGATGACAGTGATGTCGCGCTGAAGGATGACGTCCTGACCGAAACAGACGATCCGGACGCTTCTGGTGACGCGGCAATTGTACCGAACAATGCCGAGGAAGTTCTCGCTCAAGAAAGCGAGCCCGAACTGGAACCAGCCGAAGCGCCTGAAGAAACCATGGATGGTAAGGAAGTATTTCTGGCGAACGTAGTACCGGCTCCCAGTGATGCCGCTCAGGCAATCGTTGAAACTGAATCTGCGGAAAACGTGAAATCTGATTCTGATGCCGTTCCACAAGAACTCGCGAACGCACAATCACAGGATTCGCCGCCGCCTTCCGATGTTCAGGCCATGACCGTGCAGGCGGCCAGTTCAGGAGAAGCCAGACAGAATATAATTGGCGCTTCAAACGATGATGCTCGCCTGGATTCCACGGTCCAGGTGAAAGGCTCGGCTGAGCCCGCGACGGAGACCTTGCCCCAACAATCGGTGGCAGCATCAGAAAGCAAAAAGGGCATGGTCCCTGCGGACGAGCCTGCGAGCGGAAAAGCAAGTGACGCGTTCCAGGCTGAGCTTTCGGAAGTCTCATCGGAGGCGGGTACAGATACCGGAAAGACAGGCACCCTCACGCAAACGGCTCATACCCCCGATAGTAATGGCCAGCTGGCCGCAGCCAGCTTTGGTGCGTCACCTGTTTCTCAACCGGCCGTCCAGCCGGCACAGTCTCAGATCCAGATGACGACTGCCAACGCGATTGTGACGGCGAGCCCGGCCGAGACGGTAAAGATCATCACGGATACCGTTTCGTCACCAAACGACCCACCGGACCGGATTACGGTACAACTCGATCCGCCAGAACTTGGCCGCGTGTCCATTGATTTCAAATTCGACGCACATGGCATTCAGCATATCACGGTGACCGGCGATTCCCCGGAGGCTCTGAGGCAACTTCGCCTTATGCACTTCGAACTCACGCAAGCGCTGGAGCGGAACGGGCTATCAAGTGAGAACATGACGTTCCAACAGCACCAGTCCGGTCAGCAACAATCCCATACGCCTGCAGACGGGCGTTTGTTGGGCGATAGCGACCCTGTCGCCGAACCAGCCATTCTCACCGCTGCAAATATCACCGCAGACTCGATCCGCCCTGCCCGAACGGCAAGTGGCGGTCTCGACATCAGACTGTAAGGATTCCCCCCCATGTCCGACGTATCTGGCGCAACGACCCAAACAATCGGCAGTGAGTTCAATGCCTTTATCAAGCTGCTGACAGCTCAGATCCGGAATCAGGATCCACTATCACCAATGGACTCGACACAGTTTGTCGATCAGCTGGCAACTTTCTCGACCCTGGAGCAGCAGGTCGCCTCGAACACCCATCTGGAAAGCATCGCCGGCATGATTGGCGGACTGCACTCCAGCATTCTTGCCGGCCAATGGCTCGGTGAAACAGTCGCGGTGGATACGTCCTGGGCCCCCTATGCTGGCGAGGGTGTGGACTTTGTCGTCGACATACCTGAGTCGACGGACGAAACCGTCCTGAAGGTAAGGGATTCAAACGGTAATGAAATCTGGTCGAAAACGCTGGCCCCTGAAGCCGGCCGGTATACCTGGAATGGCGAAACTTCCACCGGAGACCAGCTCGCCGAAGACGGCGTCTACCAGTTGGAAATCCAGATGTACAAGGATGGTGAACTTCAGCGCACGACCTCACCCCGCCTGATCGGCACGGTGACCGGCGTCACAGCCGATGAGAACGGGACCATGCTGCTGGAAACATCTCTGAACCTGACGACGGAAATGGCGAACGTCGAGAAATACAATCGGTAAGAGCGCGCTACGCCCCTACCTCTTCACATGGTCAGAGGTCTTGCTGGGCAATATCCACGATGAGAACATTCTGGATCCCTGCCGGCACAACTTTTTGCAAATTCAGCAAGACCATGGCCCGCAGGGTTTCATAGCTTTCGACATCCGTGAGATTCTCGAACGTCCGCCCATCATTGCTGAGCTCGATCAGCGTGGTCATGATGTTGTCCCGGATCTTCGGTTCCATTGAGAACAGTTTCTGGGAAACGCTGGAATCTGCTTCCAGATTGATGTTCAGAATCACGAGGCTCTCAACCTTGCGATCATGCATGATCGGGACAATGAATTCGCGGGTGAATTTGAAGTAGACAACGTCCCCGGTTGCCGCCCCACCATCATGGCCACCGCCGCCATGACCGGAAGACGCCTTTTTGGCCCCGTGGGAGTCTTTCTTTTTCTCGTCGCCATGGCTGTCTTTTGCGCCATGGGAGTCTGCCGGCTTGTCTGCTGACTCGTGTGCGCTCGTACCCGCCGCCGCCGTCAGACCCGTCTTTACGAAATGGCCGGTAATGCCGCCAATAAGAATACAAACAACTGCAACGACCGCAGAAATGACATGCTTCATGCCGGTCTCCCACCCCTAGAATGGCAGCACCTTGTCCAGAAGCTTCGGCACCGCTTTGCGCCCGTTTGGACCGGTTGTGTCACCCTGATTGACATAGGAAAGCTGGGCATCGGCGATCTTGTCATACGTTACAGTGTTGGTCCGGGTAATGTCCTGGGCGCGAATGACGCCTGAGACGCTCAGATAGCGGATCTCGTTACTGACCCGTGTCTGCTGATACCCCTGAATGATTAAGTTCCCGTTCGGCTCAACCCCGACAACACGCGCGGCGAGTGTAAACGTGACCTGTTCGGCCCGATTCACCGCGCCGTTACCCGCCATATTCGAATTGCGCTGGAAATCGATCGCAGGCGACACGCTGGCCGACCCCGGCAGCGCATTGTTCAGCACATCCGGCAAGCCAAGCAGTGCATCGATGCTCATGTCTTCGCTGGATCCATGACTGCGGGACAGCGAACTTTTCAGATTGGCCTGATCATTCATTTCCACCACGACGGTCAGGAGGTCCCCGACAGCCTTGGCCCGTCGCATGCTGAGCAGCGCATTCGGCGACGTTGCCCAAAGGGACGGATTAGGCTCTGTGACCGCATCCATATCGACCCCTGCCCCGGCCCAGGGCCCGGCATAGAGCGGAACCGGCTCTGGGGTAGGATCAGAGAGAGGCGAGCTTGCGCAGGCTGTGGCAGCTGTCGCGAGAATTGCCGTTGAGATGAAGTTTTTCATTGTGCCAGCACCCATCCGCTTTCCTGAACGATGCCCTGCACCATTTGCTTCGATTGTTGATTCAACACGGTCACAGGGTCATTTATGCCCGCATCACCGAGGGCCCGACCGGAGGCCGTGATCTCCAGTCCGCCTTTGATATACTTGACTGAAACGACCTGATTGCGCCGCACCACCACAGGCGCCCGCGTATTTTCGAAAGTGATCGGCTTGCCAGTATAAACCGTGCGGAGCACTTCGCGACCGACCAGGGGATCGCCGGATGCATTCCCGCCATCTTCGGTAGTTGCGTTGTATGCAGTCACAGGATCGCCTGCGCGGATCACTTCCGCCGCCACGAGAGAAGATGACCCCGCAAAGGCGGTCATCATTGCAAGACTGAGAGCGAGAATGGACATGGCGATTATTTCACCCTCGTCGTCGCCGCGAGCATCTCGTCCGAGGCGGTGATCACTTTGGAATTCAGTTCGTATCCACGCTGGGCTTCGATCAGTTCTGAAATCTCTTTCACAACGTCAACCCCAGATCCTTCGAGGAAACCCTGCCGGATAAAGCCTGCGCCTTCCGTTCCCGGAACGAGCTGTGTTGGTGTGCCCGAAGCCTGCGTTTCGCGGAACAGATTGTCCCCCATGGCTTCCAGGCCTTTCTCGTTGACAAAGCGGACCAGTTGGATGTTTCCGATCGCCTGCCCTTCCGTGACGCCAGCGAAGTAAGCGACAACTTCACCATCCCTACTGATGGAAATCTTCTGGGCGTCATCCGGAATGATGATGCCGTCCGTCAGCGGGAAACCGTCCATGGTGACGATCTGTCCGTCCTGCCCGCGATTGAACTTGCCGTCTCGCGTGTAGGCAGATTCCCCGGAGGGAAGCGTGATCTCGAAATATCCCGAACCGTCGATGGCGAGATCCAGTTCTGCGTCCGTGGGGTTCAACGCCCCTTGGGTCAGTTCCATCGAGACCGTGGACGGACGAACCCCGGTGCCGATCTGGATCCCTGCTGGGACAAGCGTTCCGACCTGGGAGGTCGATGTGCCCGGCGTCAGATATTGCTGATAGACGAGATCGGAAAACTCGGCGGACCGCGGCCGGTAGGCTGCGGTACTCATGTTTGCGATATTGTTCGAGATGACGTCGACCCGCATTTGCTGTGCGGCCATCCCTGTCGCGGCGATTTGTAGAGATTTCACGTCCTGCTCCTTCTCTTACCTGCTGCTCTTCTTCTTATCCATTACGAATTGCACTGATGATCTGGCTAACGCGCTGATCCTCGCGCTCGAACAGGGCTTGCCCGGCTTCGTAGGCGCGCTGCACTTCGATCATGCGCGCGACCTCAAGGACAGGAGACACATTGGATTGCTCCAATGCACCCTGGACAATTTCATTGTTTTCCGCCGGTCTGTGACCGTCCGGCGCGGAGAAATAGGAGTTTGAGTCGCGCACCAGCGTGGCTTCCTCGTCGACGGTGACCACGCCAATCTGACCGACTTCTTGTGGCGGCAGGCCATCACCCGCGCTGATTGTCACGGTCCCATCTGCAGCAACGCGTATCTCGCTCGCATTTTGAGGAATATTGATGGGTGTCCCACCGGAACTCAGAACGGCGCTGCCGTTCATGTCAACCAGTTGACCATCCGTAGACAGTTGGAAATGGCCGGCCCGGGTCAGGCGTTGCCCCTGCTCCGTGTTGACCAGAAAGAAGCCATCGCCCTGGATCGCAAGATCCATTTCTCCGCCGGTGATCTTGAGCGCCCCTTGCGCCATTGCAAAACTGTGCCCGGCCAGGCCACCCATGGAGAGTGAGGATGACTGGGATCCTGTAGCAACAAGAAACTCTCCGAACAGGGCGCGGTCGGACTTATAACCAGTGGTGCTTGAGTTTGCGAGATTGTTCGCGACAACCTGCATTTCCTGCATCAATCCCTGCTGACGTCCGAGCATAGCGTAGATGGCGTTTGACATTAGTGCGCGCCTCCGGTGACTTGTTCTGAGGATGGATCCGGCTTGCCGAGGACAGACGCAACTTTGGACATCGCCAGCCTTGCCCGTGCCGGCTTCGACAAATCCCTGGCAGCCTGACGCATGGCGAACACTCTTTCTGAGCGCTGTTTTTGAACCGGGTCGGCTAAGTTCGCCGCCACATCGTAGATCGCATCAGAGACCAGCCAGCGATTGGACGCCGCATCCAGTTCTATGAGTGCCAGAACGGTTTCCGGCTCCAGGTCGATGCGCTGCTCATAAACACGCAAGGCCGCCGCATCTCCCTTCCGGATCGCACTTTCGGCAGCCAGAAGGTTCAGCGGGGCATTTTTCGGATAGGCCTGCGCCCAGTTCGCCACAGCGTCATAGTCCCCGCGCCGGAACTCGAGGTTCGCGAGCTCGGCAATCACGGCGTCATCCGCGTCTTCCCGCTTCATCAGAACGCGCGTCAGCGAGACAAGACCAAAGCGGACCGCCAGCGTGGCGCCTGATAGGTAAAGTGTTGTGCGTTCCGGGGCGACTTCGAGAATCCCCGGATCAGAAACCAGTGCGTTGATAGCCGCCAGATTACGCAGCCGATTGTCGCTGGCGAGATCGCGCTCCAATCCATTGACGAACTGGCGGCGGATTTCCGTCTGCGCTGCGTCGTTTTGCAAAGCCGGCATGCCGGCTAGTTCCATGATTGGCTGGTAATGCGAACTGCCACTCAATTCTTGCAATGCATATTGAAGGCTGGCTGCGAGCTCCCGGTCATTGCCGGTCTGACCGAATTTTTTCATCAGTTCGCCCAGCAGAATCTCTTCATGCACATCGCTCAGTGGCTTGTCGTGCCGCATAAGCACCGCCAGCGCCTGCTCCTGAAACAAAGGTTCACTCAGAAACGCTCTCACCGTCTTGTCTGCATCCGGACGGTTTTCACCGAGATCGATGATCGCTTTGACGAACTGCAGTTGGGATGCCTCACCGACCTGGTCCGGCGTAAAATCTGCGAGAAGCTTCACGGGCAGGATCCGCTCGCCGCGCTTATCCAGTTGCGGGACAACCATTGCGGTCAGATCAGCGCGCAGCCGGAAAGGCAATTTGCGGAAGCCGTTCAGGTTCTCATTGAAGGTTTGGACACCTTCGTCCTGATCGCTTGCCAACAGCGCTGCTCCAAGCCAGACGCCCGCTTCTTCGCGGCATTCCGACAGTTTGCGGAAATAGTCCACATCAGCCTCGGCCCGGTTCTCCATCAGGCTGGCGACTTTGCGGTACGCTGCCGCAACGGGCCCCGGAGTCGACTTCAGCACCATGCCCGCTTCAGAATAGAGCCCGAGCGCCAGATAGGCTTTGGCGAGCTGGATACCGTCCAGTCCTGCGGCGTCACCGGACATGCCGGAGGCGTTTTCCTGGAACGTGTAAATCTGCTGATACCGGTCAAACCGCACGAACTCGCCGAAATCCAGCGGGTATGGTCCGTCGCAATCAACCTCGACCGGAAAGGGCGCCGCCTGGCGCCGACGTACGCCGGCCGGCAGCACCTCTTCCAGTGCAGGCTCAACCTCCGTCTCCGCCTCCCCTTTCGGGGTCAACAGGCCCTCATCAATGGCGTCACGAACGAACTGGTCCAGTTCGCTGGTCAGCTGAGTTGGCTGCCCCTCCTCCACTCCGGATACGCCACCAGTGTCCTCAAACGCCAGGGAGACCGGCGCGAGACAGCTGCTGAGCAGAAGGAGAAGGCAAAGCCGCTTCATGCCGCCTTTTTCAGCTCCCGGATTGCCTGCTCGACATCATCAAACGTCGGGCGAACCCGCGCCGGCGCGTGACGGCGAGCCACCTCTACCGAAATGTTGACCGGATTGTGATGGAGGTTGGACACGAGAAGTCCGCCAATCGTGGCATAGAAGAAATGCTCTTCTGTGCGGTTGTGCTTCACCTTGTTGGCGAACGGCCCGACGATCCCGTAGGCAAGGAAAACGCCGAGGAACGTCCCGACAAGCGCACCGCCAATCATACCGCCGAGAATTTCCGGCGGCTTGTCGATGGCGGCCATTGTCTTGATCACACCAAGAACAGCCGCAACGATCCCGAGTGCTGGCAGCGCATCTGCCATGTTCTGCAGCGCGTGGGCGCCGTGCAGACTGTCCTCCTGCAGGCCTTCTAGCTGAGCTTCCAGCAATTCCTCGACCTGATGAACATTATCGAAGTTCATGATCATGGAACGGATCGTATCGCAGATCATCTCGACGGCTGAGTGGTCCTTCAGGATCTTCGGGTACTTCGCAAAAATCTCGGACTCATTCGGCGCCTCAATGTGCGGTTCGATATCGACCGGATTCTGCTTGAGCACGTTCAGCAGCTCATGCATCAGGCAAAGAAGGTCCTGATAATCCTGCTTTTTCCACTTCGGTCCTTTGAAAACCGACACAATGTCACCGACCGTATGTTTGATCGTTGTCAGATCGTTGCCGGCCAGAAACGCCCCGAGCGCCGCACCGCCGATCATCATGCCTTCGAACGGAAGGGCATGTGTGATGATTTCCATCTTGCCGCCGGCCAGAAGGTAGCCGCCAAACACCATGGCAACCGTCACCAACATTCCTATAACTGCATTCACTGCTCAACTCCCATCTAGCAATCCCGATACGGATGATTGCTATGAATCCACGATTTCCTGTGCAAAATTCTCTGAAATTGGCGTTCTGAGTTTCAACGCCCTCTGGCGCTTCCAGACGCCAAGTTCCCCAGTCCCGATGTCGACGCTGCCGTTGATCGTGTTCGCCGACAGGGAGAGCCTGCCGGCATCCGCGCCAGCGAGCGGCAGGACCGTGCCGACTTCAAGCTTGGCGCACTCGCCGATTGTCAGGGGCAAACGATCCAGCACGGCATCCAGCATCGTTGTCGATGCAAGGATGCTATTACTAAGTGACCTCTGACTGTTGCCGCGGGCATTCGCTTTCTGCTCGGCGGCTGCCCGCTGGCTGGAAACAGCGAATTGCTGCATGAATTCAAAGGCGAAGGCCAACCAGATGCAGGAGACCTCCTCCCCCAGCTTGAGCTGGAATTCTACCAGCAGGTAACGGCTGGACGCATCGAAGCGGCCGATAGCACCCGCCGGATCAGCTGAGGAGGTGACACCTTCCCCCGTCTTGATCACGGTGGCGGCGACCTGCCCGCCAAGCTCCAGGCCTGCCTGCTCTGCCAGAAGCTTCAGAAATAATGGTGACGCGTCGCCAAGGCTTTCGGCATCCTGGTCCATGCGAACCGATGCATTGCGGATGGCGCCGACTGCGTCCATCGCGACACCCGCAAGCCCCGGTGAGGTCTTGGCTGAAAAATAGAAGCCGGTTTCCGCGTCAAGCTTCTGCTGAGCCTCCTGGCCGTTGATAACACGGCGGCTGCTCAGTGTGATATCTGGAAGAATACCATAAGTGTCCGCGGCCCAGTCCCGGGTGCAGGCCTGCAATTGCAGCCAGAATTGCTGCAACCGCATGATGCTGGGAGGAATACCCGCCCCAGCGTCGATCTTTTTCCGCAGAACTGCAGACACAGTTTGCCACCTATTAAAAAAACGTACCGTCCCGTTAACCAGTGATGGTGGGTGACCGGTTGAAAAACCATTAACAGCCCGGAGCAAGTTAACCATCGACTCCGCAGCGTTCCTTCACGGCTGTCTGTTAGAAAGTGCCTACTGGCTCAAGTGGTTAGGGTTAATGGGTACTAAGCAACAACCTGTCGTTCACACGACGATCATCAAGCGGAAGAAGGTCGTTAAAGGCGAAGGGCACCATGGCGGTGCCTGGAAAGTCGCCTACGCGGACTTCGTGACCGCGATGATGGCGTTCTTCCTTCTGATGTGGCTTCTGAACGCCACAACGGAAGAACAGCGCAAAGGTATTGCCGACTATTTCAACCCGACCATTCCGATCAGCCGTATCTCCGGTGGCGGATCGGACGGCCTCAATGGCTCGTCCATCTTCACGGAAGAAACCTACGCAAAAATGGGGACTGGCGCATCGCGGTCGAAATCCATCGACTCGCACGGGACGAAAGACAAAACCGATGAACGCGCGATCGCCGCGCAGCTTGAGGACCTTAAGAAGGGTCTTACCGAAGACGGGCACCAGATTTCCGAGCACATGCTGATCAAGATGTCGCCGGAAGGGATCGTGGTGGAGATCACGGACTCGGCTCAGACCCCCCTCTTCCCTGTCGGTTCCAGTCATCCGTCCGAATTGCTGGCAGACCTGATGGGACAGGTCGCCGGATCGTTCGAAAGCTTCGAAAACCAGGTCAAGATTGTCGGTCACACGGACAATCGCAGCTACAGGAATGCCGCCGTCTACGACAACTGGAACCTGTCTGCCGACCGAGCCAACACGGCCCGCCGCCTCCTGGTCCGCTCCGGCATGCCGGCTGACCGTATACGGGAAGTTTCAGGAAAGGCCGATTCTGAACCCCTGGTTCCGGAAAACCCGGCTGCTCCGCAGAACCGCCGGATTTCGATTACCATCCTGACCCAATAAATTTACAGGGTT
Source organism: Hyphomonas sp. CY54-11-8 (assembly GCF_000682735.1). Classification (GTDB taxonomy): domain Bacteria; phylum Pseudomonadota; class Alphaproteobacteria; order Caulobacterales; family Hyphomonadaceae; genus Hyphomonas. Next base: position 616,311 of record NZ_AWFD01000001.1, on the reverse strand, counting down.
AAGCGAGGTTATCTCGTCATTAACCAACAATAATTACTCATGGTTGCGTCACTTTGCAGGAGCAACCGACATGAGCATTTCTTCGTCCCTGAATGCAGGGGTGATGGGTTTGAATGTAAACTCCGCCCGCCTCTCCACGATTTCCGACAACATCGCCAACTCGTCGACCTACGGTTACAAACGCAGCCAGGTCGATTTTTCGAGTATGGTTCTCCAGCAACGCAGCTCTGCCTATGCGGCAGGCGGTGTCCGGGTGAGTTCCTACAAGGATATCGCAGCAACAGGGTCGCTGACAGGGACAGGTAATGCCACCGATATTGCTGTCGGAGGCCGCGGCTTGATCCCGGTTACGAATGAGGGCGGCGTCGGCGCCGTACCATCGGAACGTTCGCTCATGCTCCTGCCGACTGGTTCATTCTACACCGACCAGAACGGTTATCTCCGCACCCAGAGCGGCATGTTCCTTCTGGGCTGGCCTGCAGATTCCTCGGGCGACATCGGCAATGTCAGCCGTAACAGCGGCCTGAACCTTGAGCCTGTGAACATCGCAACCTCACAGTTCACTGCTTCGCCGACCACCAGCATGGAACTCGGCATCAACCTGCCAGCCGACGCAACCAATACCGGCGGTTCCGGTGAGCCTTACCTGCTTCCGATCGAGTATTTCGACAATCTTGGTCGCGCCCAGACTTTGACTCTTGAGTTTACACCATCGGTGCCGGGCAGTGGTTCCTCAAACGAATGGGATGTCCAGTTCTTCGACAGCGCAGGTGACCCGCTTACATCGATCGGCGATCTCAATCTCGTATTTGACGACACGGCTGCCAATGGCGGGCGGATCGACACGGCAACGGCTGGTGGCGGCGTCGCTTACGATGCATCTACCGGCCGCCTGTCGATGACCCTGGCGCACGGCCCAGTCGAAATTTTCATAGGCCGCCCGGACGACAGCGCCGGCATCACCCAGCTGGCGGGTCCCTACTCCCCGACCGCTGTGACCAAGGATGGCGCCCCGCTGGGCGACCTCGCAGAGGTCGAGATCGATGAGAACGGTTACCTTCAGGCCGTCTATGATACGGGCCTGCGCCGCACGCTCTACCAGATCCCGGTGGGAGACGTCCCGAACATGAACGGCCTCACCGCGCTCGACGGGCAGGCATTTTCGATTTCGTCCTCATCCGGCAGCCTCTACCTTTGGGATGCCGGCACTGGGCCGGTCGGAACTGTTTCCGGTTACTCTCTTATGGAGTCGACCACGGACATCGCGGCCGAGCTGACCGATCTCATCGAAACGCAACGGGCCTATTCTTCCAACGCGAAGATCGTCCAGACCGTCGACGAGATGCTGCAGGAAACCACAAACCTGAAGCGCTAATTCACGCTTGAACGGGACGGCACGTAAGTGACCATATCCAGCGCTATCCAGGCGGCACAATCGGGCCTTCGGATCACAAGTCTGAAGGCCGACGTCGTCGCCACGAACGTCTCGAATTCGACGACGGCGGGCTATGTCCGCCGTTCGCTCGTTGTGGCGGAGAACATCCTCGGCGGGAACAGCGCAGGGGTCCGCTCCGTTGGCATCACCCGGGCCGGTGACGAGGCCTTGTCTGCCGAACGCAGGTCTCTCGGAAGCGACCTTTCACAGGCGGACCTGTTCGCATCGACCTGGAGCACCATCTCTGCCCGCGTCGGAAATACGGCCGACGGATCCGGACTTTTCGGCCTGTTTTCGAACTTCGAGAGCGCCCTGTCCAATCTCGCCATATCGCCCGAGTCCGGCTCGGATATGACCGCGACGCTTCAGGCGGCCAGTTCCCTCGTCAAGGAATTCAATGCCCTTTCCGATTTCGCCACGTCCCTTCGCGCGGAAACTGACCACGAAATCGCAATCGGCGTAGACACAGTGAATGCCGCCTTGAAGGGCATTGAGGAACTCAACGGAAAGATCGCCCGGATTGACCGCACCAGCAGCCAGGCGGCCGCGCTGATCGACGAACGGGGACGCCTGCTCGACCAGATTTCCGACTACTTGCCGATACAAACCGTACCGCGCCAGAGTGGCGGCATCGATATCGTCACGCAGGAAGGTGTCTACCTTCTGCAAACGACCGCCAAAGAGATTGAATTCACGCCATCGACCGTGTTTGGCCCTTCGCAGACACTGGCAAGTGGCGGCCTCTCCGGGTTGAGCGTCGGGGGCATATCCATCACGCCCGGCACGTCTTCGTATGGCGCTGTTTCAAGCGGCATGTTTGGCGCGCTGTTCACGCTGCGCGATACCGACCTTCCCGCGTTCAGTGACCAGCTGGACACTCTTGCGGGCGATCTGATTGCCCGCCTTTCGGACGATGCAATCGATCCGACGAAAACGCCGGGTGCGCAAGGATTGTTCGTGGACTCCGACGGCTCCGGCGATCCAGGTCTTGCAGGGCGCCTGGCACTGAACCCGGCCATCGACCCTAGCCAGGGCGGCAGCATGTGGCGTTTGCGGGACGGTATCGGGGCAATCAGCGAGGGCGCTTCAGGGAATGCGACCATCCTGCAGAACATGCTGGACGCAGTCACAACCGTCCGCCCAATGAATATGGGAGGGTTTCAAGGTAGTTATTCTTCCAGCGAGCTTCTTGCCCAGTTTGCATCCACGACCGGACAGAAGCGAGTAAGCCATGAAGCAGTCCTCTCGTCGACATCATCGCAGTACAGCATCATGGCGGAAGCAGAAATTTCCGAGACGGGCGTCGATGTCGACCAGCAGATGCAGGATCTTCTGATCATCGAGCAGGCCTATGCCGCCAATGCACGGGTGATTGAAATTGCCAGCAACATGATCGACCGGCTGATGGAGATCTGATGACATGCGCCTGAGCCTTCCCATCCACAACATCTCATCCGGTCTCAGTGAGACGGTTGTTCGCCTGCGCGAACGCATCGACACGACATCCGAGGAAGCCGTCACAGGCCGCTACAAGGACATGACCGCGCATCTGTCCGGTCGTATTGGCAAGGCCATGCTCGGACAGAAAGCAATCGACGATGTCACGAACGAGCGGACCCAGCTGACCCTCAAGGAGACCAGGCTGGACATCATCCAGCAGTCTCTGACAGCAATCGATGACAATATCGGTCAACTCGGCGTTCGCATGAAAGCCGCGCTCGGCTCTGAGGATTTTACCGCAAGGGAAGCGGTTGTACGCGACGCGAAAGCGGCCATTGCCTCAACATTCTCCATCCTCAATACGCGTCATGGCGAACGCTATCTGTTTTCTGGCGACGCCACCAACACCAAGCCGATGAGTGACGTGGACGCATTTCTGGACGATGTCCGTGCCATGGCGGCCTCCGCGACCGATGCCGCGGACTTCGCGACGCAGATGGATGCCTATTTCAACACGCCAGGCAGCGGCTGGCAGGCCGATATCTATTCCGGCACTGCGACAGCCTCCGATCCGGCAAGTGTGACAGGCACCGACCCTGAGATCACCAAGACTGTCTGGGGGCTGGCCGTTCTCGCGCTGTCCGGGGCCGACGAAACACTTGCCCTTTTCGACGGCAACAGTGATGCCCTCATTCAGGCAACCGATACGCTGGCGGACGGTCAGGCAGCTCTGACGATTGCCCGCGCAGAGCGCGGCATTCTTCAGGCGCAGATCGAGTCTTCGAAAAGCGCGCTCGATGTTGAGGAAACCGTCCTCACGCACGCTTTCAATCAGATGACGGCAAGGGACCAATATGAAGCGGCTTCGGAACTGAAGCAGCTCGAAACCGGTCTCGAAGCCTCCTACACACTTACTGCACGGCTGGCCAATCTCAGCCTGCTGAACTTTATGAGGTAGTGCCATGAAATGGACCGCCCTGATCCTCGCAGCTTTTTCAGCAGTAACCCTGGCTTTCTCCGCCAGTGCTGAAACCCGCATCCGCGATATCGTGGATGTAGAAGGGATTCGCCAGAACGATCTGGTCGGCTATGGTATCGTTGTCGGACTCAATGGCACCGGCGATACGGTGAAGAACTCCCCTTTCACCGAAGACTCCCTCTCCTACATGCTGGAGCGCCTGGGCGTGAACGTTCAGGGTGAAGAGATCAAGCCGAAGAACGTTGCTGCCGTGCTCGTTACGGCCACGTTGCCCTCCTTCTCCCGGTCCGGATCCAGCGTCGATGTCACTGTCGCCTCCATCGGTGATGCGAAAAGCCTCGAGGGCGGGACGCTGATCCTTACGCCGCTCAAGGGCGCGGACAATGAAGTCTACGCCGTGGCGCAGGGCGCGATCATCGTCAGCGGCATCGATGTCCAGGCAGCGGGCGCGCGCGAAACGCGCGGCACTCCGACGACCGGCGCAGTTCCCAACGGTGCCCGCGTGGAACGGGAACTCGCTTATGACTTCAACCAGCGCGACCACCTGACCCTGGCGCTCCGCAGCCCGGATTTTACCACGGCGGCGCGGATCGAGGATGTCATCAATGGCCGGGTCGGCAGTCCGATCGCCTTCATGCGCGACCCCGGAACCGTGGAACTCAACTTTGCTTCACTCCAGGTCTCCCCTGCCCGTCTGCTGGCAGAAATCGAGAACCTGACCGTGCCGGTCAACGCCCCGGCCCGTATCGTCATTGACGAGAAATCCGGAACGATCGTGATGGGCGACGATGTCACCATCTCCCGCGTTGCGATTGCGCAGGGCAATATCTCGATCAAGATATCAGAGACGCCGGTCGCGTCTCAGCCCGGGCCATTCTCCCGCGGAGAAACGCAGGTGCTTCCGCGATCCGAAATCTCCATCGGTCAGACGGGTAGCGGCAATATTGCCCTGCTCCAGCCGAATGTGACGCTGTCGGAACTGATCTCTGGTCTGAACGCCCTCGGCGTCACACCGCAGGAAATGGCAGATATCATCCGCTCCATGAAGACGGCAGGCGCCATCCACGCTGAACTGGTGATCCGATAAAGGTGTGACTAGGGCCGGTTGAGAACAGGACGCGTCAGGCGTCCTGTTCTGCGCTGCGCTCAAGCACGATCAGGCCACGCCGCTTGAGGCCCATCAGGGCATTGAGGAATTCCCGCTGGACCGTCTCGGCGGCTGCTGGTTCCAGAGGCTTCATGCCGCCAAGGTCGTCACGATACTGATCTGCCATCCGCGACGAAATATTCCCGAGCAGGTAATCCGAGACGGCACTGTTGCTGCCCTGAAGCGTGCTGAGGAGCTTCAGCAGGAATGACTGATCCACTTCGCGGAACACGACCGGCACGGCATTCTTCGGCAGCAGGTCCGGCAGACCTTCGATCGTGAAGATCGATTTCTCGATGCCTTCCAGCTTGTCCTGATGCTTGGAGCGGAGAAACGCGACAAGGCTGTCACGCTTTTCCGTCGAGATGAGGCTCAGCAGCTCCCCGACAGAGGCCAGATTGTTGCCCGCTTCCTCGGTTTCTTCCTGAACGGCGTTGAGAAATTCCATCTCGACCATGCGGCCAAGCACCTGGTCGACGCCCGGATCGGTCTTTCGCGGCTCGACCATGTGGCCGATCATCGGTCCCAGCTTATCGCCTTCCATATGGCCCAGAACTTCTGACGAGACGGACACGTCGAGCTTCTGCAGAATCAGAGCGATCAAATTGGGCGACAGGCGCGAAAGGTAAGTTGCAACCTGTTTCGGATCCTTGCGCTCCAGGCGTTCCCATACGCTGAGCTGTTCCTCATCCTCGTCATCAGCCGCTTCTGAAGTGTCGTCCTTGTAGATCAGGCTCAGGCGATTGGAGTCGACCACGCTGGACAAGACTTCCTTGGCACGTGTCCGGCCTCCGCGCATCGCGCCATTTGTCTTGCGAAGATGGGCTATGAAATCCATGACGATGTCGACCAGTTCATCGCGGGTCAGCATGGACAGGTTTTCAAGCGCGGAAGCGACCTTGGCCAGCGCGGCATCGTCCAGCTTTTCAACAATCGGCTTGGCGGCGCTCTCCCCCAGCAAGGCGATGATCACCGCAGCGCGCTGGGCAGAACTGATCGGTGCCGGCTGAGGCGGCGCCACACCCATTTTTTGCGCGCGGCGCGCTGGAAGGCTTTCCACGTTGGAGGCAGTTCGGGCAGAGCTCATCCTGCATATCCGCGCAAAATGGCTTCTGTAATCTTAAGCCAGCCGTCTGCCAGAACAAAAAATCCGAGCTTGAACGGCAACGAAACCACAGTGGGTGGCACCATCATCATGCCGACCGCCATCAGCACCGAGGCTACAACGAGGTCGATCACCATGAATGGCAGGAATATGACAAAGCCGATCTGGAAGGCATGTTTGACCTCCGACAGCATGAAACCGGTCGCGAGCAGAGGAAAAGACGGCGCTTCACCCTCGGCGAGCGGCCGGTTCAGGGCATCGCTCAGCACGTAAAGGGTTTCCGGTTCGGTCCGGTTGGTCATGAAGGTCCGGAACGGGTCCGTGGTCATTACCCAGGCCTGCTCTTCGGTCAGTACGCCATCCATGTAAGGGGAAATGCCATTGTCCCACGCATTGGTGAAAACCGGTTCCATGACGAAAAAGGTCAGGAACATGGCCAGCGCCATGATCATCATGTTGGGCGGCGCCTGCTGGACACCGACAGCCTGACGCATGAACGAAAAGACGATCACCATGAATGGCAGGCAGGTCACCATCATGGCGATCGCCGGCACCAGGCTGAGTACCGACACCAGCAGGAAGAGCTGGATCACAGAGCGGCTGAGCCCGCCCTGGCCATTTCCGTTCAGGACATCATTCAGGCTGGGAACCGGGTCCAGCTGCGGCGCACCTTGCGCATGCGCGGCGAGCGAAACGCCCACCACGGCAAGCATCATCAGAATGCTGAAGCGGAGGAAAATGCCCCCTGCCCTAGCCCAGATCATCGTAGGATTGCTCCGGTATCTCCGTAATTTTCACGCCGAGCGAACCATCTTCCGTTTCCACAAGCTCACCTTTCGCGATGACCTTGTTGTCGATCGTGAGGTCCACCGGGTCCTCGATACGAGACGTAAGCGGAACAATTGATTCCGGCTGCAAATCAAGGATTTCCGACACGCTGAGACGTGCCTGCCCGATCGAAACGGTTACAGTGACCGGAACACTGAAAATCGTCCGGCGATGCTGGTTTGCTGAAGACGGGTCACGACGCTCGACCTCAGGCGATTTGGGTTCGGCTTCCATAGGGACGGCCATGGGTCTACTCCTCGATCATTGTGTGGGAGGGGTCCAGATGGGCGAGGCACGCAGCCAGCAGACCCTCGAAATCAAATGTCACGCCGCCGGTCTTCCACGAGACAAGCACACGCGTCTCATCCTGCGACGTTGCAGGCGCCAACTTGCAGCGGCCAGCCAGAGACGACTCGCTCGCGATGATGGGTTCAAGCTTGTCCAGCATGGCCTGCCGGGCACGGATCTCAAGTGACGGCACCGAAGCCGGCACAAGAACCGGAAGGTGCCGGGCAATCTCGTCGGCCAGAAACTGCCGCGACAATTCCGGGAAAAGGCGTGCTGCGAGTGCCTGCGTGACCTGCATGGACTGATCCCGCGCCTCGCCCTCAATCCGGGTCAGTGCAGAGGAAAGCTGCGCGACGAGACTTTCGACTTCCGCGAGCGATGGCCCCAGGTCTTCGGGAGGCGTCAATTCCTCTTCCGCTTCCGACACGTCCTGTTGCGGCGGTGCAGCCGCAGGCCGTGCGGCAGCTGCCTGCATCTGGCCCAGCATGCGTTTCAACTGCTCGGCAGGATGCGTCTGATCATCCCTGTCGAAACGCGGCAGGTTGGAGAGAAGCGCGTTACTCATTCACAGCAAACTTCCGGTCTTCATCGAGCCATTCCTGCAGGATAGCCGCAGCATCGTCCTGGCGTTCGGATGCATAGTCTTTCAGGGAGACGAACGGGTCGGCCGCAATCGCATCCAGGCTACCTGGCTCATGATCATCCAAAGACAAAGCATTCGTCTTCGGCTGCTTCATCATCGGCCGGATCACGCCGAGGGCCAGGACGATGACCACAAGTCCCAGAACGAGGATCTGGATGCCGGACCAGAGGTAGCGCTCCATCAACTGGTCCATCATGCTCGGCGCGGTGGCGAGTTCCTCAACGGGCGCGGCCTGGAAAGGCATGAATTCCACGGTCAGGTTATCTCCCCGGCCCACATCGAGCCCCACGGCGGATGTCACGAGCTGGCGGAAATTGGCAACCATCTGGTCATTGACCGTCGCGGCGTCCGGTGCGGCAGGATCCAGTCCGAGCACCTGGTCATTCACGAGAACCGCGACCGAAATCCGCTCCACCTGCCCCGGCAGGCGTTCGGTTTCCGTGCGGGTTTCGTTGATCTCATAGGAGACAGACTCAGAGGAATTCTTGACCGTGCTGTTGCTCTGGCTACCGGCCGGTGCGCTCCCCTGCGGGAGATTACTGGATACAGTAAGCGCGCCGGAGGTGCCGCCGCTGGTCTCCGCCACATCGCCTGTTGTGCGTGACCGGACGACCCGAGAGTCAGGATCATACGTCACCGCGGAAGTCCGCTGGCGTTCGTGACTGACATCGACAGACACAGACACCCGCGCATTACCGGCGCCGACACGCGCCTCAAGCAGGCGCAGGATTTTCTGCTCCAGCTGCGATTCCTCGGTTTCCGCCTGAACGCCCGATTGCTCTGCGGATGCAACGCCTGGCCCGGCCAGAATACCTTTGTTGAGATCGATCACGGCGACCTCGTCCGGGCTCAGTCCGGAGACTGCCAGAGCAACCAGGTACTGGATGCCCTGTGCCTGACTGCTCGTCAGGTTATGTGCAGACGACAGCGTTACCGAAGCCGTCTGCGCCGGATCAGACCGTGCGAACCCCGAACGCAGGCTTGCGCCGATATGGACCCGTGCCGACTGGATTCCCGGAACGGCAAGGATGGTGCGCGTCAGTTCGCCTTCCTTGGCACGCCAATACGCAGCATTGTACATCTCCGACGTGACGGAAAACCCGTTTACGTTGTCCAGAAGTTCGTAACCCTGAACCGACTGTTTCGGCAGCCCGTCCCGGGCGAGCGCGAACCGGACCGAATCGCGGTCTTTCTGCGGCACCAGGATCGCATCGCCCTTGATTTCGTAGCGCGTGCCGCGCTTGTCGAGCTCATCGATGATCTCACCCGTGACGGAAGCGTCGAGTCCGGAATATAGCAGTCCCATCGGCTGTTTCATCGCCCCTTGCACCATGAAACTCATGATTCCGATGACGCCCAGCATGGCGACAGCGAGCATGATTTGCCGGCTGACAGGCAGGGCGCGAAGATTGGCAATGAAATTCATGAATCAGGTCTTCCCGTATCGGGGCGGATCGTTGGAATGGTTAATATCTGGCCGAAAATCATTAACGGTTCCTTTACCCGAAGCCTTGTTTAAGGAGCATCGGGAGTCTTGGGATAGCCGGGAAGTTGATGGCAAAAAAAGATGCTGCGAAAGCTGGCGACCAAGCCGCGGACGGCGGTGCGCAGACCAGCGGGAAGAAGTCGGGTGGCGGGTTCGTCGGCATGGCGATCCTTGCTGTGGGCGCCATGACCAGCTCTTTCGCAACCGTCTATGTCCTGGCCTCCGATCCACCGACGGGCCCAGCCTGTCCGGTGGTCGATACCGGCCCAGCGCTCGAACCCATCGCGCAACAAGACCAGACCTATGTGGAACTGCAGGACATCCTGATCACGATCGGAAGCGAGCCGGCAACACGCTATCTGAAGATGAAGGTCTCCATTGTCACCGATAACAGCGGTGCGGGTATGGTTACCAAAGCCGAACCCGTGCTGATCGATGCATTTACCAACTATCTGCGTTCCGTCGAACTCAGCGATTTCGAAAACCCCGATTTCTACGCCCACATGCGCGAACAGCTCAGCCGCCGCTCTGAACTGGTGCTGGGCGGCGGTGTTTCCGAAGGCGTCCTGATCACAGAATTCCTGCTGAGGTGAGCCCCATGCCGATTGAAGCCACCGACATCGCCATCATCCTCGTGTCCTTCGCCGCCTGTGTGTATTGTTTCGTGCTGAACCGCCGGCTGAAAGCCCTGCAGGATACGCGCGACGGACTCGGCGCAACCATCATGGCCATGTCCAAATCGATTGCAGCCATGTCCAGCTCGACCAAGGAAACACGTTCCCATGTCGGCGAAATGGCTGCGCGCCTCGCAATGCAGTTGGAGGACGCAAAACAGACCTGCGCCCGGCTGGAAAAGCTGAAAGCGTCCCTTGAAGCGACACAGAAGGACGCCGTCGACCAGGTGACGGCCTCTCAGGCCGAACTCAGCACGATGATGCGGATCATCCTCGACCAGTCCAAGACCCGCATCATGGAAATGAACCGCGTCATGCAGGACATGCGTGAAATGACTGAAGACGCCGACGAAGACTATCGCCCCCTCGCCCAGACCACCGGGCGCTGACCTCGCAGAAGACGAAACGGGTAGCCTGCCATGAAGTCTCTCAACAACAGCCGATCCTATGTCCTGCTTACCCTGGGATTCCTGTTCACACTGGGTGCCGCCGTCAGGTTCCTGCCCAGCAATCTGGCGATTGCAGAGAGCCCGCAGAAGACGGCCCATCCCACGGAAGCCGGGGACCACACTCCGGCGCCCGCGCCGATTGTGGCAGGGACCAAACAGATCGACCAGGTCTGTTTTACCGCCGAGACCGCTGCGCTTCTGGCGGATGACCAGAAAAAACTGAAAGAACAACAGGCTGCCTTGCAGGAGCTCGAGCTGGAACTGCTCGCACGCCAGCAGGAACTGGACCGCCGTGCGTCCGATCTTCAGGCAGTCGAAGCAACGCTTCAGGACCGGTGGGGCCAGCTCCAGGACGCCTCGAATGATGATATGGATCATCTGGCGCGCATGTACGGCACGATGAAACCGGACCAGGCGGCGTCGATCTTCAACCAGATGGATTCCGACTTTGCAGCCGGCTTCCTGCGTCTCATGCGCTCCGAACAGGCCGGCATGATTCTCGCTGGCATGGAGACCAAGAAGGCCTACGAGGTCAGTCTCCGCCTTGCTGCCATGAATGAAGACGTCCGGAATTCCTCCAGAAACGAATAGATTCGATTGTCTGTTCTTTCCACGATAGACTCATTTTGATGTGTCCTGTAATGATAGCATTAGCTATCTAAAACACGATCCGGGCAACGGACGGGGGAGACAAATGGTGAGGACTTTCACAGCGACGCTGGTGCTGGCATGTATGTGTGCCTGTTCCCGGGGGGCGGAAGAGATCGCCGCGCCGGAAATCGTCGAACCCGACGCCGCTCACATCGCCCTCGCCGAAACCATGGTCCCAGCAGATGCCGGTCTCGCCGCCATCTATGACCGGTCCTGCCGGGCCTGCCATGCCCTGAATGGACTGGGCGCCCCGCTGACCGGCCACTCGGCGGCGTGGGAAATGCGGTTCGAGCAGCGTGGAATGGACGGTTTGCTGACCTCGATTCACTCCGGCCGCGGTACGATGCCCGCCATGGGGTACTGCCCGGACTGCACAGACGACGATTTCAAGTCACTCATCGAATTCATGGCAACGGAGGGCCAGTCATGAGCACCACCCGGCGCGCCATTCTGCTCGGATCGGCCGGGCTCGCTGCCGCCGTCGCCATTCCCGGCGTCCAGTATGCAAGCTGGAGCATGAAGGATTTCAAGCGCGACGGATACAGCCCGGACCTGCCCCCTGCCCCGGAAGGTGAAGTGGCCTGGTCCAACTGGTCCGGCATACAGCGATCCACACCAAGTCAAATCGCAGTACCAGCCACCGAAGCTGACCTTGCAAGCGCACTCGCCGAAGCACGCCGCGTGCGCCCTGTCGGCAGCGGACACTCCTTCACCGGTCTCGTCCCCTCAGAACATTTGATCGTGGATGCCAGCCGCTTTTCAGGACTGGTTTCGTCTGACACAGCAACTGGAATGGCCACGTTCGGGGCTGGCACACGAATTCGCCAGGCAGCGCGTGAACTGGACGCCGCCGGTCTCGCGCTTCTGAACCTGCCAGATGTCGATGTGCAAACCCTCGCGGGATCATTTTCGACCTCCACCCATGGCACAGGCCGGATGCTCAAGCCCCTGCACGCACACATCGAAGGCTTCCGGATCGTCACGGCAGACGGCACCGCCCGCGATGTAACCGCCGCTTCGGACCCGGATTTGTTCTCCGCCGGCCAGGTTTCGCTCGGCGCATTGGGGGTCATCACTCAGTACACGCTGAAATGCGTGCCGTCCTACAATCTGAAACGCCGGGTCTGGGTGGAACAGCTGGACACGCTGCTCGACCGCGTGATGGATCTTTCGGAACAACACCGGAATTTCGAATTCTACTACTTCCCGTTCACAGGGTATGCTGCCGGGATCTCGCACGATATTTTCGATGGCGAGGTAACCGGCCGGGTTTCCGACGAAGACGAAGACACGCTGGCAGGTCTCAAGGAACTGCGCGACGTGTTCGGCTGGTCATCCTGGCTGCGCCGGCGCATCGCCGCCGGAAGCCTGCCGAAGGGCCAGATCGAGGAAAGTTCAGACGCTTACTGGAAGCTGCTTGCCACCGCGCGGCCAACCAAGTTCAACGAGATGGAATACCACATTCCGCTTGAGAACGGCCTCGCCTGCCTGCGGGAGATCATCGCGGCGCTGGAATCCCGCAACGACACTTTCTTCCCGATGGAAATCCGGATCACGGCACCTGACAATGCGTGGCTCAGCCCGTTCAATGACGGTCCACGCATGTCGATTGCCACGCATGCCGCTGTGGACGAGCCCTACGACTATTTCTTCTCCACGCTGGAACCCATTCACCGTGCCCATGGCGGACGTCCGCACTGGGGCAAGCTGCATTCCCTCGGAAAGGAAGACCTGATCGCGCTCTATCCGGAATTCCAGAACTTCCTTGACCTGCGCGCCGCCCTCGATCCGGAAGGGAAATTTCTGAACCCGCACCTTGCACACCTGTTCGGAGTGGACTTCGATGCCTGAACTTTCGCGCCGTACCCTGTTTCTTGGCGGCGCCGCCGTCGCTGCCGGAGGAGCCGTCCTGATGAACAAGCCTCACGACCATAGTGGGCCGCGCGATCCGTACTTTCTCAGCGTTCAGGCTGCCCTGATCGGCGCCGGCATCGCCTGGCCAACGCTCGTGATCGACAGGAAGCGTCTCTCGGATAATGTCAGAACCCTGAAGACGCACCTGCCCGCGGGCATGGGCTACCGCATCGTTGCGAAATCCCTTCCCTCCATCGGACTGCTGTCTCATATCCGCGATCTTTCCGGCACCAACCGGTTGATGACGTTCAACCAGCCCATGTTGTCCCAGCTCTCCGTCGACATGCCGGATGCAAGCCAACTGGTGGGCAAGCCTCTTCCGGTGCGCGCCGCCCGTCACTATTTCGAGACGCTTCCCGCACATGCCAGCGCAGCAGCGGACAATATCGAATGGCTGATCGATACGCCGGAGCGGCTTCAGCAATATGCCGCGCTCGCGTCGGACATCGGCCGGCCCCTGAAGATTGTCCTCGAGCTCGACGTCGGCCTGCACCGCGGCGGCTTTGAGCCGGGGCCTGCCCTTGGTGCCACCATCGAAGCGATCAAGGCGGACCCAAATCTCGAATTCAAGGGTTTCATGGGCTATGAGCCGCACATCCCTTCCCTGCCGACCGCGCTTGGCTGGCGGGACAAGGCGCTGAAAGGCGCGTGGAACACCTACACCTCCGCCCTGGAACAGGCGGCCACGCTGATCGGCGGTGACCAAATGGCGGGCCTGACCCGGAACGCAGCCGGTAGCCCGACCTATCGCTACTACCAGTCCACCGATATCGCGAATGAGGTGTCCGCAGGGTCCTGCCTGGTGAAACCGACGCATTTCGACACGGAACTTCTGGAACCGCACCAACCAGCCAGCTTTATCGCGACACCGGTCATCAAATCGTTCGACAAGACCCGCCTGCCGGGCCTTGAGTTTGCGAGCGGAACTGCCTCTGCGTGGAATCCCAATTCGAAGAAGACCGTCTTCATCCATGGCGGTCATTGGCTTGCCGACCCGGTCGATCCGCCCGGTTTGGAGTACAACAAGACGTTCGGACGTTCCTCGAACCAGGAAATGCTGAATGGCGGGCCTGAACTGTCCATCCAGACGGACGAGTTCGTTTTCCTCCGCCCGCAACAGAGCGAAGCGGTCTTCCTGCAATTCGGAGACATTGCCGTCTATGAAGACGGCGCGATCCTCGACACCTGGCCGGTTTTCCCCGTTTCCGCCTGAGCGCGGATAAGGCCTGCAGAGCCTCTTTGTCGCGCGAGAAGCGGAACGGCAGGCGCAGCGGACTGCTGATCATCTTCCCTCGTCCATTTTTCGCCACGAATCTGGTGTTTGTGCCGCCCCTGCGCGCCGAGTGGAGTGTCTATCGCACCACGCATCCACATGCTAAGCCGACTGCCGCGCGACAGCTCAGGAAGGAGGGGGTCCCCCGTGAAACTGTTGAGACTGCCAATCTGTGCCGCACTCGTTATGGCGCTGGTGCCTGCACCTGCCATGGCCGAACGCGAAGGGCGCGATGACATGACAGTTCTGGGCTATGTCGAAGACGTTCACGTCGGCAAGTTAGGCCTTGAAATGAAAGGGAAACTTGATACCGGCGCTGACTCCTCCTCGGTCTATGGTCGCGATGTGAAGGTGTACAAGAAATCCGGTAAGGATGACTGGGTGACTTTCCGGCTGCGCGGCAAGAACGGCCGCACCGTTCGCTACGATCAGGACGTCCGCCGTTTCGCCCTGATCAAACTGAAGACAGGCGGCACCATCCGGCGGCCCGTGATTCACCTTCCCATCTGTGTGGGCGGCGTTCGCGGTCTGGCTGAAGTCAATCTTGCCGACCGGGAGGACTTTGAATACGACATCCTGATCGGCCGCGAATTCCTCGCGTCCCGCGTTCTTGTCGATTCCGCATCGACTTTCATTGCCGACGACGAATGTAACGTACCTGAGCGTGACTAGCACTTTTCACACCCGTCTTCTGGCCTTTGTGCTGACCGCGATCGCGCTGACGATCTTCGGCATCAAGGTGTTCCAGTACAACTACCCGCTCACGCCGGGCACCCAGACGACAACCTGGGATTTCGAAATCTATCTCGACTTTGATACCGCCAACCAGCCGGTGCGGATCGAGACCTTTGTCCCGTCCAACAGCGATACGCGCAGGGTTTCGCAGGAACAGTATTACAACGGCGCCTTCGGGCTGCGCCTGGAAACCGACGACGACAATGGCCGCAAGGCGATCTGGACCTATCGCTATCCCAACGACCGCAAGGTGCTGCGCTACCGCGCGCGTCTCGAAGGGGAAACCCAGCGCTCTCCCCTGCCCGCTGAAATGCACCGACCGGCTGACCGCGCCCCACCGGAATCCCTCAATGACCTCGAGCGGCAGGCCTTTCTCGTCTGGTCTTCCGACATGCGCCGCCGCTCTGCCGATGATGACTCGCTCGCTGAGCTGATCCTGCAGGAAATCTTCGTCCAGAAGGACGCCGACGAGATCGAGGCGCTTCTGCCCGTCCTGCCGCCGCCGCTCGACCGTCTGACACTTGCCGCAGAGGCGCTTCAGAGCCAGGGGATCCGCGCGCGGGTCGCCAATGGCGTTTACCTCGACGAAGCCCGTCGCCGCACGGAAGTGCAGCACTGGCTGGAGTACCATGTCGACGGGCGCGACAAGCGCTACTTCATCGGTTCCGATCCGAAAGAGTTCTTCACCATCTGGTATGGCACCGAGGAAATGATCCGCGCCGACGGTGTGTTCGACTTCGAACCGCAGGTCTCGATCCAGCCGATCGACTCCTCGGCCTCTGACGTTATGCGCAAGGCGGCGCGGGCTGACCGCACACCGGTCGAACTGTTCAGCTTCGACCGGCTGCCCGTCACCACACAGCTCGTCTATCAGGTGCTGATCACCATTCCGGCCGGCATCGTGCTGCTCGTCTTCATGCGCCAGTTCATCGGCATCGAAACGCTCGGAACCTTCATGCCGATCCTGATCGGCATCGCGTTCCGTGAGACAGCCCTGCTGAACGGCCTGATCCTGTTCACCCTGCTCGTCGCGCTTGGCCTGGCCATGCGCTTCTATCTTGAGAAGCTCCGATTATTGCTTGTTCCGAGGCTGGCTGTGGTGCTGATCTTCATTGTGATCTGCATGGCGGTGATCGCGCAGATGTTCAACAGCGCCAACATGCGGATGGGACTTTCGATCTCGCTGTTCCCGATGGTCATCCTGACCATGACGATCGAACGCATGTCGATCATGTGGGAAGAGTATTCACCGGAAGATGCCATCAAGGCCGGCGCAGGCTCGATGCTTGTGGCCTCGCTCTCCTACCTGGTGATGACGAACAAGCATATTGAGTTCCTGCTGTTCAATTTCCCTGAACTTCTTCTCGTCCTGATGGCGGCCTGCCTGCTGATGGGCAAGTATACCGGCCTGAGGCTGAGTGAGATCCGGCGCTTCCGGGAGCTCGCCAAGGAAGCCGAACCGAAATGATCAAGACGTGGCTTGGCCTTCGCCGGGCCGGCGTGCTCGGCATCAATGAGCGGAACCTCCGTCTCATCAACGACTATAATCCGCGGCGCCTGATGCGCCTGGTCGACGACAAGACGGAAACCAAGCGCCTGGCCAATGCCGCCGGCATCCAGACGCCCGAACTCTACGGCCTCATCCGCAGCCCGGCGGAAATGCGCAAACTCGAAACCCTGCTCAATCATCCAGACGGCTGCGTCATCAAGCCGGCCAATGGGTCGCAGGGCAATGGCATCCAGGTGATCCTCGGGCCGATGCGCGGTGGCTGGCGGCGCTCCAATGGCCAGCGTGCATTGCTCGAAGACCTGAAATTCCACGTCAACAATATCCTGTCAGGCATGTATTCCCTGTCGGGCCAGCCCGACATCGCCATGATCGAATACCGGGTGAAGTTCGACGATGTGTTCGACCCGATCAGTTTCGGTGGGGTGCCGGACATTCGCATCATCGTGCTGCGTGGCATTCCCTTTGTCGCAATGGTACGGCTGCCGACAGCGGAGTCGGACGGCAAGGCAAACCTTCACAAGGGTGGAGTCGGCGTCGGCCTGGACCTCGTCACCGGCCGGACCCTCTATGGCATGCAAAAAGGCAAGACGACCGACATCCATCCGGATACGGCCAACCCGCTCAGCAATATCTCAGTGCCGCATTGGGATGAGATGCTGCTGATGGCCGCCAAAGCCTATGACGTGACCGGCCTTGGTTATCTCGGTGCCGACATTGTGCTCGACAAGGGAAAGGGCCCGATGCTCCTGGAGCTGAACGCCCGTCCCGGCCTCGCCATTCAGGTGGCAAACAGAATGGGTGTGCGTCCGCTCATCGAGGCCTGCATGAAGGCCGACACCGAAGGGCTCAATGCAGAACAGCGCGTCGAGCTCGGCAAGAAGCTCTACCGGGAGCACGTACCGGACCACGTGCTGGTCTGATCCGTCAGTCTGTAAACGAGAAATCCGGCAAAGACTTGAAGGCCAGCTTCAGCGCGTCTCCCCAGCTGTTCGAAACGGTCTGGAAGTAAGGATCATCCTCTTCGATACGGCGGCGATGCGTCACCTTCAGGGCGCCCTGCTCCACGACCTGAAGGTCAAGCGGCATACCGACCGACAGGTTCGCCTTCAGGGTCGAGTCGAAGGAGACGTACAGAAGCTTGATCGCTTCCTCGAAACTCATGCCGGCGTCATAGGCGCGCAGCAGGATTGGCCGGCCATATTTGGTTTCACCAATCTGGAAGAAGGGTGTCTCCTCGCTCGCCTCGATAAAATTGCCTTCCGGATAGATCATGAACAGGCGCGGCTCGATGCCGGTGATCTGCCCGCCCACGATCATCGTTGCGCCATAGTCGGCCTCCGATTCCGGGCCGGTCATCTTCTGGGTCTTGATCACTTCCTTGAGCGTGTCACCGATGATGTTGGCGACCTGGAACATGGTCGGCGCTTCCAGCAGGCTGGGCCGGCGTTCATGCGGCGCCTTGGTCCGCTCGTCGAGAAGACTGATCACAGCCTGGGATGTCGCAAGGTTCCCGGCTGTCAGAACGGTAATCACCCGCTCGCCCGGCTCCTCCCAGGTGAACATCTTCCGGAACCTGGAAATGTTGTCGACACCCGCATTCGTGCGCGTGTCTGACATGAAGATGAGCCCCGCGTTGAGCCGCATCGCCACGCAATATGTCACTTCGAACCTCTTCGGACCCGTTTATTGTTGTTGGACCTGGACATTGACGGACAGCACCTCCTGCTCGCCGCCATACATCACCCCTGTCAGTGGGCCAGCTTCGCGGTAGTCGAGGCCGGTTGCAACCTGAATGTACCGTTCGTCGGGACAAACCCTGTTGGCTGCATCAAATCCGACCCAGCCGAGCCCCTCGACCCAGGCTTCCGCCCAGGCATGGCCTGCTTCCTGATCCACTCGGTCCAGCATCATCATGTATCCGCCGACATACCGGGCCGGGAAACCCATCAGCCGCGCAGCTGCCGCAAAAATGTGCGCATGGTCCTGGCAAACGCCATGACCAAGTTCGAGGGCTTCCTCGGCTGAAGTGTTCGGCCCTGTCGGTTCAATGTCATAGACGACCGAGTCTGCGATCAGGTTCATCAGGGCATGTAGGGTTTCGAGATTGAGTTCCGGATCCTTGCCAAGTTCGGCAACGAGTCCACGCACGCCCTTCCCCACCTTTGTCAACGGGGTGAACCGGCGATAGAGCCAGAGGGGCGGCACCATCCGGTTGCTAGTCAGTATGCCCGCCGTGTCCCGTGTTTCCACTTCACCCTGGCAGGAGATCGAGACGCGCTTTGCTCCCGGTTCCATGGAGACGAGTTCGACATGGTTGCCATGATGGTCCATATATCTCGCCTCGCTCTTGGCCCCTTCCAGGACGAGATCCCAGGAAATGACCGTCTGCGCATCCGTATCATGAGGACGTTTGCGCACCTGCTGCAGCGCGTAGCTCGACGCTGTCTCGTAATTGTAGACGGTAGTATGATCGATGCGGAGTCTCATGGCCTATTCATTGAACCTGTAATCGGTTTCGATCTGGGCGGAGAACGCCGCATTCTGCGCCATGAAGCTGGTAAGGAATTCGTGGAGCCCCTCCTCAAAGACCCGCGCAATGTTCAAGGCTGTCAGCCGGTTTTCCTGCCGAATCGCCAACTCATGTGCCGGCGTGCTTTCGCCATACTCCTCGGCAAGCCTGCCGAGATATTCCGTGATCATATCATAGCAGAATGCCAGAGACCGCGGCAGACGCGCATCAAAGATCAGAAAATCTGCGATGGCTGGCGGGCTGACGGTTCCACCATGCAGCCAGTAGAAGCTGCGCTCTGCGGAGGCTGAGCGGAGGATCATTTCCCACTGCACATTGTCGAGCGAGGACCCGATCGATGCGCTGGACGGCAACAGCACATAATACTTCGTATCCAGAATACGGGACGTGTTGTCAGCCCGCTCCACCAATGTGCCGATCTGGATGAAATTGTAGATATCATTGCGCAGCATCGTGCCGGTGATCGCGCCGCGGACCTGTGCCCCCTGCCGGCGCACCAGTGACAGGATTTCCGGCAAGTCGCGTTCCGGGATCGGACGGCGCAGGGCATCGCGTACGCTCATCCAGGCATCATTGATCGCTTCCCACACTTCCCGCGTCAGCGCTGTCCGTGTCATCCGCGCATTCTCGCGCGCGGTATGGAAGGCACACAACACGCTGTTGGGATTTTCCTTGTCGCGCAGGATGAAGTCCAAAATCTTGTCCGACCGGATCGTCTCGTGCTTTTCCAGATAGCTCTGCTGGCAACCAGCCGTCGTAATGACGGACCGCCATTCTTCCGTATCGGACTCGGCCCGGGTGAGCGCGAGGCGAAACCCTGCCTCGGCCAGGCGCGAGGTATTCTCCGCCCTCTCCAGATAACGGGCCAGCCAGAAGAGGCCAGCGGCTGTGCGACCCAGCATCACCTCTAATCCCCCTTCAGGACCCAGGTGTCCTTGGTTCCGCCCCCCTGGCTGGAGTTCACCACCAGGGAGCCTTTCTTCATGGCCACGCGCGTCAGCCCGCCGGGCGTCACCTCCACTCCTTCCGGGGAGACGAGCACGAATGGGCGCAGATCAACGTGACGCGGGGCAAGACCTGATTTTGTCAGCACAGGGACGGTTGACAGGGCCAGCGTCGGCTGGGCGATATAGTTTTCCGGCTTCGCGGTCAGCTTGGCGCGGAAGGCCCTGAGCTCCGCCTTGCTGGCTGCGGGACCGACCAGCATGCCATATCCGCCTGACCCGTGGACTTCCTTCACGACCAGTTCTTCCAGATTGTCCAGAACGTAAGCCAGCGCATCCTTTTCTGCACATCGCCAGGTCGGCACGTTCTGCAGGATCGGCTTCTGGCCCGTGTAGAATTCGACGATCTCCGGCATGTAGGAGTAAATCGCCTTGTCGTCGGCGATGCCCGTGCCCGGAGCATTGGCGATCGTGATCCCGCCTGAACGGTAAATGTCGAAGATGCCCGCGACACCCAGCAAGGAGTCCGAGCGGAAATTCAATGGGTCGAGGAAGTCATCATCGATCCGGCGATAGATGACGTCCACAGGTTCATACCCCCGGGTCGTCCGCATCGCGATACGCCCATCGGTGACCCGCAGGTCGTGCCCTTCCACCAGCTCGACCCCCATCTGGTCTGCGAGGAAGGCGTGTTCGAAATAGGCCGAGTTATGGATGCCCGGCGTCAGCACAGCCACAGTCGGCCGGTTGCCATCTGCCGCAGGCGGCCCGCACCGCTCCAGGGACCGGCGCAACATGGTCGGGTATTGCTGAACCGGCTGCACCCGGATGTGCGAGAAGAGTTCCGGGAACATCTTCAGCATCGTCTCGCGGTTTTCCAGCATGTAGGAAACACCGCTCGGCGTGCGGGCATTGTCCTCCAGCACGAAGAATTCGTTCGGCCCGGTCCGCACCAGATCCACACCCACAATGTGTGTGTAGATGCCGCCAGGCGGGTCCATGCCGATCATGCGCGGCAGGAAGGCGTCGTTCTCACGGATCAGGCGTTCGGGCACCCGGCCCGCGCGGATAATCTCCTGCCGGTGATAGATGTCGTGCAGGAAGGCATTGATGGCCTTCACCCGCTGCTCGATCCCGCGAACCAGGTTCGCCCACTCCCCCGCTCCGATGATGCGCGGGATCAGGTCAAACGGGATCAGGCGCTCGTCCGCTTCGGCTTCGCCATAGACATTGAACGTGATGCCGGTACGCCGGAAGAAGGCCTGCGCTTCAGCGGACTTCTTCAGAAGGGCCGGACGGCTCATCTCCTGCAGCCAGTCCGAATATGCCGAATAAGGTTCGCGCACGATTCCGTCGAACCCGTCCATTTCATCAAAGAATTGAGGTGCCTCTCCCATAATCACAACAACGCACGCAAGGCTGTGCCCGGTCAAGGCGTGCTATCAGGCATAGCTGTGCCCTGCTGAGGTCGCCCCGCATTGAAGAAAGCCGCACCAGCGCTGCCCAAAAATTGGGCAGACGGCCTACATCGCCTGGCTCCAGGGCCGTGAAAGCAAGGCTGCCGAATTGATGATGCCGACCATGCAATAGGTCTGCGGGAAGTTCCCCCACAGCTCTCCGGTGTCGGTATCGACATCCTCTGACAAGAGGCCCAGATGGTTGCGGGCCGCCAGCAGCGCTTCGAAGACGCGCCGCGCTTCCTCGGTCTCGCCGATCCGGTGCAGGGCATCCACCAACCAGAAAGTACAGGCGGTAAAGGCGGTTTTCGGCTTCCCGAAATCGTCGGTCACCTTGTAGCGATAGACATGGTCGCCTTCGCGCAGGTCCCGGTTGATCACCTGCACGGTAGACACATAGCGCGGGTCGTCTGCCGCGATGAAACCGATCTCCGCCATCAGCAGGACAGACGCATCAAGGTCTTCCCCGCCAAAGGCCGCGGTGAACGCACCAATGTCCTCATTCCAGGCCTTCTCCAGGATGGTCCCGTGAATGATGTCGGCCCGCTCGCGCCAGTAATCCGCCCGCGCGGGCAGCCCCAGATGCGCGGCTATCTTCGCCAGCCGGTCACAGGCCGCCCAGCACATGATCGCGGAAGACGTGTGCACATGGGCAATCGTACGGAATTCCCAGATGCCGGCATCCGGCGTGTCATGCACGGCGAAGGCGCGCTCGCCCACCGGCTCCAGCTGCTCGAATTCCGTCAGGCCGGGCCGTTTCATGAGGCGCGTATCGAAGAAACTCTGCGCAACGCCCAGGACAACCTGACCATAGACATCATGCTGGACGTGCTCAGCCGCCTGGTTGCCGACACGGACTGGCCCCATGCCGCGATAGCCGGGAAGCTCCCTGGCAAAATCCTCTGTCAGGTCCGCTTCCAGCCCGATCCCGTAAACCGGCTGGATATGGCCGCCTTTCGACTGAGCCACGATGTTCCGTACCCAGCGCATATAGTGCTCCAGCGTCCCCATGCCGGACAGCCGGTTCAGCGCGGTGACCGTGAAATACGCGTCCCGGATCCAGCAATAGCGGTAGTCCCAGTTCCGCTCCGAGCCTTCATGTTCCGGGACGGAGGTCGTGAGGGCCGCGACGATGCCGCCGGTTTCCTCGTAGACGCAGAGCTTCAGCGTAATTGCGGCACGGATCACGGCCTGCTGCCATTCGAACGGCACTGCCAGGCTACGGGCCCAACGCTTCCAGTAGAGGCGGGTCCTCTCTTCCCAGTCGCGCGCAATGACCTCCGGATGATCGGACAGGGATTCGTCCGCTCCCAGAATGAAAGCGGCCTCCCGGTCCAGAATGAAGCTGGTCCCCGACAGGATATAGGAGACCGGCGCATCCGTGGTGACGCGGAAGGCAAGTTCCTCATCCACGAAGCGGACATGGTTGACGCCCCTGACCGGCTTCAGCTTGCGCCCGCCCCAGTCGGTTTCCGGGGTCAGCGTGATCCGCATCCGCGGCGTGCCCGCCAGAACCCGGAACCGGCGCACCAGCGCCGCCGGACGGAACATCCGCCCCTGATTCTCGAATCGCGGGGCAAAATCGACGATTTCCACGATGGCGCCATCACGGGATTCGAGGCGCGTCCGCAGGATGGCGCTGTTGTGGTCGTAGGCCTGGGTGCGCGAGACGAGGTCTTCCATCCAGACGGAAAAGGCACCGCCGCCGCCCAGAAGCTGGTTGAACACCGGCTGGCCATCGAACCGCGGCAGGCAGGACCATTGATAATCGCCACGTGAATTGATCAGGGCGGCAATCGTGCCATTGCCCACAATGCCAAGGTCCAGTCCGCTCATGTCCCAGCCAGCTCCTTCAGATACGCATGCACGGCATCGACATCTTTCAGCCGGTACCGGGCGAGGGTGTCGCCCGCGCCGACCTTGACCGTCAACCCGCCCAGGCTGTTCGCAGCCCGGAAAGCATCTTCGTCGGTCGTGTCGTCACCAATCATGACCGGGCGCCGCCCGGAAAAGGGCACTTCCTGCATCATTCGGGCCAGAGCGCGGCCCTTGTTGGCATCTTCAGGCTTTGCCTCGAAGACGAACTTGCCATGCTGGATCCGGTATCCCGCGCCTGACAGGCCGGCCTCGGCCAGCGCATTGCCAAGGTCGTCCACCGCTCCCGGCGCCTGCCGGTAATGCAGGGCCAGCACCGGGCCTTTGGTCTCGACACGTGTGCCATGAAACATCGCGCTGATCTTTTCGATCACGCCGCGCACCGCATCCGGCGCTGCAGCGCGGTCTTCCGGCGGGTCTGCATTCGGCGCCAGCGGGATCAGGCCATGATTGCCGATCCGCCACAGCCCGCCCGGCACCCGGCGCGCGAGATCACCTGCATCACGGCCGGACAAGATCGCCAACGCCCCTTCCAGCCGGCGGCCAATCGCCTCCAGGACGTTATCCATGCCGGCCGCCAGAAACACCGTATCGGGATCGTCCTGTAGCCCGGCCAGCGTTCCGTCAAAATCTAGAAATAGCGCATCGCCCGCGGTCAGCGGCGGCGGCGCGATGATCTGTTCTGTCATGAAAGTACCGGCACCTCAGCATCGGCCGGAACAGCGTTCAGGAACCGCTCCCGCCACCAGATCAGATCCTGCGCCTGGATGCCATCCATCAGGGTCCGCCAGCGGGCCTGACGCTCCTCCAGCGGCATATGGATGGCCTTGTAGACGGCTTCAGCAATCGCGCCGGAATCGTAGGGATTGACGATCAGGGCTTCCCCCATCTGCTCGGCCGCGCCGGCAAACTGGGACAGGACCAGCACACCGGGATCCTCTGGGTCCTGCGCCGCGATGAATTCCTTGGCTACCAGGTTCATGCCGTCCTGCAGCGGCGTGACGAGGCACACTTTCGCCGCCCGATAAAGCCCTGCGATCTCATCGCGGTCATAGCCCCGCGCGAGATAGCGAATGGGAATCCAGTCGAGGTCGCCATAATCGCCATTGATCCGGCCGGACAATTCATCCAGCTGCTGGCGCAATTGCTGGTAACCTTCGACAACCGAGCGCGAAGGTGGCGCAATCTGGGTGAAGGAAATATGCCCGTGTACATCCGGATGCCGGTCAAACAGTTCCGCCATGCCTTCGAAGCGCTGGATCAGGCCCTTGGAATAATCCATCCGGTCAACGCCGAGCACCAGCTGCCGGTTGCCCAGGAACCTGTCGAGCTTTGACGCAGCGAGCTGCGCGTCTTCGCATGTCGACGCTTCGACAAAGGCATCGACATCAATCCCGATCGGACAATGCAGCAGGCGGACGGTTCGTTCGCCGACCTGGAAACGGCCATCGGGCAATTCCTCTGCACCGAACTCCTCTTCGAGATAACGTGCCAGATTGTAGAAGTCCTTGCCGGTCTGCACACCCACCACATCATAGGCGCACATGGCCTCGCCCAGTTCCCTGTGCTGCGGGATGGCCCGGAAGGCCTCCGGCGCGGGGAATGGAATGTGAAGGAACCAGCCAAGGCGCCCCTGCCAGCCGCGCTGGCGCATCATCCGGCCGAGCAGGAAGAAATGATAATCATGTACCCAGACGAAATCTTCCGGCCGGGCTTCCTGAACCGTGATCCGGGCAAACTTCTCATTGACGGACCGGTAGCTGCGATACGTGTCTGCTTCGAACACCGCCAGGTCGATCCGGTTGTGCATGACCGGCCACAACACCGAGTTCGCATAGGCCAGATAGAACCCGTCATACTGCCGGCGTGAGAGGTCGCTCAGCGCGAACTGGACCCCCTCCTCCTCGACATAGTTGACCCGCGCGGTTTCAAAATCCAGCACCCGGCCCGACCAGCCGATCCACAGCCCCTTGGTCTCAACCAGAGTTTCCCAGAGGGCTACGGCGAGCCCGCCTGCCTTGCTCTCGCTGCCCGCAGCCGTGCGGTTGGATATGGCGACCAGACGCCCGGAAGGCTTGGCCGATGTGTCTGCGTTGGCGCTTGTCATCGGTTCTTTCCTGTTGAGTCTCATTTAGGCCGCTCCGGCCCCGGACCCAACCTCCACATGGCGGATTCTTGACCGAAAAGCTGCTTCGCCCATAAATATGACAGCCATTGCGCCGCTTTCCATGCGGGTCACGCCTTCGCCCGGCGCCGCACCCCGGAAGGTCCTGCACCATATAATAGAGTCAGGCCGAAGACGTGCGGTTACCCCGCCCCCGCGGGCAACGGCCCCGCGACAAGCCCCATGACGGAAACAAAGCTGATGAAGGCTGGGATTCCCCGTTGACGACAGCGCCGCGGGCTTATACATCCGCGCCTTCCAATCCTGTGCCCAGATGGCGGAATTGGTAGACGCGCACGGTTCAGGTCCGTGTGCCGCAAGGCGTGGAGGTTCGAGTCCTCTTCTGGGCACCAAACCCTGCTTCGGCAGGGTTTTTTATTGTCCGGGATCTGGGAATTGCAGAAGCGCTGATCGCCAGGGCGTCAACGCGAAATACGGATGCAGCCCCTGCCGGGCTATCAAACCAGATTTTCAGAGAGAATGGTGGGCGGTACAAGGTTCGAACTTGTGACCCCTACGATGTCAACGTAGTGCTCTACCACTGAGCTAACCGCCCGTCCGGGAGCTGTTTGCCCCGTCAGGAAGCGTGGGTAATGGACAATCGGCGCGCCTGCGTCAAGCGTCTTCAGCCACCTGTGCTGTTGCCGGGTTCGCTCCCGGATTCACTCCCTGTTTCCGGCGCCTTCGCCAGCAGGTCCACGGCGCTTTGCGCAAGCGCGTGCAGTGCCCGTTTCGAGGCCCCTGCCCGCGCACGGACAGACAGGGAATGCAGCACGGCAGACGCGATGCGTGCCGCCTCGTCCGGCGGCAGGGCGGTGCACACCTCCCCTTCCGCCTGGGCGCGGGCAATGCGGGCTTCGAAATGGCCATCCAAGCCGTCATTCATGGCAGAGAGTTCCCGCCGGACGGACGTATCGTGCACCGCTTCAGGCGGCGCCGTGCTGGAAACGAAACAGCCACGGCCGTCATCATCTCCCATGTAAATACGGATGGCGGCGCGGTAGATATCCTCCAGCGCGGTGCGCAGGGTCGGCGCGTCTTCCAGGATCTGCCGGCCTGCGTCCAGCGTGGACTCACGGTATTGCCGCAGGGCCTGAAGGTAGAGCGCATGCTTGTCGCCGAAGGCGCCATAGAGGCTCGGTCGGTTGAGGCCCGTCGCGCCGGTCAGGTCGTCGATGGACGTGCCCTCGAAGCCGCCTTTCCAGAAGGCGTCCTGAACCTGCTGCAGCACTTCGTGCGCATCGAAACTGCGAGGGCGCCCGCGGCGGGGTGTGGGGATAGTCTCGGCCATGGGGCATTTTCTCCATGCGTTACGATATTGGCCTCACCAATATTGTAACGATGGGTATGAAAATGCCCGGTTTCAAGACCGGGCCAAGTCGTTTTCAGGGCCGATTTCCGGAAACGCCGGCCCTCAGGCGGCCATCACCTTGTCGACTTCCTCGACGATTTCGCGGAGGTGGAACGGCTTCGACAGCACTTTTGCCCCCGCCGGCGTTGGCGAGCCGGACGACAGTGCCACAGCGGCAAAACCTGTGATGAAGACGATCTTCATGGCCGGGTCGAGCTCCGCGCCGCGGCGGGCGAGTTCAATGCCATCGAGGCCCGGCATCACAATGTCGGTCAGCAAAAGGTCGAAGACTTCACGCTCCAGCGCGGCCAGCGCCGTTTCGCCGTCCGCATAGTCCTGCACCTCATGGCTGGCACGGCGCAGCGCCGCGGCCAGGAAGGCGCGCATGGAATCATCATCTTCAGCCAACAGGATCTTGGTCACCCGGGGCCCCCTTCGTCCGTCCTACAAGCCTAAGCATAAACAGTGATCCGGGTAAATCATGGGTGAATTTTGCGAAATTTGGCCTGTCTTTTTTACCTTGCCGCTGCCCAAGACGCCGTGAGGGGCTTGACCTTGCCACGAACAGGCAAACGATAGGTGCGATGCGCCCGACCCCGCCCCTTTCCCCTTTACCGGTCAGGACCGGCCCGTTTGGGGCGGAGAGTTTCGAGCCGCCCTACACGCTGACCCGGCCGGCCGGACCGCAGGCGCCTTTCCTGTTCGCCTCCCCGCATTCCGGCTCTCTATATCCTGAAAGCATGCTGGAAGTGCTGAGGGTTCCGGTGATGGATCTGCGCCGCACCGAAGATGCCTTCATCGAAGAATTGTTCGGGTCTGCGCCGGATGCAGGGGCGAGCCTGCTGGCTGCGCGGTACGGCCGCTCGGTCGCCGACCTCAATCGCGACCCGCGGGAGCTCGACGCCTCCATGTTCGACGGCCCGCCGCCGCGCGCCTGCGGGATGCCGACGGCCCGGGTCGAGGCCGGCCTTGGCTGCCTGCCCCGTGTCGCCGCCGGCGGGGTCGAGATTTACAGCCGCAGGTTGACCCCCGACGAAGGCGAGGCCCGCCTCCGCCACATTCACGATGCCTATCATGCCTGCCTTGGCGACGAACTCGCCGCCCTCAGGGATATCCATGGCCATGCGGTGCTGATCGACTGCCATTCCATGCCGTCCGTCCAGCCGGGCCGCCGCGCGCTGGCCGACATTGTCTTGGGGGACCGGTTCGGCGCCTCCTGCGATCCGCGCCTGACCAGCCGCGCCGAACGGGCCTTCCGTGAACTTGGTTTCAGCGTGGCGCGCAACGCGCCCTATGCCGGCGGCTACACGACAAGGCGCTATGGCAAGCCTCGGCGCGGCGTCCACGCCCTCCAGATCGAGATCAATCGCGGGCTGTACATGGATGAGCATTCCGTCGAGCGCCTCGACCGGTTTGACGACGTCGCCGGGGCCATTGAGGTTGTCATCTCCAATTTGCTGGATACGGCGCTGATTCTGCCAAAGGTGTAATTTTTCACCTACGCCCGTTTTTGCGAAAAACCGCCCATGCAACCTGGCATGGCAGCTTTGCACGGCTCAAATAGAATTCCGGGACGGCATCCGGTTTCGTGGTTAACAGCCGCATTCGGCGGGCCGGAATGTCCACCACGCCTGTCTGGGCTGTGGAACTCAGGCAAACCGCCTGAAAATTCCGGTAAAATTCAAATAAAAACAGTGAAAATAGGCTTTGAACAAAAAAAGGGCCGCGCTGTGAAGCGCGGCCTTGAAGTCAAAGGGAGGAAACGCCAGAGGCGTCTGCACCGAAGTGCAAGACCAGATTTATGCTGCGATGCACAAACGAGCAAGGGACAGGCTGCCGCAGGTATGAACTTTCATAAAACTGCCCGGGATTTGGGCAGTCATGCCTCCCGGCACACCGTTTGCGAGACGTTCGCTGCAAACACCGAAACGGGACACCTCCTGTCCCATGCAGAGACCGCCCGGAGTAAACACATGGCTGATGAAACAGACCTGCACGTTGGCAAACGCCTTCGCCGCCGCCGCCGTCTGCTGGGCATGACCCAGCAAGACCTAGCGACCCAGGTGGGCGTGCGCTTCCAGCAGATCCAGAAATACGAGTGCGGTGCCAACCGTATCACGGCGTCGCGCCTCTTCGAACTGGCCAAGGCGATGAACGTGTCGGTCCAGTATTTCTTCGACGGCATGCCCGCCAGCGGCGCACCGGATGCTGCAAACGATGCCGAGCGCCTCGAAAGCGATATCCTCAGCCAGAAAGAAACGCTGGAGCTGGTCCGCGCCTATTACCGCCTCGACGAGCGTCCGCGCCGTCGGCTGCTGGAACTGGCAAAGGCGCTTGAAGGCGACACATCCGGTCACGGCGCCGCCTGATCCGGCTTTACTTTTACATGCTTGACCGGCCGGGCTGCTTGGGGCCTAGCTGGTCGCATGAGCCCTGATTTCAATCTCGACGAAGATCTCGCGCTCGCGAATCGTCTTGCCGATGCGGCCTGGTCAGCGATCCGGCCGCATTTTCGTGCACTCAACAGCATCGACAACAAAGCCGCCGCCGGTCAGTCCTACGACCCGGTGACCGAGGCAGACCGCGCCGCCGAAAAGGCCATGCGCGACATCATTGCCCAGGAACGCCCGCAGCACGGCATCACCGGCGAAGAATTCGGAGAGTCTCCCTCCTCTTCCGGTTGGCGCTGGGTGCTCGACCCGGTCGATGGCACACGCGCCTTCGTCGCCGGCCTGCCGGTCTGGACCACGCTGATCTCTCTGGTGGACCCGCTGGGCTTCCCCGTGATCGGCGTGATCGACCAGCCGGTTCTGGGCGAGCGCTATATCGGCTGGCCGGGCGGCGCGGTGCTGCAGACGCCCGGCGGACGCAGCCCGCTGAGAGTGTCGGACATCCCGTCGCTGTCGGAAGCCGTGATCTCCACGACCGACCCGTTCATCCTGACAGGCCCGGAACAGCAGGCATGGTCAGAGCTTCGCGGCGCCTCACGCCTCGCGCGCTACGGCCTCGATGCCTATGCCTATGCCCGCCTTGCCGGGGGCACCGTGCATCTGGTGGCGGAGACCGGCCTTCAGGCCTGGGACGTCGCGGCCCTGATCCCGGTGATCACCGGCGCAGGCGGCCACGCGACAGACTGGACCGGCGCCCCCGCCAGCCTCGGCGGACAGGTCCTGTGCACGGCCAGCGACGCTCTCATGGACCAGGCCCTCGCCCTGCTCGAGCCCGCCGCGGTCTAAGTCCGGCCTAGTCGCCTATAGTCCGGTATGGTCATGCGTGGTCATGGCGTAGCCGGATTTTGCCCTCTGTTGATCATTCCCCACCCGCGTCACGCCCGATGGCTGAATCCGCGCCATCCTCGCAGGCGGGCAATCGGTTGCGGAGACGGCCGGCGCGCCTATCGCGGGCGGGCATTCCATCGACGCGGCCGAACCGATTTATGGCCTCGTCGCCATGGGACTTGTCGACCCGGCCCGCATCCTGATGAACTCGAATGCAAAAGCAGGTGACGTGCTGATCCTCGGCAAGCCGCTCGGCATCGGCATCTATTCCGCGGCCCTGAAGCGGGAGATCCTGGAACCCGCGCACTATGAGGAAATGATCGCCTCAACGACACGCCTCAACACGCCGGGTACGGACCTTTCCTCCATGGACGGCGTGCACGCCGCCACGGACGTGACGGGCTTCGGCCTCCTCGGCCATGGCAGCGAAATGGCGCGCGGCGCAGGCGTGTCGCTGGTGATCGAGAAGGCGAAGGTACCCATGTTCGACGGCGCGCGGCAACTTGCCGAAGACGGCGTGAGGACCGGCGCCTCGGGCCGCAACTGGGACTCAGTGAAACACATGGTCAGCGGCGAGATGTCAGAGACCGAGCGCGACCTGCTCTGCGACCCGCAGACAAGCGGCGGCCTGCTCGTCTCCTGCGCGCCGGATGCGGCAGGCGATGTGCTCGCCCTTTTCGCACGCCACGGCCATGACGGCGCCGCCATTGTCGGGCGGGTAGAAGCTGGCGCACCGGGCGTGAGCGTCGTCTAGGACGCGCGGCAACTCTCCGGGTTTCGCCTCGCCTTGGTCAGCGAATCCTCAAGCGGTTGAGCGCCCTGTTTCAGGAATTCTTCCGGAAAGCCATAGAGGCTGCCGTCCCGATCATCCTCAATCAGTTCGGCGACATCCTCGGTGGTGAGATCTGTCCCGTCCCGCATCTCGATGATCTTCGTCATCAGCGCAATTGTTTGGAGACGCGTTTCCCCGTCGAGACCGGCCTCTACGGTGACGAAGCAGGCGCAGAAATCATCGAGGTCAGCGCCGTCCCGGGCCAATCGCTCGGTCAGGCCCGCATCATCAGCGGTCATCTTCTGACACATGGCAAGCACGTTGTCTGTCTGTCTGGCCGGTTCCTCCACCGGCGTGCTGGCACAGGTCGCAAGTGCGAGCCCGGCCAGCAGGCTGGCGGATGTTTTCAATTTTCCCCACCCCATGCGGATCAGGCCGGAACCTTGCCTGCCAGCATGCCGGCGAGCGTGCCGGAGATGATGTCTTCGGCTTCCTTCATGATCCGGTCCATCAGTTCCTGGACAGTCGGGATGTCGTGGATCAGGCCTGCGACCATGCCGCAGCTCCAGGCGCCCGCATCCATTTCGCCTTCCACCATGATTTTCGGATAGACACCGGCGACTTCGGCGATGATATCCTCGAACTTGATGTTGGAACCGAGTTCCTTCTCTTTTGCCAGCAGTCGCTCGACGCCGGCATTGTTCAGCACACGTTCGGTGTTGCGCAGCGGGCGCATGACGAGGCGCGTGTCGAGCTCGGACGCGGCAACGATGGCCTGTTTCACGTTCTCGTGCACCGGCGCTTCCTTCGTGGCGATGAAGCGCGTGCCCATGTTCATGCCCTGCGCGCCCATGGCGAGCGAGGCGACCAGCGAGCGGCCATCGGCCATGCCGCCGGAAGAGATGAACGGGATTTCCAGCTCATCGGCTGCGCGCGGCAGCAGGATGAAGTTCGGCACATCGTCTTCGCCCGGGTGGCCGCCGCATTCGAAGCCGTCGACTGAAACGGCATCGCAGCCGATCGACTGGGCCTTCAGAGCGTGGCGCACGGCGGTACATTTGTGGATCACCTTGATGCCGGCGCCCTGAAGCGCGGGCAGAACCGCGGACGGGTTATTGCCGGCGGTTTCCACCACTTTGACGCCGCCCTTGATCACGGCCTCGACGATGCCCGGATAGTCCGGCGGCGTGGTTGAAGGCAGGAAGGTGATGTTCACGCCGAACGGCTTGTCGGTCATGTCCTTGCAGCGGGCGATCTCGTTGGCGAGGTCCGCCGGGGTCTTCTGCGTCAGCGCAGTGATGATCCCGAGGCCGCCGGCATTGGACACAGCGGCTGCCATTTCGGCAAAGCCGACATAGTGCATGCCGCCCTGGACGATGGGGCGTTCGATGCCGAACATTTCAGTGATCTTGGTTTTCATGGATCGTCTCCTCCGGTCACGGTTTGCCAATATCCATGGCCGAACGGGCCCGCCCCGGCAAGAGTGACGAAAGGGAACCTTCCCGGCCCATTGTCGCGAGAGCGCGATAGACTTCTCCGCCGGATTGAAGGACAAATGCGCCATGAAACATCGCATTCTCCTCAGTACCATCGCCTTTCTCGCCGCCTGCCAGACCGCTCCACCGGAGCCTGCCCCAACGGAAAAGGTCATCGTAAAGGTGATCGAGACGGCCCCGGAACCGGCCCCTGCCGCCCCCACCCAGGGCCAGCAATGGCTCTATGGCTCGGCGGAATCCCGCATCGCGCTGAAGCAGGACTGGAACGCCATCGCGTCCTATGTCGCGGCGAAGGCCGCGAACCGCCCGAATACCAGCGTCGTGCTGGCGCCTGGCGCGACGGCCGAGGCGGCCGACTTCCTGGCCTGCGATGCCGACCAGCCGCTCGCCGCCGTCTTCGATGCCGACGAGACGCTGATCTGGAACCTCGGCTCCATGGGCTATTTCACCCGGATCGGTGTCGGCTTCGATCCCGCCATCTGGGACGAATGGGAAAAAACCGGCTCGGGCAAGGCGGTCGCCATTCCCGGCGTGAAGGATGCTTTCAAGCGCATCCGTGATGCTGGGGTGGAGATCATCGTCA
Source organism: Hyphomonas sp. CY54-11-8 (assembly GCF_000682735.1). Lineage (GTDB taxonomy): Bacteria > Pseudomonadota > Alphaproteobacteria > Caulobacterales > Hyphomonadaceae > Hyphomonas. The sequence goes on along the minus strand of NZ_AWFD01000001.1, from coordinate 583,304 downwards.
ACACGAACCGCTCCAATGCGAACATCCAGGGTTCCGCCGACACGCTGAAATCCGCCGGCCTCGGCGAGTTCGCCCACGGCCGGACACTTTACCTGCGCGGCGACGCCCCCGGAGGCAGTGGCAAGGACGGGCGCCGCTACATGATCTCTGACGATTACTGCGTCATCGCCCTGGCGGGTGACCAGCTGGGCGACATCGCCGACCTCTTCAATGACAAGGCGCTCACCCCGCCGGAGCGCAAGGCGCTGACCGCCGCCCCGGCCTTCGACCCGATGTGGGGCAATGGCTGGTTCATCCTGCCGAACCCGGTTTACGGCCCGTCGCTGGCCGGATCGATGGAAGAGGTGTTCCCGCCCGAAACGGACTGGGCGCCCCCGCCTGCTCCTCCACCTGCAGAGGAATAGGCCATGAAAGTCTTCATCCACGGCGTACCGGATACGCCCCACCTCTGGAAGCCGCTCGTCGCGGCGCTCGGCCTTCAGCCGTCTGAGTATTTCGCGCCTGCACTGCCCGGCTTCGGCACACCCCTGCCGAAGGGCTTTTCCTGTACCAAGGATGCCTATACCGCGCACCTGATCGGAGAGATCGAGAAGCTAGGGCAGAAGATTGACCTTGTCGGCCACGACTGGGGCGCGCTCCTCTCGCTGCGCATCGCCAGCCTCCGGCCGGACCTGATCCGCACATGGTGTGTCACCAATGCCGTGATCGACCCGGAGTATCGCGGCCACCAGACAGCGCGCATGTGGGCAACGCCCCTGATGGGCGAATTTGTCATGCTGAACATGCGCAACAAGCCGCGCCTCGAAGCCTCCCTCGTCCAGGGCGGCATGCCGGCAGACCTCGCGAAGGAGGAAGTGCCGCTGATAGACAAGACGATGCGCCAGTCGATCCTGAAGCTCTACCGCTCCGCCATTGGCCTGCGCTTCTCGGGCCCATGGGTCAGCGACCTTGCGAACCTGCCCAGTCCCGGCCAGCTCTTCTGGGGAGAGACCGACCCCTATGTCGACCTCTCCGTCGCCGAACGGTTCTCGAAGAACCACAATGTCCCGCTCCATGTCGAAAATGGCGCGGGCCACTGGGCCTGTGCTGAACGGGCCGAGCAGTTTGCAGGCGTCCTGAAAGCGCTCTGGGCGAAGGGCTGATCCGGTTTAGTCCGTTATAGTCCGGTATGATCATGGGTCGTTGTCCATGATCATGGCGCGGTCCGGTTTGGTCATGCGGTATCCCCCTCAGGCGTCATCCCCGGCCGCCAAGCCATCTGGGCACCCATCTCTGAAAGACGCGGCATGTGCGTCATTCCATGACGTGCCCGGGGCATCGTCCGGAGACGGGTCCCCAGACCGCTGGGCGGCCGGGGATGACGCATATGGAAAGCGATCCACCACTTCAGCCATCTGATCCTGCCGCAATCATTGCCGCGAAAGCAATTCCATCCGACACCTCCGTGTCCGGATGTATATTGGGCAGCATGTCGTTCCTGCAGTCTCCCGAAGGGGAGACGGGTCCCCAGACCGCTGGGCGGCCGGGGATGACGCATATGGAAAGCCATCCACCACTTCAGCCATCTGATCCTGCCGCAATCAATGCCGTGAAAGCAATTCCATCCGACACCTCCGTATCCGGATGTATATTGGGCAGCATGTCGTTCCTGCAGCCTCCCGAAGCCTTCCCGCCGCATCTCGTCTGCATCTGGCCGCTGGTCTGGTGCCAGCTGCTTCCGCGTCGCGGTGCGGGCGGCCTATGGGCAGGATGCGCGGTATTGGTGCAGCATCACCCCGAATGGACGGGTATTCCTGACCTGCATTCACTTCGGCTTGAAAGACAAGGCGGCGAACGACTGGCTGAAGCCGCGCGAGCATTTCAATGACCGCCTCGCTGCCGCCTGCGATGGACGCGCGGCCATGCCTGCCTATGCGCAATTTTGCGGCCACCCGGACGCGCACGCCGGCTTCGCGGCTGCCACGCGCCTGCCGGCCTGGGCGGGTGCCCTCCCCTTGCCGGAAACCTGACGCGGGGTCTGATCCTGAAAACCAGTTTTCCTTCCAAGCGCCTTTACGGGCGTTGCACGTGCTGGCGAAGGGCGCTGTCCCTTGACCCCACAAAGGTTTTCTTCAGCCAACGCTGAAGCGGAACCTCATAGAAAACCGTGGCGGCGTGTGTAACCAAGGCCGCAAACACGGCCATGAAGACCACATTGAAGGTCTGCCCCGTGCCAAGCTTGGCGAGCACAACGCCCGCCCCCATGAAGAGCGGTACGTGCAAGATATAGACCCCGTAAGAGACCTGCCCCAGCCAGCGGCAGGCGCCGTCCGCGACCCGCCAGATGCTGGCCTGCGCCGCCAGGTAAACCGTCACCGGGATCAGGACCAGCGTGGCGAAAACATCGAACCCGCGCCGATAGGCGTCCGGCGCCGGGAAAGCGAGGATGAAAAGGAACAGGGCGAGCGGCAGGAGGACCGGGACTTTCCCGATCCGGCGCCAGGCCAGAAGGTCGTGAATCGCCACCCCGCAAAAGAAGGAAAACAGCACGCGGGAGAGCCCGACATCAAAGTCCGACCAGAGCCAGCCTGCGCCGAGCAGGTCTGCATGGAACACGGACACGCCGACCCAGACGGCGCAGATCGCCAGGAAGCCAAGCCTCAGCCGGGCGCCCACCAGCAATGCGCCGATCGCCCAGGCCGCATTCGCGACGAGTTCGAAGAACAGCGACCATGCCGGTCCGTCAAAGGGAAACAGGGCATCATTCGGCGGCACCGCACCCAACGTGCTGGGCGATGGCAGGAACAGAACGCCTGAAATGGCCGACGGCACGAAACTTCCGGGCTCCACTTCGCCCCAGCCTCTCAAGGCAAAAGCGAGGGTCACCGCCATGCCGATCATCAGACCGAGCAGGTAAAGCGGATAAAGCCGGATAATCCGCAGCTTGAAAAAGCGCGCCACTCCGGCCCGGTCCTTCACCATGTCGCTATAGGCCATGGCCAGGACGAGCCCGCTCAGCACGAAGAAAAAGTCGACGGCCAAGTACCGGCCGGACAGGAGCTGTCGAAGCGGTTCGGAAGGCACATGGTCCACAATGACAGCGAATGCTGCAATGCCCCGCATGCCATCCAGCAGGACCAGTCGCTCCTTCGATTGCCCTGCCCCCATCACCGGTTCCCCGCCTTGACCGGCAAGGCTTCTGCCTTCGCCGGAAATTCTACGATTGGAACACGATGAGTGACCCGTGCCCCGCGACCAAGTTCCTCATCCTCAAGAAATGTACCAGTCCCGCCAAACTTGCTACCAATAGCATGGAAATTGCAACCGGACTGGTCATATCCGGCCCGTCATATCCGGCTTGGCGCCGGGGTGCCGGCTGGCCAAACCGCGGAAGGCTCTAAAATGGCGAATGCCACACAATTACTCCGCCGAGGCCTGGTCGGCGGACTGAACAGGGTCGGTCTTAGCCGCCACAATCTGGCAACCGCGCGCACCTGCTGTGAACGCCATGTCCTGGCGGCTGTCGGCCAGGCCCGGCGGCGCTATATCGGGCGCATTCTCTGCTACCACTCGATCGGGCAGGAAGACTGGGGCGTCAATGATGTGACCCCGGCGATGTTTCGCAATCAGATCGAACAGGCGCTGAACGCAGGCTTCCGGTTTGTGCCCGCATCCGAAATCGTGCGGACGGGCGGCGGGGAAAAGGATCTCGCCATCACGTTCGACGACGGGCTGAAAACCGTCCTGACCCAGGCCGCACCGATCCTGAAAGACTACAATATTCCGTGGACCTTCTTCCCGGTCTCCGGATGGTCGGAAGAATGCCAGGGCCACGACGACGATACGTTCCTCTCCTGGCGCGAAATCGAAACCCTGATGAAGGAGGGTGCGGAGATGGGCAGCCATTCCGCCACCCACCCGCAGTTCCAGACGATTGGCCGGGACCAGATCATCGATGAGCTCGCCGGCTCGCGGGAGCTTTTCCAGAAGCGCCTCGGCATTCCCCCGGACTCCTTCGCCATCCCCTTCGGACAGTCGGGCAACTGGACGAAGACGGCGCATGACATCGCGCTTGAAGCGGGGTATTCGACCATCTTTGCACAGGCAGAAGAAACGCGCCCCACCGATACGGTCGCGAGAACCTTCGTTACCAAATTTGATCACGAATTCATTTTCCGGGCGATCCTGAAAGGCAAGTTTGACCGGTGGGAGGAATGGTTCTGAGCCTCCCGGATCCCGGCCTGCAGGCACCTGCCTGAGACCGCCGGAGTCACATCAACAAACCCCGCCGCGCCCCGTCGATCAAACTCCGGTGGCACGCGACATACAGAGTAAAGTCTTTTGGAGGATATTCAGTGGAAGGTGTGCGTGGACGTCTGGCGATCGGATCGCTCTGGACCGCAGGTATCCGCGTCTTCATCAATCTGCTGGGCGCTGCCAACACGCTGGTCCTCGCCCGGCTGTTGACGCCTTCCGATTTCGGCCTTGTTGCCATCGCCACCATCGTCTTCACGATCGTCAACGCCTTTACGGAACTGTCTCTCGCCTCGGCCCTGATCCAGCATCCGGACCCGAAGCGCAAACACTTCGATACGGCATGGACGCTGAACGTCATGCGGGCCCTGATCGTTGCCGCTATCCTGTTCTGCTCAGCGCATGTCATCGCCATCGTATTTGGTGACAAACGGCTGGTCCTGATTACCTACGCGCTTGCGTTTACCTCGCTGGTCACCGGCATGGTGAACCCGAAGATGGTGGAGTTCCGCCGACGACTGTCCTTCCATCAGGAAATGTTCGTCGAACTGGCCAACAAGCTTGCCGGCCTGATCGTTGCCATCACCATCGCCGTGCTTTTCCGCACTTATTGGGCAATCGTATTCGGATTGCTGGCCGCCCAGCTCACCGGCACCCTCCTGTCCTATCTCCTGATCCCCTACCTGCCCCGCTTCTCCCTGATCCACTGGCGGAACCTCTTCTCCTTCTCCAGCTGGCTGGCCCTGAGCTCCGGCTTCAATGCCATCAACTACCGGGCCGACCAGCTGATCGTCGGCGGCGTGCTCGGCACGTCGTCTCTCGGCCAGTACACGGTCGGGGACAATCTCGCGTCGCTGCCGGTGAGGGAATCCACCACTCCCCTTTCCTATGTACTCTTTCCCGCGTTCTCCAAGGCGCAGGATGACAAGCCCCGCCTGAGGGACATGTATTACCGGGCGCAGCGTCTCCTGGTCGCAGTCGCGTTGCCTGTGGGCGTCGGATTTGCGCTTGTTGCCGAGCCGCTGGTCCATCTGGTCATGGGGCCGGAATGGTCATCCGCCGCGCTGGTGATCCAGATCCTGAGCACGATATTTGCGCTGCACGCTTTCTCCATGCCGCTGACCCCGCTTGCGATGGGTGTGGCCCGCACGCGCATGCTGTTCAAGCGAGACGTCGTGAACCTGCTGGTGCGGTACCCGTTGATCTTTGCCGGCCTGTTCTCAGGCGGTCTTCTTGGCCTGTTGCTGGCCCGGTGTGTCAGCGGCTTGTTCGGCGTCATGCTCGACATGTATCTGGCCCGGATGCTGGTGCAGGCATCGCTTATTCGGCAAGTACGGAACAGCGCGCGTGCGCTCACTGCGACACTGGCCATGGTACTGACAGTATGGGGACTGGAAAGTCTCGGTGTGGACGGGTCGAACCTGCTGGAAATTGCGTGCCTGGTATTTGCCGGCGCCATCACCTATTTCGGCATCACCGCCATGCTCTGGCTCTGGTCCGGCCGTCCGGCAGGCCCCGAACAGGAGGCTATGGAGATGTTCCAGTTCCTGCAGAGACGGTTGCAATCCCGGCACGTCACCGCCGACAAACCTGAACATTCCAATTCCGTATGAACGTCCTGCACCAGATCCTCAAACCCGGAGCCAGCCCCGCGTGACCCGACAGCACATGCCCGCAGAAGATTTTGCGCTGCTGCAGACGCAGACCGGCGAAGTCACTGCCATCCTGGACACATACATTCCGGAAGGCCGCCCGGTCGCGATCCTCCAGTTTCCGCTGGACGGCAATGTCGGCAATCACATGATGTGGCTCGCCATCTCGAACTACCTGGCCGAAAACCGGTCCCATCCGGCCTATGTCGCGCATGAGTGGGACTTCGACCTTGCCGCGATGAAGCGGGCCATCGGCGAGGAAGGTGTCATCCTGTTTATCGGAGGGGTAACGGTTTCGCGGCTCTGGCCCGGCCATGCGGAGGTCAAGCGGACGGTGGCGCAGGCGTGTCCGCACAACAGGCTGATCTCCCTGCCATCGACCATGCTGTTCGTGGATGAGGAAGACCGGCAGGCGGCCGCCACCATCTTCGGAGACCATGACGATGTTATCATGATGGCCCGCGATCCGGTCAGCGGCGCGTCGGCGCAAGAGGTCTTCCCCGCTCACATATCTGTCGTGACGAGCCACGATTCGACCTTCATGTTGCCGCCGCAATCACGTGGAAGCGGCAGGCCGGAACACGATATCATCTGGCTCGCGCGGGACGATCAGGAAGGGATGGGCACCTCGGTTCCTGGAAATGTCCATGTGTTCGACTGGCCCGAACTCGGCACGGGGTCGGCAAGCGTTTTGGCCGCACGCGCCAGCATGAAGTTTCGCAGGCAATTCCCGGCCCTGTACAAACCCGCCAATGCCATGGTCGGCGCATCCTATCGGGGCATCACCCGGCATGTGATGGAGACCGGGCGCAGACTGATGGATGAGGGCAAGGTGCTGGTCACCGACCGGCTGCACCCCCATGTGCTGGCGGCGTTGCGGGGCCAGCCCTGCGTCCTGCTTCCGGATCGGTTCGGGAAAAACCGCGCCGTGTGGGAATATTCAAGTCGCAGCTACAGCACGATACATTGGGCAGACACTCCCGAAGAGGCCCTGGCGCGCGCACGCGAACTTGCCGCGGCAGAGTGAGGCCCCAGAATACTGGGCTCAGAGTACCTGCCGTTCAGCGATTTTCGGATCTGGCAGCCAGCCGAATGTCTCACCGGGATTGAACGGATTGTGAGGCTCAAGCTTGCGCTGCTTTCCAGTCAGCTTTCGCAAACCTGTCAGGACTCGCTTACCGAGCTTGCGCTTGATCTCAAATCGCTTCCAGGCCTGCGCCTTTTGCCAATCCGGGCTGATCTCCTTGGCAAAATCAGTGCAGATTTCCACGCCCTTGTCATCTCCACGCTCAAGCGCCATCCCGGCAAGCCAGGCGGATTCTTCAAGGAGACGATCAGTCGAGACCTTTTTCCATTCAGCCGCCTTCGGCAGATTGGCGCCATGGACGTTCAGAATTATGCTGAGCGCCTCATACTGCTCTCTCAGGTCACTCAAAGGGCGATACGTAAAGCCCGAAGACATGTTGCTTTCATGGCGGCGATAGAATGCCTGCACCGTGTTGAGCACGCCAACATCAGCGACCGTGGAAATTCTCATCCAGATCTCCACATCGCAGGTAGCAGGCAAATTGGGATCAAGCCCGCCAAGCTGTTGTTGAACCGAGGTGCGAACCATTGCGCTCGGCGAGGCCGTCGGGCACCAGGAATCACAGCACCGGTCGATATAAGCGTAACCGGGAATCACCTGGTATTCGACCGGATCAGGAAGCCTTTCCTCTTTGATGTCGCTGTCGTTCGAAAAGACCCGGGCAAGCCCGTAGACCATGCCGACATTGGGATGCGCGTCCATAATCCGCGCGGCCCGGGATACGGCACCCTCACACAGCAGATCATCTGCTGAGAGCCAGATGGAGTACTTCGCGGTCGCCCATCCCATCAGCCCGACATTGGACGTGCCCACGAGCCCTTTGTTGGTCTCATTCCGGATGTATTCGACCTGCGGATGCTCTGCCGCCAGCCGCCGCCCGACCTCTTCTGTATTGTCCGGCGAGCAGTCGTCCACGATCAAGGCCCGGATGATCACGTTTTCCTGCTGAATGACCGACTGGATGCAACGCTCCAGATAGTGGGCATAGTTGTAGCAAGGGATAACCACATCGACTGTTGGCAGATTCTCGGCGGGCATAAAGAGGTTGGCCTTTATCGTTTAGCTTGTTCCAGGCCGGACGAGCACCAGCACAGTTTCAAATCGCCCCGAAGCGCTCGGCTTGTCGTCACCATATCTCGAACAGAACAGCGCAGGTCAGGGGCAGACGAGCAATACTCACACATCTCCATAAGTGGTTGGAAGCCCGAAAATTCCCCAATTGCCAGAATCGCGCACCAGAGCCAATACGGCCGTTTCAGTCACACGACAAAAGAAATGAGGCCAATTCTATCGGCGAAACGGGCACATCACCCTAACTTGTCGCATCGATAAGTGCGGTCGCCACGGTCTGGATTTCGTCATCCGTCATCTGATGGTAGAGGGGAAGGATGATGCGCTTGTCCTGGCAGGCTTCGGAATTTGGCAGCGGGGCCCGCAAGGGCGCCGACGAATACACCTCTTCCCGGTGGGCGCACATGATGCCGCGCCGGGTGGAGATCTGCTTGTCGAGCATGGCCTGCATCACCGCACGCTGGTCGCAAGTGCCTGGAATACGCACCGAAAAGCTCTGCCAATTGGAACGCGCCCAGATGGGCTCTTCTGGCAAGCCGATCCATTGGGCATCGGCCAGATGGCGTTTGTATTTGTCCGCAATTTCGCGGCGGCGCTGAACGACAACCGGCAGGCGCTTGAGCTGTTCCCGCCCGACGGCGGCCTGAATGTCTGTCATGCGGTAATTATAACCGAGAATGGAGTGATTTTCGAAAATCACTGAATTCGCCTTGTGCCGCACCGTGTCCGGCACACTCATGCCATGCTGGCGCAAGAGCCGGCACTTGGCCGCCCAGTCCGTATGGGGCGTTGTGATCATGCCGCCGTCGCCGGTAGACAGGACCTTGCGCGGATGGAACGAGAAGACAGCAGCGTCTCCGCGGCAACGCCCGACCTTCTCCCACTCCCCATTCCACAGGATTTCCGCACCTGCTGCGCAGGCGGCGTCCTCAATGACGAATAGATTGTGCTTTCGGGCAATTGCGACGATCGCCGACAGGTCCGCTGGCATGCCCATCTGGTGAACCAGAAGAATCGCCTTGGTTTTGGCTGTAATGGCCGGTTCGATGAGGGCGGGATCCATGTTGCAGGTCGCCGGTTCAACATCGATGAAGACGGGCTCGGCGCCGCAGTATTTTACCGAGTTGGCCGTGGCGATATAGGAGTGGCTGACCGTGATGACTTCGTCGCCCGGGCCGACACCCGCGGCAAGCAGGGCCAGATGCAGACCGGTCGTGCAGTTTGACACAGCAACGGCATGCTCGGCGCCCATATAGCCTGCGAATTCGCTTTCGAAGGCGGCAACTTCAGGCCCCTGAGTGACCCAGCCGGAAAGGATGACACGGGATGCCGCATCAGCCTCTTCCTGGCCCATCAGGGGTTTGATGATCGGGATCATTCAAACATGTCCTTGTTCGCCCGCCACCAGGTGACCAGGCGGCGCAGACCCTCTTCCAGATCCACTTCGGCCTTGAAGCCCAGCATACGCTCCGCCTTCGACGTATCGGCCAGACGCCGGGCAACAGGGTTCACGCTGCGCTCTGGGCCATATTCCGGAACCATGGACGGATCAGCCCCCATGACCTGCATCAGTGAGGCTGCGAGGCCGTTGAGATTGGTTTCGACGCCTGACGCGACATTGAAGACTTCGTCCGATGCATCTGACTTCAGGGCCAGAACATTCGCTCGCGCCAGGTCTTCGATGTAGATGAAATCCATGGATGTGGAGCCATCGCCGAGAATGAGCGGCGGCGTACCCTGCTCGATCCGCTGCATCCAGCGCACAAGGACTTCCGTATACTTGCCATGGATATCCATACGGGGGCCGTAGACGTTGAAGTAGCGCATCGCGACATAGTCGAGGCCGTACATGTCATTAAAGGAACGCAGCAGGCCTTCGAGCATCATCTTGGATGCGCCGTACCAGGTGCGGTTATTGTAAGGGTGGTGCTCTTCCGTCGTCGGAAAGGTGTCAGCCATGCCGAGAATGGAGGCCGATGACGCGGCGAGCACTTTCTTCACGCCGGCCTTCTGTGCCGCCTCAACAACATTGTAGGTGCCGTCGCACATGACTTCCATGGCTTCACGCGGCTCAGCGGCGCAAGCCGTGATGCGTATAGCTGCCATATGGATGACGGCGTCCATGCCCGCTGTTGCCGATTCTATGGCCGCCTGGTCCCGGATATCGCCTTTGACGAGCTCGACACGGTCATCCTTCAGGATCTCCTGAACATTGCGCATGGAACCGCGGACAAGGTTGTCGAAGATGACAATCTTTTCCGGGTTTTCGTTCGCGAGAAGCTGATCAATAGTGGTTGAGCCGATGAGGCCGCATCCACCAGTTACAAGGATTTTCGCACCCTTTAGGTTCATTGGTCTTGTGCCTTGTCATTGATTGGTGGCCAGCGCGGGCGGCGCCGTTCGAGCCGTATCTGGTTCAGACGTTTGCTGCTGTTTCCTGCTGCAGGCGAATCACTGCGTTTGCAACGACTTCCTGCTGATCGGCCGTAAGTTCCGGGAACATCGGCAAAGACAGGACTTCCGCAGCTGCCATTTCCGCATGCGGGAACTGGCCGTGTTTGTAACCAAGAAACTCAAATGCCTTCAATTCATGAAGCGGGAACGGGTAATGAATGCCCGTCGATACCCCGGCCTTGGTCAATTCCTCAATCCAGCGCTGACGATCCGGTGTGCGGATCGCGTAGACATGGTAGACGTGACGGCGGTCTTCCGCTTCAGCCGGGATCTGAACACCAGTACCTGCAAACAGGTCACGATAACGTTTCGCGGCTTCGCGGCGCTGCTCGGTCCACGTCTCGATATACTTCATCTTCACGCGCAGGACGGCCCCCTGGATACCTTCCATCCGCATATTGTAACCGATGATCTCGTGATGGTATTTCTGCTTGGCACCCCAGTCACGCAGCATACGGACCTTCTCGTCAATCGCTGCATTGCCGGTGACTGTCATGCCGGCCTCCCCTGCAGCACCCATGTTTTTTCCGGGATAGAAAGAGAACCCGGCAAGGTCTCCAATAGAGCCAGCCCGGCGGCCTTTGTATTCGGCACCGTGAGATTGTGCCGCATCTTCCATCACGATCAGGCCATGCTTTCTGGCGACCTCCATGATCGGGTCCATGTCAGCCATCTGGCCATACAGATGAACCGGCACAATCGCTTTCGTGCGTGGTGTAATGGCCGCTTCAAGTGCGGCCGGGTCCATCGTGAAGGTGACCGGGTCGATGTCACAGAAGACGACTTTCGCCCCGGTATAGTGAATTGCCGATGCCGACGCGATGAAGGTATGCGGTACCGTGATCACTTCGTCACCGGGTCCAATTCCAGCTGCCAACAGGCCCAGGTGCAAGGCGCTGGTGCCACTGTTCACGCCGATCGCGAACTCGTTTTCGCAATAATCGGCAAAGTCCGTCTCAAGCGCCGCGACATCCGGGCCGAGGACAAAAGAGCAATTCTCAAGCGTCTTCAGAACCGCCTGATCAACTTCTTCCTTGATCGACTGGTACTGGGCTTTCAGGTCAACAAACGGGATCACTTGCTCGCTCCATTGCGGGAAAGATGAACAGTTTCGCCGCGCCCCCGCATGGAACTCGTAGCGGCTTCAATGACTTCGACCATCCGCAGACCGAACTGGCCGTCGGAAATAGAGGATTTTCCTGTGGCGACGCAGTCGCAGAAATGTTGGGCTTCGACACGCAATGCTTCGACATTATCGACTTTTGGCGCCCACATGTCTCCTGTCCGGTAGCCGACGCGCATCTCGTGAATCTGCTTGGGATCATCCGTAAAGGACACGCCCTTGTCGTAGATCTTCAGCTTTTCGGAAGGCTGGAGTTCGTCGAACGTGATCATCTTCTCGGTGCCACCGATCAGAATGTTGCGAACCTTCACAGGCGCGAGCCACGACACGTTGACGTGTGCAATGAAACCGGAATCGTAAAACAGCGTAATGAAAGCGAGGTTTTCCGGTGTACCCGGATAATGATTGATGCCCGAAGCAGAGACGGCAACGGGATGCTCCCCGAACACATAATCCAGGATTGAGAAGTCATGGACAGCCAGGTCGGAGATGACATTCACATCACGCTGGAACAGGCCAAGATTGACTCGCGTCGAGTCATAATAGAGCGACTTGCCGAGTGTGTTTGACTGAACAAGCTCGCGCATCTTAACCACCGGACCCGTATAGATGAAGGTGTGGTCGATGTGCAAAGTCAGGCCGCGCTTTTCGGCTTCGTCAACCAGCGCGCGGGCCTGCAGAGAGGTTTCCGTCATCGGCTTTTCCAGCCAGACATGTTTGCCCGCCCGGAGAGCCGCCAGAGCCAGCGAAAAATGTGTCGAAACAGGCGTTGCAATTGCGATGGCATCAATCTCCGGGTCATGGATCATTGCCATCGTGTCGGTCGTCGTTTTGGTCGCCGGGTATCGCTTGGCAACAATGTCCAGCACTTTCGGATTAAGGTCTGCGACTGTGTGAACGCGCGCTTCATCCAATTCGGAAAAGTTGCGGACAAGGTTCGGCCCCCAATAGCCGTAACCGATAACACCAATATTCAACACGGACTTCTTCCCCTTGTTCGCTTCACCGTCTGTCGCGGTTTTCGCCTTCGCGGCACCCGGTTCTCCGGACGCTTCTTTGATTTTTTCATCCATTTTCACGGACATCACCCACCACCTTTGCTGGCACCCCAGCCACAATTGCATAATCCGGAACATCCCTGATAACGACCGCACCTGCCGCCACCAATGCCCCCTCCCCGATTGTAACGCCGCACACGATCGTCGCATTCGACCCGACGGAGGCCCTGCGCTTTACCCGCGTCAGTTCGAGCGTCCAGTCAGCATCCGTCTGCGCAGACCCATCCGGGTTGGTCGCGCGAGGAAAACGGTCATTTGTGAACATGACACCATGCCCAACGAAGACTTCGTCCTCAATCGTCACCCCTTCGCAGACAAATGAATGCGAAGATATCTTGCACCGCTCCCCGACAGCTGCCCCTTTTTGAATTTCGACGAACGCCCCGATCTTCGACCCGTCACCAACCGTACATCCGTAAAGGTTGACCAAATCGGGATGATGTATCGTGACCTCGCCCTGCAGCGTTACATTTTGCGAAATTGGCATCGCTGATCCTTACTCCGGGAGGGTGTGTATTTCATATGCAAGTTTCGAGCTAGGGTTTGTTTATGAAAATTCCCTAGATTGATCCGCTTGGCTGTCACATTTGAGCGGTTCAGGGGTTGGACGTCCAGGTAAATGCGAAAGTCTGGAAGGCATGGTCGATCCATGAACATTTGGCATGGAAACCGGAAACCGGACGGGTCCCGAAACAGGACAGATTAAAGCGCCGGAGGAGCATTCGGCACCTGACCGAATGAAGCACCACCTGCGCCACCCTGGATTGCACTCACGGGCTGGGATCACAGCTGCCAGGCGGCGTATTAGAGAGTCTTCCGACAAGTGTTTCACACTTGTCCAGCGTCAGGGGCCCGCCACTTCATACCCTTGGGCACGCAGAAGCTCGATCACGCTGTCCTTACCGGCAAGGTGCCCTGCACCGACAGCGATCAGCACTGTGCCGGGTTCGTCCAGCATCGCCTCGACTTTCGGGACCCAGTCCTGGTTCCGTTCTTTCAGAAGCGCATCATAAATGGCTTCCGACCCCATCATTTCGGGATTGGACATCAACGCGGCGAGACCCGCGACATCACCGTCCTCCCATTCATCAACCAGGACATCCAGCATCTCGCTCCCCTCCTCCACCGATTCAGCAGAAGAAATCAGGAAGTCGACCTGCTCATCGTCCGGCAGGTTGGCGAACCGGCCAAGCTGTTCCTCGATGGTTTCGAGATAGGCGAAGTCCTTGCCGGCAGCCTTGCCTTCGCGCTCCAGCACCTGCTCCACGCCGGCGTTCGGATCGAAGCCATCCTTCTGCATCTGCAGAACGGACAGGTTCACGGCCGCATACCAGGGCCTGAATGTCTCCATGGCGCCAAGGGGAAAGCCAAGATAGTCGAGCGCGGCTTTGAGTTCCTCGGTTTCTGCCTCGTCCAGCAGGCTGGTCAGCTGGCGGCCATCGGTGAACAGGGCGTGGCTGGAAACGAAAGCCATCATCTCGCTGGCGGCATCCGGGCTCGACACATCGGCCTCGAAGACCAGCGTATCGGCTTCTGCCAGCGCGATATCAATCTTGTCGGAGCGCCAATCGAGCTCCGGCCGCAGGAAATGGACCGTGCCCATGATGTGGATGGTGGTATCCTCATCAGCGAGCGTCCAGACGGCCGGCTCGCCGGCGCCGCGGCTCGCCTTGGCAGCCGCCAGGGCCTCTTCATAAAGCGCCTCTTGCCTTGCCTTCAGCTCGGCCCGTTCGGCTTCCGACGACCGGTCTACAGGTGTTCCCGGCTTGCTTTCGACGGTACCGCTTTCGCCGCAGCCAGCCATAGCCAGCATCATAACCGCTGCCGCCCAACCTGTTCGCTTCATGGAGAAACACCTCTTCTACCCCGCCAGCCGATACCCTAGACCGGGCCTGCGTTCCGGGAAAGCACCGCAACTGCAGCCGCTGCCAGCCGCACTGCGGCATTGCGCTGTCGCGCAGCTTGGCTTATTCACCGGCCTCGGCTTGGCACCCATAGCTCAGCTGGATAGAGCGCTGCCCTCCGAAGGCGGATGTCAAGTCTGGCGATGGTTGTTGGTGTTGGAAGAAAGAAGTGACTAAACAACGGTTTGAGCGGATGTCGGGTTCGCTCTTCAGGCCGACGAAAATCTCGCGTAAGCATGGCGTAAGCATCTCGCGAACGGTATGCACCCGTAGCTCAGCTGGATAGAGCGTCGCCCTCCGAAGGCGAAGGCCACAGGTTCGAATCCTGTCGGGTGCGCCATTTTCCGTCGAATTGCAAAGACTTAGTTTTCTATCGGGGCTAACTACGAAACGGCTCGCCGCAATGTGACCGAACGTTGGCGAGGAGGATTCTAACGCCAATGGTTGGATTGCCAATCATTCTAGGGGACATTTCCCAGTTCGAACGTGTGTAGGATCAAGGGAAGCCGTGAATGCGGCTTTCGAAATGACGTTGACTTCCGGACGATCCAACGAAGCCGAATGCCGCAGCTATAGCGCCGACAGTAACCTCGTAAGCTTCATTGCTTCTTTAGTTGTCAACTTCGATCCGATTGCGTCGGATAGGACCCGGGCATAGATGGGCCACATAGCCCGCCGGATGGATCGCCCCTGTTCTGATATAACGACGATCTGCCCGCGGCCGTCGCCCTCACAATCCTGCCGCTTCACCAATCCTGCCTTCACCATGCGGTCCAACAGTCTCGACGTGCCGTATTGAGGCAGCAGAAGTCGGTTCTTGAGTTCAAACGGGCGCAGGCCTTCTGGGCCTGCCTTCTCAAGTTCAAGTAATGCATCATACCATGAAAGCGGCGGATGTCCGGCCGATTTGAGGGCAGCCTCAACCGCTTCCAGCAGCTTGCGGCTGGTTGATATCAAAGCCGCCCAGGCAGCTTGGGTCGCTCTATTAGGTTCACTCATAAACTAATCATGCCATATCGATGCAATTGCATCAACCTTGACGGCGCGCGGTGATCATGCTTAAAGTGAATGCAATTGCATCTATCAACGGAGTGTGTCCATGTCACAGCACCAACTCAACCAGACCGGCGCTTTCCTGCTCCGCGTGGCGCTCGGGATCATGTTCCTAGCCCACAGCCTGCTCCTGAAGCTCTTCATCTTCACACTGGCCGGCACAGCCCAATTCTTCGTTTCAATTGGGCTGCCCGGCTGGCTCGCTTACGTAATTTTCGCCACAGAGGCGGTTGCCGGCGTCCTTCTGGTCCTCGGTGTACAGACGCGGTGGGTCGCGCTAGCGACCGTGCCCATTCTCGCAGGGGCGACATGGGCTCATTTCGGCAATGGCTGGATGTTTGGGTACGAGAACGGTGGCTGGGAGTATCCGGCCTACCTGACTTTGCTCGCCGTTGCGCAAGGGCTTCTGGGTGACGGCCGGTTCGCGCTCAGTCCCTCTGTCACGCCTAACTGGATTGGACACACCGGGAAAGGAACGGTTGAATCATGAAATTCCCTTCTGCAAGACCGGCGACGTGCCGCCGGAAGGAGAGGGCGCGGGTCTTCCCGGACTTTGGCCGGGAGGTCCAGGTCTGGCGCGTGGATGTCCGGATCTGCGCATCAGCAAACGCGTGCCTTCACCTCGGGGGACCGCTGGAGTGCAAGGATGGAGCGTTCGTCTGCCCGTGGCAAGGCGCGCGGTTCGACACGACCAATGGACAAAGGCTCGACGGCCCGGCGCCGGCGGGAGCGGGTACCCACCTAATGTTACCGCCAACAAGGATCGAGGGTGAGGAACTGCTGTACGTCTGGGGAGAGACACCATGAGCCTGCATTTGATAAGTCACACGCTTTGCCCATACGTTCAGCGCGCGGCGATCTCGCTTGCGGAGAAAAAGGTCAGGTTTGAGCGGACTTACATTGACCTCGCGAACAAGCCTGACTGGTTCCTCGCAGTGTCGCCTTTGGGCAAGACGCCGGTGCTACTGAAGGGCGAGGTCCCGATCTTCGAATCTGCGGTGATCCTCGAATATCTAGAAGAGACACAACCCAATCCGCTCCATCCCCATGACGCCCTCGAACGGGCACGCCACAGGGCTTGGATGGAGTTCGGCTCAGCCGTCCTCAACGACATCGCGGGCTTCTATTCGGCATCCGACGAGGGAGTATTCGACGCGAAAATTGCGGTTCTGCATGAGAAGTTCAGACGGGTGGAAGCAGAACTTGAAGCAGGACCTTACTTTGCCGGCGACAGGTTCGGTCTCGTCGATGTCGTATTCGGCCCGGTCTTCCGGTATTTCAACGTGTTCGAAGAGATTGGCGCCTTCGGCATCCTAACCGACCTTCCCAAGATCGACCGTTGGAGGCAAGCGCTCTGTAGCAGAGATAGCGTTGAGAAGGCCGTTGGCGAAGACTATCCATCTCTGCTGCGCGCATTTCTACTTCGGCGGAACTCATACCTATCTTCGCTCATGCGGACGAATGAAGGTAGACATCGCGCAACTGCCGGGTTGGAGTCCCAAGTTAAGCCATAGTCTCTTTTTCGAGGTTGCGAGATACCCGAATTGTTCCTGCGGCCTTCCGTGGTGATCGAGATTAGGAGCAAGCGCCGCCGAAATTTCTAGGACCTGAGAACTCGAATGCAACGCCTCTCTGTTTTGGACCTCAAAGCGATTGAGACCGTCGCGGAAACAGGCAGCTTCCGCAAGTCGGCCCTTCGACTTGGCATTGGTCAACCTGCTATTTCCCGTCGGGTGGCTCGAGTGGAGGACAGGATTGGGGTTTCGCTGTTCGAACGGCGTCGGAGTGGAGCGAGGCTGACCCTTGCGGGACGTGTATTTGTGGGACGAGCGCGTGGCATCTTGAATGACCTGAGTGCAGCATGGGACATGGCGCGCAGTGTGGGGGAAGCCAAAACCGGAGAGTTGCGGATCGGACTAATCGCCTCGTTATCAAGAGGAACTCTTCGATGCGTCATCGAAGAGTTTTTGCTTGGTCACCCGGACGTCCACCTGAGCTTTACTGAGGCAGAGCGCGGCGAACTTCTCAGCTTGCTGAATCATCGTGAGATCGACGTCTTCATCGCCACAGGGACCAATTCTCTAGCAATCGGTGACACGATGGTCCTCGACGAGGAAAGAACTTATCTTGCTGTGCCGTCCAATTCGCATTTGGCCGTGAAGACGCAGCTTACCTGGACCGATGTCGAAGACGAAACTTATCTCGTCAGCAAACGCGAGGCCGGTCAGGACATCCACGACTACATCCACCGCCGAATATCCGATCTTGGCAAACCCGTCAGTTTGCAATGGCACCGGCTCGGACACGAAGGAATCATGACCTTAGTTGGACTTGGGCTCGGTATCAGCCTCATCGCCGATCATTGGCGCGGAGTCTCATATCCGAATGTGACATTTGTTCGGATTGGTGAGGCAGACGAGCGCATACCGTTCTCCTTGGTTTGGCGACCCGAGAATGACAATCCGGCGCTCAGGCGTTTTTTGAGTTTGGCGCGGGTTCATGCGAAGGGGGCTGCCTCCTCTCTTTCCGAAGTTTCGCAAAACCGCGATCCGTGGCCATGAACCGCGCCAACATAGGCGCGATAAGCTTTCCGGCTTCGTTCTTCTGCCCAGTCTCGCAGGCCAGCACATCAGCATAGGCGACAAGATCGCGATGCACGTCTGCTGGCAATTCAATGCTCAGCTTGACAGGTTTGTTGTCTGGGATAGCGCCCAGTTTTAGTTTGCTCATGGATCAATTCCGATAGGGTTCGAGGATGAGGTCGCGCGTGACCATGACGCGGACCGGAAAACCGGGGCGAATCGTCAAGGTCGGCGGGATGGAAATCTGACGGCGGACGATCTCGTCCCCGGCGCGCCCGATTGTGTCCTGGGTTCCCTCACGAATGGCACGGGCGATGTCGTCGTCGTCATCGGCGCCCAGTTCCACACCGATGTTCAGGACGGTGGCGAGCCCAGCCGCCATGAATAGCCGACCCCAGTGGTTGTTGACGCCGTCTTCCAGCCCGGCATAGCCCGCTTCGTCGGCGCCGGGCTGGCGTTCGAGAACGATGGAGCGCCCATTGGGCAGGATCAACCGTGTCCAGGCCAGCAGCACGCGGCTTTGCCCGAAAGCGACGCGGCTGTCGTATTCACCGATGAGGCGCGCCCCTTGGGGGATCAGCAGGAACCGTCCGGTCGGGCTGTCATAGACATTGGACGTCACCTGCGCGGTGATCTGGCCGGGAAGATCGGATCGCAGGCCGGTCACGAGGGCCGCCGGAACGACCGCTCCGGCTTGCACGACATAAGGGCTTGGAGGGTCGACGAGTCGATCCGCGGCGGTCGTTCGGCGCTCAACGGGTTCGTCGAGGAAGGCTTCCTGTCTGTCCGTGGCGTCTGGCGTGACGCCGGTTGCACTCGCGGGAAAGAATGATCCGGCGCCGGATGGTGTCGGAGAAACTGCGGTCGAATTTTGCTGGGGTCCGCTGGTGGAGGTCTTGGCTTCGGCGAAAAGGCGACTGAGCCGGGCGGCCTCCAATTCTTGCAACCGGCGCTGTTCGTCAGGATCGACGGCAGGCGCAGTGACGACCGCCGGCACAGGCTGACCGCGTTGTTGAGCTGACAGGATCGGCCGCCCGAGCTCACCGGGCAGTGGCGGTCCAAGTCGAGGTATGCGTGTATAGTCGGTCGGAAGGCGCGACAGACCTTCGGCTGCCTGGATGCGCTCGGTCGAATAGAGCTCCGTCGGTCCATCGGCCGGTTTGCGATCTTGCAGAGCCACAATCAGGATGGCGCCGAGACCGAGTCCGCTGGCCGCGCCAAGAACCGTCAGCGTGCGACGCGATAGCCGCATGACCCTTGGCGGATCGGCGCGCAGCCGCAAGGAGGCGGCGATCCTTTTGTCCTCACGGGGTTCTCTATCCTCGCTCATTTGCGCGGCCCCACGGCGCGAGGACGTGACGCGGTAGGGGCGTTGCGGCTCACCCCGTCGGTACGGACGATCCGCACACGTTTCTGCCTGTCACCGAGACGCAGTTCGGCGGCGGCGAAAAGCCGATCGACGATCATGTAGTTGCGGGCGATACGGTAGTTGACGAGCTGGCCTTCGCCTTCCGGTCCGATGACGAAGAGCGGCGGCATTTCCCCCTGACCGATCCCGCGCGGGAACTCGATGAAGACCTGCCGCCCATCGTCGAAGGCGCGAAGCGGCCGCCAGGGCGCGCGGTCGCCCTCGATCCGGTAGCGGAAGCGCAAGGAGTCGAGCGCCACGTCGCGTCCGATCGGGAAGGCTGCTTCCGCCTCGGCGTTGCGCCGCCTGAGCGCGATCAAGGCGTCTTCGGCATAGGTCCAGGAGACGGACGCCATGTAGGCGGACGGGTTCGCTCTCAGTTCGAGATGATAGGTCCGCCGATCCGTATTGATGACGAGGTTGGTCTGAAGATCCGGTCGCGTCGGTTTGACCAGGATGTGGATCCGCTGGCTGTCGCCTGCACCGCTCTGGGTGTCGCCGATGATCCAGCGCGCCGTGTCGCCGGCCGCGATCGGCCCGGAGCCAACTAGGCTCTCTCCGGGCTGCAGGGCGATATCGGTGATCTGCCCCGGCGATGCGTAAACCTGATAGAGCGCACCCTCGTTATAGGGATAGAGTTGTACGGCGTTGATGAAGCCGTCGCGTACCGGCTCCATCCGGGCGGCGGCGTTCGCTTCGTTCACCCGTTCGGCGGGATCGGCAGATTCCGGCGCCCGGTCTCCCCCATTGATCGGCTTGAGTTGACCGGGCAGCGGCAAGGGACTGGTGCGCTCGACGATCCGTACCGGACGCTCCGGTTCAGGAAGAAGCGTAGCTTCGATCGGAGGGGTGTCGTAAGCGATCTCAGGCGGCTTGAATGTCGAGCATCCCGAGAGCGCGGTCGCGGCGAGAAGCACCGTCATGGAGGCTTTGTTCAGGCGAAGTGTTTTTATCATTGGGCGGACTCCCGGGACCAGTTGATGGCGTTGACGAAGATGCCGAGCGGGTTTTTGCGCAGGCGCTCGGCGTCGCGCGGCTGTTGCAGAACGATGGTGAGAATGGCGGTCCAGCGTTCGGTCGCGGCGAGCTGTCCGTTGGCGTAACGGCGCTCGATCCAGGCGATGCGGAAGCTGCTCTCGGAGGCGCGGATAACGCTGGAGACTTCGATCGAGATCTGCGTGTCGCCGACCTTGGCGAAAGGATCGTTCACCCTGGCGTAGTCATTGAGCGCCAGCGCGCCCTTGTCGGTCGTGAAATCATACGCGTGCAGCCAGTTCTGGCGCAGCACGATGGGATCGGCGGGGATTTGGCGCACATTCTCGATAAAGCGCGAGAGGTGGTATGCGATTTGCGGATCGGTTGGACGGAAGTCCGCGGTGGCGGGCGCCACCGCTTGCGCCGCGCCAAGCCTGTCCACCTCGACAACATAGGGCGTGATCGTCCCTTGCGTGGATTGCCAGACCAGAGCGGCGCTGAGCCCGCCTGAGAGCAGCAACGAGCCGAACGCCATTACCCGCCAGTTTCTGGCTTGCACGCGGGCGGACCCGATGCGCTCGTCCCAGACCTGTGCGGCCTTCTGATACGGCGTGACGGGCTCGGGGGTCTTGGAATAACGAACGCTCGGGCGACGGAAGATCATGATTTCTCCGAAAGGCTGACAGCGGTCCCGCCGCCGCCATGGTCGCCGGAGCGAACGGCATGAGCTGCGACGGCGGCGCCGTGGTGAAGGGTTTGCTGTTGTTTCATGCGGCGCGCCCAGGCCGGCGGTCCGTCGTTCGTCGACGTGGCGGGCTCGGGGCTATTGCTGAACTTGCCGCCGGTCGCTTCGAAGGCGGCGCGCGCGCCGGAGCGGTAGCTTTCGCTCATTGAACGGCGAAGCGGGTTCGTCGCTGCGCCGACGCCGGCTTTTCCGACGCTGGCGAGACCCGCGGCGACACCTGATGCGCCGCCGCCAGCAGCGGCGTTTCCCATGCTGTAGGCGGTCGAGGCGCTTCCGCGTCGCGGTGCGGGCGGCCTATGGGCAGGATGCGCGGTATTGGTGGAGCATCACCCCGAATGGACGGGTATTCCTGACCTGCATTCACTTCGGCCTGAAAGACAAGGCGGCGAACGACTGGCTGAAGCCGCGCGTGAATGCCAGCAGCCGTCTCGCGGCGGCGTGCGACGGGTCGGCGTTCACGCCGGCTTACGCATCGCTTCGCGCGCCGCTGCGCATTCATTGCGACGGCCTGCCGCAAAATCCAGGCCGGCCAGCTCTTGCCGCAAACCTGCCCCTGCCCAAAACCTGACGCGGGACCTCTTCCGGATAATTCAGCCTGCACACAAAGTGCCGTCACGGGCGCCGCACGTGCTGGCAAAGACTTCAGCCGTCACTCCGGCCGAAATAATTGTAGAGCGTCGCGATCAGCCAGGCGAGTGCGCCGCCCGAAAGACTCCACACAAAGAGCCCGGCAATGATTCCGGTGGGGTTCATCGACCAGGCCATGCCATGGAGATTTGTGTGCATCATATGCCCGCTGAGGGACATCATGCCGCTCGGGGCGATCCCGACCAGCGCCGTGCAGATCAGCCACGCAACCGCAATGGCTATGGCAACGGCGACGAATAATCTGTTTGGATTCAGTTTCATATCGGCACCTGTTTTCAACAGGCATCAAACGATGCGCCTCGTCCGGACGATCGTCAATGGCACTCCCGATAGCGTGATCTACCAGTACCCTGCCATGATTTCCTTCGCCCAGACGGGTTCGTGGAAATCGCCGCGCGGCGCAAAGCCGGACATGACGGGCTTGATGTCCAGCACCGGCGTACCGTCGATGGCGTCGAGGCCAGTCAGCGTCAGGCGCAATCCGTCGGCGGAGACGATGCGGCAGGTGGTGAGGCCGATCCGGTTCGGCCGGTTCTTGCCGCGCTGGGCGAAGATGCCGATGCGGGGCCAGTCTTCCCTGCCCCGCGGGTGGCGCGCACCGGTTTCGATCTTCTCGTCCGGCACCCGGTCGAACAGGAAGAGGATCTCGCAGTGCGAAAAGGCGTCGAGGCCCATCAGGGCCTCTTCGTCAAACTGCTCGGGATCGAGATCGATATGGGCCGGAATGGCATCCCAGTCATCATCGATTGGCGTGTCGCGCGTGGAAGAAACCGTACCGATCGGGCGGAGGGTGAAAGCCTGGCTCATGTCACCCTCTCCTCCTCGGCTTCCTTTCAGGCGGCTTCCTTGCTGGGGCTGCCGAGTTCCTGCTTCACGCGTTCAGCCAGCTGACGAACTGTGAAGGGCTTTGGCAGAAAGGAGACGGCGCGGTCGTCGTCCAGCTGCTGGGCGATATCGCGCTCGGCATAGCCGGAGATGAAGATCACGCGGGCATGGCCCAGCAGGTCTTTCGCCTCACGGATGAGGGTCGGCCCATCCTTGCCCGGCATGACCACGTCGGAGATGACCAGGTCGAAGCTTTGCGGATTGTCTTCGAGAATCTCCATGGCTTCCTCGCCATCGCAGGCCTCTTCGACTTCATAGCCGCGCGAGCGCAGCAGAGAGGCCGCGATGCCCCGCACGCCGTCCTCGTCCTCGATGAGGAGGATCCGTCCGCGTCCGGAAATATCCATCGGGCGGGCCGCCGCCTTGTCGGCAGCCGTTGCCTCGACCGGGGCCGGCACTTCTTCTGCCTTCAGGGCCGGCAGGTAGATGTGGAAGGTCGTGCCTTTGCCGACAGTCGACGTCGTGCAGACATAACCGCCGGACTGTTTGATGATGCCGTAGACGGTGGCAAGGCCGAGGCCCGTGCCGACGCCGGCTTCCTTGGTGGTGAAGAAGGGCTGGAAGATCTTTTCCATCACATCCTTCGACATGCCGTGGCCTGTGTCTTCCACCTCGATCAGCATATACTCGCCGTCCTCGACGAACTTGAAGCCCTTGGCGTGGGCATCGGCGCCGGTCGCTCGCGCGGTGCGGATCGTCAGCTTGCCGCCATTCTTGTGGCTCAGCATCGCATCGCGCGCATTGGTGGCGAGGTTGAGGATCGCGTTTTCCAGCTGGTTCTTGTCGGCCTTGATGTGCGGCACATCGCGACCATGCACGACTTCCAGCTCGATCCGCTCGTCCAGCAACTGGCGCAGGAGGATCGAGAATTCGCTGAGGAAGTCCGGCACCGCGAAGATCTCGCGCTTGAAAGTCTGCTGGCGCGCATAGGCGAGCAGCATCTTCACCAGTTCCTTCGCCCGCATCGCGAACTCGTTGATGGACTGGAGGTTCGAATAGGACGGATCGCCCAGCGGGTGGCGCACCATCAGTTCCTCATTGTTGAGGATGATGCCCTGCAGGACGTTGTTGAAGTCGTGTGCCACGCCGCCGGCGAGTTGGCCGATGGCCTGCATCTTTTCGCCATGCGCGAGGCGGATCTCCAACTGGCGCTGGTCTGTGATGTCCATGACGTAGGCGACCGACGGGCGGCCATTGCCATCAAGGGCGACGAACACGTTGACGTGGCGCGGATCCTTGCCGGCAAGCTTCAGGCCGACCGGCTTGTCGATCGCATCCACAAGCACGCTGGAAAGCGCATCCTCGCCGTCTTCGGCCTGGAACATGGCCGCGAACTGGCCGCCGGGCGCTGCCTGGCCACCGGTCATTTCCATCAGCGCGCGGTTGGCGTCGAGAATGATCGCCCCCTGAACGCTATCGCCCTGCAGGCGGACCGCGCCGAAGGGCGCATCGTCGAACATCGGGTCGCCATCCGGGCGCGGCGGGCGCGAGCCGGTCAGGGCGAAACGCTCCTCGCCGCCATTCAGCATCTGCGCGCTCGGCAGCAGGATCGTGCGGCCGGCAGCTTCGGCGCCGCGGCCCGACCAGGTGGTGATGGCATGAACCGGGATCTCGATTCCGTCGCGGCCGCGGATCTGGACATCGACCCGGCCCGGCAGGCCGGTCTTGCGGTCGCGCGACAGCATCTTCACGAATTCCGGGCGCATGATGTCGTCAATCCGGACATTGCGCGCCGACTCCGGCAGGCCGAGCGTGTCGCGCAACCAGGAGTTCGCATAAGTGATCGTGCCGTCGGGACGGGCGGCGAAGAAGCCCATCGGCGCGTCTTCGACATAAAGCGACTTCAGGTCGGCTGCCCCGGTCGCCTCGCGCTCGCCTGCGATCGGGCGGATGCGCCAGAGCACCTTGCCGCGCGGCAGCGGAGAGACAGAGATTTCGTACTGGGCCGGCACCTGCTCCGGGCCGATCGTGATCGGCGGCAACACTTCGCGGCGTGCCATGCCGGCCTTGGCATCCTTGGACAGGCGGTAGACCGGCGCGGCGAGGCCCGGGCTCGCGCCGAACAGGCGGTCCACGGTCACCGGCGCATTGTCGCCCTGGCTGACCATCAGCGCCATGCTGGTGAGATCCTTGTACGCGGTGTTCGCCGCCACCGGGGCGCCGCCCTGGTCTGCGATCAGCACGCTTTCGTCCAGCGCCTCGATCCAGCCGAAGCGCGGCTGGCTGGCCTGCGCGGCGCGGATCGCGGAACCTTTCTCCGGGAAGAGGCCCAGCATGCGCCCTGCCCCGCGGACGGTCCACAGCAGGAAGACGAGGCCACCCGAGCCCATGGCGATCAGCAGGATCGGTCCCGGCGCGCCGGAGGCCTTCGGCCAGGCGAGCGCCACGCTGGCCGCGGCGATGGAGATCAGCAGGCAGCCCCAGAACAGGAGCTGCATCACGTCGATCTTCGGACGCGTGAATTCCAGTCCGGAGCCCTCGGCCGTTTCGACCTCTTCAGGCGGGCTCTCATGCATCCGGGTATTGGTGTCCATGCTGCTCTTCAACTCCCGCCACCGGCTGACAAGAAATGCATGCCGGGCAATACTGTCCGGCCGGGCCGGCAAGCCGACTCAGCCGCTATGAATCCTAGTCTACAGAGAGATAGGCGGCAAAGGTTAACGAAAGCGAAAAAAGCGTTAAGACTGCCCGTCAAGATTACAGATTCCCGCTTACTTGGAGACCCCCATGAAACCTGTCCTGATTGCCCGTTCGTCGGTGCTGGCCCTGCTCATTGCAACGGCGGGCTGTGCCATGAATGAGGAAACTGCAACGCCTGCTGCAGGGACCGAAGCCGCCGCGGCCGAGGCGATCGCCTCACCGGCCGCGCCCCGCGCGGAGGACATCGCGGCAGAATCCGCCCGGCTCAATGCGTGGTTCGACCAGAAGTTCGACGAGACCGTTTCCCGCAACCCGGTCACGCAGACCTATCTCGGCATCAAGGACAATTACGGCGAGTGGGACGATGTCTCCGACGCCAATGTGTTGAAAGAGCTGGAGATCCAGCGCGCCAATATTGCCGAAATGAAGACGTCTTTCGATCCGGCCCTGCTGGACCATCAGGCCAAACTCTCGTGGCGCATCGCCGAGCTGAACCTGAAGTCCGCCGAGTCCGACTACAAATACCGCCACCACCGCTACGTCTTTGACCAGATGAACGGCGCGCAGGCCGAGATTCCGGCTTTCCTGATCAATCAGCACCAGATCGCCACCAAATCCGATGCCGAGGCCTACATCTCCCGTCTCAATGGCGTGCCCGCATACATGGAACAGAACCTTGAGAATGCGCGGATTGCGCTGGCTGACGGCATCCAGCCGCCTGCCTTCGTTTATGACTATGTCCTGTCGGACGCCAAGGGCGTGATCACCGGAGCGCCCTTCGATGACAGCGGCAAGGACAGCCCGCTCATGGGCGACTTCCGCAAGAAGGTTGCCGGTCTGGTCGATGCCGGGACAATCTCGCAGGAAGACGCCGACCAATTGCTGGATGAGGCCACGGATGCCCTGACCAATTCCGTTGGCCCTGCTTATGAAGCTGCCATTGCGGAACTCGAAGAGCAGGCCAAAACGGCCACGACCGATGACGGCGCCTGGAAGCTGCCGGATGGCGAGGCGTATTACGCCGCAAGGCTCGCCGACTACACGACCACCGACATGACGGCCGAGGAGATCCACAATCTCGGCCTGGCAGAAGTCGCGCGGATCCAGGACGAAATGCGCGGGATCATGAAACAGGTCGGCTTCGAGGGCAGCCTGAAGGAGTTCTTCGACTTCACACGGACCGATCCGCAATTCTTCAAGCCGAACACGCCGGAAGGCAAAGCCGAATACCTGGACGAAGCCACAACATGGATCGACCAGATGCGCGAAGACCTGCCGACCGTGTTCAACACATTTCCCAAGGCGGACATGATCGTCAAAGCGGTGGAGCCGTTCCGCGAAAAGTCTGCCGGCAAGGCATTTTATTCGCAGCCCGCTCCCGATGGCAGCCGCCCGGGCACTTATTACGCCAACCTCTACCGCATGCAGGATATGCCGACCTACCAGATGCAGGCGCTGGCCTTCCATGAAGGCATTCCGGGACACCACATGCAGATCGCGATTGCGCAGGAACTGACCGGCGTGCCGAAGTTCCGCAAGTATGGCGGCTTCACCGCCTTCGTCGAAGGCTGGGGCCTCTATTCGGAATACCTGCCCAAGGAGATGGGCTATTACAGCGATCCGTATGATGATTTCGGCCGGCTCGCCATGGAGATCTGGCGCGCTGCGCGCCTGGTGGTCGACACAGGCATCCATGACCAGCACTGGACCCGCGAACAGGCGATCCAGTATCTCATGGACAATACGCCCAACCCCGAAGGCGACTGCCGCAAAGCCATTGAGCGCTATATCGTGATGCCGGGCCAGGCGACGGCCTACAAGATCGGCATGAACCGCATCCTCGAGCTACGAGCGCATGCGAAAGCCGAACTCGGCGACAAGTTCGACATCCGCGCCTTTCACGATGTTGTGTTGAAGGACGGGGCTGTACCGCTGAACATTCTGGAGGAGAATGTCGACGCATGGATCGCCGAAACCAAAGCCGGAAACTAGCCGCCGGATGGATGGCCCTGCCCCTCGCCGCCCTGGCGCTGGGGGGCTGCGCCTCTTTGGCGGCGCCGCTGCTTAAGCCGAAGCTGTCGGCCGAGATCGCGGCACTGCCAGCTGGCGACTGGAAGCTCGATCCGACCCATGCCGCGCTCATCTTCCGGATCAATCATCTCGGCTATTCCGACCTGATCGGCCGGTTTGAGTCGTTTGACGTCTCCTTGACGGGCGATGCATCCGATCCGGCCTCGGCACGCGCTGACGCCGTCATCGACATGACGTCGCTCGACATTGCGAATGACAGTTTCGCCGAGGAACTGATGGGGCCGAAATTCTTCGACGCCGCCCGGTATCCGCAGGCTGTTTTCCGGACCTTGTCCGTGACGCCGGGCGAGAACGGCGGCGCAGAAGTGAATGGCGAGCTGACACTGCACGGTCAGACCCGGCCCGTGACGCTGGACGTACAATTCAACGGCACCGCGTTCGAGCCCATCCGCGGAACTCAGGTGGCAGGTTTCAGCGTAAATGCCGTGATCGACCGGACTGATTTTGAAATATCCGCTTTTTCCGGCCTGGTAACCGATGAGGTCCGAATCCAGATCGAGGCGGAATTTCTGAAGCAATAAGTGTTAACGGAAGCCCGGCACGCGGCGCGAGATTCGCAGCGCCATTTTGTTGCCTTTGCGCCCGATCTGGGCTTCCGCCACGACCGGTCCGTCACGCCCGCCGGAGAGCAATTCCACCGGCTGATCTGCTGGCACGCCCAACAGAAGTGTGGACCCGGCGGTGAGGTCTGACAGGCGCGACAGCGGTACGCTGAGCGAGGCAACGCGCGCGGTCAAAAGCACGGTGACGGACGATGGTGCAACTTCGGCCGGGAGCGCAGTTGCCGGAGCGGTCGCAGGCGCCGAGAGGGCGTCCGGCATATCCTCAGCCGCCAGCTCACCCGACAGGATAAGGCGTGCCGCATGACGCCCACCATCGACGCGGATTTCGAAGTCGATGATTTCCGCCGTGCCCGGACGGGCCAGCGCGGCCGCAAAGTCCGCCTCGGTCTCCATGCCGGCAAAGCTGAGGCCCGGCGCGATCGCATGGCCCAGCGGCCGGACAAGGCCTTCCAGCAGAGCGCTGTCGAGCGGGGTCAGCTCACGCGGAGACCAGTCCCCCGGCATGCCGCCTCCGCCGCAAGCTGTTTCAATCAGGGCGTTTGCGAGCTCCGGCGACAGGACGAGCATGGCGTCCACCTCGCCCTCGCCGACCGCGAAACAGGCGATGGCTGCCCCCTGCCCGGCAACGTTGCCGGTGAGGCCGGTATCGAAATCCCCTTCCCGGACCGCGCGGGCCGCGGCAGCTGCCCGCAGGCCGCATCCCTTGCGCAACCCAAGCGAGAGGCGCGACGCAAGTCGCCGTGCCGTGACCGGAATATCCGTGGTCGGGGCGTCACTTTCGGCAGGCTCCGGCCCGTTTGCTTCGACATCCGGCAAGGGCTTGTCGGCAATCGTCTCGGGCGCAGGCTCTGGCGGGCTATCCGGCAGATCCGAAAGGTCGGGCCGAAGCAGGGCCTCGATCTCCGCAGCGCTCAGCACACCGCGCGACGATGGCAGCGGCCGTTGGGGAGACAGAGGCTCGAACGAAGTCGGCATGTCCACCATCACCGCCGATTCCCGGCGGGGTGACATGTCCCAGCCGTCGTCGGCGGCAAGAGGGAGGTCTGACTTCATGCGCGGCGCTTCCGTAATGGTTACTTCTGCAGCGGAGAGGGTTAACGGGCAGTTAGGAATTGGAATTCCCGGGCCCAGTCAATGCCTGTCAGACAGCCAGGCGAGTCGCATCGTTCCTAACAAATCGGCACTTGCTGTTAAACATAAGGCTTCAGCCTTAAGACCTTGATTACCAAGATGTAACAGATCGTTTGGACCTTGCTGGCATTGTCCATTCACCGCGGAACAGGCGGCCGCGGAGACGATAAAGCGCCGTGGCGTTGGGATGAATCAGCCGTGGCGTTGGGATGATAAAAAAAATGCGGCGGCGCCTCTATTGGAGACGCCGCCGCAAATAATTCCAAGGTAGGGTTTTCTTACGCCTCAATCGTCGCGCAGGGTGCGTTCCTTGCGCTCGTGGCGCTCCTGGGCCTCCAGGCTAAGCGTCGCTGTCGGGCGGGCTTCCAGCCGGCGCAGGCCAATCGGCTCACCGGTCACTTCGCAGAAACCGTAAGACCCGTCCTCGATCCGTCGCAGGGCCGCATCGATCTTGGAGATCAGCTTGCGCTGGCGGTCGCGGGTGCGCAGTTCCAGCGCCTTGTCGCTTTCCGCGGACGCCCGGTCGACAATATCGGGCAGTGAACCGGACTCATCCTGCAGATTTGTGATGGTCTGCTTGGCGCCGTCGAGAATGTCGGCTTTCCAGTTCTCAAGCAGCCGGCGGAAGTAAGCCAGCTGCTTTTCGTTCATGAATTCCTCGTCATCCGAGGGACGATAGTCGTCTGCAATTTCCACACTCATCGCAGGACACCTCATTGAAACTTGGCCGGGATATAAAGCCGCAGGCGATTCATCGCAATCGGCAAAGCTGAGTTAATTTTTCCCACCTTTTCAGGCGCCTGAGCCAATAACCCCGAATTGTCGTAAAATTGTGACCGGCCTGGGCCAGACGAACAGACAGAATCCAGTGCAATATGCAGGCCGGGGCTTGATCTTTCGTGCCCCCACGCGCTCTATGAAAACTCGCCCAATGTACAGCTTTTGCAACGGTTTCAGCGTTCATGGCCCGACGCCGGAAAAGCACTGGAAAAACCTCGGGCTGGATGCAGGCTGTCGTTTTTAACTCTATGCTCATCCTGCTTCCGGTGATCGGCGCGCAGGTGCTGGGCGCAGCCTTTTCCGGGTCGGCCTTCTCCGATTCCCCGGGAATTGAGGCGATCGACCAGACCCGCAAAAACATGGACGACGCGTTCGCCTCATTTGCACCGCGCAACCCGTCCGACCGGTATGAATTCTGGTATGATGTCGTCGATCGTGAGCTGAGCGAGCGCGATGTTGCTGCTGCGCATGGCTTCCTCCTCGCCGCCCCCCAGATGCTGGACCGCAAGGATGTCAAAGAGCTGATGGTGGCGGCCGACGCTGAACGGCTGGATCGTGCGGACGAGCGGCTGACGGCTGCAGCCCTTCGCAAACTGCCGACGGCGATCAGCCTGAAATACGAAGAAGCCCAGGTATCGGCCCGGGTCATGGACGTGCAGTCCGGTCTGGTCGACGTTCCGGAAACAGTCATTGAAGTCGCAGATGGCGAAACAGAAAACCAGGGCGGGCCTGAAGTCGAGGTATCGTCCGAACGTACGGCATCGGATACGCGTTTCCGCCTGCTCGGCACGTTTCGGGACCTCGCAGAAAATTCCGAACGCTGGGTACATGGCGACCGGATGGACGAAGTCGCCCTGAAGATCACCGCGATTGGCTTGCTGGAGGCAGAAACCGCAGATGGCCTGTCGGATGCCAATATCCGTGCCGCCTCGATCCTGAAGTCCGCGCTCCGCGCGCGTCGCCTCACGGAAGATTTCGAGGATTATCTGTCCGCACGGGTGAATGCCGCCCTGCCCGACAGCACCTTGCGCCCCGCCCTTGAAGAGGCGTTGGGGGAACTCGCCACGATTGATGTCCGGACAGAACGAGCCAAAGCCGCCTTCATCGCCTCCATCGATGCGCGCGGCCTGCAACGGCTTGAAGCCGATCTCGAACAGATTGACCGGATCGGCAGACTGACCAGCCCGGCTGCGGCGGTGACCCTTCTGGAACAGGTGGAAGATGCGTCCGACCTCCGCCGGGTCCGACTGATCGCCGAAGCGGGCGGCGACCGGGCTGTCGCCCTCGTCAAGCAATCCGGTGCGGGCGCACTGCGCACCGCCGACACAGGCATCCGCTGGACTCTTCAGATGGTGCTGCAGGTGATGGGCATGACGGCTGCGGGCCTCGCCCTGATCTTCGTGACCTGGTCAACGTTCCGCCGGAATATCCGGAAAAAGAAGAAACTGGAACCGATGGGGGCCTGACCTCCAGCCGACAAACTCAGCCGAGATTGAACGCGCCTTTAATTCCGTCGATCAGCAACTGGATCGACAAGGCCGCCAGCACAACGCCGAGGATCCGCGTCAGCGCCCCGGCCACACTTGCGCCCAGCAAACGCACCAGCGGACCTGCCGCCAGGAAAATGACCAGTGTCAGGAGCAGGTTCAGGCCGATGGCGGCCAGAATGACCCCCTTCTCCATCCAGTTTTCCGTGTCGGACATGTAAAACATCGCCGTGGCGATGGAGCCCGGCCCCGCGATCATAGGAATACCCAGCGGGAAGACTGAGACATCGTCCGGTTCCGGATCCGTCTCATGCTGGCCGAGATGTTCTTCCGTGCGGTGCTCGCGGCGCTCGGTGCGCTTCTCGAACACCATGTCGAGCGCAATCAGGAACAGCAGAACCCCGCCCGCCGCCCGAAACGCATCGATCGAGATATGCATGGCATCCATCAGCCAGGCGCCACCGAAGGCGAAGGCGAAGATGATCACGGCTGCGACGAAGATCGACTTGAACGCCATCTGCCGGCGATAGGCGGTATCGCCGCGCGCCGTCAGCGTTGCAAACATCGGCGCCACACCGAGCGAGTCAATCAGGACGAAAAATGTGACAAACGTTGCCGTGAACAGGGAGAGGAGTTCTGCGCTCATGCGCGGCGCTCTAGTCTCTCTGCGTCGTTGCGTCGAGGATTTCCTGCACGCCCGGTGCAATCGTCAACGCATGGGGGCTGGCGGTGAAATGCGACAGATCCGCCGCGCCGGAGGCAAGCGCCAGCATCATCTTGTGACCGCGAAGCCGCTGCAGCAGACCTTCGGAGCCACGCGGGCCGTCGGCACGGGCAAGGCGCCCGTCGCCAAGATCGACGCAGATGTCCTGCCCCTGTCCGGCTTCCAGAAGTCGGATAGCCTCGTCCAGGCCCAGCGGCTTGGTGTCGGGAGCGGGGTGGACGCGCATCGCGGAGCCGTCCGCCATCAGGCCGCCGCCGCTTCGCCGTCAGCCAGCAGACGCCGGCACCGGCTGAGGGCGCGGTAAAGGTTGGAGCAGGCCACATCGGCGGAAATATCCAGCACGGCCGCGCGGGACTCTTCGGTCTCGCTGGCGGCCAGCAGCGTGGCGAGCGACTCGGCGGCCTGCGAATAGGTCGGCCCGTCCGCTTCGCCGAGCAGGTACATCTGCATCACGCTGAAATAGGCGCGCGCCGCCGGCGTCGTGGCATCGCGCGGATGCAGGATGTCCTTCTCGCGCAGGACCCGGGCCTGGTTTTCCAGCAGCAGAACGCCCCGGCGGTCGCCATTGCGCACAACGGCCCCGTTCACAACGAACGTTTCACCCGGCTTGAGCGACAGTTTGAGAGGCATGGTTCCAGATCCAATGCGGCGAATTTCGCAAAGAATCGCAGGAAGGCGTTAACGCTTGATTGCCGGTTCACGAACTTTCCACGTTAGCGCGAGGCGGCCTCAATCCCGCACGGAAAAGTGCCATGCGCGCGATTCCCGACAGGGTTCTGGATCATAAGTCCTGCATCGGCCCGGGCCTGTCCCGACCCAAAGGGATCAGACCTGCCCGGACCGGTGCGGCACTCCGCTGAAGCATGAGACACTGCGGCCGTGCGCATGGCAGATCCTGTTTACCACAGGCTTGAGGGGGCGAAAAATGAAACCCGTGCTGCAGTGCGGAACGTACCTCCCGCCACGTCAGAGCTTGCTCCCTTCGGGGCACTCCCTATTGTGGAGGAAAGACAGATAAGGACGGCACACCCATGCGTTTCGAAGGCACTGAAAACTATGTGGCAACTGACGACCTGCGCGTGGCCGTCAACGCCGCCATTGCACTGGAGCGCCCGCTGCTCGTCAAAGGCGAGCCCGGCACCGGCAAGACCGTGCTGGCCATCGAAGTGGCCAAGGCCCTCGGCTGCGAGCTGATCGAGTGGCACATCAAGTCTACCACCAAGGCGAACCAGGGCCTCTATGAGTATGATGCCGTGTCCCGCCTGCGCGACGGCCAGATGGGCGAAGAGCGCGCCAAGGACGTCAAGAACTACATCAAGAAGGGCAAGCTGTGGGAGGCGTTCACCGCCGACAAGCGCCCTGTGCTGCTGATCGACGAGATCGACAAGGCCGACATCGAGTTTCCGAACGACCTCTTGCAGGAACTCGACCGGATGGAGTTCTATGTCTACGAAACCGATGAAACCGTGAAGGCGAAGCAGCGTCCGATCGTGATCATCACTTCGAACAATGAGAAAGAGCTGCCAGACGCCTTCCTGCGCCGCTGCTTCTTCCACTTCATCAAGTTCCCGGACGAGGACACGATGCAGGAAATCATCGATGTTCACTATCCGGGCATCAAGCAGAAGCTCGTGAAGGACGCGCTGACGACCTTCTACGCCATGCGCGAACTGCCGGGCGTGAAGAAAAAGCCGTCGACCAGCGAACTGCTCGACTGGCTGAAGCTGCTGATGAACGAGGACATCGACCTCGAAACCCTGCGCGAGAAGGACCCCGAGCGGCTCACCCCGCCGCTGCATGGTGCGCTTCTGAAGAACGAACAGGACATCGCCCTCTTCGAGCGCCTCGCCTTCCTCGCCCGCCGTCAGGACGGCCCGGGCGGCGGCCGCCGCGGCCCGGCTGGCTGATCACGGCTTTATTTTTCACTGCACCAGCCTCATCGGGCGATGAAATTGATTCCATCTGGATTATTCAGCGTTTCTACTGATATAAGAAATGGGTCATGCTCGATGATCTGGTGGGAGAAATATACGAGACGGTGACGGACAGGGGGCGCCTCGCCATTTTGGCGACCCGCCTTCAGGACGAACTGAATTCTCACTCTTCTGCACTCGTCATTGCAGAACCAGATCGCTATTTTCTGATGCAGAACAGCGTCAGCCCGGAATCGGCTGATGCCTACAACCAACACCTCTGGCACGGTGACATCTGGATGAAGGAGTTTTTGGTCCGATCATCCGAGACCGTCCTGTCCGGCCATCAGATGTGCGCCTACAGGGACATTCCCGCAGACTATCGTCACCATGTGCTGGAAGCGGCGGACACATATGACGGATTGAGCACGCGCGTCATCGACACGCCGGGTTTGACGGCCAGCATCTCATTATACCGGTCCCGGTCCCAGGACGTTTTTCAAACATCCGACTTCGAAAAAATGCTGTTCCTGGCGCCGCACCTGAAACGAGCTCTGAGCCTGCAGCAAGTCTTTGGCGAGCTCTCACACGACCGCGTTCTTCTGGAACAGGCGATCAATCACATTCCAGGACAAACTTTCATTATTGATCCGCACTACCGCATCGTGGCGGAGAATGCGCTCGCCCGGGATACTCGGAGAAAGAACCCAGGAATCGATATCCGGCACGGGCGAATTGTCCTTCGGGACCAGTCAGCCCACAAAAAGCTTGAACACTCCCTGGAAGTGGCCATCAGGAGCGGCATGCCTGCTACGTTCCTCATGACCACGGCAGACGGCATGGCGCCCTTATTGGTCCGCGTTGTCAGACTGAATACGGGCCTGGCAGAAAGCGTGCGAACGATGGCTGGAGGGCCGGCACAGAAGCATTTTGTCATCGTCACGTTCACTTCGCCGGAGCCGCTGCCGCCAGAAGCTGCTTCGGTACTTGTGAGCGCTTACCAGCTGACCCAAAGGGAAGCCGAGACAGCCATTTTTATCGCACTTGGCCTCAGTCCCGACGAAATCGCTGAACGCATGGGTGTAAAGCTCTCAACCGTACGCAGTTTTCTGAAGTCGGTACTCGCCAAGATGGATGCCAAACGCCAATCTGAACTGGCGGCCAGGATCCAATCATTGTTTGCGCGCCGCTGATCCGAGATTTCAGTCGTCCGCCTTCATGGGTGTCACGCCTTTGGTCGGCGGACGGAAGTTCACGTCTTCGCGGCTTTTCAGGAAGTCGGCCATCTTGGTCTTGTCGGTGCGCTCATCCCACCAGGTTTTCCAGGCAAGGGTGATCCAGCCGATATGGAAAGCGACACCGCAGATCAGTGCCAGCCAGCCTGGAATCGGCCCGATATGCGCGCGGCGCATGAAGTGGGCAAAATTGTCCACATCGGTCGGATGAATGGCGATCTTGGCGAAATAAGCCGCGCCGAGAATGGCAAAAATCCAGCCATAATTCCGGCGCAGGCGCCGGCCGACCGAGCGGATCATCGAGATCCGGTATTGCGGTTTGACATAATCGTCAGACAGGGCTGTGCCGCGGTCGAGCGGGATCTGTGCCCCCTCTCCGCGCAGCATCGGCACATAGAAGGCAATCTCCAGAACCCGCGCCCGGAACCGCCAGACATAGAAGAAACGATAACGCCGCGCTTCCAGCATCAGGAACATGATGCAGAGCGCGCCGACCAGCACGATGGGGAACGGTGAGGCACGCTCAGACGCAAAAGCAGCTGACAGGCCGATACCGGTCGAGATCACGGCCCAGTTGGTGGTCTGGTCCAGGCGCTGGCGCCAGACGGTCGAACGGTAGACTTCCGCCCGGTAGAGGTGCGCGATCGCGCCGACTTCCTTGTTTCCGGAAATGCCTGTCGGCGGATCCCCATCCGGGTCTCCGTCGGTTGGTTCAGCCAGAACCGGGTCGTCTCTATCGTCAAATTCGGTCATGCGCGGCGTTTCCTTGCCCCCGCCTACTCCCAAAAAGGCTGCCGGATCAAGCCGGGCAGTATCCGCGCTCCAGAATTGCCCCATAGCCTTCCAGCGCTTCGCGCACATGGCGGGTATCTTCGCGCGCACCTTCGGCCCTCACCCGGCTGGCGAGCGCACTGGCACCACCGGTAATCCGGGCCCGCCAGAACGCATAGCGCAGCCCGTCCGGCTCGACTGTCAGCTGCACGGCCCGGTCGAACGCTGCGAGATCGCAGGTTTCCATCGCGAGCTCGCTCAGCACGTGACCAAAATCGCCCCGCTCGAAATTCTCCAGCGGCCGGGCGCTCGGCTGCGGCGGGCCTGCCAGAGCGAACATGGCCTCCACGACACGCCGGCGCGTGGCTGTGTCCGGCGCAAGGCGCGCGCCAGCCGCCATCAGTTCCGGCCGGCCGATATTGAAGGGCGGAAGCCCGGCCTGGGCCCGCTGCAGGAAGCGATTCCAATCAGCTTCCCGCAGCTCGGCCTCCGCCCGCTCGCGGATATAGTCGGGATATTCCGGCTGCGGCGCTGCCACGCCGCCTAGCCGTCCCTCCCACTCCGCGAGCAGCGCTGTGTCCCCACTCAGCGCTAAGGTATTCAGAAATATCGGTCTCAGACGTTCCCGCTTGTCAGCCGGATACCCGGCGGCCGCCTCCCAGATCGCCTGAACCATGCAGTTTTTTTCGCCCTCCCCCGGCGGACAAGCTGTATCCGCCGCGGCCATCGGCCCGGCGAAGAGCAAGTAAAGGGACAGGAAAAAGACACGCATCATGTCGATACACAGCTAACGGCCGGAAGCTGAACACAGCATGAGCGGACAGTTAGCGTGACGTCAGCTTGGACACCGGGCGGCAGGCAGTCTATGTTTATGACAGGCTAAAGTGAGACATCCCCATGTTCCTCAATTTCTTCAACCAATTGCGCGAAGCCAAGGTGCCCGTCACGCTGAAGGAATACCTGATGCTGATGGAAGCGATGGACAAGAAAGTCACCGATATGGATGTCGAGGACTTCTACTATCTCTCCCGCGCCGCATTGGTGAAAGACGAGCGGAATATCGACAAGTTCGACAAGGTCTTCTCCCACGTCTTCAAAGGTCTCGACTCCCTGGCAGACGCTGTGGACGTGCAGGATCTGCCGGAAGAATGGCTGCGCAAGATGACCGAGAAATTCCTCACTCAGGAGGAAATGGACGAAATCGAGGCCATGGGCGGCTTCGAGAAGCTGATGGAGACACTGAAACAGCGTCTCGAAGAGCAGAAGAAGCGCCATGAAGGCGGGAACAAGTGGATCGGCACGGGCGGCACCTCCCCCTTCGGCGCCAACGGCTACAATCCGGAAGGCGTGCGCGTCGGGCAGGAAAAATCCCGCCACCGCCGCGCCGTGAAAGTCTGGGACAAGCGGGAGTTCAAGAATTACGACGACAGTGTCGAGCTTGGCACGCGCAACATCAAAGTTGCCATGAAGCGCCTGCGCAAATGGGCCCGCAAGGGCGCGCCGGACGAACTTGACCTGGACGGCACGATCAACAACACCGCCCGTAAAGGCTATCTCGACATCGAGATGCGCCCGGAAAAGCGCAACACGGTCTCGGTCCTCCTGTTACTGGATGTCGGCGGCTCAATGGACCCCTATGTGCGCGTGATGGAGGAGCTGTTCTCTGCCGCCCGGTCCGAGATCAAGAACCTCGAATACTATTACTTCCACAACTGCCCGTATGAGGGTCTGTGGAAGGACAATCGCCGCCGCATGAACAATCGCATCCCGACCTGGGACGTGCTGAACAAATATCCGTCGGACTACAAGGTCATCATCGTCGGCGACGCCACGATGAGCCCGTACGAGATCACCTATGCCGGCGGCTCGGTCGAACACTGGAACGAAGAGGCGGGCGGCCTGTGGATCCAGCGTTTCGTCGAACGCTACCCGAACCTCGTCTGGCTGAATCCGGTCAAGGAAGGCGCCTGGGAATACACAGGCTCCATCAAGTTGATCCGTGAACTGATCGGCCCGCAGCGCATGTTTGAGCTGACGCTTGGCGGATTGGACGAGGCAATGAAGGAATTGAGCCGCTAGCACACCCTTTCCTCCCACGGATCTTGTGAATCGTCCGGAGCACGTCTCGTGCACCGATGAAACACGGACCAAAAGGGGAAATCATGATCCGCTATTTCAAGACTGTCCTGATCGTTTTCGTCGGGCTTCAGGGCCTGTTCTATTTCATTTCAAACGCCGTGAACTGGGAATACGCCCAGATGGCAGTTGGAGCAGTGCTGGGCCAGGCTGACAGCCCGGCCTATCCGAACCTCGTCATTCCGGCGATCACGTCCCCCTTCCTGATCAAGCTGGCGCTGATCGGGATCATGACCGGCGAGTTGCTGGTCGGATTGCTTTGCTTCAAGGGCGCATTCGACATGTGGAAGCAGGTGGGTTCAGACGCTGGCGCGTTCAATGCGTCCAAGACCTGGGCCATTGCGGGCTGCTGCGTCGCGCTGATCGTCTGGTTCGGCATCTTCCAGGTGTTCGGCGCCGCCCTCTTCCAGATGTGGCAGAGCCAGGTGGGTGTCGGATCCTTCGAAGGCGCGTTCATGTACCACGCGGCCAGCGCCATCATCCTGATTTTCGTCAATCAGAAGGATGATTGAGAAACATTCATCCGAATTCCCAACGGGCTGCTTGAGGTTTGAGCCATGCCTCCTAGTGTGGGCCGGAATTAACTTCCGGAAGGAGATGGCCATGCCGCGTATCAGGGCGAACGGACTCGAATTCGAATATGAAGAGACCGGTTCACCCGATGATCCCATGATGCTTCTGGTCTCCGGTTATATGGGCCAGATGACAGAATGGCCGGACAGTTTCAAACAGGCCCTGGCCAATACGGGCAGGCGAGTCATCGTGTTCGACAATCGCGACATCGGTCTCACACGTTCGGTCGACGATCCGGCGCTCGAGGACCAGGTACCGCCTCCCATGGAAGAGCTGATGCAAGGCGCCGCCGAAGGCCAGCCGGTGCATGAGCGGGTGCCTTATGTGCTGGACAACATGGCCGAAGACGCCGCTGCGCTGATCGAAGCACTGGGCGCGGATCAGGCCGACGTGCTTGGCCTGTCGATGGGCGGCATGATCGTACAGCTCTTGGCGCTGAACCATCCTGAGCGTGTACGCACATTGATGCCGGTCATGACGACATCAGGCGACCCCGCCCTGCCACCTTCTGAGCCAGAAGCCCTCGAAGCCCTGACGGCCGAACCTGAAAACGAAACACTGGACGCTATAGGCGACCTGGCAGTCAGCACCTATCACGCCATCGGATCTCACCCGGACCTGCGCGCGCCGGATGCAGACCTGAGAGCCTCCGCCATTGCGGATGTGCAGCGGGCAAACCGTCCCCTCGGCCTCGCCCGCCAGTTTGCAGCCTTGTTGGCCCAGCCGCGCTGGCATGACCGGCTTGGCTCCATCCAGCAACCGACCCTCGTTTTGCATGGTGCGGTGGACCGCCTGATTCCGCCGGAATGCGGCAGCGATATTGCCCGGCGTATCCCGGGTGCAGAAATCAGCATCATCGACAAATGGGGACATGACCTGCCGGAAAAAGTTGCGCCCAAACTGCTGGCGGAAATCCTGCCATTTCTGGAACGCTCGAGGCACGCAAAACCTGCATGATTGCGAAAAACCTGCCATAAGAAATCAGACATCCCGGGAGGAACGACATGGCGAAAATCAAGGCCAATGGCATAGAGTTCGAATACGAGGAATTCGGATCGAAGGACGATCCGCTCATGCTCCTCGTCATGGGATTTTCGAGCCAGATGATCAATTGGCCGGAAAGCCTGATCAGAGGCCTGACCGATGCCGGCCGGCGGGTCGTGATTTTTGACAATCGCGACATCGGCCTCAGCACCGAATTCGAAGGCCATGTTCCCCCGTCTCCGCGCGACATCGTCAAAGGGATCGCGGCCGGAGAAGCGATGCATGAAAAAGTGCCCTACCTGCTGGACGACATGGCGGCTGATGCCGCCGCACTGATCGAAGCACTCGGCGCAGACAAAGCCGATGTCATGGGGGTCTCCATGGGGGGCATGATTGTCCAGCTGATGGCGCTCAATCATCCCGAGCGGGTCCGCACGCTGATCCCTGTGATGACAACGTCCGGCGACCCATCGCTGCCTCCGGCCACGCCAGAGGCGACCGCCGCGCTGACAGCCGTTCCGGAGGAACGCACGCCCGAAGCCATCGCCGATCTCGCCGTCAAAGGGAGGGCCGCTTATGGTTCCCATCCGGACGTGCGTACGCCGGATGACGAAATTCGCGCGAGTGCAATTACGGCCATGCAACGATCAGACCGGCCCATGGGCGTCGCCCGGCAATATGCTGCCATTCTGGCCCAGCCCCGCTGGCACGACCGCCTTGGCAGCCTGGATCTGCCAACGCTCGTTCTGCACGGCGAAATGGATAATCTGATCCTGCCTGCGGCCGGACAGGACATCGCGCGGCGTGTTCCCGATGCCAACATCGAGATCATCGAGAAATGGGGCCACGACTTGCCGGAGGCTGTCATGCCGGTCCTGCTGAATCGCATCGTGCCATTCCTTGGCCAAACCGCGCCATCAGGGCCAGCATGATGCTTGAACCGGTCGACACAGACCTATGGCTGACCGAAGGACCGGTCGTCGATTTTCACGGCTTCCCCTATCCTACGCGAAGCGTGATCGTGCGATTGCCAGATAGAACGCTGTGGGTTTGGTCGCCTGTGGCGCTGACGCCTGAACTGAAAAAGGAAGTGGATGCGCTTGGCCCGGTGGGTCACCTCGTCAGCCCGAACAAGATCCACCACCTTTACCTGACCGAATGGCATGCCGCCTATCCCGAGGCGAAACTCTGGGGGCCAGCCTCCACGATCCGCAAACGGAAAGACCTGCCCTTCCAGCCCGCGCTGGAGGATGTCCCCCCCCGTGACTGGCAAGGTGTGTTCGAACAGGCGTGGTTCCGCGGCTCCTTCTTCATGGACGAGATCGCCTTCGTCCACCGGCCGACCGGTACGGCCATCTTCGCTGACCTGTCTGAACACTTCAGCGACAGCTTCCTGGCACGCTACTGGAAAGGCTGGAAGCGGCTGATCGCGAAACCCTGGGGCATTGTGGTCGGCAAGGGTTATGCCCCGCTGGAATGGCGGCTCAGCTTTACAAACCGCACGCCCGCACGCGCGGCATTCGGCAAAGTCGCCGCCACGCATCCTGACCGGATCATCATGGCCCATGGCGAGTGGGTGAAGACCGGCGGAGAAGCCTTTTTGCGCCAGGCCTTTGCCTGGCTGATCCGCTGATTAGGAAAAGACACATGACGACGCCCGCGCCTCCCGGTATCCGAACAGAAACTGATGGCGAGGTCCTGATC
Organism: Hyphomonas sp. CY54-11-8; assembly: GCF_000682735.1. Classification (GTDB taxonomy): domain Bacteria; phylum Pseudomonadota; class Alphaproteobacteria; order Caulobacterales; family Hyphomonadaceae; genus Hyphomonas. Next base: position 541,694 of record NZ_AWFD01000001.1, on the reverse strand, counting down.
GTCACCATCGATCGCCCCGAGGCCCGCAACGCGGTCGATCGGCCAACCGCCGACGCGCTCTACGAAACGTTCAAATCCTTTGACGCGGATGGCGCCCTTTCGGTGGCAATCCTGACCGGTGCGAACGGAAATTTCTGCGCAGGTGCCGACCTGAAAGCCGTTGCCGAGGGACGGGGGAACAAATCCGTACCCGATGGTGATTACGGCCCGATGGGACCATCCCGGCTGGAGCTGTCCAAGCCCGTGATCGCCGCCGTCGACGGGTATGCCGTCGCTGGCGGGTTGGAGCTTGCCTGCTGGTGTGACCTCCGGGTTGCCTCGCCGGGGGCGAAGTTCGGCGTATTCTGCCGCCGCTTCGGTGTCCCTCTGATTGATGGCGGCACGATCCGCCTGCCCCGGCTGATCGGCGCGTCCCGGGCAATGGACATGATCCTCACGGGCCGGGAAGTCGGTGCGGAAGAGGCGCTTACCTTCGGGTTGGCCAATTATGTATCGGAGGAAGACTCCGCTCTTCAGAAGGCGCTGGAGGTCGCCCGAAGGATCGCCGCATTCCCGCAATTCTGTATGCGGACGGACCGCGCCTCGGCCATAGCGCAATGGTCCCTTCCCATGGACGAAGCGTTACGCCGGGAGATCGCAGGTGGCCTGCGCGTCATCGAGATGGGAGAAACCCGGAATGGCGCCAAACGTTTCGCCGCCGGCATCGGCCGCGGCGGCGTCTTCTGAGAGGTAAGGCGCACCGGGCCGCTCCGTCAGGCGGCGGCCCTGCCACAGCGTGAAGAATCCGATCCCGACCCAGATGACATTGATCGTGGTCGATGGGATGGCGCCGTTGTAGCCGCTGTTGATGATGAACCCGGTCGCGCCGACCACGTTCATCACCTGATAGGCTTTCGAGCGCCCATCCATCTTTCCGGCGGAAAGCATCAGGTAGGCAATCAGGATGAGAACGGCACCGGCCCAGCCGGACATCTCAATGAGCAAGTGCGTAACAGACATGGAGCGCCTCGCGAGTCCGGTGTATTTTCGCCCCGTAGTCTCACTTTTCTTCTCACGCAATCATAAAATTGCACTGCCTTTGAAATTTCATTTTTCTGCCGCCGCGCCGGCCGGAAATGTTTACCAGCCGCCGCCGCCACCACCACCGCCGCCACCACCAGACGAGCCACCGCCTCCCCCACCAGACGAACTGGAACTCTGCGGCAGGGAACTGGAGACGCCCGTGTTCATGCTGGACATGATCGCATCGTTCATGCCTCCGACATTGCTGAAGGAGCGATTGCCGAACTGGCCCCAGGCCGGGGCATAGTTTTCTGCCTCCGTGGGTAGTTGGTGTTCAAAGTATTTTGTCCACGGCTTTTCCACGTTCAGCGCCACAGCGTATGGCAGAAATCGTTCATACCGCTCCAGGCTCATGGGCGGCGGCGCGTCGCTGCCGACCTTGACGGCATTCATCTGAAGCTTTTCGGCGGTTTCGAGGTAAAGGCGGAAACCCTCGATTTCCGTACGGATTTTTTGCCCTTTCACGGTTGGCGCCGGCATAAGGTACATGAAAAGCCCGTTAAGGCCGGCAAAGGCCAGGACCACCAGCGTATGCCAGCCGGACCAGTTGGTTGCCTGGAATATGGCGAATGCCACCGCTGCGATGGTCATCACAGCCGCGGCCAGCGTGTACCCGATGTTCCAGCGGAAATAGGCGCTGCCATATTTGCGGGAAAGCGCGCTGCGGAATTTCTGATACGCCGAGGTGAAAGTCGCATCATACTTTCCGCCAAGGGTACGCTCGGTCAGCCCGCCAAACAGGCCGGCATCGAGGACTGCCTCATCGGGGGTGATCGCAGCATTGCCACCCTGCTTGCGCGTCAGCGTGGTTTCCTTCTTGCTCGAAGCATCAATGTCGACCAGCCCCTTCACGCCCATGCCGATAAGGGTCGAAATCAGCGCGCCATGCCCGCGCAGGCCGCGATAGAAAATGTAATGCGCCGCGGCGGGAGAATAGCCATCCGGCGGCTCGTAGCGCGGAAAGACCGGCCCTTTGGGCGGGTCCTGACCCACCTTCTGAAACCCCGACATCAGAAACCAGAAGACCCCGCAGAAAGACGCGACCAGTATGGCCAGCGCTCCGTTGCGCAACCACCAGAGCGTCCCCTTGTCGCCAAGGGACGGGGGCGCAATCGTCCCCTTGGGCATCGACACAGATACCGTCATGCCTTCAAACCGGGCCATCGGGCGGGTCGTCTCAAAGACGAGCACATTGCCATCCTGCCGGTATGAATAGTCCTGGCCCACGTCTCCGGACTTGCCGGTATAGGCGATCGCCTCCGTCACTCTCGCCCCGTCCGGGAGCGCTATCCGGGCCGAAGCCGCTTCAATAGGGAACAGCCAGTAATTGCCCGTGACGTTCCAGTAGAGCTCGTCATGGCTGTCGAAATACCGGATCTGGTTCTTCACCTCGTATTCGATCACATAGGTGTGGTCGCCATAGTCGAGAAGCACATCGGCATCGCCGATCCGGATACGATAGGAATTTCCATCGTGTTCGACCGTGTAGGGTTCCTTGCTGCCGTCCCGGCGCACCCGGCGAATGTCATACTGGTAGGGTAGCTTGTCGTCCGGCTTCAGATCGTCTGCATAATAGCGCGGCAGGTCTCGAAAGATGCCGCGGCGGATGTCCCGGCCTTCGACGGTCACATTGATCGTCTCGGTGACGATGATATCGCCGTCCTTCTGGACATCGATTCCGACATCGAACCGGTTGATCTTCTCCTCAGCGCCCGCCGCCAGAACAAACAGGCAGGCAGCCAGCGCGCCTAGCAGGTAACGCAGCATCAGCTTGCGCCTCCGAGGTCGACCTTCGGCAACGCCCGCTCGGGCATGGACACTTCAAAGAACTCCCGCGTGCGGAAACCGAACATGCCGGCCATCAGGTTTGCCGGAAAACTCTGCACACGCGTGTTCAGCTCGCGCACGGCACCATTGTAAAACCGGCGAGCCATCTCGATCTTGTCTTCGGTGTCCGCCAGCTCCTGCTGCAGGTCCAGGAAGTTCTGGCTGGCCTTCATGTCGGGATAATCTTCGGCCACCGCCATCAGTTTCGCGACAGGCCGCGACAGCTCGCTTTCCGCTTCGCCGCGGCTCGCAAGGTCATCCCCGGCGGCGAGCGCCTTTGCCCGTTTCTCCGCGATATCGGCGAACAGTTCCCGCTCATGCGTGGCGTAGCCCTGCACGGTGTTCACGAGTTGCGGAATCAGATTGGCCCGGCGCTTCAGCTGGACGTCGATATCGGACCAGCCATTGTCCGCCATCTGAGATTTCTGAACGAGCCCATTATAGATCAGGATCACGCCGATGATCAGCAGGATCAGAATGGCGCCGGTTATGTAAAGTCCCACGAGTCGCGTCCTCCAAATCTGGAAGATTCATGCATATCCAGCATTGGCCGCGCTGTTAAGGTGTCACCCCTGCGGGGACCCATGCGAGGCGGCCCATTCCTGTCGCGTCATTTCCCACACCAGAGATTCCCGTGTCGTGCCATCGGGCCGGGTTGAGGTGACCTGACCCATTCGGTGAAAGCCCATGCCGTCCAGCATGCGCTGTGTGATCACGTTCTCGAGGCTCGCCGTCTCACAGATCAGGTCCAGGTAAAGCACTTCGAACATCCAGGTGAAGGTCTGCGCGGCGCCTTGCGTTCCGCTGCCCTTTGAATGCAGCGATGGATGCAGGCCGCCAGCGATTTCGCCCGCGGCCCATTCCGGCCAGATCTGGATATCGGAATAGCCCATGATCCGGCCGTCTCCGGCATCCCGCACGAAAAGCAGCCCCTCCCCGCGCGCCCGCTGGGCGATATGATCCTCGATGAAATTGCGGACATTCTCCACATTCAGCGGACGTGGCAGGGAGTAAATCGGCGCATTCACCTTCGGCTCGGCGAACAGGGCATAGAGCCCGTCCGCATCTTCTGGCCGTGCAAGACGGGAATCGCGAAGCATTTCCGCCCCGCGAACCGCGGCACGGATGCCCTCAACCTGTTCCGGCGGGGCCGGATGGCGCGTGATCGGAATGCCCTCCGTCATGACAACATACTGCGCCTTGGCTGATGATCCGGCAATCCATGACGATACGTCAAAACCGATTGACCCTTCCGGCGGGCAAGGCCAAACCTGCCAGCCATGTCGGACAGCGCCTCTCCCAGAAAGCACGGCAAGAACGCCTTCTTCTTCGTGATCGTGACGGTCGCGCTGGACATGCTGGCCTTTGGCCTCATCATTCCCGTCATTCCCGCGCTGATCCGCGAACTGGCGCATGTGACGTCGGAGGAAGCGACGCTCTGGCTCGGCCCTCTGGCAGCGACCTATGCGGTGATGAACTTCCTGTTTGGTCCGGTCATGGGCGCGCTGTCAGACAAGTTCGGCAGACGCCCCGTCCTGCTGGCCTCGATTTCGACGCTGGCACTCGATTTTCTCATCATGGGCTTTGCCCACAATATCTGGCTGTTGTTCCTTGGCCGGGCCCTTTCCGGCATCTCCGGGGCAACGTATTCGACCGCCAATGCCTACATCGCGGATGTGACAACGCCGGGGGATCGGGGCCGCGCCTTCGGCATGATCGGCGCGGCTTTCGGGTTTGGCTTCGTGTTCGGCCCGGTGATCGGCGGCTTCCTCGGAGAGATCGACCCGCGCGCGCCTTTCTTCGCAGGGGCCGGCCTGGCCTTGCTGAACTTCCTCTATGGCCTGGTCGTCTTGCCGGAATCGCTGGCGCCGGAAAATCGCCGTGCCTTCGACATCCGGCGCGCCAATCCGCTCGGCGCTGCAAAGCATTTCTCCAAACTGCCGCATGTCGGCTGGTTCCTGATTGCAGCCGGCATCTTCATGCTGGCGCACACCGTCTTCCCGTCGACCTGGAACGTCTATTCCGAGATCCGCTACAACTGGACACCGAAGGAAATCGGCTTCTCGCTTGGACTGGTCGGCGTAGGCGCTGCCGTGGTGCAGGCCGGCCTGATGGGACTGATCCTCGACCGGATTGGCACGGTGAAAACGGCCCTGCTGGGGTTCGGCGTGAACGTCGTGTCGTTGTTCGCCTACGCATTCGCGAGCCATGGCTGGATGGTCTACGCGATCATTCCGTTCGGCGCGCTGGGCGGTGTCGCCTCCCCCTCGCTGAACTCGCTGATGTCGACCGTGACCCCGGCCAATGCGCAGGGCGAGCTTCAGGGTGCCTCTTCCAGCCTGAATGCGATGGCCATGATCATCGGACCGCTCACCATGAACGGCGTGCTGTTTGCTTTCACGCACGACGGCGCAGCGGTTCACTTTGCCGGCGCGGCCTTCCTGCTCGCCGGAATGCTTACCCTCGTTTCGCTCGCACCCTTCATGCGCGGCGTGGCCGTCAACCGGGACGCCATTCCATCCTCAGCCGAATAAGCGTCAGGTCTTCTTGCGCATCATGAAGCCGCCTGCGAGGCCGAGTACTGCTCCGCCAGAAGCCCCTTCCAGCAGCGCCATCAGCAGCCCCGGCGAGCCCCCCTCCGATACCGGGTGCAAGTAAAAGAACACTGCCATCGCGCCGATCATGCCCCCAAGCAATCCGCCGGTCATGTTCCCGCGGGTGAGGCGCGCGGCCACGAGACCGGCAACAATACCGCCCAGGGCGCTCAGCAGAACGGACACTAGAAAACCCATCGGCACAATCTCCCGGCAGGCCTGCAACAAACGCTGACTTCCTGCCGGCGTCCACCCCCGCCTGCATTCGCCGCAGTTGCCAGCGACGGGAGATACAGGCAAAGACCGGCCCGATGGCTGAAATGCGTCCTGCCCTGTTCCTCGACCGCGACGGCGTGATCAACGTCGACAAGGGCTATGTAAACCGTATCGAAGATTTCGAATGGGTCGAAGGCGCGGCTGAAACCATTGCGGCCTTCAACAGGCGCGGCTGGTATGTTTTCGTTGTGACCAACCAGTCCGGCATTGCGCGAAACTACTACACCGAAGCGGACATGCATGCGCTGCATGAATGGATGCAGGCAGAACTCGCCAAGGCCGGCGCTCATATCGACCGGATCTACTATTGCCCCTACCACGAAGCAGGCGAAAACCCTGCCTACCGGAAGGACAGCTTCGACCGCAAACCAAAGCCCGGTATGCTGCTCCACGCCATGTCGGACTTTCCGGTGAAGCGGGAAATGAGCTTCATGATCGGCGACAAGGAAGCCGACATGCAGGCCGCACGCGCCGCAGGCATCGCCGGCTTTCTCTTCAGCGGCGGGAACCTCGCGCAGTTCGCAGAATGGACCCTCGCCAGCTTTGAAGAAGGCAACCGGGGGTAACCAAAAAACGACTTCACGTTGAGGTCCATCCCATGCTATGGGCAGGCGATGATTTATCTGTCCTCTGATTGTATCCGGCGATGAAAAACTACGGTCCGGAAACCTTCGGCGAGCTGAACGCCGACGAATACGATTTGCTACACAATCCCGGCACGACACAAGCCGCTATTGATCTGCTCTCTGAATTTGCCCTGCCTGGACGCACTCTGGAATTTGCCATAGGCACCGGACGTGTCGCACTGCCCCTGGCTGAACGCGGTTGCAGCATCGAAGGCATAGAAGCATCTCCCTTGATGGTGGAAAAACTGCGCGAGAAGCCAGGCGGACAGAACATTCCCGTCACCCTCGGCGACATGTCGGACGTCAAAGCCAATGGCAGCTTCGATTTCATCTTCCTGATCTTCAACACGCTCTACAATCTCACCAGTCAGGCGGCGCAGGTGAAGTGCTTCCGGAATGCCGCTGACATGCTCGCGCCCGGCGGAGCTTTCCTGGTCGAGGCCTTCGTGCCGGATCTCTCCCAGTTCCACGACCATCGCAGCGTGAAGCCGCGCCACATCAGTTTCGGCGCACTCGCACTGGAGGCCGCCATTCATGATCCGGTGACGCAGAAGATCGACTACCAGGTCCTGCGGGTCACACCTGAAGGGACCAAGCTGACGCCGCTGCCGATGCGCTATGCCTGGCCACAGGAGACCGATCTGATGGCGCAGCTTGCCGGGCTCGAACTCGAAACCCGCTGGGGCGGCTGGGACAAATCCCCTTTCACGGCCAACAGCCGGATGCACATCTCCGTCTACCGGAAGCCCGCTTAGACGGGCTTCAGTGTCTTCGGGTCGATGCCGCCCATTTTGCAGACTTCTTTCCACTCCGCCGCGGTGACCGGCTGAACGGACAGGCGGAATGAAGTGACGAGGCTCATCTCGCTCAGTTTCGGATTGGCCTTCACGTCCTTCAGGCTGACCGGCTTCGGCATTGGCGCCAGCGCCTTGACCCAGACACAGTCCCAACGCGGATCATCCGTCGTCGAATCCGGTGTGCTTTCCTTGCAGACCTCTGCAATACCGACGACTTCGAGTCCCTTGTTGGAATGATAGAAGAACAGCCGGTCACCGAGTTTCATCTCGCGCATGAAATTGCGAGCCTGGTAATTGCGGATACCGCTCCACTCCTCACCTTCATCCCCCTTGGCGACCTGTTCGTCCCAGCTCCACGCATCAGGTTCGGATTTGATCAGCCAGTATTTCATTGCGTCTTCCGTCTCTCATTCTGCGATGTCTGATTCGGACTGAGGCATAACGTGGTTGCCCCACTCAGAAAAGGTATGTCAGGAAAGGCGGCCAAGCGCAGCACGCACCAGCCGCTCATAGGCTGGCCAGCCCTTGTAGGCTGCCAGTGCCTTGTCTGTGCCTTCCCATGCTTGCCGGAACGCATAGACACGATCCGGCGAAGACAGCGCGGCCGCGAGCGGATCGACCGCAATGCGGATCGTAAACAATAAAAGGCCGCTGTCCGGCAATTTCGAAATCGTCTGCCGCTCGACACGAAGATGCAGCACATCCAGTGCCGCCTCCTTCGGCGTCGCAGCCGCCAGCGCCTTCAACGGCACGGCGCTTGGCGTGAACCGGGCGTCGCCAGCCTGGACGGTCCAGTTGAACCGTTCCAGCACCTGCCCCGGACGCAGCGCATCGAACATGCGCGCGATCCGCGAGACGAGGCCGGGATTGGCATCCGGAACCGGATCATGAAGCCCTCCGAGCGGCTGGCCCGCCTTCTCCGACAAAAGCCAGAAGGTCGGTGCGACAAGACTCGCCGCTTCCAGACGCCAGAGACCATCTTTACCTCGCTGAAGCAGGCACAGATCATCGGAGACGCGCGCCGCCGCGGCTTCCAGTGGCGTAGGCCAGCCTTCCGCCGCTGGCGGAAGGTGCCGGGTGACGTAGTCCGCCGCTTCTGCCAGCATTTTTTCCGGCAAACGCGAAACAAAAACGTCCGCGCGCCGCTCTTTCATGATCCGCCGCTTTTCCGGCAGCCAGACCTCTGCCTCCGTATCGGGTGCGATCAGGTTTTCTGCTGGAATAGGTTTCAGCCCCGGCGCAAGGCTCGCCGGACCGGAAAGGAATGGCAAATAGGGTGGATCCCGCATGTCAGGCCGGAACGGCAGAACCCCAGGAGCAGAAGCCGGCAATCTTCGGAGTCCCCGGCAGGTACATGGTCTCGGAGTCTTTCAGCTCGAACCCTGCTTCCTCAAGCATCTTCCGCGTGTCGCGCGTCAGGTGGCAGCCACCGGCCAGAGGTTTCCAGATCGGCTCAACCCGGCGCTGCCATTTCGCGACGCCTTCATCCGGCGCCAGGCCATGCTCGGAGAAGATGATCTTGCCGCCAGGCTTCAGCAGGCGGCGTGTTTCCTCCAGCGCGCCTTTCCAGTCCGGAATGGTGCACAGCACGAAAGTGTAGACGACCGTATCGATGGAATGGTCTTCCAGCGGGACAGATTCCGCGCCGGTCTCCAGGAATTCGATATTGTTGCCATAACCAAGCGCGCCTGCCGTACGCCGCGCCTTTTTCAGCATGCCTTCAGATGGTTCCAGCGCGTAGAGGTGCTCCACCTTGTCCGGGTCATAATAGGAAAAGTTCGTGCCGCTGCCGCAACCGATTTCCAGCACCTTCCCCTCTGCATGCGGAATGACTTTCTCGCGCTGCTTCATCATCGGCTTCGATGCGCAGGCGCATGAAATCAGGTTCGGAACGACATATTTTTCCCAGGGATTCACTGTTTCGTCTCCACGCCGGGCTGAAAGCCGGGATAGGCTGCCCGTTGCATCAGCAGGCGCGTCGGCTCGGTCGGCCGGGCGACCAGCGCGTCCTGCGTGATGTTCACATCGAATTCATACCCATCGCCCATCGGCATATAGGTCGCCGAACCATACTGCGCGTCTTCCAGGCCGAAACGCGCCCCTTGCTCCGCTGCGAACTTGCGGACATCCAGGCCGGGATTGGCATAGAGGCGGATGCCATGGGTTTCCGCCTTGGTGACACCTTCGGTCGAGTAGCGGTTCGAATACCGTCCTTCGAGATATTCCAGCCGGTAGACCGAGTCATAGCCCAGCATATTCGCGAGCGGCTTGAACTTGATCACCTGCGCGCCCATCGAGAACTCGTCGCCTGTCAGCGTGTAGATACGCGGTTCCACTTCCTGCGGCACGGTGAGGGTCGCCTGATAGGTATTCGGCTGGCCAGCCACCGCATCGAAGCGGATATGGGCCGCATCCCGCTCCAGCGTCAGACGTTTGTAGGTCTGCAAATTTAGGCCGGACAGCGCAACAATCCCGGCCAGGCCGAGGAAGCCGACGCCGAAAATCAGCCGGCCGCCGCCACTGACCGGCTTCAGACTGGCCAGCTTGCCGAAGCCGGCAAACAGCAGCATGAGCCCGATCACGCCTGAAATTGCTGGCAGAATCCACCAGATCAGAGACATCCACCTACTCCCAAAAGGCCGCCGGACGCCGGCAGCTTAACCGCTCACCCTTAGAAACATTAACTTAAACCCAGCCTGAATGCGGCCACAAGTGTACGCATGAAAGTCGCCTCAGGTTCCCCGGCGACCACCTTCACACACTCTGCCCAAACGGGGAAAAGCCTGATACGGGGCAAACATGAACTTTCGCGACTTTCTTCTCCTGTTCGGCGTCTGCCTTGTCTGGGGCCTCAATATCGTGCTGACGCGGTGGGTAGTGGCGGATATGCACATTCCGCCGCTGTTCTTCGCCGCCGTCCGCTTTGCCGGGGTGGCCCTGTTCCTCATCCCGTTCCTGCGTCCGATCCCGGACAAGCTGTTTACCCTGCTCCTGATCTCGGTATTGATCGGATCGCTGAACTTCGCCTTGTTGTTCCTCGGCCTGCAATCGGCGGAAGCTTCCGCCGTTGCTGTGACCGGACAGCTGGGCGTGCCGATCTCCACGCTGATGAGCATGGCGTTCCTTGGTGAAACGATTGGCTGGCGCCGGGGGCTCGGCATCATGCTGTCCTTTGCTGGCGTTGTGTTGATTGCGTTCGACCCGTCGAGCTTCCAGATTTCGGTCGGCCTGATGTTCGTTGTCGGCTCCGCCTTTATCGGGTCCTTCGGCGGCATCCTGATGAAGAAGATGCCACCGCTGACAGGCCTGCAGGTTCAGGCCTGGGTCGGCCTGTTCAGCTTTGCACCGCTGTTTGCCGTTTCCTTCCTGTGGGAGCGCGGACAGGTGGATGCCTATATCCATGGCGGCTGGCCGGTCTGGCTGGCCAGCCTGTTTGCCATCGCGGGCGTCTCCATCTTCGGGCATGGCGCATTCTACACGCTGATCAAGAAGTATGACGTCTCCATGCTTTCGCCGCTGACCCTGATGACGCCGATCTGGGGTGTTGTGTTCGGTGTGGCCCTACTGAACGAGCCGGTCTCGCCAAGGCTGCTGATGGGCGCTGTCATCGCGCTGGCCGGTGTGTTCATGATCGCGGTGCGCCAGAACACCCGCCTCCCTGAGGCCGCGCTTGGCCGGAAAGCCGGCGCCGGAGATAGCTGATGGAGATCATTTTCTCACCCAGCCCGAACTTCGATGACCGCAAGCATGCCGTGGACATGCTTGTGCTACACTATACCGGCATGGTGACGGGCCAGGCCGCGTTTGACCAGCTTCGCAACCCGGAGGCAAAGGTCTCCTCGCACTACCTCCTCTGGGAGGATGGCCGGGTGGACCAGATGGTGGCCGAAGACCGCCGGGCCTGGCATGCAGGGGTCTCCAGCTGGCAGGATGACGAGGATCTGAACTCGCGGTCCATCGGCATCGAGATCGTCAATGGCGGGCATGATTTCCCGCAGGCCGATGGTACGCTGCCGCCTTACCCCGCGGCCCAGATCGATGCGCTGATCGAACTCTGCCACCAGATCCTGACGGTCCACGACATTCCGCAGACGCGGATTGTCGGCCATTCGGACATTGCCCCGCTCCGCAAGCAGGATCCCGGTGAGCATTTCCCGTGGGAGCGGCTCGCCCGCGCCGGGATCGGCATCTGGCCGGACACTGAGGGGGCGGACGTTTCGGGCAACGGCCTCTCCCCCGGTGACAGCTCGGCCAACGTGCGGCGGATGCAGGAACATCTCCTGCGCATCGGCTACGGAATCGACCTCACCGGCACCTATGATGAGCGAACCGAAGCGGTTGTCCGCGCCTTCCAGCGCCGCTGGCTGCCGGAGCGGGTGAACGGCAGCGCCGATACGCGCACCCTGCGCCGGATCGATGCGATCCACACGCTTTACACCGCAGACTAGCCTTCCCCACCGAGGTTAATGTCGTCATCCTCGTCCTCTTCCTCGATCAGTTCCGGCTCCGCCTGACGGGACGCCCATTCGGCTGTCAGCGCCGCGCCGAAGAGGAGTGAAGACACAGAGGTCGCCAGCCAGATAAAGCCGAGGATCACAGAGGCCAGCGCGCCATAAAAATTGTCGAGCGCGGTGAATTTCAGATAGAGGTGAAAGCCCCAAGTGGCGATCACCCAGGTGAGTGCCCCGGCGGCTGCGCCAGCTGCTTTCGCCCGGTTCCCCCTGAGGCGCCCGTGCAGGGCGACGGCGAGGATCATGTAGAAGATCGCGAAACAGGCGATCCATTTGCCGAGCCAGAGCTGCGAGGCTAGGTGGCTGACCTGCAGCGCCACATCATAGGCGATAAAGCCCTGCTTCTCCGTGATGAAGGACAGGATCAGCTGCAGCGCGCCGAGCAGCCAGACCGTGAGGATCAGGAGCGCCGTCATCAGGATCGACACGCCCTGGAACCGGATGATGCGGGTGCGCCGCTCAGACCCTGTCACCATGCGGATGCCGGTGATCGCCGCCTTGGCGCCGGAACTTGCCGTATACAGAACGATAATAACTGCCAGCAATGCCCGCAGGGTAATGCCTTGAGGGGTCACCTGCCGGATCGTTTCAAGATCCGCCCGCGACAAGGGCGCGACCGCCGAGACGAGCACTTCGTCCACCGTTCCGGCGAGGCGCTGCGACAGGTCCAGCGGCAGAAGAGCGAACAACAAGCTCAGCGTCAGGTAGACGATCGGGAAGATCGAGAACAGCGCATAGAAGCTGATGCCGCCGGTGACGATGCGGACTTCCGGCTTCGACAGGCGCATGATCGCGCCCCAGACCGGCTCGACGGCCCAGACTTTCAGCCAGTCCGGCAGGGGCAGTTTCTCAATCCATGGCCGCATGGGAATCCTGTCGCTCCGGGAAGTTTGAGCCGGGAGGGTTGGCATTTGTTTAAGCCGGTTCGGAGGGCTTGGCCATGCAACCTCTTTTCTCAGCACCCTTGCGCGGTAACGCCTCGGCGTTCCGGCGAGTTTCCTGATTGTGGGTTGGCTCAGCCCGTGTCCGGATCCGGCCACCGTTTCAGCGCTTCGAGCAGCTGCACGGTCAGCCCGACGGAGACGAGGGCGATGGCGGCGGGCATTCAGTGCGTGTTCGGGATCGGCGGCACGTGTGGCCTTGCTTCGCCTGTCGGGCTGCGCCATTTGTTGTGGCTGCAGACGAACAGAAGTTTTATGGGCATGGCATCCGCCATCAGGGTCTCCCATCCCCCACCCTGATTCCACTCTCACGCGTATCGCTTTGGCGGCGGCGCCCGGTTGCGATACATAAAGCCTTCGCCGCAAACGAGACACCGCCTTGTCCTATTCCTTTCGCCTGTCCGATCACTCCCTGACCCATGGGGTGCGCCGCATTGCGCGCAGCCAGATCGAAACGGCGATAGCCGAGATTGACGATCAGACGCTTGGCCCGGTGACAACCGTCCACCAGTTGCGCAAGCGCTGCAAGAAAGTCCGCGGGCTCGTGCGCCTCGTGCGGCCGGGCTTCAAGGCGTACGGCGACGAGAATGCCGCTTTCCGGGACCTGTCGCGCAGCCTGGCGGATTTGCGCGATGCCGGCGCGTTGCTGGAAACCGTCACCGCGCTGGAGGCCCGGTTCGGCGAGGTGATCGGCGGGACTTTCTTTGCCGATGTGCGCGAGACGCTCGCCGCCGCCAGTCCGCCGTCGGATGATGCGGACGTGACAGAACGGCTGGCCGCCGCGCGGGACGCCTTCGAGGCGGCCCTCGCCCGCACCCATGACTGGAAAGTCAAAGGCGAGGCACCGGACATTCTGGGCCGCGGCGTGGCCGAGACCTACAAGCGCGCCGTGAAGACACTGAAGCAGGCCGAAGAGGGCGGCACGCCGGTCGCGTTCCATGAATTCCGCAAGCGGGTGAAGTACCACTGGTATCACATGCGCCTGCTGAAACATGTCTGGCCGAAAATGATCCATGCACGGATCGTCGAGGCGCGCCACCTCGCCACGTCGCTGGGGGACCTGCACGATTTTGCGGTTTTCCGGCTGACCGTATTGCCGCTGATCGAGCGCACAGATCCCAAAGTGGGCGAAGTGCTGGGCGGCCTGATCGAGGCGGAAGAGCAGCGCCTGGCACCAGATTGCCTGCACCACGGCCACCGCCTGTTCGCCGAAAAGCCCCGCCCCTTCGGTGAGAGCATCGGGGCGTACTGGACCACCTGGCAGGACACCGCCCAGACCTGATTGGCGGCTTGATTTTCGCTTGAATCCGGCGGCGTCCGGTTCTATCTCCCCCTTCTCTCGTGTTGCCGCGGCTGCTGACCCCGACAACATGAGGAAAAGACGATGTCACACCCCGCAACGCGGGCCGCACGCCGTGTGGCCGCCCGCAACCACAATGGCGACCGCAAGGTTGAGCCGACCTATCGCGGCTTCGAGCAGAAAAACTGGAAACTGATCTACCGGCGGGCGAACAAGCTTGGCCGCGCGCGCCAGATCGGCAAGATATGGCCACACCGGGAATGGGAGAATCTGATGGCCGATGCAGAGCCGGTAAAGGTACTGTTCGTCTGCAGCCACAACAAATGGCGCAGCCCGACCGGCGAAGCCATGTTCTCCCGCGCCCCCGGCGTTGCCACCCGGTCTGCCGGGACCGCGCACAATGCCCGTCACAAGATCACCGTGGCGGACATCCGCTGGGCCGACATGATCCTCGTCATGGAGGACAAGCATGAACAGCGCCTGCGCGCCGATTTCCGCCAGGAAGTCGCGTACAAGGCGCTGCACGTGCTGGATATTCCGGACGACTACCAGTTCATGGAAGACGAACTGATCGACCTGCTGCGCGAAAAGTGCGAACCGCTGATCTTTGGCCAGGCGTAAACGCGGCTGGCCACGGGCGGCCCTTGGCCCTATATACCGCGCCAGACCAGACGGCCGGGCAGCCGCTGGCATGCTGGTAACGGCATGCTGGAGGAAAGTCCGGGCTCCAGGGATACAGGGCGACGGCTAACGGCCGCCCGGCGCAAGCCGAGGGAAAGTGCCACAGAAAGCAAACCGCCTCCCCTCGCGGGAGGTAAGGGTGAAAGGGTGGGGTAAGAGCCCACCGCGGGACTGGCGACAGGACCGGCACGGTAAACCCCGCCCGGAGCAAGACCGAATAGGGGGCGCGCATGGGCTGTATCCCGCCTGCGCCCCGGGTGTGTCGCGTGAGGTGCCTGGCAACAGGCATCCCAGAGGAATGGCTGCCAGACCTGAGCAATCAGGCGAACAGAACCCGGCTTACAGGCCGTCTGGTCTTTTCTTCCGGTCGCGCAATGCGCGACAATTCGATCGAGGATCGAATGAAGGAAAAAAAAGCCTTAAGCGCAAGCGAAGGCTTACACTCCGCACCCGCACAGATTTCACATTGGGAGAGCCCCCCATGGACAATTTCATCCTGATTTCCGGTTGCTCCGGTGGGGGCAAGTCGACGCTGCTGACGGCGCTGAAGGCGCAGGGCCATCAGGTCGTGGAGGAACCGGGCCGGCGCGTCGTGGAGGCAGAACAGGCAAGCGGCGGCAATGCCCTGCCCTGGACGGATATCGAGGCCTTCCTGCACCGCACGCTGGACCTTGCGATCGCCGACCACAAGGCCGCACAGGACCTCACCGGGCCGGTCTTCTTCGACCGGGGTGTCTTGGATGCCGCCATGGCGCTGGCCCATGTGACCGGCAATCCTGCCGCCGCTGATCCGGCAGGCGAATACCGGTACAATCCGTCAGTGTTCCTGGCCCCGCCCTGGCCGGACATTTTCACAGGCGACGAAGCCCGTCGGCACGGCATGGGCGAGGCCGTCGCGGAGTATGCCCGCCTGGAAGCCGCCTTCCCGGCGCTTGGCTATTCCACGCACATCCTGCCGAAGATCTCCGTGGAAGATCGAATAGCATTTGTTCTGTCAGCCCTGATAATGCAGCAAAAAATGGAGTAGAGTGGCACGTACCCTGCACAGCACGAAGGTAATTTCGCGCTGGACCGGCTAAAGGAAACGGAATCCACCATGCTGAAACACATTGTTATGAGCGCGCTGCTGCTGGCAGTACCCGCCTGCGCCAATCAGGATTCACCTCAAGGTGCCCTGCCGGACCTGCCAGGCAAGGTGTTGATCGTCGGGGATTCGATTTCCCTCGGCTTTGGCGCGATGGGGCCGGATCAGAACTGCCCGTTGACCCCGGAATTCAATTCGGTCAGCCACTCCTATGGCGTTCAGGTCGCCGAGGCCCTGGGCGTTGATTATGTCATGTTCGCATGGCCGGGCATTGGGCTGGTTCACAATTATGGGGAAGATCAGACCAATACGATGTCGATGCGCCTGGCCCGCGAAGATGAGACCGCGCGTCTGGACGCCGCCGACCCGGTGCAACTCGTCCTGGTGAACCTCGGCACCCACGATTTCTATCAGAATGACCCGTCTGAGCAGTTTGTCCCGGCGATGGAAGACCTGTTGTCCCAGATGAGCACACGCTATTCCGATGCAACGATCTATGCCCTGACCGGCCCGATGCTGAGCGGAAATGACCGGATTTTCTTCGATCATGCCGTGGAAACGGCCGTCGAGGCGGTAAACACGGAAAAAGACACAGCCATCCGCTATCTCGCACTGGATGGCGGCGATCCGTCGGTTGCCTTTGGCTGCCAGTGGCACCCGTCCGTGCCGGCTCACGATCACATGGCGGAACTGATCCTCGACGATCTGCGCGCGCACAACAAATAGGGATACCTGCAGCCAGGAATACCCCCCTGAAGCCATGTTCAGCCGGGGCACACCCATACGGCGCAACTTACATACCGGTATATCCTTTTTCGGTCGCTGGACCGAGTGCCGCCGGATGCGCAAATATGCTAACCTGTCAGTCGAACGCCGCAACGCGGTGCAGAGACTTACGGCAATCCGTGCCGGACAGGAGGCAGCAGGCATACACGCAAAAATGGCACGCTGACTTGGTGCCGCAAACGCCGACAGTGGTGCAAATCAAGGCAAATCCAGCCAAATTTTCGTGACGCCTGACAGTATCCGGCGACCGGCAGGCCTTGCGTCGTTGACACTGATTGGCGCATTACACTAGTTGCAACTATTGAATGAGGGCTTCGACCAGAAGTTTCCACTCAATGTCGCTAAGAGAGGCAGGTCCATCCATGGCCCGAACACCCGGCGCCCGGAATTACAACTTTGACGCGAAGCGTTTGGCACTGCTGGACAGTGTGATCAACTTCGCCTTGTCCGGAGAGATCCAGCGTCCCTCCCTTCGCCAGCTGGCGCTCGCCGCGGAAACATCCGAGCCGACTCTGCGCCATTACTTTACGGACCGCAAAGGCCTGGTGATTGCCATGATCGTCGAACTGGGCGAACGCGCCCAGCCCATCTGGCAGCAACTGGAAGAACCGGCACCGAGCGTTGAAGAGGCTGTCGCCGCATGTTTCCGGCACGCCGTGGCGCGGATGGAAGACGACATTTTCGTCCGGATGCACGCCTTCGGCATGGTCGAAGGCATGGCAGAGCCGGATGTCGGACAAGCCTATCTGGAACACATTCTGGAACCGTCGATGGACTGCGTGTGCCGCAAGCTCGCTGGTACGCCCGGGTCTCCAACCGACGGGAATGAAATCCGTATCGCCGCCATCGCCATGTTCTCGCCCGTCATCATGATGAGCCTGCATCAGCATCTGCTTGGCGGCCGTGCAGTCGCGCCGCTGGACAATCAGTCAGCCGTGGAACAGCTCAGCAACTGGCTGGGCGGCGCCATAGCCGAGACGGCCTAGGCCGCCAACGCCTCTGCCACGGCGGCGATCTCCGCCTCCGGTGTGTTCCAGGAACAGACGAACCGGTAAGCCCCGCCCGGCCAGGGATAGAAGACACCACCGGCTGCTTGCAGCCGGCGGGCGGCCTCTTCGGTCAGCATCGGGAAGACTTCATTGCCATCGACCGGATAGGCTATATCGAACCCGGCCTGGGTGAACACATCTGCCAGCACCTGCGCGCGGGCATTCGCCTGCCCTGCCAGTTGCAGCCAGAGCCCATCCTCCAGCATGGCATGGGCCTGCGCGGCCAGGAACCGCATCTTGGGCGGCATATGACCGGACCGCTTGGCGCGGGCTTTCAACTCGCCAAATTTCTTCCGGGCACCGCCGAACAGAAGAATGATCTCGCAGCCGATGGCGCCGGTCTTGGTGAGGCCGAAGGTCAGCACATCGATGCCGGCCTGCCAGGTCATTTCCGCGACCGTCACCTTGCCGTGGGCGAGCACATTGCCAAGCCGCGCGCCATCGAGGTGCACGTAGAGCCCCTTCTCTTTCGCGAGGCTGGCATAGAGGGCAATCTCGGCCGCACGGTAGGCCGTGCCGCATTCGGTGAGATTGGTCAGCGACAGCGCCTCAGCTGGCGTCTCGTGCACAAAGGATGGATTGATCTGACCGAGCGCCGTTTCCAGCGCCTCACGGTCGATCCGCGCGCCGAACCCGGTCAGCAGCTGCAGCTTGCCGCCGCCTGTGAAGAATTCCGGTGCGCCGCGCTCATCCCGCGCGATGTGAGCTTCCTCATGGCAGAGCACAGCGCCGACAGACGAGCAGAAGCAGGACAGCGCCAAGGCATTGGACGCGGTGCCCGACGCGGTCAGCCAGTAATCGAAATCCTCTGTCTCAAACACGGCAGCGAGTTTTTTGCGCAGGGCCGCCGTGACGGTGTCGCCGCCATAGCTCGCTTCCATGCCGCCGTTCACGGAGGCCAGCGCCTCGATCACGCGCGGATGCGCCGGCGCCGACGTATCGGACGAAAAATTCATATCTGGACGTCCGGGGTCTGCCACATCAAATGCTGGCCGCCATCGCTGGCGATCATCTGGCCGGTCACGCTGGCGGCCGAGACGAGATAACGCATGGCACGCACGATCTCTTCCGGCGAGGAGCCCTCCCCCGTCAGCGTTGCCGCTTTCTCCGCCGCAAACTCCTCCGGCGTCTGATGAACACTGGCGAGGGTTGGTCCGGGGCCGATCCCGTTGACCCGCACATCGGGCGCGAGCGCCTGCGCCAGCGTCTGCGTCGCCTGCCACAGCGCGGCCTTGGACAGTGTGTAGGTGAAAAAGACGGGATTCAGCTTCCAGACCCGCTGGTCGATCATATTGATCACGAGCCCCTTCCGCCCATCCGGCAGGTCTGATGCGAGCTGCTGGGCGAGATGGATAGGCGCCCGCAGATTGGGCTCCATATGCGCGTCCCAGTCTTCCCGGGAATGGGTCAGCGCGGTATCGTCATGGAAGGTAGAGGCTGAATTGATCAGTAGGCAGACCGGTCCGCCCAGCGCCTTTGCTGCACGGGCGACAAGGTCGCCGCGGGTCTCTTCATCAGAAAGATCAGCCTGTATGGCTTCTGCGATGCCACCCGCCTTGCGGATCATCTCGCAGGTCTCATCCGCACCGTCAGAAGAGCTGTGATAGTGGACAGCGACCTTCCAGCCATCTTCGCCCAGAGCGAGGGCCATGGCGCGGCCGAGGCGGGCCCCGGCGCCGGTGACGAGCGCGATACCGGGCGTCATGTCCCGGCCGGCTGGAACAAGCCGGTGATGTTGAGCCCGGTGATCAGGCCGTAAATGTAGGCTGAGTAGACCAGCAGGAGCAGCACGGCCGTCAGGCGGCTGATACGCGCCTTGGTCAGGATCACGATCCCGATCACCAGCGTGGCGAGCGCCAGCGCCCAATGGTCATATTGCTGGAATGTCGGCGCCATCCGGATCGGTCCGAAAAGGGAGAGAATGCCGCCTGCCCCGAGTATGTTGAACACATTCGAACCGAGCACGTTGCCGATCAGCACTTCGCCCTGCTTCTTCACCACGGCGACAAGGCCCGCGCCGATTTCCGGCAGCGACGTCCCGATCGCGAGCAGGGTGAGGCCGATATATTCCTCCGGCACATTCAGGAACATGGCGATGCCGACACCGCCCTCGATCACGAGGTCCGCGCCGAGGATCAACCCAAGGATGCCGAGCGGGACATAGACAAGCGCCAGCCAGAGCGCCAGGTGCGGGTCTTCCTCCTCCGTCACGCCGGGATCCTTGCCTGCGGCCACCGCGCGGCGCGCCGCAATGAAGGTGAGGCCCGAATAGGCAATCAGAAGCGCGATGAAGCAGAGGCCGACCAGTGGCGTCAGCGGCATCAGGGCCGTGATGCCGATCCAGGCCACCGCCGCGACGACGACGGCGATCAGGCCGCGCTTTTCTCCTACACCGCCCGCCGCAATGGGTGCGATCAGGGCCGGCAGGCCCAGAACGAGGAACACATTGGCAATATTGGATCCGACAATATTGCCGAGGGCGAGACCGGAACGGTCCGACAGGGCCGCATCGAGCGACACGATCATCTCAGGAGCGGAGGTTCCGAAACCGACAATAAAAATGCCCGCAACGAGGGGCGAAACCCCCATGCGGGCAGCAAGGGACACAGCTCCGCTGACCAGCGCATTTCCCGCCAGTGCCATGATCACAAGCCCCCCGACGAGGGCTGCGATCAGAGAGAGCTCCGGGATGGGCAAGCCTAGCGTTTAGTCCAGTCGCTTGAATTCAATCAGATTCAGAACGCCGAAGACGACGACGATGGCAGCAATGGCAAGCAGGGACGGATGGATCATGTCGCTTTCTCGCTTGTGTTATCTTTGTCACGTGATTGTGTTCGCTGGCGTGTGCATAGCGCGGTGCGCCGCGCATGGCGAGCCCAATTCGGCAGGGTTTCCACCCGATTTTTCGCCGAAATACCGTATTTTGGTCCAATTGCAGGAAAATTTTTGCATTCACCTCTTCTTGGGACGATTTCGCTAGGAGGAACGCCATGGCCCGCATCCGCACCCGCGTCTTCCAGTCCTGGTTCCGCCTGTCCCGGCCAATGACCCTGGGCGTGCGCGCCGTGGTGGAGAATCAGGCCGGAAAAGTCTTCATGATCCGCCACACTTACACGCCTGGCTGGTACCTGCCGGGCGGAGGCGTGGAGAAGGCTGAAACCAGCCTGGAATCGCTTGAGCGGGAATTGCTGGAGGAAGGCGGTTTCCAGCTGACGGCCTCGCCGGACCTGATCGGCATCTATTCCAACCATTTCGTGTTTCCGAATGATCATGTCGTGCTTTACCGGGCCTGCCCCGGCACTTGGACACAGGGCGAAGCGACCTCTCGCGGCGAAATCGCGGAAGCCGTCTGGGCGGACCCGCTCGCCCCGCCGGAAGGCACAACGCCGGGCACATTCAGCAAACTTCAGGAAATCTATGCCGGGACCCCGCCCTCACCCTACTGGGCGCCGGGACGCTAAGACCAGAATGCCGGTATAAGGCGCTGAGCCAGATCAGCTGGCCGAGGATATTTCGTACTTCCCGCCGGAGACCTGCACCACAGGCACGTGACCTGTCTTTTCGAATGCTTCCCAGGCCGGGGCGAGCGATCGCCAGAAGGCGGCGTTCGGGTCCCCGGCATGACGCTGCAGGTTCGCCGCCGTCATCGGGAACGGATAGATGTGCACCGGAACGGATTTCTGCCCCTCGCCCATCGCCGCCTGCATCAGGGTCCAGATCTCCTCGATCGCTTCATCGGTCATGGCGTAGCAGCCGATCGAAACGCAGTCTCCATGCACCATGAGGTAGGAGCCCGTGCGGTCGTGGGCGCGGTCATAGGCGTTCGGATAACCGAGATTGAAGGCGAGGTGATAGTCCGATGCCGCATTCATCTGGCCCGGGGCGACCGAATAGAAGCCTTCCGGCGCCTGCATGTCGCCTTCGGTCAGTTTTGGCCCAAGTTTTCCGGAATAGGCACACACCGGCCAGGAACGGAACGGTTCGTACACCCCTTCTTCATTCGCCACATAGGCCGTCAGGACAGCAGGATCCTTGGTAAGCCGGAGGTAAACGGGCGCGCCAAGGTGAGAGTCCTGCTCCGCCAGCGCTTCGCTGAGTGCCTCGGTATGCGCTTCGACAACGGCACGCGAGCGCGGGGTTTCACGCACGTCGTCCACCCCCGCCACGGCCAGAACGGCCGGCAGGCAGAGGAACGCCATCGCCGCGCTGAAGACGGCCACAAGCTTCCAGGCATCGACGGGGCGTTTACGTTTCATAAACTCAGTGGTCTGCCTCGAATGCGGCAGCACAGAGGCCAGTCTCGTGGCAGTTTCGTGGAAATGGCGCCCCATTTCCGCCCCGAGCATTAAGTTGCTTTTAATTTACCGGTGAGACGCTTTTGTCGTGACGGGGGAGTGAACCAGTTCTCGTCATCAACAGACAATCGGTGCAGCGGGTTTCCCTTTGCCCTGCGCGCCGGTGACGCAAACGGAACGCCGGCTCTTTTTCCCCTAGGGCCGGCGTTCTTGCGTTCAGCCCTTCCGGCTGCCCACCGCCGCCACCATGTACCGCCAGCCGGTCCACAGGGAAAGGAACGCCGCGATCCAGAGCAGGCCGACCAGCGCAACCGCAGCAAGTTCCGCCAGATTCGCTGTCGTGGCGCCTTGCGTCACGGCGTTCTGCGGAATGGCCGCCAGCGGCAGCATCAGGCCGATAATCGCGGCCATCTCGAACGCGGTTTTCCATTTGGCGAGGTTGGATGGATCCACCACCGCCTTGCCGGCCGGTGTCGTGCGCAGCCAGGTCATGAAGGCATCGCGGGCAATGATCGCTGCGGCCGGAATGTAGATCAGCCAGGTGTGGAAGATCAGCGCGAGACCGAGCAAGGCGAAGCCGACCAGGAATTTGTCCGCAATCGGATCGAGCCAGACGCCGAAACGGGACTGGGCCTGAAGTTTGCGGGCCAGCCAGCCGTCAAGAAAATCCGTCAGTGCTCCGGACAAAAAGGACAGGAGGGCAAACTGGTACCAGAGCTGCTGCACCGCGATCCGGTTTTCCTGATCCGTTGCGGCGATCTCCTGCGTCGTGCCGAGGTCGATCAGGTCCTGCACGCGCAGGGCCTGAACAATGCCGCCAAGGCAGAGCAGCGCGAACACGCAGCGCGCAACCGTCAGCGCATTGGGGAGCCATTTGAAGTTCATCCGCGCGGTGTGCCAGCGAGCGGGCGCCGAGGCAATGCGGAATGTAGGCAGGGCCCCATCTCCCGCCGCAATTGCGGCGGGAGATGGGGCGGCTATTCTAGTTCGACGCGCCGGTCACCTTTTCGATCGGCACAGTGTAGTGCCGGCCGCAGAACTGGCAGTCGATGGACAGATTGCCGTCGTCTTCGACGAGATCCCGCAGGCCATCGTCGGGCATGTTCTGCAGCGTCGCAATGAGGCGCTCCTCATTGCAGGTACAGCGGTCGTCCAGCACCTGTGGCGGCTCCATCCGCACTCCCTGCTCATGGAACAGGCGGAAAAGCAGCTGTTCCATCGGCAGGTCCGGATCGGCAAGTTCGGCATCGGTGATCGTGGCGAACAGGGCCTGCGCCTCGTCCCACGCCTCTTCCGTGTCGCCTCGGGCTTCATCCCCGGCGATCCGCTGGATCATCATGCCGCCGGACACCCAGAGCGCCGGATCGCCCGGCCGCTCAAACTCTGCCAGCGACAGGCGGATGCGTGTCGGGACCTGTTCGGACTGGTCGAAGTAATCCTCCGCGCATTCCGCCAGCGTCCCTTTCACGAGCGGGACGATGCCCTGATAAGGCTGGATCGCCGGATTGTCCTGAATGATGATCAGGCCAAGCCGACCGGCAGGGCCGAATAGCTGGGGCATGTGCGGGGCTGCGCCCTTGTTCAGCTTGTCGAGATGCGCCCAGGCGTCGGCATCGAAGCGTGCATAGCCGCGCACACCCCCATCGGAGCGGTATTCGCCGACCAGCATCTTCACCGGTCCGTCGCCCTCGGCTTGCACCAGAAGGCGCCCCTCGAACTTGAGGGACGACCCGACCAGCGCCGCAAGCGTAACCGCCTCGCCCAGGATGCGGGCGAGATTGTCGGGATAGTCATGCCGGTGAAGGATCGGCGAAATGCTCGCCGGGCCCATGCGCACGGCCCGGCCGCGTACGGGTCGGTTCTCGATCTGGAAATTTGCGACGAAATCGCTGGAGGTAATAGACATGGCGGGAGTCCTTGTAGCGCCCCCATGTGGCAGTCCACCCCCCTTGCATCAAGAGCAGGCTCTGCGATCGCGCGCGGCCTCGTGAATCAGGCCGAGCAGCTGCCGCCGCCAAGGACGCAGAAACTGGCGCACCAGGGGTGGTTCAGCTTCACCGGCTCGGCGGTCGCCTGCTTCAGCGTGTGCCCCAGCTCAAACGCCGGATCGTCCACAAGAAGCGTGCAGGCCGTCACGCTCGCCCGTCCCGCGCCCTTGCGGCGGATCACCATGCGCTGGTCTGCGCACATGATGCTGTCGGGTGACTTGTTGAGAATCCCCCAGCAAGCCGTGGTGATTTCCGGCGGATCATCCTGCGGGATCATCTCCGGGAACAGGACCAGCTGTTTCGGATCGGCCGGGTCCAGCGACAGGCCGAGCGAGGCAGCCAGCGCGCCATAGCCGGCGCGGGCCTCGGTCTCGTCTTCGTGCAGGGACTGGCGTCCGGCAATGGCGACCTGAAAGCCCTCCTCCGCCAGCCAGCGCAGGCCGGTGCAGGCCTCGTCAAAGGCCCCTTCCCCGCGTTCGGCTTCGTGCAGGGCCTGGTCATGACTGTCGAGGGAAACCCGGAGGATCAGCTTGTCCGCCAGGCCGTTCTTGCGCAGGCGCCGGAGGCCTTCCTGGATGCGGGGCCGCATCATCGGGCGCATCGCATTGGTCAGGAACAGCAGGCTGTGCCCGCGGAACAGGATGGCCTCCATGATCGGCAGGATGTCCGGGCACATGAAGGGCTCGCCGCCCGTGATGCCGATCTCCACCTCGCCTGAGGTCATCCGGTCGACCTCATCCAGGTAGGGCATGACATCGGCGAGCGTCAGGTAGACCAGCCGGTCATTCTTCGGGGACGAGAGAATGTAGCAGTTCCGGCACTCGATATTGCAGAGCGTTCCGGTGTTGAACCACAGTGTTTTCAGTCCCGCCCACGCCACGGTGGCACGGGTCTCGCCCTTCGCCGTGATGTCCGGATGAGAGAATTTCTGCGCGGGAAAAAGTGTGTCTGGCATGTCCGCACCCTACCCGTGTGCGCGATGCATTCCAGCGGGAAAATACCGATCTGACAAAGGTTTGATCGGCGCGTGTGGCGGAACTGTCGGCGGGCCTTTGCAATTGCCTTTTATGCACGAAACATGATCCTTTCGGGGTCCGAACGGCTGAGGGCAATCCGGGCGATGGCGCAAGACAAGAAGAGAGCGGTTTTCCGCCTGTTGACCTCAACGAGCGAAACGCCTGGCAATCTGGATATTTCCGATACCGCCCGCGAACACGAGCCGGACAATTTCTTCCGGCACGTCACCAGCCTGTCGGCCAGCAAGATCGCCGATGGCCTGATCGATCCGAAACTCGTACTGAGCTGGATGCTGACCGCGCTGGGCGCGCCGGCCGGCCTGCTGGGTCTTCTGGTGCCGATCCGCGAAGCTGGCGCGCTCTTCCCGCAAATGTTCACCGCCGGGGCGCTGCGCCAATTGAAGCGCCGGAAATGGGCCTGGGCAGGCGGCGCGCTGGTGGAAGGCATGGCCGCCATCGCCATGGGACTGGCGGCCCTGCTGCTGACCGGTGCGGTGGCGGGCTGGGTCATCCTCGGCGCACTGGCCATGCTGGCGCTCGCCCGGTCGGTCTGTTCGGTCACCTACAAGGACGTGCTCGGCAAGACGATTGCGAAATCCCGGCGCGGCACTGCGACCGGCACGGCGGGGACGATCGGCGCGGGCGCGGTGCTGGCCTATGGCGTCCTGCTGGCCTTTGCGGGGGAAGACCGGCTGGCGCTGGTGACCGGCGGTCTCGTTCTGGCTGGCGTCCTCTGGATCGCAGGCGCCGTGGTGTTTGCCAGCATCGCCGAAGAGGCAAGCGAGCAGGAAACGGGCTCCGGCCCGGCCCGGCGCCTTGCGGAAGATCTCGGCCTGCTGGCCCGCGATGCCCAGCTGCGCCGGTTCATCCTTGTGCGGGCCCTACTCACGTCCACCGCGCTGGCCCCACCCTTCATGGTGGCGCTGGGGACGCAGGCGCAGTCGGCGCCCAACATGTTCGGCGGCCTTGGCCTTCTGGTCGTCGCCTCGGCAGGCGCAGGCCTGCTCAGCTCCTATGTCTGGGGCCGCCTGGCCGACCGGTCGAGCCGCAAAGTCCTGATTCTGACGGGTCTTGCCGGGGCGCTTGCCCTGTTCGGCACGCTGGGCCTGAATGTTGCTGGCCTGCTTGCCGCGAATGCTGGACTGCCGGTGATGATCTTTATCCTGATGATTGCTTATCAGGGCGTGCGGCTTGGACGCTCCACCCATCTTGTCGACATGGCAACGGCGGAAACGCGCGCGGCCTATACTGCACTCTCCAACACAATCATCGGCATGGTGCTGATCCTCGGCGGGGGCTTCAGCCTTGTGGCGAGTTATGCCGGATTGGCGACCGTCATCGCCATTCTCGGCGTCATGAGCGCGCTCGCGGCCGTATCTGCGCTGGGGCTGGAAGAGGTCCAGTCCGGCTGAGGCTTATTTTTCGAGGCACCAGCGAAGCACGGCCTTCTGGGCGTGCAGGCGGTTTTCCGCTTCGTCGAAGACAAGGCTTTGCGGGCCGTCGATCACTTCGGCATCAACTTCCTCGCCCCGGTGCGCCGGCAGGCAGTGCAGAAAGTATGCGCCCTTGTTCGCCAGATCCATCAGGTCTTCGGTGACGGCATAAGGCTCCAGGATTTCGAGGCGGCGCTCGGCATCCTTGTCACCCATCGAGACGAACGTGTCGGCGATGACGACGTCTGCCCCTGCAACGGCTTCTTCGGCTGTTTCATAAAGATCGATCTTGCCCTGCAATTCGCGGGCAATGTCGAGATCCTCATCGTCCGGCGCAAACCGGGCGGGCGTGCCGACGGCCAGCGAGAAGCCGAACTTCGCCGCCGCATGAATGAAGCTCGCGCAGACATTGTTGCCGTCGCCGACCCAGGCGAGGCGCGCGCCGCGCAGCTCCAGCCCCTTCTCTTCCAGCGTCTGCAGGTCCGCCATGATCTGGCAGGGGTGCGAGCGGTCGGTCAGGCCGTTGATGACGGGGACGGAGGAAAACTCTGCAAATGCCTCGACATCTGAATGGTCATTGGCCCGGATCATCACCGCGTCGACATAGCGGGAGATCACGCGGGCCGTATCCTCGATCGTCTCGCCCCGGCCGAGTTGCATGTCACCGGACGATGTGGTGATCGACGAGCCGCCCAGCTGGCGCATCGCCATGTCGAAGGAATAGCGCGTCCGGGTCGAGGATTTCTCGAAGATCATCGCCAGCGTATGGCCTTCCAGCGGGGCGCCGTCATCGACGCGGCCCTTCGGCCAGCCGGCGCGCGCTTTCTTCATGGCGTGGGCCATGTCGAGAATTTCGCGCAGTTCGACATGGTCGAGATGCCAGAGATCGATGAAGTGACGGCCTGCCATGGAGAGTCTCCCCGTTAAAGGGCCTGGAAAAGGAAGCGCGGGCCATAGCGCATTATGGCCCGCGGTACCAGTCTGTTGCAGGAATTGCTGGTTTACACCTGTCGGAGCAGATCAGGCGCGCTTCAGCACACGCACAATCAGGAGCAGGACCACTGCGCCGATCGTGGCATGCACGATGGACCCGACAATGCCGCCGGCGAGGCTGATGCCGATAACCGGGAAAAGGAACCCGGCAATGAACGCGCCGACGATGCCTACGGCAATATTGCCCACGATGCCAAAGCCGCCACCGCGCACGATCAGCCCGGCCAGCCAGCCAGCCACGCCGCCGACCAGCAGAAAAATGATAAGCCCTTCAAGGGTCATCTGGTGTCTCCTCATGGTTTTCCGGCACCGGGAACAGGCCGGACTGTTAAGCGTACAACCCTCAGGACCGGCATTCGTTCCCCCTCCCAAGGCAGGTCATCGCATCCGCCATCTATGACATTTTTGAGAATGACTTGCAAAGAAGGGTGGCTTATGCATATTCATTTCTGCGAATGCTTCGCAGTTGCAAGGAATTGTGTCATGTGTGTTCCAGTCGATGACTCCGCCATGCTGTGCTGGCTGCAGACGCAGCTGCGTGTGATCGAAGCCTGGCAGGCCGAGCTGTCCAGCCGGCCCGACGCCGATCTACAGCAGGTTGAGCGGCTGGCCCGCCATTATGACTGGTTAAACGAGGAGCTCTCCCGCCTGTCGACCTACCGGCAGGCTGCCTGAGCCTTCTCACGGCCGCAGCGCGGGCGGAGCCTTGTTTCTTCCCCCTAAAGCGATCTGCCTGCGCTGCGCCACCCCTTCATGTCTCCACTGGCGAAGCCCCCCGGTTTGCCCTATGTGACGGGTCAATTCAGGAACCCCGCAGAGTTTTGGAGGCCCTCCCATCATGGACCGCGTTCTCATCATCGGTGCCGGCGCTGCCGGTTCGGTCGTCGCCCAGAAATGCGCGATGGACCGCGACACGTTCAAGCACATCACGCTCGCCTCGCGCCGCCTCGAAAGTTGCGAGAAGGTGGCGACGCTCTGCAAGACGCCGATCGAGATCGCGCAAGTCGATGCTGACAATGTGCCGGAAGTCGTCGCCCTGATCGAAAAGGTGAAACCGGACCTGCTGATCAACATGGCCCTGCCCTATCAGGACCTGCCGATCATGGACGCCTGCCTCGAGACCGGCTGCAACTATATGGACACGGCGAACTATGAGCCGCGCGATGTGGCCAAGTTCGAATATCATTGGCAGTGGGCCTATCACGACCGCTTCAAGGAGAAGGGCATCACCGCCATTCTCGGCTGCGGCTTCGACCCCGGCGTGACCAACGTCTACTGCGCCTATGCGCAGGAGCACCTGTTCGACGTGATCGAATATATCGACATTGTGGATTGCAATGCCGGCGACCATGGCAAGACCTTCGCCACGAACTTCAATCCGGAGATCAACCTGCGCGAAGTCACGCAGGACGGAAAATACTGGAAGAATGGCGAGTGGATCGAGATTCCCGCCCTCTCCATCAATTGCGACATCGACTATCCGGAAGTCGGTCCGAAGGATTCCTACCTCATCTATCACGAGGAAGAGGAAAGCCTTGTGAAGAACATCAAGGGCCTGAAGCAGATCCGCTTCTGGATGACGTTCGGCGCGGAATATATCAAGCACCTTCAGGTATTCAAAAGCATTGGCCTGATCGGCCTCGAACCGATCAAGCACAAGGGTATGGACATCATTCCGATGGAGTTCCTGAAGGACTTGCTGCCGCCGCCGTCCTCCCTCGCCGAGAACTATACCGGCAAGACCAGCATTGGCGTGATCTTCCGTGGCAAGAAGGATGGCAAGCCGCTGACCAAGATGATCTACAACGTCTCGGACCATGCCGAGACGAACAAGGAAGTCTCCGCCCAGGCCGTCTCCTACACGACGGGCGTGCCGCCTGTGTCCGGCGCGGCCATGTTCTTCCGCGGGGAATGGGCCGGCAAGGGCGTGTTCAATGTGGAGCAATTCCCGGCGAAACCCTTCCTCGAAGACGTCGCCAAGCGCGGCCTGCCCTGGCACGTCATCGATGTGAAGCCGGGCGACCAGGAAGAGCTGTTTGCGGTGGAGACCTGATTTGACCACCTTGCCGTCGGACATTCCAACTCCCATTTTCGTCCTCGACATTGCCCGCCTCCGGAAGAATCTGGAGACGGCAAAGCGCGTGCGGGAGGAGGCTGGCTGCAAGGTGCTGCTGGCCACCAAGGCCTTCGCCATGCCGGCGGCTTTCCCGGTGATGACCGACTATCTCGACGGCACCACGGCCAGCGGCGAGCATGAAGCCATCATGGGGCATGAGAGCTTCGGCAAGGAAGTGCATGTCTACTCCCCGGCCTATACGGAAGATGAAGTCCGCCGCCTGACGAAAATTGCGGAGCACATCTATTTCAACTCGGCCGAACAGCTTGCGCGCTTTGGCGACATCGCCCGCGATGCAGGCGCCCATGTCGGCCTGCGCGTAAACCCCGGCTATTCCAACGCGACCCTCGGCGGCGATCTCTACGATCCCTGCGCACCGGGCAGCCGGTTTGGCGAAGTCCCGGTAAAGCTGGCCGATGTCGACTGGTCCGGCGTCGACATCTTCCATGTCCACGCCCTGTGCGAGAGTCTGCACGGCGGCTCCGCCGGACTGATCCAGCATGTGGCCGACAAGTTCGGACAATATATCGAGCAAGTCTCTGCCGTGAATTTCGGCGGCGGGCACTTCATGAACAAGCCGGGTTATGATGTCGACGTCCTCATCGAGGCGATCAAGGCCTTCAAGGCGCGCTTCGGCGTCGACGTCATCCTCGAGCCGGGCGCTGGCCTCGTCGTCAACACGGGCGAACTTTATTCGACGGTGCTCGCCCTGCACTGGAACGAGATGGATCTCGCCATTCTGGATGCCTCCGCCTCCACGCACATGCCGGACGTTCTGGAAGTCCCCTACCGGCCGGACATTGTCGGCGCAGGCCAGCCGGGCGAGAAACCGCACACTTACCGCCTCGGCGGCAAGACCTGCATGACGGGTGACGTGATCGGGGATTACTCCTTCCACAAACCATTGCAGCCGGGCGACCAGATCGTCTTCACAGACCAGATGCACTACAGCTTCGTGAAGACAAACACATTCAACGGCACGCCGCTCGCCAATCTCGCCATCCGCTGGGAAGACGGCCGCGTCGAACAGGTCTCGCATTTCGGCTACGAAGAATTCCGCCGCCGCCTCGGCAGGTAGAATTCCTTTAAATTTCCCAGAACTCTTTCACCGGATCTTCCTCACTTCGTGCCAGTCTAAGGGCTCGGAGGAATGCGCATGGCTGGGCGTATCGCACTCGGATGTCTTGTACTCTGCCTTCTGGCAGTGTGCCTGCTCGCGCCGGGTGCCGCGACCATTTAACCGCCCATCCGTGTAACGTCTATTTCCCGGTCGTTCCCGAGCGACGGAATGCGCGCGCGGGCCTTCGCCACCTCATCAAGGTCCAGCTCCGCCAGCACGATACCGGGCTCGGCGCCTTTGGCCTCTGCGATCACCTCGCCCCAGGGTGAGACGATCAGGGAATGGCCGAAGGTTTCGCGCCCGTCCTCATGCTTGCCACCCTGCGCCGGGGAAACGACGAAACAGCCCGTCTCGATCGCCCGCGCCCGGACCAGCACGTGCCAATGCGCCTCGCCCGTCACGCGGGTGAAGGCCGCCGGGATGGTCAGGATGTCCGCCCCCGCCTGCGCGAGCTTCCGGTAAAGATGCGGGAAGCGAAGGTCGTAGCAGATCGTCATGCCGACCTCGCCGAACGGCGCCTTGGCCAGCACAGCCGTCTCGCCCGGTCGGTAAGCCCGACTCTCGCGATAGTTCTGCCCGTCGCCGACCTCCACATCGAACATGTGGATCTTGTCGTAGCGGGCAATCACGCCGCCATCCGGCCCGATCAGGAAGGAGCGGTTGGCGAAGCGCTCTTCGCTCTCCAGCGTCACCGCAAGCGAGCCGATCAGAAGGGTCACGCCGAGCTCAACAGCCAGCGCCTGGAAGGCATGCAGGGGAATATCGTCCTGTTCCACAATCTTCGGTCGCGCCATGCCGGGGCGGATGTCGAGCAGGTTCGTCATCTCCGGGGTCGCGATGAATTTCGCGCCGTTCCCGGCCGCTTCACGGATGAGCGCGGACGCCGCCGCAATGTTCGGGGCAACTTCCACACCAGAACGCATCTGGACACAGGCAGCAGTAATCTTGGTCATGTTCCGATCCTAGCGCCGCGCGCGAAGAGCGCCAGCCGACATCCTTATCCACCGCTTCCGGGAAGCAAGTCTTCCAGAAAATAGGCAGACAGCGCGTTTCGCCCGGCAAGACTGCTCTTGCGGTAAACGGCCCGCGCCTGTTCGCGAACCGTGCGTTCACTTGTCTCGCGCAGGTCGGCGATCTCCTGCAGCGAAAGCCCCTTCAACAGCAACAGGCCAACGTCGGACTCGGCATCCGTCAGCCCCCAGGCCGAAAACTGGCGCGCGATGGCGATGCCCAGTCCTTGCACAAGTTCACGGTTTTCCGCCTGCCAGCGCCCGGCGTCCTGCCGCGCATCGGCCAGTGCACGGCGCAGGCGTCCGAGACGCCACAGCATGGCCCCCAGCCCGAAGGATGCGGCGACCAGTACGACCAGTTCGGCCGCAAGATGCCCTGCGCCTGCGCCTTCTCCACTGTCGGTGATCAAGTCTGCCCCGATGAACAGGGCAATCGCGCCAAACAGCGCGGCGATGCCCAGAAGGCCTCTGCGTCCGGATACGTCATCTGACATACGCCCTTCTCCCCCAAAGCGCGGGCAAAGGGAATGCGTCAATTGACGGATGGTTTTGGCACCATGTTTCCGCCAGGTTTTCCCGGTCAGCAGGTAGCGACGGAGACATTCGCATGAGCCAGACCAATACCTCCACTCGTCCGGCCCCCACCCGCCCGGTATGGGACCCCCTTGTCCGTATCGGGCACTGGACGCTGGTGATCGCGTTTTTCACCGCCTACCTGTCTGGCGACGACCTGTTCAACATCCACAAATGGGCCGGCTATGTCGTGGCGGGCTATGTGCTGGTCCGCATCGTCTGGGGCGTGATCGGCACAAGGCATGCGCGGTTTACAGATTTCGTGCGCGGCCCCGGCGCCGTCCTCGGATACCTGCGCAGCCTTTTCTCAGGCAAAGCGAAGGACTATGCCGGCCACAATCCGGCGGGCGGCGCCATGGTCATCGCCCTGCTCTTCAGCCTGCTGGTCACAACATCGGCCGGCATGGCGCTCTACGCAGTTGAAGACAATGCCGGGCCGCTGGCCGGGATCGTGACGGAAGAAACCTTCGCGCCGCTCGCTTCTGCCTTCGGAGAGGAAGGCGAGCATGGAGGCCATGAGGAATCCGGGGCCGAGGAATTGCTCGAAGGCGTGCACAAGGCCTTCGTCTACATCACGCTGGCCCTGGTCGGCCTGCACCTTGCCGGTGTCGTCGCCTCAAGCCTCGCCCACAAGGAAAACCTCGCCCGCGCCATGGTGACCGGCCGCAAGCAGGTGCACGATGAGGCCTGAACTTCAGGCCTCTTTTCACCCTCCTGGCCGGGGCAGGCACATCAGCTGTGATGATCCGGTCACCAGCAGCCTGCCCTGCGCATCCCGGATTTCCCCATCGGTTGCCATCAGCCCGTTTTCCGCGACCGGCGCCCGCACCCGCATGTGCAGCCAGTCTGCATGACTGGTGGGACGGTGAAAGCGGTAGTGATAGTCGATGTTCGGCGCGATCCAGGGCGATGGGCCGTCGGTCGGATGGGCCGGATACTGGGCCAGCCAGCCGAACGTATCCATCAGGATGATCGCGCGCCCGGCATCGGCGAAGGCATCCTCCGCCACGGCCCGCGGCGTGAAGCGGTAAAAGCCGGTCAGTTCCGGATCGCGGGCCGCTTCACCCTTGCGCGGCGTCCCCCGGATCGGGCGCTGTTCGAAATGCCGGAAGAATGGATGCGAAGGTTCGTCGGGATACTGTTCTTCAAAAGTGGGTACGCTTTCCGGGTCCGGCAGCTCTTCCTGCGTATCGTCATGTACCAGCCCGGGCAGCATGTCGGATACGGTCCAAACATGACACAGCAGAAGCGTCTTACCCTCCTGAATCAGCTCAGCTCTCAGCAGCTCGCTCCGCTTGCCCGCCTTCACGGGCTCGACGCGGATTTCCGCCGTGGCATATTTGCCCATGCGGAGGAAATGACAGGACATGCTGGCCGGGCGGGACAGGCTGCTCGCCTCACCGGTCGCCCGCAAGGCAAGCGTGGTGATGAATCCGCCCGCCGGGCTCCACAGGCCCCAGCTTTCCGGAAGGTCGACAGCCCAATGCCCTTTTCCGATCGGCTGAAGCCGCGTCGCCTGTTCGAAATCGTCTGACGCCTGCATGAAAGTTCCTCCCGGACATTCTGTCTTCTGACCGCCAGATTAGCCGCGCGGCACAAAGACAGAACCCCCAAAGGGAGAATTTCACATCAATCTTTGCGGGCGGCCGCTTCTGTTCTCGGTCCCGGCCAGACAGCGCGGTCGCCGTCGGGATTGACGGTCATGCCCTGGCCT
Source organism: Hyphomonas sp. CY54-11-8 (assembly GCF_000682735.1). GTDB lineage: Bacteria > Pseudomonadota > Alphaproteobacteria > Caulobacterales > Hyphomonadaceae > Hyphomonas. The sequence goes on along the minus strand of NZ_AWFD01000001.1, from coordinate 507,902 downwards.
TCGGTCTGGCGGATCTTGATGGCGCTCACGTCGAAGCCCTTCAGGCAGTTCACGTTGACGCCGTAATGGTCCGGCATCGCCCGCTTGCTGTGAAACGGATAGATGCCGCAGGTCGAGCAGAAATAGTGCCGGGCGACGCCGGTGTTCCAGCGATATTCGCTGAGTGACTCTTCACCGGAGACCAGCGTGAAGCGATCCTTCGGAACGCTGGTCATGGTCGCGCCTTTCATGGCGCAAAGGGAACAGTCGCACTGGTAGACATCCGTGATGTCAGCCTCGAAGCGGAACCGGACGGCCCCGCAATGACAAGACCCTTCCCAGTGCGTCATGATCCTATGCCGGGTCCCATTCGCCGATGGCCTCGTCCATGATGCGGGTAGCTTCGCGGACGTTTTCATCCGTAATCACCAGCGGCGGTGCGAGACGCAGCACATTGTTTCCGGCAACACCGGTCAGAAGGTTCTTGTCGCGGCAGACGCCCTGCAGGCCTTTCGGATCAGCCTTCATTTTCAGGCCAGTCAACAGGCCCCTGCCGGTCACGCCTTCCACCTTGTCGGGATGGCTGTCGGCGATGCTCTTCAGGCTTTGCGCCATCGTGCCGGAGACGCGGCGCACTTCTGCCAGGAAGTCCTCGTCCGAAATGATGTCCCAGACGACGTTGCCGACGGCCATGGCCAGCGGGTTGCCGCCATAGGTCGAGCCGTGGCTGCCCGGCTGCATGTGCTCGCCGCAAGCCTCTGTCGTCAGGCACGCGCCGAATGGGAAGCCGCCGCCGATGCCCTTGGCCGAGCACAGGATGTCCGGCGCCGCGCCTTCGGCCCATTCATGGGCGAAAAGCTTGCCGGTCCGGCCCATGCCGCACTGGACTTCGTCAAAGATCAGCAGCACGCCGTGTTCGTCGCACAGGTCACGCAGGCCCTTCAGGCACTGTTCCGGCATGGCGCGCACGCCGCCTTCGCCCTGCACAGGCTCGACCAGGACCGCCGCAGCGGTCGGCCGGGCCACGGCTTCCTTCAGCGCATCATGGTCGCCCCATTCGAGATGGACGAAACCAGGCAGCGCCGGGCCGAAGCCTTCCAGGTATTTCGGATTGCCGCCGGCATTGATCGCGCCCAGCGAACGGCCGTGGAAGGCGCCCGTGAAGGTGATGATGTCGATCCGGTCTTCATGGCCATTGGCCCACTGATACTTGCGCGCGGACTTGATCGCGCACTCGATCGCTTCGGTGCCGGAGTTCGTGAAAAAGACGCGGTCGGCGAAGGTGTCGCGGCAGATCTTGTCGGCCAGCTCTTCGGCGCCGCGTACACGGAACATGTTGGACGTATGCCACAGCTTGCCCGCCTGCTCGCGCAGGGCGTCCACCATGGCCGGGTGCGAATGGCCAAGCGCGTTGACCGCAATGCCTGCAATGAAGTCCAGATATCGCGTGCCGTCTTCGGTGTAGAGGTAGACACCCTCCCCTTTGTCGAAGACCTGTTCTGGCGGCCGGTAGACCGGCATGATATGCTGGCGGGGATCGCTCATCTTTTGCCCTTCCGATGTCGCGAGGATTTCTCTCAGGGCGCCACGCATGACGGGGGGCTGACCGGAAGTCAACACACAGCGCACCTGTGCATGTGACAGTGGGTTCGATTCACGCTTATGTACGGCTGAAATGAACGGGAGTCAGAGGATGAAGACGCTCGCCAGCCTGGCCACGGGGCTCGGCCTGCTTGTGCTGCCGGCAGCCGCCCAGTCGGTTGGTGGACGGCTGTCTCCGCCCCTGAATGTCGTGCAGGCCCCGGCCGTTCCGGAGAGGTCTGACAGCCCGGAAGTGTCGCAGCGTCAATCCATGGTGATCGAGGAAGACGGAACGGTCCGGTTCCTCACACCGGCTGAAGCTGCAGAGCTGTTTGTGCCGTCCGACCGGGCCAGCGAATTCAATGTCGAGCTCGATCAGCCGGATGACGCACCCGATTCCCTGAAGATCGAAGTGTCGGGCGCAGAGATCAGCGAAACCCTCACGCCCGACGGCGACACGCGAATCCTGAGGGTCGTTCCGGAAGACGGAAGCCCTAGCTGGCTGATCACTATTACAAAAGATTAATCGAAAAACGATAATAGAACTTGACGATAAACGATAAGTACTTATTGTTAATCGTGAAGCCGGGCGGGACGGATGTGATGTCCAAACGCCCCCTACCTCACCTGAGCCGTTGCTCCGGTCTGCCCGGTCTTCACTTACCCTGAATTATACCCCCCAAACGGAAGAGGCGCGGACCCTTGGTCCGCGCCTCCCACCGTTTGCAGCGTTTCCTCCCAGAAACTTGCTGGGACATAAGGCCGCGCATTTCCGGATGTGTCAAGATTGTGTCCTAGATTTTTTCTAGTAATTCCTTACCTTTAATTGCTGCACCTGCGAACAAGACCTCCAGGCTGGCCTTGGCTTCAGATGACCATACGGCACCCGGTGACACCGCAAAGACCGCCTCGCTTTTCAGAATCAGCCCGTCTGACAGGATCTTCAGTCCGTTGGCCTTCAGCGTCGCCCCGGTGGAGGTGATATCCACGATCACGTCGGCCGAACCTGTCGTTGGGGCGGCTTCAGTCGCTCCCGCGCTCTCGACGAGGCGGTATTCGCCGACCGACCGCGCCGCGAAGAAGCGCCGGGTCAGGCGCATATATTTGGTCGCAACCCGCAGGCGGCGGTGGTGCGCCTTGCGGAACGCAGCCCCGGCCGCTTCAAGGTCGGACATCGTGTCGACATCCACCCAGGCCTGCGGCACGGCGACGATCACGTCTGCCCCACCGAAGCCCAGCCGTTTCACGACGTCGAAATCGCTCTCCCCGGTCGGGGCGAGGTCATGCAGCAGGTCTTCGCCGGTTACGCCCGCATGCAGGCTGCCATCGACAAGGCCTTGCGCGATCTCCCGCGCCGACAGGAGACGCATCTCCACATCGCCAAGCCCTTCGATCTGGGCTTGGTAGCCGCGCTCGCCGCCAATCTGGGTGACGGGGAAGCCTGCGGAGGCCAGCCATGCCTCGGATTTTTCCTTCAGCCGCCCCTTGGACGGAATGGCGAGTGACAGACGGGTCATGCGCCCCTCCCCTTTGCACGCAGCACGCGGTCGGGCCGCACAACGCCGCCAATGGCGGTGGCGTTCGCCTTGCCGTTCGAGAGACCGGAAACGAGACCGTCATACCGCCCGCCGGAAGCGATGGGCTGGCGCTCGCTCAAATTCGGCCCCAGCGTCTCGAACAGGAAGCCGTCATAATAGGTGAACCGCCGCCCGAAGCCGGACCGGAAGCGGCAGATCGCCTTCACCTCAGGCAGCAATTCCCGGATCAGTTCCATGCGCCGGGCCACACGGTCGATCGCACTGGAGGTGCGTGACAGGCTGTATTTCACAGCGATTGCGTCCAACTGGTCAGCGGCCTCGGCAGCGGTGCAGTTCACCGCCGCCAGCGCGCCGATGACCTCTCGCACTTTTTCCGGCACCCCGCCTGCAGCAAGCGCCGCGGCCCGGGCACGCAGCCCAGCGATGATTTCCGGAACGCTCCGTGTCCCGATCAAGGGGATGCCCCGCTCGGCCAGTGCTGCCCGGAAGGCCGTTTCGGCTTCTTCCAGCGTGGCAGCTTCCAGCGTCGGCACAAGGTCTGCCTCGATCGGCGCTGGCGATGCCTCGACCAGCGCCCGTACGCCGCCTTCCTGCCGGAACGCGCGCTTCAACAGGTCTGCCGTGACGCGCGGCAGGCCCAGCGCATCGATGAACGCCGGGAAGATTGCGAGGTCTCCGGTGGCAATTGCCACAGGCACCACACCGCAATCGCGAACGGCTTCGTGCACCAGCGCAAAGGCCTCGGCATCCTCGACCGGATCGGAGTCCCGCCCGAAGCGTTCAAAGCCGACCTGCGTGAATTCCATCGGGTCGCCAGCGGCTGCTGGCAGTCGGAAGGCCTCAGCGGCATAGCAATAGGCCTTCGGGCCGTTGGTCCCGCCGGCGAGCCGGTCTGCTTCCAGCCCCGCCACCGGCAGGGTCAGGTCCGGGCGCATGACCATTTCGTTTCCGCGATGATCCGTAAACACGCAAAGTCGCGCGCGGACCGCCTCGCCTGACAATTCCAGCGGAATGTCGGACGGCAGGATATAGGCCGGGTTCACCGGTTTGGCACCGGAGGCCTCGAACCGGGACCGGGCCGCCTTCACGACAGCTGCATAGGTCATGCCTGAGCCTCGACGATGCGGCGGATGGCTTCAACCATCTCTGCGCGCGGTACTTCGATCTGGCCCGGGCGGGCTTCGCGGTATTCCTCATTGGACTTGATGGCCTTCGCTTTAAGCGCACCCATTTCAAGGTCCTTGATCGTCACCGTGCCCTTGGCCATCTCGTCCTCGCCGACGATGACGACGGCGGGTGCGTTGCGGCGGTCAGCATATTTCATTTGCGGCCGCATGCCGGAGGCGCCCATGTACGCCTCAGCCCGGATGCCTGCGCGGCGGAGGTCCGTCGCGATGGAGAGTGCCGTGGACGGATTTTCCTTGTCGAGGTTCAACACCACAACCGGGCCGTCCAGCTTGCCTGTCTCGCCCATGATCTGCAGGGCGGACGCGAGGCGGGAGATTCCGATGGAGAAGCCCGTCGCCGGAACCGTCTCGCCGGTGAAGCGCGCGACGAGGTCGTCATACCGCCCGCCGCCGCCAATGGAGCCAATGCGATAGGTCTTGCCATCTTCGCCGGTCACTTCTCGCAGCAGCTCGGCCTCATAGACCGGGCCGGTATAGTATTCGAGGCCGCGCACGACCGACGGGTCGATCACGACATCGCCTTCCGGCGCGCCCAGCGCATCGAGCGCGAGCGCGATGGCTTCCAGTTCGGCAAGGCCCGCCTTGCCCTCTTCCGTCGCACCTGTGGCTTTCGAAAGATTGGCCAGCGTTTCGGCCCGCGTTGCCGCACCGGCTTCCGCGAAGGCGAGCACCGTCTTCACCTTGTCCGCATCCAGCCCGGCACCCTTGGTGAAGTCGCCGCTCTCATCCATGCGGCCCTTGCCCAGCAGGTCGGCAACGCCGGAAGACCCGAGCCGGTCCAGCTTGTCGAGCGCGCGCAGGATGGCGAGGCGCGTCTCAGCGCTGGAGGCACCCACCCCGTCCAGCACACCATTCAGCAGGCGGCGCGTGTTCACGCGGAGCACGAACTCGCCCGTCTCCATGCCCACGGCGCGGAGGGCTTCGGCGCCCATGGCGATCATCTCGGCATCGGCATGGAAGCCCGGTGCGCCAACTGTGTCCGCATCGCACTGCCAGAATTCGCGGAAGCGCCCCGGCCCTGGCTTCTCGTTGCGCCAGACAGGCCCGGCAGCATAACGGCGGAACGGCTTGCCGAGCGACTGGCCAGCCTCTGCCACAAAACGCGCGAGCGGCGCCGTCAGGTCATAGCGCAGCGAGATCCACTGCTCGTCATCGTCCTGAAGCGAAAAGACGCCGGCATTCGGTCGATCGTCGTCGGGAAGGAACTTGCCCAACGCATCGGCATATTCGAACGCGCCGGTGTCGAGCGCCTCGAAACCCCACTGGCGGTAAACCGCGGTGACCTTGCCGACCAGCTCTGCCTGGGCATGGATCAGGCCCTCGCGCTTGTCGGGAAAGCCGCGCGGCTTGCGGGCGAGGTCTTTGCCGGAGAGAGGCTGGCTGTCTTTGTCGCTCATGTTTCGCTCTTGGGGTCGCTCTTAGTCGTGTTTGCGCACCGCATAGTCGGTGCTGGTCCGGATTGGAAGGCGACACGTCAACATCAGGCACGCCCCGGCGGTGGCCTGCCTCGTCTGGTCTGGTTCTTCGGGGGAACACTTTAGCAGAGGCGCAGCCGGATCGGTTCGCGCCTCGTCGGCGCGTCACGAATGATGGTGATGGTGGTTCAGTGCAGTGTTCATTACGAAATGGCCGATACGGGGGCGGCCCGGCAAAGTCAACCGAAAGCTCAGGCGTTCTGTTCCTGCCGTGTGAACGGCTTCTGCTGCCCGTCCCGGCGCTCGATCACCTTGAAGATGCCCGTGCCCCGCATCAGCAGCTTGTCACCGGCCCAGATCTTCCCCTCGACCGTGAAGACATCGTCCTGCCGGCCGATTACATGGCCCTTGCCTTCGACGAAGCTGCCCATGCTGGCGCCCGACAGGAAGTCGCACATCAGGCGGACCGTCACCCACCAGGTGTCGTCATCCTTCTCCACCGCCGCGCCCCAGGCCATGTCGGCAAAGGTCATGAGCATGCCGCCATGGGCATTCATCATGCCGTTGGTGTGATGCTCCTCGACACGGAAGGCGCGGGTCAGGCCGCCCGTCTCGTCCCGCTTCTCGAACAGCGGACCCACCTGGCGGCCAAAACCCCGGTGCCAGGGCAGCATCTGGTAGCCTTCCGGCAGGTCGAATGTCTGGTTGCGTGAAAGATCGTCAGTCATGGCGACCGCTTAGCGCTGTCCGCCGGGATTTGCCAGCCCTCCCCCAACGAAGGGGCGCTGCACTGGGCGCGTCACATCGTCAGCGAGATAAGGTTGATGAACAAATGCGCCATGATCGGCAGGAACAGGCCGCCGCTCGCCACACGCAGTAGGCCCAGCACCATGCCGTACATCATCACCATCAGGATGCCGATCCAGCCATACTGGATATGCTGGATGGCAAAGATCGCGGCCGAGAGGCCTGCTGCTGAAAACGGCGACCAGCCGCGGGCGAGCAGGACGCCCATGACCAGCCCTCGATAGACGAACTCTTCCGCAAAAGGGGCGACCAGAACCACAGCAAACAGGATTTCCGCCCGCCGGCCGGTCTGCAGTTGTTGCGTAAAACTGTCACTGACGCTCAGCCCCCCTGGTCCGAACATCGTGGCCAGAAGGTCAGCCATGAAGGTGGCAAGGGCAACCGCGATCATGGCCACCACGACGGCGAATAGCACGATCATCAGGTTCATGTCGCCGGGCTCGGCCACTTCGTCAGCCACCCCCTGAACCTTGAGATAGCCATAGATCGCCATCACGGTCAGGACATTGGCAATGCCGGACAGCGTGATGATCGACATGCCCGGCATCAGGCCATGGACAACGATCGCCGGCAGGATGACCAGGAACTGGTAAGCGACGGCGACAATGATTGCCGTCCAGACCATCGAGCGAAGCCTGGTCACTTGTGTCGCCCGTCCCTGCTGTATGCCAAATTGAACCGCACCCGTAGAACTCCCGGCCCCGGGGATCAAGCTTACACTGGAACACAAATACGGCAGACAACGGTAAGCCGCCGGCGCAAACCGGCGGCTTCTGTCGATGGCCCAAAACCTAGTCGCGGAAATTCATTTCCTGCAGAAGGGTCGTTCCGGTGATTTCACGGAACTCCGCCCGGTCGGCATTTTCCGAAACAAGCTGTTCCGTAGACGCTTCGGCCCACTCCCGGAACGCCGCATACTGCGCTTCGGATTCCGGCCCGCTCGGGATCTTCTCCATGATGGTCACGAGATAAAGGTCCGGCTCGCCAGCCCGGTTATAATAGTTGCCGAAGACCATGTAGCCCTTGATCCAGCCCTGCGATTTGGCGAACTCCTGCGAAGCACGCCAGCGGTCCGCCAGATGGTTGGCATAATAGAGGCCGCCACCGGGTTTGATGTCGACGCCCGTGATTTCCCAGAAGTCGCCGCTGACCAGCGGATAACCATCATCGGCTGTGGCAGCCTCTGCGGCCGGCTCCTGTGCGGTCGCACTGGTGATACAGCCCGCCAGCGCGACGGTGAGCGCCACGCCGGTGATTTTCAGTGAATGGATCAAACGCATTATATTTCCTCCCTTATTTTTTATTCGACATAGTTAACACAAATTAACTATTTCGCATATCACTTGATTTTGGGGATGATTTTTCTGCGCAGTCCTACTCAGTGTAGAAAATAATTCGCCTGTTTTGACGCTATTCTTCAGAGCTCGATCATGTCGAAATCGGATTTGGGCGTGCCGCAGAGCGGGCAGACCCAATCCTCCGGAATGTCGGCCCAGCGCGTGCCGGGCGCCAGCCCTTCTGTCGGGTCGCCATGTTCTTCTTCGTAAATGTAGCCGCAGGTGCGGCACTGCCAGACCTTGTAAGGTGCCTCGCTCATTCCTTCCCTCCTCCTCAGACCGGTGCCAGGCGCGCGCGCAATGACTGGACCAGCGCATCCTTGATGGGTGCGATGTCCGTGCCCGGGTCGATCATGTTCTGCATGCGAATGCCGATCAGCGCGCAGCCCGCCATCAGGGCGGTCGCGTCGGCGTCGGCATCTTTGCGGATGCTGCCTTCGGCTTGCCCGCGCTCAATGAGGCTGCGGATCAGCACGCGTTCCACCTCGTGGGACTCGGCGAAGGCCGCGCGGGTTTCCAGCCGGTCGGCAACTGCTGCGGCCAGCAGCATGTAATAGGCCTTGTCTTCTTCCCGCCCGTCCAGCGACCGGCAGTGCAGCTCGACAAAGGCGCACAGGGCCGCGAGGCCATCCATGCGCTCCACGTCTGCCGCCTCCAGCGCTTCGCGCTGCCAGCCGTGCAGGGCAGCGATGAGACTGCGGATCAGCCCGTCCTTGGACCCGAAGCGCTGCGTGACGAGGCCGCGGGAATAGCCCGCCTCCTTGCCGATCGCATCAAACGTCGCGGCTGCCACACCGTTGGCGGACACGACCCGCATCGTCGCTTCCAGCAATTCCTGTTCGGACCGTTCACGCCGCTCAGCCTGCGTGAGCCGTCCGCCCTGGGCGGCGGCAGGATCGGTCGATGAGGCTGTGGACGCTTGGGACATAATACCGCCTAACATATTTGTTGGCTGTATAGCAAGTATATGTTAAATGCTGTTCCAACCGGGAGCCGGGAGCTGCTCCCACCACCGGAGGAAAGCATGACCATACCCGCCCATATCGCCGAAGCCGTTGTCGATCCGAAGGCCTATGCCGACTGGGATCGCTCGCACGAGGCCTTTGCCTGGCTGCGCAAGAACGCGCCGCTGGATGTCGCCGAGATCGAGGGCTTCGATCCATTCTGGGTGGTCAGCAAACATGCCGACATCCAGAACATCGAGAAGCAGAACGACCTCTTCCACAATGAAGACCGCTCGGCGACGCTGACCAATATCGAGACCGACAAGAAGGTCCGCGAGATGATGGGCGGCTCGCCCAACCTGCTCCGCTCGCTGGTGCAGATGGATAATCCGGACCACATGCAGTACCGCCGCCTGACGCAGGCCTGGTTCATGCCGCAGAACCTCCGCAAGCTGGAAGACCGCATCCGCGAGATCGCCCGCGGCTTCATCGACAAGATGGCCGACAAGGGCACTGAGTGCGACTTCGCCCGCGACGTGGCTTTCCTCTATCCTCTGCACGTCATCATGGAAGTGCTGGGCGTGCCGGAGATCGACGAGCCGCGCATGCTGAAACTGACGCAGGAATTGTTCGGCGCGCAGGATCCGGAAGTGAACCGTTCCGGCGCAGAAGTCACCGACTCCGATACCGGCCTCGCCAACATCCAGGCCACTGTCGCAGACTTCTTCACCTATTTCGTGGAGATGACCGAAGACCGCCGCAAGAACCCGCGCGAAGACCTCGCCAGCGTGATCGCGAACGGCGAAGTCTATGGCAAGCCGCTCGGCCACCTCGAAGCCATGTCCTACTATATCATCGCCGCCACGGCCGGACATGACACGACGTCCAACACGACCGGCGGCGCGCTCTGGGCCCTTGCCGAGAACCAGGACCAGTTCCGTAAACTGAAGGACGATCTCTCGCTGATCCCGTCCATGGTGGAAGAATCCATCCGCTGGGAAACGCCCGTGAAACACTTCATGCGCACCGCCACCGCAGACACCGAGGTCGCCGGCAAGCAGATCAAGAAAAATGACTGGCTGTTCCTGTCCTATCCGTCCGGCAACCGCGATGAGGATGTGTTCGACGATCCCTATTCCTTCAAGATCGACCGCACACCGAACAAGCACGTCGCCTTCGGCTATGGCGCGCATGTCTGCCTCGGCCAGCACCTCGGCCGGATGGAAATGCGCATCCTGTGGGAAGAGCTACTGCCGCGCCTCCAGTCGGTCGAACTGAACGGCAAACCGAGCCGCGTCCAGGCGAACTTCGTCTCCGGCCCGAAATCGATCCCGATCAAATTCAAGATGAACTAGGGCCCTCGCCCACAAGCTTCAGTTCAGGCCGACCGCTGCCAGCGCGTCGGCCTGTCTTTTTGCAACAGTCTCCACCGAGAAGCCTTCGAGGCTCTCTTCGAACAGGCGGCAATAATTGAGCTCTGCGCCAAGGCGCAGATAGGCGGCGCCGAGGCCGATGGCGGCCCGGTCCATGAAGACGAACTCGCGCGGGATCTTCACCGGGCCTTTTTCCTTGAGCAGCTTGCGGACCGTGAAGGCCTCCTTGCGGCCATACTCCCCGGCGGTGACCCCATCGGCGACAGAACGCACGCGGTCGTCCAGCAGCGGGCCATAGATAAAGCGCGCCCAGATGTTCAGCACCTCGACCAGCTCTTTCGAAAGGCCGACAAAGCCCCACTTTTCATAAGCGGCATAGGCCGCATCGAAGTCATCCCGCTGGAGGGCGCGGTAGAGATCGACCACGCCTTCGACAAAGGTTGGCGGGAAGATGCGGATGCAGCCGAAGTCGAGCAGGTTCAGCCCTGTGCCCTCCCCTGTCACCTGGTAATTGCCGAGATGCGGGTCGCCATGGATCACGGCGTGAGAGTTGAACGGCCCCCACCAGGTCCAGAACAGCATTTCGGCGATATGATTGCGCGTCGCCTGAGGCGCGTCCTCGAAAGCGGTGAGGCGCTGGCCGGTCAGCCAGGTCATGGTGAGCAGGCGGTCGGTGGAAAGGTCCTCTACTGGTTCCGGCACCTGCACGAAGTCCTTCCCCGCCAGCATCAGGGCGTAGAGCTCCATATGCTTGGCCTCGCGGGCATAATCGAGCTCCTCGCGCAAGCGGTCGGTGATCTCCTCCACCATGGCGGTCGGGTCGATCGAGCCGTCCATGCGCTTGAACAGGCCGAGCACCGTCTTCAGCTGGCCGACATCGCTCTCTACGGCGCTGGCCATGTCCGGATATTGCAGCTTGCAGGCAACCTTGCGCCCATCATGCAGTGTTGCCGCGTGCACTTGCCCCAGCGAGGCAGCGTGAGAGGCCTCTTGCCCGAACGTCGCGAACCTGCCCTGCCAGTCCCCACCAAGCTCCGCCCGCATGCGCCTGCGCACAAAGGGCCAGCCCATGGCCGGCGCCTCGGCCTGAAGCTGCGCGAATTCGGCAGCGTATTTCTCCGGCAACAGGTCCGGCACGGTGGAAAGCATCTGCGCCACTTTCATCAGCGGGCCTTTGGACTTGCCGAGCGCGGCGGCCAGCGCGCGGGCGATCTTCTCGTCGCCCTGGTCGCCGCCGAACAGGCTCTGCGCGGCGAAGGTCAGCCCTGCCCCGGACAGGTTCGCGCCAACCTTTGCCGTACGGCTGAGGCGCCCGGTCAGGCGGTTGCGTTCAGGATCTTGCGGGCGGTCAGGCGTGTCGCTCATGTCACTCATATAGAGTGTACGCACGAGACTGGCACAGGGTTTGCGGCGCCGCAGGCCAGAATACAGGTCTCAACAGCTTTCTGACTCCACGGGGTGACAAGCCCATCAGGCGGCGTTATAGCGCGCCGCTCGAATTCATGACCGGCCTGTAATGCACGGTTAACCACAAGAGGTACCCGCCGGCGCGTCCGGCCATGCCAATCCCTTCTTAACCAAGATACTCTCATACTGGGCCCTTGTGCTGTCCTGAGGACAGTTCGCGGCCACCGAAAGGATACCCTTTCCATGCCCTACGAAACACTTCTGACAGAGTTCGACGAGGATACCGGCGTTGCCGTGATCCAGATGAACCGCCCGGATGCGCTGAATGCGCTGTCCGAAGCCATGATGAACGACCTGACCAGCGCGCTCGACCGCTGCGACCAGGAAGACAAGGTCGGCTGTGTCATCCTGACCGGCTCCAAAAAGGCCTTCTCCGGCGGTGCCGACATCAAGGAAATCAAGGACAAGACCTTCCCGGAGTCCTATTATGAGGACTTCATCTCCCGGAACTGGGAGCGGACAGCCCGCCTGCGCAAGCCGATTATCGCCGCTGTGTCGGGCTATGCCGTCGGCGGGGGCTGTGAGCTCGCCCTGATGTGCGACATCATCCTGGCGGCCGACAATGCCAAGTTCGGCCAGCCGGAAGTCCGCCTCGGCGTGATGCCAGGCGCCGGCGGCACCCAGCGCCTGACGCGGGCCATCGGCAAGTCGAAAACGATGGAACTCTGCCTGACAGGCCGCCTGATGGACGCCGGTGAAGCCGAGCGCTTTGGCCTCGTCAGCCGCGTGGTGAAGGCCGAGGACCTGATGGACGAAGCCCGCAGCCTCGCCCGCACGATCGCTTCCATGCCCATGGCCGGCGCCATGATGACCAAGGAGGCCGTCAATTATGCCTACGAGACCCCACTCTCGCAGGGCATCCAGTTCGAACGGCGCCTGTTCCAGTCCCTCTTCTCGACCTCGGACCAGAAAGAAGGCATGGCCGCCTATATCGAAAAACGTTCGGCCCATTTCCGCGACAAGTAAGGACAACAGCGCGCAGGTGCATTTTTCCCGCATTGGACGGGACTCTCCGGTTGACGCCCAACCGGCCTTTATGTATCTCCGCGCCTTCAGCCTGAGGGTCGCCCCTCGGGCAACAGGAGTTTGATATGGCTAATACCCGTTCCGCCAAGAAAATGGTCCGCAAGATCGCGCGCCGCACCGAGGTCAACAAGGCCCGTCGCTCGCGCGTGCGCACTTTCGTCCGCCAGGTCGAAGAAGCCATTGCTTCGGGCGACAAGACCGCTGCCGCAGATGCGCTCAAGGCTGCCCAGCCGGAGCTGATGCGTGCCGTCACCAAAGGCGTCATGCACAAGAACACGTCTTCGCGCAAAGTCTCGCGCCTTGCGGCTCGCGTGAAGGCAATGGCGTAACGCCAAAACCTTCCGGACCACCGGCAAGAAACAAACCCGCCTGGCGCCTCGCCTAGCGGGTTTTTTCGTACCTGGAATCTGGCTTGGAATCTGGCTTGGAGTCTGGCCTGGAATCCGGTCCGAAATCTTGCCCGGATTTTGGCCAGAAATCCTGTCTTCGAATATTCTTGCCCTACGCCCAATTCGCAGTCAGGGTTTGCCCGATTGCGTGTCACATAATTGCGGGAAGAACCTACAGAAATGCGATATTGCAGATCTCGCCCCGTCCGCCCCGCACGAATGCGCAGCAAAGACCGGTATTCAAAACCGTTCCAAAATTTTTCCTGCTTTTGGCACGAATTTCACAGCCAATATTGATGAGGTGATGTTGACAGAACAAAAGTGAACTTTTGTGCGCAAGAGCTCACTTCAAAAAAAAAGCAGGTCCATACACGCGCAAAAAACCATTGAGCCATATAGGTTTTTTTCGCCTCTCTGGGGTGCTGTGGAAAGAGTCAACACGCCAATCACGGCTGTCCGAAAAAAGATACACTTGTGTTTGATCACCCCCGTCGGTACCTTGAGTTTACCAACGATAAACATCCCTGTACGGAGTATTTTCGGGGCCAGTTTCGGGTGACTGGACAGGGGTGTTGCGTGCCGGTTTGGTGGCTGAAACAGATAACAAAAAAATGGGGCTCGGCATGGACCGAAATACACTCTTTGACACTCCAGCCAGCGTAGATTCCAAAACCAACAAGAAGATCTCCAGCCTTCCCGGCCAGGCCATCTGGCAGGCCGTCCGGGAACATCTGAAGGAGGTCCTCTCCACCGCGGATTTCGAGCGGTGGATCGCCGATCTGAAGCTGATCGCAGAAGTTGACGGGAAGATCGTGATCGCCGCGCGTGATCGCCTTTCCTACGACCGTGTGTCAGCGGATCATCGCCATATCCTCCAGCGCATCTGGAAGGAGCATGACGATGCCCGGCGCGACATCCGGCTCGTCTGCTGGAAGGAAACAGGGGCTGACCTGCGCGCCATCGTCGAAGATCCGTGGGCCAATGCTGAGCCGGAAGCGGCAGCGGGCAGCGCTGGCAACGGGTCTGGCGGAGATGATGGCGAGGCAGCTCAGACGCCCCGTCCCTCCTCCGGCGCCCCGGAAATGACGTTCGGCACGCTGGTGACCGGAAAATCCAATGCGATTTCCGTGGAACTGGCCAAGCGTGTGGCCGATGGCCAGCCGGTCGGGACACAGGTTCACCTGATTTCCGGCCCGCAGGGCACCGGCAAGACCCATACGCTGCTGGCGCTGCGTACCCGCGCCCTGGAAACCAATGCCGACGCGACGGTCGTGTACCTGACGGCGGAGGAATTCCTGTCGGCCTATACGGACGGCGTGAAGGCGAAGGACACCAGCGCCCTGAAGAAGCGCCTGCGGGCTGCCTCGATCCTGCTGATCGACGACCTGCACCGCATCTCGGGTAAGCCGGGCACGGAGACCGAGCTGTTCCAGAACATCCGCGAAGTCACCGGGCAGGGCGGCAATGTCGTCCTCGCCGGCGACAAGACGCCGGGCGAACTGGCCGGCTTCTCCCCGCGCATGATGAGCGAGCTGAAAGGCGCGACCGTCGTCGAGGTGGAGCTGCCGGACGAAGATATGCGGCGCGAGATCATTCGCCGTCTGGCCCGTCACATCGCGGAGGCTCATCCGGAGTTCGTGCTGGACGAGGCGCTGATCGAGCGGATCCACACCGGTATCCGCGGCCCCGGCCGGGAACTGACTGGCGCAGTCTGGAACCTCTTCACCGAGGCAGGCTTCGGCTCGATGGCGCCGACCTCCGACATGCTGGAACGGGTTATCCGCCGCATGGAAGGGGAAGTGCGGGCGCCGACGATCGAACTGGTGAAAAAGGCAACGATGAAGGTCTTCAATGTCTCGAAGACCGACCTCGAAAGCCCGTCCAAGGCCCGCACAGTCGTCTATCCGCGCCAGATCGCAATGTATCTTTGCCGGGAGCAGACCCATAAGTCGTTCCCGCAGATCGGACGGGCCTTCGGCCGGCGCGATCACACGACCGTGCTCTATGCCCACCGGAAGCTGACCAAGGCCCTGCCGAAGGACACAGAACTGGCCGCAGACATTGCGCGCGTGGCGGCTGCGATCCTCGAACTGCAGGCGGCCGGCGGCCATTAACGAACTGATTAAGCTGGGACCGCGATCAACGCTTGGCTTTTTCGCATGGATGTTTAAGTGTTCTCAGCCCGTTCCCTTCCTAGGGGCGGGCTGATTCCGTTGGCGTGTACCGGCGGGACAGACCAGCAGGCAGACGCAACAGGGTTTAACGGACAGCAGCAGCGCTGTCCGGGATGGACGGAAACACGATGAAACTGACGATCGAACGCGGCGACCTCCTCAATGCGCTCTCTCACGTGCAGAACGTGGTCGAGCGGCGCAACACAATTCCGATCCTGTCCAACGTGCTGCTTCAGGCGTCCGGCGGCGAGCTTCGCCTCACTGCGACGGACCTCGACATCGAAGCGGTCGACAGCGCCCCTGCCAAAGTGGCCAGCGAAGGCGCGGTGACGGCTCCGGCCGGCACCCTGTTCGATGTCGTTCGCAAACTGCCCGCCGGCGCCGAGGTCGAGCTGGAACTGCAGCCGGAGAACCAGCGCCTGTCCATCCAGGCCGGCCGCTCCCATTTCGAACTGCCGACCCTGCCGGCTTCCGATTTCCAGACCATGACCACCGACGACAGCGCCATCAAGTTCGCGCTGGACGCCAAGGACCTGGCCCGCCTGATCGACAAGACCCGTTTCGCGATCTCGACCGAGGAAACGCGCTATTACCTGAACGGTGTCTTCCTGCATGCCACTGACGATGCCGACGGCAAGCCGGTACTGCGTGCTGTCGCAACCGACGGGCACCGCCTGGCGCTTGCCGACACGAAGGCGCCGGAAGGCTCTGCCGGGCTGGAAGGCGTGATCGTGCCGCGCAAGGCCGTGGGCGAAGCCCGCCGCCTGATCGATGGTCTGGACGGTCCGGTCGATGTCGAAGTCTCCGACACCAAGATCATCGTCCGCGCCGGCCGCGCGACGCTGACCTCGAAACTGATCGATGGTGCGTTCCCGGACTATGCCCGCGTGATCCCGAAGGGCAACACGCGCAAGCTGTCGATCGACAACAAGGCCTTCGAAGCCGCTGTCGACCGCGTGTCCACCGTCTCGGCGGAGCGCTCGCGCTCGGTGAAACTGTCCCTTTCGGACGGCAAGCTGGTGCTGGCGGTGAACCATGCCGAAACTGGCGTCGGAAACGAGGAACTCGAAGCCGAGTATGGCGACGAGCCGATGGAGATCGGCTTCAACGCGAAATACCTGCTCGACATTGCCGGCCAGATCGAAGCGCCGGATGCCGAATTCATGTTCAATGACCCGGCCTCCCCTGCCCTCGTCCTGGACCCGTCCGACGACTCCGCCCGCTACGTGCTGATGCCACTGCGCGTCTGATCCAGGAGGCCAGGCGGCGCAGAGCCCGCATGACGACATGACCGCACTTACGAGACTGTCGCTTACGGACTTCCGCAATTATGAGTCCCTGACCCTGCCGCTGGATGGCCGGCATGTCTGCCTCTATGGCGCCAATGGCGCAGGCAAGACCAATCTGCTGGAAGCCGTCAGCCAGCTTGGACCGGGCCGGGGGCTTCGTTCCTCCACCCTGCCCGACATGGCGCGATCCGGCTCAGCCGGAAGCTGGACCGTTGCCGCGACACTCGCCGACGAGCACAGGATCGGCGTGACGCTGGACACATCCGGCGGCGGATCGAAGCGGATCGTGCGGCTCGACGGCGCGCCGTCGACGGCAACGGAACTGGCAGAGATCGTCCGCATCGTCTGGCTGACCCCGAACATGGACGGCGTCTTCCGCGGCAGCGCCAGCGACCGGCGGCGCTTCTATGACCGGCTCGTTCTGGCCCATACGCCGTCGCATGCCAGCGCCTCGAGCCGGTATGAGCGCGCGATGCGCGAACGCAATGCCCTGCTGGAGCGCGGCCATGTCGACCCGGCCTGGGCCGATGCGATCGAGACGCGCCTCGCCGAAAGCGGGGCCGAGATCGCCATCAACCGCGCGCATGTCCTGGAGTCCCTGCAGGCCGCGATCGAAGCCCGCCCGGAGGGGCATTTTCCGAAGGCGGATGTTTCCCTCGAAGGCAAGGCCGAAGAGGCCGCCATGCGCGGCGAGGATTTCAAATTCATTTTCGAAATGCTGGCCGAGACCTGGCGCACATCCCGCCGGCGCGACATGGCCGCCGGGCGCACGCTGGAAGGCCCGCACCGCTCAGACCTCGCCGTTATTCACCGCCCGACCGGCGCGCCCGCCAAGGACGCCTCCACCGGACAGCAGAAAGCGCTGCTGATCGGTCTGATCCTCGCCTCAGCCACAGCGCTGAAGGCGGAGCGTGACGGGCCGCCGCCCCTGCTGCTGCTGGATGAGGCCGCCGCGCATCTCGATCCTGACCGGCGCGCCGCCCTGTTCGATGAGATCTGCGCTCTCGGCGGCCAGGCCTGGCTGACCGGCACGGAGAAATTCCTGTTCGACAGTTTCGGCGACCGCGCCCAGGCCCTGCACGTGCAGGACGGCACGGTCACCTTTGACGACTAGGGCTTACTGCTTGATGCGCAGGTCGGCGATCGACTGGGCGATTTCCTTGTAGACCTGCAACAGCTCATCCCCGTCGGCGGCCGAATAGGCGAAGGCCGGGCTGGTGGCGCAGTATTCGAGGATCGTTCGCCCGTCGCCGGTTTTCTGTACCGAATCCGGCACCTGGAAGCCGACCGTGTAGATCGTCACCTTGGACGGCGAAGCCTTCATCTGGTCACAGAGGTCCATGGATTGCTGGAAAGAGCCTTTGGACGCAGAGAAGTGCTGCGAGTTGAAGTCACCATCGGTCATCAGGATGAGGGCCTTGGTAGCGTTCACCTCGTCATAGTTCCACGGCTTGGACTCCGCTGGCCAGATCGATGACCAGTTCGGCGAGATGAGATACCAGCCCCACGCAATGCCGAGATGGCCGGCCGTACCGCCGCCTGCCGTCAGGCTGTTCACATGCGCCTGGAGCGCAGCCTTGTTGTCCGTCAACGGAACCGGGCCGGAATCGCGGCAGGTGGCATAGTTGTTACGGAACGCGCCGGTATTGGAATTGGCGCCGCCATAGGCGACCTCCTGCCAGCCCCGGTATTTGTTCCGGTCACTGTAGCTGAAATACCATTCCGGGTTCGCTGCGCCGATCCAGGCGAGTGAGCCGGGCGCGACATCGGTGTCGGCCTGGCTGCCCGTGCGCTCATAGACGCAGCTGGACGTGACCGACACATCTGAATAATAGCGCCGCGCCGGATCCCAGTCCCAGTTCGAATTCTGATCACAAGACCCATAATCGAGGCAGGTACCGGTCTGGTAGTAGAAGAAACGCTTGCCGGTCGCGGAATCGTACATCCGCTTGCCATTGTAAGAATTGAAATTAGCAGAAGCGGCGAGGTTCGAAGCATCTGCCGGCAGGGACACACCGTCGGTCACCGCATTGATGTAGGATCCGGCATTGACGGAATTATTGTAGGTGGTGACCGCGATACGGATCGTCTTGTCATCCGGCATGTCGTCCGGCAGCAGGGTGTCGAAGGCGGCATTGGCCGCCGTCTTCAGAAGCGACAGGCGGTTATAGCTGTTCATCGAGCCCGAGACGTCGAACACGAAGGCCACGTCCACTTTGCCGACCGAATAGGTCGACGTGGTCGACACGCTGAAATCCAGATGGTCCTGGCCGAGGATCTGCGAAATAAATGTCGGCTGCGTACAGGTGATGTTGGCTGTGATGTCTTCACTGACATCATCGAGCACCACGCCGATGCCCGTGCAGGTCATGCCGCCGCCCTGCATGCTGATCAACGAGTTGGCATAATTGCGGACTTCCGCCTTCACCTCTTCGTCGGTCTTGCCCTTCTGGCGTTCCAGGGCTCCCGCAAGCACGGCGGAATCCATGGCGTACTGGACCTTCTCCTTTTGGGAGATCGTGAACCGCAAATCGATGGCGAACCCGGCCAGGCCCATGATCGCCACGATAATCAGTGCCATCAGCACCATGATATTGCCGCGCGTATCCTGACGATACCGCTGCACTAGTTGCTGAACAGTCTTCATTCGAGAAAGCATTTTCCCAGCTCCGCCACCCGGAATCATCCTGCAGAATGCACACTTTGAGTTGCAGTAGCGTTCTACCCGAAGCTCGAATTTCTGTCGGGCAGGTAAAACTGCATTAACTTTTGGGGGTCGCCCGGTCCCGCCGCTTCGTTCAATGCCCGACGAGGGAGGCGCGCTAAAAGGAATCGCGCTAGAAACGGGTCGTTTGTGACACGCCAGAGAAGCTGGCCAGATGAAATGCCCTGAGAAGCTGAGGAGCCGGATCCATGCAACAGTATCTCGATCTTCTGCGCGATGCGCTCGAAAATGGCTTTGAGCGGGGCGACCGGACCGGGACCGGCACGCGGGCGGTGTTCGGCCGCCAGATGCGCTTCAATCTCGAAGACGGCTTCCCGATGGTCACGACCAAGAAGCTGCACCTGCGCTCGATCATCATCGAGCTTCTGTGGTTCCTGAAGGGCGATACCAATATCAAGTACCTGAAGGACAACAAGGTCTCGATCTGGGATGAGTGGGCCGACGAGCATGGCGACCTTGGCCCCGTCTACGGCAAGCAGTGGCGCAGCTGGGCCGCGCCGGACGGGCGCACGATCGACCAGATCCAGTGGGTGCTGGACGAAATCAAGACCAATCCGAATTCGCGCCGCCTGATCGTGTCAGCCTGGAACCCTGCAGACGTGAACGAGATGGCCCTGCCGCCTTGCCACTGCCTTTTCCAGTTCAATGTCATGGACGGCAAGCTGAACTGCCAGCTCTACCAGCGCTCGGCCGACATCTTCCTCGGCGTGCCGTTCAATATCGCCTCCTACGCGCTGCTGACCATGATGATGGCGCGCGCCACGGGCCTGAAGCCCGGTGAGTTCATCCATACGTTCGGCGATGCGCACCTCTACCTGAACCATGTCGAGCAGGCCGAGCTTCAGCTCTCGCGCCAGCCCCTGCCCCTGCCGACCATGCGCATGACCCCGGACAAGACGGACCTGTTCGGCTGGGAGTATGAAGACTTCCAGCTCGAGAACTACCAGGCCCACGCCCACATCAAGGCGCCGGTGGCTGTCTAGACGAGACTAGTCCTTCAGGGCCTGCCAGGCGTTCCAGGCGTCGGCGGCGTACATGAGGCTTGGGCCACCGCCCATGTAGACGGTCATGCCGAGCGCTTCGGCCACTTCCTCGTCCGTCGCGCCGAGACGCTTCAGCGCCTTGGTGTGAAAGCCGATACAGCCATCGCAATGCGTCGCGACCCCGATGGAGAGCGCGATCAGTTCCTTCATCTTCTTGTCGAGCGCGCCATCGGACAGGGCGGCTTTCGACATGGCGGCAAACTGGTTCAGCGTTTCCACCGCGCCGGTCTCGCGCAGGCCCTTGATGCCTTCATTGATGGAACCGGTAATGGCGGCATAGTCCTTGGTACCCATGCTCATGATCGCTCCTGTCGTTTGTGCTGGTGTCTAGCTGGCGGTATAAAGTCTCCCCTTCAATAAGGGTTTAACCGGATAGAGAGATCGCGATTGGCAGGGGGCGCGCCGGCCTCTACGCTGGCTCCATGTGCGGACGGTTTTTCAGGCATGGCGTCACCTGGGCGGAGTATCACGCGGCCCTGTCGCTGATCCCGCCGGCAGGCGTGGAGCCGCCCGAGCCGGCCTATAATATCGCGCCGACGCAATACGTGCCCATCATCCGCCTGACGCCGGAGGGCGAGGCACAGGCGGCGGGTACGGTGCAGATGGCGCCCGCCATGTGGGGCCTTGTGCCCAGCTGGTGGCACCAGCCGCTGAAGGAGAAGAAATTCTCCACCTTCAATGCCCGCGCCGAAGGCCTGCAGGAATCGAACACGTTTCGCGGATCGTTCCGCCACCGGCGCTGCCTCATCCCGGCGAGCGGCTTCTATGAATGGACCGGACCAAAAAACAGCAAGACACCTTTTGCCATCGGCCTGCGCAACCGGCGCTGGTTCTGCTTTGCGGGGCTCTGGGACCGGGCCATGATCGATGGGTCGGAACTGGACAGCTTCACCATAATCACGACCAGGCCAAACGATCTGATGGCCGGGCTGCACACACGCATGCCGGTGATCCTGGACTCGCAGGACTATACCCGCTGGCTGACCGCCTCGACGAAAGAGGTGGAAGACCTGTTCGAGCCCTTCCCCACCGATGCCATGCACGCCTGGCCCGTCGGCGCAGCGGTCGGCAATGTCCGTAATCAGGGCCCGCAGCTCATCGAGGAAGTCTGACCAGCGGTTTCTCCCGGAACGCGCAACCGATTGCCGCATAAAGCGAATTCGATCACTCTTAGACGATCCACCGGGGAGGACCCGGGGACTATCTGGGAGGGTACCCAATGAAAATCTTTATCGCGGAACTCATCGGCACGTTCACGCTGGTCCTGTTCGGGTGCGGCGCAGCCGTGCTGGCGGGCGAGTTTGTCGGCCAGCTGGGCATTGCACTCGCCTTCGGTCTGTCCATCGTGGCCATGGCCTATGGCATCGGGCCGATTTCGGGCTGTCACATCAATCCGGCGGTCAGCTTCGGTGCCTTTGTCGCCGGGCGCCTCGGCATGAAGGACATGTTCCTCTACTGGGCGGCCCAGTTCGTCGGCGCCCTGATCGCAGCCGGCGTGCTCTACATGCTCGCCAGCGGCAAGCCGGGCTATGACATCGCTGTCAATGGCCTCGGCCAGAACGGCTATGATGCCGGCTCACCCGGCGGCTACAGCCTCGCGGCAGGTTTCGTCTTCGAAGTCGTGGCGACCTTCCTGTTCCTGGTGGTCATTCTCGGCTCGACCGCGAAGAACGCCCCCGCAGGCTTTGCCGGTATCTCCATCGGCCTGACACTGGCCATGATCCACATTGCGGGCATCCAGGTGACGGGCGTGTCGGTGAACCCGGCGCGCAGCTTCGGCCCGGCCGTGTTCGTGGGCGGCGAAGCGTTAACCCAGCTCTGGCTGTTCATCGTAGCCCCGCTGATCGGCGCCGGCCTCGCTGGTTTCCTCGCCACGCTGAACCTCACCGTCAGCGAGGATTAAAGGTGTGCGTCATTGACTTATACGTCAATGACGTTCATATACGAGGCAGAATATGGCTCATCAGACCGTTGTCGAAACGCCCGAATTCTTGCGCCGGGCGGCTGACATCGGTCTGACGGACAAGGACCGGGAAGATCTGGTTTCGCATCTGGCCCTGAACCCGGAGGCTGGCGTGTCTCTGGGTGGCGGGCTCAGAAAAGTCCGCATGGCCAGGCAAGGTGGCGGAAAGAGTGGCGGCTATCGCGTACTCCACTTTTTCCGGGCACCTGACATGCCGCTGTTCCTGCTGACGGTGTTTGCGAAGAATGAGAAGGCAAACCTGTCCCGCAAGGAACAGGCGGACTTAATCAAGTTGTGCGACCTGATCGCGCAAACCTATGGAGGCGGCAAATGACCAAAGCCTATGACAGCATCCGGAAAGGCCTCGAAGACGCCCTTGCCCATGCCAAGGGTGAGAAAACCGGCGCCCGCGTACATCAGATCGACGTACCGGAACCGGATGTCACCGCCATCCGGACACGCTCTGGCCTATCTCAAGCGGAGTTCGCGCGCAGCATTGGCGTGGCGGTCGGAACGGTTCGCGGCTGGGAACAGGGCCGCAGGCGCCCCGAAGGCCCCGCCCGCGTGCTGCTAGCGCTGATCGAGAAGCGGCCGTCCATCGTGCAGGAAGAACTGCGCGCGGGCTGAAAGGCCCCCTCACAATTC
The DNA here is from genome assembly GCF_000682735.1 of Hyphomonas sp. CY54-11-8. Classification (GTDB taxonomy): domain Bacteria; phylum Pseudomonadota; class Alphaproteobacteria; order Caulobacterales; family Hyphomonadaceae; genus Hyphomonas. The sequence continues at coordinate 485,020 of NZ_AWFD01000001.1, read as the reverse complement.
GGCAGGATTGGTCAGGCCAAGATCTTCGCGCCGCCGGATCACGGCGGACACGATGACCGCGCCGACCATCTTGCCGATGACGAAGACGATCCAGTTCCAGACATGGAGCGAGTTGCCGGGGTCGGCGCCGAGCTCGATCTGCTTGGCGAGGTCTGCGCCATAGAGGAAGACGGTCGTGTCCACTGGCGCCGCGAACAGGCTGGACAGCAGGATCCGCGTCGACAGGCGGTACTTGGTGAAGGTGAACATCAGCCAGTCCACGCCTTCGGAAATGGCGAAGGCGACGCCGCTGGCCAGCGCGATCACGGGCCAAGCATAGTAGAACGACCAGCCCACCGCGAGCGCCATCACGATCAGCACGCGGTGGTGCATCTCGCGCTGCACGAAATCGCGCACCACGAACACCATGCCGGTCACCATCGTCATCGGGTGCAGCGAGACCCCGTGCGGGAACATCTCACTCGTATGCGGGGTGACGACCTGGAACTCCGGAATGACCCCGAACGACCAGTTCAGGAAGGGAATCAGGGCGACATAGATGATCGCCCAGAAGCGGCCCTGGAGGTACCAGATTGCCCCGAATGTCAGCGCCAGCGCCAGAAGCGCAGGCAGCAGCTGCTCTGCGTGCCCATTGGTAAGCACTGAAATCAAAGTATTAATCACGAAGCTCCCCGGCTGACTGGCATTATTGGCAGACGCCGCTGAGTTGCAAGTCTTGTCATTACCCGGGTGTAATGGCCACTACATCACCTGCACGGGGCTGCCCCCGTCACCCCGACAGGAAATCAGCAACAAAGGTGTTGCCCCCATGCCGGACAGTCTGAACGTCTGCCTTATTGCCGCCCGCGGCAAGAACAATGTGATCGGAAATGAGGGCGACCTGCCATGGCGCCTGAAAGACGATCTGACCTTCTTCAAGAAGGTGACGATGGGCTGCCCCATCCTGATGGGCCGCAAGACCTGGGAAAGCCTGCCGGTACGCCCGCTGAAGGGCCGCGAGAACATCGTGATGACGCGTGACTGGACCTATAGCGCCCCCGGCGCGCGGGTCTATTCCAGCTTTCCGGCCGCCATCAATGCGGCTCGCGCCGTGGCCGCACGGCAGGGCGCCGGCTGCGTCTTCGTCATCGGCGGCGCTACGATCTATGATCTCGCCCTGCCCTATGTGGACCGCATCTTCATGACCGAAGTCGACGCCAGCCCCGACGGCGATGTCCATTTCCCGGAGCTGCACGCGAAGGATTGGTCCAGCGAAACGCTCGCCACCTATCCGGCCGGGAATGGGAATGATCACGCCTTCTCCATTGTCCGGATGGATCGTCAGGTAGCCACCGCGCCGCGCGCCTGACAGGGCCGCACGCAAAAAGTATTGACACTCTAACTGCCAGATTGCAGTTTCGCCCGGTCGCGCCTAGGGTGACCTCCATCTATGGGAGGAAAAACATGGAATTTGAAACAATCGCCAGCGGCCTGCGCTTTCCGGAAGGCCCCGTCGTCATGGCTGACGGCTCCATCATCGTGGTGGAGATCGAGAAGAAGTGCATCACGCGCTGCTGGGACGGCGGCAAGACCGAAGTGATCGCGACGCCCGGCGGCGGCCCCAACGGCCTGGCCATCGGACCGGACGGCGCACTCTGGGTCTGCAACAATGGCGGCTTCATCTATCACGAGCAGGACGGCATGCTGATCCCCGGCAACTGCCCGCCGGACTATGATGGCGGCCGCATCGAGCGCGTGGACCTGTCTACTGGCAAGGTCGAGCGCGTGATCGAAGAAGTCGACGGCAAACCGTTGAAAGGTCCGAACGACCTCGTCTTCGACAAAGACGGCAACATGTATTTCACCGACCACGGCAAGACCTATGACCGCCACCGCGATTTCGGCGGTCTGTACTTCCTCGCCAATGGCGCAAGCGCCGCAAAGGAACTGGACTACCACTATTCCAGCCCGAATGGCGTCGGCCTTTCGCCCGACGAGAAGACGGTCTTCATGGCAGATACGATGACCGGCCGCATGTGGGCGTTCGACCTGGAGAGCCCCGGCGTCATCAAGCCGGCCACGCCTTTCAATGGCGGGCGGGTCGTGGCGACCATGCCGGGTCTGCAATATTTCGACAGCCTCGGCATGACCGCTGCGGGAAATGTCTGTGTGGCAACCATCCTGAACGGCGGCATCACGACGATCACGCCCGAGGGCGAGTTCAGCCATATCGCCTTTCCGGACATCCTCGTCACCAATATCGCCTTCGGCGGGGACGACATGCGCGATGCCTACATCACGCTGTCGGGAACCGGAAACCTGATCAAATGCCGCTGGCCGGAACCCGGCCTGAAGCTCAACTTCAACGCCTGATCCATCAGGCAGGGGGACAACAATGCGATTTCTGAAGCCGGTTCTTGTTATCCTGGCGCTGTTGCTTGTGGCCGGGGCCGTTGCCCGCACAGTCTTCAGTGTGCAGATCGGAGAGGCGGTCTTCAGTTCCGCGCTGAGGAAGAATGTCGGCAGGAGCGCACTTTCTGGTGTGCCTGACGGCCTGATGGTCGTTCTGGTCGGCACCGGCTCCCCCCTGCCGGATGCGAAGCGGGCCGGTCCGATGACGGTCGTCACAGCGGGCAACCGCGTCTTCATCGTCGATGCGGGCGCGGGGTCCGGCCGGAGGTTCGGCGAGCTTGCCCTGCCCTGGGGCCGGGTGGAAGCAGCCTTCCTGACGCATTTCCATTCCGACCATATCGACGGCCTTGGCGAAGTGATGCTGCAGCACTGGGCCGCCGGCGGGGCCGACACGCCGCTTGCCCTCTACGGTCCGGAAGGCGTGGAACGTGTCGCAACCGGCTTCAACGAGGCCTACGCACAGGATGCGGTCTACCGGATCGCCCATCACGGCGCGGATGTCGTGCCGCCCTCCGGTGCGGGCGCGGAGGCCTTTCCCTTCGTCACCGATGGCGGCGCGGTGCGCGTCTATGAGCGGGACGGCCTCACCATCACCGCCGTGCCGGTGGACCATAGCCCGGTGCATCCGGCGGTCGCCTACCGGTTTGACTACAAGGGCCGTTCGGTCACGATTTCGGGCGACACGAAGAAAGGCCAGGCCCTGATCGATCTCGCCCGCACTACAGATGTCCTGGTCCACGAGGCCCTGAATGACGAGATGGTGGGCGAAATTGCCGGCCGGCTGGACACGCTCGGTGCCAAACGGCTCGAAAAGATCATGCACGACATTCCGGACTATCACACCAGCCCCGTGCAGGCGGCGGAAGTGGCAAGCGAAGCCGGCGCCGGTCTTCTGGTCTTTACCCATATCGTGCCCGCCCAGCCGAGCCGCATTCTTTACCCTGCCTTCCTGAAAGGCACGAAGAAAGCCTTCGACGGCCCCATCGTCATGGGCGAAGACGGCATGGCCTTCGTCCTGCCGGCCGGATCAAGCAAAATTGAGCGCAAGCGACTGGACTAGGTTGTCAACGCTCCTTACCTGCGGCCGTCATGAAACAAAGCCTGATCGCGGCGCTTGCCGCAGCCCTGCTGGCGTGCGGCTGCACTGCCGAACGCCCAACCCCTGACACGCCTGCCGCGACGCATAGCGCCGAAGCAGCATATACGGACGCGCTTTCCACCCTGCTCGACGAGTTGGCCTTCTCCGGCACGCTGCTTGTCAGCAAGGGGGACGACATCCTTCTGCGCGAAGCCGTGAATGCGTCCCCGATAGCGGACGCTGTGGACGTCACGCCCGAAACCCGTTTCCCAATCGCCTCCATGACCAAGAGCTTCACGGCGGCGCTGGTGCTGAAGCTGGTGGATGAGGGAAAGCTCGGGCTGGACCAGACGCTGGCTGAACTTCTGCCCGAATTCGATGTGCCGTATGCGGGCGAGGTTACGCTGCGCCAGCTGCTGCAGAACCGGTCAGGCATTCCGCATTACATCGATATCCCCGGTTGGTTCGACAATGATGTGAAGCGCGCCTTCACGGATGCGTCCTTTATGGAGGCGCTTGAAGGGCTGGACCTGAAATTCGCCCCCGGCAGAGATTATCTGTACTCGAACGTAAATTACTATCTTCTGGCGCTCATTATCGACCGCTATTCCGGCATGGATTACGAGACCTGTCTGCAGACGCAAATCCTGGGCCCGCTTGGTATGACTGCGACCGGCCAGCTCTACCGGGACACAGACGGCCTCGCCGTAAACTACCTGAAGAATGATGACCGCACTTACGAAGCCATCCCCGTCGTGAACCCGGTCCTGTTCCGCGGCACGGCCTCCATGGTCTCGACCGCGGATGACCTGAACGCCTGGGGACACGCCGTCATCGATGGCGAGATCTATTCAGACGCTGCCGCCGCAGAAGCCTTCAACGCCGACACGCCCATGGCCTGGAGCGTGGCGGACCTCCCCGTCACGGACGACCAGAGCGTTGGCGTCACCTATTATAATGGCCGCCTGATCGGGTATCTCAGCCTGATCATGCTGGTGCCGGAAGAAAACGGCGTGATCGTCATCCTGAACAACAATACGGCCGGCTATGAAAACATGATCGGCCTCGCAGCGACGCTGGCCGCAGAGCATTTCGGCGGCGAGAACTAATCCTCGAACACGATTTCCGGCGGCGCCTTGGTTTCAAGCGTGTCGAGGCCGATGGCGACCTTGCGGGCAAGCTCGTGGAAGGCTTTGGCCGTTTCCTCGTCGCCGATGGCCGCGGGCACGCCTGCATCGCCGCCCTCGCGGATGGCCTGCAGCATCGGCACCTCTGCCAGCAAGGGAATCCCGAGCGCATCGGCCATGCGTTTGCCGCCGCCATGGCCCATCAGGTAGTGCTTCTGGCCCGCTGGGTCCTGGAAATAGCTCATCGTCTCGACCAGGCCGATCACCGGCACGGCGGTCTTGGTGAACATAGCCGCGCCACGGCGCACGTCTGCGAGCGCCACTTCCTGCGGCGTTGTCACGATCAGCGCGGCGGTCACCGGTACTTTCTGCGCGATGGTCAGCTGTGCGTCGCCCGTGCCTGGCGGCGTGTCGATCACCAGCACGTCCAGCGGGTCTTCCGGCGTACCCCATTCGGCATCGTTCAGCATCTGCGTGATGGCCGACATGACGATCGGCCCGCGCCAGATCATCGGCGCGTCAGGGTCTGACAAATAGCCGATGGACAGCGTCTTCATCCCGTGCGCCTCGACCGGGATCAACTTCTTGTTCTTCGAGCCCTTCGGCTCAGCCCCCTGCGTGCCCAGCATGGTGGGGATGGAGGGGCCATAGATGTCGGCATCCAGCAGGCCGACCTTCATGCCGGTCTTGGCGAGGGCGGCGGCGAGGTTCACCGAAACGGTCGACTTGCCCACCCCGCCCTTGGCGCTGGCGACGACGAGGATGCGGGAGATGCCGGGGATTTTCGCGATGCTCCCCTGCTGGCGCTGGGGGGCACCCTGCTGCATCGCCTCATCCGACAGGCGGGCGCCTTTCTGCACCCGGCGCGGCGACGGAGTGAGATTCAGCAGCTCGGTCCTTCCTTTTGGCTGGCCTTTCGGTGCCACCGGCGCAGGGCTGTGACTGTGATTATGCCGCACTGCGGTCAGCACCGTGGTGACCTTTTCGATGCCCGGAACGAGGCCCGCCTTGCCTTCGGCTTCCATCCGCAGGGCCTCTGCGGCCGCCGTATCAGCCGGATCGGCCTCGATCACCAGCACGGCCCGACCGTTCTCGTCCACGCTGACTGACTCCAGCCAGGCCGGGCTGCCAAGCGCTTTCATGACAGCATCCGCCTGTTTTTGCCGGGTTTTCCCCTTAGAACCGAACATGACCGCGACCCTCTATCCCTTGATGCCCCGAAAAGGGCATGCATCTATTAGCAAAGCACCTATATGGAAGCGAACACGCGCAACAGGAGGGGCCATGCCCTGGGATGATAAAACAAAAGGTAGCGGCCCGTGGGGCGGCGGTGGCGGCGACAAAGGGGGGGACGATGGCAACTCTCCCTGGAAACGCCCATCCGGCGGCAGCGGAGGCGGTGACCTCGAGGATCAGATGCGCCGGATGCAGGAACGTTTCCGCAATCGCGGCAATGGCGGCGGCGGTGGCCGGCGCCGTGGCGGCGGGTCCGGCCCGAATTTCGGCCCGCTCGGCATCCTTGTTCTCGCCGGCATCGCGCTCGTAGCCTGGCTGATGACGGGTGTCGTCGTGGTCGACGAAGGCTCGCGCGCCGCTGTGTTCCGTTTCGGCCAGTGGCAGACCAATTTCACGCCCGGCCTGCACTTCCACCTGCCTGCCCCGATCGAGACGCATGTCGTCATGCCGTCCGAGAAGCAGCAGGAAACCCAGATCGGCAACAACTCCAACGAAGCCCTGATGCTGACCGGCGACGAGAACATCGTCGATGTCCGCTTCCGCGTCTTCTGGTTCTACGATCCGGCCAATCCGGAAAACTTCATCCTCAACGTGGATGGCGGCAGCGAGCTGCTGAAAGCCTCCGCCGAGAGCGTGATGCGTGAAGTGGTTGGCAAGTCAAAACTCGACGATGTCATCACCACGGGCCGGACCACGATCTCCGAACAGGTGAAGACCCAGCTCCAGGCCCTGATGAACGACTATCGCGCCGGTATCCAGGTGCAGAACGTCGAGATCCAGGAAGCGGCCGCCCCTGCGCAGGTGCGCCAGGCCTTCATCGACGTGGTCAATGCCGGCCAGGATGCTGAAAAGGCCATCCAGGAAGCCAACAAGTACGCCAACGACATCATCCCGCGTGCTGAAGGCCAGGCCCAGCAGGTGCTGCAGAACGCCGAAGCCTATCGCGAGCAGGTGATCGCCAACTCAACCGGTGAAGCCGCACGCTTTACCTCCATCCTCGACGAATACCGCAAGGCACCGCAGGTGACCCGCGAGCGGATGTATCTCGAGACGATGGAGCGGGTCCTCGGCAATGCCGACAAGGTGATCCTCGACTCCGACTCCGGCGCAGTGCCTTACCTGCCGGTCAACCCCAACCGCAGCAGCCAATAGGAGCGATCATCATGCGTGGACTTGGTATCTTCGCCCTCGTCATCGCCGCCGCGGCGCTGATTGTCGGCATGAACAGCTTTTTCATCGTCAACCAGACCGAACAGGCGCTCGTCCTGCAGGTCGGTAAGGCACAGGCCGCCTATAACGCCCCCGGGCAGAACCAGGCCGGCCTGAAAGCGAAAATGCCGTTCATCCAGAACGTCATCAAATACGACCGCCGCAATATCGGCCTCGACATTCCGAACATCGAAGTGCTGGCCTCAAACCAGGAACAGCTGATCGTGGACGCGTTCGTGCGCTACCAGATCTCTGATCCCCTCGCCTTCTACCAGCGCCTGCAGACGCAGCGCGTGGCCGAGAACCAGCTGTCGCAGTTCACGAACACGGCCATCCGTAACGCGCTGGCAAACAAGCTGCCGGAAGAGATCATTTCCGGCCAGCGGGCTACGCTGATGGACGAGATCCGCGAGAACCTGTCGGACTCGATCGCCGGGCGCGGCATCGACATCATCGATGTGCGTATCCGCCGGGCCGACCTGCCGGCTGACGTCTCCGAACGCGTCTTCCGCCGCATGGAAGCGGCCCGGAACCAGGAAGCCGAGCTGATCCGCGCCAATGGCGACAAGCAGGCCCAGGCGGTTCGTGCCAAGGCTGATCGCGACAAGACGGTCATCCTCGCCGAGGCAAACCAGCGGTCAGAAGAGATCCGCGGTGAAGGCGACGCCAAGCGGAACGAGATCTATGCCAGCGCCTATGGCCGCGATCCGGAATTCTTCCGCTTCCAGCGCGCCCTGATCGCCTGCGAACAGTCGCTGAAGAAGGGCAATACGCAGATCGTGGTTGCCCCGGACAGTCTTGGCCTGTGCGACGAGTTCATCGCCGCCGCGCGCAAGAACTCGAAGTAAGCTTGGGGAGCTTTCAGCGATGTCTCTGCCACTGATCCTGCTGGCGGGTATCGGCATGTGGTTTCTGCTGGAAGGGGCGGCCTATGCGGTCGCCCCCGACTTCATGCGCCGCCTCGCCGTCCTCGTGACGCAGATGAGCACACGCGAACTGACCATGGCGGGCCTGGGCGGCGGCGCGGTCGGCATCGTGCTGATATGGCTTGCAGTTCACTTGGGCTGAATCTGTTGCACCTTGCCCGCAAAGCGCCATAGTCTGCGGTAAAATCACTTCCATGATCCGCCCGCAGAGGAAGCCGTAGTCACATGCGATTCCCGGCTCTTGCCGCCCTTGCCCTTCTCGTCTCTGTTCCGGTCGCTGCCCCTGCCGCAGCGCAGCAGAGCCTGTCCCGACCGGTCGAGGGCCTCGACCAGAAAGACCGCCCGGCAAGTTTCCGCGACCTGTCGAAGCGGCTGATGCCGGCCGTGGTGAACATTTCCACGTCCAAGACGGTTGCCCCGGAAGGCATGCCGACCTTCCCGGAAGGGTCTCCGATGGAGCGGTTCAACGATTTCTTCGGCCGCGATGATGACGGTTTCCGCCGCGAGGGCTCGCTCGGGTCCGGCTTCGTGATCAGCGCCGACGGCTATGTCGTCACCAACAATCACGTCATCGAAGGCGCTGACGAGATCGAAGTAAATTTCGCCAATGGCCGCGTGCTGGATGCCGAACTGGTCGGGCGCGACCAGGATACGGACCTCGCCGTGCTGAAGGTAAAGTCCGACACGCCCCTGCCCTTTGTCAGCTTCGCCGACAGCGACGCGGCAGAAGTGGGCGACTGGGTGATCGCCATCGGCAACCCGTTCGGCTTTGGCGGCTCTGTCTCCGCCGGCATCATCTCGGCCCGCAACAGAGACCTGAACGCAGGCCGCTCCGATGATTTCATCCAGACCGACGCGGCCATCAACCGCGGCAATTCCGGTGGCCCGCTGTTCAATCTCGGCGGTGAAGTCGTCGGCGTGAACACGGCCATCATCTCGCCGACCGGCGGCTCCGTCGGCATCGGCTTTTCCGTGCCGTCGAACCTCGTTGACCGGATCACTGGCGAACTGATCAAGTCCGGCCGCATCCGCCGCTCCTGGCTGGGCGTCAATGTTCAGGATGCGGATGAAGCCCTTGTCCGCGCCTACCGCGCCAGCGGCAAGGGCGGCGTCATCGTCACCCGCATCACCGATGACGGCCCGGCCGACAAGGCGAAGCTGGAAGTTGGCGACCTGATCCTGACCTTCGACGGCCAGCCGGTCTCCAGCGTGCGGGAACTGACCCGCGTCATCGCCGACACACCGATCGGCAAGGATGTGCCTGTGCGCCTCGTGCGCGACGGCCGCGCGCGCACGTTCACCGTCACCATGGGCGAGCTCCAGGAACAGGCCGATGAAGACGCCGCCCAGCTGCCGGACCTGCCCGCCAGCGCAAACGATCTCGGCGCCGACCTCTCCAGCCTGGATGACGATATCCGCCGCCGCTATGGCGTGCCGAAAGACGTCGAAGGCGTCGTCGTCACTTCCGTCTCGGCCCGCGGCCCGGCCTATGGCAAGCTGGTACGCGGCGACGTGATCATCGAAATCAATTTCGAGCGCGTCTCGACGGTCACCGATACGCTGGAAAAAGTGAAAGCTGCCCGCGCCACTCCGGCAGAGCCGCTGCTGGTCCGCGTCAAACGCCGCGGCGAAGCCGGCTGGTTCGACCAGTTCCTGAGCGTCGATCTCGCGAAGTAGGTTCAGATCGCCTCGGCGGACTGCGCCATTCCGATACTGACCCCTTCTGTGTACCCGGCATCATAGGCGGCGTCGCGGACCAGGGTGACCAGGCCGGATTTTGCCTTTGACTCCACTTCGATGGCAATCTGGATGTCCGGCGTTTCTGCTTTCTTGCGTTCTATGGCCGAGCGGACGGCGCCGATATCAGTCGTCCGCCCGTCGACGCGGATTACGGCATCCTCGCTGATCTGGATCAGCATGGCCTTGCCAGAGCCGGCGCCCGTGCCGCTGGCGGGCGACTCCAACCTGATCGCCTGCTCCTGCGTGAAGTTCGATGTGACCATGAAGAAAATGAGCAGGATGAAAACTACGTCCAGCATCGGCGTCAGTGACACTTCCGCTGTCCCTGCCCCGGTCCGGTGTCTGCCTCTCATATTGGCCTCCCTCTGTTCCATTTTCCGGAGACCATACACGTAATGTAATGACGTTACAAATAAATACCGGCCGGAACCGAAATTGGACGTCAGGGCCGCACCATACATGGTCCATACATGGTGTATTCACGGTGTAGTTCACGGTCTGGAGGGCCGTTTATCCACCCCCTAGCTGACGAATTCCTTCGCCTCATAGCCCTGGAAGAAGAGCGCGGCGCGAAGGTCTGTGTGCTCGATCGCGGCATGCGCTTCGGCGGCCACGACAGGCTTGGCGTGATAGGCGACGCCGAGGCCGGACGCCTTGATCATGGCAAGATCATTCGCCCCGTCGCCCATCGCGATCACGTCTTCCCGGCGGATGCCGCCGGACGCTGCAAACTCGTCCAGCGCGGCGAGTTTTGCTTCGCGGCCCAGAATTGGCCGGCCGACCTCTCCGGTCAACTCCGTGCCATCATCGATCAGCGTGTTGCCGCGATGTGTGTGGAAGCCGGCAGCCGCAGCGACGCGGGAGGTGAAATAGGTGAAACCGCCTGAAACCAGGACAGTTTCAGCCCCGTCTGCCTTCATCGTCTCGACTAGGGTTTTCGCGCCGGGATTCAGCGTGATCCGCTCTGAATAAGCGTGATCGAGCGCATCGAGGCCGAGGCCTTTCAGCATCGCCACACGGGTGGTGAGCGCGCCTTCAAAGTCCAGTTCGCCGCGCATGGCGCGTTCGGTGATGGCGGAAACCTCGGCTTTCAGGCCCGCGAAATCTGCCAGCTCATCGAGGCATTCCTGGCCGATGATGGTGGAATCCATGTCCGAGATCAGAAGGCGCTTGCGGCCGCTTGAGGCGGGCAGCACAGCGGTGTCGACGGGGTGCCCCTTCTCCGCCAGCCGGGCCCGCAGGCGCGCGGCCTCGTCCTCTGTGCCCGGCACCTGCCATTCCAGCGCGACGAGCCCGTCCACACTGCCAAGCGAACGCGACGGCGCGACCCGGCCGAGTTCCGGCGAGACTTCCGCTTCCAGTTTCGCGGCATCCATGGCAGCGACGGCGACAATCCTGAGGCTCATGACAGTATTCCCGGGTTTTCCCGCGTCATCATGGGTTTCCTCTTGGATGACAACCCCTTACCTCTATTGGCATGCACCCGGCCATCCTGATCCACGGCCCTACGGCCAGCGGCAAGACCGCCCTCGCCATCGAAGTCGCCCGGCGGCTCGACGGGGAGGTGATCAATGCCGATTCCATGCAGGTTTACCGGGACCTGAAAGTCATCTCTGCCCGCCCGGACGAGGAAGAGATGCAGGGCGTGCCGCATCACCTGTTCGGCCACGTCAACGCGGCCGAGCGCTATTCCACCGGCCAGTGGCTGGAGGAGGCTCGCGCCAAGATCCGCGTGCTCCAGAAGAAGAATAAGCGCGCCGTGATCGTCGGCGGCACCGGGCTTTACCTGCTGGCGCTGACACAGGGCCTGTCGGCCATCCCGCCCGTGCCGGAAGAGGTCCGCGCCGAAGTGCGCGACATTGCCGAAGCCGAGGGTGCCGAGGGCCTGCGCGCCCGGCTTGCACCGCACGACGCGGAAACCGCCGAACGCCTCGGCACCGGAGACAGGCAGCGCCTCGCCCGCGCCTATGAGATCTGGCTCGCAACCGGGCGGCCGATCACCGACTTCCACAATGAGCGCCAGCCCCCTGTCCTCCTGGACCGGGAATGGATGGGCTTCGCCCTCACTCCGCCGCGCGCCAAGCTCTATGCCAAGATCGACCGGCGCTTCGAAGGCATGCTGATGCAGGGCGCCATGGCCGAGGCCCGGGCCCTGATCGAACGGGGGCTGGACCCCGAACTGCCGGCGATGAAGGCCCATGGCATGCCGTGGCTGGCCGCCTTTGCCCGCGGCGAAATCAGCGCCGAATTCGCCGCCGAGAACGCCAAGCGCGACACGCGGCGCTATGCAAAGAGGCAATTCACGTGGATTGGCAGGCAGTTCCCGTTCTGGCCGAGAATTCCCGGCACCGAAATGAGCGATCGCATGCGGGTGATTCTTGCCCTCTACAGGGAGATTGACAGGGAGATGGAGGCAGATTATTCCTAGCCCCCGTCGTTGGAGGAAACGCACGTGCGCATGTCAGAGGTACTCGTACTTAGACACCCGTAGCCGGAGTTCGCCAGAACCGGTTGCGGGTGTGCGCACAAAAGGGTCTCCGAAGGGGGCCCTTTTTCTTTTCAGAAAACATCCCGGACAAAACCTTCCTTTCTAACCTCAGACGCCAGAGCCAAGTCATGACCGTCAAAACCAAACAGAAGACCGAAACCCGCCTGATGACCGGCGCCGAGATCGTAATCACGGCCCTCCGGGAACAGGGCGTAGAGGTCATGTTTGGGTATCCGGGCGGCGCCGTCCTGCCGATCTATGACGCGCTGTTCGCCGCCGACGACATCCGCCACATCCTGGTGCGCCATGAACAGGGCGCGGGCCATGCCGCCGAAGGCTATGCCCGCTCCACCGGCAAGTGCGGCGTGGCGCTGGTCACCTCCGGCCCCGGCGCGACCAACATGGTCACGCCGATCACCGATGCGATGATGGATTCGATCCCGATGGTCGTCATCTCCGGCCAGGTGCCGACACACCTGATCGGCACGGACGCCTTCCAGGAAGCCGACACGACCGGCATCACGCGCAGCTGCGCCAAGCACAATTACCTCGTCACCGATGTCGACCAGCTGGCCCGTACCATCCATGAGGCCTTCCACATCGCGACCTCCGGCCGCCCCGGCCCGGTCGTCATCGACATCCCGAAGGACGTCCAGTTCGCCACCGGCACCTATTCCGGCAAGGACGGCGTCCACAAGCCGACCTACGCCCCGCGCACCGAACCGCAACCGGAAGCCATTGAGGCTGTCGCCGAGCTGATCGCCATGGCCCGCCGGCCCGTTTTCTACACCGGCGGCGGCGTTATCAATTCCGGCCCGAAAGCCTCCGTAGCGCTGCGCAAGCTGCAGGCCGAGACGGGCATTCCGGTCACCTCCACCCTGATGGGCCTCGGCGCCTTCCCGGCCTCCCACAAGGACTGGCTGGGCATGGTGGGCATGCATGGCAGCTACGAAGCCAACAATGCGATGCACGATTGCGACCTGATGATCTGCGTCGGCGCCCGCTTCGACGACCGCGTGACCGGCCGGATCGACGCCTTTTCGCCGAATTCCAAGAAGGTCCACATAGATATCGACCCTTCCTCGATCAACAAGATCGTCCGGGTCGACGTGCCGATCGTTGCCGACTGCGCCGCAGCACTGGAAGCGCTGATCGCGGCCGTGAAGCACCGCAAGGGCAAGAAACCGGACCTGAAACCCTGGAAGGCCGAGATCGACGTCTGGCGCGCCCGCGACTGCTTCGCCTATGAGCCGTCGGACAAGATCATCAAGCCGCAATACGCGATCGAGCGCCTCTATGCCCTCACCCGCGAGCGCGAGACCTTCATCACGACCGAGGTCGGCCAGCACCAGATGTGGGCGGCGCAGTTCTTCCATTTCGACGAGCCGAACCACTGGATGACCTCCGGCGGCCTCGGCACGATGGGTTATGGCCTGCCGGCAGCTGTCGGCGTGCAGTGCGCCCATCCGGAAGCCCTCGTCATCGACATTGCGGGCGAAGCCTCGATCCAGATGATGATGCAGGAACTCTCCACGGCGGTTCAGTTCTGCCTGCCGGTGAAAGTGTTCATCCTCAACAATGAATGGATGGGCATGGTGCGCCAGTGGCAGGAATTACTGCATGGCGAGCGCTATTCGCACTCCTATTCGGAAAGCCTGCCGGACTTCGTGAAACTGGCTGAAGCCATGGGCGCCCATGGCATCCGCTGCGAGGACCCTGCCCAGCTGGACGACAAGATCATGGAAATGATCGAGCATCCGGGCCCGGTCCTGTTCGACTGCATGATCGAGAAGGACGGCAACTGCCTTCCGATGATCCCGTCGGGCTCTGCACATAACGAGATGATCCTCGGGCAGATAACTGGTAACGAGATTGGTGAGACCGGGCGCAAGCTGGTCTGACTTCTGAGAGACCGGGAACCGGCGACGCTTCAGGGGATGGTGATGGCCACAGACAATATCTGGCAGATGCTGACCGACAATGTCGGGACGGTGGTTACGGTACTGTCCGCCATTGCCGCCGTGATCGGTGCCCTCGCCAGCCGCGCCGAAACCCGCAAGCAGCGCCAGTTGCGCACCGAGCAGCTCCGCCAGACGATCGACAGTTCCAGCCTGGACTGGGGCAGCGCCGCCATCGACACGATGGCACGGGCGGCCATGCTCGCCCGCACCCGCCACCTGCACGGCAATGAAGGCTCCTTCCAGTCGGCCAAAGCGGCAACGCTGGTGAACCTGACCGCACTGATCGACCGGGGCCGCATGTTCTTCCCCAATCTGGACGAGCAAAAAAAGGGCACGGAAAAGGATGGCGCCTATCGGGGCTCCCGTCCGCCAATCCTGGACGCAATCGTCTGGGTTCATTGTGAAATTTCAGCCCTCACCCGCGATGGCGGTCCGACGGGCGACAACAGCGCCGACTTCATTGACGACTGCCGCCGCCTCGTTGTCTCGGAACTGCAGGCCCATCTCGACCCGCGCCGGTTGAACCAGGTCGTCGGACGGTATGACGGACAGACCCGCACCCACCAGAAGCAGGCGATCGAACGCGCTCAGTCCCTCAGGCAGCTGCTCTTGACTCGGCGTCCCGGGGTCTCCATCGACAACTCAAACCGCCACCCAGAACAGCCGGAGACTGTACAATGAGCGACGGATCCGGAACGCCCGCCCCAAACGGGCCGAAATCCGCTTACTTCCTCAATCACGAGGATGAAGCCGTCGAGCGCCGCACGCTGGCCGTGCTGGTGGACAACGAGCCGGGCGTGCTGGCCCGTGTCGTCGGCCTGTTCTCCGGCCGTGGCTACAATATCGACAGCCTGACGGTCGCGGAGGTGGATTCCTCCAGCCACCAGTCGCGCATCACCATCGTCACCCAGGGCACGCCGCATATCCTGGAACAGATCGAAGCGCATCTGATGCGTCTCGTGCCGGTCGGCGAAGTCGTGGACATCACCAAGTCGAAGCGCGGGATCGAGCGCGAACTGGCCCTCGTGAAAGTGGCCGGCACCGGCGAAAAGCGCGTCGAAGCGCTGCGGATTGCCCAGATTTTCCGGGCGAATGTGATCGATACAACGAATGAGAGCTTCATTTTCGAGATCACCGGCGCGTCGGATAAAATCAGCCAGTTCGTGGACCTGATGACGCCGCTCGGCCTCGTCGAGGTGAGCCGTACGGGCGTTCTCTCCATCAAGCGTGGTAAGGAGAAGGGATGAGACGTCTCTTCGCCCTCCCTTTCCTGGCGGCCTGTTTTACGGCGCCTGCCCTCGCCGAAGTGCCGGTGCCGGACAGCTGCCAGCCGCGCATCGCGGGCGTCGCCCTCGCTGTGGCCGATGAGGCCGGCGAGGCGCAGCTGACATGCGATGTCGACCGCGCCGCCATCTTCCAGAGCCGGGCGAACGCGATTTTCGGACCGGTCAGTAATCCGCTGGTGCAGGTCGTTGACCTCGCGGTTTCGCTGAGCGGGGCGGTCTACGTATATGCCGTCAGTGACGTGCAGGGCGCGATGATCCTCGACGCCCGCTCCGTCCCGGCGGACATGGACGATCCCGACAATGTGCCGGTCTGCCACCTGCACACGCTGATGCCGGATGAGGCCGCATCCGAGGTTTCCCTTGGCCTGCTGAAGGCCGCCTCGCCCGACCTGCCCGGCTATGCCGAGCGGATGGAAGTCGTGGTCAATCCGGACGGATCGCACCGGTCTGTTCTCTTGCTCGACTCCCACGACGTGGTCAGCCGCGTGCAGACCGCGAACGGGACACGCGATTTCTCCCGCCACATCCGCCAGAGCGACGATGTGGCGAAACTCAACGAATTGATCATTGGCGTCGCCAATGTCAGCGACGGCTGGGACTGCAACGCCCCCTGACCGCCTAACCCCTATCCAGAACAACCCCCGACGGAGCCGAACGGAAGCCCATGAAAGTTTATTACGAGCAGGACGCAGACCTCGCCCTCATCCAGAGCAAGAAAGTGGCCGTTGTCGGCTATGGCAGCCAGGGCCACGCCCACGTGCTGAACATGCGCGACAGCGGTGTAAAGCAGGTCAAGGTCGCCCTTCAGGAAGGGTCCGCCAGCCGCAAGAAGGCACAGGCCGAAGGCCTTGAAGTCGTCACCCCGGCAGAAGCCGCCCAGTGGGCAGACGTGCTCATGATCCTCGTGCCGGACGAAAAGCAGGCTGTGCTTTACGCCAACGAGATCGAGCCGCACCTGCGTGCCGGCCAGCACATCATGTTCGGCCACGGCTTCAACGTGCACTACAACCTGATCCGCCCGCGCGCCGATGTTGACGTGTCCCTGTCGGCCCCGAAAGGTCCCGGCCACACGCTGCGCGCACAATACCAGATGGGCTTCGGCCTGCCGGGCCTGATTGCCATCCACCAGGACGCCACGGGCACAGCCCAGGCTGTCGCCCTCTCCTATTCCAAAGCCATCGGCAACACCCGCGCCGGCGTCATTGAGACGAGCTTCCGTGAAGAGACCGAAACCGACCTCTTCGGCGAACAGGCCGTGCTTTGCGGCGGCATCGTCGAGCTGATCAAGGCTGGCTACGAAACGCTGGTCGAAGCCGGATACGCGCCGGAAATGGCCTATTTCGAGTGCCTTCACGAGACCAAGCTGATTGTCGACCTGATCTATGAAGGCGGCATCGCCAACATGAACTACTCGATCTCCAATACAGCCGAGTATGGCGAATACGTTTCCGGCCCCCGCGTCGTGAACTCGGATGCCAAGGCGAACATGAAAAAGGTCCTGGAAGACATCCAGAACGGCACGTTCGCGCGCAACTGGGTGCTGGAAAACCAGGCCGGCGCGCCGGGCTTCAACGCCATGCGCCAGCGCATGAACAGCCACCCGATCGAAGAAGTCGGCGAAAAACTGCGCGGCATGATGCACTGGGCCCAGAACGACCGCCTGGTCGACAAGTCCCGCAACTAACTCACTCTCGCGCCTCCGCTCGAACGCTGATAGAGCGGAGGCGTGACCTCAACTGGCCCCTTTCTCGTCGCCGGAGCGAACCGCCCGCTGGGGGCATTGATCGCGCTGGACCTTGCTGCCCGCGGGCTGAAGGTCGTCGCGACACGGCGCCATCCCGATGCAGAGCTTGACGCCCGGCTGCATGTCGCCGGTATCGAACTCGCCCCACTCGACCTGTCAGACCTTGCCGCCGTCCGCGCGCTTGCCCCGGAAGTCCGCGGTGTGGTGCTGACCCCGATCCTGTCGATCTCTGCTCCGGCGGCGCAGGCCTTCTGCGAAGGCGGCGTGGAGCGGGGCGTTGTCTTCTCATCCAACAATGTCGCCATCGTCGGGGCTGATCCGGTTTATGACCGGCTGCGTGCGGCAGAGACCGATGTGCAGGACGGCGCGCCCGGCTGGGCGATCCTGCGGCCAACCATGATCTATGGCTATCCGGGCGATGGGAACCTGTCGCGCCTGCTGAAACTGCTGGCCCGCCTGCCTGTGTTTCCGCGTCTCGGGTCAGGCAAAGCCAGCCAGCAACCGATCCATGTCGAAGACCTTTCCCGGCTGGCGGCAGCGCTGGTGTCGAATGAATGGAAGGCAGCCGGTCTTCTTGCTGTTGGCGGCCCGCAAACCCTGCCGCACCGGGACCTGATCACGACCGCGCGCCAGGCATCGGGCCATGCCGGGATCGATATTCCCGTCCCGCTCGGCCCCATACGTGCGCTGGTCTCTCTCCTGTCCGGTCTCGGCCTGAAGCTGCCGCTCAGCCCGGCGCAGCTCGCCCGGGTCGATCTCGACAAGGCGGCTGTGGACCCGGCCGAAATCCCGGCTACGCTGCAGCCCCGGATCACGCCGGAAGAAGGCCTCACACGGCTCGCGCGGGACCTGGAGCTCTAATCGCCTGCCGGAATACGGTTGAGATCGACAAACCCCTCGACCCCCGGCACGCGGCCTTTCATCGAATATTGCCAGATGAGCACTTCGCCCTCCGGCGGGCCGGACAGGCTGCGCATCCAGACCGGGTTCGCGGGAAAGCGGCCTTCCAGCCAATCGCGGTGAAATTCGGGCGTCGTGTAGAGCACAGGCGGGACGCCATATTCCGCCTCCAGCGCATTCAGGAAATCCTCGATCTCGGCCAGTACGGCCTCCATCGGGCCGTCCGGCGTACAATTGTGTGCGTATTCAAGGTCCACGGCCGGCGGCAGTGTGCCGTCACGTACTTCCACTGACTGGATGAAATTCGCCGCCTGCGCGGCCCCGTTCCGGCAAAGCAGGTAAAAATGATAGGCGCCGACATGCCAGCCCCGCTGGCTCGCCTCCAGCCAGTTTTCCTGGAACCGGGTATCCTTCCAGTCCCGCCCCTCGGTGGCCTTCAGGTACACGAAATCGATGGGCGCACTGCCGAGCGCCTCCCAGTTTACCCGGCCATTGTGATGGGAAAGGTCAATGCCTTCATTGCCCGGTGCAAATGGCCCATCGGGCGTGGCTTCCGGCGCAGGCATGGCCGGCCGGGAACAGGCCGCCAGTGCCAGAAAAACCGTCGCAATCAGGCCCGTGATACGCATATTCCGATCCAACTCCCCCGCCCCGGCAGACCTGAGGCCCGTGCGGGGCCAAATCGGGGCAAGTGCCCGATCCGCTGGCGAGCGGACACCAACCCCCCCATGGAATCAACAGATTCCGCTATCCGGGCATGATCCATGCATAGACGCGCTGATAGACTAGAGAAGGGTTCAAACCTCCATGGCACCTGCAGATAAAATGCGCGGCGGAGAACCGGCAAACCTGATCCTTGAGGGAACGCGCCTCGAAGGCGATCTTCACTTCACTACACAGCTGGTCGTGGCGGGCCTGATCAAAGGCAACATCCGCTGCGAAAGCATGCTGATCATCGAACGTGGCGGACGCGTCGAAGGCCGGATCCAAGCGCCGGTGATCATCGTGCACGGGGAACTGGAAGGCACGGTCCTGGCACACCAGTCGATCGAGATCTGGTCGGGCGCAAATGTTGGCGGCGATGTCGCCGCACGTTCCGTCCGCGTTGATGAAGGCGCCATGCTGACGGCGAACCTGCTGATCGCGGCAGACCTTCCGGATCGTTTGGGCCCACCTGAGCCTCAACAAGTTCCAGCGCCGGCAGGCATCAAGGAGCCGGTCGCCGCAGTCTCGCAACCTGCTGCGCCGACTGTCCCGCCTGTCACGGAAACGCGTGCGGCAGCGCCCATGTCACCGCCGGCTTCGTTCCTGTCATCCGGCCCGGCAACCAGCCGCAGCTAAGCACAAGGCCGCGCAGCGCCTCAGCCGCCGCGCATGTCTTTCAGGCGTTCATAAGCAACGGAATCGGGATCGTACGCGCCCAGCTCGTCCAACCGGTCGCACGCCCATTCATAGTCACGGTTGCAGGACTCCTGCAGCACACGCGTACCTTCGGGCACATTCTTGGCTCCGCCCGTGCCAGTGAACAGCATGTTGCCATAACCGGCACAGCCGCTGACTTCGCCGAGGTCACAGGACTGCTTGTAAAGGCTGCGGGCCTTCACCGGATTGGCGTCCATGCCGCGTCCCAGCATGGTGAGGTAGGCCAGCGAGGAACATCCCTTCCCATTGTCGCCATTGCAGGCCCGCTCGTACGCCTTGATGGCCAGGCCGTAGTCCTGCGTACCGCCGGTCCCTTTGCGATAGGAGTCGCCCGCCTTCACACAGGCATCATAGTCCCGCGCGGCACAGGCCGTGTTGGCTTCCTGACGCGCGGCACGCTGTGTGGCGAACGTCTCCTTGGCGTTTTCGAGCGCGATCTCGGCCTGGGATTTCTCGACCCGGCCATACTGGGCCGCGGCCGGCAAGGCGATGGCGCAACAGGTCAGCGCCGCTGCAATCAGAGGGGAGCGTATCATGGGGGTCTGCCCTTCCTAAGTCATTGTTCCGTCTCTGATATAGGGACCGGATCAGGGCGTCACCAAGGCTTTGCCAGCTTAAGCTTTCTTAACCCGCACTTGTCGCTTCCACACCTGCGGGGCAGTATCCGCCGCTCAACGCACGGTCGGAGAAAAGGGAGATATCCGGATGGCTGCAGAAGACCAGGCCCCGATCGGATCGGGATTCCACGACAAGTCCACCGCCGCCGAAGTGATCGAGGGAATCGACCTGTCCGGCAAGAATGCCATTGTGACCGGCGGTTATTCCGGCATCGGACTGGAAACGGTGCGAGCCCTCGCCTCGGCGGGCGCATGGGTCACCGTCCCGGCCCGGCGGCTCGATACGGCCGAAGCCGCACTGGCGGATGTGGCTGGCGACATCGAGATCGCTGCCATGGACCTCGCTGATCTTGCCAGCGTCGAGAAATTCACCCGCGAATATGACGAGACCGGACGGGGCCTCGACATCCTGATCAACAATGCCGGCATCATGGCCTGCCCGCTGGAACGGGTCGGCCCCGGCTGGGAAAGCCAGTTCGGTATCAACCATCTCGGGCACATGGCGATGAGCCTCGCCCTCGCCCCAGCCATGCAGCGTACGGAAAATTCTCGTCTCGTTGCCTTATCGTCGATCGGCCATGCCCGGTCGGACATCATCTGGGACGATCCGAACTACACCGAGCGCGCTTACGACAAATGGGAGGCCTACGGACAGGCCAAGACCGCCGACGCCCTGTTTGCCCTCGGCGTAGACCGGCGCGGCCGGGATATCGGCATCCGCGCCTTCTCTGTCCATCCCGGCGGGATCTTTACGCCACTGCAGCGCCACCTGCCGGAAGAGGAAATGGTCGCGCTCGGCTGGAAGGCGCCGGACGGGTCCATTCCACCCATGGTGCTGGAACGGTTCAAGACACCCGAACAGGGCGCCTCAACAACCGTCTGGGCGGCGACGTCGCCCCAGCTGGCCGATCGCGGCGGCGTCTATTGCGAGGATTGCGATATCGCGCAGCTGGCCACGGAATCGAGCGAACGCTGGGAACATGTTCGTCCATGGGCCTGTGATGACGAACGGGCAGAACGCCTGTGGGAAATGAGTGAGAAAATGCTGACCGAAGCCTGATCCGATAACGGACCGTCCTGAGGAGGACTGATAAATGAAACAGATTGCACTACTCAGCCTGGCCGGTGCCCTGCTGGCTGCATGCGCCACACCCGCCGCAGAACCCGCTCCGGAAGCCCCTGTGGCCGCCCCAGTCGCGCCGGAAGCAGACGACGCCCCTGCGCCCAAGGTTTCGCCGGGCGGCTTCGACTATGAAAGTGTCTTCGGACAGGACGACCGTCCGGAACAGGACTATGAATTGTACCCGGTGCGGAAATCCGCCGAAGTACTCGCCTTTGCGGGCATCATGCCCGGCATGACCGTTGTGGAGATGGAAGCCGGAGATGGCTTCTATACAGAGCTGCTCTCCCGGGTCGCGGGGCCAGACGGCAAGGTCTACATGCAGAACCCGCCATCCTTCAAAGCTTTCCTCGGCGACTCCGTCTCAAAACGGGTCGATGGCCGGCTGCTGAATGTTCAGATCGTGGAGAGCGCCTTCGACAACCTGTCCAATGTGCCGGACGCAGACGCAGATATCGTGACCTGGTTCCTCGGCCCGCATGAGCTCTGGTACACGCCGAAAGACGAACCGGAGGGCGTGCTCGGAGATCCCGACATGACGTTCGACGAGATTGCCCGTGTGCTGAAGCCGGGCGGCCATCTGGTCGTGCTGGACCACATGGCACCAGCCGGCTCACCGCCGACAACCGGCGGCGATACGCACAGGATCGACAAGGCTGTCATCATCGCACTGGCTGAAAATCACGGCCTGACGCTGGTGGATGAAAGCGACGTGCTGGCCAACCCGGACGATGACGGCACCGTGCAGGTGTTCGACCCGGCCGTCCGGCGCAAGACTGACCGGTTCCTGCTGAAATTCGCCAAATAGGCGTTTTTGGCACAAAACATGCATCTCCCGGGGCGAGTTTTGGATTTGCCCGGGAGTTGTCTCATGTCCGCCATTCGTTATGTCGCCGTCTCGCTCGCCGCTGCCAGCGTTGCCCTGCCCGTTCTTGCTGCTGAAGGTGGCCAGCTGCGCGGCCGTCTGGAAGCTGACTTCCTGCCGAAAGGCGAAGAGGCCCCGGCGGTCATGGAAACCGTTGTGGTGACGGACAAAGACGGATCAGACCTGCTGGTCTCCAAGCCTGCGATCATCCGCTATGATGCAGCGCCGGAAGTTCCGGTCCGGATGGTTGCGGAAACGCGCGGCCAGGATCCGGAGCGCGCCAGCAAGACGGCAACTGAGACGCACTAGGCTGCGCGGGCCATTCCGTTTCAGGACGGAACAACATTCTCCGACAGAAGCAGTTCGCGCTGTGCACTCACGGCGCGCATGGCTTGTGCCGGTAGCCAGCAGGTGACTTCCAGTCCGCCGCCATCGACCGGCTTCATGCCGACGGTGCCGCCGTGCAGGTCGACAAAATGCTTCACCAGCGCAAGGCCCAGCCCCGCGCCGCGCTGGTCGCCTGAGACGAAGCTGTCGAAGCTCGTCGCACGCTTGTCCGCCTCAAGGCCTCGGCCATTGTCGCGGACAGAGAAGGTCACCATGTCACCCATGCGCTGGGCCGAGATGACAATCTCGCCGCCGGAATCGGTGAAGCGCAGCGAGTTGGAAATCAGGTTGAACAGGATCTGGCGGATGCGCCGCTCGTCGGCCCGGATCATGCCCAGCTTGCCTTCGATCTCAGACCGGACCGCGATCTGCGTATCCTCGGCCTTCGAGACAACCATCTCGATGCTTTCATCGATCACGCCAGCCAGATCGACATCTTCGAGGTCGAGATCCATGCGGCCGGCTTCGATCATGGCGAGATCGAGGATGTTCTCGATCAGCTTGGACAGGTGATCCGAAGCAGACAGGATGGCGCTGACATAATCCTTCTGGCGCTCGGTCAGGTCGCCATTGCGCTGGGTCTCCAGCAGCTCTGCATAGCCAAAGATAACCGTGAGTGGTGAACGCAACTGGTAGGAGACGTTGCGGACGAATTCCGTCTTCAGGCGGTCAGCGGCTTCGAAGGCTTCGGCGCGCTCGCGCAGGGCGGATTCGACGCGGCGGGTCGCTGTCACATCGGCAAAGGCGATCAGCGTGTTCCCGTCCGGCAGTGGATGGGTGAGGTAAGTCAGGATGGAGCCGTCCGACCGGCGCATTTCACCCGTCGTTGACTGGCGCGCCTTGGCGGAGGGATCGGTGATGTGGCTCTTCATGGCCGCCCAGATTTCCGTGTCGTGGAACAGCGGAATGCACTCCTCCACCACATCGTCATAATCCGGATGGTCCTTCAGCATCTCTTCGCTGAGGCTCCACAGGCGCTCGAACGCATTATTGTGCAGCTTCATGCGTCCGTCGCCGCCGAACACGGCAACGGCTTCGTGGAGATTGTCGAGCGTGGAGCTCTGCGTCTTCACAATCGCATTGAACCGCGTCTGCAGCTCCAGTTCGCCGGTAATGTCCTTGAACAGAAGAAGCAGGCCGCCCATCGGGTGGCGCTGACGCGTAACCGACAGGGTCCGCTCGTCCGGAAGCGACCAGGTGTCTTCCTTCACCCCGTCAATGTCGAGATAGTAGGAGAGCTCTTCAGCGCGCCATTCGGCATAGTTCGCCCGGGCCGGCAATTTGCGTCGCTCGCGCAGCCGGTCCAGCAGTTGGCCATGGCCGGGACGATCCAGCAGGAAGCTCTCATCGAGATCCCACATGTCGCGGAACGCCTTGTTGTAGAAGGTCAGCTTCCGGTCGGCGCCGAAGATCGCGACGGCATCGGCCACATGGTTCAGGGTCTCATCATGGGCACGGACGTGCCGGTTCAGTTCGTCGCGCGCGTCTTCCTGCGCGGTCACATCCAGTGCCATCGCCCCTGCCCCGCCGGATAGCGGGAAAGTCAGGATACGCATCGCCCGGCGCGCACCATTGATGGTGATGTGGCGCGTCTCGTCGATGTCGATACCTTCGCTGATCGTCTTGCGAGCCTGATCGGCAGTCGCCTGGTCCAGCATCAGCTGGCGGTCCAGCACCCGGTCGAGATTGGTCCCGTCGACGGCTTCGATATAGGCGGGGTTCACCCATTGCAGCTTGCCCATGCCGGACATGCGCCAGGCCGGGAACGGCGCCTTGCCCAGCATGTCGAGGAAGGCGGTCGGATCGCGCGCAATGACCTGGCGGGCCTCCTCCAGCTTGCCGCGGGCCGAGCTTTCTTCCAGCCCCTTGATCGTCGCATCGCTAACCCAGACCACAGCGCGAGCACCAGCCGTGCGGCCGTCGGCTTCGAGGAAACGGCCGGACGGGCCGATAATGGTCAGCGAGAAGGCCTGCCCCGTCTCGCGCAGCTCGCGCAGGCGGATGCGGAGGGTCGTGTCCTGGCCGGCACTGTCGCGGGCTTCGAGGTCAGCGAGGCCTTCAATGATACGAACCGCCGGATCCGGTGAGATGGCATCGTCTGTGAAGCTCAGCAGACCGGCCAACGCGACTGGAGACCCGTACATTTCGGGCGGGATGATGTCGTCGCCTTCGGCTTCGAGCGCTTCGCCCTGCCAGACGAGAATGACACCCGGATGGGCGCCGAGGATCGAGCGATGGGCGGCGAGCGTGGTTTCCAGCTCAGCTGACCGGTCCCGGTATTTGCGGGCTGCCCCGCGCGCACCGTCCGATACCCGCAGCGCCCAAAGCAGCGCGGCAAGGCCGAGCGCTGCCGCACCGGCGGCCATAATGATCGGAACCTGCTCCGCTGTAAGTGCCATGCCGCGTCATCCAAAAGCCCGAATCGGCCGCGATAACGACCGATGAAACGGTTAACGAATTGCCCCTCGAGCGTTAAGGGCGCGTTAACGGAGTGCTAATGCCTGGTCCATTCCGGCGCAATATAACTGAAACCATATGTTGCATAAACACAACACACGCTTAGTCTGGCCGCCTGTTAGTGGAGTAAATCCCATGATTTTCCGTTCGATTGCGCTGGCTGGCGCCCTGTTGATGGCTGCAGCCGCCCCGGCGAGCGCCCAGCAGGCCGATGACGATATTGTCCGCCTGCCCGGCCAGGGATTTACCAAATCCGAAGCCCACAAGCCCCGCGGAACGCCTGACCGGCTGGTTGCTGGCGGCGGCCTGTTCCTGAGCTTTGACACCGATGGAGACGGCCGGATCACCCGTGAGGAAGTGGAAGCGGGCACCGCAGCCGCCTTCAAGAAGGCCGACGCCAATGGTGACGGTCACCTGACAGCATTCGAGCAGATCAATTGGGCCGAAAGCCTGCCGACGCGCGACGATACGCTGGCCAATCCTGTCCGCTTCGACCCGAACCTCGACCGGCGCGTCAGCCCCGAAGAGTTCGAAACCGTGATCGCTGAACTTGCGGAACACTATGTCGAAGAGACGAGCGATGTGATCGTGATTGCCTCATTGAAGGCGCCGAAGCCGAAGCCGGAACGCGCGTCACATCCGACCCCGCCCGACAGCCAGCGGCCATCGCGCGGCGTCCCCGGCGGCAGCTGAAGCCTGCCCTAGACCAGAATGTCGTAAAGATCCGTCCGGCGGTCGCGGAAGAAGCCCCACGCTGCACGGTCACGATCGACCAGGTCCAGGTCGAAGCTCGCAACCAGCACACCTTCCTCAATGCGTCCGAAATCGGTGACAACTTCGCCGACATGGTCGGTGATGAAGCTCGTGCCGTAGAAGACCTGGCCTTCCTCATCGCCCACGCGATTGGCCGCCACGACCGGAATGACATTGGCAACGGCATGGCCCTGCATCACCCGGCGCCAACGTGCGGCGGTGTCGAGACTAGCATCGTGTGGCTCCGCACCGATCGCCGTCGGGTACAGCAGGACGTCCGCGCCCATCAGGGCCATGGCGCGCGCTGCTTCCGGAAACCACTGGTCCCAGCAGATGCCGACGCCGATATTGCCCTTCATGGTCTGCCAGGTACGAAAGCCCGTATCGCCTGGCCGGAAATAGTATTTTTCCTGGTAGCCGGGGCCATCCGGAATATGGCTCTTGCGATAGATACCCAGCGGCGTGCCATCGGCATCGATCATGACGAGCGAATTGTAATAGTGCGGACCGTCCTTCTCGTAGATCGAGACGGGGATGACGACGCCGAGTTCCGCCGCGAGTTCTGCCAGCTGCACCACGGCGGGATGGTCCTGCCAGGGCAAGGCACGCGCGAAATGATGCTCCTCCTGCGTCTTGCAGAAATAATAACCGCAGAAGAGTTCGGGCGGCAGCACGACATCGACGCCCTGCCCGGCGGCCTCACGGATGAAACCTGCCACGCGGTCGATATTGTCCTGCATGTCGTCACTCGGGGTGAACTGGATGCTGGCGACAGTGAGAGTACGGCTCATCTTCAGATCCTCCGGATCAGGCGGGAATTTCGCGGGTCATGCAGTGGAAGCTTCCGCCTCCACCCAGGATATGTCCAGCCGGCAGGCCGATGATCTTGCGGCCCGGGAACAGGACACGCATCTCCGACAGCGCCACAAGGCTGTAATGGTCCTCATAGACCGGCACCAGCACGGCGCCATTGGTGATGGTAAAATTCATATGGCTTGCCGGGATCGGCTCGCCATCCTCGCCGAGGATCAGTCCGGGTGACGGAATCGTCGTCACATCCAGGCCTGCATTGCGCAGCGTGGCTTCGATCTCCAGCAGGACCTCGGTGTTCGGGTCATCGTCACCGGACGGCATCTGGCAGAGCGCATGGCCCGGCCCGATGAAGCGGGCGATATTGTCGACATGGCCGTCGGTGTGGTCGTTCAGCAGGCCATCGCCCAGCCAGATCATTTCGTCGATGCCAAGTGCCGCGCAGATGCGGGCCTCGATCTCGTCTGCCGTCAGGTCCGGATTGCGGTTTGGATTTAGCAGGCACTGGCGCGTGGTCAGCAGGCGGCCTGTGCCGTCGGCATCGATGGCGCCGCCTTCCAGTACGATGTCATGCGGAGTGGCAGGCAGCGTCTCATAGGTCGCAATCGCCGCTGCCGTCTCTGTGTCGCCGGGCATCAGGTATTTGCCGCCCCATCCATTGAAGCGGAAGGTCTGCGCCACACGCGTCTCGCCCTGCCCCGTAACGATGGGGCCTGTATCGCGCAGCCAGATGTCCCCGGCCGGCAGCTCCACGACTTTCGCCACGTCGCCGACCGCCGCGGTGGCCGAGGCCAGTGCTTCGGCAGATCCGGCTGCAACACGGACTGGCAGATGGTCGGCGGCTGCCCGGATGAATCCGGCGATCTGCTGGCGCGGGCCTTCAAGACTGCCGCCCCATTCGTCGGCAAGATGCGGCCAGCCGCACCAGAGGGCAGCCTGCGGCGCCCATTCGGGCGGAAGGAAGGGTTTGTTGTCACTCATCGCGCGCGCCATGCCACACCTGTCAATAAAGGAAAAGGGCGGCCCCACATGGAGGCCGCCCTTCCCGATTTCAATTCAGTTCAGGCCGTAAGGCTTAGAACTTGTACTTCACACCGAAGTGGACCTGCCACAGCGACGGGCTGACCACGATGGAGTCACGGTCGGCGCTCGAGTTGAAGCCGTCGATGATGTAACGGCCCTGGGCGTCGATGCCGCTGATCGAGTACAGCTCGGCGTTCGCCGGGAAGCCGTGCTCGCGAAGGATACCCCAATCCGAGTTCAGCAGGTTGCCGACGTTTTCGACAATGATGAACGCTTCAGCGCGGTCGTCAGCGCGGAGGCCCGGAAGCTCCTGGGTCAGTTTCAGGTCGAACTTCGTCCACCAGTCATCAGCAGCCGAGTTGCGGCGGATGATGCTGCCACGTGCGTCCTGAAGGGTCTCGTCCTTGTTGATGAAGGCAACGAGCGACTCAACAGCACCCATATCCGAGTCAGGCGAGATCAGCGGATCTGCGATGCCAGTCGGGATGTAGGCCAGAGCACGGCGGTTGCTGAACAGCGGCGAGAAGATGCCGGTGTTCGAACCGAACGTGTAGGAGTACGGAGCACCTTCGTTGGCCGTACCGAAGAGCGATGCCTTCGTGTAGAGACCTTTGAAGAATTCCTTCTCCCAGTTGACCGTCAAGTTGATGCGGTGAGCGATCTCGTAGTCCGAAGTGCCGAGATCCGGGTTCACAGCGTCAGACGTCGTGAAGTTGGAGAAGTTCGAGAACGCAACCGACGAAGTCATCGGGTTCACATCGTCTGCGTCGGTGTAGGCATAGCCCAGCGACCAGTCGATGCCGTTGTCGTACTCTTTGGACACGCCCACGGACAGGACCAGTGCGTCACCCTTCTCCTTGGTATTGGTGAGAAGGAAGTCGTTGGTGTTGCCGGTGCCGTAGATCGGGCGGCCGTCCGGAGCGGTATCCGTCTGCACCCAGCTGATCGGAACAGCGATCGCTGCTTCGTTTGTCTTGGAGTACAGAATGTCGGCCATGAAGCGCCAGTTGTCGCCCAGCAGCGGGTGGCCGCTGTCATAGTCGACGACCGTACCGAGCGCGAACTTCCATTCGGACGGCAGTTCGAAGTTCGGGTCGAGCGCGTTGACCGGGCCACCGCCTTCAGCAGCGCCAACAGCAGCAATGAACTCATCCGGAACGTTGATGAACGGGCTGCCGGTACCACCACCGTAGGTGAAGTCGTTGATGTTGGTCAGCGAACCGTCGCCGACACAGTCGGACGACCGGCCACGGTTGCGGCATTCGAACAGGGTCACACCATTGTTGGAGTAGTTGTTCGAGATCCAGACGTTCGGGTTACCACCGGAGTAGAGACCGGCACCGCCGTGGAAGCTGATGTCGTCATTGAACTCATAGGTGAAGCCGAAGCGCGGCTGCAGCAGGTCGCGGCCGTCCATGTTTTCGTCGTTACGGATGCCGTAATCGTCGAAGAAGCCCTGGTTGAACATCGGCTTGTCGCCCGACGTGTAGAAGTCGTAGCGGAGGCCGAGGACAACATCGAGCTTGTCCGTAACCTGCCAGTCGTCCTGCACGTAGATCGTGTTGATTTCGTAGCCGAAGTCGGCTGCGCCATCATTCTGATCGTTGGAACCAGCAGCGTTCTCGTAGCGGAAGTCATCGAAATCGCCTGCAGCGAAGTCTGCGATCGAACCGAAGACCCACTCGCCCTTAACTTCCTGGATGAAGAGGTTGAACACTTCGAACTCTTCGCGTTCGGCACCGAACGTGAAGGTGTGGTCACCCATCGTGTAGTCGGCTTTCGCCTTGTAGTTCAGGGTCGTGTAATTCAGCTCGTTGGCGTGACGGGAATCGTCGGCGCCGAGGTAGACGGTGCTGCCACCCACATCGACCTGAACTTCACCGAAATTGTCGAGACCGGCAACCGGGGTCTGACGGTTGTCGAGATCAACATAGGTAACACGCAGTTCGGTCGACAGGTTGTCGGTCCAGTCGGAGTACAGAGCACCGGAGTAGTTCTGCAGTTTGGCGCCACGCTCATAGTAGTGGTTACCGTCAGAAAGACGGCTGGAGCCGGAATCCGACGGGCTCAGATTGAAGCCGTCATTGTAATTGTACGAGAAGGTCGCACGATGGTCATCGTTGATGTTCCAGTCGATCTTCGCGAAGATTTTCTCGTCCTCGACGCCGATAGACGTCGGCAGGCCGCCGGAAACGTAGCCATAGCCTTCAGCGATCGAGATGATCTGATCGTAATCAGCCTGGGTGATGCCAGCGCTTTCCGGCGTGAAGCCGAAGATGTTTGCGCCTTCGAATTTCTCGTAGGAACCGAAGAAGAACAGCTTGTCCTTGATGATCGGGCCGCCAACGTTGAAGCCGTAGCGCTTCTCTTCGAACGAGCCGAGGTCGCGGGCGATGCCGTCGGTTTCGTCGCCGGTCAGCGAGTCATCGGTGTAGTCGAAGAACAGGCCGCCGTGGAATTCGTTGCCGCCGGACTTGGTCACAGCGTTGACGTTACAGGCGGTGAACTGGCCGTATTCGACGTCGAACGGAGCAAGCTCAACAGAGACCTGTTCGATCGAGTCGAAGGAGAACGGAATGCGCTCCGTCGGGTAACCGTTCGAGTTCAGACCGAAATTGTCGGACAGGCGTGCGCCGTCGACGGTCAGCGAGTTGTAGCGCGGGTTGGCACCGGCGCAGTTGATGGAGTCGTTGAAGGCTTCGTCGACATAGACGCGCGGGTCGAGACGGACGATATCCTTGATGTCGCGGTTCATCGCCGGAAGATTTTCCAGCGTCGCGAGGTTGTAGGTCGAAGACGGGCCGGTAGCGACCTGAGCGACCTGAAGCGCGGTGCCGGTGATGACAACCGTGTCCATGACGGCAGCGTCGTCTGCGCGCGAGATCGAGAGGTTGAGGTCGGTATCTTCACCGAGGTTGGCGTAAACGCCTTCAGCGCGGGCCGGAACGAAGCCTTCACCGGTGATGGTGACGCTGTACGGGCCGCCAACGCGGAGGTTTTGAGCCGCGAACTGGCCAGCTGCGTTGGTCGAAGCGACGGAAACCGTACCCGATGGCTCGTGAAGGATGGTGACGGTAGCGCCGGAAACGGCTGCTCCGGACTCATCAACGACGGAGCCAGAGATCGACGAGGTCGTAACCTGTGCCGATGCAATGCCTGCCGCCGTGATCGCGATGGCTGATACAGCAGCCCCGCGAGCGAAGTTATTCCAGTTGATCATGATTTTCCCCTGTCCGAGAGATCCCCAGCCGATGCCCTTGCACATCGCCCGGTTTGGGGTCGCATAACGACTCCGGATGACAGATTAGTGACAGGATCTTGAAGGTTAAACACATGCCTATCGGATTCGTGTCAAAGGCGATGGTGCGATGCAAAAATGACACGGTTGCAATAATCGGTTCACCTGAACTTCACCCGAAAACGTGCATTTTGGGGTATATTCTGTCTCCGCCTCATCGCATAACCGGCGTCTCTCCCGAAAGGCCTGAGGCAAATGACCGAATCCCCCGGCGAATCGACGACAGACTGGCGCCGTATCACCTATCTGACCCTGATGATTCTGCTGGCCCTGCGTGTCCTGCTGCTCGCGGTCTCACCGCTGAACCTCTATGCCGATGAAGCCCAGTACTGGCGCTGGGGCGAGACGCTGGACTGGGGCTATTATTCAAAGCCGCCGATGATCGCCTGGCTGATCCACGCGGTGACCTCCGTCCTCGGCAATTCGGAATGGGCCGTGCGCCTGCCCGCCCCTTTCCTGCACACGGCCGGGGCCATTTTCCTGTTTCATCTCGGTCGCGACATGTATGGCGCCCGCACCGGCATGCTGGCAGCACTTGGCTATGCGCTGATGCCGGCGGTGATCCTGTCCTCCGCCGTGATCTCGACCGATGGCGTGCTGATGCCCTTCTGGTGCGCGGCCCTCTTCTGCTTCTGGCGCCTGCGCACCGGGGACGGCAGCTGGGCCAGCGCCGCCGGTCTCGGTCTCGCCATCGGCGCGGGCCTCCTGTCGAAATATGCGATGATCTATTTCCTGATCGGCATCGTCCTGACCTTGCTGATCGACCGGGACACGCGCCGCGCGCTGATTTCGCCGCGCGGCTTCCTCGTGCTGGCACTCGCCGCGCTGGTCTTCGCCCCGCACATGGCCTGGAATGCCGCGCATGACTTCAAGACGGTCAGTCACACGGTCGACAATGCCAATCTCGGCGGAGACCTGATCAATCCCGAAAACGCGCTGACTTTCCTGGTCGACCAGTTGGGCGTGTTCGGGCCGATCAGTTTCCTGGCGCTCGTCTCCGGCCTGTTTGTTATCCGGTCCCAGGATGAAGGCATGATGGGGCGGGACCGTTGGCTCTTGTGCTTCATCCTGCCGGTCCTGATCATCATTCTCGGCCAGGCCGTCCTCTCCCGCGCGAATGCGAACTGGGCGGCAACAGCCTACCCCGCCGCCAGCGTGCTGGTTGCAGCCTGGCTGGTGCGCGCTCGCCCCAACCGGAACCTCTGGTTCATCGTGGCGGGGCTCACCTTTGTGGCGCTTCAGTTCGTGCCGGACCTCAGCGTCTGGGTGCGCCTTGGGCTGGGCGTTCTGGTGAGTGGCGGCCTTCTGCTGTTCGCGACCATGATGAAATACCGGCCGTCCGGCCTGCTCTGGTTCAGCATCGGCCTGCATGGCGTTCTCGCGCTGAGCTTCGCGGTGATCTCGCTCCTGCCTCTGCAAACATCCACCGCACTCGGTCTCGACAATGCGCTGAAGCGCACGCGTGGCTGGGACGAGGCGTCAAAGGACGTATTCGGTTTTGCCCGATCCCTCGGCGCAACCGCAGTGCTCGTGGACGAGCGCGAAGTCTGGCACGGACTGGACTATTATGGCCGCAACCGGACCTTGCCGCTGCTCTCCTGGCGGCGTTACGGCGTGCCGAAAAGCTTCTCTGAATCCCAGCCGCTCGCCGCCCCGCTGGACCAGCGCGTGCTTGTCGTCTCGATCCATGCGGGTATGCGGCCCATGCTGCGCAGCGAGTTCGAGACCTTCGAACAGGTGGGCGAGATTTCGGTGCCGCTCGGCAAGCGCAGCAATGGCTGTCCGCTGTCGCGCACCTTCGTCCTTTATGTCGCTTCAGGATTTGAGCCACAGGTGCATGACGCGGCCTGGGAAGACCGGTTCAAAGGCCAGACGGAATTCCCGCCTGCCCCCTGCTCTGCAAAATCGGAATCGCCGGATCCGTGACCGCCAGATCAGTGGCCGGATGAGGCGCCTGCCCAGACATTCTTCACCCGCGCATCACGTCCGCAGGCTGTGCGGTAGTAGCGGTATTTGAGCGGGTTCTTCTTGTAATAGTCCTGGTGATAGTCCTCGGCCGGCCAGAAAGTGCTGGCGTCAAGGATCTGCGTCACCACAGGCGTGCCCAGCACGCCGGACGTGTTGATCATGTCGATCTCGGCTTCCACCACTTCGCGCTGGTCACCATTGGCGACAAACACAGCAGAGCGATAGCTGTCACCCTTGTCGCAGAACTGGCCGGTCGCATCGGTCGGGTCGATGTGGTGGAAATAGTAGTCCACCAGCGCATCATAGCTGACCTTGTCCGGATCATAAGTGACTTTGACGGCCTCATAATGGCCTGTCTTTTCGTGCGAGACCTGCTTGTAGGTCGGGTTCACCACCGTGCCACCGGTATAGCCGGACACGGTCGAGACGACGCCGTCCACCTTGTCGAAGTCCGCTTCCACGCACCAGAAGCAGCCACCTGCAAACACTGCCGTCGACAGACGTTTCGCGTCCGGGCTGGAAAACTGATCCTGCGCACCGGCGCTGGAAAAGAAGCCAAGCGCCATCGCGGCAAGGCCTGCAACAAGGGCAACAGACTGGGGTGAACGGGTACGCATCTTACTTCTACTCTGTCATTCAGGCCGGAACCATTTTACTTCCCGTCTGATATGGGAAATGACCGATGGTTCGTAACCCTGTAAACACAGTCCTAACAGGAATGTGTTGCGCCTGTGTTGTTCGAAAGCGGCACATTTGTGGCTTTGCCGTGTTTTCAGGCAGGCCCGGTCAGCACGCGCACACGGACGCGGCTGGCGCGTCCTGCAGAATCTACTGCAGTCACCGTGTAGAAGCCCGGCCGCTCCGGCTTCCACACCGGCGCTCCGGCATCATCCGTGTCGCACGGCCTGCCATCGATGTACCAGCTGAGCCTGCCTTCGCCCCGCCCGGCCAGAACAAAGCCGCGCGCGGCGCGCCCGTTGACCGGCCCCGCCCAAAGCTCTGCGGCCTGTGGCGGGAACAGAATCTGCGGCGGTCCGGCGTCTTCCAGGGACTTCATCGCGCCATGGGATTTCAAGAGGCGCTTCTGGCTGGTCAGCCGCATCGTCGCCTCACCTTCGTCCTGCAGGTGCTGGGCAACGCGGTCGGCCACTTCGAACAGGATCGGCAACGCCGTGTCGTGCCCGGTCTTTCCCGCGCGCGGCGCCCCGTCGGCCCGGCCCACCCAGACGATGATTGCGTGCTGGCCAGAGACACCCGCCGCCCAGGCATCCCGGAAGCCATAGGACGTACCCGTCTTGAACGCGATCTGTGGGGCATGCGCCGTCAGCGAGCCCGGCATGCGGCCTTCCGGTGTCGGCGCCTTGCGCAAAATGTCGAGCACTTCCCCGGCGCTTTCCCCGCTGACGAGACGCTTGCCGGTCGCTTCATAGTTTGCCGCTTCCTCGTCGGCGCGCCAGACCAGCGGCTTGGCGACGCCATCATCACCGAGTGCCGCATAGAGCACGGCCAGCTCGCGCGCGGTCAGCCCTGCCCCGCCCAGCGCAATGGCGAGCCCGGCTTCGTGTTCCGCCCCGCCGGAGATGCGCGGGCGGGCGCCGGCCGAAGCAAGCTGCGCGGCGAAGCGTTCCGGCCCGACCCGGTCCAGCATCGCAACGGCGGGAATGTTCAAAGAGTGCTGCAGCGCATCCGATACGCGGACATCGCCGCGGAACATGCGATCGAAGTTTTCCGGCTGGTAGGAGGCAAACCGCGTCGGCAAGTCTGCGACGCGTGTGTCCGGTGCGGCGGTGCCATCGTCGAAGGCCATGGCGTAGATGAAGGGTTTCAGAGTGGAGCCGGGCGAGCGCGCCTGCGCCGTCAGGTCCAGCCAACCACCCGGCCGGTCACGCGAGGCCGAGCCAGCCACCGCCCGTACAGCCCGCGTCGGCACGTGCACGACCAGCACCGAAACCTGCACGTCTTCGCCCTCGGCTTCGGCCCGCGTCAGTGCGATCCGTTCGACTTCCGCCTGCAGGCCGGCATCGAGCGTGGAGCGGACATCTTCGCGCGGGCCTTCCGCCAGCGCCTTGGCCGTGCCGTGCCAGGCCCGGTCCGGGAAATCCCGCCGTCGTCCGGGCACGGAGAGCGTGGCGACATCCTCGACATCGCCTTTAGTGAAGACGTCATAGCGCTGGAGCTTTTCCGCCACCCAGTTGCGGGCGCGTTCGGCATTCTCTGGGTGCCGGTCCGGCCGGCGCACTTCCGGCGATTGCGGCAGGGCGATCAGCAGCGCGATCTCGTCCTTCGAGAGCTTGTCGGCCTCGTGCCCGAAATAGCTCCAGCTCGCCGCGCGTACGCCTTCAAGATTGCCGCCATAGGGCGTCAGCGACAGGTAAAGCGACAGGATCTCGTCCTTGGTGAGACGTCGCTCCAGCTGCCAGGCCCGGGCGATCTCGATCAGCTTCGAACCGATGTTGCGGTCCCGCGGTTCCAGCATGCGCGCAGTCTGCATGGTCAGGGTTGAGCCGCCGGACACGATGCGGCCAGCAAACACCGAGTCCAACGCTGCGCGGCT
Source organism: Hyphomonas sp. CY54-11-8 (assembly GCF_000682735.1). Lineage (GTDB taxonomy): Bacteria > Pseudomonadota > Alphaproteobacteria > Caulobacterales > Hyphomonadaceae > Hyphomonas. The sequence continues at coordinate 449,660 of NZ_AWFD01000001.1, read as the reverse complement.
GAGACCCATCCAGTCAGTGCCCCGGTGCTGGTAGAAGCGCTTGTCTTCCACGCGGATCAGCGCGTCGATGAAGTCCGGATCGATGCGGTCGAGATCTCCGGCGAACCGCCAGCGGCCATCCGGCGTCGCGAAAGCGCGCAGCGGCTTGCCATCCCGGTCCGTCACGAGGGCAGACAGGCCTCCCGCCCTTTCCAGTGGCGGAGGCAGCAGCCTGTCCGCGATGACCACGGCAAGGAACAGCGCGAAGACGCCGACAAAGATCCGGCGCGCTGTCAGCATGGCCTTATCTGCCTCCTTCGGCCCCGCTCTGGGCCGGGGCGATGGTCACGCGGCCAGCCTTGGAGCGAGCGAACACGGCCGGGCGGTACATGTCCTCGGCAACGACGCCCGGGATGGCGAAGTCACCCGGTGTCACCGCGCGGACCACATAAGCCATGGTCACCGAGTTCGAGTAGACATCGACGGCGGCCACATAGCGGTCGTCCTGCGCCTGCGCAGTCTGGACGTTTGCCAGCTGGCCCAGATAGGCGAAGGCGCCGGACTGGCCGTATTCCTGACGACCATCGGCCGGGCGCAGCACCGTCTCGATCTCGAAGCCGGCGGGCAGAAGGTCTGCCACGATCACCGGGTTCAGGCGGCGCTCCTCAGGTGAAACGGTCAGCTTCACGACCAGCTGGGCACCCTGATTGACGCGGGCCAGGTCCACCCGGCCGCCTGTCAGCGTGTAGAAGGTCTTGTCGACCTTCATCTTCGAGGCGGCAGCCGGCGGCGCGCTTGTCGGTGCGCCGGACACCAGCACGGTCCGGAACATCGGTGCCTTGCCGCCGAGAGTGAAGGTCACGCCTTCGCGAGCCTGCTCTTCGGTCAGGGCATATTGGCGGTCATTGTTGTTGCCGCGGCCAAGGCCTTCGACCTCAAGACGGAAGCCGTCTTCGCCAGCGCCCAGATCGTTCACCGCCTGCAGGAGGAAGGATTTCTCCTGCGTGGTCAGGCGGGACGGATCTGGCGATTCATTGCCGAGCTTTTCGGACAGGTTTTCCAGCGTGCTGGTCTGCCCGGCCTCCGCGGCGAGCGCGAGCACGCCGGCCAGGTCCCGCAATGGCGTCTGGTAATAGTCGCCGGTATTGTTGTAACCGAGCGCGTCTTCCGCCGCCTTGAAGGCCGAGTTCGCACGGGCCTTGTCACCCAGCTGCGCCAGCGCCGCACCGATATGGGCACGTGCCAGCGGGCTGTCGATCGACTTCAGTTCCCGGTCATGCAGGTAACGAAGGCGGGAAATGTCCGCCTTGCCTGCCTTGGCCAGCACATAGAGCGCATAGGCCGAGGACCGTTTCATCATCTGGTCGACCGTGTCGTTGGAATAGCGGCTCTCATAGACGTCCGTGTTGTAGCCATAGACCCGCCAGGCATCGCCCGTCGCAATCTGGCGCAGCGCGCCATAGGCCCGGTCCATCGCCTCGTCCGGTACGGCATAGCCGGCTTCCTTGGCACGGTAGATGAAATCTGTCGCATAGGCGCCGAGCCAGGGCGAGGCATAGCCGTCGCCTTCGCGCCAGAGGCCGAACGCGCCGTCCGCTCCCTGACGGTTCAGCAGTGTGTTCACCGCCTCCTGCACCTTTATCTTCGGATCGTCATTCGCATCCTTCGCGCCCATGGCCACCAGCTGTTCCGAATAGAGCAGCGGCAGTGCGCGGCTGGTCGTCTGTTCGGTGCAGCCATACGGATAGCGATCCAGCGAAGCATAGAGCGTCGCCGCATCGACCGGGATGGACGAGAAGCCGACCGAGACAAAGCCGGAGCCCTGCACCAGATCCGACAGCAGGCTCGGATCGACCGAGAAGGCTTCGCCCGGCTGCATCAGTTTCGAGGACACACGCGTCACCGGCAGGTAAGGCGAACGTGTCTGGATCTGGTAGGTCCGGTTCACGGCATATTTGTCGGGGCCTTCCACATCCAGCCGGACGGTGGAAATGCCTTCATCCTCAGCCTCGACGCGGACGGGCAGGTCAGCCCGTTCGCCGGTCTTCAGCACACGGGTCAGCTTGCCGTCGGCAATCGAGACGCCTTTGGTGGCACCGACGAGGGCAGAGAATTCGCCATCGCCCAGTTCCACATTGTCGATGCTGGCAGTGAGGACGGCCTCGTCGCCCGGCGCCAGGAAGCGCGGCATGATCAGGTCTGCCGGGGCTTCATCGCGCACCGTCATGGTGGAGACGGCGGAACCGAGCCCGGTCTTCGACCAGGCGACCGCCATCAGGCGCATCTCGCCATTGAACTCCGGCACGTCGAAGCGGACCTTCGCCTTGCCGGACCGGCCGACATCAACGAGGCCAGAGAACAGTGCCACCGATTTGACCGGCACCACGGACAGGCCTTCCCCGCCCAGCTGGTCACCGCCTGTGCGCACTTCCGCCGGCAGGCCCATGTTCGGATCCAGCAGGCGGCCGTAGTCATCGTAAAGTTCCACGCCGAGCGCCTTCTTGCCATAGTAGTACGACACAGGGTCCGGGCTCTTGAACTTGGTGAGACGCAGGATGCCCTCATCCACAGCGGCCAGCGTCAGGTAGACCGGCTCGCGCGGGCCTTCGCCGATATTGACCTCGACCACCTGCTCGCCGCGTGGGCGTGCTGTCTTGGGGGCGTCGATCGACACGTCGAACGTGCGGGCTTCCATGTTGAGCGGGACATAGGTGACGCCCACGGCACGGCGCGGCTTCGCCTGCAGCACCGGATCGCGTTCGGTGAACACCGACACCATCACATAGGCACCGTCGCCCCACTCATCATTCACAGGCAGGGTCACCTGCGTGCCACCTTCCGTGACGGAGATGTTCTGCACAGAGAGCACCTTGTCGGTCGCGACCACAACCTGCGCCTGCCCGTCATAGGGCGGTACGATGGTGATCTCGGCCGTCTGGCCGGAAGCCGGCGCCCGGGCCGGGCCGGTAACCTTCACGCGGTCCGGCGCTTCGACGCCGTCATCAGAGACATAGCCGCCCCAGCCGACATAGAAATTGTCGCTGGCCGAAGTGCTGGCATCTGCATCCGTGCCTTCGATCACCAGTTCATGGCTGCCCCAGTCGAGACCGGAGACCGTGATCTCGCCCGTACCGCCTTCCGGCGTTGTGAGCACGCCTTCATTGACCTTGGTCACGGTGCGCGAGCGCCGCCAGCGCCAGCGGTCGCCGTCATTGTACCAGTCATAGTGCCAGTCGATGGCCAGGACTTTCCATGTCAGGCCCCGCGCCACGGCATTGCCGTCGGCATCCATGGCAACGACCTGATAGGTCGCATCCCCACCCCGCTCGACCGAATAGTCGAAGCCGGGTTTCAGGCCGAGATAGAGGTTCTCGGGCCGGTAAGGCACGCGCACGCTTTCCGACACGGCCCGGCCGCCTGGCTCCAGAACGGAGACGACCGTGTTCAGGCGCAGCGGCATGCCGGCATTGCTGCCTGCATTGCCGGGCTGCAGCCGGATCAGGGCATTGCCTGCACCGTCTGTCGTAACATCGTCAAATTCGAGAATGCGTTCCTGGAAATTGGAATCGTGGCGCCCGAAGGTGAAGCCTTCAAACTCCGGGAACGGATTGGGCTGGCGCTCGACACGAGCCTCGGCCTTGACGGTCAGGCCAGCGCCCGGCGCGCCATAGAGGAAGCGCGAAGACACCTCGACATCCCGCGTACCGCCCAGCTTGACCGGCGTCTCGTCATCGGCGGAAAGGTCCACCGCGATCCGCTGCGGCACGAAATCCTCAACCGAGAAACGGACCGTACCCGATGTTCCGGACAGGCCGTCCATCTGGACCTCAACCCGCCACTCGCCGCGCGAGGCACCTTTCGGCAATTCGAAATTATGCAGGACGGCTGCGGCTTCCGAGCCTTCGAAGCGGATCTTCTCGGACTGAAGGCCATTCGGGCGGTAAAGCACGAGGCTGCCGGCGCGGTCGGTCACGGCCTCCCCCGTGGAATCCCGCAGCATGGCGGTCAGCTTCACGGTCTCACCGGGGCGGTAGATCCCGCGATCCGTATACAGATAGTCATCAACAAGGCCCGGCATGCGGCGCCCACCGATTTCTTCTTCTGACAGGTCCACTGGCGCACGGGTCAGGTCCAGCGCGGCCAGCTCCCCCTTGGCGGTCAGTGCCATGATCAGTTTCGGCGCAAGATTGCCCTGGCCATTGGTCAGCTCTGCCGGGAAGACAACCCGGCCCTGCTGGTCGGAGCGGCCTTCGGACAGGATGTCATTGTTGCGCGCGATCAGCTGCACGGTCGTGTCGGAGATCGGACGGCCATCCCTCAGGGAGCGCAATGTCACGTCGATCCCGTTGCCGCCCTCATAGGCCGTGATGGCAAGGTCGGTCAGCATGATCCAGCGGCTGGTGGAAGCGGGCGGGCCAACAGCTTCGCCGATGTCGTCGGCATCCTTCACGGTCACGAAATAGGCGCCCGGCTCAAGTGTGCCGATTGTGGCTTCCAGCGGGAAGACGGTGATCACCGGCGCATTCTGTTCACGGGCGACGTCCACCGTGCCCTTGAACAATTCTTCCTTCACATCATCCGGATCATCTTCGCCCCAGGTCCAGGAGTAGCTGCCCTGCGCCGTCGTGGTGCCCTGGCTGATACGCTTGAAAGCGAGCGCGCGGTCGTTGATGCGCGAGACCGTCACTTCGATCTTATCGACATTCACCGTCTCGATCGGCAGGCCGTCGGCATTCTCACGCGGCAGGATCACGCCCGTGCCCTTGAAGCCAACATAAGGCGGCCGGTCAGCGAAATCGATCGGCACGTCTTCCTGGTTTTTCAGGGTCCGGCCATCGGCAGCCGGCAGCCCGGAGAGCAATGTTGCCGTGCGCTCAGTCCCGAAAGACATGCCGCCAACGCAAAGCTCACGGCCCTCGACGCTCAGCGCCGGTTTGAAGGCCGGACGGAATTCGACATAGGGAGAATAGTCCTCTTCCGGATCCAGGGCGGCGGAGAAGACGAAACAGGCCAGCGGTTCATCCTGGCTGGTGTCGATCCGGTAGCGGAAATAGGTGAAATCCTGCTCGCGCGCGTCCATCGCTGCCTGGCGCCGCTTTTCGCGCTGGCGAGCCGCAACGCTGTCGGCAGGAGACAGCTGAACCACCGTGCCTTCTTCGCCGGCGCCCGATCTGGAGCGGTCCGTTTTGCCGCCTCCTCCGCATGCCGCGAGAATACCCACAAGCAACGCGATCAGCATTGCCTTACCGTATCCCCCCTGGCCCGGGATGAAGTGCGTCATGAACCCTCTCCTACGTGTACATGAACACTCTTACACATCTTCGCGGGGGCGCGAACAGGGCGCGAATTGGACAATTCCGACATTATTCAGGGTTTTCGCCGGTGCGGCACCGTTAAACCCGGCTTGCCAGCCGGTAAGCCCCGCGCCATCGTCGTGCCATGTGGAGCTGGCGTATCCTTGGATTGATCTCGTTCGCGTTCGGTGCGATCGGCTTGTTCCTGCCTATCTGGCCAACGACCGTGTTCTGGATCGTCGCCGCGCTCGCCTTCGCCCGCTCAAACCCGGCCTGGGCTGAATGGATCTACAACCGCCCCAAAATCGGCCCGCCGATCCGCACCTTTGTCGAGACCGGCGCGCTCAATCGGGCCGGCAAGGCGGCAGCGCTCGGCGGCATGGGCCTGTCGGCGGCCGTGATTGGCGCAGCATTCTGGAAGCGGCCTGTGCCACTGGGCATCGGCCTGTCGATTGTCGCCCTTGGCGCCCTGTTCGTGGTGACCCGCCCGCGGGCGCCTGCCGACGACTAGTCAGATCCCCTAGTTACCCAGCCCGCCATCTGTGCCCGGCAGGGGCACCTTCCCTTCCGGGGTGCGTTCGGCCTGGGAGGAATAGGCATGGGTGGCCGCCTGGGCCTTTGCCTCCTGCCGCTCGCGAAGCTCGTCCGAAAAGGCGCTGGCGAACACACCGGCCGGCAGGGCCACGACACCGATCCCCGCAATTGCAATCACGGAGGCAAACATCCGCCCCAGCGGCGTGACCGGATAGACATCGCCATAGCCGACCGTGGTCAGCGTCGCGATGGCCCACCAGATCGCCCGCGGGATTGAGGCAAAGCTTTCCTGCTTCTCCCCGCCAACCCCTTCGATGAAGTAGAGCGCCACAGCCGACACATAGACGAGCACCAGCGCCATCGCGAGTGCGGTCAGGAGCTGCGTCCCCGCGCGCTTCACCGCGGCGCCGAAAATGTCGAATGCCGGCACGAAGCGCGCAATCTTGATCAACCGGAACAGCCGCAGCACGCGCAGGGCAATCAGCGGAATGCCGAACCCGGCCAGCATCACGATCAGTTCCGGCAGGAAAGCCAGCAGGTCCGCGATGGAATAGAACCGCGTCATGTATTTCAGGCGTCCGCCGAGGCCCGCATATTTCGGGTCCAGCCCCGCCACGAAGACGCGCAGCAAATACTCCACCGCAAAGGCGGCGACGACGAAGACGTTGAATATGCTGAAAACCGTCTTCCAACCGGGCTGGGAATTCAGGGCCGGTTCGGTCTCAAGGGCCAGGAACAGGAAACTCGCCAGGACCAGCGCAACGATGAAGATATTGGTGACCGAGATGCCCCGCAGGCGCGCTTCCGGCACCAGCTCTGCGTAGAGCTTGTAGCGCAGACCGTTCTGCACCATCAGCTGCTGCACCACCATGTCCGGCCTCGCTGCGTTCCCCTTGGCTTATCCTCTTAGCACACCGCCGCAGCCTTTGGCGACGGCCGCCACGACCTTGTCCATCAGGGCCTGGATGTCTTCATCCTTCAGCTTTTCCTTCGGCTGGATCGTGAGCTCGAAGGCGACGGACTTCTTGTCTTCCGGCACGCCTTTGCCCTGATAGACGTCGAAGACTTCCACCTGGTCGATCAGCTGCTTGTCGGCGCCCTTGGCGAAACGGACAATGTCCGCCGCCGGCACGGTCTCATTCACGAGGAAGGCCAGGTCCCGGCGGATCGGTGTCAGGTCCGACCGTTCGAGCACGGATTTCGTCTTTGTCGCCTTTGCCTTCATCACCGGCAGCGCGTTGAGGTTCAACTCGAAGCCGAAGGCCGGGCCTTCGACGTCCAGCTGCTTCAGCACGCCAGGGTGCAGCGCACCGAAATGCGCCACCGTCACCTTCGGGCCGAGTTTCAGCGCAGCCGCCTGCCCCGGATGCCAGTGCGGCTGGGATGGCGGGGAAACCTGGAACCGGTCTCCTGGCTGGCCGAGCGCTTCGAGCACGGCGAAGAGGTCCGCCTTGGCAGCGTAGGAATCGTAAGGCTTCGGCGCGCCCTGCCAGTGACGCTCGCTGAGCGGACGCACAAGCGCCGCAACAACCGTGCGCTGATCGTCCGGACCGTCGCCCAGATAGATCGGGCCCGCCTCGAAAAAGCGCGCGCCAGACTCGCCGCGGTTCGCCGCCCGCTGCGCCGCGCTCGCAAGGTTTGCCAGGATGGACGGGCGCATCTGATTGAGGTCACTTGCGACCGGATTGGCAACGGTGAGGCTCTCCGGCGTTTTCCCGAACAGGGCCGCATTTGCCTTCGACATGAAGCTCCAGGTCACAGCCTCGAGAAAGCCGCGCGCTGCCAGCACGCGCCGCGCCGTGCGTACGCGCTGCTGCATTGGCGTCGTGATCGCGCGGACGCCGCCTTCCGGCGCTGGCAGCGATGTCGTCGGCAGCTGGTCATAGCCGACCATGCGGGCAATCTCTTCCACGATGTCGGCGGACTGCTCCATGTCGAACCGAAAGCTCGGCGGCATCAGGTACCAGGCTTCCCCCGCATCCTCGATGGCGAACTCCAGATCCTTCAGGATACGGCGCATGTCGGCACTCTTCACCTTGAGGCCGGTCAGGCGTTCCACGTCTGCCGGATAGAAAGTCACCTTGTCCGCCCGCGCCGGGATCATGCCGGCGACATTCGCCTTCGAGACCGTGCCGCCGCCGAACTCGGTGATCAGCGCCAGCGCGAGGTTCAGGCCATCGACACAGGACTGCGGATCGACGCCGCGCTCGAACCGATAGCGCGCATCGGAGTGAATGCCGGTTGCGCGGCCCGTTCGGGCGGTGCGCAGCAGATCGAACCAGGCGCTTTCGATGAAGACGTCGGTGGTCTCGGCCGAAACAGCCGTGGACTCGCCGCCCATCACGCCGCCAAGACCGATGGCCCCGCTGTCGTCAGCGATTACGCACATCTCTTCACCGATTTCATAGGTCTTGCCGTCGATCGCGACGAGCTTCTCGCCTTTCTTGCCGAGGCGCGCCGTGACAGCGCCCTGCAGCTTCGCCGCATCATAGGCGTGCAACGGACGGGCCCGGTCCAGCGAGATGAAGTTCGTGACATCCACAAGCAAGGAGCGTGGCTGGATGCCGACAGCTTTCAACCGCTGCTGCATCCAGTCCGGCGATGGACCGTTTTTCACACCTTTGACCAGCGCGCCCGCGAACATCGGGCAGGCTTCCGGCGCTTCCAGCCTGATCTCGATCGGACAGTCGAAGCTGCCAGAGACTTTCTTCACGTCATTCGGGATGAACCGCCCTGCCCCGGCTGCAGCGAGGTCCCGCGCAATGCCCTGCACGCCCAGCCAGTCCGGCCGGTTCGGCGTAACTTCGAAATCGATCACCGGATCGGCGAGACCCAGCGCCTCTGCCGCCGGCGTGCCGAGCGGAATGGAATCGTCCAGGTCGGCGATTCCGTCATGGTCTTCGCCTGCCTCTATCTCCTTGGTGGAGCACATCATCCCATGGCTTTCGACGCCCCGGATCGCGCGCGGCTTCTTGTCGAGCGCGAAGTCGAGCCCCGGAATATACGTGCCGAGCGGCGCATAGATCGCGGTCATGCCGGCGCGGGCGTTAGGCGCACCGCAGACGATTTGCTTCATGCCGTCCACGGTTTCCACCTTGCACACGCGCAGCTTGTCCGCATCCGGATGAGGCTCGGCTTCGATCACCTTGCAGACGGTGAAGTCTTTCAGTTTCTCGCGAGGATCGTGCACATCCTCGACCTCAAGGCCGGCCTTTTGCATGCACGCAAGAATATCCTCCAGCGTCGCCTTGGAGGCGATATGGTCGCTCAGCCAGGAAAGGGTGAATTTCATCGTCTATTCCAGTTCGGGATTTAATTCGTCTTGAACCTGATTGACCGGGGACAGGTTCTCAAAAACATCTTCTTCACTGCGCGTGCAGGCCTTTACCCGCCGGGCGGGGGAATTCAGGGCGAGGCCCTCGACTTCCCAGCAGCGCTGGAACACGGAGCAATAGCAGACGTTCATCGTCAGCTCGCCCCATTTTGCCGCTGTTTCCGCTTGCACGACCGCGCTTATTGACTCGGCCGGCCAGGAAATACGCAAGGCGTTGATCGTTTCCCCCGGCGCCACGGCGCGGCCCACCATGCTTGTCCATGACAGGTCATAGCCGTCCGGCAGCTCGTCACGATAGGCTTTGAGATTCTCCAGGCGCTCGCCATCTTTCAGCATGTCCACCGACTCGATCAGCGCCGGGCCGACACCGCTGTTGCGGAACCTGACACCGATCTCACGCACATGCAGGTCTGCCGAGACATAACCGTCTGCTTGCAGCACCGGATAAACAGAGCCGTGCTGCTGCGCCCGCATCACGCGGCCCTGATCCCAGGCAATGAAGACTGCTATCGCGCTGGTGATCACCGCGCAGATCGCAATCAGCATTTCAGCCTTGTTGCCGTTGCCCATGGCCGCGTCCTTAGCTCAGGCCGCCACTGACGGATGGCGTGCTCCACGGCGCGAAGCCATAATGGCGGGTCCATTGCGGATCAGCCTCGAAATACGGGCGCAGGTCCGGCATGCCGTATTTCAACATCGCCAGGCGGTCGATCCCCATACCGAAGGCGAAGCCCTGATATTCGTTCGGGTCGATGCCGCAATTGCGCAGCACGTTCGGGTGCACCATGCCGGAGCCGAGGATCTCCATCCAGCTGTCGCCGGCGCCGATCTCGATTGTCTCGCCCTTGCGGGTATATTTCACGTCCATCTCGGCCGACGGCTCCGTGAACGGAAAGAAGTGCGGGCGGAAGCGCGCTTCCACATTGTCGACTTCGAAGAAGGCTTTCACGAAGTCGATGAGGCAGCCTTTCAGGTGCCCCATATGGGTGCCCTTCTCGATCACGAGACCTTCGACCTGGTGGAACATCGGCGTATGCGTTGCATCCCAGTCGTTCCGGTAGACCCGGCCCGGCACGAGGATGCGGATCGGCGGCTTCTGCTCCATCATGGTACGGATCTGCACAGGCGAGGTGTGCGTGCGCAGCACTTTCGGCGTGTCGCCTTCCTGTGCCTTCATGAAGAAGGTGTCGTGGGTCTCACGCGCCGGGTGGCCTTCCGGGAAGTTCAGCGCTGTGAAATTGTGCCAGTCGTCTTCCACGTCCGGGCCTTCGGCCACGGTGAAGCCCATATCACCGAAGATGGCGGCGACTTCCTCGAACACCTGCATCACCGGGTGCAGTGCGCCGGCATTTGGGCCGGGGGCCGGCGGCAGGGTCAGGTCCAGCTTTTCGCTGGCCAGCTGCTTTTCCAGCGCCTCGGCTTCCAGTTCGGCCTTGCGGGCGGTGATCGCATCATTCACCCGGTTTTTCAGCGCATTGAGCTTCGGGCCGTTTTCCTTGCGCTCTTCCGGGCTCATCTTGCCAAGCGAGCCCATCAGGCCGGAGACCCTGCCCTTCTTGCCGAGCTCCGCCACGCGCACCGCGTCCAGCGTTTCCAGGTCACCCGCAGCAGCCACCGCCGCCAGCGCTTCGTTTTCGATGGTCGTAATATCGGACAAGGTCTTGCCCCTCATTTGGTTCCGCGGGCTTTGTAGGCGCTTCGCGGGGGGATGCAAATCTGGAAGAAACGGAAAAGCCCGGCACGATGGCCGGGCTTTCTCTCATTCGGTTCGGTGCCTGCCCTTCCGGGCGGTCACCGGCGGCGCGGGGCCTGTCAGAAAGCTTACTTGCCGGCAGCTTTCTTGCGGGCGATCCGTGCGCGCTTGGTGTTGCCAAACACGCGGACTTTCGCGCGCTTGCCGAGATTGGCCTTCCAGGTCGCGTTGCGGCGCTTGACGCGCGGCTTCTTCGACGGGTGCAGCACGGAGTTCGGGGACTTCGACATGGGGTCGTTCCTGTAGCTTCAGTCTGTAAAGAGCTTAGGCGAGAGCCGCTTTGGCCTGGGCAACCAGGGCGCCGAAAGCGTCCGGGTCCTTGATGGCGATGTCCGACATGACTTTGCGGTCGACTTCGATGCCGGCTTTGGTCAGGCCGTTGATGAACTGCGAGTAGTTCATGTCCTCGTCGTGGATGCGGACAGCGGCGTTGATGCGCTGGATCCAGAGCGAGCGGAACTTCCGCTTCTTAACTTTGCGGCCGACATAGGCGTACTGGCCGGCTTCCCAGACGGACTGGTGCGCGATGCGGAACGTATTCTTGCGGCGGTTACGGAAACCCTTTGCCTGCTTCAGGATTTTCTTGTGGCGGGCGTGGGCAGGAACTTTAGCGCGGGAGCGGGGCATCTGAGCCTCCTTCTATCAAGATCAGTATTAAGTCAGCGACGGCGGCTTAGAGGCCGTACGGCAGGAACTTTTTCACACGGGCTTCATCAGCCTTGGCACCGACGGACGTGCCGCGGTTCTGGCGGATGTACTTTGCATTGTGGCTGATCAGGCGGTGACGCTTGCCAGCGACGCCGTGCTTCAGCTTGCCCGATGCGGTGATCTTGAAGCGCTTTGCAGCGGCCTTCTTGGTCTTCATCTTCGGCATTTCATTCTCCTTTTTGGTGGAGCTCGCACCCTTCCGGGCGGCCCGGTCTGTCATGAGTGGAGGGCATGCCGTTCGCCTGCACCACTCGGAAGAGGCGGCTTATGGCGGATTGGGGAAATGGAATCAAGGGGCGAAAGCGGCTGATAATGCACTTGAAAATGCCCTGCCGTGCCGCCCTGGAACGGAAAGAGCCGGCAGGGTCCGCCCCGGCCGGCTCTTCATGGTGTATACATGGTCCCTATATGGGATTCTTCATGGTGTTCAGCGTGGTGAGAGGACCATGGTCATCTGGCGGCCTTCGAGCTTCGGCTCCAGCTCCACCTTCGCCATTTCGTCGAAGTCTTCCTTCACCCGGTTCAGCAATTCCATGCCGAGATGCTGGTGCGCCATTTCCCGGCCGCGGAAGCGAAGGGTTACCTTCACCTTGTCCCCAGCTTCAAAGAAACGCGTCATCGCCTTCGCTTTGACTTCATAGTCATGCGTGTCGATGTTCGGGCGCATCTTGATTTCTTTGAGTTCGGAATTCTTCTGCTTCTTCTTCGCAGCGGCTTTCTTCTTCCGCTCTTCGAAACGCAGCTTGCCATAGTCGAGAATCTTGACGACGGGCACTTCCTGGTTCGGCGAAACTTCGACGAGATCCATGCTGGCTTCGCGCGCAGCATCAAGAGCGGCTGCCAGCGGCATCACTCCCTGTTTCTCACCGTGTTCGTCGATCAACAGGACCTTTGCGGCCTTGATGTCGTCATTGGTGCGCGGTCCCTTATCCTTCTGGGGCGCTTCATTCATTGGTCTGCGAGCTATAGCCGATCTCCTTTGTGGCTGTTCTCAGGATGCCTGAATATGCCTGTGGTTGCGGGCATATTCAAGGAAAAGCGCACTCGGCAAAATTTGCGGTGCGGTCAAGTGGGAAGCACACCCAGCGCCAGAATTGACCGCCAGACAGTGTCGACTTCCAATTCCGCGAGCGTCGGTGCCGAATTGATGATCGGCGAACGGGCCCCGCGCGGCGCTGCGTGGTCGGGATTGCTTTCATTGGTGGCAAACAGGGCAACCCCCGGCGCGCCGGCAATCGCGGCCATGTGCATCGGGCCGGTATCGTTGCCGACGACGAAGGCAGCTTTCTCGGCCAGGGTCACGATCTGGAACAGGTCCGTCCGGGTCACGAGGCTCTTTGCCCGCTTCTCGAGCTTCAGAATGTCCTGCGCGATCTTGCCCTCGGCCTTGCCGCCGATAATGGCCGGGGTCACGCCTGCGTCGGCGATCCGTTTGGCCAGTTCGGCGAACCGTTCCACCGGCCAGCGCTTGGCTTCCCGGTGCTCGGAGGCCCCCGGAATCAGCAGCATATAGGGCTGTTCCAGCCCGAAATAGGCCGGCTGAAGGCGCGGGGCATCGCGCAGTTTCGGGCGCACCCAGCTGAGGTCCGGCTTCGGGAAGTTCTGGCGGTTCCAGCGTCCGTCCGGCGCGACGCCTGCCACGGCCAGCTGCTCGGCCAGCCGATCGATCGAGTGCATGGTCGCCCGGTCCGGATTGTCGTGGAAGAAGGCCGCCTTCTCATGATGGCCGGACCAGAGCGGCGCCTTGCCCGTGCGGCTCAGCGCCGTGAAATAGTTCTTTGTCCGGCCGGAGGTCTGGAAGTCATAGATGATGTCGTATTTCGACTTGCGGATCCGGTTCAGCAGCGCGGTCGTTGCCTTCATCGTGGGCGGGCGGCCATCGGTCTCGATCCGGTCGAAATATGGGCAATGGCTGGCGAAATCCTCAAAAGGCGGCGTCGTCAGCAGCGTGATCCGGGCGGAAGGGTGGAACTCGCGCACGGCTTTCATGGCACCGAGCGCCAGCACGAAGTCGCCGAGCGCGCTCAGCTTGATGACCAGAACTTCCTTGGCGCCAGCCCCCGGATTGACCGGGCTGGCGAGCTTTGCGGTTTTTGCCATGCCTACCTCGTCGGTCCCCTAACCGATCAGGCGCTTATAGACGCCGAGGGTAGCCATCTGAAGCCCCCGCTTGGAGAAATGGCTGCGGACATGTGCCTGCCCGGCCTTGCCCATACCGCCGCGGGCTGTCTTTCCGACCGCCAGAAGCGCCCGGATCGCGCCCGCAAGGGCCGCGGCATCGCCCGGCTGGAAGCGCGCGCCGGTTTCTCCGTCCAGCACGGTTTCGCGCCCGCCGCCATGGTCCGACACGATCACCGGCCGCGCCATGGCCGAGGCTTCCGCCGCCACACGCCCAAAGGCTTCCGGCCGCGTCGACGGTGCCATCACGATGTCGCTGGCAAGGTAAGCTGCCGGCATATCGGTCTCATGGCCGACGACCAGAACCTGCCCGTCCAGCTGCAGGCGGCGGATCGTGTCATAGATCCGGCCCTCATAGGCATCGCGTCCCTGCGCATCCCCCGCCAGGACGAGCACCAGCCCTTCCCGCTCCTCTGGCGCCAGCAGGCCCAGCGCCTCAATGGCCAGAAGCTGGCCTTTCCACTCCGTCAGCCGCCCCGGCAGGAACAGGGTCAGGCGCTTGTCGTCTTTGAGACCCCAGCGGGCGCGGACAGCATCGATCCGCGCCGGTGTTACAGCGCCGGGATAGAACGCTTCGAGATCCACCCCGCGGGGTATGGTCACAATCTTTTCCAGCGGCACGCCATGTACACGCTGCACGTGTTCGGCAATCCACTGGGAATTGGCGATCACCAGCTCGCCCTTGGCCATCACGGAGTTGTACTTCCGCTTGAGGCCTTCTTCGCCCGAATAGGCGCCATGATAGGTGGTCACGAAGGGCACGCCCATCGCTTTTGCGGCGGCATAGGCACTCCACGCCGGCGCGCGGGACCGGGCATGGACAAGGTTTACGCCCTCATTCCGGATGATCCGCTTCAGCTTGCCTTCATTGGCCTTCAGCACCAGCGGGTTCTTGGATTTGGCGTCCATGCGGAACAGCTCGCCACCGAGCTTTTCGAATTCGCCTTCCAGGCGACCGCCGCGGCTGGCCAGCAGTGCCCGGCCGCCCGCCTCAACGATGGCTTCGGTCACTTCCAGAACGGTGCGCTCCACGCCGCCTGCTGAAAGTTCGGGGGCGACCTGCAGGATCGTCTTTCCGGTCATATCGGGGAGAGGTTCCAAGTCGCGTGCCACCCATTCGCTTGACAGGCGAGAGAGATGGCGGAACGGACAGACTATGACAACCGAACATTTCATCTCTCCTCACGGCAGACAGCTGGCCTATCGCCGTTTCGCCCCTGCCCGCAGCGATCTCACCTATGTGTGGCTGTGCGGGTTCAAGTCCGACATCACCGGCTCGAAGGTCATGTGCGTGGAAAAATGGGCAAAAGAGACCGGCCACGGCTTTCTCGCCTTCGACTATTCCGGCCACGGCGAATCAGGCGGCGCGTTCGAAGACGGCACGATTTCCCGGTGGCGCGAAGATGCGCTGGACGCGATCGACGCGCTGACAGACGGGCCGCTGGTCCTGGTCGGCTCCAGCATGGGCGGCTGGATGGCGCTACTCTCCGGCCTCGCCCGGCGCGAGCGACTGGCCGGCATGGTGCTGATCGCGCCCGCGCCGGATTTCACCGAAAAGCTGATGTGGCCGGAATTCACGCCCCGCCAGCAGGAAGAGATCATGGAGCACGGGCTGACCCTGCGCCCATCAGACTATGGCGACCCCTACCCCATCACGAAGGCGCTGATTGAAGATGGCCGGGGCTGGCAGCTCCTCGACGAGACCATCGACCTCGAATGCCCCGTGCGCATCCTGCAGGGCGCCGAAGACCCGGACGTGCCATGGCGCCACGCCTTCCGGCTGGTTGAGGCGATGAGTTCGAAAGATCTCGTCTTCACCCTGATCAAGGATGGCGACCACCGACTCTCCCGCGATCAGGACATTGCCCGCCTGCTGGCGACCTGTGCAGAAATTGCAGGCATTACAAATCAGTAAGCGCCGACGGATTGGCTGAGTGGGGCCGTTCCAGCCGGGATAACAACCGGCAGGAAGGCCTTCTCTCATGTTCGAACCCCGCCCGGCAGCTTTGTCTGTCACCTGCACCCTTGTCAGCATTCTCCTGATCGCGGCCTGCACCTCACGCCCACCCCCACGCGGCGGCCAGCCCGGTGGTCCGCCCGGCGGCGGCAGCCCCGGCGGACAGGCGACAAGCCTGAATGGCGGACAGGTCGCCCGGCCCATCGCACTCCTCTTCACTGGCATGGACACCGGCCACGACTATGCCATTGGCCCGGCTGAACTGACGGCTGGCATCTCGGCGGAGTGGGCGCACCTTCCTGTCAGCGCACGCGGCACCGTTCCGGCAGTTGCCATGTCGGACTGGGCCGAGACCGCGCTCGGCAATCCGGAAGCCCTGCCCAATCACATCGCCTTCGACGTGAACCTTGATGGACAGGTCAGCGAAGAGGAATTCCGCACCCGCCTGACTGACGAGTTCGACCATCTGGACCGCGACCATGACGGGCTGCTGACCCGAGCCGAAATGCTGATGGATGTGCCGCTTCGCTCACAAGGCGGTGGCGCCGGCATGCCGGGTGGCGGACGCCCGCCCGGTGGAGGTGGTGGCCGCCCGCCACGCTGATCAGGCCTGTGTCAGGCACCCATGCGGTCCAGCCACCACTGATTCATCTGCCAGATCGACTTCTCCAGCGGCGACAGCGGCCCGGCGCGGGACAGCGGCGCGTTGAGGCCAGCCCAGACAAGGTCGTTCGCGGCGATGTCTTCCTCGTGCACGCCCCGGATGGAAGCCTCGGCCCCGTCCACGATCGCATCGTAATCCTCCATGCCCCGCATCCAGTCCGGGAAGCAGAGGTGGATCTTCAGGTCCAACTGGTCTTCGGCCATCGGGGTCATCTGGTACCAGGCCATGAACGGTCCCTGCACGGCCAGCATCAGGCCGGGAAAGGCGATGGCGGCGATCAGGTCGCGCAACTGCCAGTCTTCAAGGCCCGGCACAGGCGGCTGTGGCGCGTCCCGGTCGGCGGCCGGCATGTGCAGGATGGACCAGGGCTGGTCCGTATCCGGCACCTGCGAGTCGCGGGCGTGGTATCCCGGCTCCAGCGTCTTGGAGTGCGTGGCGATGTGGTGGTAGGCCTCCATGAAATTCTCGGCGAGCACCTTCCAGTTCCAGCCATGGGCATAGTCCAGCGTCCGCGCCACCACGAACCCGCCGAGATTGTAGTTCGCGAAATAACCCGTAAAGCCGCTGACCTGCGGCGCGAAGGCCGGCGCGTCGGCGTCCAGCGTCGCCATGACGAAACCTTCCCAGATTTCGGAGCGAATCTCGCGCAGGCCGTGGTCTGCAGGGTCGAACCCCTCCGCGCCTTCCATCAATGGCGCGCGGACGAGGCTGCCTTTCGTGTCATAGGACCAGGCATGGTAGGGGCAGGTGAACAGCTTGCGGCAGCCCTGCCCATTGGCCACCAGCGCGGCCCGGTGGCGGCAAACACGCGACAGCACACGCACGGCGCCATCCTCCCCGCGCACCACCATCACCGGCTCGCCCGCGAGTTCGGCGGAGAGATAGTCCCCCGCCCCCGGCACCTGATCCACCCGCGCCAGCGGCAGCCAGCTGCGTGCCAGAACACGGGCCTTCTCGACATGCCAGAGCCCCGCATCCGTATAAGCGGCGGGCGGCAGGGTACGGGCTTCGGCCAGCGGCCTGCGGCTCGCAGCGACGTCGGCGGGGGAGAGAAATTCCTGAGTCATGCGCCACCCTCATAAAAGATGACGCATGCGTCAAGTTTTCTGGCATCAAGTTCTAACGGAAATCCGGAGAAATCAGTGCGTCGCGGCACCGTCCTCGTCCCGATGCTCCAGCCTGACGAGCCGGGCCAGCATGCCACGCGCGGCGATGGCGGGCGCGGTGGTGCGCACTTCGTCCGTCATCGCCTGCATGCGATAGCGCGTCGTCAGCAGGTGGCCATCGGTGTCATAGCTGCCTTTGTAAGTCTTGCCTTCGATCTCGATTTCGATCGGGGTCGCCATGGGTGTCCTCCAATTTTTTATGGAAAGGATTCTTGTGTCCTTTCCTGGGGCGAAGTCTAACATGGGCGGCGAGATGTCCAAATTATTGATCGTTTATCATTCCCGCACCGGTGGTACGCGCCAGATGGCCGAGGCCGCCTTCGCAGCTGCACAAGAAGAAGCCGACGCCGTGCTGATGCGCGCAGAAGATGCGATGCCGGAAGACCTGCTGGCCGCCGATGGCTATCTCTTCGCCGGGCCGGAAAACCTCGCCGCGCTCTCCGGCGCGATGAAGGAATTCTTCGACCGCTGCTATTACCCCGTGCTCGGACAAATCGAGGGCCGCCCCTACGCCCTGATGATCTGCGCGGGTTCTGACGGCGAAGGCGCTGCCCGTCAGGCGGCCCGCATCGCCAAAGGCTGGCGCCTCCGTGACGTGCAGCCGCCCCTCATCGTCAACACCAGCGCTCAGACTCCGGAGGAGATCCTCGCGGAGAAGACCATCCCGGAATCGAAGCTGGAAAAATGCCGCGAACTCGGCGCCGCGCTCGGCGCGGGGATCAAGATGGGAGTATTCTGAGACTTTCGCCTCAGAACGACACCTCGACGCCCATCAGGAATTCGAACGGCTTGCCGGGGCGAAGGCCTGCCGGGTCGATCGAAGCGACATAGACCTCGTCGAACAGGTTCTCGGCCTTGGCCCGCACGCGGATGCGGTCGGTCAGGTCCACCCAGACGGCCATGTCAGCCACCCAGCGCGCTTCGATCAGTTCGCGTTCCGGAATGCTCCCCTGCCCGGCACGCGCCCGTGCATCGGAGACATAATTACCGGAGAGGCTCGCGCCCCAGCGGTCCGTTTCCAGGCCCGCGCTGAGGGTCAGCTGCTGGTCGGCGATGTAAGGCAGCTCGTCCCCGACAACGACATCGCCCCAGGGCTCGTAGTCGCTTTCGAAGCTCGTCTGGAATTCGGCATCGGTCAGCGTGTAGACGAGGTTCAGCGGAATGGAGAGGTCCGTATTCAGAGCAGATCCGGCATCCCAGCTGGCGGTCACTTCCAGACCCTGCACGTCCACTTCGCCGCCATTGAACTGGTCGCCCACCGTACAGCCGCCGCCGGACGAAGCCGTGCACGTGCCGAGCAGGTTCGAATAGTCGTTGAAATAGGCAATTGCTTCCAGTTCGAACTCGCCGCGCGAATAGCGTCCGCCGAACTCCCAGTTGACGCTCTCCTCGACATCGGCGTCCGTCGTGCCGGGGCTCGCAATGGCGAAGCCGCGATGCACACCGGCCAGCAGCGTCGTTGTCTCACTGATCTGGTAGAGCGCGCTGAGGCCAGGCACGACCACCGTATCGGACAGTTCTCTCACCTGTGTTGGCCCGGCAGCGCGGGTGGGGTCGCTGGTCGAATAGTCTTCGCGCGTCAGTTCGTAGTCCTCGAACCGCGCGCCGCCCGTGACCGACAGCCGCCCGACAGTGAACTTGTCCTGCACGAAGATGGCCAGCGCCTCGCCGGATGAGATACGGTTCGCCTGGCTGCCCGCGGCGCCTGCCGTGGTCAGCACCAGCCGCCCGCCCTCAAGGCGATAGGCGTCTTCCTCCTGGAACCGGTCTTCCTCGTCTTGATGAACACGGGCGCCGATGGTCAGTTCGTGGTCAATCCCGGCAAAGGCCGTCTTCCAGTTGAGGACGGACTGGACACCCTCGCTGTAATAGGCGCGCCGGTTGGCGCGGTAGACGATGGAATTATCGAGGCTTGTAGTGCCCACAGCCAGATCATACTCGGCCGCATAGGTCACCGGGTCTGCCAGCACGCTGGAGATCGAGACGTCGCCGCTTGCGCCATTGCCGTCTGCATTGATGCCCTGCAGTTTGTACCAGTTGCGGGCGAAGTCGTGATGATAGGCGATCGTCGTCAGGCTGAGCTCCGGCGACAGGTCAATCCGGTGAGTCAGCTGGTAGAGCTCGTTCTCGCCATTGAACTGGTCGTCCGTGCTCGCATTATAGCGCCGGTAAGGATCGGCCCGGAAATCGTCCAGCGTCAGGCCGAGATAGGTCTCGTTCGAAATCTCTTCCCGCGTCTGGTATTTCAGCTCCACGCTTTGCGGCATGGCCCCTTCGGTCTTGTAGGCGCCGAGCTTCACGACCAGGTCGTCCGCGTCGAAGCCGGTCGGGCCGCCATTGTCCAGCCGCTTGAAGCCGTCCGTCTCGTCGGTGAACACTTCGACGAGGCCGCCCAGCTGCCAGCCGGCCGCCGCATCCCCCTTGCCGCCCAACCAGAGGTGCGCGCGCTGGCGGTCATTCGTGCCGAACATCACCTGCCCGTGGCCGGACGGAGCATCCGGCACGGGCGTCGAGAACATGTTGATCGCCCCGCCCGTGGTGCGGGGGCCGTAGAGGATCGCCGCCGGGCCCTTGGTCACTTCGATGGCGCTCATCCGAGCGATGGTGGGGAAGTAGTAGGCCGACGGCGAGGCATAAGGCGCCGGCGAGATCGGCACGCCGTCTTCCATCAGCGCGACACGCGAGGAGCGGTCAGAGCCCGACCCGCGCAGGCCGATATTCGGGCGCAGGCCATAGCCGTCCTCTTCCTGGATGTTCACGCCCGGCACGGCGCGCAGGATGCGCAGCACATCGCTCTGCGCCTGCACCGACAGATCGGCATCGGTCAGAAACGAGACCGAGCCGGCAACTTCCAGCGCCGCCTCGGACGAGCCGGTCACAACAACCGTCGACAACAGGCGATAGGGGTCGTCCCCCTCCGTCACTTCCGGCGCCTCTGCCCCGGCCGAAAGTGCCAGCACCGCCACCGATGCCATCAGGAAACCGCTCTTGTAACCGCTCACGCTGCCCTCGCTCCGCATATTTTCTATTCAGGTCGCGGCTGTTTATTGGAGACAGTTTGAGAATGCAAGTGCGACCTATTTGCAAAAACAGCGCAGAGTCCTGCTTACCCCCAGCCATCCGCCAGGGCCAGAACGTCAAAGCAAGGTGGGCGCGATCACCCGCCCAGCGGTTTCATGTAGGTGGCGAGGTCGAAATAGTCGCGCCAGACGGCGATCTTGCCGTCCTTCAGCTCGAAAACACCGCAACAGGGCAGGTCGATCTGCTTGCCATGCGCGACGGTGCGGTCGAGGCGTTCGGCGACCACCTTGTCCCCGGCGGACATCAGCGTGAGGACATCCCAAGTCGTCTCGCTCCAGCCATTGATGAAGCCACCGATAAACTTGCGCAGCGCCGCATGCCCCTGCACCGGGCCCGTCGGCATGTTGTGATAGATGCCGTCCTCGGCAAAGAAGCTCACCAGCTCGTCCACATTCAGCCGCGACCAGGCCGCAATAAAATCCCGGATCACCTCTTCATTGCTCATGGCGTTTCTCCCTCTTTTTGCCGGCGAAATGGCCGAACGCTTGATCGTATATCACGCCCGCACCGATAGCCCGCGAGATGGCCGAGGCCGCCCTCGCCAGGCGGAAGATCAAGTGGCATCAGCACTTCGCCGTTTTCAACCAACGCTCAAACGATGCCTCTCCTGGCTTCGTGAAAGCGATGATGCGCGTGCCCGGGCGTCGCTGTGCCCAGCCAAGATCCATGATCTGTGTCAGGATTGCAGCGCCTGCCTGACCAGCCAAATGATGGCGCCGCATGCTCCAGTCGAGGCATGACCGGCACATGGGCCGCCGGGAATTTCCGAAATCCGCCTCTGCAATTCCGATTTTCCCAAGCATGCCCCAGCCGCTCTCAGTCAAGGCAAACTGCCCTCCCCGTTCATTCAAGCCACCCCCCCGTTTCATCGTATCGAACAATCGCACACCGAGTTCGCCGGCGAGATGATCATAGCAGATCCGCGCCTTGCGCAGCTCAGGGTCGGCCGGTCCTGTGCGTGTCCGCTTGCCGGGGCCACGCTCCGCCACATGCAGAAGGGCTTCTATCGCGTGGGCCACATCACCATCCTGCAGCCGGTAATAGTGATGGCGGCCCTGCACTTCCCTTGCGAGCAGCCCACCATCCATGAGTTTCCCGAGATGTGAACTCGCCGTCTGTTTGGTGATACCGCCCGCCTCGGCAAGCTCGCTTGCGGTCAGGGCGCGTCCATCCATCAGGCTCAGCAACATGTTGCTGCGCGCCGGGTCGCCAATCAGGGCGGCAATGCGGGAAATGTCCGGGCCGTCTTTCATGGTTCGACGGTAACCGAACCATTGATGCGGCGCAATCCGCTATGTCGGGGAACGGCAAAAAGGAGCCCGACATGATCACCTGTTTCATCCGATACGAAATCGATCCATTCCAAAAAGAAGCATTCGAACATTATGCCCGCCGATGGGGTCAGGCCATTCCACGCTGCGGCGCCGACCTGATCGGCTATTTCGCGCCGCATGAAGGCTCTGCCACCACGGCCTATGGCGTTTACTCCCTGCCCTCGCTTGCGGACTATGAAGCCTACAAGCAGCGTCTCGCAGCGGACCCGATTGGCCTTGAGAATTATGAGTTCGCAAAGCGCGAACGCTTCATACGCAAGGAAGACCGCATTCTCCTGAAACTCGCCTCAGCGCCGCATGCGGAGCTTATCCTGCCATGATTGCTGTCCTGTTCGAGCTGGAACCTCTGCCCGGTAAGGCGGATGCCTATTTTGAAACCGCTGCCGCGCTGCGCCCCCTGCTGGATGGGGTTGACGGCTTCCTCTCCATCGAGCGGTTCGAAAGCCTCACGACGCCGGGCAAATACCTGTCCCTGTCATTCTGGCGCAACGAAGCGGCAGTGCAGGCCTGGCGCAACCTGCCTCCACATCGAAGCGCGCAGGCACGTGGGCGGAACGATCTGTTCCGGGACTATCGATTGTGCGTCGCCGAAGTTGTTCGCGACTATGGGCTGACACACCGGACAAGCGCCCCGGACGATAGCCGCGAAACACATGGCTGATACGTCAGTGCCCCTCCGCCGCCAGGATCGCCGCCAGGCCTTCGCGGTAGGTGGGGTATTTCGGGCGCCAGTTGAGGGCGGCCTTGGTGCAGGCGTTGGAGATGCGTTTGCACTCGGCATAGAAGCTGCGGGCCATGGGGCTGAGGTCTGCGTCCTCGAAGGGCACGTCCGGCGGTGGGTCCATTCCGAGCAATTGGGCGGCGTGTGCGATCACGTCCTGCGGCGGGGCGGGCTCGTCGTCGCAAAGATGGAGTACGCCGCCTGCCCGCGCGGCCGCCTCCGGGCGCTGGTGCAAGGCCAAGAGGCCGCTCGCAATATCGTCCACATGCACGCGGGAGAAGACCTGCCCCGGCTTCACAATGCGCCGGGCTGTGCCCTCCCTCAGCCGGTCGAAGGCACAGCGGCCGGGGCCATAGATGCCCGGTAGGCGCACGAGGCTGGCGCGGCCTTTTGTGGCCTCGCGCCACTGATCCTCGGCGCGGGCGCGGGCCTTGGCGCGGCGGCTCTGCGGGTTAGGCTTGCTCCACTCGAACGCCCAGCCGCCGGCAAGGTCGCCATAGACACCGGTTGTGGACAAATAGGTGACGGAGAGGTCATCGCTCAGTCCGGCATGATCATGGCCTGGTCCGGTATGCACATGGCGCAGCACGGGGCAGCCATGTGCATCGGGCGGGATCGTCACCAGAAGGCATGCCTTTTCGGGCAACTGAAGCGGGCTCTCGCCATCCCAGACGCGGGCGTCGATGCCGTCTGCCCGCAGCGCCGCCGCCTTCGCCTCGCTGCGCACCGTGCCGGCCACAGGGCCCGGCCACATCCGCGCCAGGTGTGTGGCACTATAGCCAAGCCCGGCGACAAAAAGCAGAGATGGCTGAACTGTCATTTGCCTCGCCTGATCCCTTTGTATCTATGAGGTTTGTTACAGGTTCCGGAGTGTCCGATCCATGCCCCTTCTCACCCTGGCCGCCGTGTCGCTCGCCTTCCTGCAGACCACGTCGGCTGGCGAACGTATCGCCGCTGAGGAACAGGCCCGGCTGGAGGCCTGCCTCGCCAAGATCGAGACCGATCCGGACGACGCCTATGAAGACGGCCTCGCCTGGCTCTACCAGGGCAACCGCCCCGGCGCACGCCAGTGTACGGCCATGGCGCTGATCGCCCTCGGCCATCAGGCAGAAGGCGCCGAGCGGCTGAAAAACCTCGCAAATTCAACGGATGGCGGCACGCTGGAACAGCGCGCGGCCTATCTCTCACAAGCCGGAAACGCGTGGATCGAAGCCGAGGATCCGGACTCCGCCCTGCAGGCCTTCGACGGCGCGCTGAAGATCGCGCCCGACGCGCCGGAGCTGCTGCTGGACCGGGCCTCGGCACACATCCTGCTGGAGAATTATGACAAAGCCATCGAAGATCTCGACGCCGTGCTGATGCGCGTGCCTGACCATGCCGAGGCCTACCAGATGCGCGGCGCCGCCTGGCTCGCCAAAGGCGAGCCGGACAAGGCCATGCTGGACGTGAACGCGGCGATGGAAGCAGACCCGGAAGACATCAACACGCTCGTCTTGCGCGGCCAGGTGCGCGAGGCCCTGCGCCTGCAGGCCGATGCCGGCGGCCCGATCGAGCGTCTGGAAACCGACTAGGCCTCAGCCCACACGCTGGCCGTTTTCGTCAATCAGAAGCGCGCCGTCTTCCTTGTAGAACGGGCCCGGCGGCAGGGATTCCAACAGGTCCAGCACCACCTCGCTCGGCCGGCACAGGCGCACGCCTTTCGGGCTGCACACGATGGGCCGGTTCACGAGGACAGGATGTTCCAGCATCGCCTCAAGGATCGCCTCATCACCCACTCCGGGCTCTAAAAGTCCCAGCTCTCTTGCCGGGGATTTCGTTTCCCGGAGAGCCGTGCGTGGCGTCAGGCCAGCCGCCGCGAAGAGCCCGAGCAGCTGCGAGCGGGTCCAGCCTTCTTTCAGGTATTCGATCACGGTGGGCTTCTCGCCGCTGGCCTTAATGATGGCCAGAACGTTCCGGGACGTGCCGCAATCGGGATTGTGATGAATGACAATCATGGTGCCGCAACCTCCTCTTCTGAGCTGACAAAAGCTGATCGGGTGCGATTGGCGAAAGCGACCAGCGACAACATCACCGGCACCTCGACCAGCACGCCGACCACCGTGGCCAGCGCGGCACCGGAGTTCAGGCCGAACAGGCTGATCGCGACGGCGACCGCCAGTTCAAAGAAATTGGACGTTCCGATCAGGGCGCAAGGCGCCGCGATCCGGTGCGGCACTTTCCAGGCCCATGCGGCGGCATAGGCCAGCGCGAAGATGCCATAGGACTGGATCAGGATCGGCACGGCGATCAATGCGATGATCAGGGGCTGCGCCAGGATCGTCCCGCTCTGAAAGCCGAACAACAGGACAACCGTCGCCAGCAATCCGATCACGGAGAGCGGCTTGATCCTGTGGGTGAAATCCGTCACAGCCGCTTCTCCGCCCTTCCGGGCCAACGCGTTGCGCGTGAGGATTCCGGCGATCAATGGAATGACGACATAAAGCGCTACCGACAGGAGCAGCGTTTCCCAAGGCACGCTGATCTCCGTCACGCCCAGCAGGAAGGCCACGATCGGGGCGAAGGCGAACACCATGATTGCGTCGTTCACGCTGACCTGCACCAATGTGTAGTTCGGGTCGCCACGGGTAAGTTGGGACCAGACAAACACCATGGCTGTGCATGGCGCCGCGCCCAGCAGGATCAGGCCGGCGATATAGCCTTCGGCATCTGCCTCGGGAATAAACCCGGCAAAGACATGCCGAAAGAAGAGCACGCCTAGAAGCGCCATGGTGAACGGCTTGATCAGCCAGTTCACCACCAGCGTGATGATCAGCCCCTTCGGCCGCTCGCCAACCCGGCGCATGGCCGAGAAATCGATTCCGATCATCATGGGCCAGACCATCGCCCAGATCAGGACGGCAACGGCAAAATTGACGTTGGCATATTCCAGCGCCGCCAGTGCGGAGAATGCACCTGGCACGACGGCCCCCAGGCCGATCCCTGCAAGGATGCAGAGACCGACCCAGACCGACAAGTATTTCTCGAACGCCCCCATATTGCGTCAGCAGCAGCCAGCGCTTTTCGGTTCAGCGATGGCCGGTGCGCAGCAGGGCCGCTCCACCGCCATGCCGGTCGGTGTTGTAGCCAGCCGCCCGTCATTCAGTTCCGGGCCGCCCCCATAAACGGCGCTGTCTCCGGTTGTGTGGAACACTTCCCACGGCACGCCTGCCGGATCGGCGATCCAGCTCTTCTCTGATTGGGCATAGCAGCAGACCGTCTCCCCCTCTTCCAGAACCGGGGCGTCAGCGCGCTTCAGGCGGTCATAGACTTCCGCGAGCTCACCCGAATCTTCGGCCTGAATGCCCAGATGCTCCACGCCGGGTGCTGCGCCGCGGGCGCTGATAGCGAGGTTCACATGCGGATCGTCCAGCATCCATTTGGCGTAGTCGTCCTTGCGCACACTCGGCGGCGCATCGAACAGGGTCGAGTAGAAATCGATCGAACGCTGGAGGTCATCGACAGCGATGTGGACATGCAGGCGTTTCATGGAGTTTCCTTTCCTGGGACAGGTCAGCAGCAGGCAGATTGGGCCGCCGCCATAACGGGGCTGCACACTTCTTCACGGCCCTGACAGCAATCTTCCATCAGGAACACGATCAGCCCACTGATGGCGTCATAATTGGCGGTATAGATGATGGATCGCCCCTGGCGTTTGCCTTCGATCAGGTTCGCATTCGAAAGAATGTTGAGCTGAGCCGAAAGCGTATTCGGCGGCACGTCTAGCGCTGCCGCAATCTCCCCTGCTGGTAAGCCATCATGCCCGGCCCTCACCAGAAGGCGGAACACGGCCAGACGGTTTTCCTGAGCCAGGGCGGAGAGTTTGGAGAGGGCGTTTTTCGATTCCATATTTCCAGTATCGTGGAAATATGGAATGAGTCAACACGCTTTTCGAAACCCCTGTCTCCGAAAATCTAACGGTAGCGTTTCTGCAGCATCGCCCAGACCGCCCGCAGGCCGCAGGCGGCGGCCCCTTCCGGGCGGCCATATTTGGTTTTGCGCCATGCCCAGACATCGAAATGGGCCCAGCTTTTCGCATCCACGAACTGTTTCAGGAACAGGCCGGCCGTGATCGAACCGCCGAAACTGCTGCCGGAGTTCACGAGGTCCGCAATCGGACTCTTCAGTTCCGACATGTAGGGGTCCCAAAGCGGCATGCGCCAGACCGGATCGCCGGATTGTGCTGAACCCTCAAGGATATCGGCGACCAGTTGCTCGTCATCGGAGTAGACCGGCGCGAGATCCGCCCCGAGCGCGACACGGGCCGCACCGGTGAGCGTCGCAAAGTCGATCAGCAGATCAGGCTCCCCTTCGGAGGCCCGCGCCAGCGCATCCGCCAGGATCAGCCGGCCCTCGGCATCCGTATTGTCGATCTCGACCGTCAGGCCCTTGCGGGACGACAGGATATCGCCTGGCCGGAACGCATCGCCGCTGATCGCGTTTTCAACCGTCGGCACGTACAGCTTCAAATGCACCGGCAATTTTGTCGCCATGACGAGGCGGGCCAGCGCGATGACATGGGCGGAACCGCCCATGTCTTTCTTCATGATCCGCATGCCGCTGCCCGGCTTGATATCGAGACCGCCGGAATCGAAGGTTACCCCCTTGCCGACAAGCGCGAGCTTCGGCTTCGACGCATCGCCCCATTCCAGTTCCAGGAAGCGCGGCGCCGCCTTGGCCGCGCGGCCAACGGCGTGAACCATGGGGTAGTTCTGTTCCAGCAGGGCGTCGCCAACAATCGCGGTCAGCTTCGCGCCGAATTCCTCCGCCAGCTTTTCGACGGTCTGCTGAATACCCGCCGGGGTCATGTCGCCGGCCGGAGTGTTCACGAGATCCCGCAACAAGGCGATGGAATCTGCTTCCGCCGACAGCGCCTCACCCGCATCGCCCTCGGGGATCACGAGCTGCGGCGGGCAGGACTTTTCTTTCAGATACCGCTCGAACCTGTAGGCCCCGTCCGCCCAGCCAGCCGCAATGGACGCCATGGACAGGCCGCCATCTGCCGCGATCTCATAGACCCCTTCCGGCAGCTTGCCCGAAAGAGCGGCGACTGCCAGCGCATCCTTTCCGTCGCCGATACCGCCCAGAACATGCGCAAGGCCACCTTCCGGGCTCGGCACCAGCACCATCTGCCCTGCCCCGCCCTTGAACGCCTGCGCCGTTGCAATCGCACGGGCGGAAGGGAACGGATCGTTCTCCAGGGATTTGAAGGCATCAGCGGTGTACAGCCAGACGCTGACCGCCCCGTCGGCACCGGTGGTGAAACTCTTGTGCATGAAAATGGCCTCGTACGGGCAAGTGTTAATGGAGTCTGCGCTGGCGTTAACCCATCCTTGACGCCCACAGGTCCAGACTCACGCGGGAATGATCCTGATTCAAACCCGGAGCGGTCCCATGTCCAGAGCCAAAACCTCACTGGCTGCACTTGCTGTCGCCCTGGCCGGTATCTCGGCCTGCGCCTCGACGCCTGATCCGGATGCCAAAGCGGCGGCAGAGCTGCAGGCCGCCATGGCTGAGGCAATGAAGCCGGCAACCCCAGAGGAAATCGAAGCGGCCAATAATTCGGACCCGCTGACCAAGGCGAATTTCTGGTCGAAGGAATATGCCAAGGATGCCGAAAACCTGGACAACGCCCTGACCTTCGCTGACGCCTTGCGTGGCATCGGCTCCACGGAACGGGCGGTGGAGGTCCTGTCCGAAGTGCTGGTCATCCATCCGAACGAGCCGCGCATCCTGATGCCGCTGGGCCGGGCGCTGGCCGCCAATGGCAACCAGTTGGGCGCTGCGCGGGCATTCGAGCAGGTCGCCGTCGCTCAGCCTGACCGGGCAGACGCCTGGGCCGCGCTTGGAACCGCCATGGACCAGCTGGAAAATCACAAAGGCGCGCAGGTCGCCTACGAAAAAGCGCTGGCGATCGAGCCGGCACGCGCCTCAACGCTGGCCAATTACGGGCTCTCCCTCGCACTGACTGGCGATCTGACCGGTGCTGAAGCCAAGCTGCGCCAGGCTGCTGATGTCGCACCGGGCGATGTTCGTATCCGCGAAAACCTCGCACTGGTGCTGGGTCTTCAGGGCCGGTTCGAGGAGATGCAGAAGACGAGCGCCGGTTATGCGCCGGACGCCGTGGTCGAGCAGAATGTCGAACTCCTGAAGGAAATGATCAAGCCGGGCCGTGATCTGGAGGCGCTTCAGGAAAAAGCCTCGGCGCAGGCCGCGGCACAGGCGCCGGAGGCTGACGCGCCACCGGCCGAAGCGACGGGCCTGAGGTTACGCCGCACGGGCGGCTGAAACATCCGTCTCTGAATTTCTCCGGCTGATCAGGCCAGGACGCTGACTTCAATGCGCGGGTCGATCCCGATCAGGCCGCCCGCATCCGAGCGGCGGTCATTCGTGCGTTGCTCCGTCGTGACGGCCGGAACTGCGTCATTCTTCGACTGCATCTTCTGGAATTTGATGTAGGCCGGGCCAAGCACGACGAGGAACAGGACCGGCAGGAAGAAGACAATCATCGGCACGGTCAGCTTGGCCGGAAGTGCCGCGGCCTTCTTCTCAGCCTCCGACATCCGCATCTCACGGTTTTCCTTGGCCATCACACGCAGCGCATCGCCCAGCGGCGTACCGTAGCGTTCGGCCTGGCCAAGCGCCATACAGACAGCCTTGACGCCTTCGTGACCCGTACGTTTCGCCAGGTTTTCATAAGCTTGACGGCGCTCTGGCAGATAGGACAGTTCTGCAACCGTCAGGCCGAATTCCTCAGCCAGCTCCGGAGACGCAGAGCCGATTTCCTGGCTGACCTTATGAAAGCCAAGCTCGATCGACATGCCGGCTTCGACACAGATCAGCAGCATGTCGAGCGCATCGGGAAAGGCGCGCATGATGGATTTCTGGCGTTTCTGGGCCAGATTGGAGACATACAGGTTTGGCGCATAGAAACCTGCCGCAGCCCCGAAAAGGAGGGAGCCGTACTTCATCATCGGCTGGAAACCGAAATCATTGATGAAGAAGACATAGACGAAGACGACCAGCATCCCCACGAAGGGCAGCGTCATCCGCGCAAAATAGAATGCGGAGACAGGGCCCGGGCCCCGCATGCCGGCCTTGTTCAACGTGTCCTGAAGGTTCGGATCTTCCAGTGCCTTGGCGAGGTTCAGGCGGGAAGAAATCTCGCCGATGGTCGAGTCATCTTTCCGGCGCAGGCCTTTTTTGTTCTCAAGCGCAGCCCGGTTTTGCTTACGCAGTTTTTCCCGCTGCATCGAAACGGATTTGAGCCGCGTTTCCAGCTTGTTGCCCTGCAGATAGGGCATAAACATGGTCACCATGGTGCCGAACACGGCCACCGCGACCAACAGGGATGCCAGGGCTTCAGGCTTCGTCAGGGAAAGGATGATCTCGTACACTGTGCCTGCCTAGATATCGAAGTTGATCATCTTCTTCATCGTCATGATGCCGGTAAACATCAGTGTCGATCCCGTCGCCAGAACGACGTGCCCCGTCTCGGTCCGGAACAGTTCCATGATGTAATCGGGTGTAGTCATGAAGACGAGCAGGCCGACCGCAAAGGGTAGAGAACCAATGATCATGGCCGATGCTTTCGCTTCGGACGACATCGCCTTGATCTTCTCGCGCATCATTTTACGCGACCGGATCACGCTCGACAGGTTGCCGAGCGCTTCGGAAAGGTTACCGCCCGCCTTGGCCTGAATCAGCAGCACGATCATGAAGAAGTTCACTTCCTGCAATGGGACGCGCTTGTAGAACATGTTCAGAGACCGTTCGGTCCCTGCCCCCATGGCCAGATTGTCCGCAAGTGTGCCGAATTCGGTCCGCAGCGGTTCCGGGCTCTCCTTGGCGATGATCCGTATACATTCATTCAACGGCAGACCGGATTTCACACCGCGCACGATCACATCCAGCGCATCGGCGAACTGGTTGATCATCTTCTTGTGGCGGCCTTTGATCATGAAGTTCAGGAAAAAGCGCGGCAAACCAAATGCCCCGCCAAAGAACGCGCCTGCCACGAGAGCTGGGCGGCTGCGCAAGGCAATGCCGGAAATGGTCAGGCCTTCGAATCCCGACAGGAAGACCAGCGCACCGCAAACGCCCCCCAAAAGGATGGAGAACATCCAGAATGCGGAGAGCGGGACATCAAGGCCCGCTTGCACGAGCTTGTCCTTGATCGTCTGAGCGCCGCTGCTTTTCCGGCGCGCCTGCCCCTGCTTGCGCAGCGAGTCCAGCATCTCCTGCGTCTTGGCGCGACGCTTCGCCGATTCGTCCATGACCTTTCCGGCCCGGCCCTTCCCCGCCACAGTCGCGCCGGCGCCGATGGCACGCGCACGCTTTCTCGCCGCTTCCTTGTCACCGCCCGAAAAAGCAAATCCGAGGCCCGCGATGGCCACAAATGCCAGACCGGCAATTGCGATGGTCATCATGTTTCCGTCCATCGTCAGCCTCCCAGCTCATCAAGGGCGGCTGCGAGTTCGCGCTCAAGATTGTAATAAGAAGCACGGTCCCAGAACCGCGGACGGCCAATACCGGTGCCGCGATGCTTGCCTACGACACGGCCGTTCTCGTCCTCGCCCTCAATTTCATATTTCAGGACATCCTGCAGGACGATCGTATCTCCTTCGAGACCCAGAACCTCGGTGACGTTCATGATACGGCGCGAACCGTCACGAAGACGCGATGCCTGGACGACGACATCGATCGAGCCGACGATCATCTCCCGGATTGTCTTTGCCGGCAGAGAGAAACCACCCATCGTGATCATGGATTCCACACGGCTGAGTGCTTCGCGCGGGCTGTTGGCGTGCAGCGTTCCCATCGAGCCATCGTGGCCGGTGTTCATGGCCTGGAGAAGGTCAAACGCCTCCGGGCCACGCACCTCGCCCACGATGATCCGTTCCGGACGCATACGCAGACAGTTCTTCACGAGATCCCGCATGGTGATCTCACCGGAGCCTTCGATGTTCGGCGGACGTGTCTCGAGCCGCACGACATGCGGCTGCTGGAGCTGGAGTTCCGCGGAGTCTTCGCAGGTGATGACGCGCTCGCCCGGTTCAATGAACCCGGTCAAGCAGTTCAGCAGGGTTGTCTTACCCGAACCCGTACCGCCGGAGATCAGGATATTACACCGCGAATGTCCGATGATCCGGAGAAGCTCAGCACCCGGCTCACTGATGGAGCCAAAATTCACAAGGTCCTGAAGGCGCAGCTTGTCCTTTTTGAACTTACGAATTGTCAGGGTCGGCCCGTCAATCGCCAGTGGCGGCGCAATCACGTTCACACGAGAGCCATCAAGAAGTCGCGCGTCACAAATGGGTGAGGAATCGTCAACGCGGCGGCCAACCTGGCTCACAATCCGCTGACAGATGTTCATCAGCTGGGCATTGTCGCGGAAGCGGATATTGGTTCGTTCAATCTTGCCGTTGACCTCGATATAAGTCGTATCGGCACCATTGACCATGATATCGGCAATGTCGTCGCGCGCCAGAAGCGGCTCCAGAGGTCCATATCCGAGAACGTCGTTACAGATGTCGTCGAGCAGCTGCTCCTGCTCCGACAGGGACATCACCACATTCTTGATGGAGATGATCTCGACGACAATGTCGCGGATCTCTTCCCGCGCGCTTTCGGAATCGAGCTGCGCCAGCTGAGACAGGTCGATCGTGTCGATCAGCGCATTGAAGATTGTGGTCTTCGTTGCGTAGTACTGTTCAGACTGCTGTGAAACCTGGCGGACCTTTTCCTGCTTCGGCTCCGGCGGTGCCGGGGCTGGCGGAGACGGCGCCTTGGGCGCGCCCTTCACCGCAACAGGTTTTGGTGCTGCCGCTTTTGCGGCCTCCGGACGCGGTGCGGCTGGCGCAGGTGCAGCCTTCGGCGCCGGCGCAGAGGCCGGTGCCGCTGTCGGTGTCGCAGAAGGTGAACGTTTCCCGAATGCCATTCGTATGTCCCGCCTTGTCAGGCCTTACTTGCCCAACAGTTTCTTGAAGATGGATTTCTGCTGCGCCGCAACCGAGCGCCCGGTAAGCAGCGAAGCCATATGGTCGATTGCCTGAGCGGAGCGAGATGCCCCGTCTGTCTCGGAAATCATTTGTCCGTTGTTTGCCGCGGTGCCGAACAATTCCGGTTCGAACGGCAGGATCACTTCCGGCTCAACGCCAATCGCGGCG
This sequence comes from Hyphomonas sp. CY54-11-8, assembly GCF_000682735.1. Taxonomy (GTDB): domain Bacteria; phylum Pseudomonadota; class Alphaproteobacteria; order Caulobacterales; family Hyphomonadaceae; genus Hyphomonas. Next base: position 416,752 of record NZ_AWFD01000001.1, on the reverse strand, counting down.
CCGAAGTCTTTCACCGGAATTTCCGGCCGCTTCGGCACACCCGACATGTTTATGACGAGACGCGGCGGGTTGTCGTTGGGACGCGCTGCCTTCAACTGGTCGATATAGTTCTTGCCGTTGCGCAGGGATGCGAGATCCGGCTGGCAGACGATGATCACTTCATCGGACGCAACGAGCGTGCGCTGCACCCAGCGGCTCCACACATGCGGAAGGTCCAGAACCAGGAATGGCACGTTCCGGCGGACGACTTCGATCACAGAGATGTAGGACTCATCCGGGATGTCCATGATCTGGCCGATCGAGGCAGGCGCCGTAAACAGGGAGAGCCGGTCACTTGCCTTGGCAAGCAGACGCTCGATCACGGCATCATCTGCCCGTTCCGGCTGGAGCAAGGCGTCGGCGATCGTCTGCGCCGGCTCCTGATTGAAATCCAGCGCCGTGGTCCCGAATGACAGATCAAGATCGACCAGTGTCGTATTGACCTTGGTGTTCTCTGCCATGGCCCAAGCCAGGTTGTGGGCAATTGTCGAGGCCCCGACCCCACCTTTCGCACCAACCACGGAAATCTGTTTGCCGACAAATGGCGCATCCGGATCAGCGAAGAGACCAGAGATGGTCCGGAGAATCTGCAGGGGCTGGAATGGCGGGACAACGTACTCGCTGACGCCGCGGGCAACCAGTTGGCGATACAGGGCGATATCGTTGATCGCGCCGACAACCATCACCTTGACTGTTTCGTCGCAATGTTCTGCCAGCTGATCGATCTCGGACAGAAGCTGGGCCGAACGGGCAGACGACTCGATGATGAGCAGGTTTGGCGTCGGGTTTACGCGCATATATTCGGTCGCCGCGGAAATGCCGCCCGGGTGCGCCTCGATCGTGGCGCGGCCCATGCGCCGGTCACGGGAGCAAACTTCCATCAACAGGCGGGTTTCATCGCGCTCGTAGAAGACCTGGATCGAAATGGCGGGCAGGACGGAATCTCCCCCCAGGCCATCCTCAGGCGCAGAAAAGACCGGTTGGTCAAACTCGACTTCACGCTGCGGCGTATCCAGATCGACCATTACCGAAGACTCTTCCATCTCTTCGGCCACCGGCTCCTCTTTCGGCAGGGCCAGATCCGCCAATGGATCATCTGCGAAGACGTCTTCGAAGTCGGATTCGAAATCGGATTCGTGGAGCGGCTTTTCACTGGACATGGCTTGTTTATTCCTTGTCTTACGCTCTAGTTCGAAACGGCTTGGGAGACGGTGCCGGATTCATCGCTGCCGCGCGTGGAAGCCGTCGATTCCCCCTTACGGAATTTCTCAAGAATAACGCTGCGGCGAACCGGATCGGCGCTGTCCAGCGGCCGGCTTCCGAGAAGGTCGGCCGGATCGGCGATCATCACTGCGAGGTTCGCACGGATAGAGCAACCGAGCGTCGCCCGTTCATTGTTTGAACTGATGTCCGAATAGTCGATCGTCGCCTGAGAAGGACAATCTGGCGCAATCGCATCGTAGGCCTGGAACGCCAGGATCATCGGTTCGGACACGAGGGAATCTTCGCCATGATGCGTTCCCTCGATCTCTTCATACTGAACGCCATTCTCGTAGGCGATCGCGCGGGCCTCGGCGACCGCCGCAACAGCGAGCTGCGGATTGGCGGATGAGGCTGGCAAGGACATGATCAGCAGGCCATGGCCATGATCCCGGTACGCCGAAACGAAGTTCGAAATCGCAGCCTTGTCTGCGAGGCTGACTTCCGATGCTTGCGGGTGGATCGCAATCTCCAGGAATTCAGTCTTCTTCTCAACGCGGATGGCATTCCGGTCCAGCGCGGTTCCCTGCAGATAGGCGGCAGGTACATTCGATGGGGCCACGCTGGAGCAAGCGCTCAGCGCTGCCATGCCAATGCCGGCAACAATCAAAGTGGCGGTGGGTTTCAGGATCCTGGTCACCTTCTGGTCCCCTATTCCTCGATAAAGCCCACAGGGGCACGATAGTCGGATGCCGATACGGGTTCACCGTTGCGGCCATATTGTTCATTCAGCTTCCCGAAGAAGATCGTCTTCGCGTCCGAAGCGTTTGCATAACCGTCAGCTGGCGTACGAAGCTGGTCCTTCTTGGTCGGGTCGACCAGATAAGGCGTCACGATCACGACGAGTTCGGTCTCCTCCTGGATGAAGTCGCGGGACTGGAACAGCGCGCCCAGGATCGGCAACTTCTTGAGGCCAGGAATCTGGTCGAGGCTCTGACGCGACTGCGACTGGATCAGACCCGCCATCATCATCGAGCCACCAGACGGCAGCTCAATCACCGACTCGGCCCGGCGGACAGAGAGCGCCGGCAGGGTCACACCTTCATAGGAGGTGGTGTTGCCCTGAGCGTCGACAATCGTGGTGCTCTCGCCCTGGAAGGCGCCCTCGGAGCTCAGCTCGGAAACTTCCGTCGAGATCTTCAGGGAGATACGGCCTTCCGACAAGACGACCGGCGTAAAGCCGAGACCGACGCCGTAAGGCTTGAACTCGACCGTAATCCGGCCATTCTGGTCCTGACCGACCGGTACAGGGAATTCACCGCCAGCAAGGAATTTCGCACTCTCGCCAGACATGGCGACAATATTCGGTTCGGCCAGTGTTTTGACGATGCCAATACGCTCCAGCGCATTCAGTTCAACACCGACGCTCGACTGGAGGTCCTGGCCAACATAATTGCTGTACGTAGCACGGCCGGAGAAGCCGCCCAAGGAGCGTCCCTGAAGCGGATAGCCCAGGCTCGAACCGACTTTCGAGGAGACGTCGAACGGCAGCCCCGGGAAGAGCGCGGTCGTATCAGCATTCACGGGCGGATTGTTGCCAACGAACAGCTGGCGCTCGACCAGATTGCCGAGGTCACCGAAGGTCGGTGCCCCGCTCAGATTGATCCCAAGCTGCTTGATCGCATTGCGCTGCATCTCGACAACGCGGACTTCCAGGAGCACCTGGTCCTTCGCCGCAATGTCGATCATGTTGATGACTTTGGTCTCTTCTTCCTCACCGCTGCCCAGATAGGCTTCGACAAGACGTTCCACAGCGTCGGATTCGGACAGGCTGTCCGTGGTTCCGGTAATCACCACATTACCGTTCAGGCCTTCAACCTTGACCCGGGCACCCGGCACATGGCGGGCAATCATCTGCTGGATGCTGGCCATATCCATCTCGACATTGATTTCGAGATTGAGAAGCTGGTTGCCCTGGCGGTCAAAAACAAAGGCATTGGTCTGCCCGTAATCCATGCCCCGGAAGATGATCCGCTGCGACGTCTGCACAATGGCGTCGGCAATCTCCGGATTCGTGATCACGACATCTGCTGCAGGCGCGCTCAGGTCGATGATTGTCGACTTGTTCAGCCCGAGTGTCACTTGCTCGCTGACCGCGGATTCACCCGGTTGGGTGATCTGGGTCCCGAATGTATTTGGTCCCGCCAAAGCCGCCGGCCCTATCGCGAGCGACAAGGCAATTACAGCTGCCGTTCTGGCTTTCTGGAAGGCCTTCATGCTCAGCTACCCCCAAGGCCGGACGCTGCCTGGCCATTGCGATAAATTGTGATGCCGTTTCCGGGCGTACCGCCGCCGCGCAGGAGGTCAGTCCTTGCGCCCCGCGACCCTGTGTCACCTGCATCCGACCACGGCCGCAGCGACAGCGACAACGTGCCGAGACGCTGCGAATGGGCGATCAGTTCCGCTTCGTCCGGCTTCACTTCCAGTGTGGCTGTATTGCCGATCTGGGAGGCCGATTCGGATTCGCCCTGGTAAAAGACCTGGTCGATTGCCAGCACCCGGACATTCTGGAGAATGGTTTCAGTCACAGGGCGGTCCAGAACCGCTTCAGCCATGGCGACCTGCGCCTGATAGGTCAGGATCACATCCACCCGGTCATCCGGAAGGATGAAGCCGCCGGACGCCGATTCGGTCGAGATCTCCACGGAGATGGCCCGCATACCGGGCGACAGCAGCGCGGCCATGAAGCCGGTCTCGCCCTTCATGACCAGCTTTTGCGGAAGGACAGGCTCTTCTGCATAGATTGGAATGCGCACGACGCTTCCCGACAGTTCTGCGATTGCGTCAGCGTCAGCTTCTTCCGTCTTGTAACCATCCACGACGTTTTTCTCGGGCCATGGCGCCCATTCAAAATCATCGGGTGACAGAAGGTCACCAACCATCAGGTCGCGCTTCGCGACGAGAACGTGAGTCTCGGAGACTTCTCTCGTCTGCAACACGGTCTGCTGCTCAGTAACGGTCTGCGTCACGGTCTGCGGCTGGGTCAGCCCCCGGACGAGAAACGCTGCCGCTATGGCCGCAGCGGCCGCGCCAATCAGGATAATGAGACGCATCGGTGACATGGAGTGTAACTCCCCTAAATTACGATACACAGGGACTCTGGCCGGTCAGCGCTCATCCCCATCCACGAGTCAGATTCCCACAGCACGCCTAAAGCAACGTTAACCGATTACTCCGGCTGATCTTAACGTTTGGGAAAGAATTGGAGACGCTGGGCTGGCGAAGAAGGCCCCCGCCGCGATGGCCACACCGTAAGGAACGCCGGCTTTTTCTTCAAACGGAGCGCGGATCGGCCCCGGCACAACGGCCGCCGGTATCGTGTTCCGCACAAGCACAATGATCATTGCACAGAGACCGCCGACAAGCGCCATCGCAAAAATGAACTGCAAGGACGCTGAAGGCCCGACCCAAAGCATGACGGCCGGGATCATTTTCGCATCCCCTCCCCCAAAAATGCGGAACGCAAACAGGCCGAAAGCAATCACAAAAGCTGCCAGGCCGGCCAGCACGTGTCCGAAAATAATTTCCATGGGGAGGCCGGAAAATGCTGCCGCGGGAATGAACAGGCCAGCAAGCACCAGATTCAGCCAGTTCGGAATCGTCAAACTGTTCACATCGTGAAGTGCCGCAAAAAGGCAGAGGGCGAGGAATAGCCCGCCAAGAATGACCAGAATCATGTCCGCACTCCCCATCAGAAAGGACTGCGCCGGACCCTGCCCCCTAAATCCTAAGGAATGCTGATCACTGGATCCCGGGCCATTGGCCAAAGAAAAAGACCGCCGGGAAAACCCGGCGGCCTCTTCTAGGTAATCAGTAGTTCTGAGAACTACGATTAGGACATCGCAGTAGCGACTTCCTGGAACTTGGCGTTAGCGTTCGTACCAAGAGCCGTAACACCACCGATGATGGCAACAGCGATCAGAGCGGCGATAAGGCCGTATTCGATAGCCGTAGCACCCGACTCGTCTTTCAGAAAACGTGCAAACATTGGAAACTCCCATCATGCATTTGTTCGCGCCCCGGTTCTCATTTGTCTGCCGGAACAGTTCGAACTCTACGCGATTATTGTTCACATCGAGTTGAGAGAAACAGAAATTCCATGAAGGGGTTACAGGGATTTGTTTACTACCTGAATCCGGGTGCGGACAGGTTCGGCCCCTGCGGCCTTACTTGGATTCTTTATATACATAGCTCATCCGGAAAAGCGAGCTTTTAGGCAGTTAGCACTCGTGAAACTTTCTTCAGACAAATTGCACGAAATCATTCCCGGAGTGACCAGACATGAAAACTTTCGCACGGACTTGCGCATTCGGCCTGGCCGCCAGCCTGATGGTGCTCCCGGCAATTGCGGGACCTTTGACCGTCGAAACCAACAAGACTGTCCCGCTCAAAATGAAGGGGACGGCAGCAAGTGTTGTACTCGGTAACCGGAACATTGCAGACGTTGCCGTTCATGACGAACATCTGATCTTTATCACCGGCAAGACATTCGGCACCACCAATCTGATGGTGTTCGACCGTTCGGGGAACCAGATCCTGAATACCGAAGTCGTTGTCACAGCCAATACGTCAAATCTCGTCACCGTGAATCGTAACGGGTCGAATTTCACTTATGACTGTGCCCCGTCCTGCCGCTCTATCATCAGCCCGGGCGACAACGTCCAGCATTTCGATGATCTGATGCAGCAGCAGATGGGTATGCAGGCCCTGACAAACGCCGACTGATCTGGCGCCTAAATCCGGGTCGCCACGGTCGTCTCCGGCTTTACGTCGGGAATTCCTTGAAATTTGTACGATCTCTGAAACGGGCCGCAAACCCAGATCTGGTAGCCAGAAGACTGAGCGACTCTGAGAGAGGGGTTTGGGATGCGTTCGCCGAATGCGGGATTTCTGACATCCAGACTGCAGCGCAAGCTTGCAGAGTGGGCGACTGAACGCCGTGGCCAGACGGCGGTGGAATTCGCCCTGATCGCTGCGCCTTTCTTTTTCATCATTTTCGGCCTGATGGAGATCTGCCTGATCTTCATCATGTCGACCGTACTGGAACATGCCGTGTCGGACGCCTCTCGTGAGATCCGGACCGGCCAGGCGCAAGAAGCCGGGTTTTCCAAAGTCGAATTCCAGAACTCCGTCTGTGACGAGATGTTCGGCCTGATGGGATGCGATGCGAGCCTGCACATCGACGTGAAGCGGCTCACCAGCTTCAGCGCCGCCAATTTGGGATCCCCGCTCGATTCGGATGGTAATTTCGATGACAGCGACTTTGACTTCCAGCCAGGTGGCGCCAATGAAATCGTGGCTGTGCGCGTCTATTATGAGTGGGGTCTGGTGACGCCGGTCCTGTCTGCCCCTCTGGCAAACATGGCCAATGGCAAGCACCTGATTTCGGCCACGACCGTCTTCCGCAACGAGCCATTCGGAGACTGATCCATGGCCAAACGTACCCTTCTTTCGCGGCTCAACCCTCGTCTGAACTGGCGCGGCATCCGCGGGCTTCGTTACAATGAGCGGGGCATTTCTGCGGTCGAGTTCGCTCTGATCTCGCCCCTGCTGATCATGCTCTATCTCGGCGCCATCGAACTCAATTTCCTGATGGAAGCCGACCGCCGGGTCACCCAGACCAGCGCTAGCCTTGGTGACCTGACCGCCCGTCTCACGACCGTGACGGATGCCGACATGGCGGAAATGTTTGCAGCGGCAAAAGTCCTGATGGAGCCGTATGACGCAACCACGGCCGAGATGCGTATCTCAAGCATTGTCGACAATGGCGACGGCAATCCGAAAGTGGCCTGGTCCGACGCTCACAACATGACGCCGTATACGAAAGGCACGACGGTAACCCTGCCTACCGGGATCATGCCCTCCCCCGGCTCAATCATCATGGCCGAAGTCAGCTATCCGTATGAGAGCGACATCGGCTACATCATTACGACCTCGAAGACGATCAGCGACAAATTCTACCTGCGTCCGCGGCGCGTGTCTGAAATCGCCCGTGTGACATCGTCCGGTTCAGGTACGAACCCGTTCGGCCCCACCAGCTGATCCAACTCCTCTCCCAGGAGCATTTACCGGAAGGCTGGCCTCTCAGGAGGCCGGCCTTCCTTTATGGGATCAGTCTTCAAAACCACGTTTCGGCGCGTGGACTTTCCAGAGGATGATCAATCCGGCCAGGAACATGAACCCGATACCGCCCATGCCGATCCGCTGATTGCCGGTCACCCAGGTGAGCAGGCTGACGATACCGGGGCCCATCCACACCGTCACTGTCCCGGCGATGGCATAGAGGCCGAAGAATTCTCCGATCCGGTCGCGCGGGGCAATATGCACCAGCATGTACCGGCTCGATGAAATCGACGCGACCACGGCGATTGCAACCGGGATCACGAACAGGAAATAGGTGATGTCAGACAGCGTGCTGAAGAACGGGCTGTCCCAGATGGGCGTGTTGGCCGGTAGCAAGCCGAAGAACAGCGCGTCCGGCGTGATCGAGAGCTGCGCGAGCAGCAGGATCACCAGCGCGGAAATCTCCCAGACAAGCGCCAGCTTCGGTCCAAGAAGGCGGTCCAGATAACCGCCCACAAAGCCGCCGACTGCCCCGAAAAGAACGCCTGTGATCCCAAAGAACAGGATTTCGACGCCGGTCCAGCCGAGGAAGGTGCCGGCATAGACCGCGCCAAGCGTCAGCAGCGCTGACATCGCATCGGCATAGATGGTGCGGGCGATCAGGAACCGCATGGTCTGCGGGTGCTCCTTGAACAGGCCTTTCAGGTAGCCAAACAGCACCTTCCCACGCTCAATCAGGTTCTGTGCATTCCCGGAATGGCGGTCTTCACCGCGAAATACGTCCGCCGCCGCCTGTTTCCAGGTTGTGCTCTGGCCACCCTTGATACCGTCCGGCATGAAGATGAAGAACGGGATCAGCAGCACGGCCATCCAGACCGCGACAAACGGCCCGGCGAACCGTTCCGGCGCAAAGGTCTCCCGGTCCAGCTTGATCACCTGTTCTGCCGGTGCAAATGGCAATCCCGATCCGGGCAGCAACAGGCCGAACAGGAAGAAGACAAGAATCCCGACGCTCAGAATGTTGCCTAGCGAAAGGCCCAGGCCGGAGATATAGGGCAAGGCGCTTGGCCGGCCCGCATTCGGCAGCATCGCATTGTGCAGCACTTCCGAGTAGCCGTAGCAGCAATAGGCCACCGCGAGGACGGCCATGGTCGGCCACATGGTCAGCGGGCCTTCCGGGCGCGCCCACCAAAGGCTGAACGAGCAGACGAACATGAGCGCCATGAAGAAGGCGATCGGCGGCTTCCGCCGGCCCGCCTTGTCAGCGATGACTCCCAGGAAAGGCGCCGTCAGGGCTGTTGCGATGCCTGCAATCGTAACCGTCAGGCCGGAAAGGCTGAGACCATGCTCACCGCCCCCGGCCATCTCTTTTGCGAAATAGGGCGCAAAAACATAAATGACGATCAGGTTGTAATAGGGATTGCGCGCGCCTTCGAAGATCGCCCAGGCCAGTCCCTTGATCCCGAACGGCCCGCCGTCAGCGCGCTCCGTCTCGGATTCGGGCACAGCCAGCACCGGTCCGACAACCTGCGTGTCGCTCATTTAGTTTCACTCCCTTGGCCAATAGTCGCCTCTTGCCGGGCGGTTTCGTCCAGCCTGCGACATTGCAAGGCAAAGGGGAAGAGTCAGTCTGCGGCACCTGCCGCGAGGTCAGCTTGTGGTTTCCAGCTTGGAGGCAAGGTCTCCGGCATAGCGGGTAATGTCGCCCGCGCCGAGGCAAACGACCATGGTGCCGGGCCCTGCTTGCGACCGGATCACGCCGGGCAAATTCTCCAGCGAATCCAGCAGCGACACCGACCGGTGGCCATGCCGCCGGATGGATGCGACGAGCGATTCAGCGTCATAGCCTTCGATCGGGCTTTCGCCCGCCTCATAGACTGGCGCGACAAGCACTTCGTCCGCCTGGTCAAAACATCGTGAGAATTCTTCGAACAGGTCCCGCAGGCGGGTGTAACGGTGCGGCTGGCAAACGGCGATGATTTGCCCCTGTCCCTGCATGGCCCGGGCGGCTTTCAGCACGGCGGTGATCTCCACCGGGTGGTGGCCGTAGTCGTCGATGATGCGGACCGGCGCTTCGCCGGCAACCGGGGTCCACTCCCCCACCGATGTAAACCGGCGCTTCACGCCGCCGAAACTGATCAGGGCGTTCCGGATCTGCTCGTCCGTCGCACCGAGTTCCAGCGCCACGGCAATTGCCGCGAGGGAGTTCTGCACATTGTGCTCGCCCGCCATGGGCAGGGTCAGACCTTCGATCATGCGCGGCATGGCCGATCCGGGGCGGCGCAGCGCGACATCAAAGTGCGCGCCGGCCAGGTCGGTTTCCAGATTCACGGCGCGGATATCAGCCTGCCGGTTGAAGCCATAGGTGATACGGCGACGGTCCGTCACCCGTGCGGCGAGCGCCTGCACTTCCGGGTGGTCGGTACACAGAACGGCAAACCCGTAGAAGGGAAGGTTTTCGACAAAGACATCGAATGCCTCGCGAAGTTTCTCCATGGAACCGTAATGGTCCATGTGTTCCGGATCGATGTTCGTGACAATGGCGCAGGTAGGGTGCAGTTTCGTGAACGTCCCGTCGCTTTCGTCGCTTTCCACGACCATCCAGTCGCTTTCGCCCGCCTTGTAGTTCGAACCATAGGCGTGGATGATGCCGCCATTGATGACGGTCGGGTCGATCCCGGACCCGTCCAGCAGGGCCGCCACCATGGACGTTGTCGTCGTCTTGCCATGGGTGCCCGCAACGCAAACCGTGTATTTGAGGCGCGTGATTTCAGCCAGCATGTTGGCCCGGCGCACGACCGGGATACCGGCGGCGCGCGCCGCGGCGACTTCCGGATTGTCGCCCTTGATGGCGGACGAAATGATCACCGTCCCGGCGCCTTTGACGTTGTCCGCCTTGTGCCCGATGAAGACCTTCGCCCCGCGCTGGCGCAGGCGCTCAATGTTGTCGGAATCCTTGATGTCGGACCCCTGCACATCATAACCCATCGTGATCATCACATCGGCGATGCCGGACATCCCGATACCGCCAATGCCAACGATATGAGCCGGGCCAAGATCAAAAGGTGTTGGGGAAGCCATGTTCTAAGGTCTCCGGAGTCTGGTGTGTGTCATGCTGCGCCAAGTCGGGGTGCCGGTCGAGACCTCAGTGCAGGGCCACGGCTTCGGCGAGGTCGGCAAGATCTCCTGCCGCATTCACCTTGGCCGATTTCTTCGCCACTTCGGCGCGTTGTTTCAGTTCGTCCACATCGGACAGGCGTGCCGCGATCAACTCGCCCAGCAATGCAGGATAAAGGTTCGCCTCGAGGATCATGTCAGCCGCGCCCACATCCGTCAGGGCTTCGGCATTGGCGGCCTGATGGTCATCCATGGCGATGGCCAGCGGGATCAGGATCGAGGGGCGGCCGACAACGGCGAGTTCGCTGACCGTCCCTGCGCCGCTGCGCGCGATCACAAGATGGGCGGCCGCAAGTTTCTCCGGCATGTCGGAGAAGAACGGTGCCAGCTCGGCCTCGACCATGACCTTGTCGTAGATGTCTTTCACCTTCTCCAGCTGTTCGGCGCGCACCTGCTGGACTACTTTCAGGCGGGCACGCAGCGGCGCGGGGATGTGATTGGCAATCGCCAGCGGAACACTCTCGCCGATGATCTGCGAGCCCTGGCTGCCGCCGGTGACAAGAATGGTCAGCTTGTCATCTGTGGACGGATAGGGCTGGTCCCTTACGGCGAGGATCGGGGCGCGGACAGGATTGCCGACCGCCTTGTGCGGCTTGCCCTTCGGCAGTCGGTCCAGCCGGTCGAACCCGCTGGCGATGACAGCAGCATTTGGTGCCATGTTGCGGTTCACCCGTCCAAGCACGGAATTCTGTTCGTGGATCAGGATCGGCACTTTGCGCGCCTTCGCCGCAGCCAAAGCCGGAAACGCCGGATAGCCGCCAAAGCCTGCGACGAGCGCCGGCTTCTTTTCCTTCATGATCCGCTTGGCCATCCCAATGCCGGCCTGGATCTTCAGGAAAGCGCCCGGCAGGGTCCATGGCTTGCGGAAGTTCGGGGAGGCGGCGAACACCTCTTCCTTCCATTCTGCCGGGAAATCGCTGGCATAATGGAGACCGCGGCTGTCGGAGATCAGGCCAACGCGCCAGCCCCGTTTACGCATCTCGTCGGCAAAGGCGCGCGCCGGGAACATGTGCCCGCCGGTCCCGCCTGCCGCGATGATGACCAGTTTTCCGCCCAGTTTTCCGTTCGTATCGTCAGCCATACCGGCCCCTTGTGCGCGTACCTTGTCCGCGCACAAGTGCCAGCGCAAGGCCCAGAGTCAATGCCGTGCCGAGCATGGACGAGCCGCCATAGGAGACAAATGGCAGTGTCATCCCTTTCGGCGGGATCAGGGCCAGATTTACTGCCAGGTTTATGGCAGCCTGAAGACCAAAAAGCGTGAAAAGTCCGGCACTTGCCGCCCGGGCATATCCATCTTCCACCCGTGCCGACGCCCGGAAGCCGCGCAGGAGCATGAGCGCGAAAGCCGCCAGCAGCACGATCGCGGCGACAAGGCCGAACTCTTCCGCCATGACCGCGAAGATAAAGTCCGTATGCGCATCAGGAAGGTGCGCCTTGACCAGGCCCTCCCCCGGGCCGACACCGAACAGGCCGCCGCGCCCGATGGCTTCGGCCGCGCGGTCGATCTGCGAATGGTCGCCATGCTGGACATTGGCAAAGCCGCGGATCCGGTCGCGCACGTGCGGCAGCAGCGCATAAAGCATACCGCCGAGCGCGACACCGCCGCCGGCAAAGGCCGCGCCCCAGCGCCAGGGCAGGCCGCTGACAAAGAAAGTGACGATAAAGGCAACGGTCAGCAGGAAAGACTGGCCGACATCCGGCTGCAGCAGGAACAGGCCGACCGTGACCGCGAAGAAGATGAACGCGACAGTTTCCCAGATCCGGTTCGGATAGAGTTCGCGCTGCGCCAGCAGCCAGCCAGACATGACGATCAGTGCGGGCTTGGCCGCTTCGGACGGCTGCAGCGAGAATCCGGCGACCCGGATCCAGCGATGCGCGCCTTTGGCCTCATGTCCGCCGCCGACCAGGATATAGACCATCAGACCGATACAGCCCAGCAGCAGCACGGCCGCGAAGCGCCGCGCCCAGGCCCGGTCCAGCATGCTGGTGCCGAGCAACAGGATGACGCCCGCCGCCGCAAACAGCGACTGGCGCATGGGGAAGAAATAGGGGTTGTCATAGCCGATGCGCGCCGCCGCGCTCGGGCCAGCCGCGAGCGACATCAGAAGGCCGATCGCCATCAGGAAAAAGGACCCTGCTAGCAGGCCCCAATCTACTGTTCGCCGCCATTCCATGAACCAGGACGTGTCAGACCGGGCAAGAAATGGCGCTGTGGCCGTGTAGCTCAAGCCAATTCCCTCAGCTCTGTGGGCATCATCGCCTCCACGATCGACCGGAACGTATCGCCCCGGTGCTCAAAATCGCGGAACTGGTCAAAGCTCGCACAGGCTGGTGAAAGAAGAATGACCGGATGGTCGATTCCGGCGTTTCTGGCATCGCGGAAGGCAGCCTGAACGGCATTTTCAAGGGTTCCGCAGCCTTGGGTGGCCACCTTTCCCTTCAGCGTGGAGGCAAACGCCTCTTCCGCCTCGCCGATCAGATAGGCCTTGTTGATGCGCGGGAAGTAAGGCGTCAGCGGGCCGATGCCGTCAGCTTTGGGCACGCCGCCGGCAATCCAGTAAATATTGTCGTAAGACTTCAGCGCCTGCTCGGCGGCCTGCGCATTCGTGGCCTTGGAGTCGTTGATGAAGCGCACGCCTTCGATCTCGCCGACGCGTTCCATGCGGTGCGCAAGACCCGGGAAGGTTCTGAGACCTTCCATGATGGTCTGCGGATCAAGGCCGAGGGCCCGGCAGGCCGCATAGGCCGCGACGGCGTTCTGGTGATTGTGCTTGCCCGGCAGTGCGGCGCATTCGGCGAGGTTGCCAACGAAGACGGCATTGCCGCTGTTGGAATCGTAGAGCCGTCCGTCCACGGCGCTTACACCGCGGCCGAGCGCATAACTGGAGGAGACCTGCACCACACGGGCCGGCCCGCGCGCCGCGAGGCCGATGGCAATGGACTGGGTGACCACATCATCGAACCCGACCACGGCAGTGTCCCGCTCGGTCTGGTTCTGGAAGATCCGCATCTTGGCAGCCTGATAGCCTTCCATGCCGCCATGGCGGTCCAGATGGTCCGGGCTGATATTCAGCAGGACAGCCACATCGCAGTGCAGGCTCTTCACCAGGTCCAACTGGTAGGAGCTGAGTTCCAGCACATAGATCGCATTGGCATGCAGGGCCGCCAGGTCCAGCACGCCGGTGCCGATGTTCCCGCCGATCCGCGCGTCGCGGCCAGCCTGCTTCAGGATATGCCCGATCAGGGCCGTCGTCGTCGACTTGCCGTTCGTGCCGGTGATGCCGACAATCTTCGGGCGGCCGCGTTCCGGCAGGCTCTGCACGGCGCGGGCGAAGAGTTCCATGTCCCCGACGATCGGCACGCCGGTCATTTCTGCCATGCGCACGATGCGGTGCGGCTGTGGGAATTTGTAGGGAATGCCCGGTGACAGGACGAGCGCGGCAAAGGTCTGCCAGTCGCGCTTGTTGATGTCTGACAGGGTCAGGCCCGCGGCTTCCGCCTTACGGCGGGTGTCTTCATTGTCATCCCACGCATGAACACGCGCGCCGCCGGCCTTCAGGGCCTTGGCAGCGGAAAGGCCGGTGCGGCCAAGGCCGAACACCGCAACATCCCTTCCTGCGTATTCCGTGATCGGGATCATGCGCGCTCGCTCACCTCAGCTTCAGGGTTGCAAGGCCCGCAAGGGCGAACAGGACGGACAGGATCCAGAAGCGGACGACGACCCGGGTCTCCGGCCAGTTCTTCTTCTGGAAATGGTGGTGCAGCGGCGCCATCAGGAAGATGCGCTTGCCTTCGCCGGTCAGGCGTCGGGTCAGCTTGAACCAGATGACCTGCATGATCACGGACAGCGCCTCGATCACGAACAGGCCGCCGATCACAACGAGCGCGAACTCATGCTTGGTCGCCACGGCCACGACGCCCAGCATGCCGCCGAGGCCGAGCGAGCCGGTATCACCCATGAAGACTTTCGCCGGATAGGCATTGTACCAGAGGAACCCCATGCCTGCGCCCATCATGGCGCCCAGCAGCACGGCCAGCTCCCCTGCGCCCGGCGCGAACTGGATACCGAGATATTCGGCGAAGACGAAGTTACCGGTCAGGTAGGCGATCATCGCATACGCGGCTGCGGCGAACGTCATCGGCACAATGGCGAGGCCATCGAGGCCATCGGTGAAGTTCACTGCATTGGCACTGCCGACCACGACGATCATCCCGAACAGGATGAAGAACATGCCGAGCGGCAGGAAGTAGTTGTTGACGAAGGGCACCGCGACACCGCCGGAGAAATCCGGATCAGCCGGCGTCACGCTGGTTTGCGGCGCGAAGGCAGCAATCTGCTCGGCCAGGCCGTTCAGCGCGCCCCATTCAGCATGGCCTTCGGGCGTGTGCGCGCCGTGCAGGCCCATGATGAACGCACAGGCCACGGCGGCAATGCCGAAACCGGCCAGCAAGCGCACCTTGGCGGAAACACCAGCATCGGTCTGCTTGGTCACCTTGGCATAGTCATCGAGGAAGCCGAGGATTGCGTAGGACAGGGTCACGAACAGGGTGACCCAGATGTAAGGATTATTCAGGTTCGCCCAGAGCAGGACGCCGACGACCAGGCCGAGCCAGATCAGGAAGCCGCCCATGGTCGGTGTACCGCGCTTTTCCAGCTGCTGTTCCAGCGACAGGTCGCGAATGGGCTGGCCCTTGCCCTGGCGGGCGCGCAGGAAATTGATGATGGTGTCGCCAAATATCACCGTCACCAGGAACGCCGTGACCACGGCCGCGCCTGTGCGGAAAGTAATATAGTTGAGAACGTTCAGGATACCGCTGTCAGCGGCCAGCCATTCGTACAGCATCAACTAACCCCTGCAGCACCTTCTGTGCCGCTTGCCATCTTGCCCATGTCTGCCGTTGCACTCCATTGGCGCAAACGGTCTGCTAGTCGTCCCATCCCGGATGCATTCGAGCCTTTGATCAAGACCACGTCGCCATCCCGAAGTGCATTTTCCAGTGCATTAAGAAGTTCGTCGGCCTTTGGCGCCCACACCTTTTGCAGGTCTGTCGGCAGCGCCTCGGCCAGATGAGTCATTTTGTCCCCTGCCAGGAACACGCCCGCCGCGCCGGTCTCCACGACCGGTCCGGCCAGGCCCGCATGTTCCGCATCCGACGTATCGCCGATTTCCAGCATCTCACCCAGCGCGACCAGCCGCCTGCCTGCACCGCGTTGTTTCAATGAGGAAAGTGCAGCTCGCATGGAGCCCGGATTGGCGTTGTAGGCGTCATCGATCATCAGGAAACTGCCGCCGCCGGGCAGGGCGAGGCGCTCGGCCGTGCCGCGTCCGGCCGGCGGGGCATAGCCCGAAAGCGCCTCGGCGCAGTCATTGACTGCCGCACCGGTTTGCGTCGCTGCCAGCAGCGCAGCAGCGACATTCATTGCCCAATGTTCACCAACCGCTTCCAGCCTCACCAGCACCGGCTTGCCGACCACATCGACCTGAATACGGCTGGTCACACCGTCGGTTTCATAGCCGACGACGCGCGCGGTCGCATCCGGCCCGCGGCCGAAGGATTCCATGTTCCCGGTCGGGCACAGCGACCGTGCCCGGTCTGCCAGATATTCGAAGAAGGTGTCGTCCGACGGCAGGATGAAGGTGCCGCCTGCCTCAAGGCCTTCAAAGATATCGGCTTTCTCGCGTGCGACGGCTTCGAGGCTGCCAAGGCCCTCCAGGTGCGCTCCGGCGATACAGGTGATGATCCCCGTATGCGGACGGACCATGCGGCTGCGCGGGGCGATCTCGCCGGGGGTCGACATGCCGATTTCAAAGACGGCACGCTCAGTCTCTTCCGGCATGCGGGCCAGCGTCAGCGGGACGCCCCAGTGATTGTTGAAACTTTTCTGGCTCCAGTGCGCCGGGCCAAGCGCGCGGTAGATCCGCGCCAGCATTTCCTTGACGCTGGTCTTGCCGGCCGAGCCGGTGATCGCCGTGCGGTGCGCAGCGCAGCGGGCCCGGGCTGCGACGCCCAGCTGCTCCAGCGCTGTCAGCGTGTCATCGGCGACGACCTGCGGCCCCTCTCCCTTCTTGCGGGAGACGAGCGCCCCGGCGGCACCGGCCTCGAAAGCGGCCTCGACGAAGTCATGCCCGTCGCGCTGGTCCTTCAGCGCAACGAACAGATCCCCCGGCTGCAGGGACCTTGTGTCGATCGACACAGTACCCGTCACCGTAAAGGGCGCAGTCGCAATGCCGCCGGTGGCAAGGGTGATGTCGTCGGAGGTCCAGAGCGGTTTCGTCATGCACGCACCGCTCCCAGCGCTTCACGCGCCGTATCCTGATCGGAGAAGGGATGGATTTCCTTGCCGATGATTTGGCCAGTCTCGTGACCCTTGCCGGCAATGACGAGCGTGTCGCCTTTTTTCAGCTCTGCGATAACGGTGCGGATGGCTTCGCCGCGATCGCCGATCTCGCGGGCGTCCGGGCAACCGACCAGAACCTGCTTGCGGATTTCAGCGGCGTCTTCCGTCCGCGGATTGTCGTCCGTCACGATCACATCGTCGGCCTGCCGGGCGGCGATCTCGCCCATGAGGGGACGCTTGCGCGCGTCGCGGTCGCCGCCACAGCCGAAGATGACTTTCAGGTCACCGGCCGTGTGCGGGCGTACGGCGCGCAGCAGCACGTCCAGGCCGTCCGGCGTATGCGCATAATCGACAAAGACAGCGGCCCCGGATTCGGTCTTGCCGATGAACTCCATCCGGCCTTTGACCGGTTCCAGATGGGTCAGGCCATCGGCGACCTGGTCGAACTCCATGCCCAGCGACAGGCAGATCGCGGCGGCGGCCAGCGCGTTCAGCGCCTGGAACTCACCGATCAGCGGCAGTTCCAGCGGCTTCTGTTCCACGTCACGCCAATAGAGATGCAGGATCTGCCCTGTGGCGCGCGGCATGATCTCGTCGATCCAGAGGTCCTCCCCGCGCCAGCCGAAGGACACGATCGGCATGAGATTGCCGAGGGCAGCGGCTTCGAAATCATTGCACTGTTCGGAATCGGCATTGACGATGGCGGGCACACCCGGCCGGCCAAGCTCACGGAACAGGCGCAGCTTGGCGGAGAGGTATTCCTCCATCGTCGAATGGTAATCGAGATGGTCCTGCGTGAAGTTCAGGAAGGCGACGGCGGAGAGGTCCACCCCGTCGAGGCGGTGCTGTTCCAGGCCGTGGCTGGAGGCCTCCATCGCGCAATGGGTGACGCCCTGCCGTGTCAGTTCGGCGAGCGTTTCGTGAATGGTCACCGGATCGGGCGTCGTGTGGCCGACATCGATATGACCTTCGGGGCCGATGGCGCCCAGCGTGCCCATGGAGGCGGACTTTATCCCGGCTTGCGCCCAGATCTGGCGGCAGAAATCCACGGTGGAGGATTTGCCGTTCGTGCCGGTGACCGCCACCACGGTGCCCGGCTGGGAATTGTAGAAACGCTTCGCGGCCAGCGCGAGCGCCCGGCGCGGTTCGTCATCGACGATATGGGTGACGGACACCTCATCGGCCGCATCGCCGGAGAGGATCGCCACGGCGCCCTTCTCGATCGCGTCCGGAATGAACCGGCGCCCGTCGGTGACGCTGCCCTTCAGGGCCGCGAACAGATAGCCCGGTTTCACGTTACGGCTGTCCGCCGTCATCCCGGTGATGACGGTGTCGCCATTCGGCGCATCAGGGAACAGGTCTTTCAGTTTACAGGTCACAGCGAAGTCCTCTCATCTCCGGAGCGGTACGCGTCTCCTGCAGGACGGAAATCTTCAAAGCGTGGGGCGATGCCGAGCAGCGGCGCGACACGTTCTATGATGCGACCTGCGGTCGGCGCCGCATTCTGGGAAGCCACAGAGCCTCCCGGTCCGGCTTTGGGATCATCCAGTGTCACAATCAAGGCATACTGCGGGCTGTCATAGGGAAATATCGCCGCAAAGCTGGAGATATTGCGCCCGTCATCATAGCCGCCCGGCACAGGCTTCTCCGCCGTGCCGGTCTTCCCTGCAACGCGGTAGCCTGCCACTTCGGCATTCTTGCCCGTTCCGGTCAGCACCGCTTCGCGCATCATCGCGTTCACGAGGTCTGCCGTGATGGCCGACATCACGCGCACCGGTTTCGACTTGCGGGCCTCATCGACGATCAGGGTCGGCGCCACACGCTCCCCGCCATTGGCGAAGGCAGCGAAGGCGGACAGGAATGCCATAGGCGTCACGGCGATGCCGTGACCATAGGCCATCGTCGCCGCGGTCAGGTCGTCCATGCGCTCGGGCAGGATCGGCGCGGCGCTGCCAGCGAGTTCGACGGGCGAGCGATCAAGCAGGCCAGCGGTTTTCAGGAAATCCTGCTGGCGGCGCGGGCCGAGCTTCTGGTTGATGTGCACAGTGCCTATATTCGAGCTTTCGGCGATGATCGTCGTGACATTTGCACGTGTACCGATGGGGTGCAGGTCCGAAATCGTATAGCCGCGCATCTCGATCGGATCGTGGACATCAAATATGTCGGTCGGACGGATCGCCCCGGCTTCGAGGGCCGCTGCCACAGTCAGCGGCTTGAAGACAGAGCCGAGCTCATAAAGCGCGCCCGTCGCCCGGTTCATGCGGGACGGATCGTCGATGGCGATGTCGGACGAGCGGTTCGGATTGAAAGGCGGCCAGCTGGCCATGGCGCGGACTTCGCCGGTACGCGCCTCCATCAGGATGACCGCCGCCCCTTCGAACCCGTCAGCCGCCGCCGAAGCGGCAAGCTCTGCCTCGACCGCCGCCTGAACGCCATTGTCGATGGTCAGGCGCAGCGGTTCCCCGCCTGCGGTGAGACGGTCATTCTGGCTGAACTCGACCCCGCCGGCGCCAACGCCGTCAACGTTCACGAAGCCCAGCACATGGCCGGCGAGCGTCCCGCGCGGATAGGCCCGGCTGATCTCTTCCTTGAACCAGAGGCCTTCGAGGCCGAGGTCGAACACGGTCTGGCGCTGGCGCGGGGTCAGGCCGCGCTTCACCCAGACAAATTCCCGCGACTGGTCGGACAGGCGGCTCGTCAGGCTGTCGGCATCGATGTCGGGCAGGACACCGGCGATGCGGGTTGCCACTTCGCGCGGATCCCAGATCAGCTGCGGATTGGCGACCAGCGAGTAGACGGTGACGGACGTCGCGAGCTGCTCACCGTTCCGGTCGACAATGTCGGCCCGTTTGACCTGTTCGCCAGCCCGCATGGCCAGCGTGCCGGAATCGCGGTCAGGCGCCAGCGCCAGGTAGCCGGCCTTGCCGGCCAGCACCACAAACAACGCGCTGAGGCCGAGGCCGACCAGCCGTGTCCGGTGGCGCGACGCTTCCGTCATTCAGGCGCCTCCACAGAAGCGGCATCCCTGGCGGGATCGACCGGAAGACCGACCAGCGCATCCAGATCACGCTCATTGGCCATCTGCTCCGGGCGTGGCGGCGCCATGCCCAGCTCGTTGCGGGCGTATTCCTCGATCCACTCGCGGCGGCTCATATGGGAAAGCTCGGTTTCCAGCAGCGCCTTTTCGTGGCGGGCGTCCTCGATCTGGGCTTCCACGGCCATGAGTTCGGCCGCCGTATCCTTGGCGCCGTATTTCGCCCGGTAGAGGCTGAACACCAGCAATCCGACAATGACGAGACCCAGAATGAATGCGCGGCGGCTCATGACACGTCCTCCAGTTGCGAAAGCGGGGGCAGGTTCATGCCATCATCCGCTTCTTCGTCGATTGCAGGCGCTTCGGTCCGGATCGCCGCCCGCAATTTTGCAGATCGTGCACGCGGATTGCCTTCCACTTCCTTATCCTGGGGCAGGATCGCCTTGTTTGGGCGCAGTTCGAAAGTCGGTTCCGGGCCTTTGGCCATCAGCGGCATGTGGCGGGATCCGCCGGTATTCTTGCCGGACCGGTCGCGCAGCCATTGTTTCACCATCCGGTCTTCCAGCGAATGGAAGGTGACGATCACCAAACGCCCGCCGGGCTTCAACAGCCGTTCGGCCGCCACCAGCGCCCGGGCCAGCTCGCCCAGCTCGTCGTTCACATACATGCGGATCGCCTGGAAGGTCAGCGTGGCAGGGTGGATCCGGCTGCCTTTCCGGCCGCCCACAGCGGTCTCGACCGTTTCGGCGAGGTCCAGCGTGGTCTCGAACAGTTTTTCCTTGCGGCGCTGGACGATCTGGCGGGCAATCCGGCGCGCCTGCTTCTCTTCACCGAGGCGGAAGATGACATTGGCGAGATCGCCTTCGGCCATGTGGTTCACGACATCCGCAGCGGTGGGACCTGCAGCGCCCATGCGCATGTCCAGCGGGCCGTCCTTGTTGAAGGAAAAGCCGCGATGACCCTCATCGATCTGGAAGCTGGACACACCGATATCCAGCACAACGGCATCGACCTGATCGCATCCGGTCGCCTCGACCAGCGCATCCATTTCGCCAAAACGGCCCAGCAGTGGGGTGATGCGGTCGGTCTGGGCGGCGAGGGCCTCGGCCCGCATGATGGCGTCGAGGTCGCGGTCGATCGCAAAGACGGAGCACTTCGCCGCCGTCAGGATGGCACGCGTATAGCCGCCACCGCCGAATGTGCCATCGACAACGCGGTCGCTGTCCTTGAGGTCGAGGGCAGCGAGCACCTCATCGAGCATGACGGGCTTGTGCCCGGAAGCGGCGGTTTCGGGCCGGGGTTTGGTGGTCATCATCCATCCCCTCCCTCAACGAGTTTCAGGTCGGGATAGAGGCCCATTTCGTGCTGGCGCAGCACCTCATTATAGGCCTGGCCCAGCGCCTCGAGCGTCTCCGGTTTCGCAGCGGTTTCGGACATGGCCGCGGTAAATGCGGCGTGCTTTTCGGGGTTCCAGATCTGGAAGCTGTCGATATTGCCGGCGAACTTCACACGGCCGTCGAGACCGGCTGCCGCGATCAGCTCATCGGTCAGCTTGATGCGGCCGGTATCGTCCATCTTCAGGTCGGCCGAGCCGGCGATGATCGAGGACACGAGCGCCTTGCGGACCGGGGATTGCGGGGGCAGGCGGGTCAGCGTCGCGCGGTACATGGCCATCAGGGCTTCGCCGCCGCCTTCCAGGCAACCGGATCCGTCGAGGGCAGGCCACAGGAATATCCGGTTTCCACCGCCAAGCGCAGCGCGAAAGGGAGCCGGGATGGACACCCGCCCTTTTGCGTCAATTGCACTTTCATAGGTGGATACAAACACCCGCCAGCCCGATCTTCGTTTGCCTAAACCCCGCATGGGTAAACCATGTCTTAATTTGGAGTATCATGGGCAGACATGGGCCTCAATGGGCGAGACACGTGAATCGAAATATCCACAACAGCCCCGCACAGGAACACCAAGCGATCCAACCATGAACAAACCGGAACAAACGGGTGGGCCGACATGGGCAGGAACCGAATTTCCTTTTTGAATCAGCTCGATGCCGAAACAGACTCGGTTATCCACAGCCAGATTAAAAGTTACTGAGTTTTTAACATTTGAAGCCTGCGGTTTGCGCAGCCATCCAGAAATCATCTCGCAGAAACTTGGTTTCACTTACCAGGCACTGGGATTCGACTTGTACGCCGCCGAAGCAATCAGGTGGTTTTCTTGAGACACCCGGTCGCCGCATACGGGTCGCTCAAGATCCGTTAAGACCATGCTGAAGTCCGGAGAGTGAGGAAATCAGGCCCGACAAGCCATCTGGCTTGGGAGGGGGACGGTGCCGAGCGCCCTGATGGGTGGCGGACGCTTTGTTCCGGCTTGCCGGGCCATTTTCGCCGTTCGAAACGAGGGTCTTGGGTGGGGAGTTGAGATAACCCGCCCCGAACGGTTCATGAGCAATATGTCTGGCGGCGCCAAATGGTTCCAATTTTTCTCGCCTCGGCTGAAGTTTTTTCCTCTCAAAGTCACCCAGGGCTGATTTTCCGAACCATCACGCAGCGAAAAAAACAAGTCAATTAATTGTTTTTGCTGGGTATTTTCGGGTTTCAGGGTTTTGGGAATTTTTCCCTGCGACAAAAAGAAATTTTGATGGATTGTCGTTAGGCCATAGATCGAACCTATGATTATCCCGACACTCCGCCAGTTGCAGTTCCTGGTCGCGCTCGGCGAGACGGGATCCTTTTCCCGCGCAGCCGAAGCCTGCCATGTCACCCAGCCAACGCTGTCTGCCGGAATTCGCGAACTGGAAGACCTGCTGGGCGTCAAGCTGGCCGAGCGAGAGGCCCGCGGCGCCAGCCTCACCCATGCCGGCGAGATCGCCCTCGCCCGCGCCTCGGCGCTGCTGAACGATGCCCATGCGCTCGTGCAGGCGGTGCAGAGCGCCGGCGCCCTGCTGACGGGCCCCTTCCACCTCGGCGCCATCCCCACCATCGCCCCTTTCGTGCTGCCGCAGACCGTGCGAGCCCTGAACACGGCCTATCCGGACCTGAAACTCTACCTGCATGAGGACAAGACCGGACGCCTGATCGACCAGCTGCGCACCCGTACGCTGGACGCCGCCCTGATCGCGCTGCCCTGGGATACGCCCGGCATCGAGACCATGACGCTGCTGGACGACGAGTTCCTGTTTGCCGCCCCGGCCAATCACCCGCTGGCGAAGAAGAACGGGCTCGCCCCGGAAGACCTGGCGGACGAGAACTTGCTGCTGCTGGAAGACGGCCACTGCCTGCGCGACCATGCCCTCTCCATCTGCCGCATGCGGACAGGCGCCCGGAAGGACCAGGTGGCCGCGACCTCGCTCGGTACGCTGGTCAACATGATCGCCGGCGGGCTCGGCGTCTCGCTCCTGCCCAGGCTGGCGGTGGATCACGGGCTGAATGTCGGCAGCGATGTTGCCGTGCGCGAGTTTGTGCGCCCGGTCATCGGACGCCGGATCGGCATCGCCTGGCGGGCCGGCAGCCCACGGGAAGCCGATGCGAGGAAAGTGGGCGAAGTCATCAAGGAACAGCTCACCGCTACCGGTGTTTGAGAGCTGCTGAGGATTTTTCCGGACACGGTCAATTTCCGCTATCCCGGCCGCCATAACCGGGCTAGTGCGGATTCCGTTCTCAACACAGCTTACGGACCCCCAAATGCAAACCGGCCCGTTTCCCGCCAGCAGGCCTGACGCATGCGCCTGAACGATGCCTGGCTGGCCTCGCTTTCGGCCGGCGCCGTCAATCTCGTACTGGGCGCGAACCTGCCTTACCTGCCGGTCTGGATGGAGAAGGCCGGTGGCATGTCGGGCGCGGAAATCGCCGGGGCAGGCACGCTCGCCGCACTGATCCGCATCTTCGCCGGACCGCTCGCCGCAGGCCGGGCGCAGTCGCACGGGCTTCGCGCCACACTGGCGGGCACAATGGCCGTCTGCCTCGCCGGATACGCGCTGCTCTTCCCAGACGTGCCGCAGGCAGCCGCCTTCCTTGTCTGCGTCGCCATCTATAGTGCGACCAACGTCTCCGGGCCGCTGTTCGAAGCGGTGCTGATCTACGGCACACGGAATGCCCGGCCAGATTACGGGCAGGGCCGCGCCATCGCCTCGCTCGCTTTCGTGGTTTCCAACCTGGCGGGCGGCGCCGTCCTCTCGGCCTTCGGACCGGATGGTATCCTCACCTATCTCATCATCGCGGCCCTGTTGGCGACAATCGCGCCGCTGTTCACGCGGGAGGGTGCGCGGAAGGTTCTGCCGAAGCGCACCATTCTCAGCACATTTGCCGAGGGCTTCTCGCTTTACCGTCTACCCGCGCTCTTCGCCTTCATCCTGGCCGCAGCACTGATCCAGGCAAGCCATGGCGTCTATTACGCGTTCTCGTCCGTGATCTGGGTATCGCAGGGCATTTCCGGCTCCAGCATCGGCGTGCTCTGGGCGGTCGGCGTGGTGACAGAGATCGCGCTCCTGCTGCTCTCCGGGCGGCTCCTGCGAGGCTTCAGCGCGGTTGGCCTGCTCTGGCTGGGCGGGCTCGGCGCCATGATCCGCTGGACAGCGGCGGGATTCGTCCTGCCGGTCATGGCCGCAGCCCTGTTCCAGACGCTGCACGCAGCCTCATTCGCGTTGACGCACCTGGCCACGATGCGCTTCCTTCAGCAGGCATTGCCGGACGAGCGCCTGCCGCTGGCCTATGCCGTGAACGGCGCGCTCGTGTTCGGGCCGATCCTCGCGTTGTCCACTTTCCTGTCCGGCCTTGCCTATGATGCCCTCGCCCCCGGCGGCGCGAGCGCGCAGACACACATCTACTGGCTGATGGTGCTGGCCGCAGGCGCGGGCCTCGCCGTCGCAGCCGTCACACGGCCGACGCCCGCCACAGTGGCCAGCTCGATCGACGAAGACGCCTGAGCGCGGCCACATCACCGAAAACCGGTTGACAATCCCAATCACATAACAAGTTATATATCCTGTGAATCAGGAGACTGGGCATGACACGAGACGTTCTGGCTGAAATGGGACCGCTGGCGCTCGGCAGCCGGCTGAAGCGGCTGGCAGAGCGGATGCAGGCCGACGCAACGAAAGTGTTCGCCGACCGGGGCCTGCCCATTCAGGGCACGCATTTCCCGCTTCTGGCGGCACTCTCCACCTACGGCCCGCTCAGTGTCAGCGAAGCGGTAGAGGCCGTCGGCATCAGCCAGCCTGCCGTCACCCGCATCCACAACGCCCTGCAGAAGATGGGGCTCACCACGGTCTCGCCCGTTGAAGGTGACAGCCGGCAGAAGCAGATCCGCCTGACGCCAGAGGGCGAAACCCTGGTCAACGCGCTGAAACGCGATCTCTGGCCCCAGGTGCGCCGCGCGGCCCAGCGCCTCTGCGAAGGCCCCGATGCCGACTTCCTGACCCAGATCGGCCGGGTCGAAGCGGCGCTGCAGGAACGCTCGCTGCACGACCGTATCCTGGATGAGGGCGCAGGCCCGGCGCTCAGGCTGGTCAATTATGACGACCGCCTCGCCCCCGACTTTGACGCCATCACCCGCGAATGGGTGGAGGACATGTTCACGCTGGAGGAAAAGGACATCGAGATCATCGAGCATCCGCGCGAGATGATCATCGACCGGGGCGGCGATATCCTGTTCATCGAAGCGGCGGGCCTCGGCATCATCGGCACCTGTGCCCTGATGCCGGTGGAGGGCGATACGTTCGAACTGACCAAGATGGGGGTCCGCACCAGCGCGCGCGGCCTGAAGGCCGGAGAATTCCTCCTGCAACGGACAATCGAGCGCGCCCGGCAACTGCCCATCGGCGACCTGTTCCTGCTCACCAACAAGAAGTGCGCAGCTGCCATTCATCTCTATGAGAAGGCCGGCTTCGTCCATAATGCCGACATCATGGAACGCTACGGCAAACGCTATGCACGCTGCGATGTGGCGATGTCATTCGACCTGTCGAGACCGCCAGGGGTCAGCCCACAATAATGTAGGCGGCTGCTCGTTGCTCCGGCATCAGCACCACGCTGCCGCACCCGCCGCTGCCGAGATAGCTGCCTGGCCGAGCAAAAGAGTCGTTCAACATACGGACATACCTAGCATTAAACCTGATACCAAAGCCGTATTGGTTTGTGATCTCTTCGATGGTCGCAGGCGATCCCGGCTCTACCGAACGGCTTGCCTCACCCCATCGCTGTTCCGGGACGAATGGCGTTTCGGTCCAGCTTCTGAAGCGGTGGCACCTGCCGCTTCCAGATTCAGAGACCTTCTGGAAGAAGGCATCCGGATCGGACTGAAGGCGCTTCACCGCGTGTGCGTTCATCCGGAATATGACCAGACCGGTCTCATTTCCTCCTGGTCCGAACCCGAAGGATTCGACTCGTTTGTACAGGATACGCCCGACTCCCGCATGCTCCGGCATGCGGCCATGATAGAAAGCATTTGAGAGCGCCGTGTATCCGGCCCAGATCACGAGGACGGCCAAGACCACCCCGATACCCAGACGTTTCAGCCAGGACTTGGCCGGACGCACTTTCATATCAGCCCCCGCGGGTCGCTCAGCTCGCTTCACGCTCGTGCATGTCGAGATCGTATTCGCGCACCTTGCGGTAAAGCGTCGAACGGCCGATGCCGAGACGGCGGGACACTTCGCTCATATGGCCCTGATAATA
Source organism: Hyphomonas sp. CY54-11-8 (assembly GCF_000682735.1). Taxonomy (GTDB): domain Bacteria; phylum Pseudomonadota; class Alphaproteobacteria; order Caulobacterales; family Hyphomonadaceae; genus Hyphomonas. Next base: position 390,165 of record NZ_AWFD01000001.1, on the reverse strand, counting down.
ATCGATGGCATACTGAAGGATGTCGCGTTCGATGTCCTGCAGGGCGCGCATCTCGCCATCGGAATCCATGATGGAGACCGGGCCTTCACCAACAGCCTCCACACCGGGGGCAGCCGGAACGGCCGCTTCGGCTGAGGTTACGGCCGGGGCCGCAGGCAAGCTGGCGATGTCCGGCATCTGACCGGAAATCTGCGGGAAGTCCTGCGGACGCAGCTTGTCGCCATCGCAGAGGACCACGGCGCGGAAGACAGCGTTCTCCAGCTGACGGACGTTGCCCGGCCAGTCGAAGGCATAGAGCATTTTCATCGTGTCGTCAGAAACACCGGACACTTTCGTGCCTTCGCTCGCATTGAAGCGGGCGATGAAGTGATCGACCAGCGCCGGAATGTCGTCGCGGCGTTCGCGAAGGCTCGGCATGTCGATCGGGAACACGTTGAGGCGGTAAAACAGGTCTTCGCGGAATGTGCCCTCGGCCACTTGCTGGGACAGGTCGCGGTTGGTGGCGGAGATAATCCGCACATCGACCTTTGTCGGACGGCGTGAGCCGACGGCATCGACTTCGCCTTCCTGCAGCGCACGCAGCAGTTTCACCTGCGCGTCCAGCGGCAGTTCGCCGACTTCATCCAGGAAGAGCGTGCCGCCATCGGCCTCGACAAACTTGCCGAGCGCTTTGGAGACAGCACCGGTAAAGGCGCCCTTCTCGTGACCGAACAGGATCGACTCGACCAGGTTTTCCGGAATGGCCCCGCAGTTCACGGTCACAAACGGCTTGCCGACGCGGGTCGAGGCACCCTGGATACAACGGGCAACAACTTCCTTACCCACACCGCTTTCACCGAGGATGAGGACCGGAATGTCAGAGACTGCAGCGCGCTCGGCCAGGCGGATCACCTGACGCATCGGCGCAGCCGACGCGATCATGTCATCAAACGCCATACCGCCTTCCGCCTTGCGGGCGAGGCGTTTCACTTCGCCGGTCAGCGACTGCATCTTCAGGGCGTTCCGGATGCTGACAACCACGCGTTCCGGATTGGCCGGCTTCACGATAAAGTCGACGGCGCCGCCGCGCATGGACTGGACAATCGTGTCGATGCCGCTGGTTGCGGTCAGCATGATCACCGGCAGGTCCTGCCGTTTGGCGGCCAGACGCTCCAGCGTTTCCATCCCGGACAGGCCCGGCATGGTCAGGTCCAGGAGGACGACATCAATGCCATCCTTCGGGTCCGCAGCCAGCGCAATGCCAGCTTCGCCATCCGGCGCCGTGCGGCAGGCAAAGCCCGCCTTTTCCACAGCCGCCTGAAGCAGGCGGCGTTGCGTCGGATCGTCATCGATAACGAGGACCGTCTTTGCCATGTTTTCATCACCCTATTGGTTGCCAGGCAGGTCTTTGCGCCCGCTCAGGCATGGTCGGTTGTTCAATCCGGCACATTGGGCGTGCCACATCGTTACGGCCCGTTCTGACACAGGGGGATGGAGTTACGGTTGAAGGAATAGATGAAATTTGCCGTATCCGGCGGTTTCGATTCCGCATGTTGAATCGTATGCGCGTCACATGTGCCGCAGGCGGACTTGGTCAGGACTGACCACTGGCCGCCGTAGCCTATTGAAATCAGAACCGAGCACCGGTCTTCAGCCCACCGGACCATTCCGGGACGGCTCGGCCGAGGGCTTTATGTGCGAAACACAGACCCGGATTCCGACGGCCCGGCTGGCCGGAAGACAGATTCGGATTCGGCATGAAGAATGCCACTTCTCGACGATCCAAGCCCCGATTTCGCCGATTGGACGCATAATTCTCGGAAGATAAATCGAGAATTCTACAAATGTAATCTTTAGACCGGGCCACGCGTCAGGCGCACGGAAAAAAGTCCCAATGCGTAGTATTTATTGCAATATTGGTCATTCCCAAGCGCGTGCGACTCTCTGAATTTTCGACACCCGCCAATTGCCGCCCCGCTCCGAGCGCAAAAGTTACGCAAATTACGGTTGCGATCACCGGACCGCCTGATATTCATCGCGGTCGATATGACCATAAGGGACGCGGTAGAATTGGCATCTCGGGAAACGATCTCATGAAGGACAATTCTCAGGACAAGGACCAGCCCGAAAGTGCGCCGAAGGAAATCCCGGTCGGCGCCTCTCAGGCCCTGAATTCTGCCCTGCAGAAAACCTTCGAAGCCCTGCTTCAGGAACCCGTTCCCGAAAAATTCGAAGCCCTGATCGCCCGCATTCGGGACGAAGAGACACGGCGGGCTGAAAAGTCCGACGACGAGGAAAGCTAAGCGCTTTTTCCGCTTCTTTTCGAAGGCAATGTCTCAGATTCACACGCAAAACTGACCCGTTTCGGCCCAGGAAGGTTATGACCTGACCGTCGCCTTTTGGAGCAGAACAAGCGTTCAGGCGCCGGTCGTCTCCGCCAGCCATTGCGTGTGCGAGGCAAGCATCAGGCCTTCCCGCGCGATCCAGTCCGGATTGTAGCAAGTGTCCAGATAGCGCTCGCCGCCATCGCAGATCAGCGTTGCCACAGAGCCCGGCTGACCAGCCGCCCGCATCTCATCCATCAGGTGCAGCGCCGCCCAGACATTCGTTCCGGTCGACCCGCCGCATTTGCGGCCCAGCACCTTTTCCAGCCAGTGGATCGTCGCAATGGAGGCGGCATCCGGCACCTGCATCATCCGGTCGATGACGCGCGGCTGGAAGGAGGCTTCGACGCGTGGACGCCCGATACCCTCGATCCGTGACTTCGTCTTGATCCGCAGGGACGGATCACCTGTGCGGTAATGATCGTAGAAAACCGAATTTTCCGGATCGGCCACGCAAAGCTGCGTCTTTGCGGCAAGATCACAGCGGTAACGGATATAGCGCCCGATCGTGGCAGAGGTGCCGCCCGTGCCAGCGCTCATGACCACCCAGTCGGGGATCGCATGATCTTCCAGCGCAAGCTGCGCAAACAGACTGTCGGCGATGGAGTTGTTGCCCCGCCAGTCAGTCACCCGTTCGGCAAAGGTGAACTGGTCCATGAAATGGCCACCGGCCTCGCAAGCCAGCCGCTCGGCCTCGGCATAGATATCGCCAGGCTCCACCTCGTGCGGCTCCCCGCCATAAAAGGTGATCTTCTCGATCTTCGAAGGTGCGGTCCCCTTCGGCATCACGGCGATGAAGCGCAGGCCGAGCAGGCGCGCAAAATAGGCCTCCGACACGGCCGTCGACCCGGAGGAGCATTCCACGATCACCGTGTCCGGCCCGATATGCCCGTTGCAGAGGCCATAGAGATAGAGCGACCGCGCCAGCCGGTGCTTCAGGCTGCCGGATGGGTGGATGGACTCGTCCTTCAGGTAGAGCGTCTGGTCCGGGAATGCCGGCAGGTCCACCTTGATCAGGTGCGTGTCGGCAGAACGGTTGAAGTCCGCATTGATCTTCTGCACCGCCTCGCGCACCCAGGCGCGATCCATGATGGGCACTGAACAGCCTTCCGCCATGCCAGCCTCCTCTATTCCAGACATCGTCGCCCTCAATGCGCCAGAAGCACCAGCGCGACAACACCGGCAGCCACAAGCAACACACCTGCGATCTCTCTCGGCGTGACTTTCTCACGAAAGAAGAGGATCGAGATGGCCAGCGTGAAGATCACCTCCACCTGCCCCACGGCCCGCACATGGGCTGCATTTTCAAGCGTGAACGCCGTGAACCAGGCGAGGGAGCCGAGCATGCCGGTGATGCCCACCAGCGAGGCCACGCGCCAGGCCCGAACGAGATGGGCCACCTGCCCGCGCTCCCGCCAGATCAGCCAGCCTGAAATCGCGATGGCCTGGAACACGGTCACGAAGGCGAGCGCAGCCGACGCCCGCAGCACCACGCCGCCTTCCGGCAGCGAAAGCGATGCTCCGCGATAGGCGACCGCGGAGAGACCGAACAGTCCGCCGGACAGCACGCCGATCCAGACTTTGCTGTCGATCCGGAAACGCGCCTTTCCCTCACCGCCCGGCATGGAGACGAGGATCACGCCCAGCAGGCTGATCAGGATGGCGATGGCAGCCCCGCCTGTCAGCCGGTCTCCCAGAAGGACGATGCCGAACACGGCCGTCTGCAGGGGCTCTGTCTTGGTGAAGGCCGTGGCGACCGCAAAGTTCGTGTACGAGAACAGATGGATCAGCAGGCCCGTCGCAATGATCTGCGCGAGGCCGCCGACCATGCCCCAGACATAGAAGCTGCCCGGCGGCACGCCGACGCCCTGCCCGGTCACGCCGCGAAGCGTGAAGAAGAACAGCACGGCCAGCGGCGCCGCGAAGACAAACCGGCTGGCCGTCGCCCCCCATGTGCTAAGGCGGCCTTTCAGCGTCTTCTGCAGCGCATTGCGCAAATTCTGGGAGAAAGCCGCCGCAAGGGTGACCGGGATCCAGAGTTCCATGAAGCGGTCTCGTCAGCACACAGCCGACCTCTCTCCCGCGCGCGATGCACAGGAGAAAAGCGCTGTTTTCAAAGGATGATCAGGCCGCCTGGCGTTTTGCCTTGCGGTTTTCCAGCTTGTTGACCGCGTGGAGATAGGCCTTCGCACTCGCGACCAGCGTATCCGGGTCGGACGCCCGGCCGGTGGCCATGAAGCCATCGGCATCGTTCAGGCGCACAGACACGGTCGCCTGCGCATCCGTGCCACCGGTCACGGCATGCACCTGATAGAGGTCCAGCTTGCCGGTATGCGGGATCAGCGAACGGATCGCGTTGAAGACCGCATCGACCGGGCCGTTGCCGCGGGCGATGGCGAACTTGTCTTCACCATCCATGACGAGGTCGATCTCGGCCGTTTGCGGGCCTTCGGTGCCGGCCACGACGCGCAGGCGCTTGAACATGGCGCGCTCGCCATCTTCCGCCAGCTGATCGTCGACCAGGGCCACGATGTCGTCATCGAAGACATGCTTCTTCTTGTCGGCCAGCGCCTTGAAGCGCTTGAAGGCGTCGTTCAGCGCGTCCTGCTCCAGCACGTAGCCCAGCGATTCCAGCTTGTCGCGGAAGGCGTGGCGGCCGGACAGCTTGCCCATCACCAAGGACGTCTTGGCGACGCCGACATCTTCCGGCTTCATGATCTCGTAGGTTTCGGAATTCTTCAGCATGCCATCCTGGTGGATGCCGCTTTCGTGCGCGAAGGCGTTCTTGCCGACGATGGCCTTGTTGTACTGCACCGGGAAGCCCGTGATGCGGCTCAGCATGGCGGAGGCACGCGAGAGGTACTCGCTCTTCACATTGGTTGTGTAGGGCAGCGTGTCCTGACGGACGCGCAGCGCCATGACGACTTCTTCCAGCGCGGCATTGCCGGCGCGCTCGCCGAGGCCGTTGATCGCGCATTCCACCTGGCGGGCGCCATTGGCGACGGCGCTGATGGAATTGGCGACGGCGAGGCCGAGGTCATTGTGGCAGTGCGCCGACCAGATCACTTTGTCCGAATTGGCGACATTCTCGATCAGGCGCTTGAAAAGGCGGCCATATTCGTCCGGGTGGGAATAGCCAACCGTGTCCGGAATATTGATCGTGGTCGCGCCGCTCTGGATGGCGACGTCGATACATTTGCATAGGAAGTCGAATTCGGTGCGGGTCGCATCCTCTGCGCTCCACTCGACATCGTCGACCAAATTGCGGGCCTGGCTGACAGAGCGGCCAACGGCTTCGAGCACGGCGTTCGGGCCCATCTGCAGCTTGTGCTTCATGTGCACAGGGCTGGTGGAGATGAACGTGTGGATGCGCGGGCGCGCCGCGTGGCGTACGGCTTCGCCGCAGCGTTCGATGTCCTTCTCGGTCGAGCGGGACAGGCCGCAGATGATGGCCTCTTTCGAGCGGCGGGCAATCTCGCTGACGGAGGCAAAGTCGCCTTCCGAGGCGGCGGGGAAACCGGCTTCGATCACGTCGACGCCCATGTCTTCCATCAGGGCGGCGAGTTCGAGTTTCTCGCCATGGGTCATGGACGCGCCCGGCGATTGTTCGCCGTCACGCAAGGTGGTGTCGAAGATGCGGATATGTTCTGGCTTGGTCATGGCAGGCTGCCTGGATCTGGGGAATATCGGAAAAGGTTCGGCTGAAAATCCCCTGACCGTGCGCCTGCCCCGGACTTAGTGCGGAGCAGTCGGCACCGGCCAGGGGCCGGTAAGAAGCAGGAGTAGGGGCAAATTCTTGCGCATGGTGCGGTTATTCCGGCAGATCGCCCGAATTGTCAACCGCGCCTGAACCGATCAGGGCAACAGATTGCCCCGATCTTCGCACCCTTTGGCGCACCCAGAGGGCAATGCCCGCATAAACGGCAACCGCCGCCAGCGCCGTCAGGATTGCGGTGACCGGATTTCCCTGCAGCGCGGCCAGCAGGCTGCGGCCTGCAAAGGCGATCAGCAGGATCTTCGGAAGGCTGCCCAGCCCCATGCCGGCCCAGTAAGGCAGGAAGCGCGCATGGCTGACGCCGAACGCCATGTTGACCAGCAGCAGCGGCCCGGTCGGCACGTTACGCACCACGGCGCTGGCGACAAAGGCATTGCGCCCGATAAAGCCCGCCAGCCGGTTCGCTGTCTTGCCGGCATAGCGGCGGAAAGCCTGCTCGCCCGTCAGACGCCCGACATAAAAGGTCAGCGCGCCCGATGCCATGGTCGCGATCCAGGAATAGCCCGCCCCGGCCCAGGGGCCGAACACGGCCACGGCGGCAGCGATCAGCGCGAATTGCGGCACGCCCAGAAAGGCAGCGACGCAGAAGACAAGGATCAGCGCCGGCAGGCCCCAGGGGCTGTCGGCCATGCCGTCCATCCAGGCCGTCATCGCCTCCCCGCTCGGCAGGATGCCCAGTTTTCCGAGGCCGAAGACCAGCAGCACAACGGCCAGAAGCACACCGCCGAGCAGCATGGCCCGGCGTGCTGGCGTGTCCTCAGGAGAAGTGGCAGGCAACGGCTCTTTCATGGTGAATGCGATGTGATCCGCCACCGCCCCAACGTCAAGCAGCAACAGGCGGCAAAACTGGTGTCCGGATTGCGGCAGCCCTGCCTCCTGCCGTGCACAGCCTGAACTTATTCGGCTGCGCTCATCAGGGCCTTGTGCCGGGTGACCAGTTCATAAAGGACCACAGCGAGGCCGTGACCGGCTGTCCCGACCGTCCACCAGATCATGGCCCACATCATCACATAGCTGCCCGTGCCGATATTGATGCCGGTGAAAAGGACCATTCCGAACAGATAGCTCGCCAGACTGATCCAGAAGGACAGCCGCAGCGCCGCGCCTTTCCGGGCGACCTTCTGCCGTGACTGGGCGCGGGCTTCCGACTGGGCATCCACCGTCAGCGCCATGACATCGACATTGAAGGCCGCCGCCAGCGCCATCAGCGACTCGCGGGAGGCTTTCTCGCCCCGCTCGATCCTCTGGATTGTGCGCAGGCCGATCCCGGCGAGATCTGCCAGGTGTTCCTGTGACCAATGACGCTCCTCGCGCCATCGTCTGATCTTGGCTGCATCTGCGTGAAACTGCATGATGACCTCCCTTAACAAGGTTCGCTTCCGTCCACCAGAAAGAGCGGGAAATTCCCCTGTCAGCCACGCCATCACGGCGTCACGCGCCCGCCAGAGGGCCGCCACACCCCCGCCAACCCACGTAAACAGCGGCAAACCGGGGCGAATTACCGGGCGGCATGGCTTGACGGCATAGAGCTGACGTCTTCACCTTCGAAGAAAACAGGGAGGAATTCATGGCCGACGGAACGCAAACCGTTTTTCCGGGCTTCAAGCGCGAAACGCTGGACGATGAGATCGTCCATCCGGACCTTTATGCCAGCTGGGAAATCCATGACGTCTATACCAAGCTGAGACAGGACGACCCGCTGCACTGGACCGAGCCCGACGGCTTCCGCCCGTTCTGGTCGGTCACCAAACATGCCGACATTCTCGAGGTCGAGAAGAACAACAAGATCTTCATCAATCATGACCGCACCTATCTGAGCCCGAAAGCGGGTGAGGAATGGATCATGTCGATGACCGGCGACACCCACCTCTTCCGCACGCTCGTCGACCTCGACGATCCGGTACACATGAAGCTGCGCGCCCTGACGCAGGCCTGGTTCATGCCGCCGAACCTCCGCAAGCTGGAAGGCCGTATCGCCGAGATCGCCAAGGAACATGTCGACCACATGGCCAGCCTCGGCGGCGAGTGTGACTTCGTGAAGGAGGTCGCCCTCTGGTATCCGCTGCGCGTGATCATGGAGATCCTCGGCGTTCCGAGGTCTGATGAAAAATTCATGCTGAAGATGACGCAGGAAATCTTTGGCCCCAGCGATCCGGATGTGGCCGGTGAAAGCGAAAACAAGTCGGAGACCGGCCAGACCGTTACCAGCGACGAGGGCGTCGACCTTCTGAAAACGGCGCAGGAACTGTTCAAGTATTTCGGCGCCATCACCGAAGACCGCCGCGCCAATCCGCGCGATGATGTCTCCACCGTCATCGCCAATGGCCAGATCGACGGCCAGCCGATCGGCGATCGCGAAGCGATGTCCTATTATATCATCGTCGCCACCGCCGGGCATGACACGACCAGCTCTACCGTCTCCGGCGGCATGCTGGAACTGATCAAACGCCCGGACCAGCTGGCGAAGCTCAAGAACGACCTTTCGCTGCTACCGAATGCTATCGAGGAAATGATCCGCTGGACGACACCGGTGAAGCATTTCATGCGCACGGCGACGGAGGACTACACACTTCGTGGCAAGACAATCAAGAAAGGCGACGGGCTCGCCCTCTTCTACTGGTCAGGCAACCGCGACGAGGAAGTCTTCGAGGATCCGTTCGAATTCCGGGTTGACCGGGACGTGAAGAAACAGGTCGCCTTCGGCTATGGCGTCCATGTCTGTCTCGGCATGCACCTTGCGCGGATGGAGATCAAGGCCCTGCTGAACGAGCTGCTGCCGCGCCTCGAATCCATCGAGCTGGCGGGCGAGCCGCAAAGCACGCGGGCGAATTTCGTTTCCGGCCTGAAAAGCCTGCCGATCCGCTACAAGCTCAGCTAGGGCGTTCAGCGGCAGCGGCAGCGGCGCTCGCCCAGGCCCATTGGAAATTGTAGCCGCCGAGCCAGCCGGTCACGTCGACGCATTCGCCGATGAAGTGGAGGCCCGGTACTTGGCGGCTTTCCATGGTGCGGGAAGAGAGCCCGGCGGTATCGACGCCGCCGGCGGTCACCTCTGCCGTGCGGTAGCCTTCCGTGCCCGCCGGGCGCACCTGCCAGCTGGTGAGCACGCCTGCAAGATCGTCCAGCACGGCGTGTGAGAGGTCGGCCAGCCGCGCCGCGGGGTCGAGACCCTGACGGCGCAGGATGAGATCGGCGAGGCGTTTCGCGAAGAAGCCTTCAAGCGCAGTGGCGAGCGCCTGCATCGGCCGGTCGCGTTTTATCTCTTTCAACTGGCCCGCAATGTCAGTGCCTGGCAGCAGGGTTAGCATCACCGCCTCTCCGGGATGCCAATAGGAGGACACCTGCAGGATCGCCGGGCCGGAAAGGCCCCGGTGGGTGAACAGCATCGCTTCCTCGAAGGCCGCCCCGCCCGCCGCCGCGCGCACGTCGCAGGCGACGCCGGAGATGGACGCAAAGTCTTCATGGTCCGCGCCGGTGAACACGAAAGGCACGAGTGCCGCCCGTGTCGGCACGATCTCGTGCCCGAACCGGCGAGCGATGTCATAGGCAAGGCCTGTCGCGCCCATCTTCGGAATGGAAAGCCCACCCGTCGCCACGACCAGTTTCGGCGCGGTGTACTCGCCGCCGGAGGTCTCCACCCGGAAGCGGCCATCGGCATGCGTCACCGAATGGATCGACGTATCGAGGCGCAATTCCCCCTGCCCGGCGGCCAGCTCGTCCAGCAGCATCTGGATGATCGCGCCGGATTTCTGGTCGCAGAATAATTGCCCAAGCGTCTTCTCGTGCCAGGTCAGGCCGTGGGCGGCCATCAGGCTGGTAAAATCCCACGGCGTATAGCGGGCAAGCGCCGACTTCGCGAAATGCGGGTTCTTGCTGATGAAACGGTTCGCCACAGTTTCGAGATTGGTGAAGTTGCACCGCCCACCGCCGGAGATGCGCACTTTCTCCGCAGGCCTGGCCGCATGGTCCAGCACGACGACGCACTGGCCCGCCTGCCCCATGCGCGCCGCGCAGAACAGGCCCGCCGCCCCGGCGCCGAGCACGATCGCATCATATGAGAGGGGCTGGGCCGGAGACATGCCGGGCCTATGCCGCAGGACGGCCTGCCCGCGCAAGCGGCCGCAGCGGTGGCACATCCGGCCCCTCGGTAAGGTTACGTATTGATTTTTCAGAGGTCAGGCCCGACCCTGCGCGGCACAAGAGGCTACCGTGCAGGAGGCGGTTATGGGGAATCTGACGGTCGACAATCTGGCAATCTATGCCCTGATCGGGTTTGGCTGCCTGGTCGTGATCATGGTGGGCATCACCGCTTGGGTCGTGCGCAAGGCGTTCAGCGCGCCGGTGACGCCGCCGCCGGTCGAGCCCCCAAAGGATTAGAGCAGGATTAGACCGCAGACCATGACCGACGCCATCCGCCGCTCGGGCGAAGAACGACAGGCTGCGATGGAGCGGAATGCTGCCGCTCTTGGCATTGACGAGGCGCTGGTCTCGCGGCTGGTAGACACATTCTATGCCCGCGTGCGGGAAGATGATTTGCTCGGCCCCATTTTCCAGTCGGCGCTGGGGGATGACTGGGACCCGCACCTGGCGAAGCTGAAGGATTTCTGGTCGGCCATTGCGCTCGGCACGCGGCGCTATAATGGCCGCCCCATGCCGCCGCACTTGCGCCTGTCCGGCCGCATCAGCGAGGCGCATTTCGCGCGCTGGCTGGGCCTGTTCCGCCAGACCGTGGACGAGCTGATGCCGAATCCCGCCGCGGCGGACTTCTTCTACGACCGGGCAAACATGATTGGACGGAACTTTCAGGCCATGATCTTCGCGCTGAACTCATGAGTTTCGTGACAGTCTTATGACATCTACAGCCTGAATTTTCGAATCCGGTTGAAAATTCCGGCGGCTTGCGGCTGATGCAGCCCAACGCCTGCTAGCGAAGGGGCTCTCATGGCTGACGGCAAGGATCCGAAACTCGTCAAGGAAACCCTGGACAAGGACCTTGTCAAACTCGGCAGGGCAGAGGCCGCCGTTCAGGCCACCGCCCGCAGTGTTGTCGCCCCCGGTCTCGCCTTCCTGTTCCTGGCCGCCATCGTCGTCATCGGCGGCGCCCTGCTCGGCGGACAGGACAATGGCCTCCTGATCATCGCAGCGGCCGCCATCGGCGGCTATATGGCGCTCAACATCGGCGCCAATGACGTGGCCAACAATGTCGGCCCGGCCGTCGGCTCCAAGGCGCTGACCATTGGCGGCGCGCTGGTCATTGCGGCGATCTGCGAAAGCGCCGGCGCCCTGCTGGCCGGCGGGGACGTGGTCTCCACGATTTCCAAGGGCATCATCGACCCCTCCACCGTGCCAACGACCGAGACCTTCGTCTGGCTGATGATGGCCGCCCTCATCTCCTCGGCCCTGTGGGTGAACCTCGCCACCGTACTGAACGCGCCGGTCTCGACCACCCATGCCGTCGTCGGCGGCGTGATGGGCGCCGGCATTGCCGCGGCCGGCTTCGGCGCGGTGCACTGGCCCACCATGGCCTCCATCGCCGCCAGCTGGGTCGTCTCGCCCGTCCTCGGCGGCATCATCGCGGCCGGCGTGCTGGCCTTCATCAAGATTTTCATCATCTACCGCGAAGACAAGATCGCCGCCGCGCGCCGCTGGGTGCCTGTTCTGATCTCGATCATGGCCGGCGCCTTTGGCACCTATATGTCGCTCAAGGGCCTGAAGCACCTTCCCTGGTTCGATCATATCAGCCTGTCCACGGCCCTCCTCATCGGCCTCGGCGTCGCCATTGTCGCCTGGATCATCACGCATCCGCTGATCAGGCGCCAGTCGCGCGGCATGGCCAACCGTAACCAGTCGCTGCGCGAGCTCTTCGTGTGGCCGCTGATCTTCTCCGCCGCCCTGCTCTCCTTCGCGCATGGCGCCAACGACGTGGCCAACGCCATTGGCCCGCTGGCCGCCATCGTGCACGCGGTCGAGGCGGGCGAGGTTGCCTCCAAGGTCCACATCCCGCTCTGGGTCATGCTGATCGGCGCGGCAGGCATCTCCTTCGGCCTCGTCCTGTTCGGGCCGAAACTGATCCGCATGGTCGGCGAGTCCATCACCAAGCTGAACCCGATGCGCGCCTACTGCGTCGCGCTCGCCGCCGCCGTCACCGTCATCATCGCCAGCTGGCTGGGCCTGCCGGTCTCCTCCACGCACATCGCCGTGGGCGCTGTGTTCGGCGTCGGCTTCTTCCGGGAATGGTTCACCGCGAACTCGAAGACACGCCTGCGCTACATCCACACCGTGTCGCCAAACGCGGCGAAGACGCAATATGCCGGCGTCCAGCGCCGCAAGGCCGCCCGCAAGCTTGTGCGCCGCGCGCATGTGAACACGGTCGTCGCCGCCTGGCTGATCACCGTTCCGGCCTCCGCCGTGCTCGCCGCCGGCATCTTCTTCGCACTGGAAAACCTGTTCGGCGTGGTCTGAGGCCTTCAGGCCAGATCCAATCAGGCGAGATCCAGAGCCCGCAGCACCGCGCCCTGATCGAAATAGGGCCGCTCGCAGATGATGCGGTCGCTGCCCGGCGCGAACTCGAACGTTGCCGCCATCCGTACCCGAAAGCTCCGCCCTGTCGGCTCGATTGTCTTGTCGCCCACGCGCAGCGGCCCGGTATGCGTGCCGGTCAGCCAGAACTCGACCAGCACCGTGTCCTTGTCCTCGTCCGCCGCGATGGAGATGATCTCATTGTCCTGGTCCGGGAACGGTGTGCGCGACAGTTCGAAATAGCGCCGCACCGCCGCCTCCCCATCGAACACCTGCCCGCCGCCATGCATCTCGTACCGCGGATGCTCAAACGTCGCGATCACCGCATCCCAATCATGCGTAACCTCCAGCGCCATATGATTGCGGACATTCGCGATACGGGCTTCGGTGAGTGGGGTCATGGCGTTTCCTCTTGTGGTTTTTCGAAAATGCTGTGGGCTATCAACCATGCGCCACCACATCAGAATGCGTCAGTTTTACTGAAATGATGATCCGCAATTTTCAGCAAGTTAGCCGACTTGCTGATGAACTTGAGGAACGGCAACCAAACCGAATTGTTGCATTGCTCGTTTTACTTTGTCCCGCACGATTTTTGATCGATCGCTGTCACGAGCGTCGCTCAAATACAAAATGTTATCCGGATTGCGCTGGGCATTTTGGGCTAAGGTTTGAACCACCATAACGCGAATAGAGTTTAAACTGTCTGCTTGGTCTCCGATAAGAATATCAGCCAGCTCTTTCTCACGCTCCGGCGTTAGATCAGTTTTTCGCAGGATAATTCCAACCAATCTCTGTCGTTCCGCTTCTACACCCGCCTTCCAGTTCAGCTGTCGCCTGGCAATCATCAATGATTGCAGATCGAAGTCGCCATACTCTTCAAGCTCCGTGAGTACGGAATTGAGTTCACCTTGATTGACTTTCTTTCTCGCCGTCACCTCGAGCAACTGTTCAATTGGCGGATAGTATCGCTTTTGAGAAATACGGAATATCTCCACAATGACTGCCAGCAGTCGGGAACCTTCCTTTGCTCGGGAACGAAGAATGCTTAAGCGCTTAGTATTGTAATGTAGGAAGTTTTGAATCTCGGGTCTGAACTTGAACTCACCATTTTGCAAATAGGCCAGTTTAGTAAGTTCCGCCTGCTCTATCCTCTCGTCCAAACGGTCAATGCCTGGTCTCTCAGCCAAGAAGTCCCGCCGATTCCTAGACAATGAAACTGATATAGCAATCGCCTGAACCAACGCACTTAGGAACACGAGATCAATCATGGCACGGGCCAGCAGCAACACATGCATGGAAACAGCTGAACCAATCGAAACTCGAGTCTGCCCTTGAGCTTGATATATGTCCGCCCAATCAAGAAACGGAAGCGCCTTCAGAAGCTCAACCCCAAAAAAACCCGTCCAAGCATCGAGTCGGTTAATAGCGCCGTTTTCTATTTGAAAAACTGAAGCACCCGGAAACATGAGTTCAAACTGGCGCATTCCAATTGGCAATATCAGCATAAGGAGCAGTATGCTCCAGATCGCCTCATCACGCAGGTCCTCATCCAACTCTATACTGTTTAGAGATTGTCGGTCTGGCTCATTCAGGGTTTTGGCTCTTTCTGTCTCGATCCAAGACCACCTTCGATTTACTGCAACAACTACCAAAATAGCCCAAGCTGTACCTGCGAGGCCAAACGGAGCAGGCCCAAACCACGCAAACCAGGAAGCGAGCACAATGTGCGAAAGCAGCACAAAATACCTGAAAGGTACCGTACGGAGTGTCGCGCCCGCCGTCGGCGCAACGATAAACACCAGCCAAGCATCAACGCGACTTAACAAACGACCCAAAGGGTCGAGGGGGCTGAGCAGTCTCCTTAGCAGCCCCACTGAGGAACTGATCAGGCCAAAGTTCAATAAACGGGAAAACAACATGAACAAGGCAAACGCAACGAACAGCCCGACAACAATGGTCTGCCCAACCCATTCGGGAACTACAAAGTGACCGTATAGTTTTTGCCCCGCATAACCCGCGCTAAACACAAATACCGTAATAAGAAGGACCACTGCCGCACCAAGGCCTGTGATGTGATCGTGTGTCGGCAAACCGTTCATGCGATTGGGTAGCCGCCCATCTTCTTCCGCAATAGTTGCAAATCCCCTGAAGCAACCCAGCAAGGCCATTGTTGCAACGAAGAGGGCCCCCAAAATCAATGAAGTCTCGGGAATACCTGGTTCAAACTGATACCCGGCCCAGACCGATAAGCAGAATGCGGACGTGATAGAGAGTAACGCAGACAGGCATAATTCAGGAGGAAGATAACGAGTTTCTTGTCGCGATTGGTGTTCGCTCAGCGGAGGTAACCAGCCCCCATTGCTTGAGAACTCGTTTTCGACCATGCCAGACCTCCCCCCAGCACACTTCATTAACCATCTGTTAACCAGTGGATCAAGCAGTCGAATTTATCTTTGGTTGAACGACTTCGAACACAACAAGAACACCCTAGACAGCCCTCCTCCCCCGCTCCATATCTGACGGCATGGCTCGGTCTCCCTCCAAAGGTGTTTCGGAAGCCCCGGCGATCTTCGGGGCGGATGGCTTCGCGCGTGATGCGGCGGGGGCGCTGCCGTCGGACAACTGGACACCCCACCGGCCGGACCGCAACTGGGTCAGCGTCGACGATTCCCGGCCGCTGCGCGTCGCCTCCCCCTATGAGCCGGCGGGCGACCAGCGCACGGCCATTCCGGAACTCGTCGAGGGCATCCAGGCCGGCGAGCGCGACCAGGTCCTCCTCGGCGCGACGGGCACGGGCAAGACCTTCACCATGGCCAAGATCATCGAAGCGACCCAGCGCCCGGCCCTGATCCTCGCGCCGAACAAGACGCTCGCCGCACAGCTTTACGGCGAGTTCAAATCCTTCTTCCCCGACAATGCGGTGGAGTATTTCGTTTCCTACTACGACTACTACCAGCCGGAGGCCTATGTGCCGCGGTCGGACCTCTATATCGAGAAGGAATCCTCCATCAACGAGGCGATCGACCGGATGCGCCACTCGGCCACCCGCGCGATCCTGGAGCGCGACGACGTGATTATCGTCGCCTCGGTGTCGTGCATCTACGGCATCGGCTCAGTCGAGACCTATACCTCGATGACGTTCAAGCTGGAGGAAGGCCAGCGCATCGACCCGCGCGCCGTGGCAGAGCGCCTCGTGGCGAACCAGTATGTGCGCAACGACATCAACTTCGTCCGCGGCTCCTTCCGCATCAAGGGCGACGTGATGGACATCTTCCCCGCCCACTATGAGGACCGCGCCTGGAAGCTTTCCTTCTTCGGCGACGAGCTGGAAAGCATCACCGAGTTCGACCCCCTCACCGGCCGCACGCAGCAGAAACTGCCCGCCATCAAGATCTACGCCAACAGCCACTATGTGACGCCGCGCCCGACGCTCAACCAGGCCATCGAGCAGATCAAGGCGGAGCTGAAATCCACCATCGCGCACTTCCAGAAGCACGGGAAACTGCTGGAGGCCCAGCGCATCGAACAGCGCGTGCAGTATGACATCGAGATGCTGGCCGCCACGGGCAGCTGCAACGGCATCGAGAACTATTCCCGCTACCTCACCGGCCGCAAGCCGGGCGAGCCGCCGCCGACCATGTTTGAATACCTGCCCGACAATGCCCTCGTCTTCGCCGATGAGAGCCACCAGACGATCCCCCAGATCGGCGCCATGTTCAAAGGCGACTTCAGCCGCAAGTCGACGCTGGCCGAATACGGCTTCCGCCTGCCCTCCTGCATGGACAACCGGCCGCTGAAATTCGAGGAATGGGACGCCATGCGCCCGCAGACGGTGCACGTCTCCGCCACCCCCGGCCCATGGGAGCTGGAGCGCACCGGCGGCGTGTTCACCGAACAGGTCATCCGCCCCACCGGCTTGCTCGACCCGCCGGTCGAAGTCCGCCCCGTCTCGACGGGCGGCGCCAACCAGGTCGACGATGTCATGGCCGAGGTGAAGGCCGTGGCCGCGCGCGGCATGCGCTCCCTCATCACGACGCTGACCAAGAAGATGGCGGAAGACCTGACGGACTTCCTGCACGAGAACGGCGTGCGCGTGCGCTACATGCACTCCGACGTCGACACGATCGAGCGGATCGAGATCATCCGCGACCTGCGCCTCGGCGTGTTCGACGTGCTGGTCGGCATCAATTTGCTGCGCGAGGGGCTCGACATTCCGGAGTGCGGCTTTGTCGGTATCCTCGATGCGGACAAGGAGGGCTTCCTGCGCTCGGAGACCAGTCTCGTGCAGACCATCGGCCGCGCGGCGCGCAACGCCGAGGCGCGCGTTGTTCTCTATGCGGACAAGGTGACCGGCTCCATGCAGCGCGCCATGAACGAGACGGACCGCCGCCGCGCCAAGCAGATGGCCTATAATGAGGAACACGGCATCACGCCGACCACGATCCGGCGCGACGTCACCGACATCCTCAGCGAGCTCGGCGAGAAGAAGGACGTCTCGGCAAAAGGCCGCGGCCGGGGCAAGGACAAGACCCGCGGCCGCGGCCGCACCCGCGCCGTCGCCGAAGAAAAAGCCTTGCCACTTGCAGGCGAAAGCGGTCACAATCTCAAGGCTGTGGTCGCCGACCTCGAAAAGCAGATGCGCGAAGCCGCCGCGAACCTTGAGTTCGAAGAAGCGGCCCGCTTGCGGGACGAGGTGAAGCGGCTACGGGAGGAAGAATTGGGGCTAATCTAGACCCAAATTAAATTCCCATTGGAAAAATACCGAATTGCCGACGCTTTTATAGCCGATGAAAAATATCTTCGAACTGAGTGACCACTACAAACGTGTGATCAAATCTTTCCAAGAAGATTCTCTTTGCATTCTTTCACTCTTCGATGAATGCGATGAGAAGGCTATCAATTCTCACTCCATATCTTCGACCAGTTTGCGCCTAATCTCTGAGAACAGTGAGGTGATTAGGTTTGGAATGAATATGGCGTCTAAAAGTGAGACCGGCTTTCTCGAAGAGCGCCCCATCACCTTACGGCTGGCTTCTTGCTTCAAGGGCTTTTGCCAGAAGCACGACAATCTCATTTTTAGGGAAATCGATTCCGACACATTTCAAACAACGCAGGAAAACATGGCGCTTTATCTTTTTAGAGCGACTGCTCAGGAACTTTTCAAGAAGACTCAAAACCTAGCGGTATTCAGCTCTTACGAAATATACGATGAAAATGTTCAACCCAGCATCGAGAAGCAAGCAATGGAATATGGAACATTGCTTGGCCTGAAAGACATTCATGCATTCTTAGTTGAAATTCGGGGAATGATTGAAAAATCCGACTACTCACGAATAAAATTCGCCTCGGTACAATTTTCAGATCACCTTCCATTCTCATACCTAGCAGCAGTAAACTTTCGATTCTTTCCTCAGTATCATGATGTTGACCCAGACGCAGAAACTTCGACAGAGGGGGCCGCTTTAGCAGTGATACCTTCGACAGTCGGTAGCCGGTTTTTCTTGATCTGGCTGGAAGAAAGTCAGAAAATTATAGTGCCGGTACTGAATAGATTTAAACACGCTAAGTCGGCACTTCATGAATTTGTGTTCCAACTAGGCCTAGAGCACAGCGAAAATTTCTATTTTCAACCAAGCTGGTTTCGGTCTCTTCAGCCGAAGGTCGTAGATCGAATGAAAGCGGTCATGAACCAAAACATTCAACTATTATTTTCCGATATCAACGCGCGACCTTTTTGCAAAATATTCGATAGTGTTGATCCATCATTTCGACTTACGACCAACTCTATAAGAGCCCGATCGAAAATCAGAGGCCTACGCTAGCACAACATGTCGTTTATTGGATCTGCGCACAACAAGAGCAAGAAGGATTAAGGCGGAGCAGGTACACCCACCTTACAGGTATTCCCCCCTCTTCCCTTTCCCTCTGCCTGATTTCGAGCAGCTCGCTCCAATAGTCTCGGGTGCAGCCCTTTTCCGGCATCATGGAGCAGGCTCACCATATTTGGTGACTTGATTTGATTCACCTTTTATGGTGATTTCAATTCATGACGCACGAAACTGAATACGACCGCCCAAATACTGTTGCTGGTCTCGTTGCCAAGCATAAAGAGCTTACCCAGCTCCGCGAGTGGCACAAAGATGAAATTAAACGCCTGAGCGCCGGGATTGATCAGATTGCAGCGGTCATCACGCTGTTTGATCCGTCCGCAGAGACAGAAGCCGCTAGGGAATTTGCAGATAAGAGGAAGCCGCCTCGCCGAACCGGTATAAAGCGCTTTCTCCTGGCGACCTTGCGCGATGCCTCCGAGCCTCTGACCTCGCGCCAACTTGCCGAGCTTTGGGCGCGAGAATGCGGTATGGGCGAAGACCTAAAAACCATCAACAAAGTCCGAAGCAGCGTCAGTTCCGCAATAAAAGACGCGCTAAAGCAGGATCTGGTGGAGTGCGCGGGGCAAACCACGGATCACGGGGCGTATGGGCCTTATAAGCTTTGGCGAATCGCTAATCCTTAGTCTTGTCCGAGCTTTCTTCTGTCAGCATGGGCATAACGGCCTTAATGAACGTTTCGAGTTGTTCGGCATCTTGCCGGTTGCGGATCGTGCCCGATAGAACCACACGTCCATCTGCAAACGTGTAGGACGGACCTGAGAAATTCTGGGCAGGCGTAGGGACTGCTGTCTGCATGGGTTGTTGCGCCTCTGTTCTTGTTGATTGAGACGATATTGGCGCCTCTGGCTTCAACGCTCCAGCGCTTTCGTAAGCATTCTTTAGCTCTAAAAATGAGCAAGTTTCCAAGTAGGCAGACACAGCAGGATTGATTGCACGCTCCACAAATCCTTCTCTCTTCAGATAGGATTTAAGCGCACTCTCAGACGGCCTGTCAGGGAACCTCTCCTTTAGGTGCGCGAAAAGCTCTGGATTAAATGCCGCTTCTTGCAGGGCGGCAGCATTCCCTTCGTCCGGGTCCGGATAAAGGCAGTCCACTGCGAGCCTGGAAACCTGCACTTCGCCTTTACTGACTTTTTCAATCAGGCCGTATTGGAACAATGTAGCAATGGCCTTGTCCGAAGCTCCACTAATTCCGCTGTAGCCAATGTGATTGGCGAGGGTTTCTCTATCCAGAGTGTTGGTTCTGTCTTGTTCGTAGGCCTTCTCGATACGGCTAAGTGCCTGTTCTAATGAGAAATTTGGATACGACGGACTTCTTGGACGGGGCATAAGCTTCTCCACTTAAAAATATTGCTTTATAAGCAAGTTTTTAAAAATCCCATCATTGCTTGGTATTTGCAAGCAAAAACTTGCCCGGAGAGGGCTGGTCACCTCGCACGAGGCGGAAAAGGTGTTGACTCCTGTTTCGAAGTTGCCGTTAATCATCATGCGGCGCGAATCGCGGCGCAGAAAGGAGGCGTGAATGACGATACGGGATTAGCCCTAGCGTGTGACGCTACGCAGCGCGCGACGGGCCTAAAACGACGAAGACCGCACCCCTAGGAAGGCGCGGTCTTAATGCGGGCTATTAGCTAGTACCATTAACCGGCAAGGGTGGATTGAATCACCCTTGCCCCCTTATGGCAAGGGTTTTCTAATGAAACCTTACACATCAGAGCGCGACTTGGCGCTCGCGACCATGCGCCTTCTGGCTTCACGGCCATCAGGCGCTGCCACCTATCGACAGCTTCTCACGCGGTTGCCCGAGACTGTCAATCTTTCTGCAAACGACTGTGAACCGTCTTCTACGCGGCCTTCTGAACTGCGCTGGGAGCAACGCGTGAGGAACATCAACAGTCACCGGCAGGTGCCCAGCAACTTCATTTGCAAGGGCTTCCTTAAGCCAGTTCCTGATGGGCTGGCGATCACTGAGCAGGGACGGCAGTTTCTGCAGGCTGCCGCATAGGCAATCGGGATCGGCGGGCTTCATGCCCGCCGATTTTGCCAGTACCCACACCACTGAGTAGACTTCGGTGCAATGGTTGCGGCGCTGACCAGCATTGCGAACTGATTGCCATTAGAGACGCGGCGGGCGTCCTCGCGCCATGCCAGTTCCGTCGCGTAGGCGTTGAGGTAACGGCCTGCGATGTGGTGATGAACGCCAATCTCGGCGCGGCGGACACGGCTGAAGAAGCTCTCAGCCTGATTGGTGCAAGCGCCGTCCATCGAATAGGCCTGCTGGTGGTTGATCCGCTTTATCGGGAAGTGAGCAGCCAGCTTGTCCCAATGTGCGGCTTCGTCCGCGTGAATGGTGGCGCCTGCGGCGACGTTGGCGCGGGCGTGTGTGACGCCTTCAGCTTCATTCTGAGCGATGAAAGTAAGGGTCCGGCCTTCGCGCTGGCGAAGCGCAACCACAACCTGGCGCTTTCCTGACTGGTGGATCTTCTTGCGGCGGTCCTTGCGGTCTGCACGATTGTTGGCAGGCTTCACATAGCCGCCGAAGTAAGCACCATCGACTTCCACATCACCGCTGAGCGCCCCCGCCTCACGGGCCAGCCCTATTGCCTCGCGGCACTTGTGCAGAAGGACAAAGGCGGTCTTGTAATCGACGCACAAGTCACGGGACAGTTGCAGGGCGGAATAACCCTTTGCTCCGTTCACGAATATTGCGATTGCGCCAAGAATGTCACGAACGCTCAGCTTGCGGCTGTGGAAAATCGTGCCGCTGGTCAGGCTGAACTGCTTTGCGCAACCCTTGCACTTCCAGACAGGGCGGCTCTTCAGATTGTAGTGTTCGAGGCAACCACACTCAGGGCAAACGGGCTCCCCGTCCGTATCGGCCCAGCGGATCATGCGGAATGAGGTTTCCGCTTCCTGGTCCGGCATACGCAGGACTTTCGCCAGTGAGAGTGTCTTTGCGGCGGGGGAATGAAGGAAGTGTTGGGCCATCTCTTAATCACCATATTTGGTGATTTATGTATGAGGGTGGACGCCTATCAAGTCAAGTGTTATTTTCACCGAATATGGTGATTTGTTTGGAGGTGCACTTGCCCGTTAAGTCAAAGCTGAAGGCCAGCCCGCCTCCGAAGCCGGAGGCGCGGAAGTCGCTCGAAATAAACG
Organism: Hyphomonas sp. CY54-11-8; assembly: GCF_000682735.1. Classification (GTDB taxonomy): domain Bacteria; phylum Pseudomonadota; class Alphaproteobacteria; order Caulobacterales; family Hyphomonadaceae; genus Hyphomonas. The sequence goes on along the minus strand of NZ_AWFD01000001.1, from coordinate 368,461 downwards.
TCGAGTATGAAAAGCGCGCAAAAGATCTGCTTCGCGCAATGCTCAAAGAAACCGAGAATGACTACGAAGCATTGGCGGAAAAGCTGAATGCCATGGGTATAGAGATAAGTGCGCGCGGCTTAGAGAATAAGATCAGCCGCGGTGGATTTTCTGCCGCCTTCCTGCTGCAGTGCCGCGAAGCGCTGAACCTTCCGCCTCTTGCATAATCCCGCAGCGTTGGTGGCACGATATATTGTGCTTTCGGATCGTCAGAACACAACATGTGCGAGTTGAAAATTCGGCTGCTCCAGCGGTTCCGAGGTTACGGTAACGTCAACCGCTGGTAGACCTTGAAATAGTTGTCGAATCTGCGACACAACCGTTCTCCGCAGGGAGGATGCGCGCGGTATGAGTGCCTGGAACAAGGCTCTTTTGAGCTATTTCACCTATTTTGGTGGGACAATCGTCTTCCTCACGGTTTGTGGCCAGTGGGATGCGGTTAACGGATTCTTGAAGCGGAACCCCGCACTAGGTGTGGTAGCAAGTGTGGTTTTCATCCTTATCTCATACATCTGCCACGATGCTGTGGACAAAGTCGATCAGATCGAATTTGACAAACGGCGTCGTCCGAGGAAAGGTCCCCGTGCTGGGAAAAAACGTAGATGACTGACACCATAGGTTACATCCTGCTGGCCGTGTTGATGCTGGTTCCGGTCGCACAATTGTTGTGGCACCGCGCTATGCGCCCTGTCCGCATGGAGTTCGCGGATCTCGGTCGCGAGCTGCTGGAAGATGAGACGGTTGACGAAGAGCAGGCCGAAATCATCAACGACCTGCTAGACGATGCCTTCAAATGGCACCTGCCGATTGTGCTGGTAGTGATGGTTGTCCCAATTACGGTGTATTTTGGACTCTCGAAAATCATTGGCGCAAATGGGCTCAGCTACACACCGGCTTACCGGAAGTTGCGTGCCCACCCGCTCGGTCAACGGTTCCTGGACCTCAACGTCGCCTGCGTGCTCGGCTCTAACCCGATCGCCTCGCTGTTCCTTATGATCGAGATGATCCCAGTCACGATCATATTCTCGCTGGCTGCTGGGAGCTTCAAGGTCGCCAAGATGGCTTTGGAGGAGCGTTTCTTCGCCTATGTCGGGACCGCCAAGCACGTCTGAACCATGGCAAGACCGCATCGGGGTCGCCCGTGGGATGGAACTCGGAACCGGACTATACCCCACCCGATCCGCCATGGTGGGTGCGGGCTGGCGTCTTGGCTGTGCTTTTAGCTCCGGCAGCCCTGTGTATTACCCTTTGATGATTCCCCTGACAGGTGAATATTTATAGAAACTTTCCCATTTTGGGAGGGTTAGGGTGAGGCAACAATTATGGGCGTTCGATTCAGTCAGTGTAGATCTGGAAGATCGGGACGTAACGGTTACATTTGTCAACTTCCTCACTCATGCAGAAGTCAAAATACGTTTCCGGATTGCTGAGAACCAACTGACCGGGCCTGCTGACTCCCTAAAGCGCAGGCTCGAGGTCTTGGCTTCTGAAAACATCCTTGATCTGGCGTCATTTATAGATCACCAAATATGGTGAGCCTGCTCCATGATGCCGCCCTTTTCGCGGAGTTCTGCGTAGAAGGCGTCGGCCTCTTCCTTTGACCAGGGCTTGGGCTCTGGCGGGGGCAGTGGCGGCAAGCCTGCGGCTTCGCGGGCGGTGCGGGCGGCTCCGGCCTCCTCATTGATGCGCCGGGCAGTTGCCATCACCCGTTCGAGGCCTTTCTGGCGTACAATCACGGCAGCCCGATTGCGGAACCGCTCCATCTCGCCCGTGCCGGCGCGGCCAAAGGAGAGGACGCGGGCGAGGTCCACCTGCCGCCGGGCGCCGGTGGTGGGCCGGTCCTGCATCTCCTCACACATCGCCCACAGCTCGCCCGCCTGCTGGCGGATGGCTTCGATCTCGCCCGCCCCCTCCCCGCGCGCGGCTTCGGCGTCTTTCTGGGCTTCTGCCTCGGCGCGGGCTTTCAGATCCTGCTGGCGGTAGCCGTCCTGCCGGGCCCAGCCGGTGAGGGTCGACTCCGGTATCTGAAGGCGCGCCCGGATGCTGGCGAGGCTCTCGCCGCGCAAGGCGTCAAGCTCTGCTTTCGGGCGGCGATAGCGCGTCTTTTTCGGTCTGTTGTCCTGGTGCTCTGTCATGGCGCAGAGACTGTCACGGGGGCCTATCTGGCGAATTCAGGTGCCAGGTGGGCGCCATACATGGTGTATACACGGTGTATTCATGGCGTTCTTCATGGTGTTTTGGGGCGGGTTATCCACCCCCCCTTTTTCAGGGGCATGATCCGTGTGCAGTGCAACAATTTCACAGACGATCCAGAACCTGTGGAATTCTTCCCGTCAAGCATGAAAAATTTTTGACAAGGACTCGACTCAGGCGAATTTTGGTGAGATCGTTTCGTTAAGCCAACGAAACCCGGCGGGAGCAGACCCGCCAACGGACGGAGGCAGAGCACGTCGCCCCCGGATCAATCCGGGTCAGGAGCAAGGCTGTGAGAGCAGCGGCGCAAAGGGCCCGGCGGGATGAAGGGACAAAGCAGGCGGCGTATTCCGGAGGGGAGCTAGACCCCGCAAGGAAAGGCTGTAGGCCATGACCGGAGCGCGATCCGAAGCATGGTGGCAAAGCTGAAGCACGGATGGAAATCCGCCAAGGCAACTTGGAGAATAACCTGAAGGATATCAGCGGCGTACAGGTGACGTGAGGCATCGCCCGGGATGCTGCGGAGCCGCGGACGACGGCCATGGGCGCCAGCCCGTTCCCAAGACGAGCAGGCGACCGGCCGGGTCCGACAGGGGTAAGATGAAGGCCCGTGCAAGCGGACCAGACTCTGCCTCGGTGTGGAAGAAGACCGACAACGAGTGCTAGCACAGTGTCTCGGTAGTCCGATTCGAAACACCAGGAAAGGCGTCCTCCTCCGGGAGGGCGCCTTTTTCTGTTCCGGTTTCTGTTCTGGCCTTGCTGTGTGTACGGATCAGCTGAGCGCGAGGCCCGCGAAAAGGTAGATCACCGAGGTGATCGCGCCCGCCGCCACGGCATAGGGCAGCTGCGTCGCAACATGGCGGACATGGTCGCATCCTGCAGCAAGACTTGCGATGACGGTCGTGTCGGAGATGGGCGAGCAATGGTCGCCGAAGACGCCGCCCCCGATCACCGCCGCCAGCATCAGCTCCGGCGGAAAACCCACCGCCTGCGCCACCGGCATCGCGATCGGCACCATGATCCCGAACGTCCCCCAGCTCGTCCCGGTCATGAACGCGGTCACGCCCGCAACAATGAACACCGCCATCGGCACCATCGCCGCCGGCAGGTAATCCGAAACGATTCCAGCCATGTAGGTGCCCGTGCCCAGCGCTTTCAGACTCGCCCCGAAGGCAATGGCCAGCAGCAAAACGGTCACCGGCGGCACCATCTCGCCGATGCCGCGGAAGAAGCGTTCCTGGATCTCCGCGCCGGTGAAAACCTTACCGGCCCACAGCATCATAGCGGCCAGCGCGATCGCCACGCACACGCCCCACAGGATCGACAGGCTGCCGCTCCCGGCCAGCATGTTGCCCTTCCCCGTCCACGCCATGAACCCGATGGACCCTGCAACCATCACCAGCAAAGGCAGCCACATATGAACCGCCCGATTGGCCGGCGTATGGTCCACCGTTTCCAGCTCCGCCGCGCCCGGCCGCGCCTCAAGATCTGCAATGCGCATGGGGCCGAAAGTGCGGTTCAGCGTGACGGTCAGGAACACGCCCGCCAGCGTCAGCAGCGCATAGGCGTTCCACATCACCGTGCCCGCGACGACACCGAGGCTCTGCTCGCCATAGTAGGGCTGCACCAGCGTCAGCACGTAGGCACCCCAGCCGTTCAGCAGGATCAGGGCCGACACGGGCGCGGACGTGGAGTCGATGACATAGGCGAGGCGCTCACGGGACAGGCCATGGGTGTCGAACAGGCGCCGCCCCAGAACGCCGGAGCTGAGCAGGCTGACATTGGTCTCCACGAAGACCAGCGTACCGGCGATTGCTGGAGCGAGCCCTGCGCGTCGCGGCGTGGAGGTCAGGCCCTTGCGGTCCAGCAGGCCGACCGTGGCATCGACGCCGCCGGATTCCCGCATGAACACAATCAACGCGCCGATCAGCAAACAAAAAACCAGCACCCGCGCATTGCCCGCATCGGTCAGAACCTGCACGGAGCGCTCGGCGGACATCAGCGAGCCGAGCACCGGATTGCCGCCCGCGATCAGGGTTTCTGACGCGACCAGGCCAAGCCCGAGCGCGACATAGACATTCCGCGACACGGCGGCGACGAGAATTGCCAGCACCGGCGGCAACAGGGTCAGGATTTCCAGGGCGCGCCCCTTTCCGATTCAGCCTTCCACACCGCACCCTCGCCCAGACCTGCAACCGCTGGCAATAGCCCCGGCCTGCTGAAAGGGCTGCACAACCCGTTCGCATGTTTAACGGGCATTGGCGGCTGGCCCGGTTCTGCTGGCGGCGCGGACGCGCTTATGCTTAACTTTCTCCAGTTTCCTGGAGGGAGGAGAACGGGATGACACGCCGTTTCAGGGCATTGCTGGCCGCGAGCGCGCTGGTTCTCGCAGCAGCCTGCGCCAGCTCGCCCAATTCCCAGACCGGCACCGATGACGGCGCGAGCGAAAACTGGCTGGTGGCGGCCTGGCACTGGATGTTCCCGCCGGAAGCGCCTCCGCCCCCTCCACCACCTCCTCCGCCGCCTCCTCCTCCGCCTCCTCCGCCGCCGCCTCCGCCGCCGATTGTGACGGAGACGGTCGCCGGGTACCCGCCTGAAGAGCTGTATGCGGTGATGCAGTCGAGTGGTGTCGACCCGTTCAATCCGGCCAATCGTGAAGTGGTCCGCGCCTATCTGATGGCGCACGGCGTTGCGTACGAGAAAACGGATAATGTGTTCCGCTATTTCGGGATCGACCCTGGTGAACCGTCCAGCCCTGTCGCCTCATCTTCAGGAGGCAACAGCGGCGATGGGTACGGATATCCCGGCGACCGGGATTATGCTCCCTATTACGAGGAATATGGCGCGCCAGGCGATCCCGCATATCCGCCACTGGAGGCAGAAAAAGCCGTCGAATACAATGCCTTCGCAGACATGCTACGCGCCTACGGTTATGACGTGCCGCCCAATGCCACACCGGAACAGCTGGAAGCGCTCTTCTACGAAGCGATGAATGATATGCCGGCTGCGGCTGCCGGGCCCGATGCTTATTCACAATGCCAGGCCGAGCTGGAAGATCCGGACACGATCAGCCTGATCTGTGAGCTCTATGACAATATCGGCATGAACAGCGAACTGAAGACCGCCAGCATTCCGGTCGGGGGCGACCTGACCGCCACGTTGAGACGGATCGCCGTTCAAGTAAGCGGCGGTATGGAACGTCTGGAGCTGGGCATGCCGGATGCGCGGCTGTGCGTCTGGAACATGGACAGCGTGGTCACCGAGGAAAATTATATGTACTTCGGCGACTGCGGCCTCTGGACGGAGCCGCTCAGCAAGCTGGTCGAGGCGGGTGCAGGGAATTTCAATTCCGGGCGCGTCGCGCATCAGGCCCCGAACGAAATGGTCGTCGACCAGGCTTACTTCCTCGAAATCGCCATCCAGCCGCTGACGCAGAATATTTCCGTGGAAGCCGCTGATACGATGCTGACCAGCACGCTCGGCACAGGCCTTGCCCCGGGCAGCACGGAAACCCCCTTCGCCATCGAGTTCGATACGGTGAAGGCATCGAAGATCATGTCCGCGACGCTGGAGGGCGACGACGAGTTCGATATCCGCCCGATGACCCCGAAAGAACAGGCTGTCCTGCCGGATGCACCGACCGTCTGGAGATGGCGGGTTGTTCCGAAGGAGGATGGTTCCGGCTACCTTCAATACAACCTGTCCCAGAGCCTGGAGATCGATGGCGAACGGTTCGACCGGTCCGTGAAAACGATCTGGCTGGATGTCGATATCTCCACGATCGACGACCTGCTGGAAGACGATCCGCCGCCCGCGACGCGTGACACGTCCATCATGGCGAGCACGCTGGTCGCCCCGACGAATAATGGCACACCGGAGGCAATGTCTGTATCGGCCGAGGCCGGATGCACCTTTACCGAAGGCAGCAATCCGGACCGGTTCGCCATGGTCCTATCCAACCTTGCCTACAATCCGCCGATCAGCCGCCTCGCGGTGACCCATGCAGATGGTGACCGGATTGCCGAAGCACTCGCCGAAACGGGCTTCAGCGTTCAGCGCTGCCGCGACGCCAGCCGCAGCCAGACCCTCAGCGCGATGCGTGAAGTGGGCCGCAAGTCCCTCGCCCGCAAACAGTCCGGCGCCCATCCGGCAACCTTCTTCTATTATTCCGGGCACGGCGTGAATGTTGACGGGACGAACTATGTCCTTCCTGTCGATCTGCCGGGCGCGAGCACGGCGGAGATCCAAGATGGCGCAGTGAGCTTCGAACAGATCTTCAACATCGTTTCGACCACCGTCGCCTCGACCAGCTTCATCGTGTTCGATGCCTGCAGGACGGTGATGGATGACGAAAGCCGCGGCATGCTGCGCAGCTACCGGCCTGTCACCTGGTCGACCGGCGTGTTCCAGGCTTATGCGACCGAGCCCGGAAAGACCGCTGCCGACGATGGCGCCTATTCAGAAGAACTGGCCCAGCGTCTGCCCGCGGCCGGCGTGCCGGCAAACGTCCTGTTCAAGCGTGTGCAGGATGCGGTCGCGCGGCGGACCAATGAACAGCAGCATCCGAACTATATCGACCTGACGACGGGCGGCGACTTCTACTTCCAACCTGCAGAATGAGGCTCCGAAATAAAGAAACCGCCTGCTCCCCCTAAGGCGCAGGCGGTTTCCGCTGTCAGTCCCAGCCCCCTGGGCGCAGCGATCAGTAACGCAGCGGCGACTCTTCCTTCGCCGGCTCTTCCGGTGCCGGGATCGGATCGGGCGTGCCCTTGATCAGCGTATCTTCTGGTGTCACGCCGGAGCTGGCCGCCGCACAGCAACGCACCTGCATCTCCAGCACCTTGCTGTTGAAGCGGCACTGCTGGTCGTTGATTTCGCGCATGATCGACATGCCGCCGGCACGATAGGTGTAGCGCGTCTGGGTACAGCTGGTCAGCGTGAAGCCCGGACGGCAGGTGCCGATGGCGGAATTCTGGATGGTGCGGGTTTCGCAGACGACTTCGTCCGTCTTGTTGGCCGCCTCTTCCGCGCGCGCCATGGCGGCAGCAGCCAGCTCTTTCGCTTCAGCGGCAGCGGAGGCCGCGCCATCGGCGACATTGCGCGCTTCTGACAGACGCATGTCGGTGTCAGCGAGGGCCACGGATTGCCCGTCGATTTCGACCTTCAGCTTGCAGACGCCTTCGTCCTGATGGTCCGGCACGGCGCAGTATTGCGCGACCGTCTGTTCCTTCGGAATACCCTGGCAGGCAGCCACACCAGCTGCGAGCGCCACGGCGGCGAAAAGTCCTGTTCTAGCCATTCGAGGCCTCCGTTCTGTCCGGCTCGGGCGGACTTTGGGCTTTCGAAAGCTGTGGGGTCAACCTCACTCGCGGATAAGGCGAGTCTCAGGCTTTGAGCTTGTAACCCGACCGGAACAGCCACCAGACCGCCAGAACGGAGATCGCAGACAGGATCCCGGTATAGGTCACGCCCGTCCAGATCGAGGAGTTGGAAACCCCCAGGAAACCATAACGGAACCCGTCAATCATATAGAAGAAGGGATCGAGGTGGGCCATCAGCTGGAATGGCGGCGTCATCACCTTGATGTCGTAGAAGGTGCCGGACAGGAAGGTCAGCGGTACGATCACGAAGTTCGTGACAGCAGAAAGATGGTCAAACTTGTCGGCCCAGATGCCTCCAATGGCGCCAAGGCCGCCCAGAACAATGGCAGATGTCATGCTGAACCAGAGGATCGGCCAGACATGCGCCACCGACAGGTTGGCGAGGCCACTCAACTGGATTCCGATACCGGAAATGAGCGCCACAAGCAGTCCGCGGACGATGGCCCCGCCAAGAAATCCGGCCGTCAGCTCCAGCGGAGACAGCGGCGGCATCAGGAAATCGACATAGGTGGAATTGAACTTGGCCTGCACCAGGCTGGAACTCGTATTCTGGAAGGCGTTCTGCAGGATCGCCATGACGATCAGGCCGGGGGCCAGGAAATCATTGTAATTCAGCCCCTCAAAGTCGCCGGTCAAATTCCCCCTGTCACCGAAGGCCAGCTTGAACACGGTCATGAAGAGGAGCGTCGTGACGACAGGTGCCAGGATGGTCTGCATCCACACCTTCATAAATCTGCCCACTTCTCGTTTGAAAAGCGTCCACAGGCCAAGCCCGTTGACCGCCCCATACTGGCGGACATTACGGCTGGCTGATGTGGATAGGGCCGGTGCGGGCGCCGGTGCGGCGGAGGAGTCGGTCGAAGTCATGGCGACCTATGTAGGCGCAATCACGCCCCTGTGCGAGGCCCGATTTACGGAGTTTTTCTGAGCCCAGCCATCAGGGTCTCCCGGTGAGCGGAATTCCACAGGCGGCAAGTTTTTAACCACAATATGTAGAAAGCCTGTGGAAAGGCCGTCCCGCATGTTGTGTTTCGTTTCGCCATGGATACGATATATAGGTGCTGAGCGGGGTGGCGCGTAACTGCCATCTCAACATATAGGGGCTGACGGACCTGGGTGTCGGGTCTGTACCAAGCAGGAAGGTGAATACATGTCCTGGACTGACGAACGCGTAAGTGCGCTAAAGAAACTCTGGGCTGAAGGCCATTCGGCCTCCCAGATCGCAAAGCAACTTGGCGGCGTGACCCGCAATGCCGTGATCGGCAAGGTGCACCGCCTTGGCCTGTCCGGCCGCGCGACACCGTCCCGCCCGGTCAAGCGCCCGCCGCGCCTGGCGCGTCCGAAACCCCGCGTGATGCCGGACGGTTCGGTCAAGGTGCCCACACCGCAGGTGCCGGAACGGCCCGTAGAGGCACCGCGCACTGTGATCGAACGCCAGGAACCGCTGGCGCCGCTGCCGCCGCTGACCATGGCTGATGGCGAGCCGGCCACGATCCTGACGCTCCGGGATTCCATGTGCAAATGGCCGATCGGCGACCCGGCGGATCCGAAATTTGCTTTCTGTGGCCGCAAGGCCGACTGCGGGCCTTACTGCGCCGAACACGCAAAAGTCGCCTTCCAGCCCGCCCGCAAGCGGGACTCCAAACGGGGCGAATACGATTACGTCCGCCGCATCGCAGGCTGATCAGCCCCGGCCGCGACGGTGAACGGAAAGCCCCCGGATGATTTCCGGGGGCTTTTTTCATGCTGTGACACCAGCTTGCAGGAGCGCCACCCGGGAACTAATTTGCCCCCATGACGGAATTCAACGCCGCCTCTTATCTGGAAAAACTGGGCCTGCGCGCCACACGCCCGCGGCAGGCGATCGCGCGCATCCTGTTTTCAGATGGCAAGAACCGTCACGTCACGGCCGAATGGCTGGCTGAAGAGGTGAGCCAGCAAGGCGAACCTGTCGCCCTCGCCACCATCTACAATACGCTGCACAGCCTGGCAGATGCCGGCGCGCTGCGCATGGTCCGCGGCACCGGGCAGGACAATATCGTCTTCGATACCTACACACATCCGCATCATCATTTCCTGGATGAGCGGACCGGCGAGCTGACGGACATTCCGGACGGCCAGCTGGCGCTGGAAACCCTGCCGGTTGCCCCCAATGGCAGGACCATTGCCGGCTACGATATCGTCATCCGTATCCGCTGACTTTTTTTAAATCCAAGCGAGCCACATTATTGTGGCGCGGCACTTCAGGAATGAACAAGTGATCCGCTGCAGGAAGCGTGCTACGCTTGGTGAGTTGAAGTGCTCGAGCCTGCTGCACAAACAACAGGCCAAACATGATGGTAGTCATGGGTATGTTTTACTTGAAAGCGTCCCTGTGTAGTATGTGATTCTCGGTTGAAAAACTGGTTCGGGGGAACCTTCATTGCTGGCTGATCTGATCTCGGGTGAACTGCCATATTTGCGTCGCTACGCACGGGCCCTTCTCGGGACCAGAAGCGCAGGCGATGCGGCTGTTGAAACCATGCTCGAAACAAAGATGCTCGTTATGCTTGGTCAGGGAAAGACCATTGCCCAGCGCAAGGATCTGTTCCGGGCACTCGATGAAACGATCATGGATGAGCTGTCCAAGGGCAAGCTCAATCAGGAAGTCGCCAAGATCCTGCGCACCATGACAACGGACGAACGCCGCGCCGTGATGCTGACGGCGGTCGAAGGTTTCAGCATTTTTGAAACCGCCGAAATCCTTTGCACCTCGACCAGCTTTGTGGAGGAAGCCCTCACCAATGCGGAAACGTCCCTGCAGTCGGCCCTGGCCACGACCGCGCTGGTCATCGAGGACGAAATCCTGATCGCCGAAATGCTGGCGGGTATCGTCCTGGAAGCGGGGCATTCCGTGCTGGGCATCGCCACAACCCACAAGCAGGCAGTGGAACTGGCGGCGTCGGGCAAGTTCGGCCTGATCCTGGCGGATATCGCCCTGGCGGACGGATCCTCAGGTGCGGAAGCCGTGGCCGAGATCCAGGCAAGCTTGCCACGACCGATTCCGGTGATCTTCATCACCGCTTTCCCCAAGCGCCTGTTGACCGGAGAAAATTCCGAACCGGCCTTCCTGATCCCGAAACCGTTCCTGCCCCGCCAGGTCCGCGCCATGGTCGAACAGGCGGTCATGGCGGCCTATCTGGAAGAACCGCACTAGCGGCGCCCGGCAGGCCTCGCCTTCCCCGGCAAAGACCGCTAAGTCCGGAGCATGTCTGGCCCCGCAAAAGATACTCCTGACAACCTCTACGCCGCGCCGGCGCGCTGGGTCGCCAGCGGCGCAGGCGCGCAGGGGAATCTGTTCCTGACCGGGCGGGCTGGTACCGGTAAAACCACGATGCTGCGGAAATTCCTCGCCCAGGCGGGCGACAGCGCAGTCGTCCTCGCGCCCACGGGCGTCGCCGCGATGAATGCGGGCGGGCAGACGATCCATTCCTTCTTCAAATTCCCGCCACGCCTGATCGAGCCGGCCGATATCAGGCGCCTGCGCTCGACCCGCCTGATCAAGGCGATCGACACGATGATCATCGACGAGATTTCGATGGTCCGGTCAGACATGCTGGACGCCATCGACAAGTCACTGAAGCTGAACCGCGCCTCCAAACGCCCTTTCGGCGGCGTACGGATGATCCTGTCAGGCGATCTCCATCAGTTGCCGCCAGTCGTTTCCGGTCAGGAGGCGCCGATCCTGAAGGAACGCCATGGCGGGCAGTATTTCTTCAATTGCGACGCCTTCAGAGAGGCCGAGTTTGCACTGCTGGCGCTGAAACATGTGTTCCGTCAGGAAGACCCGCGCTTCCTCGCCCTGCTCGGGGCGCTCCGTACGGGCCGAGTCACACCGGCAGACGAAGCGATCCTGCAAAGTATCGTCTCCAGCCGGTCCGCCGTGGACGCCTCGGAAACTCATGTTGTCCTGACGCCCAACAATGCGAATGCCTTCCGCATCAACCAGGCGCGCCTGGAAGGCTTGCCCGGAAAGCCTCACCCCTTCTTTGCCGATGTTCAGGGGCAATTTGACGAAAAGGCCTATCCCACAGAAGCCGAACTGGAGCTGAAAGAAGGCGCGCGGGTCATGCTGATCCGCAACGACCCGGAAGGGCGATGGGTCAACGGTTCCCTCGCGGTGGTCGCCGGCTTCACCAGCAAAAGCGTGATCGTCGACATTGACGGACATGCCTACGAGATTGAGCCGGCAGCCTGGGAGAAGTACCGCTACGAACTCGACCCTGAAACAAAGAAGGTGAAGCGCGAAGTCGTCGGCACATTCAAGCAGATGCCATTGCGGCTCGCCTATGCCGTCACGATCCACAAGGCGCAGGGCCTGACGCTGGACAAGGTCTATATCGATTTCGACCATGGCATGTTCGCACACGGACAGACCTATGTTGCCTTTTCCCGCGCACGCACGCTGGAGGGGCTCGAGATCAGCCGGCCGCTCCGCCCGCGCGACCTGGTTTTTGACCGGGAGGCATTTGCCTTCGGAAAACTCGATACGATCGAGGATACGGACGCCTATCTGCTCGCGAAATTCTCCAAGGATGACAGCGTGCTGATCTGATGGTCTGACCCGCGATCAGTTCAGGCAAACACTTCGCTGTATCCGGCAGACGCCGCCACAGGTACCCGCTTGCGCACCATCGTGCCGGCTATCATGTCGTGCACACACCGGCGGTCTTTTTTGAACAGGCCCATAAGGTAACCGGCATTGAACGGAATGAGGTTGACCGCAAACCGCCCGAGCGAATTGCGCATGACCACGGCGCGAAGGCTGGGCTTGCCGCCATCGCGGTCTGTCACGACCGCTCCGACCAACAACTTGCCAAGCGTCGCCTGAAGGCGGGACGCTTCCATCGCGATATTGTAAGCGCATTCTATGAGAGCCCAGATCAGGGCGTATCCGATCAGGCCGACACCCGCCGCATCCTCCTGGGCACTACCCATCGGCGCTTCGATATAAACGGAAAGCTGCCGGCCAATGTCCTCGTGGAACATCAGGAAGAGCAGCCCCCAGACCAGTAGTTCATCGAAAATCCGCGCGAAGACGCGGCGTCCCCAAACGGGTTTGCCCCCGGATACACCGCTGTTTGCAGAGGAAGAAGAGGCACCATCCGCATCGTGGATTTTTTCACCTGCCGCTTCGCGTTCCCGCTGCAGGAAGGCTTCGGCCTTTTCAGAAAGCGCCTGAGACGCAGCAGGGCGCGGGGCCGCCCGGCGCGTCTGCGCGGACGTTTTCTTCCCGAAGACCGGTTTCTGCGTCGTCACGGTATTTTCCTCTCTCTTGGGTTGATAGAACCACAATCTTCTGGAGGTTTGCCAAAAGCGGCAGATCGAATTTTTCGGACCGCGTTAAGCACCTTGCCTGACAAGGCTTTCAGCGAGACTTTGCCCCGCCTGTTAGCGCCGAAAGACAAAACATGATGAGATCCCTTTTCGCCCTGCCCCTGTTTCTTCTCGCCAGCCTTGTGAGCGCCTGTATGTCCCCTTCTCCTTATGCCCCCGGTGATATCGCCCGCGCCCCGATCGGCGATACCTGGAGATATGAGGAGGGGTCGACGCGGCTGAAAGCCTATCGCTCCGGCACAGGACCGGAGGTCGTCATGTTCGCCAGCGCCGGACGCGAAGCCAGCGATTTCAACGAACTTGCGCAGCATCTTACGGGCGCCGGATACAGCGTCACGCTGTTCGAAGCCCCGGCAATTAACGGAACACAGGCATCCGTTGAGGCCCCCAGCCTGTTCGACCTGGCCGATGATGCCGCCATCTATCTGGAAACGCGGGACGCGCCTGTTGTTGTGCTGGGCCACGCCTTCGGCAACCGGCTTGCCCGTGCCGTCGCCACGCGGCACCCGGATCAGGTGCGCGGTGTCATCCTGCTGGCCGCCGGCGGGCTGAAGCCGATACCGGAAAAGGCAAACACCGCCCTGATGCAGAGCTTCGATCCGCGCCTGACGCCGCAAGAACACCGGGAAGCAGTCCGCTACGGATTCTTCGCCGAGGGTAACGACATTCCGGATTACTGGCTGCGTGGCTGGCACATGGAAACGGCCCGCTTGCAGGGCGCGGCAACCCGTTCTGTGGAGTCTCCGCTCTGGTGGGAGGCAGGCGGCAAGCCAATGCTGGTCATCACCGGGTTGCAGGATTCGATCGCCCCACCGGCCGATACGATTGACCTGCTGGAAGCGGAACTGGGGGACCAGGTCACGGCTGTCCGGATCGATGGAGCTGGCCACGCGCTGTTGCCGGAAGTACCAGGCGAACTTGCAAGCGCGATCACGGACTGGCTGGCGGCCCTGCCGGAATAGCGGGGATCAAAGACCGTCGAATTTCCGGCGCAGGTCGCGGTCCTGATCCAGTACGGCACGCTCAAGAACCTCCACGCGGTCGCGCAGCCGGGAGAGCTCCTCATCCTTCTGGCTGGACGCCTTCGGACGCTCGGGCCCTCGGATCAGTGTGGCCAGGATCAGCAACAGGAGGAAGACTACAAAAGGATACAGCAAGGGCATTATCTTGTCTCCTGTTCAGGGGGTGGACGGGACGGCAAAACGGGCTCATGCGAGCCGGGAAATCTCCTCGCTGAGACGCTTGTCACCATCGGTGACGATCTGTTCGAGCACGCGAACACGTTCCTTCAGGCGAGCGACTTCCTGCGTCATCCGGTCGAAATCGGCATCGGAGGCCCGCTCATTGGCCCGCATTTCCTTGAAGCGCATGTGGTCACGCCAGGCTTTCGTCCCGAAAACAATCGCCACGATGACGACAACCATCTGAAACGGATCCATAAACCCCGTCCTCCTTCATATCGACAAACGATATATGGTGATCCCTGAACACCGGTTCAAGGAAAATCGCATGAAAACGGAAAAACGGGAAGGATCGCCTGGAAGCGAGCGCCGAGACCCTAGCGGCCAGATCCTATCGCCCTGTAGAGCCGAAGCCCCCGGCGCCCCGCTCGGTCTCGTCGAGACTGTCGACCGCCTGCCAGGCAAGGCGGGTCACCGGGGCAAGCACCAGCTGGGCGATACGTTCACCGCGCTGGATGGTGAAGGCGTCCTGGCCGAGATTTATGAGGATCACCTTGATCTCACCGCGATAATCGCTGTCGATCGTGCCGGGCGTATTGAGGCAGGTGAGGCCGTGCTTGGCCGCGAGGCCGGAGCGCGGGCGCACCTGAATCTCATAGCCTTGCGGGATCGCCACGCAGAGACCGGTCGGCACCATGGCCCGTTCACCCGGGGCCAATACCATCGGTTCCCCTGCCGGAACGGCGGCACGCACATCCATTCCGGCGGAGCCGGCGGTTTCATAGGTGGGCAGCTGGAGCCCTTCGAAATGCGGGAGCGGCAGGACCGCGACATTAACCTCGTTCATGCCCGCAGCGGTGCGGGAGTCGGCAGGCCAAGTCAAGCAGGCAGAGACGCCGCTATTCGGCAGCCAATCTCACATCGTCATCGGAACCATCGAGGGCGTCCGCGATCTTCTGCGCGAGGCGGCGGGCGACCTCGTCCTTGCCCATGCGAGGCCAGCGGTCGACACCGTCGCGGGTGACAAGCGCGATCTCGTTTTCCGTGCCGCCCATGACATCGCCGGAGACGTCATTGGCGACGATCCAGTCACAGCCCTTCCGCTTCAGCTTGGCGGCGGCATGCTCTTCGACATCATTGGTCTCGGCGGCAAAGCCGACGACCAGCGCCGGGCGGTGCTTACGCTTGTTCGAGATAGTGCGAAGGATGTCCGGGTTCTCGGCGAGTTCCATGGAGGGCGTCGCACTGCCGGCGCCCTTGATCTTCAGCTTCTTCGTGGCGGCGCGGGCTGGGCGCCAGTCGGCCACAGCGGCGACGGAAACAAACACGTCTGCCGGCAGCGCCTCTTCGACAGCCTTCAGCATCTGGCGTGCTGTCTCGACCTTTACGAGGCCCACACCGCGCGGCGGCTCAATCGCGACCGGCCCGGAGACAAGTGTCACGCGCGCGCCTTCGGCCGCAAGCGCCCCGGCAATGGCATAACCCTGCCGGCCGGAAGAATGGTTCGACAGGAAGCGGACCGGATCCAGCGGTTCGCGCGTCGGGCCGGCGGTGACCACGCAATGGGTGCCCTCCAGCAGGCCACCTCCCTTGCCCTCTGTCTGGCCTTCCAGCTGGCGTTCGATCTCGGCCACGATCGCCGGGACCTGCGGCAGGCGGCCAGGGCCGAACTCGCCGCACGCCATCGCGCCCTCGTCGGGCTCCATCACGGAGACCCCGTCGGCACGGAGCTGGGCGACGTTCCGCACGGTCGCTGCGTGCTGCCACATACGGACATTCATGGCCGGCACCATCAGCACCGGCGTGTCGGTGGCGAGCAACGTGGTGGAGGCAAGGTCATTGGCGTGGCCATGCACGGCCTTCGCCATCAGGTCCGCCGTTGCCGGGCAGACGACGACGAGGTCGGCCGAGCGTGACAGCTGGATATGGCCCATCTCGGCCTCGTCATCCAAATCGAAAAGTTCGGTGAAAACCTTCTCGCCGGACAGGGCAGATACAGACAGCGGCGTCACGAATTGCGATCCGCCGGAGGTCAGAATGCAACGGCAGGCAATGCCGCGCCGGCCGAGCTCTCGGATCAGCTCGAGGCTTTTATAGGCGGCGATGCCGCCGCCAATGATCAGGAGGATGCGTTTGTCGCTCATAGGTCCCGGGTCGTCTTTTCAGGTCTCTCTTAACCCAGAATCCTTGCGCGACCGCCATGAAATTCGCGTGAAAACACAGTGTGCGTTAAGGATTCACACGGATCGTCGGCGGGCGAACCGGCATTTCCTCATGCCGTTCGGCGAGGTCGATCCCATAGGCGGTGAAAGTGGTGCGGGGGCTTGCGCCAACGCGGACCAGCTTCATCTGGCTGCGCCGCTTGCCGATTGCCGGTGCCTTCGCCAGCTGGCGAACACCCGGCCTCACCAGCGAAACGCGGCTGCCCCGGAAAACACGAACCCCGGAAGTTGCGGCCAGTCCTTTTGCGGCGCGGACATCCACGATCACAACGGGACTCGTGCGTTTTCCGCCATGTGGCGCGCCGCTCAGCTTCGGTTCGGCGCGAGACGTTGCGGTCGGCTTTGGCGGCACTTTCCGGATCTTCGCCAGCTGCGCTTCTGCCTCAGGTGTGCGCTTTCCAGACCCAGCAATCTGGGCCGCAACCGGCGAAGCCAGCAAAACGCCAAGCAGTGCGTAGGCAATGAAGCCCTTCATGGCAGGTCCTTTCATCGGGAGCTGCTGCCAGTCTAGGGCGATGCTTAAGGCGCGTTAACACTTTACTCCATTAAGGAGAGTTCACGCCTGGTTGGACGTCATACCCGCGAGAAATTCACTTATGGCTGGCGTATCGCCGGTGCGCTCGCCCGGCACATCCTCGCAGAAGGACACGAACGGGACTTTCGACTCGAGGCCAAACTGGTGCTGGATCGGCGCATTCTCCGGATGGTCCAGGCTACCGATGGTCACATATTGGCGCGCATCGGGCAGTTCATAGGTGAAGCCAAGCGGTGTGCCGCAGGCCTTGCAGAAGGCGCGCCGCGCGAGGTTCGAACTCTGAAATTCTTCAGGCGGCGTGGCTGTCCAGCGGATCTTGTCTTTGGGCGCACCGACGAGCACGGCAAACAAGCCGCCGGTCGCCTTCTGGCACATGCGGCAATGGCAGGCATGGGCCTGCTCCAGCACATCCATTTCGTAGCGTACGCGACCGCACTGGCATCCACCGGTGTGCGCCATAGATTGGCCCTCCTATTTGAGGGCCCATACTGCCAGACCGGCAAGCGCCACGACAAGCCCGAACCAGCCCCACCAGGGCGCAAACGGCTTCTTCGGCGGCGCGGGCGCCTCTTCCAGCTCATGCTCCATGAAGGCTTCGAACCGGTCCATTACTTCCGGCAGGCGTTTCAGTCGATTCGTCACCTCACGAACATTGTCCGAGATGAGCTTCGCGGCGCCCTGCGGGCCGAAGCTGCGGCGGATCCAGCTTTCAACGACGGGTTCGGAGGCGTTCCAGATATTGTGCGCCGGGTCGATGGCGCGCGCGACACCTTCCACCTGCACCATCGTCTTCTGCAGCAGGACAAGTTCCGGGCGCAGCGCCATGCCGAATGTGTGGGTGTAGTCGAACAGCTGCAGCAGCACCCGGCCCATGGAGACTTCCTCGGCCGGTTTGCCATGGATCGGCTCACCAATGGTGCGCAGCGCCTGCGCGAACTCACCCACCGATTGGGACGCCGGAACGTAGCCAGCCTCGAAATGGACTTCCGCGACGCGGACATAATCGCGCTTCAGGAAGCCCCACAGGATCTCCGCCAGGAAGCGCCGCTCGGTCATGCCGATCCGGCCAATAATGCCAAAATCGATGAGGGCGATCTTCCCGTCCGGCGTCAGGATGAGATTGCCTTCGTGCATGTCGGCATGGAAGACACCATGCTCGATCGCATTGGTCAGGAAACCGCGGGTGATGTCGTTCGCCAGCGTCTTGCGGTCGATATCCGGCCGGTCGAGCGCGGTGGGGTCAGTCAATGACTTGCCTTCCACCCAGTCCATGGTCAGCACACGGCGGCCTGTCCGGTCCCAGTCGATTTTCGGAACCTGGAAATAGCCATTCTTCTCGCTGAGCGCGCGCATCTCGTCGGCCCCGCCTGCTTCAAGGCGAAGGTCGGTCTCGCGCATCATGGCGGTGGCGATGGTTTCGGTGAAGGCGACCGGCTTCAGGCGGCGGCTCTCGGCGGAGACCCCTTCGATGGTGCGCGCGGCCCGCTTCATGGCCGACAGTTCTTTTGACAGCTGTTCCTCGATCTTCGGGCGCAGGATCTTCACGGCCCGTGCGCCATCGGGCAGGTCCATCCGGTGCACCTGCGCCAATGAAGCGGCAGCCACGGGTTCTGAAAGGTCTGCAAACAGACGGTCTGCTTCTGCAGCGCCAAATTCCGCCACGAGCGCCGCGCGGGCCGCTTTCATGGAGAAAGGCGGTAGTTTGTCTTTCAGATGGTCGAGATCGGAAGTGACTTCGGTACCGAACACGTCCGGCCGCGTGGCGAGGAACTGGCCAAGCTTGATATAGGCCGGGCCCAATCCTTCAAGTGCACGCGCCAGACGCTGACCCGGACGTCCGCGAGCCCCGCCCGTGACCAGACGCAGCGTACCGCCGGCAATGCGCGCCGCCATCGGCAGGCGCGACTGGTAGTCCGCCGGCAGGATCACGTCATGCCGCGCCAGCGCCACCCCGGCCCGCATCAGGCGGCGGTAATCCCCGATCATCCCCATCGTCAGACGGCCCAGCCGAAGTGCAGGGCTGCGATGCCGCCCGAATAATTCGTGACGGACACGTTCGAGAACCCCGCCCCTTCGATCTCGGTACGGAAGGTCTCCTGATCGGGGAACTTCCGGATCGACTCCACGAGATACTGGTAGCTTTCCTTGTCGCCCGCGACGAGGCTGCCCAGCTGCGGGATCACATTGAAGCTGTATTTGTCATACGCCGCCTGCAGGGCCGGCGCCGTCATGTGGCTGAATTCCAGCACGGCGAGACGGCCGCCCGGCTTCAGCACGCGGCGGAATTCCTTCAGGCCGGCCACCCGGTCGGCAAAGTTGCGAATACCGAAAGACACGGTGACCACGTCAAAGCTGTTGTCCGCCCATGGAAGGTTCTGGCCATCGGCGCAGACCCAGTCCAGTCGGCCTTCCCATTTCGCATTGTCGGCACGCGCCTTGCCCGCTTCCAGCATGGCGTCATTGATGTCTGACACGATGGCGGTCGCCGGCTTGTCGATGCCGCGCCGTTTGCCGGCCTTGTCAGCGAGTTCCAGGAAGGCCCGGGCCAGCTCGCCCGTGCCGCCCGCCACATCCAGGTGACGCTCACCCGGCTGCGGGTTCACGCGGTTCATCGCATCATGCTTCCACAGTCGGTGCACGCCGGCGGACATGAGGTCGTTCATCAGGTCGTAGCGCGACGCGACGGAACGGAACACGCCTTTGACGCGCGCCACCTTCTCGCTTTCGGTCACCTCTTCGAATCCGAAGGAGACCTTGCGTTCGCCGTCCGGGCGCTCTGTTTCAGGTTCAGCAGACATGCGCGCCACCATAGTTACCCCGTACTGCCTAGGCTATATGCCATAACCATGCCTGAATTACCTGAAGTCGAGACAGTTCGCCGCGGCCTCGCCCCCGTCATGGAGGGCCGCACGATCGTGTCGCTGACCCAGAACCGGGCAGACCTGCGCTTCCCCTTCCCCGACCGCTTCGCCGAACGGGTGTCTGGGCAGAAGGTTGTGCGCCTCGGGCGTCGGGCGAAATTCCTGACGGTGGAGCTCTCTTCCGGCGAGGTTCTGGTGATGCATCTCGGCATGACCGGACGCTTCACGGTGAGTGGTCATGCGACAGCCCGTTATAAGCACGAAACGGGCACAGATCCGGCCCATGATCATGTCGTTATGGTCCTCGATAGTCATGACATAGTCACCTATAACGACCCCCGCCGGTTCGGCTTCATGGAGCTCTGGCCTGCCGAGCAATTTCAGGCTTATCCACGGTTAATGGCCATGGGTCCGGAGCCGCTGAGCAATCATTTCTCCGCCGCCTATCTCGACACCGCCCTGAAGGACAAGAAGGCCCCGATCAAGGCCGCCCTGCTGGACCAGTCGGTCATCGCTGGCCTTGGAAACATTTATGTTTGCGAGGCGCTGTGGCGGGCAAAGATCTCGCCGAAACGCCTGTCGCAAAGCATCCCCGGCCAGCGCGCCGCGCGGCTTGCCCCGGCCATCAATGATGTCATCGCCGAGGCCATCGAGGCGGGCGGTTCCTCCATCTCGGATTTCGCCAGCGCCAGCGGGGAGCTCGGCTATTTCCAGCACCGCTTCGCTGTCTATGACCGCGAGGGCCAGCCCTGCCCGGCCTGCGGCACTACGATCAAACGCCTCGTCCAGTCAGGCCGTTCGACCTTCTACTGCCCGTCCTGCCAGCGCTAACCGCTCAGGTTCAGCCCAGCTGAAGAGTGAGTTCTCTTTACAAACTCACTTTGATCGGCGAGCGTTTGCAAAACACTGGAGGAGGCTTTCGGCATGGCAAACGGTGCAGCTCTGATCATTGGGGCGGGCGATGCGACCGGCGGCGCAATTGCCAAAGCCTTCGCGCGCGAAGGCCTGACGGCCTGTGTCACCCGCCGCCCCCGCAACCTCTCCGATCTCGATGCACTGGTCGGATCGATTGAGGCCGAAGGCGGCAAGGCCCGCGCCTTCGGCGTTGATGCCCGCAGCGAAGACGAAACCGTCGCCCTGTTCGACCAGGTGGAGGCGGAAGTGGGCCCCATCGAAGCCTGCGTTTTCAATATCGGCGCGAACGTCCACTTCCCGGTCACCGACACGACCAGCCGCGTCTACCACAAGGTCTGGGAGATGGCGGCCTTTGCCGGCTTCCTCACTGGACGCGAAGCTGCCCGCGTCATGAGCCCACGAGCGCGGGGCACGATCATTTTCACCGGCGCCACGGCCGCGATGCGGGGCGGCGCCGGCTTCTCGGCCTTTGCCGGTGCCAAGCACGCGCTCCGGGCGCTTGCCCAGTCGATGGCGCGGGAGCTAGGCCCGAAGGGCATCCATGTGGCCCATGTCGTGATCGATGGCGCCATCGATTCAGCTTTCATCCGGGACATGCTGCCGGACGCCGCTGAACGGCGCGCGCGGGACGGACTGCTCATCCCGGACGAGATTGCAAAGAACTATGTCTGGCTGCACCAGCAGCATCGCTCTGCCTGGACGCACGAACTGGATCTCAGGCCCTGGTGCGAAACTTGGTAAGCCCTAAGCGCCGAGAGCTGGCGCCGAAACAGAGCCTTTCGGGTTCATCACCAGCTGTTTGACGAACTCGACATGGCTGCGCAGGCGGTAGAGGTCGTCGGTATAGGACAGCGGCACGTCCACCGCACCGATCTCTTCCTGCAGCTCCTGCAATTCCTTGACGATCTGCGCCCGCTCTTCCGGGGTTGGCGAAGCCCGCCCTCGGGATTCAAGTTCCCGGATGTCCTTGTACCAGACATAGATTTTCCGCCGCACGCGCCAGCGATAGATCGGCGGCGCTGCACGAACGAGCGGGAACAACAGGGTCAGCAGCGGGATGGCGAGCACCCAGGCCCGGTCGAGGAAGTTGGCAACATCGAACGAGAAATACCGCCGCAGGAAAGACGGGCCATCCCTGTAATACCGCCGGGCCTGGCTGGAGACCGGCAGGTCCGTCGCATCGGGGTCCGGCCAGGTGCCAGCCGCTGACAACAGGGAACCATCCCCATGAATGGCCATCGCGGAATCGATCAGCAACGCTTCGATGGCCGGATGCACATCTTTGCGGATAGCGAGCTGAGCAACCGGAGCGACCAGCGGCACGTCCGCCGACGGAATGTCGGCACCAATATCGACGACGCCGCGCAGCAGTGTGACCGCAGAAAGGGCGTCCTGCCGCCGTGCCAGCGCCGGCGCCCGTTCGAACGGCAGCAATTCCACGGCCGGGTCGCGCAGCATGTCCTGCACATAAGGCGCCTCGACCGATGCTGCGAAAGCCACCGCATCCACCGTGCCGGCACGCAACGCATCGGCCGCTTCGCTACCCGCCAGGGTCAGCTGCGCACTGGCTGGCCAGGTACCACCAAATTCCGATTGCAGGGACAATGCGAGGGAACGCGTGCCCGATCCGGCCGGCCCGATCGCAAAGCGATAGCCGCGCAGGTCCCCGAACGCGTTGATGCCATTGCCAGCGCGCACGAAGACCCAGAACGGCTCCGGAAACAGGCCGCCCAGCGAGTGCAGCACTTCACGATCCTGCCGTGAGGCAAGCCCGCCCTGAACCAGGGCGACGTCCACATCGCCATCGTCTAGGAGCCGAAGATTTTCGATGGATCCTGCCGTGTCGACGAGATCGACCTGCACCCCCTGCTCCTGCAGCAGGCGCTGATACCGCTCGGCAAACGCATGATAGGCGCCGCCGGGCGAGCCGGCCGCAAAGCGGATCTTTTTCGGGGGCGCCGGGTCCATCAGCATCATGGCGGCGATAAGGCCCACGGCGGCCACCGCAATCAGCGGCCAGTACACTTTCAGGAAATCCCGCCAACCTGACATTGCTTCGTCTCCCGCACCGGCTTGATGTCGATTTCTGGTCTAGGCCGGGAACGGGGTGGGATCAACAAGATGAACGAGGTGTCATCGCTGGCCCGGAAATTGCCTTATTCAAGCCGCGCATGGAACCCATTCCGTTTGGAAAGTGTTCATCAAGAGACACCGTCCCCATATCGGGACGGGTAAGGAAACCGGCCAGAAGGATGCCAAGAATGAACGCCCAGACCGCCCTTTCAAGATGGGTCACGCTTGCAACATTTGCAGCGCTGGCGGGCGTGCTGTTCGTTATGGCGTTCGCTCCGCAGCCCTCGCTTTACGCCGGCTGAACGACCTCGCCGCCCATAGGCGGTCAGGCCTTGTGATAAGGCGTTCCCGCAAGAATCGACATCGCCCGGTAAACCTGCTCGGCCAGCATCGCCCGTACGAAACGGTGCGGCCAGGTCTGAGGCCCGAATGCCAGCGTGACCGGCGCGGATTTGCGCACCGCATCGCCATAACCCTCAGCCCCACCAATCAGGAAAACCAGGTCCGGCGTGCCCTGATCCCGCCAGGTTGCGAGTTTCCCGGCAAAATCGGTTGAGCCCATGGCTGGCCCGAACTCATCAAGGCGCAGAACACGCGCGCCTGCCGGAATTTTTTCGAGGAGGCGTTCGGCTTCGGCATCCAGTCCGCCGCCACTGGCGACTTCGACTTCTTCGATGCCCCGGAAGCCCAATCCACGCGCCACAGGCCGGGCGCGCTTGACGTATTCGTCAACAAGCTCGCGTTCCGGGCCGGACTTCATCTTGCCGACCACCAGGAAAGTCAGGCGCATGGCGCCTAGTTGGCCTTGCTGCGCATGTGGGCTGAATCTGATGCCCAGATCTTTTCCAGATTATAGAACTCCCGGACTTCAGGCCGGAACAGGTGGACGATCACATCCCCTGTATCGATCAGGACCCAGTCTGCATTCGGCATGCCTTCGACGCTCGCCGGACGGCCGGTGAGTTTCTTCGCTTCCTGTGAAATGTGATCGGCAAGCGCAGCCACGTGGCGACCGGAACGGCCGGACGCGATGATCATGAAATCGGCAAGCGAGGATTTGCCCTGAAGGTCGATGAAGAGAAGATCTTCAGCCTTATCGTCTTCAAGGGACTTTGCGAGAGACTCGGCCACGGCACGGATATCCTCGATGGTGGCCTGCTTTGCGGCCTGGAGCCGCGGAGCGCTGGAAGTCAGGGTTTTCATTCCTTCTGGTTACTCATCCTCACATATTATCACGCGGGGCGCTTCACAACCAGAAGAAACCCGTATTGTCTGTCACTGATGCGCTGACTGCAGCCTCCGGGATGCAACCGGCCATCTTGCCAGAATTTCGCCCCAAGCTGCGAGTAGAAGCCGCTACCGTCGCCCGAACGTTCCGGAGTTGCCTATGAAATCCCCCCTTCCCGCTCTCGCCCTGTCCCTGACACTCCTGCTGCCGCTGGGCGGTTGTGTGGTCGCAGCGGTGGGAACGGCGGGCGCTGTCGGACTCACGGCGGCGCAGGACAAGACGATGGGCCAGGCACTGGATGACGCGAACGTGTCCAACCAGATCAAGGCGAAACTCCTGTCTGAAAACACCGAGAAATTCTCCGAGGTGGATGTCGAGGTTGCAAACGGCCTCGTCCTGCTGAGCGGCCGGGTGAATTTTCCGGAAGACCGGGTCAAGGCGGAAGGCATCGCATGGAGCGCCGCCCTCACGAAAGACGTGGCAAACGAGATCAAGATCGAACCGCCGGGCGGCTTCATCGCCAATGTCTCTGACGAGGTCATCACCGGCCGTGTCCGGGCGCGGCTGATCGGCTCCAAAACGGTCAAGAGCCTCAATTTCAACATCGAGACCTATGACGGCATTGTCTATCTCATGGGGACCGCGCGTTCGGCAAAAGAGCTGAAAAAAGCCGCCGAGGAGGCAAGTGTGGTTGCGGGGGTAAAGCAGGTCGTATCCTATGTCCGCCTGCTCGAACCGGAGGTCCATGCGCCGGAACCGGAACTGCAGGGCCAGCCGACCTCTTACCAAAACGCCCCTGATACCTCATATGGGTCGGACGCCGAGCTGCTCGGCGCAAGTTACTGACGGGACGCCCTGCTCGCGTTCCTGCAACCGGGAGCGCCCAATGAGTCTTCGCGTCGCGATCCAGATGGATCCGCTTGAGCACGTCAAAATCGATGGCGACACATCTTTTGCCCTGGCCGAGACGGCGCAGGCCCGTGGCATGGAGCTTTTTGTCTACGGTCCGCAGGATATGAGCCTGGAAGGCACACGCGTGACGGCGCGGGTGCGGCCGGCAAAAGTCCAGCGGGTTCCGGGTGCCCCAGGCGTCTTCGGCGAAGCGGTGACGCTCGACCTCGCAAAGGACGTCGACGTCGTGCTGATGCGTCAGGATCCGCCGTTCGACCTTTCCTACATCACCGCCTGTCACATGCTGGAGCTGATCAGTGGCGAGACGCTGGTGCTGAACGATCCGGCTGGTGTGCGCTCCAGCCCGGAAAAGATTCTGCCGCTCATGTTCCCGGACCTGATGCCGCCGACACTGGTCAGCCGCGACCCGGCGGCAATCGAGGATTTCCGGGAGCGCTACAAGGACATCATCGTCAAGCCGATCTACGGACATGGCGGTGCCGGCGTATTCCGGCTGAAAGAAGACGATTCCAATCTCGACTCCCTGCTTGAGCTGTTTTTCTCGAAATCCCGCGAGCCCGTCATGGTGCAGGCCTTCCTTCCGGCGGTCAGCGAGGGCGACAAGCGAATCATGCTGGTCGATGGCAAGGCCGTCGGCGCGCTGAACCGGCGCCCGAAATCCGGTCAGGTGCGCTCAAACCTTGTCGTTGGCGGAACGGCCGAAAAATCCGATCTCAGCGACGCCGACAAGCGGATCTGTGACGCCATTGGCCCGGAACTGCGCAAGCGCGGCCTGGTTCTGACCGGTATCGATGTCATCGGCGGACGGCTGACCGAGATTAACGTCACGTCCCCCACAGGCGTTCAGGCCATCAAGAAATTAAGCGGCATTGATATCCCTGCCATTTTCTGGGACTCTGTGCAGGAGAGGCTTGCAGGCCGCTAGTCTCAGGGACAAGATCAGGGACATGAATATGAAACTTATGACCGTCCTCGCCGTTGCTTCAGCTGCTTTCGCTGGTGTCGCCTGTTCGGAATCGAATTCAAAGGCCTCTCCGGAAACAACTGACACGGTCGCTGTGCAGGAGCCAGCGGGCACGTTGAACCTTTCCCTGCCCGGATCGGTCCAGGAAACCTCCGTTTCCGGCGGCACGCTGAACCTGAACCTTGGCGGCACATCCAGCGAGCCCCGGCTCATCGGATCCGATCAGCTGGGGTCCGTTGATTTCAACAAGGATGTTCCCGGTCCCGTCTTCGCCGGCGAAGACGACGCGTTTGCCGCGAGTGAGGAAGACGACATCATCCGCCTCGACCCGAACTGATCGCAACGACGCGAAACCGACGATGATTTCCGGATCAAGCCGCAGGCAGCCGCCTGCGGTTTTCCATTTCTGCTACAGGTTCTGAGGCTGGGTTTCTAAAAATTACACGCGCAGATTGAATTTGGTTCGGTGTTTGCATACCAATTCGATTGCGACATCCAGTACCAGAAAGTGAGACAGGCCCGGCGGGAACTCGGCCTGACCCAGGAAGCGCTTTCCTCCCTGTTGGGGATCACATTCCAGCAGATCCAGAAATACGAGGCCGGTCAGAGCCGTCTCTCTGCGGGACGCCTGAGGGATGTGGCGATGGCCTTCAACAAGCCGATCGACTTTTTCTACGAACTTTTGTCATTGAACTTCCTGCATCCGGAAAAGCCGAGAGGGACCTGAAGATCATGGGCCTGCGCCGAGACGGCAAACGGCTGATCGACCGGATCGAAAACGACCAGTCCCTGCGCGCCGCAATCCACATTCTCGAAGCTCTTGAGCGATCAAGCCAGGCCTCAGTCCTCGTTCCTCGCTTCGTCCTTCAGCCTGTAAACCAGGTCCAATGCCTCCCGGGGTGTCAGGGAATCCGGATCGATGTCTTCCAGCAGGCTCGCGAGCCGGTCGCCAGCTCCGGACGGCGCAGGCGCGTCTGCCTCCTCCTCTTCGACACTCAGAGGCGACGCTGCAAACAGCGGCAGGGTTTCGGCCGATGAAGGATCGGTTTCGAGACGCTTCAGGATCTGCGCGGCGCGCGTCACCGCCTTTTTCGGCAGGCCCGCAAGACGCGCAACCTGGACCCCGTAAGACCTGTCGGCAGGCCCCGGCTGCACTTCATGCAGGAAGACCAGATCGTTCTTCCATTCACGGGCCCGCAAAGACGCATTGGCCGCGCCGGCCAAATCATCTGCAAGTCCCGTCAGCTCATGATAGTGCGTGGCAAACAGGGCCCGGCAGCCATTGGTCGAGTGCAGATGTTCGACCGCCGCCCAGGCGATGGCCAGCCCGTCCCAGGTCGACGTGCCCCGGCCGACCTCGTCGAGGATGACAAAGCTGCGGCTGGTCGCCTGGGTCAGGATCGCGGCGGTCTCGACCATCTCCACCATGAAGGTGGACCGTCCGCGCGCCAGATCGTCGGACGCACCCACACGGGAGAAAACACGGTCCGCGAGACCGACCCGGATGCTGCGCGCCGGGACGAACAAACCAGCCTGCGCCAGGATCACTGCAAGCGCCGACTGGCGCAGATAGGTGGACTTGCCGGCCATGTTCGGCCCGGTCACCAGCAGGAGGCGCGGCGCGTCTCCACCATGCGCATCAAGCGTCAGGGCATTGGCGGTAAAGCCCTGCCCCTCCTTTTTGAGCGCGGCTTCGACAACTGGGTGGCGCAGGGCATCTGCTTCGAAGACGGGCGCTTCTTCAATCCGTGGACGGACAGCCTCTGCTTCCAGAGCCCAGGCTGCCGTCGCAGCGGCCACATCCAGTCTGGCAATCGCCCCGGCACTCGCGGACAATTCAGCACTGGCCGCTGACACGCGCGTTGACAGCTCATCAAAGATCGCCAGTTCCCGCGCCTTGGCCTCTTCCTCCGCACGCGAGATCCGTCCGGCAAGGTCCGCCAGTTCGCTGGTCGAAAAGCGGACATTCCCGGCAAGCGTCTGCCGGTGAATGAAGGTCTCCGACCAGGGGGGCGTCATCAATGTGTCGCCGTGCTTGGCCGGCACGTCGACAAAATAGCCGAGCACATTGTTGAACTTGACTTTCAATGCAGAAATACCGGTGTCGCTGGCATAGCGCGCCTGCATCTCCGCAATGATCTTGCGGCTGTCGTCCCGCAACGCCCGTACATCGTCCAGTGCCTTGTCCCATCCGGTTGCAACGAACCCGCCATCTCGTGCGAGAGTTGGCGGACTTTCCTTGATGGCACGCGCCATATCCCCTGCAAGTCCCGCAAGGCCAGGCTGGCCTGACAGGTCCAGCTGTTCGCAGGCACGCGCCAGCTGGTCCGGCAATGCGCCGGATTGTTTCAGAAGACCCGCCCCTTCGCTTGCCGCCTGCAGCGCATTGGCAATGGCAAGCAGGTCGCGTGGGCCGCCTCGGCCAAGATTGAGACGCGTCCGGGCACGCTCCAGGTCCGGGGCCTGGCGCAACCGGGCCCTTAGATCCTCAAGCGCAGATGTGTCGTCCACGAACCAAGCCGCAGCATCGAGACGGGCCTCGATCTCCGCCTTGTCGAGTGAAGGCCGTGCGAGGCGGGCCGCCAGAAGGCGCGCGCCGGGCGCGGTAACCGTCCGGTCGATCGTACCAAGGAGGGATCCGTCACGTCCGCCATTCATGGCCCGGTCGATCTCGAGGCTGGCCCGGGTTGCCGGATCAATCGACAGATGCCCGGATGGATCGGGCCGGCGCGGCGGATCGAGGCGGATCTCGCTGCCTGCCTGTGTCAGCTTCACATAGTCGAGCAGCAGGCCGATGGCGGAAAGCTCGGTACGGCTGAAGTCCCCGAGCGCATCGATGGCGGCGATATCGAAGGCTTCCTTCAGGAGCGCCTCCCCGGTCTTGTGCGTCGCCGCCCGCGCGGGCCGCCACGTGACCGGTGCAGCAGACGCCGCGGTCGCCGAAATGATCGGCGGTTTGCCGCTGTCGGCGTCGGCTGCCAGCAATTCCGACAGCGGCCAGGCCATCAACATGTCGGCGAGTGCAGGCGGGTCGACCGCCGCGACGTCGAATGTGCCTGTCGACACGTCGCAAACGGCGATCGCCGCTTCTGTTCCCCCTGCCCCCAAAGCAATGGCGGCCAGCGCCTGTCCCTGTCGGGCGGGCAGCAATGCCTCCTCCGTCAGGGTGCCAGGCGTGACGATCCGCACAATCTCCCGGTTCACGATCGCCTTGGAGCCGCGCTTCTTCGCTTCGGCCGGACTTTCGGTCTGTTCGCACACCGCCACACGGCATCCGGCCTTGATCAGACGGGCAAGATATCCTTCGGCCGCATGATAAGGCACCCCGGCCATCGGGATGGGCTTGCCCTCATGTTCCCCGCGCGAGGTGAGCGTGATGTCGAGGATGCGCGCAGCGTCTACGGCATCGTCGAAGAACAGTTCGTAGAAATCTCCCATGCGAAAAAACAAAAGCGCATCGGGTTGCTGCGCTTTAATGGAAAGATATTGCGCCATGAACGGGGTCGGCGCAGAAGTCTTGCTCGCAGGAGAGGAGGTTGCAGTGTCAGCCATGTCGCGCGGACGCTAGCCGTTTGCCAGGGGATTCGCAAAGCATCTGGCCAGCCTTGCTGAAATCGCATGCTTTTCGGTCATTTAGGCAGTTGGCAGCCTCCCCGGTGCGGCCTAGGGTCCGGCCCCAATCGAGAACCGAAACAGACCCGTAGAACAGACCCCAAGTCATGACGTCAAAGCGCCCCAGCTTCACCGATCAGGAAGCCCTTGATTTCCATTCCAAGCCGACCGCCGGCAAGATTTCCATGGCGCCGACCAAGCCCATGGGGACCCAGCGGGACCTGTCGCTGGCATACAGCCCGGGCGTGGCCGTTCCCGTGCTTGCCATCGCAGAGGATGAAGACAAGGCCTATGACTATACGTCAAAGGGCAACATGGTCGCCGTGATCTCAAACGGCACCGCCATTCTCGGCCTTGGCGATCTTGGCCCGATGGCCTCGAAGCCGGTGATGGAAGGCAAGTCCGTCCTGTTCAAGCGCTTCGCCGATATCGACAGTATCGATGTCGAAGTGAATACGAAGGATGCGGAAGATTTCATTCGGACTGTTCGCAACATTGGCGACACATGGGGTGGCATCAATCTGGAAGACATCGGATCTCCGGACTGTTTCGTCATTGAGAGCCGCCTGCGCGAAGAGTTGGACATTCCGGTCTTCCATGACGACCAGCACGGCACGGCCATCATTGCCGCAGCGGGCATCATCAATGCCTGCCATATCACAGGCCGTGACCTGAAAGACGTGAAAGTCGCCGTCTCCGGTGCAGGCGCCGCAGGCCTCTCCTGCGCTGGCCTCATCCGCCATCTTGGCGTGAAGGCGGAAAACATCCTGATGTGCGACTCGACGGGCGTGGTCTATGAAGGCCGCACCGAACGGATGGACCAGTTCAAATCCGCCTTCGCCGTGAAGACGACCAAGCGGACGCTGACCGAAGCCATGGAAGGCGCGGACATTTTCCTCGGCCTGTCGATCAAGGGCGCCGTGACGGCGGACATGGTCAAGAAAATGGCGCCGAACCCGATCATCTTTGCCATGGCCAATCCGGACCCGGAAATCACACCGGAAGAGATCAAGACCGTCCGTGATGATGCCATCATCGCGACGGGCCGGTCGGACTATCCCAACCAGGTGAACAACGTCCTCGGCTTCCCCTACATCTTCCGCGGCGCGCTCGATGTCCGGGCACGCAGCATCAATGAAGAGATGAAGGTCGCCGCCGCTTACGCTTTGGCGGAACTCGCTCGTGAAGACGTGCCGGATGAAGTGGCGGCCGCCTATCACGGCTCACGCCCCTCTTTCGGACGGGAGTATATCATCCCCTCTCCGTTCGATCCGCGCCTCATCTCGCACGTCCCGCCCTTCGTGGCGCAGGCCGCCATGGACACCGGCGTTGCCCGCAAACCCATCGCGGACATGGATGCCTACCGTGCCCAGTTGAAGCGCCGCTCCGATCCGGCCGCCGCCTTCCTCGAAGGCGTGCAGGCGCGCTGCAAGGAAGTACAACGGCGGATCGTGTTCGCGGAAGGTGAAGAACCGGCGGTCGTCCGCGCGGCCTACAGCTTCAAGAATCAGGGCCTCGGTCATCCGATCCTGATCGGCCGCGAAGCCCAGGTTGAGCAGACGATGGAAATGATGGGCGTTCCGGCCGGATCGCTGGAAATCATCAATGCCCGCCTGTCGGACAATAACCCAGTCTACACGGACATGCTGTATGCCCGCGTTCAGCGCGAGGGCTACCTCAAGCGGGACGTGCAGCGCCTCGTCAACAACGACCGCAACATATTCGGCTCCTGCATGCTGAAGAATGGCGATGCCGACGGCATGGTTACAGGCGTCACCCGCAACTATGATGTTGCCCTGAAAGACGCCCAGATGGTGCTGGACCCGATCCCGGGCCAGGCCGTTATTGGCATGTCGATGGTGATCAACCGCGGCAAGACGGTGTTCATCGCGGACACCAGCGTAACCGAACTGCCGGGCGGGCCGGAGCTTGCCGACATCGCCATTGAGGCAGCGCGCGCCGTTCAATCGGTCGGCTTTATCCCGCGGGTCGCCTTCCTGTCCTATTCCACCTTCGGCAACCCGATGGGCGAACGGGGTGAGAAAGTCCGTGAGGCTGTCGCCATTCTCGACAAGATGGATGGCATTGACTTCGAGTATGAGGGCGACATGTCAGCGGACGTCGCGCTGAATCCGAACCACTGGATGCTGTATCCGTTCTCGCGTCTCAGCGGTCCGGCCAATGTTCTGGTGATGCCAGCCATTCACGCCGCATCGATTTCGACTAAGCTTCTGGAATCGATGAGCCGCGCTACCGTGATCGGCCCGATGCTGCTTGGCCTCGAAAAGCCGGTGCAGATCGCCTCGCTGGGCGCGACGGTCGGGGATATCGTGAACCTCGCCACGATTGCCGCCTATGATGTGGACAATGTTCACGGCTAATCGCCGATGACAAAGCGGACATATCGTCGGGTAAGGACTCGCGGGTCGCGGGTCCTGCCCCTATACTTATTATAGTCTGACACCTTTGGAGGGAGGCCCGAGCGGCATGAAAGAGTATCTGAAATTCTACATCAATGGTGAATGGGTCGATCCCGTGACACCGAAGACGCTCGAAGTCGAGAACCCGGCAACCGAGGAAAACTTTGCCGTCATTTCGCTCGGCTCGAAGGCAGACGTCGACAAGGCCGTGGCCGCCGCCAAGGCAGCCTTCCCGGCCTTCTCGCAGACGACCGTGGAATACCGCGCCGAGCTGCTCGACAAGATCGCAGCAGGCATTCAGGCCCGTCTGCCGGAATTGGCTGAAGCCGTTTCCACCGAAATGGGCGCGCCGATGTGGCTGGCCAATGCAGCCCAGGTGCCGTCCGGCATGGGTCACTTCGCAACGACCGCCGCGATCCTGCGGAACTACAAATGGGAAGAAGTGAAGGGCACGACCCTTTTGCGCAAAGAACCCATCGGTGTTTGCGGCTTCATCACGCCGTGGAACTGGCCGATCAATCAGATCGCCTGCAAAGTGGCCCCGGCCATCGCCGCAGGCTGCACCATGGTGCTGAAGCCGTCTGAAATCGCCCCGATCGACGCCATGATCCTGACTGAAATCATCCATGAGGCCGGCGTGCCGAAAGGCGTGTTCAATCTCGTGAACGGTGACGGCCCGGGCGTCGGCGCAACGCTGTCCGCGCATCCGGATGTCGACATGATGTCCTTCACCGGCTCCACCCGCGCGGGCGTGCTCGTGGCACAGGCCGCAGCACCGACCGTGAAGCGCGTTGCGCAGGAACTGGGCGGCAAGAGCCCGAACATCGTCCTGCCGAGCGCAGACCTGCAGAAGGCTGTCTCCGGCGGTGTCATCCAGATGATGACCAATTCCGGTCAGTCCTGTAACGCCCCGTCCCGGATGTTCGTCCAGAAGGACCAGCAGGACGAAGCGATCGCAATCGCCAAAGCGACCGCTGAGTCCGTGAAGGTTATGATGCCGGCGGAAGCAACTCCTGGTGCCATCGGCCCGATCTCGAATGGCAACCAGTACCAGAAGGTACAGGACCTCATTCAGAAGGGCATCGAAGAAGGCGCAACGCTGGTCGCCGGTGGCCCGGGACGTCCGGAAGGCTTCAACAAGGGCTACTTCGCCCGCCCGACCGTCTTCGCCAACGTCACTAACGACATGACGATCGCTCGCGAGGAAATCTTCGGACCGGTGCTCTGCATCCTGCCCTACGAGGACGTTGAAGACGCCATCGAAATGGCGAACGACACGGTCTATGGCCTGGCTGGTTATGTGCAGGGCCCTGAAGATGAAGCCAACAAGGTCGCCAATCGCATCCGCGCTGGCCAGATCCAGGTCAATGGCGCACGCCCTGATTTCACGGCGCCGTTCGGTGGCTACGGCCAGTCCGGCAATGGCCGCGAGTGGGGCGAGGAAGGCTTTGAGGAATTCCTCGAGGTCAAGGCAGTGATCGGCTACAAGGCCGCCTGATCCAGCCAGCTCCTGAATTCGAAAGGGCGGCCTCGCGGGGCCGCCCTTTTATTATGTGCTGATTTCATCGTCATCGATTATCAGGGCATACTGACAAATCGGAAGATGTCTCCACTCCCGTACGAGACAATATAAAGATTACCGTCCGCATCCTCTCCGAAACTCGACACATTTGAGAGGCTTCCCTGATCCGGAACCAGCTGGTCATTGAGGCGCATCCCGGCTGTCACGGCGACTGTTGAGCCATTCACAAGATCTGCTTCCGGGATCGACCAGACATTGCTGTTGACGAAATCTGCGAAGACATAGTGATCCCGAATGGCCGCGATGCTTCCGCGATAGACATATCCACCCGTGATCGAATTGCCCTGGTTCGCAGCAGATCCATGGAAGTATTGAGCGACAGGGTCTCGGAAGGACGGATCGTCCGGGCCTTCGTAGATCTCCGTTCCTTCGAGATTGTCCCAGCCGAAATTGACGCCGGCTTCGTTCGTGCCGATCCGGTCGATCTCCTCGACGACGCCCTGGCCGACATCGGCGATGAACAGGTCTCCGGACGCCGCATCGAAACTGCATCGGAAGGGATTGCGCAGGCCAAGCGCGTAGATTTCAGGCCGCCCGCCCGCTCCGCCCGGATACGCATTCCCGGCAGGTATTGCGTAATTGCGGTCGGGATCGGCTGGAAAATCATCCGAGGTCACATCAATCCGCAGCAGCTTTCCGAGCAGGAAGTCAGGGTCCTGCGCCCGCTCAAGCGGATCGCCTGCTCCTCCACCATCGCCCATGGCAACATAGAGCAGGCCGTCCGGGCCGAAATCCAGCCAACCACCATTGTGGTTGTTCCCTTCCTGCGGAATTGTCAGGACCAATTCTTCTGTCGTTGGATCCGCCTGCCCTGGTGAGGTTGTATAAGTCTGGTAACGGCGGATTTCCGTATCTCCCGCCGGGTTGGTGACATTCACGTAGAAAGTCCGGTCAGTCGCGAAATCCGGCGAGAATGTCAGTCCCAGAAGGCCCCGCTCTCCATCGGTGGATATCGATCCGGACACATCCAGAAATGGTACGCTCCTAATTGTGCCGTTCTGCCGATTGAGCAGGCGCGCCAGTCCGCCCTTTTCCAGCACGACAAGCTGCTCGGTGCCGGGCAACTGGATAACGAACAGCGGGGCAGAAAAACCGGATCCGGTGCGCTGCAGGGCAAGTCCTTCCGTCAGATCCGTCACCGTCACGGTTAGACTGAGCCGTGCGGTCAACCCGCCCGCGTCGCGTGCTTCCAGGGTCAGTCCATAAGTGTTGTCCAGATTCGCATCGAGTGGCGCTTCGAAATCGGGGGGAGAGGCGAAAGCGATCGTCCGCGCCTCCAAGTCGATGGTGAATGCCCCCTCATCCCCGCCAGACACGACGCTCAGCGTCACCGCGCCACCATCCGGATCAGACGCACTGACGGTGTAAAATGTCCCGCTCGTGTTTTCGGCGACACTGACGCTTGTCGCGCTCGAAAAGACCGGCGGCTGGTTGACCGGAGGCGCGGTACCATTGCTGCTGCCACCGCCTCCACAAGCAGCCAGGCCGAGAAGACATGTCCCGGTGATCCATTTTGTGACTGCATCACTCAACCGCATACAGCGCCTCCGCGTAATTCGCGAAGCGTATACGAGCAGGCCCGGCAGACCAGACAAGAGGTCAAACATAACAATATCTTCATGCCGTCAGCGGCCGGCTGCGACATGGTTCAACTGGCGTTCAGCTACAACGATCCATATAATACACTCAAACGACTGTGCGCCGGAGGTACTCCCAGATGCGGAAACTTGTTCTTCCTGCTGCGATTGCAGCACTTGCCCTGCTTGGTGCCTGCGCGACCGCGACGCCCTACCAGGCGGCCATCGACTCCTCCAGCCGCGGCTATTCCGAACAGCAGATCGAGAACAACCGGTTCCGCGTCCAGTTTGCCGGCAACAGCCTGACAGACCGCAAGACGGTGGAAACCTACCTGCTCTACCGCGCAGCAGAGCTGACCAAACTGAACGGGTATGATCATTTCCGGGTCGTGCACCGGGATACGGACGCGAAAAGCCGGCTGGTGCCGACAGGCGGCGGACCCTACTCGCCGTTCTATGATCACTTTTATCTCGACTATTATTATTACGGGCCGAGCGCGGCCTACTACCGCGCCCGGCCCTATTATCCGGATCCGTTCTGGCCGCGCTGGGGCTATTACGACCCTTATTGGGGCTCGGCTGAATACAGGGAGTCGACGCGCTACATTGCTTCGGCGGAGATCCTGATGGGCAAAGGGCCAAAGCCTGATGACGCGGCCTATTTCGATGCAGACCAGGTTATCATGAACCTTTCCGGCAGCATCGTGCGCCCGCAACCCTGATCTGGTCTCTGGATTTCACACCGTCAGAATTCGGGTAACCCGCCCCGCCATTCGGAGCAGGCGCAGGCCCGTCTGACAGTTTTCCGCCGGCAGCTCTGGTAATGATGGCCTGACGGGTCCAGATAGCCTTTCCCAGAAACTCACTGGCTCGAAAGGCGCACGCGGTGCCCGATACTGAAACAATGGCACCGACGCCCGAAACACTGCCCGACCGGAAAGTTCCGGGGCAGATGGAAATGGTTGTCATGGTCGCCGGACTGATGGCGCTGAACGCGCTGGCCATCGACATCATGCTGCCGGCCCTGAACGAGATCGCGCATGCCGTCGGCCTGACGGCTGAAGGCGTCGAGAGCGACAACCGCCAGCAACTCATCATCTTCTCCTACATCCTCGGTTTTGGAGCGCCCCAAATCCTTTGGGGGCCGATCACCGACCGGTTCGGGCGCCGCGGCCCGCTCTTTGTCAGCCTCATCGGCTACATCGTCATGGCATCGCTGTGCATCACACTGCGGGAGTTCCATGCCCTGTTGGCCGCACGCTTTGTGCAGGGCGTGTTCTCGTCCGGTGCCCGGCTGGTGGCTGTCTCTATCGTCCGTGACCTTTTCGCCGGACGGCAGATGGCCCGTTTCATGTCGCTGGTGATGACCATTTTCATGATCATCCCGATCATCGCCCCGGCCGTCGGACAAGCCATTCTCCTGGTAGCGCCTTGGGAGTGGATCTTCGGCGCGTTGGTCGTGTTCGGACTTGGCATGCTTGGCTGGACATGGGCCCGCCTGCCGGAAACGCTGCCGACTGAAAACCGCCGGCCGCTGAACCTTGGCAATGCACTCGGTGCCTATGCACAAGTGATCCGCACGCCGGTCACATTCGGATACATGTGCGCGTCCGGTATCGTGTTCGGCGCGCTCTTCTCTTTCATCGCAACGTCTGAACAGGTCTTCCGGGAAGTCTTTGGCCGCGGTCAGGACTTCGTTGTCTGGTTCTCTGGAATCGCCGCCATGCTGGCCGTGGCCAACTTCGCCAACTCGAGACTGGTCGAGAAGATCGGCATGCGCCGGATTAGCCATTCAGCCCTGTTCCTGTTCACCGGGCTGTCGGCCCTGTCTGCAGCGATCACCTTTTTCATGGGCGAGAACCTTCTCTGGTTCTATCCGCTGTTCATCCTGACATTCGCCTGCTTCGGCCTGCTGGGCTCGAACTTCTCGGCGCTCGCCATGGAACCGCTGGGCTCCATCGCCGGGACGGCGTCCGCTGCATATGGATTTGCCACGACGACCGTCTCCAGCCTGATCGGCATGCTGATCGGCAGCCAGTACAATGGCTCCACGATCCCGTTGATGCTCGGCTTTGTCTGCCTCGGCCTCTCTTCCCTCACGATCATCCTGATCACCGAGAAGGGCAAGCTGTTCAGTTCACGTTGATCCGGCGGTTGCTGCGCGTGACGTTTTCCCGGTCGCTGGACAGAGGACGCACCTGACGCTCCAGGTGTTCGATGATCTTGTCGGCAATGTCCTTGCCGGTGGCATTCTCGATACCTTCGAGGCCGGGAGAGGAATTGACCTCCAGCACTTTCGGCCCGTCCTTGGTCTGCAGCAGGTCGACGCCCGCCACGCTCAGCCCCAGCACTTTCGCTGCTGCGCGAGCGGTTTCCCGTTCCTCCGCCGTCAGACGAATGCTGGATGCCGTTCCACCGCGGTGCAGGTTGGAGCGGAACTCCCCCTTCTGTGCCTGACGTTTCATGGCGCCGACGACCTTGTTACCGATCACGAAGGCGCGCACATCCGCCCCGGCGGCCTCTTCCACGAATTCCTGAACCAGGAAGTCCGCATCAAGCCCGCGGAATGCATCCACGAGGCTCTCGGCCGCCTTGCGCGTTTCGGCCAGAACCACGCCGCGTCCTTGTGTTGAGGTCAGCAGTTTCAACACGACCGGTGCCCCATCCACGAGGCCGATCAGGTCTTTCGTATCCTTCGGGCTATGCGCAAAGGCTGTCACCGGCATGGCGATCTTCGCCCGGGCGAGCAGCTGCTGGGCCAGAAGCTTGTCGCGTGACCGGCCGATCGACCCTGCCCCGTTGAGGCAAACCGCACCTGTGTTCGAGAACTGGCGCAGCACGGCCATGCCATAGTCGGTAATCTTGGCACCGATGCGCGGGATCACAGCGTCGTATCGCGGCAGCGCCTTGCCGTCGTAATGCACCTGCGGATCCAGCGTGCCGATCTGCATGTAGCAGCGGGCCGTGTCGATCATTTCGATCACATGGCCACGTTCACGCGCTGCCTCAACAAGACGGCGGCTGGAATAATTGTTGGGCTCCCGCGTCAGCAGCGCAATGCGAAGCGGGCGCTTCACCGGCTTCCTCTTCGGCAGGCCCTTGTACAGCTTGTAGGAGAGTTCCGGCATGCGGAAGGATTCGTTCGGGTCGACCACCATGTCCGGCTGCATGGCGCCGCGGCCGAACAGCATGCGGTACATCATGTTCTCGCGGTTGGTCAGAGTCAGCTGGATGGGCCAGCGCCGGGCGCCCATCTGGACTTCCGTTTCGATCACATAACGCAGCTCGGTCTCGCCGTTGGAACTCGTTACCTCGCGCCGGTCAACCACGGGCGCGGAACAGGTCACTTCCAGGGCTGGATCGTTCGGGTCGGGCTGGATCAGGAACCGTACTTGCGGATTGGTCACCGGACCAAACGGCTCGATAACGCTGGCATGCAGCGCGGACGTCTTCGCGCCCGTGTCGATCTTCGCCTTGATCGCCGGCAAGCCGAGGTCTGGCAGTGCCAGCCATTCTTCCCAGCCGAGCTCGAACGGGTTGGAGTGGGGCATGGTCAGTGCGCCTCTGTCAGAATTTTCCGCCGCTTATGCCTGCCTGAAGACAAGCACAAGCGGCAAGAACATGACAGGGCTCACCTCTAACCAGATAGAAAGCCGGGAACGACCGTCGAGAAAAATGTCGAAGTTCAACAAATTGTCGCCTAAAATTTCCATCTTAAGTAACATCCCGAACGTCCCTTCAACTGCCGGAAGTTTCATGGAAGATCTCATCCAGGTAATGGGAAGGCTGCTCCCTCTCTGGGTGATTGCGCCATGCTTTACCTGGAGCTGGCGCTCCTACCTTGTGCTGACGGGCTTAGCAGGAACCATCTTGTGGCTCCTCAACCTAGAACTTCGGAAATTCATGCGCTGCGTAGCGTGCGACCACGGAGCCGGCGATGCATTAAGCCTTGTCTTTTTTGACATGGCGCTCTGGCTATTCATGTGTCTGGCACTTGGGCGTCTGCTGACATTGGTCCTCAAACAGACCGCCGGTTGGCCTCGCCACAAGGTGTTCTTCCTTGAG
The DNA here is from genome assembly GCF_000682735.1 of Hyphomonas sp. CY54-11-8. GTDB lineage: Bacteria > Pseudomonadota > Alphaproteobacteria > Caulobacterales > Hyphomonadaceae > Hyphomonas. The sequence continues at coordinate 329,325 of NZ_AWFD01000001.1, read as the reverse complement.
GCGCTCCCTCTCTTTTTCCTGATTGGCTTTGTCGGGCTATCTCTGGCTTTTCTGGAAGCAACCAGAACCTGATAGCGCTCAGCCTTTCACAAGCCAGGCCTTTTCAACGATGCCGACGACGTCGCCCATGATGCCGGTGATCTTGAAGTCCTTCGGCGTGTAGATGCGGGCAACCCCCATCTGGCGCAGAGCCTGGGCATCTTCCGGCGGGATGATGCCGCCGACCACAACCGGCACATTGTCGAGACCGACCTTGCGAAGTTCTGCCAGCGTCTCGCGGACGAGATCAAGATGGCTGCCCGACAGGATGGACAGGCCGACCACATGGGCATTGGCTTCCTTGGCCTGCGCGGCAATTTCATTGGGCGCGAAGCGGATGCCTTCATAGACGACATCCATGCCGACCTCGCGGCCACGCGCCGCGATCTGTTCGGCGCCGTTGGAGTGGCCGTCGAGGCCCGGCTTGCCGAGCACATAGGTCAGGCGGCGGCCGAGCGCATCGGACACCCGGTCGACTTCCTTGCGGACGGCTTCGGTGTCTTCATTGCTGTCGGAATTGATGACGACCGCCACGCCGGTGGGCCCGCGATATTCGCCGAACACTTCACGCATCGCCTCACCCCACTCACCAGTGGTGACACCGGCCTTGGCGCAGGTGATGGAGGGCTCCATGATATTGGTCCCCTCTTGCGCAGCAGCCTTGAGGCTGGCGAGTGCGGCTTCAGCAGCGGCGTTGTCGCGGTTCGCACGCCAGGCCGTCAGTTCACGGACCTGCATCATCTCTTCGGCCGGATCGACCGTCTGGATCGCCCCGTCGCCGCCGCCGAGCGGGCTTTCTTCCGTTTCGGTATAGCGGTTGACGCCAACGACGGTCAGGGCGCCGGATTCAATTGCCTTCACGCGCTCGATATGTGCGCCGACGAGACTTTCCTTCATGAAGTCGATGGAGTTCGTCGCGCCGCCGCGCGCATCGATTTCCGCGAGCGTCGTTCGGGCGAGCTCTTTCAGTTCGTCCGTCTTGCCTTCGATCACATGACTGCCGTCGAACAGGTCTTCATATTCCAGGAGGTCTGTTTCGTAAGCGAGAATCTGCTGCAGGCGCAGAGACCATTGCTGGTCCCATGGGCGTGGCAGGCCAAGCGCCTCGTTCCAGGCGGGCAGCTGCAGCGCGCGGCAGCGGGCCTTCTTGGACAGCGTCACGGCCAACGCCTCGATAAGGATACGATAGACATTGTTCTCGGGCTGCGGCTCGGTCAGACCAAGGGAGTTCACCTGAACGCCATAGCGGAACAGCAGGGCTTTCGGATCGGTCACGCCATAACGCTCCCGGCCGATCTCCTCCCAGAGTTCCACAAAGGCACGCATTTTACAAAGTTCCGTAACGAAACGCACACCTGCGTTCACGAAGAATGAGATCCGCCCGAAAACAATTTCAAAGTCTTCTTCTGGAACTTTGCCACCAGCTTTTACCGTATCGAGCACGGCAATGGCCGTGGCAAGCGCGTAGGCGAGCTCCTGTTCCGGCGTCGCGCCCGCTTCCTGCAAATGGTAGGAGCAGACATTCATCGGATTCCACTTCGGCACCTCGGTGTAGCACCAGGTGACCATGTCCGAGATCAGCTTCATCGACGGCTCGGGCGGGAACACATAAGTGCCGCGCGAGAGGTATTCCTTGACGATGTCGTTCTGGGTCGTGCCGCGCAGCTTCTTGCGGTCGTCGCCGCGCTCATCGGCAAGAGCGACATAGAGCGCCAGCATCCAGGACGCCGGTGCATTGATCGTCATCGACGTGTTCATCTGCTCCAGCGGCAGTTCCGCCATCAGCTCGCGCATGTCGCCGAGATGTTTGACCGGCACGCCGACCTTGCCGACTTCGCCGCGCGCCAGGATGTGGTCGGCGTCATAGGCCGTCTGCGTGGGCAGGTCGAAAGCGATGGAGAGGCCCGTCTGACCCTTGCCCAGATTCATCCGGTACAGCTCATTCGACTTCTTGGCGGTCGAATGGCCGGCATAGGTGCGGAAGATCCACGGCCGGTCGGGATTGTGCTGGAATGAAGTCTGAGTGTCAGCCATGGGGCATGCGCCTCCCAACGCAGGATTTTATGTTGCGGCGCAACATGCCCTCCGGAAACCGGACTGACAAGACACCGGATGGAGCGTCTTGCGGCCGCAGGCGGGCAGGGCCACATATATCACATGATACACGTTTCATCCGGCGGTCCGACAGGGGGCCCGACAGAAGGATTGTCGGCCGGCTCCCTGCAGCTGGCGCTGCGCCTCCGCCTCGCCGCACTGGTTGCATTTCCTGCCGCAGCCGCCCTCGCCGCCGTCATGCAGAGAAGCTTCCTTGTGCTGCTCCTGCTGGCCGGCGGAATGATGCTGGTTTCCTGGATCGAGCGAATCCGTTTCCTGCGCGCGGCCGGCGAAACAAGAATGCCGGATCCCGGCGCCTTCTGGCCCGGTTTCGCAGCACGTACCGGCCTGTTGCTGGGTATCTTCATCATAACGCTCGGCATCCTGGCGCTTTTCCGGGACACCTCGCTCGCCCGGGGGTTCGGCTGGCCGGACCTGCTGATCGCAGGGGGTACGACCGGCGCGGTTTACCTGATGAACCTCGCCAGCGCCCGGCTCGCCGCAGACCAGGCGAACATCATCTCGACGCAGCTGAACGCCTCGTTCCACTCGGGAGGCCGCCCCAGCGGGGGCCCAGAAGATATCATCGAAGGCGAATTTACCTCGCCGGACGAACGCTAAAGCCCGGCGCGAACGATCGGGCTCAGCCGAGCGTCCATGGCGCCACAGCGGCGACATCGGCCCCCATTGCCTCAAAATAGAGACGCTGGACCCTCCGTGTAACCGGGCCAGGCTTCCCATCACCGACCGGTTTGCCGTCAAGCGAGATGACCGGCGCAACGATTGCGCCGGAGGATGTGGTGAACACTTCCTTCGCCGCGGCGGCCTCTTCCGGCGTGAAAGCGCGCTCCACGATCTTCAACCCTTCGCCTTCGAGCAGGGAAACAACCCCCGCCCGGGTAATCCCGGGCAGGATCGAATGGGATAGCTCGCGCGTGATCAGCTGCCCTTCCGCATCGACGATCCAGGCATTGGCCGAGGCAGCCTCGGTGACCAGACCGTCTTCAACCATGAAGGCCGTTTCCGCGCCCTCCTCCCGGGCGGCGCGATAGGCCAGCGCCTGGGAGAGGAGCTGCACCGTCTTCATGTCGCGGCGCTTCCAGCGCGTATCGCCCAGCGTGATTGCCCTGATCCCCTCCCGGGCCACATCGCCAATCAGCGGCCGGGCATCTGCGTAAAGAAATACAGTAGGCGTGAACGTCTCCGGCCCGGCGAAATCGCGCAGGCCATAGTCCCCCGCCGTCACCTCAAGATAGACCGTCCCCTCTTCCATCCCATTCTTGTCGACGAGGTCTGAGTGGATTTCAGCCCATTTCTCATCACTATAGGGATTGGGGATGGATATGCCCTCCAGAGTGCGCCGGAGACGAGAAAGATGCCCCTCAAGATCGATGAAACGGCCATCATATACCGATGTCACTTCATAGGCGGCGTGCGCGAACAGAAACCCCCGGTCGAAAGGGGAAATCGTTGCATCCTCAACAGGACAGAATTTTCCGTTGAGATAGACGGTCCGGCCGATTGTCATTTTTGTCACGCTCCTGAGACTTGTCATTGTGCACCGCAACAAAACAACTTGCATCGGGGCATCCATGACGCCAAGGTGGCGCGCGCCGAGGGCCTTGTGAAGCTGCACCAAGATCGCACCACCGGGTTTTTTGCAGAAAGTACAAAGGAGGAGGGCATTCCGCCATGAGCCGGGAAGTCAAAGACATTTATGAGTTGGGCGAGATTCCGCCCGAATTCCACGTTCCGAAAATGATGTACGCCTGGGCGATCCGCCGGGAACGTCATGGCCGTCCGGCCACCGCCATGCAGCTGGAACAGGTTCCGGTGCCGGAAATCGATTCCGACGAAGTGCTGGTGCTCGTTATGGCTGCCGGCGTGAACTATAACGGCATCTGGGCCGCTCTGGGCGAGCCTGTGTCGGTGTTCGACGTCCACAAGCAGGACTATCACATTGCCGGATCTGACGCCGCGGGCATCGTCTGGGCCGTTGGCCGCAAGGTGAAGCGCGTGAAGCCGGGCGACGAAGTCGTCATTCACTGCAATCAGGACGATGGCGACGACGAGGAATGCAATGGCGGCGACCCGATGTTCTCCCCATCCCAGCGCATCTGGGGCTATGAGACACCGGACGGCTCCTTCGCGCAGTTCTGCCGCGTTCAGGCCCGCCAGTGCATGCCGCGCCCGAAGCACCTCACCTGGGAAGAAAGCGCCTGCTACACGCTGACGCTCGCCACCGCTTACCGCATGCTGTTCGGCCATCGCCCGCACATCGTGAAGCCGGCCGACAACGTCCTCGTCTGGGGCGCCTCCGGCGGCCTTGGAAGTTTCGGTGTCCAGCTCTGTGCCGTTACCGGCGCCAACGCCATCGGCGTCGTCTCCAGTGACGACAAGAAAGAGCACGTGCTCAGCCTCGGCGCGAAAGGCGTGTTGAACCGCAAGGACTTCAATTGCTGGGGCCAGCTGCCGACCGTGAACGGTCCGGAATTCAAGGACTATATGCGCGAAAGCCGCAAGTTCGGCAAAGCGCTGTGGGAGATCACCGGCAACAAGGATGTCGACATCGTGTTCGAACACCCTGGCGAGTCGACCTTCCCGGTCTCCGTCTTCGTGGTGAAACGCGGCGGCATGGTGGTGATCTGTGCCGGGACGACCGGCTTCAATCTGACCATGGATGCGCGTTTCCTCTGGATGCGCCAGAAACGCGTTCAGGGCAGCCACTTTGCCAACCTGAAACAGGCCTCTGCCGCCAACGACCTGGTCATCAACCGCCGTATCGATCCGGGCATGTCCGAAGTCTTCCCGTGGGAAGACATTCCGGCTGCGCACGAGAAGATGCTGGATAACAAGCACCTGCCGGGCAACATGGCTGTGCTGGTGACCTCTCCGAAGCCGGGCCTGCGTACGGTGGAAGACGTACTTGCCGTGAACGGCCAGGCCAGCTGATCATGCTGAGCCGCGCTTTCGCGGAAGAATTTGCCAATGACTGGCTGTCGGCATGGAACGACCGGGATATCGACCGTATCCTGTCGCACTATGCCGACGACGTCGTCTTCCACAGCCCGCGCATTGCCCTGGTGATGGAAAATGACGCCACCACCGTCCGCGGAAAGAAAGCGCTGCAAGCTTACTGGACCGAGGCCCTCTCAAGGGCCCGGTCTCTTTTCTTTGCGATCGACAATGTTCTGGTCGGTTCGGACGCCGTGACCATTCTCTACACGAACCATCGTGAAGAGAAGGTCGCGGAGACCTTCATCTTCAATGAGGACGGCGAAGTGAGCCTATCGATCGCGGCCTACGGCCCGGCCTAGCCTTCGAACGGATCGCGCATGAGGATGACGTCCTCGCGTTCCGGACTGGTGGAGACCAGCGCACAGGGCTTGCCGACGAGCTCTTCGAGGCGGCGGACATATTTCACCGCTTCAGCCGGAAGGTCCGCCCAGGAGCGCGCCCCTGCCGTCGAGCCTTTCCAGCCCGGCATGGTTTCGTAGACCGGTTCCACCGCAGCCTGATCGGTCAAGCCGGCGGGGAAATAGTCAATCTCTCGCCCGTTCAGGCGGTAAGCTGTGCAGATCTGGATCTCGTCAAAGCCATCCAGAACGTCGAGCTTGGTCAGCGCCAGCCCATTGACGCCCGAGGTCGCACACGCCTGGCGCACCATGACGCTGTCGAACCAGCCGCAGCGCCGCGCCCGGCCGGTATTCGTACCGAACTCGCGGCCCACCGTCCCAAGACGTTCGCCGATTTCATTATTCTGCTCTGTCGGGAACGGACCAGCGCCGACCCGCGTCGTGTAGGCCTTCGCGAGGCCCAGCACATAAGAGATCGCGCCCGGCCCGACACCCGATCCTGCCGACGCATTCCCTGCAACGACATTGGAGGAGGTCACGAACGGATAAGTGCCGTGATCGACATCCAGCATCACGCCCTGGGCGCCTTCGAACAGGATGCGCTTGCCGGCCTTCACCTGCTCGTCCAGCAGCTTCCAGACCGGCTGGGCGTAGGCCAGGATCTTCGGGGCGATTTCCAGCAGGTCTGCCTTCAGCTTCGCTCCATCCGGTTCCGGCAGGTCGAGCCCTGCGCGCAACGGCCGGTGATGGGCCAGCAGGCGTTCAATCTTCATGTCGAGCGCGGCCGGGTCGGCAAGGTCTGCCACACGAATGGCCCGGCGGCCGACACGGTCTTCATAGGCCGGGCCGATGCCGCGCTTGGTCGTGCCGATCTGGGCGGCGCCCAGCGCGCCTTCGCGGGCTGCATCGATATCCTTGTGCCAGGGCAGGATCAGCGCAGCATTGTCAGCAAGGATCAGGGTCTCCGGCGAAACCTCGACCCCCTGCCCCTGGATGCCTTCGATTTCGGTCAGCATGTGCCAAGGGTCGACGACCACGCCATTGCCGATCACCGAAAGCTTGCCGCCGCGAACGAGTCCGGATGGCAGCAGCGCCAGCTTGAACACCTTGCCGTCGATCACCAGCGTATGGCCGGCATTGTGCCCGCCCTGAAAACGGACAACCACATCCGCCCGGCTAGAAAGCCAGTCGACAATCTTGCCTTTGCCCTCGTCGCCCCACTGGGCGCCTACGACTACGACTCCAGCCATGTGCTGCTCCTGTTCAGTCCGCGGCGACAAGGGCAGGATTCAGCGCAGAAAAGCAAGTGGCCTTTGGCCGCGCGCTACTCGAAACTGTAGCTGAAGCGTACGCCGACATTGTCGAGCCCCTGGTTGCGGCCATTGCCGAGCACCTGACCGTGGCTGAGGTGCTCGTACATCACCTCCACGCCCCAGGTTTCGTTGATGTCGTGATGAAGGCCGAATGTCGTGCGGAACAGGTCGCGAGACCCGAGCAGCACGTGCTCTTCCGTAAATGCCAGGCTGCGTGGGTTGCCATCCGGATACGGGCTCGCCAACTCGCCGTCATGGATGACGTAACCGAAGCTCGGTTCGAACTGCCAGGTTTTCGTGATCGGAAACGACCAGTGCAGCCCGACGCCGCCGAAGCTGGTCTCACCCTGCAAGTTTCCGCTGCCCATGAGATAGGGCTTCGGGCTCCAGATGAAGCTCAGAAAATCAGGGGAATTGAAGAGGATATCGCCATTGATGCTCTGGCCGGGTTCCTTGTTGGCATTGTCGCAATCGAGGACGCAGACATTCTCCTGCATCACGCCGAGGCGGATCTCGCTAACGAGATCTGCAGAGGCGGATCCGGCGAATGAGGCTGCAGCGGTGATGCTGGCAAGAAGGTAACGGCGCATGGAAACTCCCTGTAATATTACGGGCGAGTAAGAATTTCCGGACTCGCCCGTCAAGCGTGAAACCGGCCGTTCACGTCAATTTGCGGGGACAGGCAACCGGACGGACACAACGCCTCCACCCGGAATGGAAAAACGGGCGGCCCGGCGGACCGCCCGTCCTCAAGATATCGAATCAGGCTTGTCGCCTGAAACAGGTCAGAAGGTCAGCACTTTGGCGTAGCGGACCTGCGGCAGGCCGTTCAGCTTCTCGACCAGGCCGCCGCTTGGCGTCGAATCGATCCCGATCAGGGCAATCGCCTCGTCCCCTGCCGTCGTCCGACCGAGGTGGAAGGTAGCGATGTTGATCTGCTCCTCGCCCAGCATCTGGCCAAGCGCGCCGATGAAGCCCGGCTGGTCGAGGTTGTTCACGTAGAGCATGACCGGGGCGAAATCGCCTTCCAGCGCCATGCCCTTCACCTCGACAATGCGCGGCTTGCCGGCGATCAGCGTGCCGGCCAGCGTGCGCCAACCGCCTTCCGGGGCGTTCTTCGTCGCCTTGGTCTTCACCTTGACGCGGATGAGGCTGTCATAGACCGGGCTGTCTTCAGTCTTGGTTTCGGTCAGCTTGACACCGCTGTCGGCCAGAATCGCCGGCGCCGAGACCATGTTGACGTCCCCGCGCGAGGCACGCAGCAGGCCGGCGAGCAATGCTGCCGTCATCGGTTTTCGGTTCAGGTCTGCGACCTCGCCCTCATACTCGATGACCACCTCTTCGTAGCCAAAGTCGGAGATCTGACCGGCGAACGAGCCAAGTTTTTCCGCCAGCGTGGCGAAGGGCTTGATGCGCGGGGCTTCTTCCGCCGTGATCGACGGCATGTTGAGCGCATTGGTGACGGCGCCGGACAGAAGATAGTCCGACATCTGCTCGGCCACCTGAAGGGCAACATTTTCCTGCGCCTCGTTCGTGGACGCGCCGAGGTGCGGCGTGGCGATGAAGTTTTTCTTGCCGAAAAGCACGTTCTCCTTCGCCGGTTCGACGGCGAACACGTCGAAGGCTGCACCGGCAAGATGACCGCTTTCCAGCAGGTCAGCCACGGCTTCCTCGTCCACCAGGCCTCCGCGGGCGCAGTTCACGAGGATCAGGCCTTTCTTGGTTTTGCCAAGGTTTTCGCGGCTGAGGATATTGCGGGTCTGGTCCGTGAGCGGAACGTGCAGCGTGATGACGTCTGCGCGTTTCAGCAATTCGTCCAGTTCCACTTTCTCCACGCCGAGTTCCAGCGCGCGCTCTTCCGTCAGAAACGGGTCATAGGCCACGACACGCATCTTCAGGCCGATGGCGCGCTCCGCAACGCGGGAGCCGATGTTCCCTGCCCCGATCAGGCCGAGCGTTTTGAACGAGACCTCGACACCCATATAACCGGATTTCGGCCATTTGCCCTCCTGCGTCTCGGCATTGGCGGCCGGGATCTGGCGGGCTGCAGCGAACATCATCGCGATGGCATGCTCTGCCGTCGTGATGGCGTTGCCGAAGGGCGTGTTCATGACCACGACGCCATTGGCGGTCGCAGCCTTGATGTCGATATTGTCGACGCCGATACCGGCCCTCCCAATGACTTTCAGGTTCGTCGCGGCGGCGATGACGTCGGCGTTCGGCTTGCAGGCCGAACGGACGACGAGGCCGTCATATTCCGGAATCTCTGCAATCAGTTCTTCCGTGTTCAGACCGGTCTTGGTGACCGTTTCGATGCCGCGGGCGTGGAAGATTTCCACGGCGGCGGGGGAGAGTTTGTCTCCGATAAGGACTTTAGGCATAGTCTTTTCCTTTGCTCGCGGCTGTCGCGGGCCATCGCCCGCGCCGCTTTGCCTTCGCCTTGCTCGTGAAGGCGCAATTCAGATTCAGGTGCTAGAGTGAGGCGACTTCTTCAGCGAAGGCCCAGTCGAGCCACGGCGTCAGTTTCGCAACGTCGGACGGTTCCACCGTGCCGCCGCACCAGATGCGCAGGCCGGGAGGGGCCTTGGCATAACCGGCGGCGTCGAAGCAGGCGTTTTCCGTTTCGAGACGCTTCATCATCGCCTTCACGAAGGCGCGCTGACCGGCCTCATCGAGCCCTGCAACCCGCGGATCGACAATCTTGAACGTCACGCCGGTATTGGAGCGCACGTCTGCATCCGGACAAAGGAAGTCGACCCAGTCCGTTTTCGCGACCCAGTCGGTGAGAATGCCGAGGCTTTCATCGGAGCGGGCCTTCAGGGCTTTCCAGCCGCCAAGTTCCTCACACCAGTCGAGCGCCTGCAGGTAATCTTCGACGCACAGCATGGACGGCGTGTTGATCGTGGAACCTTCGAACAGGTCCTCATTCAGCTTGCCGCCCTTGGTCATGCGGAACAGTTTCGGCAGCGGCCGGTCCGGCGTGTAGGTTTCCAGACGCTTCACGGCGTTGGGGCTGAGGATCAGCATGCCGTGGGCCGCCTCCCCGCCGAGGATCTTCTGCCAGGAATAGGTCACCACATCGAGCTTCTCCCACTCAATGTCCTGCGCGAAGGCAGCCGAGGTCGCATCGCAGATCACGACGCGGTCCGGGTTCGGCTTGATCCAGTCGGCATTCGGGACACGCACACCCGAGGTCGTGCCGTTCCAGGTGAAGATGATGTCGGCGTCGTCGCGCGCCTTCTCGAAGGGCGGCAGTTCGCCGTAATCGCCGACATAGGTGTTGCAGTCCGCCAGCTTCAGCTGCTTGGTCGCGTCGGTCACCCAGTCCTGGCCAAAGCTTTCCCAGGCAAAGACATCGACCGGCTTCGCGCCCAGCATGGACCACATGCACATTTCAACGGCGCCGGTATCGGACGCCGGCACGATGGCCACGCGATAGCCTTCCGGCAGGCCGAGAATGGTCTTGGTCCGCTCAATGGCCGCTTTCAGCTTCTTCTTCGCATCACCGGAGCGGTGCGAGCGGCCAAGGGCGGCAGTGTTCAGTTTTTCAAGGGAAAACCCTGGGCGCTTGGCAGTCGGGCCCGAGGAAAAATGCGGGCATGCTGGCAGCACGCCGGGTTTGGCGACGGTCGTCATCTGTTTGTACTCCTATCCTTACAGATAGGCTGGCATCCGTTGGGGGATGCTGGCCCGCCGCGTCTGTCTCATATTTCGGAGGTCCGCGCAAATGGCTTTTCTGTGACTTGATATATGCGTGACCTGATGCCGCGACCTGCTAAGCTGCGCGGAAAAATGGAGGACCCCCATGAGCATGACGATCCAGCCCCTCACCGGCACCCTTGGCGCGGAAATCCACGGCGTGGACCTGAAGCAGGATCTGTCGAACGCCGAGTTCGACGCGGTCCACCAAGCGTTTCTCGACTACAAGGTGATCGTCCTGCGCGGGCAGCAGGGCATGACGCCGGACCAGCACAAGGCCTTCGCCCGCCGCTTCGGCACGCTGAACATCCACCCTTATGTGAAGGGCATGGAGGGTCACCCGGAACTGCTCGAGATCATCAAGGAGCCGGAGGAGAAGACCAATTTCGGCGGCGGCTGGCATTCCGACATGAGTTTCCTGGAGGAACCGGCCCTCGGCTCCATCCTGCATGCCCTCGAAGTGCCGCCCTTTGGCGGCGACACACTGTTCGCAGACCAGCAGGCCGCCTATGACCGGCTCTCCCCAGGTCTGAAGAAAACGCTGGAAGGCATGACCGCCATCCACACCGCCAGCAAGGAATATGGCGCGGACGGCTATTCCGCCGCTGTACGCCAGTCCATGGATGCCAAGTCCGCCCCCGATGCGCCGGAATATGAACACCCAGTGATCCGCACCCATCCTGAAACGGGCCGCAAGGGCCTGTTCATCAACCCCGCCTTCACGCTGCGCTTTGCCGGGTGGAGCCGGAAGGAAAGCCGGCCGCTGTTGAACTATCTGTTCGACCTTTCACGGGAGGAGCGCAACACGTGCCGCGTCCGATGGCAGGAAGGCGACGTCACCATGTGGGACAATCGCTGTGTCTGGCACTATGCCCTCAACGATTACCATGGCCACCGCCGCCACATGCGCCGGGCCACGATCAATGGCGACCGTCCACGCTAGGAGGGCAAACCCTCGCGCCCCAGGCCCCCACCGGTTGCAATAGCCGGCAACACCTTGGAAAAAGTCTGTTTTCGGAGTATATTCCCGCCAACGGGTGGGACCAGAGACACCTATCGTGCCCGCGGACGCCGCTGACTGACAGCCACGTTCGCAACTGATCGAGACCACCTCCACGCCATTGAGCCATCCGGCCCAATCGATCTGCTCACTGATGAGCGGACTGCAATTCCTATGGAGGGAACAATGAGGATCAAATTCGGGCGGATGATCCGCCCCCTGGCCTGCGGAGTGGCGGCAGCGGCCCTTTGTGGCGGCGCGCTGGCGCAAACCTTCACCTTTGAGTCCACGTCGGAAGAGCCGACGACGCTCGGCGCATCGACACCGGAAGGCTCTGTCGCCGGCGCATACTGGACCGGTGCATCCACGGTCACACAGGCAGACGGTACCGTCAGTAACAGCACCTTCACCTGCGTCTCCACAAGCCAACCACCAAGGGACTCCATCTTCATGGTGCACGGCGTGTGCGACGGCACTGGCCCGGAGGGCGACTATACCGTCTATTCCGGCTGCAACATTCTGAATCCGGAAGCCGGGGAAATGTCCTGCGTCGGTGGCCTCATCGGCAAGTCCGGCGATTATGAAGGGCGCCGCGGTGTCCTGACGATCCACTCCAAGGGCAGCGCCTCGGTCGGCACCGGACAATGGTTTGAATAGCCAGGTAATTGAGACACCCGTTCAGAATGCGGCGGCCTCCGGATAGCCGGACGCCGCCGCGTTTCTATTCAGCGACGGAGATGAAGGGATACACCCCGCCCCAGGCGATCAGGACCTGCCCGAAGAAATACAGCCCCCACACGGCCAGCGATGGCCCCATGCGCTTCGCCGCGCCCGGCGGCCGGGTGAACAGCTGCAGCGACAGGATCATGTCGGAAGCGACAAACATCACAGCCCCCAGCGTCACCAGCAGGAAGGGCGGCGGCAACCGCAGTGCCGCAGCCCCCATCACAAGGATGATCGCCGTATAGGCAAAGACCGGAATCCGCATCGGCCCAAGGGATGGCGCGAGCCAGCGCACGAACACCACCCCGCCCAGCACCAGCACGATCTGGGCCGTCAGGTTCAGCAGCGTCCGGTCCGCCTGTGGCAGGGCCCAGAACAGGGCGACATAGGCGACATGCGCCAGGAAGAAGGCCGCCATGCCGGGCTTCAGCCATTTGTCCTCGCCGGGCTTGTCCATCGCGAGGAAAGCGTCCCCCGCAGACGACAGGGCAAGCCCCGCAACCAGCAGCCATGGTCCATCTGCCATGAAGGCAAACAAGGCCAACAGCGCGGTCGACCCGGTTTTTACCAGCAGGCCGGGCAGCCCCCCGCCCTCTCGCCAGCACCAGCCGGCCCAATACATCACGCCCAACACGATCGCGCCCGCAAGCACGGCGGTTTCCCCAGCCATCCGGCTGCCTCCCTCTGTGTTCTTCTTCTAGTCTTCCTTGACCGCTTCTGGCACCCGCAACAGGCGCCGGGCCGCGGCCCGATGCGTTTCTTTCACATGCATGCCCACCAGGCCAAGGGCTGTGGCGAGCACAGTTGCGTCGTCGGTAAATCCAAGACCGGTGATGAAGTCCGGCAGCATGTCCATCGGTGTGACAAAATAGGCGACGGCGGCAAACAGGACGGCCTTCGCCCGCATCGGCGTGTGCGGATCGCGCGCGGCGTACCAGGCCGCCACAAGGTCGTCCGCGAAGGGGATTCTACCCACCATCCGCATCAGCTTCGGGATCAGCCCGCGCGAGGTACGCTCGTCGCGCTCGATCGACTTCGGGATATAGCGTCCGTCCTCGCTGAGAACGGTGTTGATAACTTCCGCTGCGTCAGACATTGCGTCCTCCTGTGAGACCTATAGATCATCTGAAAAGTTGTCAGAAACAAGGGAGGGCCGCGGCCCATGGAACTCAATTCGAATATCTCAGCTGTCATCACCGGTGGCGCCTCCGGTCTCGGCGCCGCGACCGCCACGAAACTGGCCAGCTATGGCGTCAAGGTCGCCCTGTTCGACCTGAACGTGGAAAAAGGCGAAGCCCTCGCCAAGGAACTCGGCGGTGTGTTCTGCGAGTGTAACGTGACCGACGACGCAAGCGTCGATGCCGCTTTCGCAAAATCCCGTGCCGCCATCGGCCAGGAGCGCATCCTGATCAACTGCGCCGGCACCGGCAACGCCATCAAGACGGCCAGCCGCAACAAGGAAACCGGCGAAATCAGCCACTTCCCGCTCGATAAGTTCAACTTGATCATCCAGATCAACCTGGTCGGCACCTTCCGCTGCATCGCGAAATCCGCCGCTGGCATGATGACCCTCGACCCGATCGACGGCGAGCGCGGCGCAATCGTGAACACGGCTTCCGTTGCTGCTGAAGATGGCCAGATCGGCCAGGCTGCCTACTCCGCTTCCAAGGGCGGCGTTGTCGGCATGACCCTGCCGATCGCCCGCGACCTGTCGCGCGAACTGATCCGCGTCAACACGATCCTGCCGGGCATCTTCAACACCCCGCTGCTGCAAGGCGCTCCGGAACCGGTCAAACAGGCCCTCGGCGCCCAGGTGCCGCACCCGGCCCGCCTCGGCAACCCGGAAGAGTATGCATCGCTCGCCACCGAAATGTGCCGCAACGGCTACTTCAACGGCGAAGACGTCCGCCTCGACGGTGCCATCCGCATGGCACCGCGCTGATCGCCTGAAAAGGTACGAAAGCCTGAAAAACCCGCTCGGAAGAGCGGGTTTTTTGTTTCCGCTGCGGCAGGGGATGTCAGGCGCGGCGGGTGCGCTACAAGGGTTCCGATAAGAGATTGGGAGGTCCAACCGTGGAATATGATGACGTTGTCCGCAGCCGGCGCAGTATCCGGGGCTTCCTGAAGAAGCCGGTCCCGAAAGCGCTCGTCCGCGAGATCCTTGAAATCGCCATGCGCGCGCCGACCTCGCTGAACTCCCAGCCATGGAATTTCTATGTCGTCTCCGGCGACGTGCTGGACCGGATCCGCAAGGGCAATGTCGAGCGCAATGTGGCGGGCGTGCCCGACAGCCGCGAATTCCGCATGGGCCCGCCCTATGAAGGTGTCCACCGCGAACGTCAGGTCGAGATCGCCATCCAGCTGTTCCAGGCCATGGGCATCGAACGCCACGACAAGGAAGCCCGGATGGACTGGGTGCTGCGCGGCTTCCGCCAATTCGATGCGCCGGTCTCCATCGTCGTCACCTATGACAAGGCGCTGGCCGGCGGCGACATTCCGCCTTTCGACTGCGGCGGCGTCGTCAACGGCATCGTCAATGCCGCCTGGAACCGTGGCCTCGGCTGCGTGATCAATTCGCAAGGCATCATGCAGAGCCCGGTTGTGCGCGAGGAAGCGGGCATTCCGGACGATCAGGTGATCCAGACCTGCGTCGCCATGGGCTGGCCGGATGACACCTTCCCGGCCAATGCGGTCGTCTCGAAACGGAAGTCCGTAGACGAAGCCGCCACCTTCCTTGGCTTTGACGACTAGCCGAGCGCGGCAGTCCTGCCTGACGCAGCGGCTGCCAGGAAACACACCGCACCGACCGCCAGTTCCAGCGCGGTGATCCACACCATCGCCTGATCCGGAACGCCGTCCACCATCAGGCTGGCGAGCCGCGCCAGGCCGTAGCCGGTGTAGAAAACGGCGCTGGCGGTCAGGGCGAGTGTCTGCAGGCGATGGACAAACAGGCCGGCAAGCGCCAGCAGGCCAGCGGCCAGAATAGGTCCGCCTGCAGCCCGCATTTCATTCAGCAGCGCAGCATCCCCTGCGCCAAGATGAATACCGGATGTTGCATGGAATGCGGCAGGGTCCAGAACGATCGCCGCGCCGATCAGGACGGCGATCACGCCGGAAAGAAACAATGCGGCAGAGGGAAACAAGGAACGGGACATGGGGCTCTCCTTTTGAAAAGTCTGTGAGTGAAGGTCAGGCCAATTCGACAACGGCCATCAGCATGAAGACGGCAGCCGCGGCTGAGGCGAGCGTGCGGACGGTGTTCCAGAAACTCCAGGCCGGGACATAGCGGTGCCAGTAGGCTGCGGCGACGGCGCTGTCGTGTGCCATCCGGTCAAGGCGTTCATTCATGGGCACATTGAATACCACGGTCACGCCGAACGAGCCGATCACATAGGTGACGGCTGCCGCGATGATCCAGGCGGCTGCCGGGCCGCCCTCCTGCCAGATCGCGAAGGCCGCCATTATCGGTGAGACGACGGCCATACCGATCAGCAGGACCATGAAAAGCGTACGGAACACTTTGCGGTTGATCAGTTGCATCGCCTCGATCCCGCCAGCGGGCTGCGTCGCCGCAAGCGATCGCATGACGAAATCGGAAAAGGTGAGGAACACGCCGGCCACGAGGGCATAGGCGATCACGGAAAATTCGCTAGCGTACAGCATCCATTGTTGGGTCATGTGGGTCTCCTTTGCGGGATTGGGGGATCCGGTCAGCTGGTCAGCCAAGCCGGTTTGTGCAGATAGGTATCGTCCGAAAGCTGACGGATCAGGAAATCCGCCACGTCGGCACGGTTGATGTGGAATTTCAGCTTCCGGTCCGGTGCGAGGCTGCTGGACCCGTGCGCATAGGCGCCGGTGCGGTCGCCATCCCGGTAGGGGCCAGGCCGCGCGATGATCCAGTCGAGGCCTGAGGCAGCAATCTCTGCTTCCTGTGCCTCATGGTCGGCGAACATGTGCTCCATCATCAGTGGGCCAAGCAGGTATTTGTAGTGCGCCGGGATCAGGGGATAGCTGTCCCCTGCCCCGATGGAGGACAGGCAGACCAGCCGGTCGACGCAGGCATCTTTCATGGCCCGGATGATCTGGGCCGTACCGCTGGCACGAATCCCGCTCTTGTCCTGCAGGGGTGCGCCAAGAGCGCAGACCACCGCATTTGCGCCGGCCACCGTGTAATAGACCGCCTCTTCATCCGACACATCGCCCGGAACCAGCGTCAGGCCCTGCGGCAGGTCCGCCAACTTGCCGGGGGACCGGACAAGCGCCGTTACAGCCATTCCCTTTTTGAGGGCCTGGGCAACGACGTGCCGCCCAACACCGCCGGTCGATCCGAAAACTGCTATTCGCATGATTGCCTCCTTTTGCTTGACACGATGTCAATTGACACGGCGTCAAATAGGTGATCACTTGACACTATGTCAAGCCCCAATCCCGATACTCGTAAAAGAATCCTCCAGGCCACAGCCGACCTCCTGACCGAAGGTGGCGGCACTGGCGTGCGGATGTCAGACATTGCCAAGCGCGCCGGCATCAGCCGGCAGGCGGTCTATTTGCACTTCGCCAACCGCGCAGACCTGCTGATCGCCACCACGTTTTATGTGGATGAGTTGAAAGACTCCGACGCGCGCCTCGCCCCAAGCCGGGCGGCAAAGACCGGTTCGGAACGCCTCGACGCATTCATTGAAGCATGGGCCGGTTACCTGCCGGAGATCTATCCCATCGGGCGAGCGCTGATCGATATGAGCCCGACGGATGAGGAAGCCCGCAGCGCCTGGGCCCAGCGGATGCAGGACATGCGGGAAGGCTGTGAAGCCGCCATCAATGCCCTGAAACGCGACGGCGACCTTGCCCCCGGCATGACAGCACCGCAAGCGACGGATCTCCTCTGGACGCTCTTGCTGCTGCCGAACTGGGAACACCTGACGCAGGTCTGCGGCTGGTCGCAGAAGCAGTATCTGAAGCACATCACCGCCACCGCCCGCCGCCTGTTTGTCATGGGCGCTTGAGTCCGCCAGCTTTTTGGCAGATGATGCAACTATTGACAGTTAAAGTGCCGTTACATGCGGCCGGGGGAGGGCGTCATGCTGAAAGTCTACGGGCTCAAGGTTTCCTATTTCACGGGCAAGCTGGAATCCTATCTGCGCTACAAGGAAATCCCCTACGAGTTCTGCCCGATGAGCGCGCAGGAGTTCATGCACACAATCCCTGAAAAGACCGGCGCCATGCAGATGCCTGCCGTGGAACTGCCGGACGGCCATTGGATGACCGATTCCAGCCCGATGATCGACTGGTTCGAAACCCAGCACCCTAGCCCACCGATCCTCCCGGAAGACCCGGGCCAAGCCTTCCTCTGCCGCTTGATCGAAGACTATGCCGACGAATGGCTCTGGCGCCCGGCCATGCATTACCGCTGGAGCTATCCGCTCTCTTCGAAACTTCTCGCCCGGCAGATCGCAGATGTGATGGGCCGGGACATCAAGGCGCCCGGCTTCCTGAAACGGCGGCGGACGGAGAAACGCCAGAAGCATAATTTCGTCGATCGCGACGGCGTCACCCCGGACACGCGCGCGCATGTGGAAGGCAGCTATCTCAAGCTGCTCGACTTGCTGGAACCCGTCTTTCAGGCACGGCCTTTCCTGCTGGGTGACCGGCCAACGCTGGCCGACATCGGTCTGATGGGGCCACTCTTCCGCCACTTCGCGATGGACCCCGTGCCTGGCATCATCATGCGGGAAAATGCCTCCGGCGTGATGGCCTGGGTCTACCGCGTCTGGAATGCCCGCGGCTCCCGCACCAGCGGTGGCCTTGTCCGCGGCATCCCGGACGATCTGTTGCCCCTGCTGCGTGAACTCGCGGAAACACATCTGGAAGCGCTCAACGCCAACGCCCTCGCCTGGCGGGCAGGCGGTGCGCGCCATGGCATGACCATTCAGGGCACCGCCTATCGTGATCTGCAAACGTCCCAGTACCGGGTCTGGTGCCTTGAAAAGCTGCAGGCGCACTATCACGCGCTGGACGACGCGGCCCGCGCCGACCTTGACCCGGTCCTGCAATCCAGCGGCGTGATCGATCCATTGTTGCGCCTGCCGGAGGTGGACAGCGGCTATGCCAATGCGGCCACTGCGCCCTTCGGCCAGTCGCTGCCGGTGTTTGCAGAGATCCATAACTGACAGTCTCCTTGCGGCAGGTGCCGTTGGGAGAGTGCTGGCGCAGCCGGTCACCGGGCGTATAAATGCCCCGACAATATTGGAAGAGGAACGCGTGACATGGCAGACGCATATATCGTAGCAGCAAAACGTACCGCCGGCGGCCGCCGCGGCGGCGCCCTCGCCGAATGGCATCCGGGCGATCTTGGCGCGCAGGTCCTGAACGCGCTCGTGGACGAAACCGGCATTGATCCGGCGGCCATCGAGGACGTGATCATGGGCTGCGTCTCGCAGGCCGGTGAGCAGGCCGCCCAGATCGGCCGGACCGCTGTCCTGGCCTCGAAACTTCCCCAGAGCGTTCCCGCCGTGACGATCGATCGCCAGTGCGGTTCCTCGCAGCAGAGCCTCCAGTTTGCGGCCCAGGCCGTGATGTCGGGCACGCAGGACCTTGTCATCGCCGCCGGCGTTGAAAGCATGACCCGCTGCCCGATGGGCATCAACGCCCGCGCCGGCAAGCTGTTCGAAGTGCCGACGGACCCGACGCCGCAATCGGTGAAGGACAAGTTCGGCATCAAGCAGTTCAGCCAGTTCGTTGGTGCCGAGATGATTGCCAAGAAGCATGGCCACACCAAGGAAGAGCTCGACGCCTTCTCGGTGGAAAGCCACAGGCGCGGCGCCGAGGCCACCAAGGCTGGTGCCTTCAAGGATGAGATCGTCGCCCTCAAGGGCCGCGATCCGGAAGGCAACGAAGTGATGCACGACAAGGATGAAGGCATCCGCTACGACGCCTCCATGGAAGGCATGGCGAAGCTGAAAATCCTGATGGATGACGGCATCATGACCGCCGCCAATGCCAGCCAGATCTGCGACGGTTCGTCCGGCGTGATGGTCGCGTCCGAAGCTGCCATCAAAGCGCACAACCTCACGCCGCTGGCGCGCATCCACAACCTCACCGTCACCGCCGGTGACCCGGTAATCATGCTGGAAGAGCCGCTGTTCGCCACCGACCGCGCCCTGCAGCGCGCCGGCATGAAGATCGACGACATCGACCTCTATGAAGTCAACGAAGCCTTCGCGCCGGTTCCGATCGCGTGGCTGAAGCATCATGGCGCAGACCCGGCGAAACTGAACGTCAATGGCGGCGCCATTGCGCTCGGTCACCCGCTCGGCGCTTCGGGCACCAAGCTGATGACGACGCTGATCTACGCCCTGCGTGCCCGGGGCAAGAAGTATGGCCTGCAGACCATGTGTGAAGGCGGCGGTATCGCCAACGTCACCATCATCGAAGCGCTGTAAGCCAGGCCTTCAACGTAATACGAAACGCCGGACCTTTGCGGGTCCGGCGTTTTTCTTTGAGCCTAATCTGCCATGTCCAGCAGGGCTTCGGCGATCTGCACGGCATTCAGCGCCGCACCCTTGCGGAGATTGTCGCCGACCACGAACAGGACAAGGCCATTGTCCAGCGCGCTGTCCTTGCGGATACGCCCGACACTGACATTGTCCTTGCCCGTCATTTCCAGCGGGTTCGGCACCAGGTCCACCTGCACGCCCGGCGCCCTCCTCAGCATGGTTTCGGCTTCTTCTGCCGACACCGGCCGGTCGAACTCGGCATGGATCGACAGGCTGTGCCCGGTCATCACCGGCACACGCACGCAGGTGCCGGAGACTTTCAGGTCCGGAAGCCCCATGATCTTGCGGCTCTCGTCGCGCAGTTTCAGTTCCTCGTCAGTGTATCCGTCTTCCCCCAGAACATAGTTCATCGGCACCACGTTGAAGGCGAGCGGCACGGCCCATTTCTTCGGTGCCGGGAAGTCCACCGCCGCCGGATTGTCGACAAGGCCGGCCATGTCCCCAGCGGCCGCTGCCGCCACCTGCGCGGTCAGCTCTTCCGATCCGGCCACCCCTGCCCCGGAAGCGGCCTGGTAGGTCGAGGCAAAGAGGCGCGTCAGCCCCCAGGCATCGTGGAGCGGCTTCAGCACAGGCATCGCCGCCATGGTCGTGCAATTCGGGTTGGCGATGATGCCTTTCGGGATGTTCGCGAGCGCATGTGCGTTCACCTCCGGCACGACCAGCGGTACATCCGGATCCTTCCGCCAGGCGGAGGAATTGTCGATCACGAGCGCGCCGGCTTCCGCGAATTTCGGCGCGTACTGGCGCGAGGTTTCTCCGCCCGCCGAGAAGAAGACGATGTCGAGCCCGGACACATCCGCCGCGGCAACGTCCTCCACCACGATCTCGGTGTCACGAAACGGGACTTTCCTGCCAGCAGAACGCGCCGAGGCGAACAGGCGCAGCGAGGCGAGCGGGAAGTCCCGCTCAGCCAGCAGCTCGCGCATCAGGCTGCCGACGAGGCCGGTCGCGCCGACAACGCCGACACGGGGAGGATTGGATCTTGAGAAACGGGGTGACATGGCATTCTCCGGTTGGGGAGCCTTCAGAGCGGGAGAGCCGTGTCAGGGAATGGCCGTCCCGCGCCTGGGCGGGACGTTGGTGAGGGTGGCTGGTTTCAGATCGCACACACCCGCAACGTCCCGCAAAGGCGGGTCGTTTTCGGGGTAATAATAATCTGTTTCTTCAGCATGGGCGGCTGAATACGGCCACGGCCGTCAGAAGTAAAGCGCTTTGACGCTCTTACCCCCGCAGGATGAGCACGGAGCAATTGGCATGCAGCGCCGTCTGAGAGGCGTGCGAACCGAACAGATGATCGGTCAGGCGCGGATGATGTGTTGCCATCACAACGAAATCCACGCCGTGCTTCTTGATCACTTTCTGGATCGTCTCGTTCACAGCCTCATGGCTTTCGAACAAGGGCGTGATGGCAATGCCGAGCCGCTCTGCTTCTGACGCGACAAAGGCTTCGAAATCCGGCTTCAGCGCTTCAGGCATTTCCGTCAGGTGCGTGCCGAGCGGATTCGTGACGGTAAGGATCGACACGCTTGCCCCGGACGGCCGCGCAAGAAACACGGCAGATTCCACCGCCAGCTGCGAAGGCTCCCGGTGCCGCATGTCCACGGGGACTAGAATTTGCGTGATCGGAAAGGGTGGCCTGGTCGGGTCAGTCATGAAAGTCTCCTCCCGGCCAGCCTAACGGCCTCGGCCCGGTTTGTCAGGCGTATGACCTGCCGCACCGGGAAAGGCGTGATATGGTCCGAAAAAACGATCCTGAAGGGGGATACCCATGAAGACGCTGATCCCGTTCATCCTGCTCATCTGCGGCCTCGGGCTCGCAGGCTTTGTCTGGTACGGAAACAAGCGCGCAGCGGAGGTGTCGGACGAGCAACGTGTGCTGGACGCCGTGCTTGAACAGCAAGAAGAGGCACGCGCAGCACAGGAACGCGCGAACACTCTGATGGCGGAAATCCTGCCCGCCCCGCCCGCCTGCGATGGCCTGACGACCGCGACCGTCTTCAGCCTTTGCGAGATGGAGCCCTATCCGGGCGAGGACTGGCCTGATCTGGCCGCCACAACCTCCCCGAAAGAACGCGCCTGCCTGCTGGACACGTTCCATCAGACGAACGCGCATGCCTATGACATCCGGGGCGAATCCTATGACGGCGTAGATCCTGACAGCAACCGGATGGGACCGTTCGTGTCAGACCTCTGCTCCGCCGCCCTCTGGACGGATGGCATCGACTATGGCGACACCGAAAAATCCCTCAGCGACCTGATCGCCGGCTACTACGCCAACCGCGCCGAATCTCGCGTGAAACCGGCGCAGTCTTACTAAGGCGGAGGCATATATTTCAAAAACAGCCCGCCTCATTGCTGAGGCGGGCTTCCTTTTCCGGGCGGCAGGGGTGCAGGGGTTCGCCGGTGCGGCCCGTTGGAGGTTCAGGCTGACGGGTTGCTATTGGTTCTGGCGTTCCTTCACACCTTCCTCGTCGGCGAGGGCGCGGTCTTGCTCATTGAATTCGATCTCGGCCTCTTCGCCCTTGCCATAGGCGCGGGATTTCTTGGCGAGCGCCGACATGCTGTCCTGCATGCTGCCCTGCCCGACGGCCATGGTCTTGCGCGCATCCATGCCGATGCTCTCGGCATCATCGAAGCTCGCGAATTCGGCGCCGAGGAAGACAACTTCCCAGCCCTTGGCTTCGGCCCGTTCCAGAGCGGCCTTCGCGCCGTCTTTCGTCAGTTCACGTGAGGAATTTTCAAGGCCATCGGTCATGATCACAATGACGGCCTTTTCCGGCTTGTCGGCTTCGGCAAGGTTCACCATGCGGCCGATCGCATCGAACAGGGGCGTCATGCCGCGCGGGCTGGCTTCGTCATCGGTGACATTGTGCCAGTCTTCGGCCTTCACGCTGTCGCGCAGTACGTCGAACTGCATGCCGTCCTGATAATCGAAGATGGCGAGCGTGACATCGGTTTGGATATCCTCGCCGTCGATTTCGCCTTCGTCGGCCTCGCCAACGCTGGCGGCATAGGCGTTGACCGAACCAAGCGCTTCTTCCCAGATGTCGGACATGGAGCCCGTCCGGTCGAGCAGGATATAGGAATGTACCGCCCCCGGATCTTCCGGCGGCGTCGGCGGAACCTTGGCATTGGCTGCGCCTGCCAGCGCAATTGCGGCGGCTCCGAGTGTAAGTTTGGCGATGAAGGACTTCATCTTGGCGTCCCTTCCAGTTGGTGGCCGGAACCGCCGGCCTTGTGCGTCTCAAGCCCCCACGGCCCGATTGAGATTAAAGTTCAATCAGGATTGGGGCACGTTCGTGGCGGCTTGTTGCCGTTTGGAAGGTAAAAGGCCCGCCGGAATGCCGGCGGGCCTTCCAGTCTGAACATGTGTTCAGTTTCGGCTTATTTCTTCCGCATGAAGAAGCCTTTGCGCTTCTGGCCGGTCCGCTCCTGGACATCGGCTTCGCCGGCCTCTTCCCGGTCCATTTCGTCGAACTCGACCGGCGCGCTCGCGGCCGACGCGTAATAGGCCTGGCTCTTGCGGGCGAGCCGGGTCATCGATTCCGACATCCGTCCACGGCCCATGGCCATGGTCTTGCGCGCGGAGATGCCGACCGCGTCGGCGTCGGAGAAGTTCGCAAACTCCGCGCCGAGGAAGACGACTTCCCAGCCGCGTTTCTCTGCCCGGTCGAGCGCAGCTTTCACACCGGCCTTCGTCACTTCGCGGGAGGCGTTCTCCTCTCCATCGGTCATGATGACGATGACGGCCTTTTCCGGATTGTCGGCCTCCGCCATGGAAATCAGACGCGCGATGGCATCGAACAGGGGCGTCATGCCGCGGGGGCTCGCTTCCTTGTCGGTGACGGACTGCCAGCCATCCGGCTGGACGCTGCGGCGCAGCACGTCGAATTGCAGGCCGTCCTGCGCGTCAAACACGGCAAGCGTGATCTGAGGCACGACGTCCCCGGCCTGACCGGCGATGCTGGCGGCATAGGCATTCACCGAGCTCAACGCCTCGTCCCAGATGGGAGACATCGAGCCGGTGCGGTCGAGAAGAATATAGGAGTGTATTTTGGCCTGGGTGTCTGTCTGGGCCATGGGAGTCCCTCCTCTGCTGGCCCCCCGGCCCGTCAGCCGAGATGGGGAGAGGATCTGCCCGCACAAGTGAGAAAATAAAAAAGACCGGGAGGCGCGCACGCTCCCGGTCTCTTGTTTTTGGTCCGCACCCGGCCAAAGCCGGCCGCTATGAACGGTGTATACATGGTGTTCTTCATTGCCTTTGCAGGCCGATGATCAGGCAAATTGCGGCGCGATGCGCAGGTTCCGGACCCAGCCGATTTTCTCCATCGCAAGCAGGATCGTCCCGTTATAATCGACGATCCGGTTCCACATGCCCTTGCGCGGACGGTGCAGCGCGCTGGTCGGCTCGGAATGGTGATGGTCGTGGAAGGCCTCGCCGCCGGTCAGGAGACCGATCAGGTGATCTGCCCAGATTGGCGTTTTCAGGTGGCCCAGCACGTTGATGCCGTAGACGGTCGCATGGAACTGGATCGCCCGGCCGATCACCACGCTGGCATGGATCAGCGCCGTCAGCAGCAGGGATCCGCCCGCCGCCCAGACGATCAGATAGATCGCCGCCGGAATGACGAGGTGCACCACAAGGCTGATTTCATTGTAGAAACGGTCCATCCAGACGATGACTGGCTGGTTCTTCAGCCACATGGCCAGCGGGCGCTGGGTGTCTTTTTCGTCGCGCCACAGGATCCAGCCGACCCAGGCCCAGCGCTTGGATTCGAACGGGTTGTGCGGGTCGCCCGGCTTGTCGGAGAAGCGGTGATGCTGGGAGTGATAGTTCACCCAGTCCTTCACATTGCCCTGCATGGCGATGACCAGATTGATCATGGTCAGCACCTGTCCCGGCACGGCGAGTTCCCCTGCCCGGTGCTGCAGGATGCGGTGCAACGGTCCGATCCCGGCATTGCAGACGAAGATCGTGAAGGCGGTCACGGCGAACGCGATCAGCAGGTACCACCAGTGGAAAGTGAGATGGCTGAGGAAAATACCCAGCAGAACCATGGTCACGAACAGCGCAACACCCAGGACGGGATAGCCGATAGCCGAGAAAAAGCTGGCAAAATTGAAGGTCTTCCAGTTCTTCGGGATCGCAATGGAGCGCGGCAGGGTCATTCAGTTCCTCCAGATGACAAGCAGATTCCCACTGGATTAGTTTCCGTCCGGCAGGCTGGACCATCCTTAAGGAGTACGCCGCCCCCGTAAAGATGAAACAGGCGTCACGTATGCGTTATTCTGCTTGCGCTGCCGCCGCACTTTGGGGCTCAGCCGGTGCGGGTGCCAGATGGGGGTGCCAGATGGGGGTGACTGGGGCGCGGGGATTCGGATAGACAAACCGGGTGCCGGGGCGCGTTCGCGCCATGCGAACGGGGTCAGAACTTCATGGCGGATGAACGTCTCCTGCAGGCGATCCAGCAGCTTGAGGAACTTGGGGTCGACTTCGAGTCGAGCCAGGATGAAAGCGAAGTCCGCACGCTGTGCGACCTGACGCCGGACTGTCGCGATGGCGGGGAAAGCTCGCTGGTTCTCAATCCACGGCTCGGCACGTTTGGATGCCCGAATTGCGGTTCCGAAGGCAGTTTCACAGGGCTGATCCGCCTGAAAGAAGAGGTCCGCCGCCAACGTGTAAAGCAACTGCAACCCCTTCCCTTGGAAGCCGAGCTGATCCGGGAAGATGAAGCTCCGGTCCCGGCGGTGCGTCCTGTCGTTCAGGATGCCGACTTTACGCCGGCGCCTGCCAAGGTGAGCCGGAACCTTGCGAAACACGAGGCAAAGGTCAAAACCCTCAGCGAGGCGGACAAGCTGGAAGCACGCTTCCCGCACCTCAAACCCAAGGAAAAGAAGCCCTTCAACGGAGAGAAGTTCATCATCTCCCTCCTGGCGCTGGTCTTCCTGTCGGCGGGGCTGGCCGCCGCGGCCCTCTCCGGTTTTGCGAACTACCAGGCTTTTTCGAGTTCGGTCGCCGATCCGATCCAGTCGGGCATCTGGGGCTGGACCGGCGTCATCGCGGCCGTCATCTCTTTTGGCGGCTTCACCTTCTTCTACTGGCACACGGCCAATCACCGCATGAAGGAAGGCTGGCGCGCGCTGATCTTCGCTCTCGCCGGCATGGGCACCTCCATCATCGGCACCGAGCGCTATATCGCGGCGAACAATACGGCCGCCGCAGAAGAAATCGTGCGCGCGGATGCCAACCGCAGCGTGCTGGAATCCCAGATCGCCGACTGGCGCCGCCAGCTGGAAGGCATTCCGCCGGAAACCCGGTCTGTCGAAGGGCTGGAAGCCTATCTCTCTGAAGTGGAACGCGTTGGGCGCACGGAGCAGAAACCCTATCGCGATGCCCAAAACGAACTGGGCCTCGCCAAACGCCGCGACGAGCTGCAGACAAAGATCGAAGCGGCCAATGCCGAACTGCTGGGACAAGGGAATGGCAACCTGCTAACCGAGGCCCAGACCCGCACCAATTTCCCCTCCTGGTTCTTCGCCCTGATGCTGGAGGTTTTCTCCAGCCAGGGCACATCGATTGGACTGGTCGCCCTGCTGATCCTCTACGGGCGCCGCAGGTCCGGTTAACTCAAATCCTTGTTTTATTAACTATAATTGGCAGTTTTTTTGGAACGCTCAGGCCGTGGCGGGCATACGCTCTTACGAAGTCCCAATACTGGTGCTTCTCCATCTTACCTGCTCATTGGGTCAGTTCAGAAAGAACTGGCCCATTTTTTTGCGTCTTTTTCCGGGCGGGCTGCGATGCAAGCGGCAAAGGCCCGTCTTTGACTTGCAATCGGCGCGCTCCGCCTCATAGTCGCGCTCGGGAGGAAGCCTGGCAGTGTAGTGAAGACTACAGGCCTGTAGCAACTTTCCGTCGTGTCTGGATCTGTGACGAGGAGGCGTTCTGCCCCCATGAACCTGTTTTTCCGGCTCCTCCGGATCATGCTCTCGGCCTGGTTTTCAAAGACGAAAACCCACATCCTGGATGTGCACACGATCCGCTCTGCCGTCTGGCTCGGCGACCATGACCCGATGGGACACATGACCAATTCCCGCTACGCCTCGTTTACCGATCTCGGCATCATGAATTTCATGTTCCGGACCGGCACGATGAAAGCGTTCCGGTCACGCGGCTGGGTGCCGATCATCCAGCATGAAGCGCTGACCTATTTTCGCTCCATGAAGTTTCCCCAGAAATTCGAACTGCAGACCCGTATGGTCGGCTGGGACGGCACCTATATGTGTTTCCGGCATACCTTCATTTCGAAGGGCCGCACGGTCGCCACCAGCCGCATGATCGCGCGGCTCAAAGGGCGCGGGAAAGAAAGGGTCACAGCAGACATGGCACTGGAAGCAATCGGAATGCCCATGGACAGCCCGCCCCTGGAAAAGCCATTCCTTGATGCGATTGCCGATCTGAGGGCCGAACGGGCGTCCCACGCATGAGCCTGCCGCTGATCATAGATTGCGATCCCGGGGTCGATGACGCCGTTATGTTGATGATGGCGCTGGCGAGCGACACGCTCGACGTGCGCGCCATTACGACCGTTGCCGGAAACGTGCCGCTGGCGCTGACCAGCCGCAATGCCCGCATGATGTGCCAGTTGATGGGCCGGGTGGACGTGCCGGTCTATGCGGGTTGCCCTGCCCCGATCCTGCGCGCGCCTGTCACAGCAGAGGACTTTCACGGGACAAGCGGCATCGCTGGCCTCGACCCGTTCGAGCCTGACATGCCACTCGCCGACGGCCATGCGGTGACCTTCCTCGTCGATACGCTGAAAGCGGCTGACCCCCGCGAATACACGCTCGTCGTGACCGGCCCGATGACCAATATCGCCGCTGCCCTGATCCTAGATCCGTCCATTGCGCAGGGCATTTCCCGCCTTGTCCTGATGGCCGGCGCGGACAGCGAGGGCGGCAACATCACGCCCTTCTCCGAGTTTAACATCTTCGCCGATCCGCACGCGGCGGCCATCGTGTTCAAATCGGGCATCCGCGCGACCGTGATGAGCCTCGATGTCACCCACACCGTGCGGGCCGAACTGCCGCGTATCGAGCGGCTGAAAACCATTCCGACCGAGCGCGCCCAGATCATGGTGCAGCTGCTGGAAGCCGGCAACGAGCTGGAAGGCCGGTGGAAGGAAGGCCGCAAATCGCCCATGCACGACCCCTCCACGGTCGCCTTCCTGCTGGCGCCGCACCTGTTCGATGTGAAGTCGACACATGTCAGCATCGTGACCGAGGAAGGCGAACGCTTCGGCCAGACCTGTCTCGCCGCCGCGCCGGGCGGCCCGCACGACTGGGTGACAGGCGCCGACGCGGATGGCTTCTTCGACCTCATCATCTCGCTGATGGAGCGCGCATGATTACCGTCGTCGGTTCGATCAATCTCGACATTGTCGGCACCGGCCCCGCCCTGCCCCGGCCGGGTGAAACGGTCGGCGGCGCGCGGTTAGCCCGCCATCCCGGCGGCAAGGGCGCGAACCAGGCCCTGGCCGCCCGGCGCCTTGGCGCAGAGGTCCGTCTGGTCGCGGCCGTCGGCGCCGATGACATGGCCGACGAAGCGCTGAAACTGTTGCAGGATGGCGGTGTCGACCTTTCCGAAGTTGCGCATGTGAATGGCGAGACAACGGGCGTGGCACTGATCGCCGTCGATGCACGGTCAGGCGAAAACCTGATCGTCGTCTGTCCCGGCGCGAACCATGTTCTGCGCCCGGATGACGTCGCGCACCTGCCGATCGAACATATGATGGGCGTGCTGGAAGTGCCTGTGCCGGCCCTGCTGGCGGCAGCAAAGAAGGCGACGGGTTTCGTCAGCCTGAACCTCGCCCCCGCCCTGCCCGTGCCGGACGAATTGTTGGCCGAAGCGGATCTCATCTCCGTCAACGAGACTGAGGCAGAGGTCTATGGCGACCGGCTGAAAGCCTCCGGCGCGTTGGTCGCTGTGTCCCTCGGCGCGGAGGGCGCGGTGCTTTACAAGGACGGGCAGGAAATCGCCCGGGCCGCGCCGCCAAAGGTAGAGGTGGTCGACACGGTCGGCGCCGGGGACACGTTCACGGCCGCGCTGACGGTGGCCCTGATTGAAGGCATGTCTCCGCAGGAGGCGCTCGCCTTCGCCGTCACCGCCGGGGCGCTCGCCTGCACAAAGCCCGGCGCCCAGCCGAGCCTGCCGCATCGCCGCGACGTCGATGCGCTTGCCCTTAGCGGGAAATGACGCCAACAGTCGGGTAACCCTTTCCCGCCCCGTTCCCTGCCGGAGACCTGCCATGCGCCGCCTGCTGCTCAGCCTCGCCCTTGCCGCTCTTGCGGCCTCGCCCGCCCATGCCTGGGGCAAGACCGGCCACCGCGTCGTCGCCGCCATTGGAGACGAATATCTGAGCGATGAGGCCGCCGCAGCGGTGAAAGAGATCCTCGGCGCGGAGAGCATGGCAGAGGCTTCCGACTGGCCGGATTTCATGCGCTCCGACTCGTCTGACTTCTGGCGCCGCGAGGCAAATCCCTGGCACTATGTCACCATCCCGGAAGGCGAGGTCTATGCGGACATCACCCCGCCGCCGGAGGGCAACGCGATCACGGCGCTCGAACATTTCCGCGCCATCGCCATCGATGAGACCCAGCCGCCGGAACAGCGCCAGCTGGCGCTCCGCTTCATCATCCACCTTGTCGGTGATCTGCAGCAGCCGCTGCATGCCGGCAACGGCACAGACCGGGGCGCGAACCTCTTCACCTGCTACTTCTTTGAAGAGCGGACCAATTTGCACGAAGTCTGGGACGAGCTGCTGATCAACAATCAGGAACTCTCCTACACCGAATGGACCGATTGGCTGACCGCCAAGATCACCGCTGAGGATGTGCTCGTCTGGTCTGCCGCAACGCCGGGCCAGTGGGCCGACGAGAGCGCGGCCATCCGTGACCAGATCTATCCGGACAGCCAGATCCTCTCCTACGACTATGTCTACAAGACCCGCGGTTTCCTGCGCCAACAACTGTCGAAGGGGGGCGTACGGCTGGCAGCGTATCTGAACGAGATGTTCGCTGACGAAACGGTAGCACAGGCGGAATAAAAACCGTCTGCAGCTGTTTGTCCATTGGCAGGTGATCGACGGAAGCCTTCGTTGCAACAGAGATTTTCACCGTCTGCGACAGGCCAACTCGGATCCGTCCTATTCGCATGAAGCCTCAAGCCAGCAAATGAAGCGCGCGATCTTCCGTACCCGGACCCGCTCCGGAAGGCAGAGCACGCTGTAGGAGAGTCCCCGCAACTGGATGTCCGGCCGGAAAGGCGTCAGCAGCCCGCGCGCCACCAGATCCCCCGCAAGCAGGTTGCTGATGAGCGCCAACCCCTGCCCGGCGATCGCGCATTGTGCAACATGGTGCTCCTGCTCAAACTGCCGCAGCTCGGGCTTGTCATCGGCTGACGCAGCCGCAATCCACGCTTCGGGCGTTATGGGCGGCAGGCCCGGTTGTTCCCACTCGGTGCTCAGGATTGTTGCGCCATTCAAGCGCCCGCCAAGCGCCGCGACCATGTTCGGCGCCCCATAGAGGCCGATCCGCTCCGGCGGCAGCGCGCACGCCAGCAAAGGCCCTTCATCGACGCCGTACCGGATCGCCAGATCGATCCGCCGGTCTCGCGCAAGATCCACAGGTACCGTGCCGGTTTCGAGCCTCAAGCGGATATCGGGATGCGCCGCGTGAAACGCCTCCATTCGCGGCACAAGCCAGAGTGCAGCGAAGGCCGGGGTGGTCGTCACGGTCAGTTCGTGTTCGGTGGCATGAACCTCGCTCAGCGCGTCGGCGATCTCGGTGAAGGCGGAGGCCAGCCGCTCAGACAGCCGCCGCCCGGTCTCGGTCAGATGCACCGCGCGCGTCTCGCGCACGAAGAGCTGTACGTCGAGCGCCTGTTCCAGCCCGCGAATGTGGTGCGACACGGCGGTCGGCGACACCGAAAGTTCGTCTGCGGCGTCCTTGAAGCTCCCGAGACGGGCAGCAGCATCGAACGCGCGCAGCGAGATGAGGGAAGGCATGGCACGGAGCATACCCCCTCATACATGAGCCTGACTTCATCATCAAAGAAGTTTTCGAATTGGAATTTCTCTCTCAGCAAAGACGAGATCGCATGAAACTGAGCGATAGGTAGTGATCGATTGAATCAATAGATGATTTCTTCTCATGCATTGGTCCAAAACATGTCTTTGTAGAACGGCCCCGTGAATGAAAAATATGGCCCTTGAGAACCGGCGACATGCCTCAGAACCAGGAGAATTCACATGGCCACCATTCTGCATATCGATGCAAGCGCCCGCCCCGGCCGCTCGGACGAAACACAGTTCGGCTCGCATAGCCGGCGTCTGAGCGCAAAATTTGTCGAGGCCTGGCGCACAATCCGGCCGCACGACACGATCCTCTACCGCGATGTTGGACAGACCCCTCCGGCGCCGGTGACCGGTCGCTGGATTCATTCCGCCTTCACACCGGCTGATCAGCGGGAGGCCTGGATGCACGAGGTGTTGGCCGAAAGCGATACGCTTGTCGATGAATTGCTGAACGCCGACCTAATCGTCGCCGGGGTGCCGATGTACAATTTCGGCGTTCCGGCTCAGTTCAAGGCCTATATCGACAACATCGTGCGCGTCGGCAGGACCTTCGGCTTTGACCGCAGCCGCGATGGCGAACCCTATTGGCCGATGGTGCCCGCAAGCAAACAACTGGTCGTTCTCTCCTCGCGCGGCGATTTCGGGTACGAGCCCGGCGAGCGGCTTGAAAAAAGCAACCATGTCGAGCCCGGCGTGCGGACACCCTTCGCCTATATCGGTATCACGCAGATGCACTCAATCGCCGTGGAGTACGACGAGTTCGCCGACGAGCGTCTGCAGACTTCGCTCGCCAAGGCGGAACAGTCGATCGACGCGCTGGTTGCGCGTCTCACGGCGGCACGGCAAGCAGCCTGAAATACGGGCCGACGTAATCCGGCCCCTTCAATCGGGAAAGAACACGATGGCCGCCTCCCACGAGTTGCCCAATCTTGATGCCTTGATGGAGCGCGCGCTCGAATTGGCGACCGAACGCGCAATCGCAGGCGCCGCACCGTTCGCTGCGCTCGTTGTCGACGCAAACGGATCTGTTGTCGGAGAGGGTGTGAACCGCGTTGTCGCCTGTAGCGATCCGACGGCTCATGCGGAGATCGAAGCACTTCGCGATGCATCGGCCAGACTCGGACGGACGAGCCTTCGAGGTCATGCCGTGATCGCATCGGGTGAGCCTTGCGCCATGTGCGCCATGGCGCTTCGCAATGCGGGCGTGGATGTCGTGTATTTCGCGATGAGCCGCGACCAGGCGGCTATGGCCGGTTACGATTACCGGTCCAGCTACCACGTTCTCGATGAAGCCGCACTTGAGCGCGATATTGGATTTCGTCATCGCCCGGTGCCGGGAACTGAGGCCATGCTAGCGCGATGGCCGGCTTGAACGCGCCCCCCTCAGCTGGCGCGGTTTATGCGGCGGCGCTGGACGCTGGAGGGGATGTTCAGGCTTTCGCGGTATTTTGCAACCGTGCGACGGGCAATTTCGACACCATAGCCGGTCAGGATTTCCACAATCTGATCGTCGGAGAGCACGTCTTCCGGGTCTTCCTTCTCGATCAGCTGCTTGATCCGGTAGCGGACGGCTTCGGCGGAATGCGCCTCCCCGCCCCCGGTTGCCGGAATGGCCGCGGAGAAGAAGTATTTCAGCTCGAACAGGCCGCGCGGCGTCGACATGTATTTGTTGGTCGTCACGCGGGAGACCGTCGACTCATGCATCTCGATCGCGTCGGCCACCTGTTTCAGGTTCAGCGGCTTCAGGTGCGCGACACCGTGCGCAAAGAAGGCATCCTGCTGGCGCACGATTTCGCTTGCGACTTTCAGGATGGTGCGGGCGCGCTGGTCCAGCGACTTGATCAGCCAGCTGGCGGAAGCGGCGCATTCGGAGATGAATTCCTTCTCCTGGTCGCGCATCTTCAGCGCCGAGACTTCGGCATAATAGGCCTTGTCCATCAGCACGCGGGGTAGCGTGTCGGAATTCAATTCGACGGCGAACATGCCGTTCGGCAGCTCACGTACATACACGTCCGGTTGGACGGCGATGGTCGTGTCGGAGGAGTAGCCAGAGCCCGGTTTCGGCGAGAGCTGGCGCAGCTCCGCCATCATGTCCATCAGGTCTTCCTTGCCGACGCCACAGCGGTCCGACAGGGTTTTCAAATCATGCTTGGCGACGAGCGCGAGGTTCTCGATCATCGCTTCCATGGCCGGGTCATAGCGGCCGCGCTCTTTCAGCTGCAGCGCCAGGCATTCCGGAATGGAGCGGGCCATGACGCCCGTTGGCTCAAAGCCCTGGCAAACATGCAGCACGGCTTCGACATTCGCCTCGTCGGCGCCGAGATCCCTGGCGACTTCTTCGACGGTCGTGCGGAGATAGCCGCCATCATCGGTCTCGTCGATCAGGCGCGCTGCGATCAGGCGGTCAGCCGCGGAAAGACCGGCCAGCTGGAGCTGGTCGTGCAGGTGCTGGTTCAGCGTGATATTGGATGAGGTGTTGGACGCCACATCGAAATCGTCGCTGGCAGGCCCTGCCCCGACGCCGGACCAGTCGGCCTTGGCGGAGGGACCGGAGACACCGGCCGGCATCGCATTGTCGGAGCCCGTGCCCGGCTCGTAGACGTCCTCACCCGGGGCATCCAGCTGTTCGCGCGCCTCGCCCATGCCGGAGCGGTCGTCGAGCGACATCTCTTCCCGGCGGGCCGGCTCGCGGCCTTCGGCGGGGCCGTCATTGTCTTCAGCTTTCTGGAGCAGCGGATTACGCTCGATCTCTGCTTCGACGAACTCGGCAAGTTCCTGATTGGAAAGCTGCAGCAGCTTGATCGCCTGCTGCAGTTGCGGCGTCATAACCAGGGATGTCCCCTGGCGCATGTCGAGTGATTGTTTCATGGCCATAAGCCGCGCCCCCTGAGATCAAGCGGCGAACTGTTCACCCAGATAGACCCTGCGCACGTCCTCATTCTTCAGCACGCTGTCCGGCGAGCCGTTGAAAAGCACTTCACCATCATACATCACATAGGCCCGGTCGACGATCTGGAGCGTCTCGCGCACCTGGTGGTCCGTGATCAGGACGCCCAGGCCACGCTGCTTCAAGTAGCGGACAAGGTCGGAAATGTCGGAAATGGCAAGCGGGTCGATACCGGTGAACGGTTCGTCCAGTAGCATGAAGCTTGGACGCGATGCGAGCGCGCGGGCAATCTCGACACGGCGGCGTTCGCCCCCCGACAGGGAGGTGGCGGCCTGGTGGCGCAGATGTTCCACGTGCAGTTCGCTGAGCAGGCTATCGACCTGTGCCATGCGAGCGGCGCGGTCTTTTTCGACCAGTTCCGCCACAGCCAACACGTTTTCTTCCACCGTCATGCCCCGGAAAATGGAGGCTTCCTGCGGAAGATAGCCCACGCCGAGGCGTGCGCGCTGATACATTGGAAGACGGGTTACATCCTCGCCATCGATCGAGATTTCCCCGGAATCGACGCCGATGAGGCCCATGATCATATAAAAGCAGGTCGTCTTGCCGGCCCCGTTGGGTCCAAGCAGGCCAACAACTTCCCCGCGCTGAAGAGAAAGCGAGACATCCCGCACGACCTGTCGCTTGCCAAATGACTTGGCAATATTCTTAACGACAAGGCCTTCGGCCGGCTCGGTCATCTTTCTCCGGAATCCCTTTCAGTGCGGGCGTTTGTTGCCCGGAACGACTGATACCTTCACATGCTTAAGATCGGTTTCACGATCCTTTTGAAATTTACCCATTCGATCCGGTTTCGGAATCCGGGTCGATCATCATGCGCGTGCGGCCATCGCCGCCATCCAATGTGGTGCGCCGGTTCGTGATCTCAAGCTTGAGCACTTCCCCTTCTGCCACATCGCGTCCGCGCATCAGGGCGACGTTGCCCGTCATGGTGATCGTATCGGTGGTGGCGACATAGACCCCCTGGTCGCCCTTCGCCTTCAATTCGGGCGTGACATAGAAGACATCACCTTCGGCCGTCATCGACTCGATCTGGCCGAAACTGCCGCCCACAGTACTGGTTGCACCACCTTCCTTGCTGGCGAAGACCATGGTGACCTGGTCGGCGCGCAGGCGGGCATCGCCCTGCTGGATGTCGACATTGCCGATCAGCAGGACCTTGCGTTCCCGCTCCAGGCTCTCGGTGCGGTCGGAATTGATGTAGATCGGCCCGCCTTCAGACGAGATCTGGGCGTGGGCCGGCGCAGCGAACGCCGCAAACAAGCCCGCCAGCAGGGCGCCGAGAATCCTAGTTCGAGCCATCCGTATCACCTTCACCCGTCGTTTCCGTTTCAGTCGGCGCCTCTTCTGCGGGCGCCGGATATATGACTGTGCGCACATTGCCTGCGCAGACAATGCGGTTGCCGTCTTCCAGAACTTCATACGAGTCGCAGCGGATGTCGCCAAGGGGACCTTTCCCCTGCAGTGGCGACAGGCCCTCGACCCGGCCTTCCCCGACATATACCCGCGCCCCCGTCGACACGAAGGTGTAGCCTGACGCGTCCGTGATGCTGACATCGTCATAAAGTTCCAGAATGCCGGCGGCGCGGTCATACATGCCGGACGGCGCGCTGACCCGGCTGCCGGCCTCGTCAGTGAGGATAGGAGCGACCAGGTCGACCGCCTGGTCTTCCGCGCGGCGGCGGCGCGCGGCATCTGCCGTGATCTGGAAGCTCTGCCCGGTAGAATCCCGCCCTGTGAAGCGCGGGTTCAGCATGGTCACGGACGCATCCTTGGTCACGCTGACCGGCCGGGAATCGCTGGTCAGGGCACTCTTGATGACATGTCCGGCGAAAAACCCGATCGAGACCGCCGCGCAGGCGACGAACAGCATGCGCAGCATCCGCACACGTTCCGACCGCTTGCGGGCCTGCGCCAGCGTCAGCTGGCGGCGCGGGGCCCAGAGCGAGGCGGGATCATGGTGTGTGGCGGCGTCCATGCCGTTGGCGAACCTGTAAGCAACTCAGCTGATTTGTTTAAACGCGATCCTGCCATGACAAAAGCGGCGAAGGCATGACCACCGGTCAGCTATGAGAGAAAATGTCCTGCTCGTCCCAACCAGACAGGTCCAGCCGGGCGCGCATGGGCAGGAAATCGAAGCAGGCCTGCGCCATTTCCAGCCGGCCCTCACGGATCAGCATGGCTTCCAGCCCGGCCTTGATCTGATGCAGGTACAGCACATCGGAGGCGGCATACTGCATCTGCGCGTCGCTGAGCTCCGCGGTGCCCCAGTCGGAGCTTTGCTGCGCCTTGGACAGCTCGACCCCGGCCACTTCGCGGGCGACATCCTTCAGACCGTGGCGGTCTGTGTAGGTGCGGGCCAGTTTCGAGGCGATCTTGGTGCACCAGACCGGCGCGCAGGTGATTCCCATCCAGCGCAGCATCATGGCGATGTCATAGCGGCCGTAGTGGAAGATCTTCACGACCTTCGGATCGGTCAGTAGGGTTTTCAGGTTCGGGCAGTCATAATCCCGGCCAAGCTGCACCAGGTGCGCCGTGCCGTCGCCGGACGACAGCTGGACCAGCGTCAGGTGATCCCGGTGGAGGTTGAGGCCCATGGCCTCGCAGTCGATAGCGACGAGGGGGCCGAAGTCGAGCCCGGTCGGCAGGTCGCCCTTATGGAGTGTGATCCCGTTCATGAACGGGCTCTAGCATGAAAGCGGTTAAGGGCAAGTGTGAGCGCTGCCGCGCGGGCAGGTCTTGGCCTCCCCCACCGAGTGGATAGCCTGTTGGACAAGTCCGCGCCCCGGACCATGAACAATCCAATGAAAACACCATGTACAGGAGCCGGAAATGACCGCTGACCAGCTTGCCGCCCTCGCCGCCTCGATGCCTTTTGCGAAGCTGATCGGCTTTGAAGTGGTCGAGGCCGGAAAGGACAGGATCGTCGCGCGGGCGACCGTCCGGGATGATCTCTGCACCGCCGGCGGCATCGCCCATGGCGGCTTCCTGATGACGCTGGCCGACTGCGCGGGGGCGCTGGGCGCCTTTCTGAACCTGCCGGACGGCGCGAAAACGACCACCACGCCCGAGAGCAAGACGAACCTGATCGCGGCGGCGCCTGCCGGCTCCGTCCTCACCGCGACGGCGACGCCGGTCAGCATCGGCCGCCGCCTTCAGGTCTGGCAGACCCGGATCGAACGCGAGGATGGCAAGCTCGTCGCCCTGACCACCCAGAGCCAGATGAACCTCTAGGCAAACCCCAAGCGGGTTACTGTTCACCGTCAGCCCAGCCCAAAGGGGCTGGGCTGCTTGCGGAAACAGCGGATTCGGGTCAGGCGCCTTCGTAGGCCTCCTCGACCGCATAGACGCCGGACAGCTGCTCGATCAGGCCTGACTGGATCGGTGCGGTCGCTTCGTTGATCGCGGTGACGCCCATGTCGTCACCGACCTGCGTGCGCAGAGGACGCTCGCCCGGCATCTCGACCAGCGCCACAATCCGGTCGGCGACGTTCTGGGCGTCGTTTCCGGAAAGACCTTCCGCGAAAAGCGCCTCGAACATGCCCAGCATCTTGTCCCGCCCCGCGGCATACGGACCGTATGAGTCCAGCGTGACATGTCTGTCCGGGGACGGCGCAGTGCTGACAAGGTCCGTCGCATGACCGCTCGGCTCGACCAGAACCGACTGGATGTTGAACGGGGCGAGCTCGTAGTTCAGGCTTTCCGAATAGGCCTCCATCGCCCATTTCGATGCGCAGTACACCCCGAAATACGGAAGCGCCAGACGCCCGGCGGAGGAGCTGATATTGATCAGCAGCCCTTCCTGGCGTTTGCGCATCGCAGGCAAGGCTGCCTGGCTCATCGTCGCGAGGCCGAACATGTTGACGTCGAAGCACGCCCGGACCTGATCAAGCGAGAAAGCCTCCGTCACGCCCACCGGCATGATGCCGGCATTGTTCACAAGCACGTCCAGCGGGCGTTCCAGTTCGATCTCGGCGGCCACCCGCGTGCAATCATGCTGCGAGGTGACATCGAGCTCCACCACACGCAGGGACTGGCCTGCTTCGGCTGCGGATTTCTGCAGGGCCTGCGCGGCATCGCGGTTCCGGCCGCTGATGTCGCGCATGCCGGCGAACACGTAGTGGCCGCGTGCCGCAAGCGTCTGCGCGGTCAGCAGGCCGATGCCCCGGCTGGCGCCGGTGACAAGGACCGTTTTGGCGGTGAATTGGGTCATGCTTCTACACTCCGGTTTTGAAGACTGATTTGAGAAAGAGGTTGAGGGGGCCGTCATCTCCGGCCGCCTTCATGCGGGTCAGGGCGCCGCTCCAGGCATTGAGGAGCCAGTCGGCGGCTTCTTCCGCGCTCAGATGCGAGAGTCCGATCGCCGACAGGTCTGCTTCCCGCAGGCAGGCAGCGATCTCGGCCGAAAGCCCGGCCCAGTTGTCCTTGAGTTCCGACTGGAATGCCGGAATCTCGTCGGCGAGTTCGGTCGTGAGGTTGCACATCAGGCAGCCCTCACCGAACCCCCTGTGCGCCATATCGGAGCGTGCGCTTTCAAAGAAATTCCTGAGGCGGGCCAGCGGCGCCACGCTCTGGTCGCTCAGAATCTGGCGCGCAAAATCGACCTGCGCTTCGGAATAGCGGTGGGCAACAGCAATGCCGAATGCCTCCTTGCTGTCGAAGTAGTGATAGAAGGAGCCCTTGGCGACGCCGGCTTGCTTCAGCACGTCATTGATGCCGGTTTCGGAGAAACTCTTCTGGCGGAACAATTGCTGGCCGGTCTCGAGAAGTTTCTCCCTCGCGGCATCGTAATTTTCCTGGTTCCTGGTCCGGGCCATCTGGCACCTCCTCTGGCCTGTTGAATTATTATTAGACCGGTCTGTTTTTAATTGCAATCGGCCAGACCGCCAAACCTGATCAACAGAATGTGAGCGCCCGGAAATCCGGCAGATCAGATCACCGGCGGGATCCTAGCAGGAAGCCTGCTGGCGCGGCGGCATGAAGTCCGACTATGTTTGGCGCCGCAACGGGGTGAATCGAACAAGGATCTGAGGCGCGGATGAACCGGAGACAGATGTTGGGGATGGCCAGCGCAATGCTGGCGCTGGGGCCGCAAGCGATGGCACAGGCAAAAGCGAAGGCCGGTGGAATGCCGCTCCTCCTGCCGCCGCGGCTGAAAGCGGGCGACACGGTCGGCCTGATCGAGCCGGCTTCGGCAACGTGGGAGCCCTTCGCCATTCAGCTGATCGAGGAGGCCCTCGGCAATCTCGGCCTGAAGTCGAAACGGGCGCACAACATTCTCGACCGCGACGGCTATTTCGCTGGCGACGACAAGGCCCGCGCGGACGGCGTGAACCAGATGTTCGGCGATCCGGACGTCAATGCCATCATGAGCGTGCGCGGCGGCTGGGGCACGGCGCGGATCCTGCCGCATCTCGACTTCGACCTGATCGGACTGAACCCGAAGGCGCTGATCGGCTATAGCGACATCACCGCGCTTCACCTCGCCATTCAGGCCAAAACGGGGATGGTGACGTTCCATGGCCCGGTCGGCATATCCGCCTGGGGCAAGCAATCGCTGGAGACGTTCAAGCCGCTGCTGTTCGATGCCGCCACACCCGACTATGTCAACCCGGTCGCGACGGAAGACCGGCTTGTCCAGCGGAAATGGCGTACCCAGACGATCACGCCGGGCACAGCGCGCGGGCGCCTGCTGGGCGGGAACCTCACTGTGATGACGGCGCTGGTCGGCACGCCCTACCTGCCCTCTTTCGACGGGGCGATCCTGTTCTTCGAGGATATCGACGAAGCCGTCTACCGCGTGGACCGGATGCTGACCCAGCTTGGCCAGGCGGGCGTTCTGGGCCGCGTTGCCGGGGTGATTGTCGGTAATTGCACCGATTGCAGCCAGGGCAGCAGCATTGGCGGCTTCACCCTGACCGAAGTGCTGGACCACCATCTGAAGCCGCTCGGCGTGCCCGCCTTTACCGGCGCGTTCATCGGCCACCTGACGGACCAGTTCACCGTGCCGGAAGGCGGTCTTGTCGAATTGGATGCGGATACCGGTACGTTCCGCCTTCTCGAACCTGCCGTGCGCTAGAGCGACTTTTTCAGGGCGACCAGCGCGGTGTCCATCGCATTCAGGAAGCGGGAGCGGTCCTGTTTCGTGAAGGGCGCGGCACCCTTGGGCGCGCACTCGCCAAGACCTGCACGGAGGTCTGCATGGATCGCGCGCACGGCGACCGCATTCCCTATTGAGGCATCGGTAAAGGGCTTGCCATTCGGGCCGAGCACACGCGCGCCTTTCTCCAGCGTCCGCTGGGCGAGGAGAATGTCGGCGGTAATGACGAGGCTTGCCGCCCCCGCCTGCTCCGCGATCCAGTCATCGGCGGCATCGAACCCGTCCGTCACGATCTGGCGGGAGATGAGGCGATGTTCCGGGATGCGGATGTAGGAATTCGCGACGATCACCACCGGCACCTCATGGCGCAGGGCGACGCGGTAGACCTCCTCCTTCACCGGGCAGGCGTCGGCATCGACGAGGACTTGCAGTTCGTTCACATCATGCCTCCGTCAATTGGCAGGCCGAAGCGGATGCGGCCGGTCTGCTCCCATGTGGCGGGGACGGTGATGATATGCTGGGTCATGGCCTGGGCATCCCGGAACTGGCGCTGGAGGGGCGAAGTTTTGAACAGGTCCGCGCCGCCGCCAAGCTCATATAGGTTGCGGCAGATGTCTGCGCCGGTACGGGTGACATATGTACAGGCCAGACGGAGGTCGGCGCGGGCTTCGTCCATTTCGTTTGCACGGGCGGCAAGTTCCGGCAGCAGGGCTTTTGCTGCGGCGACGGGGTCTGACTTGTCTGCCTTCTGGCTCATACGCTCCCCTATTGCTCCTTTTTCTCTGAGGCGATCTTCCGGAATGTCGCGCGCGGGCTCAACGGTAAACTAGCGGCTTTCTCTGCTGGAAGCGTATGCCGGCGCGGGCGAGGCGGGCGTGCTGGGCGGGGCCAGCGAGCTCATAGGTCCGCTCCCGAAGGAATTCCATCAGGCCGCGGCGCTTGCCGGCGGCGGCGAGGTCGTCCGGCGACAGCGTCTGCCCGATCTCGACGCGCAGCGACTTGCCCATGCGGCGGCGGACTTCACGGAAGACGAGCGCGAGGCGCAGCTCCAGCGAGAGATGGCTCGCCATCTGGAACAGGCGGGAATTCTGGCCATCGAAAAAGACGGGCGTCACCGAGGCATTTCCATGGGTGATCAGTTTTGCCGTGAAAGGCTTCCACTCATCGTCCACGGCGGTGCGGTCGAACGGGCGCGGCGTGGTGGAGACGCCGCCCGAGGGAAAGACGATGACGCAGCCGCCCGCCTTGATGTGGTCCAGCGCGGCCTTGCGCATGGCGACGTTGGCAGCCATCGCCTCGCGCGTGCCGGAGAAGTCGACGCGGAGCAGATAGTCCCGCGCCTCTGGTACGCCATCGAGCGCGGAGTTTGTCAGCACCCGGAAATCCGGCCGCTGCAGGCTCACCAGCCAGCAGATGATCAGCCCGTCCAGCACGCCGAAAGGATGGTTCGCAACAACGACCAGCGGGCCCTCTTTCGGGATTTCGGCAAGGCGCGAGGCGGAGAACTGGACGTCGAGGTCCAGCAGGCGGATCGCGGCTTCGAAGAAGGGCACGTCATTGGCGAGGTGCTCGCGGTAATGCTGGTAAAGTTTCTTCAGGCGCGGCTGGCCAGAGAAACGTTCCACCACACGCACCAGACGGCGCTTCACCGGGTCCTCGAAATAGGATGCGTAGGAAAGTTCCGGTGAAGGCGCTTCGGCGGGAATCATCGCCTAGTCCTACGCCGTCATACCAGTTCCGAAAAGCGAAGAAGATAGCCGTCCGGATCCTGCACCACGCATTGGCGCACCCGGATCGGTTCATCATCCCGCAGATAGGTCTTTTCTTCGAGATCCATGACCAGCGGCGCACCGGCAGCGAGCGCCGCCTCCCGCAAGGCGGCGGCATCGGCGACTTCGATCTGGAAGTTGACGCCCCGGCCATAGGGCGGCTCCAGCGGCCCGGCGAGCCAGACCCTGCCGACAGGCTCTTCCAGCATCAGCTCTGCCCCATTCCGTTCGATATAGGCGAAGCGTTCTCCGGAGCGCTGATAGACAATGTGGAAGCCCAGGACGCAGCAATAAAAGTCCAGGCTGCGATCGAGGTCTCTGACATAGAGTTCAGGGACAAGCGCGGCTGCCATATCTCACGCCTTCCCGATCTCGGCGAGGTCATAGGGCGTGGACTGATAGACCTGGTTCACCCAGTTGCCGAACAGGAGGTGGGCATGGCTGCGCCAGCGGTTCAGCGGCTTGCGGGTGGGGTCGTCGTCCGGGAAGTAGTTGAACGGGATGGCGATATCGCTGCCGGCGGCGAGGTCGCGTTCATACTCTTCCTTGAGAGAGAAGCTGTCATACTCGACATGGTTGAACATGAAGACGCTGCGGCTGGGGGCGTGCTCCAGCAGGCTCGGCCCGGTGGCCGGGCAGTCGACCAGCAGGTCCAGCTCCGGGCGGGCGGCGACGTCCTCGGCATGCACTTCCGTCCATCGGGAAACCGGGATCAGGAAGTCGTCGGAGAAGCCGTTCAGGTAAGGTGAGGCCGGGGCGAGATTGCGCTGGCGGTAGATGCCGAAGGCCTTCTTGGCCAGCTGGTATTTCGGCAGTTTGTGGAAGTGCCAGGCCGCAGCCATCGCGCCCCAGCAGATGAACAGGTTCGAATGCACATTCGTCCGTGTCCAGTCGAAAATCTGTTTCAGCTCGCCCCAATAGGTGACGTCTTCGAAGTCCAGCTGCTCGAC
The DNA here is from genome assembly GCF_000682735.1 of Hyphomonas sp. CY54-11-8. Taxonomy (GTDB): domain Bacteria; phylum Pseudomonadota; class Alphaproteobacteria; order Caulobacterales; family Hyphomonadaceae; genus Hyphomonas. The sequence continues at coordinate 286,647 of NZ_AWFD01000001.1, read as the reverse complement.
CGGCGCGCCGGTAACGATGAAGCCGTCGAACTTGCGGTCGGCCACCTGCTCCCAGGTTTCATAGAAGCTGATCAGATGGTCTGCAGAGGTATTCTTCGGCGTGTGATTGCCGATGCGGATCAGCGACAGTTCGATCTGCAGGGGCGAGGCGCCCAGCAGGCGGGCGATCTGCGTCTCCGTGCGGACCTTGTTCGGCATCAGGTTCAGGAGGCCGATCTGCAGCGGGCGGATGTCCTGCCGCGCCGCCTCTGACGCGCGCATCACCGCCACGCCTTCTTTGAGAAGCGTGTCACGGGCAGGCAGGGCGTCAGGAATCTTGATCGGCACAGAAGTTACTCTCACTTGGATCGGCCAGCTTAGGACTTGAAAACAAGGGAGAAAAGGGTTCGCGGAACGGGTCTTATTTCCTGCGCGCGGCCCTTTTAGCGACTTGTTTTACGTGGCTGCAAGCCGGCCGGCCAAATCACCACGATAAAGCGCATTTAGCCCCGGACCGCATGCGGGGCAAGGCCTGCATTGCGCTTGTGAGGCAGGCATGGTCTACATGCGCCCCGTGACATCCATCCTCCTGATCAATGGCCACCAGCCTTTCCCGACCTCGCCGGGCAAGCTGAACCAGGCCTTTTGCGACCGCGCGCAGACGCACTTCGAGGCAGACGGCGCGACCGTCCGGCAGGTGCGCACGGCAGAGCCGTGGGACCTGGAGCGTGAAGTCGAAAACCAGCTCTGGGCTGACCTGATCTTCCTGCAATTCCCGCTGAATTCAATGGGCCTGCCCTGGTCGCTGAAGCGGTATCTCGATGAGGTCTATACGGCCGGTATGGACGGGCGCCTTGCCCGCGGCGACGGACGCACGCGGAAAGACCCTTCACAGCAGTATGGCTCCGGCGGAAAACTTGAAGGCAAACGCTACATGTTGTCGGTCACGCTGAATGCGCCCCGTGCGGCATTCAATGATCCGACCCAGACCCTGTTCGCCGGCCGAAGCCTCGATGAACTGCTGGCCCCGGTGCACATCAATTTCGCTTTCTTCGCCTTGTCGCCCCTGCCGACTTTTGCGGCGCACGATGTCAGCAAGGCCCCGCAGATCGCGGCGGACTTCGACCGGTTCGATGCGCACCTGAAAGCACATGCTTCAGATTTCGGAAGTTAGAGTCCCAGCCCCGCGGATGCACAAGATGCGGCAGGCCCAGACATAGAGCAGCTTGCCTGTCTTCTCTCCAGCCGGTCAGGGGGCAAGAGGCCGATTATCATTGGTCTTTCCATCCACGCGCGGCAGCCCTAACGTTGCTTCATCCGCCGGGCAACATGGCGGGTTGGGAGGAAAACATGACGCAGGCTGCAACCGGTCTGCCGGACGTCAATATCGTCGGCCTGTCTGCACCGTTTCGGTGGCTGGCTGGCGGATGGTCGGATTTCCGGAAATCCTTGGGACCGAGTCTTACCTATGGGGCGATCCTTGTCGCGGCGAGCGTCGGCCTGACAGCTGCGCTCTACCAGGCCGGGGCAATCCGGTTCCTTTTCGTGGTGGCGGCCGGCTTCATGCTGGTGGCCCCCATCCTGGCCATGGGCCTGTACCAGACCGGTCGGACACTGGAGCGCGGCGAACGCCCGCGGATGGGCGACATCCTGTTCGTGCGCTCGGCCCTTCGGCAGGACCTGTTCGTCCTCGGCTTCGCACTGTTCCTGGTCTATTCGGTCTGGGTGGAGATGGCGCACCTGGTCTATGGGCTGTCAACGCACAAGTTCCACAAGACGCTGCCGGCACTCGTGGATTTCATGCTGTTCGATCCGGAAGGCCACAACATGGTGATGACCGGCACGATCATCGGTGGTGCCATCGCCTTTCTTGCTTTCTCCCTGATCGTGGTTTCGGCGCCCATGCTGCTGAACACGGAGGCGAACGTGTTCGTCGCAACGCTCACCAGCCTGCGCTCGGTAGCAAGGAATTTTCTGCCGATGCTGCTCTGGGGCATCATCATCGTGGCACTGACTGTATTGGGCATCGCGACAGGCTTTGTCGGCCTGATCGTCACTTTCCCGGTGATCGGCCTCGCCAGCTGGCGGGCATACCGGGACCTTGTCCCATCCTCCGCCGGGGATCTCGCCGCAGCCGGCTAACCCAGTGGGTGCACCAGGCGGGGCAATTGGCGGCCTGGGATGGAGGCGGACTCCGCCGTGCCGCTGCGGACGGCGCCGAGGCCTTCGTAGAAGGCGGCGGCGTCGGGGTCTGAGTCGATCAGAAGGTTCTTCGCGCCATTGTCCCGCGCGACGCGGCAGGCCCAGACATAGAGCAGCTTGCCTGTCCCCTCGCCCAGCCGGTCGGGTTCCACGAACAGCTTTTCCAGCACGGCGTCGTCGCCCTGTTTCGAGAGCTGCACGAGGCCCGCGATGCCGCGCTTGTCCTCGGCCAGCATGATGGCGTCTTCGGCAAGGTCTTCTGGCGTGACGGTCAGCTCCCTTTCGAAGGCCTTCAGCATGTCGCCGGAATAGCCCCAATGCGCCTTTGACCGCAGGCAAAGACCGGACAGGGCGGCGAGTTCATCGGGTTTGGGTTCGCGCAGAATCATGGGGCCAATCTAACGTAATTGTGTTCTGACGCTAGGCGAGGGCTTGCCGGACGGCCCGTTCCCGCCTTCTCTGCCCTGGAGGAGGAAACAAATATGAGCGCAAAGCCTGTCCACACCCGCATCACCGAAATGCTGGGCATCGAGAAACCCATCATCCAGGCCGCCATGGGCTGGATTGCCCGGTCGCATTTGTCCTCCGCCGTATCGAATGCCGGGGGCATGGGCATCATCGAAACCTCCTCCGGGGATCTCGATGCCGTGCGCGAAGAGATCAAGAAGATGAAAACGCTGACGGACAAGCCGTTCGGCGTGAACGTTGCGCAGGCCTTTGTCCGCGATCCGGACATCGTCCAGTTCGTGATCGACCAGGGCATCAAGTTCGTCACCACGTCTGCGGGCGACCCGATGAAATATACCGGCATGCTGAAAGAAGCCGGCCTGACCGTGTTTCACGTCGTGCCGTCGCTGCAGGGCGCGATGCGCGCCATCGAGGCAGGCGTGGACGGGCTGATCGTGGAAGGCGGCGAAGGCGGCGGCTTCAAGAATCCGAAGGATGTCGCTTCCATGGTGCTGATCCCGCAGGTCTGCGAGGCGGTAGACGTGCCGGTGGTCGCCGCCGGCGGCATCATGGACGGGCGGACGATGGCGGCAGCCTTCTGCCTCGGCGCCGAAGGCGTGCTGATGGGCACGCGCATCCTGTCATCTGCTGAAAGCCCGGTGCACCAGAACTGGAAGGACGCGATTGTGGACGCCGATTCCACCGACACGGTGTTCCTCAACCGCTCGGGCCCCGGCCCGGCCCTGCGCGCGCTGCGCACGGAACGGACGAGCCGCATCCAGAAGGAAGGTGTGGAGAATATTTTCGGGGAATTTGCGGGAACGCAGGACGTGTATTTCGGCGGGAACCTTGAGGCAGGGATCGCCCTGACCGGTCAGGTCGCCGGGCGCATCAAGGAGGTGAAGCCCATCGCGCAGATCTTCGAGGAGACGATTGCGGAATACCACCGCGTCGTAGACGCCCTGCCCCGCTGACGGGGCGAGTGCCTACGGGGCCTGCAGGTCGCTGACCCAGTGGATCTCCGGATCCTCCAGTGAATGCATACCCTTCAGCTCAAAGACGTTCCTGTAGCCATAGCCGTAGAGATTGATGAAGGTCGGCACATTTAGGGCCAGCGGCGCACTCTTCAGCATGACGGGAGCGATATCGTCTTCGAAATTGTTGTTGCAGTAGATCAGGATGCGTGTGTCCTTTGACGGGATCACGGCGGCGAGTTTCTCTTCGGTGAAGTCGGAGAAGTTCACATTGATCGCACCTTCGATATGTCCCATCGCATAGGCTTCGGCGCTGCGCGAATCGAGGATGATCGTGTCCGGTTCATCCTTCATCTCGTTGAACTCAACGAGCGGGATGAGGTGCAGCTGGCGATAGGCCGCAACTTCTTCGGAGACGCCAAGGAAGCCGTCATAATCGATGAAGGAGTCTCTTTCCTGCGCATTCGCCGCAAGGCCGCAACCAATGAAGGCCGCAATGGTCAGGAGGCCGATGACTGTGTTCCGCTTCACGCCCATGACGTGTCTCCCAGTTCCTGTTCTGTGAACCATCGCTCGCAATTGAGGCAGGAAAATGGGCATGACAGGCCCCTTGTGGGGAGTTTGGATTGCTTCAGGCCCGCGGATGGGCTGCCGCATGCACCTCGCGCAGGCGGCTGGCATCGACACCGGTATAGACCTGTGTGGTCGAGAGGGATGCGTGACCAAGCAGCGTCTGGATCGCGCGGAGATCTGCCCCAGCGGCGAGGAGATGCGTGGCGAAGGCATGGCGCAAGGCGTGCGGGGTCGCCGTGTCCGGCAGGCCCAGCAGGCCGCGCAGACGCTGCACAAGGCCCTGGATCAGGCGCGGGTTGAGTGCGCCGCCTTTCGCGCCCCGGAACAGGGGCTGCGTCCGCGTCAGGGCATAGGGGCATTGCTCTGCATAGGTATCGATTGCCTGCCGCACCGCCGGAATCAGCGGTACGATCCGCACCTTGCCGCCCTTGCCTGTGATGCGCAGGCGTTCAGGCGCGGGTACGTCCGCACCGGTCAGGCTGAGCGCCTCGGAGATTCGCAGGCCAGCTCCGTACAGCAGCGACAGCACGGCCGCATCGCGCGCATTGATCCAGGGCGCAACATCCGGATCGTCGGCCGCCTCGTCGATCATGTCTTTTGCCGCCTCAGCCGAGACAGGTCGCGGCAGGCGCTTCGGGCGTTTGGGGCCCTGCAAATAGGCGACTTCCGCATTCTCGATGTCGAACGCCCGATTCAGCCAGCGGTACAGCGCCTTGATGGAAGAGAGCAGCCGGGCCACCGAAGCATCCGACAGGCCGTCGCGGCGGCGCTGGGCGATATGGGCACGGATATCGCGCGCTTTCAGCTCCCCCAGCAGCTTCGGAGTCGGCTCTTCTCCCATGTGATGGCGCAGGAAATTGAAGAATTCCGCCAGATCAGAGCGGTAGGCGTCCACCGTCTTGGTCGCCATGCGGCGCTCATGGGCGAGATAATCGACAAAGGCAGGTAGCGTTTCCATCCGGCAATCATTGCAGAGGCCGCTTAACCATGCGTTTCATTGCAGCTGGTCCGGAACTTGCTTTGCCTCCCCGATCTAATGAATGAGGCGGAAACGATGCGTTATCTCGGAATTGACCTTGCCCGGTCAGTAGCAATCTTCTTCGTGATGATGGGCCATGCGATGGCCGCAGCGCGGATTGGACACGGTATTCCCGGAATCGATGCGCTCCGCATCTTCCTTTCCATCTCCGCACCGGTGTTCTTCTGCCTGTTCGGAACGATGCTTCAGCTGGTCTATACCCGCAAATACGCCTCCGGCCTTGAAACGGAAACGACCCAGCGCCTGTGGACCCGCGCCCTTCAGTGCTGGATCCTTTACGCCTTTACCTGCGCCGTTTTCTGCCTGGCGAACGGTTATTCTCTGGCTTACTTCGTCCGCTGCAGCCTGTTCATGGGCGACACCCCTTATACCGACATTCTGCGCTTCTACGCCGCCCAGCTGTTCCTGGCACCGCTGCTGGTACGGACCAGCGCCCGCATCGGCCTCTGGCCGCTTGTCCTGACGGTCGCGGTCATTCACGCATCCTTCCCTTTCATCTCGCAACTCGGACCGATTGGCACTTTCCCGGGCGCCGAAAGCATTTCGTCCTTCGTCTATGGCGGTAACCTGTTCACGCACACCGGCCCTTCGGTGATCCACGGACTGGGCTTTGTTGTCGCCGGCATGGTCATCGGCAAAGTCATGCAGGCTCGCCCTGGAAAAGAAGCCCTTCTGTCTGGCCCGGGCTGGCGTGTGCGCACCGCCTATGTGGCTCTGGCTCTGGTTTGCCTCGGCTGGATGGTGTTTGCCGGCTACAACATGGCAGATCCGCAAACCCGGACCTTCCTGCGTAATGCCAATCACCCGCTTTACCTGCTGACGGGTGTGGCTGCGACGGTCCTGTTTATCGACGTGTTCGGCATAATCCGCAGCGTTGCGAAGACGGCCCGGGACTCCATCTGGATGATCTTCGGCCGCACCAGCCTGTTCACCTTCGCCTATGGCAATGCCTATCTCTACATCGTGGCGCTGAAGGGCGACGCGCCAGGACCTGCCTTCACACAGTTCTTCGTCTCGATGGTCGTCATCCTGCTGATGTCTTATGGCTACTCCCGGTTCCGGGACATGAAGGCCTTGAAATCAGACCATTGGATGGCGCGTACCTACCGTTGGATTGTTGATGACAGCACTCCGCAAATTGTGCGGTTCCTGACCGGGCCGATCCTGCATCACGATACAAAGTCCAGCCAGCTGCCGACGATGGGGCGCTAGGGCGGGTTGCCCTCCCAGTCGACAATCCAGTCTTCCGGGTCCTCGTCAAAGACCGTGTCTTCCGACACGGTCCGGCCCCGGACGGAATTGCCGGTTGTGTGGACACGGTTGCGGTCCCCGCAGACGAGGTAGTGCCAGTCCGGCAAATCCTTGCCTTCCAGCACGAGGCGGTAGGCACAGGTCTGCGGCATCCATTTGATCTCGGCCACATTCTGGGGGGTCAGGATCACGCAATCCTCGACGATCTTCTTGCGATTCTCATAGTCGATGCAGGCACAGGCCTGCCCGTCGAGCAGCCTGCAATGCAGCTTCGTATAGGCGATCTCGCCTGTGTCCTCGTCCTCCAGTTTCAGCAGGCAGCATTTGGCGCAGCCGTCGCAGAGCGATTCCCACTCCTCGCGTGACATCTGATCCAGCGTTTTCTGTTTCCAGAACGGTTCGCTCATGCCTGCGCGGCCGACCATTGCGGCGTTTTCTCGATCAGTGCCGTGGCGAACCAGCAGCTGGATGAGACTGTCTCGCCGCTGGCGATGATATCGGCCATGGCCGCCTCGACGAGCCGCTTGCCGAGACCCCGGCCGCCCAGCGGGCCAGGCACGATCGTGTGCGTGATGTGCACATGGCCGGCGCGGGGGCGCTCATAGGTGAGATAGGCTTCGATGCCATTCTCGAAAAATGAGTAGCGCATCATGTTTTGGTCGTGGGTGATCTCGCTCATGCCAGAACGTCCTGCCATTCCTTGTGTTTCTCGATCTGCGCCTTCGCAAAGGGGCAGAGGGGGATGATTTTCAGGCCCGCCGCCCGGGCGTCTTCCACCGCGCGCTGCACCAGTGCCACGCCGACACCGCGCCCGCCAAGCGCTTTCGGCACCCCCGTATGGTCGATGATGATGCGGGACGTGCCGGCCTTGGAATAGGTCATTTCAGCTTCATGGCCGTCCACGACAGTGACATAGCGCCCGCCGGTTTTGCCGTCTTCCTTCCGGATATCGAAGGCTTCCATGACTGTCTCCTGCTCTGCCTCCCCTATCTGGGCGGCGGAAACCTTCCACGCAAGCGAAAGCCGCCCGGGATCTCCGGACGGCTTGCTGAAAACCGGATTGGCTTACGAAACCTTTTTCACGGCATCCTTCGCATCGCCGACTTTATCGCGGACTTCGCCTTCGGCCTTGTCCATCTTGCCTTTCATTTCGAGGCTTTTGTCGCCGACGGCCTTACCGGCAGCTTCCTTGAGCGTACCTTCAGCCTTCTTGGTGGCGCTTTTCACATGTTCCTTATCCATTGTGCGTCTCCTTTCGTCTGCCGCATTTGTGCGGTCACTCAATCAACGTGCGAGGGCGGGAAAAGGTCCGAGATTCTTTCAGACAGCGGGAAGGACCTGCGCCGCCCTCTTCTCAATGCGCGCGCGCGAGGCTAGGCCAGCAGTCGATGACCCGCCTGCTGACTCAGCCCGAAATCGACTGGAAGGACGACGGTACGCCGGTCGCCCGGGCAGCCGGCGATGTCTATTTCACCGCCGGGGACGGATTGGGTGAAACGCGCGCCGTTTTCCTCGCCGGCTGCAATCTGCCAGAGGCCTGGAGCGGGCGGGAAACTTTCACAATCGCCGAAACCGGTTTCGGAACCGGGCTGAACTTCCTCGCATCGTGGGATCTCTGGCGCGAAACCCGGCCCTCCCCGACCGCATTCCTGCATTTTGTCAGCTATGAGGGCTTCCCGCTGGCTCGCGAGGACGCTGCACGGGCCCTATCGGCCTGGCCGGAGCTGGCGGACCTGTCGGAGCGGCTGATTGCGGTCTGGCCGGGTCCTGTACGCGGCGTCCGCCACTTCATCTGGCCGGAAGACGGCGTGACGCTTACCCTCCACCTCGCTGATATCGCTGAGTCTTTGCCGGACAGCATTTACCATGCCGATGCCTGGTTTCTCGACGGGTTCAGCCCGGCGAAGAATCAGGCGATGTGGGCGCCAGACCTGTTCAAATGGATAAGTGAACGCAGCGTACCGGGTACACCGGCCGCAACCTTCACGGTCGCAGGCGCCGTGCGCCGCGGGTTGGCCGAGGCCGGCTTTTCCGTGGCCAAAGCACCCGGTCATGGCCGCAAAAGAGAGCGCTTGGAAGCCCGTCTTGCGACGCCGCCCAGCCCAGAGCCCGATGTTTACGGCCTCAGCCGTCCCCTGCCCCGCGCGAACCGCGTCGCCATTCTCGGCGCCGGCATCGCCGGGGCAAGCGCGGCCCATGCGCTGGCGCAACTCGGAGCAGACCCGGTGATTTTTGACCCCGAAGACGGCCCGGCCAGCGGCGGCAGCGGCAATCCGATGGGCCTCGTCATGCCCCGGCTCGATGCCGGTGACACGGCGCAGGCCCGGCTGCTGGTCGATGCCTACCTCGCCGCGCGGCACATGTATGCCGGACGGCCGGGTGTCACGGAAACGAACGTCCGGCAGGTTCCGAAAGATGACGCAGAAACTGCCCGGTTCGAAAAATTGCTGGCCGACCCACCCTTGCCGCTGGAAGACTTGGAAGCGCTTTCCGGCGGCGGCGTCCTCCACAAGCGCGCCCTGATCGTGGAGCCGGCAAAACTCATCCCTTCCCTGCTCGAGGGCGTTGAACAACACTATGGCGCCGCACCGGAGGTCGATCTGGCGGCCCGGACCGTGAATGGCGCCGCGTTCGATGCGATCATCCTCGCCAATGGCATGGCAGCGGGCGGCATGCTGCCGTGGCTGGGCCTTGAGGCGCGCATGGGCCAGGTCGATTTCACCGAAGGCCCTGCCGATGTGCCGCCGTTTGCCATGGCAAGCGGCACCTATGCCCTTGCGCTCGGCCAGAAACGGCTCTGGGGCGCGACCTTCGACAAGGTTGCGCCGGATACGTTGCCCTTTACGTCAGATGCTGCGCGTGAAGAGAATTTAAAAGGCGTCGAAACGCTCTCTCCCTATTGGATCCGGGATACCGCAAACGCAGATATCGTCTCACGCGCCAGCCTGCGGGCGACCACTTCGGACCGCCTGCCACTGATCGGCGCAGTGCCCGATCACGATGCCTTCCTCGAAACCTTCGCCGGAATGCGGAAGGGGCGCCCGGCAGATGCGGACGCCCCTTTACTGGAACGTGTTTTCATTTCGTCAGGCTTTGGCGCCCGCGGGTTCACCTGGGGGCCTTGGGCCGGGTCTGTGCTCGCCGCCCGCCTCTGCGGCGCACCTGCCCCGGCCAGCCGGTCCGCACTGGAAGCGATTGCCCCGACGCGGCTGCTGCTGCGGGCGTTAAAGCGAGGTCGCACCTAGCGCATCGGCCGTGCGGATAACCGCCAGGCGCAGGCCGCCATCTTCATGCGGGGTGAAAGACAATTCCAGCCCCGCCATTTCGAAGGCCATATGGCCTTGCATCATTGAAAACCCGACCATGGCCACCACGACAATCAGTGTAATCGCGAAAATCAGCCAGTTGCTGGTCAGATAGGTCCCCTTACTCATTGTTCCGTTCCTTTACCGGAGTCTGTCAGTTAGTATTTCCGCCGTTATTTATTTTTGTACGGATCAGTTATTGCCCTGTTCGAGGTCACGGAATTCCTTGCGCAGGCGCCACTCATCCGAGGTGACCTTGCGCTCGATATTCCGAAGACGTTCGTCCATGTCCATGAAGGTGTATTTGAGATTGCCAAAGGTGACGCGCGGCCGGTCTGAAACGTTGCGCCAGAAAGCGTCTTCATCAGGAGAGACCGACGCCAGACCAAAAGGGCGGCGCGGCGTGATCATCCAGATGGTGACGTACGCGATCAGGGCGAGCGGCCCCATCACGAAGAAGAAGGCAAGCACGGCCAGGACGCGGACCAGGACAGGTTCCCAGCCGAAGCGTTCGGCAAGGCCGCCGCAAACACCGGCGATGACCTTGTCTTCGCGGGAGCGGTAAAAGCGCTTGGGATTGGGGGAGCCATAAATCCGGTCTTCGCCGTGAACGGCATCGCGGTATGGGCGGGAGTGGCGGGACATCTATTTATTCCTCAGTCGTCAAAAGTGGGGCGGGAGCGGCGGGGCGGCGAACGGTGTTCCTCCGCCTCCCCTGCTTCGAGCAGGCGTTCGAGCGTTTCGATCCGGCGCTCCATCGCTTTGGCGGAGCGCCAGAGATCTTCCATCATCCGCTCATCGTCCGGCATCAGGGTTTTCTGTTTCCGCCACTGGGTAATGTAGTGGAACATGACGGCGGGAAAGCCGATGAAAATGATGCTGACGATGGCAATGGCGAATACTTCTTCGGGCATCAGGCGGCCTCATTTTTCTTGGCGCGGCGGTCTTCAAGTTCCATGGCCACCAGGCCAGGCGTGCAAACCACCGTCAGGAAGCCGGCGAGGCAGGCGAGCGAAAACAGCATGTGATCAGCCCTCCGACTTCTTGGCGGACGACTTGGAACGCTTCGCCTTCAGGGCGGCGAGTTCCTTCTCGATGCTTTCGTCCTGCTCAAGGGCAGCGAACTGGGCTTCGAGCGTCGGCTCCGAGCCGCGGATCTGGTCGGCATAGGCTTCCATCTCGTCGACCTTGCGCTCGATATTGCCATAGCGGGCAAGCGCTTCGTCGACCCGGCCGTCATAGACCTGGCTGCGCATGCGGATCCGCTGTTCGGCAGCTTCGCGGCGCATCATCAGGGCACGATGCTTTGCCTTGGCTTCGTCGAGCTTGGCCTGAAGTTTCGCCAGGTCGTCCTGGCGCTTTTCGAAGGCTTCCTCGGCAGCGGCCATCGCGTTCTTGCGGCGGTCGATTTCGGCTTCGGCCTTCTGCTTGGCGATCAGGGCGCCGCGGGCAAGGTCTTCACGGCCCTTGTCAATGGCGAGCTCGGCCTTGTTGGCCCAGTCGTCACGCACGGTGGTGAAGTGGGCGACGTCACGTTCCATTTCCTTCTTGTCGGCCATGGCACGGGCAGCCGCGGTGCGGACCTCGACCAGCGTGTCTTCCATTTCCTGAATGATCAGGCGCGCGATTTTTTCGGGGTTCTCGGCATTGTCGAGCATCGAGTTGATGTTCGAGTTGATGATGTCACCGAGGCGGGAGAACAGACCCATTGTGGTGTCCTTTCGTGTCAGGGGAGGATTAGAAGAAGAAACCGCCGAGGAAGACGCCCGCGGCAAAGAACATCCAGGTCTCTGCGGAACGGGTCGACAGCCACCGGCCAAAACGGCCTGTGTCCGATCGGGCTTCTGAGCGGGTGTAACGGTCTTCCATGTTTTGTTTCGTCCTTCTGGTTTCGAGCAACGCCCGTCGCTCTGAGCTCTTCCCACATTTCAAGGACCGTGCCAGACCAAAATTAATTTTGTAACTTCTTGTTTTTAATAGATAAAAAAGTTTTCCGGGCCTTAACACGCAATACATTTTAGCGATTTCTACTAATTTTTTAGTCGTATAATTATTCCTATTTGGCTATATTGGCGAAATGATTGATCAGAATACACAGCTGATCGGGGAGTCCCCGGCCTGGCTCAGTGCGCAGGAGCATGTCTCCCGCGTTGCACCGCTGGAGCGCCCAATTCTCATCATCGGAGAACGTGGCACCGGTAAGGAGCTGATCGGCGAACGCCTTCACTTCCTTTCGAAGCGGTGGGAAGGCCCCTTCATCAAGGTGAACTGCGCCGCCCTTTCGGAAACGCTGCTCGACAGTGAATTGTTCGGGCACGAGCGCGGTGCGTTCACAGGCGCGACCGAGCAGCGCAAGGGCCGGTTCGAACTCGCAGATGGCGGGACGATCTTCCTCGATGAGATCGCCACGGCGTCCCAGCAGGTGCAGGAAAAATTGCTGCGCGTGGTCGAGTATGGCGAATTCCAGCGCCTTGGCGGCTCACGCGTGCTGACAACCAATGTGCGCATCATTGCCGCCACGAATGCCGACCTGCCCGCCATGGCAGAGGCTGGCGAGTTCCGGTCTGACCTGCTCGACCGCCTGGCCTTCGACGTGATTACACTGCCCCCGCTGCGCGCCCGGCGCGGCGATGCCAGTCTGCTGGCGGACTTCTTTGCCCGCCGGATGGCGATTGAAATGGGTCAGGATTTTCCAGGCTTCGCGCCGTCCGCCATTGCCGCGATCGAAGCGCATGACTGGCCGGGCAATGTGCGCGAGTTGCGAAACTTCGCCCAACGGCTGACCCATCGCTCCATGGTCATGACACCGGGAGAGCCGGTCGTGTTCGACCCCGCAGCGCTGGATCCGTTCGAATCCCCCTGGCGGCCACAAACATCACCTGGAAAGCCGGTTCCAGCGCCAAAATCCTCCTCCCTGCAGGTGAGTGATCCCGGCAGGATCGACCCATCGGTCACAGCCGACTTCCAGGCGCAGGTCGCAGCCTTTGAAATGCGGTTGATCGATGAGGCGCTCAGTTGGGCGAAGGGACATCAGGGCCAGGCTGCCGATGCACTGGGGCTGACCTATCACCAGTTCCGCGGTCTCCTGAAAAAGCACGACTACGGAAAAAAGCCCGGCAAACCGAAAGACGATGAGGAAGGCACGCCCCTCAGCGGCACCCCCCGCCCGGCAATGTAAGCGTCAGCCGCCGCAGATCTGCCTGACCGCGCCGATCAGCTGTTCGTAATTGATCGGCTTGGTCATCACCATGTGATGTGGATACCGTTCCCGAAGGTGGAACGTGTCATTGCCTGACAGGAAGATAAAAGGCTTGCCTTCGCTTTCCAGCCGCTGGGCAATAGGGAGTGATGTCGATCCGCTGATATTCATGTCGAGGATCGCCGCGCAGACCTGCGTTTTGTCCAGCGCGGCCATTGCATCTTCTACACTGGCAACCGGATCGAGGACCTTGTAGCCCGCCTCCTGCAGGCGCATCTGCACATCCAGTGCAATCAGGAACTCATCTTCAACGAGGAGAATTACACCCTCATCACAGCTCATGATTGCCCCCTCCTGCGGAACCTGAACTCGGCCCAAAGGCCTTCCGGGCGGTATTCAATTTTCGCCTGCCCGCCGAGCGCATGAGACAGGCTTTGCTCAATCAGCACACTGCCGAAACCCCGGCGCTTCGGCGGCTCCACAGGCGGCCCCCCCGTCTCGACCCAGGTCAACTCTGCGTCTGCAATCGACGGATCGGAGCCGCGCCGCCATCGGATATCGAGGCGCCCCTCGTCTGTCGACAGAGCGCCATACTTTGCCGCGTTGGTCGCCAGTTCGTGCAGGATGAGGCCGAATGTGTGCGCCGCTTCTGGCCCAAGCATCAATGGGGGCCCGGACATCGTCACCTGCTGGTCGACGCCGCCCTGGGAATACGGCAGCACCTGATCACGCACGAGCTGGGAAATATCGGCGTCGCTCCGCGTCGAACTGATCAGCAGGTCATGGCATTTGGAAATCGCCATAAGCCGGCCGACGAACGTCTCCCGGAAGGAGTCCAGATCGGACGCTTCACGCAGCGAGTGCGAGGCAATGGTCTGAACGGTTGCCAGAGAGTTTTTCACCCGATGGCTGAGTTCCCCCACCAACATCTCCCGATGCTGCTCGGCCTTCTTGCGGTCGGAAATATCGAATCCGGAGGCAACAACATTTGTCACGACGCCAACTTCATCCACGACTGGTGCGAGCAGGTTTGCGACTGCAATACGCTCATCCCCCAAAACCCGAACAGTGGTGTCATGAAGAACGCGCTCTCCCTTGGCCGCCCTCAGGACACACCGGCGCAGCTCCTCGCGGGCATCGGCATCATGGGACCACCAATAGGTATCCCAGAAATGTTTCCCGACAACATCAGACGCGTCGAGGTTCGCGGTGGCCAGCGCCGCGGCGTTGACGTCGAGGATGATGCCATCTGGTGTCAGCAGCGTGACGAAAGAGATCAGGCTGTTCAGGATGGCGCGCGCACGCTCTTCCTGCTCCCGCAGCCTTGCCTCAGCCTCTTTCTCTCTCGATATGTCCAAATATGAAATGGCGACGCCATCATCGACCTTGGCGGCGGTAACACTGTACCAGACCCCGCCAGCACGCCCGTCCGGATATAAGAACTCTCCCCGCCAAGGCTCGCCCATCTCCACGACCCGTACATATTGGTCGAACGCACCAACTTCCTTCAGTAGCGGCGCGTCCTTCAACATCGTCGTTTTAAACAACTGCTCCAGATCACGGCCCGACAAGCGCACCGCCGCGGGGTTTGCATAGACAAACTGGAAATCCTTGATTTCGTTTTCAGCGTTCCGGATACTTTCGAAAATAACAAACCCGTCCGGCGTCGTCTGGTGGAAGGCGCGAAGGCGGGATTCACTTTCCCGCAACCGCAACTCTGCCTTCTTGCGTTCTGTAATGTCAGAGTAGGTTACGGCGACGCCATTCTCGATCCTGACTGCAGCTATCCGGAGCCAGAGACCATTATTGGTAATCGGGAAGAACATTTCCATATCCAATGGCTCGCCTGTCTCCACCAGACTGGCGTAAGCATCGAACAAAGGACGCCGCATATCCGGCGGCGCACCGGTCAGCATGGTCCGCCCGACAAGTTTCTGACCGGGAAGATTGATGATCGCCGCCGCCGCAGGATTTTCATACACACAAACGAAATCAGCGACATTGTTCTGATCGTCGTAAACACATCGGAACATCACGAAGCCGTCGGGCGTCGTCTGCTGGGCCGCCCGGAAGCGTTCCTCGCTTTCGCGAAGCCGGATCTCGGATTCCTTGGCATCGCTGACATCAGCAAATGCGACCGCGAATCCATCCTCGACTTTGACAATCGTATAGCGGAACCAACGTATAGCGCCGCTCCGGAACGGAAATTTCAACTCTCCCTGAGCCGTCTCCCCTGTTTCGACCACTTCGCGATACAAGTCGAACAGACCAAGCTGTACGCTGTTGGCATCGCGCTCGAGCATCTTGTAGCCAGGGATTTCTTCAGGTCCGATAGACAGGATTTTCTGGGCCGCCGGATTCCCGTATTCACAATAAAAGTCTTCGATCGCCCCGTCTTCGCTCCGGATACTGCTGAAAATCATGAAGCCGTCCGGCATGGTCTGCTGGACCGCTCTGAAACGCGCCTCGCTTTTCCGCAGCTCCGCTTCTGACTTCTTCTCCGTGCTGACATCCGAAAACGTGACCGCAAACCCGTCATCGACTTTCACGATCGAATAGCGGAACCATTTGGAGGTGCCGTCCATGAATGGAAACTTGAGCTCACCCTGTGCCGTTCGCCCCGTATTCACGACACTGCAGTAGATGTCGAACAATCCGACATCGATGTTCAAGGGATTCCGCACCAGCATCCGGTGACCGGGCATGTCTTTGGGGTCTATCGACAGAAGCTCACTGGAAGCAGGGTTTCCATATTCACACGCAAAATCCTCGATCTGACCGCTTTCGTTCCGGACGCTTTTGAAAATCATGAAACCGTCCGGCATGGTTTGCTGAACCGCCCCAAAGCGCGCTTCGCTTGCCGTCAGATCCTGGCGCATCTGCTTCTTTTCGGTGATGTCCTCGATCACCGAGATCATGTAATCGACACTGCCCGCCTTGTTGCGCACACAGGCGACGGTAAGGTTGGCCCAGACAATGCTGCCATCCTTGTGGACATAACGCTTCTCGATCTGCATCGAGCTGCGCTTGCCGGCGAACATTTCCTGCATCTGACTGACGCCCAGTGGAAGGTCTTCCGGATAGGTCAGAGACTGAAAATTGCACTGCATCAGCTCAGCTTCCGAATAGCCGAGGATTTCGCAGACTTTACGGTTTACATGTATCCAGGTTCCATCCGGAGCAACCTGGGCCATCCCGATGGCCGCATTCTCGAATGTGGCGCGGAAACGCTCTTCACTCTGATGAAGTGCGTCATCCTTGCGTTTCTCGCTGGTGATGTCCTCGATCACCGAGATGAAATAGTCGACTTCCCCGGCTTCATTACGGACACAGCCCACGGTGAGCTTTGCCCAGACCATGCTGCCATCCTTGTGGAAGTAGCGCTTTTCCATCGAATAGGTATCGCGCTTGCCGTCGATGGCCTCCTGCAGGAGGCCGAGATCGATATTGAGATCGTCCGGATGGGTAATGTCCTGGAAGGTGAGCTTCATCAACTCATGGGGTTTGTACCCGACAATGTCGCAAACCCGCTGGTTCACTCTCAGCCAGGACCCATCCGTCCCGACGAGCGCCATCCCGACGGCTGCATTTTCAAATGTCGCACGGAAGCGCGCTTCGCTCTCGGCGAGCGCCTGGGACGCATTATGCTTCTCCGTGACGTCGCTGATGATCGCGACAAAATGCTCAACCCGGCCATCCGCGTCACGCGCGCAGCCCACAGTGAGGATTGCCCAGACGATGCTGCCATCCTTGTGGACATAGCGCTTGTTCATCTGGAAGGAGCGCCGCTTCCCAGCGAGCATCTCCCGGAACAGCATGATCTGCAGCTCGAGATCATCGGCATCGGTGACGGCATCGGTGTGCATGCCGGCGAGTTCTTCCGGCTTGTAACCCAGCATTTCGGCGAAACGCAGATTGCACCGCAGGATCGTGCCGTCAGAATCGATGTGGGCAATGCCGACCGCACCATATGCCAACGGGTTCGTCATTCCTTCTTCATCGAGAGGAGGAAGGGACGAGTCATCGATCCGCTGGGCGGTGGACCTGTTCATGAACGATCACACTTTATTCGAATTGCTTAGCCCGCCACGAATGAGTCATTGGTTAAATGGTGAGATGTCCCGGCGCACCTGTCAAATCGGGAAATTTTCCGGGGCCTGTACACCTGAGACGCGAATTGACGGTTTGTAACGCCGCACCCTCTTTTTGCCCGCCCAAGTCTCGCCCATCTCTTCAGTAGGAGTCGCGTCGTGCGATTTTCTGCGCCATAATGGCGAGCCATAAAGAAGGAGACCGCTCGTGCAGATACAGATTACTGGCAAGCATATGGATCTCGGTGAAGCTCTTCGGGGCCGGATCGAAACGGGGCTGGAGGCGGCGGTCAGTAAGTATTTCAATCGAACTGGCGATGCCCGTGTTTTCGTATCCCAGCAGGGCCCGTTCGTGGAAGTGGACTGCAACGTCCACCTGCCCTCGGGCATCATTCTGCAATCGACCGGCAAGGCGGGCGACCCCTATGCGGCGCTGGAAGACAGCCTGGACAAGATGGAAAAGCGCGTGCGCCGCTACAAGCGCCGCCTGAAAGACCATCATGCAGGCAACACCACCATGCCCGTCGAACCGGCGGCGGAGTCTGTTATCCAGGTAAATGCATACGATGCCGAAACGGATGAAGAGCTCCCGGAGGCTTCTGACGACGCCCCGCTGACCGTCGCCGAAACCGCTGTTCACATTCGGACAATGAGCGTTTCCGAGGCAGTAATGCAGCTGGAACTGCAGGAAGTTCCGGCACTCATGTTCAGAAATGCTGGCCATGGACGCCTGAATATGGTGTACCGCCGCCCGGACGGGCACATTGGTTGGGTGGATCCAGCAGACGCCTCCAGAAACTGAGGCGGCCAACGGAAGCGAGTTACATGGCGACCGATCTGAGTTCCCTGCTTGAAGGCGGGGTTATCCTGCCGTCGTTTGACGCGACGAGCCGCAAACAGGCGATACACGCTCTGGCAGAAGGCCTGGCCGAGGCGACCGGCCTTGGCGCACGCCAGATCGAGGACGCCGTGATGGAACGCGAACGGCTGGGCTCAACCGGCGTTGGGGAGGGCGTTGCCATCCCGCATGCGCGCATTGAGGGCCTCGAGAAGCCGGTGGGCGGTTTCCTGCGGCTTGACCATGGCGTTGATTTCGAGGCCATCGACGAGCGACCCTGCGACCTGATCTTCATGCTGCTGGCGCCCAAATCAGCTGGTGCGGACCACCTCCGCGCCCTGGCCCAGGTCTCCCGCGTCTTCCGCCAGGGCGCCGTACGCGACGCCTTGCGCGCTGCGCACACCGAAGAAGACGTGCGCGCTGTGGTCTGCCGGGAAGCCGCCGAGCCTTCGGTCTGACCCGGCCAGGCACCTGAACCAGAAACCCGCCGGCCCAATCGGCGGGTTTTTTGTGCCCCCGATTTTCCTGCAGACTCGGCGGACTGTTGAGGAAATCTGAAGCGTTCTTCTGCCACATTGCAATCCAGCCGTGTGATAGTCATCTGCCGCTGACTGATATCGATAAGGGGTCTGCCATGTCCGCTGACGCGACCGGAGCCGCCGCTGGGGCCGCTCGAGTCAATCCGAATGCGCCGACGGAAGAAACCGTCCTTGCGGTCGAACATTACACCGACCGCCTGTTCCGCTTCCGCATCACCCGCCCGCGGAGCTTCCGCTTCCGTTCGGGCGAATTCGTGATGATCGGCCTGCCCAAGGAAGACGGCCGACCGCTGCTGCGCGCCTACTCAATCGCCTCCCCTGCCTGGGACGACGAGTTGGAGTTTTATTCCATCAAAGTGCCGGACGGTCCGCTGACCTCGCGCCTGTGCCACATCAAGCCCGGCGACAAGGTGCTGCTGGGCAAGAAACCGACCGGCACGCTTGTGCTGGATGCTCTCCTTCCAGGCAAGCGGCTCTACATGTTTTCAACCGGGACGGGATTTGCGCCCTTCGCGAGCCTTGTGCGCGATCCCGAGACGTATGAGCGATATGATGAGGTCATTGTCACTCATACATGCCGTGAAGCGGCAGAATTGACCTATTCGCGAAATTTGGTGGCCGATTTGATTAACGACCCTCTCGTAGGGGAAATGGTCGAAGGAAAGCTCCGTCTCTACACCTCCTGCACGCGGGAACCGCACGATCATCAGGGCCGTATCACGGACCTCATAGAATCCGGAAAACTCTTTGAAGATCTGGGGGTTAAGCCGCTCAACCCTGCCACGGACCGGGGCATGATCTGTGGCTCCATGGAAATGATCCAGGACACCAAAGCCCTCATGATCAAGGCCGGTCTGACAGAGGGTTCGAACGCCTCACCCGCTGAATTTGTTATAGAAAAGGCATTTGCGGGCTAGCCTTTACCGTGGCATTTACTCAGCCACTTTAGCTGGGAGGCTGAATTATGACGCGCAAGCTGGCAGGCGCCGTCGTAGGTATCGTGTTAGCCATGATGGTCGTCGCCCTCATCCAGATGGTGGGCCATTTCTTGTTTCCGCAACCTGAGCTTCCCGCGAACCCCTCTCCACAGCAGGTTCGCGATGCGGTTGCAGCCGCCCCCGTCGGGGCGAAGGCCATGGTTGTGCTGTCCTGGTTCCTCGGGGCACTCGTCGGCGTCTGGGCCGCTTTGCGGATATCAAAAGGCGCCCGCCGTTCGGCGCTCGTGGTCGCCGGGGCGGTCTTGCTGCTGACCATTGCTGTGCTTCTGTCGGTCTCCCACCCGACCTGGATGGTCGCTGGTGGCCTGCTGCTGCCAATCGTTGCGACCTTCCTCGCCACCCGGATCGTGCCCTTCGCTGAAGCCTGATCGGAAAAGCCGTTCCCTCTCGACGCGGTTTAACCATAAGGCTAGGTTTTCCCCGGTGTGGGAGGACCTGATCCGGTGAACCGAATAAAGCAATTCTGTCAGACCCGTCTGGCCCGCGTGGCGTTGGCCTGCGCTTGCCTTCTTCTGCTGCCCGCCGCCTCAATCGCTGAAACCCGCCTTGGCCTGGTCATCTCCCAGACCGACTACACCGGAGATCTCTCCCGGGTAACCAGCGCCAGCCAGGAGGCCGACACGATTGCCAGCGCGCTGATCGAGACCGGTTTCGACGTCACCCGCGCACATGACCTCAACAAGCGTGACCTTGCCTCGACGCTCAACGCCTTCCGCCGCAAGGTCGATGCAGCTGGGCCCGATGCGGTGGCGTTCGTCTATTATACCGGCCATGGCGCCCAGCACCCCGAAAGCGGGGATTCCTACCTTCTGGGCGTGGATGCGGAACTGGTTGCCGCCTCCGACCTTGCCTTTTACGGCCTCGACATGCAGACCCAGCGCGACGGGTTTGCCGCCACCGGCGCCCGTGCGATTTTCCTGGTCTTCGATGCCTGCCGGAACGTGCCGGGCTTTTCCGGCTACAAGGCCGGCGTCAAAGGCCTCTCCCGCGTGGAGGCACGCCCGGACATGCTGATCGCCTATGCCACCGGCCTCGACGATGTGGCCAAGGAGGGCGTCTATGCGCCGGTGCTGGCCGAGGAGATCCGCCGGCCTGGCCAGAAAGCCGAAGACGCCTTCGCCGCCGCCCAGCGCCGGGTGGCCGGGCGCACCAATCGCAGCCAGCTGCCCTGGACCAACAATCTTCTTTACAACGAGTTCTGCTTTGCCGCCTGCGAAAAGCCGGCCGTTACCGAGCGGCCTGAACCCTTCGAACTAGTGATGAGCGGCAGTGATCTCGATCAGGCCTTCGCCGCCGCCTATGGCGACTTTGGCAAGGCGACCGTTGAAATCAAAGCCAGTGAAGAGTTTGGCGGCCGGATGGAGACGTTTACCTTCGAACCCGCCTTCGCCGTCAGGTTCGATGATTATATCGCCCTGGTCTCCAAGGGGACCAACAAGGAAGATGCGCATGTGGCTGCCGGCCGTATCAGCGCCCACTACATCAAGGATGGTGAGGTGATTGGCACCTGGCAAGATCTTGCCTTTGGCAATGGATTCGGCCAACCGCCAGACTATTCGCTCCGCACCGGCCTTCTGAACTATCCGACCATGATGGTCAAAGCCGGCTGGATGGGTCAGGGCTATGTGGTCGCCAAAGAGGACGTCATCGAAATCACACCGGACGGGCCTGCATTCCGCGCCAGTGTGACGACCCGGGATGACACGACTGGCGCCGCCTATGAAGAGCTGAAGCCCTGCGTTCTGGAAGGCCGGATCAAGCCCTCCCGAACAAGCGCCGACTCTTTCCTGGTCGATTACAAATTTACCAGCGAGATCAAAGGCGAAGATCGTCTGGTGACCTACACGCTCGACCCGGCGTCAGGCGCCTACGTGCCCGATTTCGAGTATGAGCAGGAAATCTGCGTGACCCTCATGTATGACGCTTTGGAGAGCAAAGCGGAATAATCGCCCTAAAAGGCAAAACTGAACGAATTTCAACGATTCCGTTCAGCGGATCGTCACCACGCGCGTGGTACGGCGTTAAGCATGCTCCGCCAGCTTATCGCCATCCTGATTACCTGTTTTGCGATCGCCTTTGCCTTTGGCGCGCTGACAGCCGTGCGCTGGCCGTCGATCATGATGGCCGTCAGCTGGCTGGCCCATGACCAATTGGCCGATGGCCTCGCCACGGTGAACTGGCGCCAGCTCGGCATCGACAATGGCGGACCCTATCTGCTCGCCGCGCTCTGCTTCTACTGCTCTGCCGCCATGGTGGCTGCGCGCCGCCGCGGCGGGGTTGCCTGGTATCTTTGCGGCATGGGCGCAGGCTTTCCGGTCTTCTACCTCGTCACCTTCGAACCCGGCTGGTGGGAAAACCCGAGCATTGCCGAAGGCGGTGTGGCCGGGCTCGGCGCCGTCGGCGTTCTGCTGCTGATCGCCGTCTGGGAGCTGCGCTACCGCCCTGCCCGGCCGGTTGAACAGGCAGAAGCCCAGCCCGAAGAGGTGCGGCAACCCGTGGTCCAGACCATCGTCGTCCAGCAATCTGCTGAGGGCGAAGAGCCGATTGTCGTGCGCAAGCATGTGTTCGGCCAGCCCAAGACCCGGCCCGGTTTCGTCCCAGCCGCCGTCGCGCGCCAACGGGCCAGCTTTGCCCATCATGGCCGCAAGGCCGCTGCCCGTCGGCAAAAAGTGCTGGAAGCCCGAGGCCTCGCCTGACGCCCGGCCAGACCGGCAGACCCTGAATTTACTTCGCTTTACGCCGACATGGCGTATGGTCCCCTCAAGAATGATAATGAGGAAGGCTTGTTATGACCGTTCGCAATCTCGCCGGCTTTGCACTGGCCGTGCTGGCAGCCTGGCTGCTCTGGGGCGGCATTCACACAGTGAACGTGATCGTTTCGCGCGGCAGCCCCCTGTCTGATGCCCTTCTCTCCCCGCCAACCAGCCTGCTGCGCATACTCGGCACCTTTGTCGCTGTGATCGGCGGCCTGCTGGCAGGCTTCGGCAAACCTTTCGGCGCCCTGCTCAGCCTGATTGGTGTGGGCGTTTTCGCGCTGCTGGCGGCCACGATGGCGCTTTCCGGGGCAAATTCGGTGCTCTGGATGGATGAAGCCGTGTTTTCGGGCATTCTGATTGTGCTGATGGGCCTGCTATTTATCCTGCAACGCAACTGAAGCTGCTCTCCCTACCAAGGGCGCATTGATTTCAGGGCGCAAATGCCTAGGTTGGCGCTCGAATCCTCAGGCCCCTTTTCGCAAGGCAGAATTTCCCATGGCAGAGACCTATGACGTCGTCATCATCGGTGGCGGCCCCGGCGGCTACAATTGCGCGATCCGCGCAGGACAACTCGGGCTGAAGGTTGCCTGTATCGAATCCCGCGGCAAACTCGGCGGCACCTGCCTGAATGTCGGCTGCATCCCGTCCAAGGCCCTCCTCCACGCGTCCGACCTTTATCGCGGTGCGCAGGAAGATTTCGCCGGCATGGGAATCAAGACCGGCAAGCTGGAAATCGATATCACCCAGATGATGGCGCAGAAGGACGACGCCGTCGAAGGCCTGACCAAGGGGATCGAATTCCTCTTCAAGAAGAACAAGGTCGACTACATCGTGGGCCGCGGCAAGATCCTCGGGCCGGGCAAAGTCGAAGCGACCCTGAACGAGGGCGGCACCCAGACCTTCGAAACGAAAAACATCGTCATCGCCACCGGCTCCGAGCCGGTCAGCCTGCCAGGCATCGAGATCGATGAAGAGCGCGTGGTGACGAACACCGGCGCCCTGTCGCTGACCGCTGTGCCAAAGCGCCTGATCCTGATCGGCGCCGGCGTCATCGGCCTCGAGATGGGCTCGGTCTGGGCACGCCTCGGCGCTGAAGTGACCGTGGTCGAGTATCTCGACCGCATCATGCCGGGCGCCGACAGCGAGATCGCCAAGGAAGCCCAGCGCGTCTTCAAGAAACAGGGCCTCACCTTCCGCCTCGGCCAGAAAGTGACCGGCGTCGAGAAGATGAAGTCGAAGCTGAAACTCTCCATGGAACCGGCCAAGGGCGGCGACACCGAAACCCTCGACGCAGATGTCGTGATCGTGGCCGTCGGCCGCCGTGCGTACACGGATGGCCTGGGTCTTGAGAATGTTGGCGTGACCACCGACAAGCGCGGTGTCGTGCAAGTGACCGACGGTCACTTCAAGGCCGCTGACGGCGTCTGGGCGGTCGGCGACTGCATCCACGGGCCGATGCTGGCCCACAAGGCCGAGGATGACGGCACGGCCGTCGCCGAACTGATCGCCGGCAAGGCGGGCCATGTCGACTATGATCTGGTGCCGAGCGTCGTCTACACGAACCCGGAGATCGCCTGGGTCGGCAAGACGGAAGACCAGCTGAAAGAAGCCGGCATCGAATACAAGAAGGGCAAGTTCCCCTTCATGGCCAACTCCCGCGCGCGCACGAACCATGAAACCACTGGCTTCGTGAAGATCCTGGCCGACAAGAACACCGACCGCATTCTGGGCGCCCACATGATGGGCCCGTGCGTTGGCGAGATGATCGGCGAGATCTGCGTTGCCATGGAATTCGGCGCGGCCTCGGAAGATGTCGCCCGCACCTGCCATGCCCACCCCACCCTGTCGGAAGCGATCCGTCAGGCGGCCATGGGCGTCGAAGGCTGGACGATGCAGATGTAGTTTTGCAGCGTTCACAGCCGAGAAACAGTGGACGCACAGAATTCCGTTGCTACTTTTAGGGCATGTACATTCATGCCGGAGCCGGCTGGCACATACGGGACTATGAAACGAGCGACGGGCAGGCCTGCATGTCGATCTTCATGTCCTGTCTGCGCAAGTTCCCGTGGCGCGGAGCCCCCCGGCCTTATGTGGCGCGGCTGATCCGGTCCCTGCCCGGCGCGAAGATCTGGGTCGCCGAAGAGCCGAGTGCCGGCATCATCGGCTTCCTCACGCTTCAGCCGCCCGATGCCTATGTCGACCACATCTTCGTGCATGAGGACTGGCGCTTTTGCGGCGTCGGCCGCGGCCTGCTGGAAGTTGCCCGGCAAGAGGCCGGCCAGCCGCTGACGCTGGATGTGGACACGCAGAATTTCGGCGCGCGCAAGGCTTACGAGGCGCTCGGCTGGCATGTCGCCGCCTCTGCCGGTGAAGACAGCGGCCGCAGCCAGATCCGCCTCGTCAGCCCTTAAACCAGTTTGCTGTCCGGATCACTCGCCAGCGAGGCGGGCGGCTTCCTCATCCGACAGTTCGGAATTGTCGTAGACGTTCGAGACATCGTCGAGGTCATCCAGCACGTCGAGCAGCTTCATCAGCGTGTCAGCCGCGTCGCCCTCGATCGGCACCGTGTTCTGTGGCTTCCAGATCAACTTGGTCGACTTGGCTTCGACCGCGTCCCCGAAATGTTCGGTCAGCGCATCGGCCACCGTCTGCAGGTCTTCGCGAGCGGTGTAGATGAAGTGGCCGCTCTCGTCGGACTCGACATCCTGGGCACCGGCCATGATGGCGGCTTCCATGATCTCGTCTTCGCTGCCGGCTTCCGGCGGGTATTCGATCTCGCCGACCTGGTCGAAGCCGAAGGAGACAGAGCCCGTCTCGCCGAGGTTTCCGCCATTCTTGGAGAACGCCGTGCGGATATCGGTCGCGGCGCGGTTCTTGTTGTCGGTGGAGGCTTCCACAATGATGCCGACGCCGCCGGGGCCGAAGCCTTCATAGCGGATATCCATATAGTCTTCGCCGCCACCGCCCTGGCCCTTGTCGATGGCGCGCTGGATGTTGTCCTTCGGCATCGACTGGCCCTTGGCGTTCTGGATGGCCAGACGCAGGCGCGGATTGGCGTCCGCATCGGGCCCTCCCATTTTCGACGCGATGGTAAGCTCCTTGGACAGACGCGAGAACAGCGCGGCGCGCTTCTTGTCCTGGGCGCCTTTGCGGTGCTGGATGTTTGCCCATTTACTGTGGCCGGCCATGAAAACCCTCTCGGCAGCGGTTCGAAACTGGAAAGGCAGGGCTTTAGCGCATGGGGCGCCGCAGGCCAAGCCGGACGGTTCAGGCGTGAAAGTCAGGCCGGTTCGAGCAGGTCTCGGCGGGCGGTTTCCATGGCATCGGTGAAAACGCCGGTATCGCCGCTGGCCCGGGCGACGAGGAGCGCACCCTGGATATCGATGATAGCCGCGGTCGCCCGACGCTTCGCCTCGGCCGCCGGGAGCCCCGCGCCTTCCAGCGCAGCAGCCAGCGCCGTGATCCAGTCATTCAGGATGGCCTGCACCTTTCCGACAGAGTCCGGCGCGAGGCCCGGCGAGACCATGAGGCTGGCGACCAGGCAGGGTTCCCGCCCGCAATCATACATCGCGCTGGTCGTTTCCAGCATCGCCGCGACCCGGTCCGCCAGCGGCCCTTCCCCGGCCAATGGCGCGAGGATGTTCTGTTCGATCTGGCCGTGGGCGAAGTCTGCGACGGCGGCAACCATCTCGTCCTTCCCGCCCGGGAAGTGGTGATAGAGGCTGGAGCGGCCAAGGCCGGTGGCCTCCGATATGTCCGATAGGGCCGCGCCCTCGAAACCGCGATGGCGGAAGAGGTCGAACAATTTGCGGACGATCTCGTCGCGCGAATGGGAAGTTCTGGCAGCAGCGGTCATGGGTGTACCCTTCCGCAACTGACCGGTAAAATCAAAGCGGATTTCAGACGCGCGTTCGGGGAAGGACGAGTGGGAGAGTCCCCGTCCTTCCCCTTCCGGGCCTTTTTGGGCCCGTCAGGCGCTTCCTCAGCGTTGGCTTCAGGCCGGCTCGGCCACGCGCTCGGCGGTGACGACCGGGAAGTCGATCTCGGTGCCAAATACCTCGTTGAGGTAGTTGGTGTAGACGTTGAGGGCGACGTGGCCGACGACTTCCACGAGTTCGCCATCCGACAGGCCAGCCGCGCGTGCTTCGGTGATATCGGTGTCTTTCACGGCGCCGCGGGCGATGGCGATCTTGCGGGCGAGTACCACAGCCGCATCAGCTTTCGCATCGGAGGCACGGCCGCCACGGGCGCGGATGATCTCGTCTTCCGGCAGTTTCAGCATGTTGGCCGCGATGTAGGAGTGGGCCGAGTTACAGTAGGAGCAGCCGTTCACGTTCGCGATGGCGAGCGCGATGCGCTCCCGAGTTGCGGCCGGCAGCTGGCCCTTGCCGAGCGCGCCGTTGAACGAGAGCAGGCCGTCCAGGGCGGCCGGGCTGTTGGCGGTGAGGCGGTAGAGGTTCGGCACGATGCCGAGCGCGGCTTTCACGCCGTTCAGCGAAGCGTGTGCCGCGGCCGGGGCATCTTCAACGGTGGCGGGGGTCGGGATACGGGACATTTGAATTTCCTTGTTTGATCAGGGTGACTTCAGGGGTCGTTTGAAGGGTTATTGTCTTTCGACCCGGCTTATGTACCGATCGTTCGGTTCAAAACAAGAGCGCTCGCAAAAGCGTGATCACCAGCACGTGCGGCGCCCGTGACGGCGCTTGGTGAGGTGGGTTTGGTTTTCGGGGGTCAGCCGCCGCGTCAGGTATCCGGCAGCGGCAGGTGAAGGCCCCTTCTCCCTTGGGACAAGGGGTTGGGGATGAGGGGCCACGAAACACAAGCGAGTGCATGGCATACGGCAATGCCTATACCCCCTCATCCCCCCTCTCCAGAGGGAGAGGGGCTGCAAGTTGAGATATGCCGGCACTGCGGCCCGCCCGTCGCACGCGACGGTAAGGCGGTCATTGGAATGCGCGCGCAGCATCAGCACCTGGACCCAGATCAGAGGCCAGAAAAAGGCGAGCTGCGGCGGGAACCAGGCGGGTGGGTGAAAGAGCGACATGTGCCGGACTATAACTCCGGGTACAGAGGTGTCGGATGGAATTCTTTTCGCGGCAATGATGGCGGCAGGATTGGAGGCGTGATGCGTGCGGGGGATAACTGCCACAGGACGAAATCCGACTACGCCATGATCTGGCCTGACTATAACGGATCATTCCGGACACGTTAGTCTGCCGCTCCTCCATCAGCTAAGACTGGACGAAGCGGCGTATTCACCGCCAGAATGAAAAGCGGTCAGTTGAAGAGGAAGCTCCATGCGCCCGAAGCCCATTATTATCATCCAGGCGGCTGCCGCATTGCTGTTGACTGCCTGTACGCAAACCCAGCCGGTTCAGGAGACTGCACACGCGGCAGATATTGCGCCCATCGTGACCGAGACCTTTTATGAAGAGGCCGGGATCGAACAGGTCTGGTCCGATGAGAATTTCGACGAGCTGCTTTCCGCCCTGAAAGGCATTTCGAGTCATGGTCTGAATCCGGAAGATTACAATCTCGGCGCGCTGGAAGCTGCGCGCGGAGACCCCGCAGAGCGTGACCGGCTGGCCACTGCCGCATGGCTGATGGCCGCCTCCCACCTGCTGCAAGGCAAGCTGAATCCTGTGAGTATCGAGCCAAGCTGGACCATTCCTGCCCGGCAAGCAGATATTTCAGCCAGCCTGTCGAGCGCGCTGGAGAGTGGAGAGATATCAGCCACGCTTGAAGCGCTCGCCCCGCAACAGCCGGTCTATCAGGCGATGCGGGCAGAATTGGCAGCTCAGCAGGCGGCCGAAGCATTGAAAATCATCACCGTGGAAGAAGGGCCGGCACTGAAATCCGGTATGTCAGGCCCGAGGGTCGCCTCATTGCGCGCCCGCCTGTCTCAACTTGGCCGGCTGGAAGCCAGGGCGGGAAGCGATAATTTTGACGAAGCCACAAAAACCGCAGTCGAAACCTTTCAGGCTTCGGAAGGGTTGGACTCAGACGGTGTAGCCGGTGCTGCTACAATTCGTCTATTGAACAAGGGAATTGAGGCTCGGATTGCACAATTACGCGTCAACCTCGAGCGCTGGCGCTGGCTGCCCGATTCCCTCGGCCGCCGGCATCTACGGGCGAATATCGCATCCTTCGAGGTAACAGCCTTCGAAAACGGTATTGCTCAGAGTACGCACCTGACGATTGTCGGCAAGCCCTACCGGCGGACGCCTGTGTTTTCTGACGAAATCGAATACATCGTGTTTAATCCCTGGTGGGAAACGCCGGACAGTCTGGCCAGAGCGGACAAACTGCCCATGTTCCAGAAAGACCCCGGCACCATAGGACGACTGGGCTTCCAGGTACTTGACCGGTCGAACAAGGTTGTGGACCCCGCAAGCATAGACTGGGCCTCACTAAAACCGTCGAACTTCCCCTATCGACTGCGACAGGCACCGGGACCGATGAACGCGCTTGGTCAGGTGAAGATCATGTTTCCCAATCCGTACAATGTATACCTGCACGACACGCCAACGCGGGGGCTGTTCGCTGAACGGCAGCGGGCCTTCTCGTCCGGCTGCTTGCGGACGCAGTTCCCGATCGAGCTGTCAAAATGGCTCTTGTCGGAAACATCCGGCTGGGATGCTGCAAAGGTGGACGCCGCAGTTGCGTCGGGCAAAGAAACACGCGCCACGCTCAGCACGCGCATACCTGTCCATATCCTTTACCTCACCACGGTCAGTGATGGGCTGGGAGGCATCCGCTACCTGGATGATATCTATGACAGAGATTCCGCCGTTCTCACCGCCCTGCAATCTGCACCTGAATAGCACCATCAATCACCCTGCACGATTTCCTTTGGGCTTCAGCGGCGCGGGAGGTGATGATGCTTTACAAGTGCGCTTCCCTAACAGCGATCGCCGACTTGGCAGGGCGGCGAAAACGCTGTCTGATCCGATAAGCGCCGCGCTGAAGAAATAACACAGCCCGCGGCAGCTGAACCCGTCAGGGAGGGCGGCAGATGACACGCGAACCGGAACGGCCTGCGCATTACTATCTCGCCGGGGGCGGGATCGCCTCGCTGGCGGCGGCGGTGTTCCTGATCCGCGATGCTAACGTTGCAGGCGAGCAGGTCACGATCTTCGAGAAGGAAGACCGCTTCGGCGGCAGCCTCGACGGGTCCGGCGATGCGGACATAGGCTATCTCGTGCGCGGCGGGCGGATGTTCGAGCCGAACTTCATCTGCACCTTCGACCTGTTGCAATCCATTCCGAGCAGATTGCCGGACGGTCTGTCAGCGAAGGAGGACATATTCGCCTTCAACCGGGACGTACCCGGATCTTCTCGCTGCCGGCTTATCCGGAATGGCGCGAAGGCCGACACGCGCCTCGGCCTGCGCCTGCGCGACATGCGGGACCTGGCTCGCCTGATTCTGGCGAAAGAAAAGACGCTGGATGGAAAGGCGATTGAGGACTGCTTCGATGCGGCCTTCTTCCAGTCGAACTTCTGGATCATGTGGAGCACGATGTTTGCCTTCCAGACATGGCACAGCGCGATTGAGCTCGCGCGTTACCTGAAGCGCTTCATCCACCTCTTCCCAGGCTTCACCCGTATGGAAGGCGTTCTGAGGACGCGGTTCAACCAGTATGACTCGCTGATCGCGCCCATCGTGGACTGGCTGACAGAACGGGGCGTGACGTTCGCGACGGGCACGGAGATTGTCGATGCGAGCCTTGACGGGCCGGGAGAGGCGCTCAGCGTCGCCGAACTCATTCTCGACCGGGCCGGGCGGCGCGAGACCATGCCGGTTTCCGAACATGACCGCGTCTTCTTTACGCTCGGCTCGATGACGGCCAATTCGGTTCAGGGGTCGAACACGGCGCCCCCGCCCGCCCCGGAGACGGAGAGCGCCTGGACGCTGTGGCAAAACCTCGCGGCGAAGACGCCCGTATTCGGACGGCCGGACCTGTTCTGCCCGGACGTTACGCGCACACGCTGGGAATCCTTCACGGTGACCCTGAAGAATCCGGCCTTCGTCGATCACATGGAGCGCTTTTCCGGCAACCGGACTGGTACGGGCGGCCTGGTGACCATCGCCGATTCTGGCTGGATGCTGTGCTTCGTTATGCTCCACCAGCCGCACTTCCGTCGCCAGGCAGATGGCACCTATGTCTTCTGGGGCTATGGCCTGCTCGGCGACCGGGAGGGTGACTTCGTGAAGAAGCCGATGGCAGAGTGCTCGGGCGACGAGATCCTGGCGGAGCTTGCGGGCCAGTTACGGCTCGGCGACGAGGCAGACGCAATGTTCTGCGATGCCATCGTCCGGCCCTGCATGATGCCGCTGATCACCAGCCAGTTCATGCCGCGACGCGCTGGCGACCGGCCGGATGTCGTGCCTGCAGGCGCCAGCAACTTCGCCTGCCTCGGCCAGTATTGCGAACAACCGCACGATGTCGTCTTCACGGTCGAATACTCCGTCCGCTCCGCCATGACGGCCGTGCACAGGCTGGCCGGCGGCAATCCGCCGCCACCCGTGAAGCGGACAGACCGCAACCCGATTGTGATTGCAAGCGCCCTGCGGACAATCCTCGCCGGATAGACTCAGCCCGGAACCATCTCGCTCAGTCTGCCACCGATGCGGATCGGCTCTATACGGATGGCGAGGCCGGTGCGGTCGTCGGTTTCGACATAGGTGCCGCAGAGCGTGCCTTCGCCGAGGGCCGGCTGGTAGCGGTCACCGGGCAGCTGGGTCTGGAAGCGATAGAGCGAGATCTGCTTCTGCATGCCGATGACGCTGTCATAGTCGCCGCACATGCCGGCATCGGTCTGGTAGGCCGTGCCGCCTTCGAGGATCATCGTGTCGGCGGTCGGCACATGGGTGTGGCTGCCGACAACGAGGCTGGCGCGGCCGTCGCAATGGTGGCCCATGGCCATTTTCTCTGACGTCGCCTCGCAATGCATGTCGACCACGATGGCATCGGCCACGGCGCCGAGCGGCATGGAATCGAGCGCAGCGTCCACGGCGTCGAACGGGCAGCTCATCGTCTGTTTCATGAACACATTGCCCTGCGCCTGGATCACGCCGATGCGGCGGCCATCCGGCAGGGCGAAGAGATGCGCCCCCTTCCCCGGCGCATTGGCCGCGGCAGGATAATTGACGGGGCGCAGGAGGCGCGGCTCCCGCTCGATATAGGTCAGCGCCTCGCGCTGGTCCCAGGCATGGTCGCCAAGGGTCAGACAGTCCGCCCCCGCATTGAAGAACTCTTCCGCGATGGCGCTCGTCAGGCCAAAGCCGCCGGCGGCGTTCTCTGCGTTGACGATGGCAAAGTCGACCTGCAGGCGGGCTTTCAGGCCCGGCAGATGGTCCAACACGGCCTGGCGGCCGGGCTTTCCGACGACGTCTCCGAAGAATGCGATTTTCATGGCGATACGCTATGCACCCGGCCCGCAAAAAAGAAAAGCGCGCGCACCCAGAAGGATGCGCGCGCTCCTCATGTGGTCAGGAAGCCTATTCGTTGGCGGCGGAGAAGCCGAGCTTCTCTTTCGTCAGGGCCGACGGGTCTTCCATGTCGGCCAGCGTGGACATGGCCAGCGGCTCGGCCGGAGCGAGCTTGATGGTCAGCGTCTTGGGGCTGGTCACAAAGCTGGAAAGCGCTGTCGAGGCCTCGGTCAGCAGCTCAGGATCGATGCCGCTGCCAGCCGCCATCATTGGCGCCATGGCCAGGAGACCGGTCAGCTGGTTGCGGATCTCCTGCGGGTCCTGCCCGGACTGGGCGGCATAAGCGTTGAAAGCCCGGTCCATGAAGCCGTCATCGTCGATCGACAGTTCCATATTGTGGATGATCATGTTGTCGAGCGTATCGCCCAGCATGTCCGCCGGATCGTCGGATGCGTCTGCCTCGGCCATGGCCTTGGCGCCGGCATATTGCGCACCGAAATCGATGCGGAACCCGTCCTTCAGCTCCCAGAAGTTCTCACCCTTTTTATAGGTGGTGAGATCGGAGGCCTCGTCATAGGTCTGGTATCCGGCGCCGGACAGTTCCAGCTCCTGATAGCCCAGCATGGCCAGCTGGCCGGCCAGCTGCTCGCCATATTTGCCTTCATCCGTGGTGAGAGAAACCTTGAACGGCTCGGTCTTCACGGCGACGACACCGTTCTTCTTGTCACGGCCAACGGCGGAGACGAGCTTCGGCAGGTCGATCTTCACGCCGGCCATGTCCATGTCGAAGCCGTTGAGCGTCAGGGATTCATAGCCCGGATTGGCCGGGTCCTGCCCCGCCAGATTCATCATCTGCGAGACCTCTTCCGGGTCTGCCGCGTCTTCTGATGCATCGGTCAGCAGGCCAAGGTCTGCGCCGCGCATCTCGATAGAGGCGAGATTGAGCTTCATCTTGGTATCTTCGACCGGGTCGAACATATCGAAGGTCAGGCCGTCCAGCTTCATCAGGGCGGCCGCTTGCTCCTTGAGACCCGTTACTTCGATTGTGCCGATGGTAAAGGTGCCCTCTTCGCCATCGGGATCGTCGATGCGGAAATCGACATCCTTGACGGCCCAATGGTCGAAGGCGAGGGCGTCGCCTTCCGGCAGGTCCGGCACTTCATCTTCGGAGAACAGGCTGGCGACCCAGTTGGCGGTTTCCGGAGACGGATTGACGAGGTCGATGGAGCCGATCTTGCCGGAGCCATTTTCGGCCTCGTCCGGATCTGTCGGCACGAAGGTGATGTCGTTGAGCAGGATACGGGAGAAGCTCGGCTCACCGTCCAGCATGGCGAGACCGTCCAGTTCAAGCGTTGCAACCGTCAGGTCCGCGCCATCAAGCTCGGAGATCTCGTCCTCATCGTCGGCCTCATAGGCGGACGTGACGATGGTGACGCCGGTGAAGACGGCCTTGTCGCCATTGAGGGCCCGCTTGTCCCAGGTGACATTGCCGGAGCCGGAAGTTTCCAGCGACATGGCGGCGAGGGCGGCGGCAGCCGATCCTGCATCTCCTTTATGGACTGAGTAGGATGGAATCTTGGATTCGGAGAACACAATTCCTGACGGCACGGCGGCGTCATCCGGCTTGTCTTTCTGCCCGCAAGCCGTAAGCATTGTGATGGCGGCAACGCCCGTCAGCAAATATTTCATATGTTGGCCCTCTGAATAATTGGGTATTGGAATGCACGCGAATCCGGCGTTTGAGCGGAAGTCTTAGCAATGACCTACAACAATGGCCAGACAATGACACTACGTGCCCCGAACGGGCATCGTGTGCGGGTCCGGTTTGAGGTAAATGCCAAGGCCAGACGGCTGATTCTGCGCCTCGATGAACGCCGCCGCGAGGCCGTCGCCGTCGCCCCGTCACGCCGACAGATCAAGGATGCTGCAGCCTTTGCTGCAGAACGCGCCGACTGGATCTCGATGCGCCTGCAGCACCTGCCGGAACCTGTCCGGTTCGAGGAAGGCGCCATGATCCAGTATCGAGGCGCCCCGCTCCAGCTCACCTCGGAAGGCGAGGGACGGATCGCGAAAATCTGGCCTGAAGACGAAATTTCCCCGAGATTACTGAGTGTTCCGGGTGACCCGGAGACGATGGACCTGCGTGTGATGCGCTTCCTCAAGAAGCAGGCCCGGGCGGACCTGACCCGCGCGGTAAAGCGCCACACGGCCACACTTGGCGTCGTCCACAAGAGCATTTCGGTGAAGGATACGCGCTCGCGCTGGGGGTCGTGCACGCATGACGGGCAGCTTTCCTTTTCCTGGCGCCTGATCATGGCCCCGCCGGACGTGCTGGACTATGTGGCCGCGCACGAATGCGCTCACATCCTTGAGATGAATCACTCGCCGAAATTCTGGGCACAGGTGGCCAGATGCTGCCCGGACTGGAAGCGTCACAGGTCCTGGCTGCGCACCCATGGGGCAGGCCTGCAGGCCGCCGGAGAATAATCCGCATAAAAACAAAGACCCGGCCCCTTGGGAAGGTGCGCCAGCGGCGGGAGAACTCGTGCGCAGAACCCACCTCAGTACACAATACGGATTCCATACTCTACTTGCGTTAGGCGGTGGCCGGAGACTCGGAGGATTCTTCCACAGCCTCGGCTGCCGGGGTCTCTGCTTCGCGCGGTGGGCCGAAGCTGATCAGCATCACGCCTTCACCGCCCTTCACCTCACGATGAGGGCCGAGGAAGTTCAGCGTGCCGTCCGGACGGAGCTCTGCAACGATATCGGCCTTCGGGCGGTCGCGCTTGAAGTGCTCGATATCGTAAGTTTCGGTCAGGCGCGTCTTCGAGAATTCCCAGCCGCGATAATGGTCGCGGATCAAGCTATCATAGCTGCGGCCCCGGCGGATCAGCGTGCGGCCACGCGTGGAGAGGCCCAGTGTGCGGTGATCGTCTTCCTCGGTCTCCTGGGCCGATAGCTGGAACACTTTGTGGCGGCCGAGTTCCGGCGCGAAATGACTGGAGACAAGCGCGTTATAGGGCTCGTTCGCCGACAGGCCGAGCACCTGGTCAAAGGCCGAATGGTCCAGCCGCACTTCGGCATCTTCCGACAGGACCTCACCAAAGAAGGTGCTGAGGCCGGCTTCGCGCGCGGGGCGCAGGCGCCGCCAGGTATTGTCCGCCAGGATCGGCTCGATGCCGATATCCTTGAGCGTGCGGGCAAAATCGATGCTCCACGGATTGACGCCGACCAGCAGCACGCCTGGCCGCTCCTTGCGGGCGAGGCCCAGACGCCGGGCCAGCGGGCCAATGGTGAAGCCGTGCAGTACGACAGTCGTGAACACCATGGCAAAGGCCAGCGGCGTGATCTGTTCGGCGCCGGAGAAGTAGAATTTGGAATCGCCCTGACGGCCGAGATCGGCGAGCAGGGTCGCGAACAGGCTGGAGACGGCCACGGCAACCACACCGCGCGGCGCAATCCAGCCGAGCAGCAGCGCCTCGTTCCGCTTCAGCGTGCCGAAGGTCGAGATCCAGACAGACAGCGGGCGCACAACGAACAGCATCACCATCAGGAAGGCGAGCGTGTTCCAGGTCAGCGCCCGCCGGATCACGTCCGGCGTCAGGTTTGCCGTCAGGATCACGAACACGCCGGAGACGAGCAGGACGGCGATATCTTCCTTGAACTTGCGCAGCTCATTGAGGCCAGCGAGGCGCGAATTGGCCAGCGTCATGCCATAGGCGGTGACGGCGACGAGGCCGATCTCCTTCTCGATCATCTCGGCCATGGCGTAACAGAGGATGATCGAGGCGAAGATGATCGGCGCTTTCAGGTATTCCGGCGTCCAGCCTTGACGGAAGGCGCGCACCATGCCGAGGCCAAAGGCGATGCCGAGGCCGACGCCCAGTGCCGCGGCGAAGACGATCATCGCGCCTTTGCCGAGAATGGACTCGCCGGTCGCGGCAACTCGGATGATTTCAAAGGCGGCAACGGCGAACAAGGCGCCCACCGGGTCGTTGACGATGCCCTCCCATTTCAGGAAGGCCCCTGCCCGGCCACCCAGCTTAGACTGGCGCAGCAGCGGCATGATCACCGTCGGCCCGGTAACCACCAGTACGCCCGCAAACACAACGGCGCTGCCCCAATCGAGTCCGGCCACATAGCGGGCCGCGAGCGAACCCAGAAACCAGGCCAGAGGTCCGCCAAGGAAGACCATCCGGCGCACGGCGGCGCCAGCTTCGCGCAGGGTCTCGAATTTCAGGACAAGGCCGCCCTCGAACAGGATCACGGCCACAGCCAGCGACACGATGGGGCGCAGCAGCTCCTTGCCGCCGCCATTGAACACGCGCTGCGGGTCCAGCAGTGCCTCACCGAAAATCACGGCCCAGAGCGGGCCGACGGCAAGGCCTGCCAGCGCCATCAGCACGATGGCCGGCGCCTGCAGCCGCCAGGCGAGCCATTGCGCGCCGATCCCCAGCGCGCCGATCAGGGCGCAGGCAAAGATAAGCTCGCTTGACCCCGCACTCGCCAGGGCAATCTCAAAGCCGTTCATATGTATCCCATCTCAGGTGATGCCCCAGCGGAAACCTAAACGTCCTGCTGGTTCGTGTCATCTGCGAAGTCAAAGCCGATCACCCGGCTGCCGTATTCGCCATTCTTGTAGCGTTCGATCTGATCGGTAAACCAGTTCAGAATGTGGGAGTAGATGTGATCATAGAAAGGCAGCTGGGTCTCGAAACTGATTGGCAGCTTGAATTCGTATTCCGAACCGTCCTCGATGCTGACCTTGAAGGTCTCACCCACTTTCCGGCATTCCATCGTGATGCGCAGCCAGTCATTGCCACGGGACAGGCGCACAGCCAGGCCGAATGCCACCGGTGACAGCGTACGGAATCCGCGTGGCGGCATCGAAAACGCGGCATCGCCATAGGCTTTCGGCTCGAACTGGCCCGTTGGCGGCACCAGGTAGACGCAGGGTATCTCGCCCATGCCGATATAATCACACAGGCCGCCACGGATCTGTTCGGCGAGGCCGCGAATCCGGTCGTAATTCTCGGTGGCCAGCGCCTGATAGATCTCAACGGTCTCGACCAGCTTGTCTAAACGGGACATGGCTGCGGGCCTCCAAACATTCGGGAAAGTGCGTTACCGGAACAGATCTTACGGCTCCAGCGGGCGTCCTTCAAACTGCAGTGTCGTGGCCAGCGGACAATGGTCCGAAGCCTTCGGCTCGCTCCAGCCTACGCCAGGAAAACGTGCCCCCTCATAACGCCGCGCGCGAAAAGGGGTTCCCGCACGAACGATGCGTACGTGTGGTCTCGCATTGCGCTGCGCAAGTGCCGGGGAGAGGAAGATATGGTCCAGCGCGCCATATGTGTCGTCGCCATTATAGTGGTGGGTCCACCGGTCATACGGGTCGGCGACGGAATGGGTGACGAGGTCGACAGCAAACCCGTCATCGATCAGGGGGCCGAGGCCATGATCGTGCAGGGCTTGCCCGTCGCGTTCGAAATAGTCGTTGAAATCGCCAAGGATCACCCATTCGGCAGAGGCGGGATCCGGAAAGCGGCGCTCAATGATCAGGCGCACGGCCTGCGCTTCGGCCTCCCGGATGGCGCGGGTCCTGTGCCGGCCGCCGAACATTGACTTGAAATGACAGACGAAAAGCGTCAGCACGCACCCGTCCTTCAGGATATCCGCCTCAAGGCAGTCGCGCCGGAAGGCATAGTCGTTGACGCTCAGTCCATTTGGCGGCTTCAGCCCAAGCGTGCCATAGGTCTCCCGCGCATGACTGCGATAGTGGATCACCGGGAGGCGCGACAGGAGCCCGACATCAATGCCGCGGGAGTCATTCCCCTCCAGGAGGACGCGTTCATCGAACTCGGCCCCGGACCAGCGCGCCAGGTAGCGCGTGTCGAACGCGGTCAGCGTGACAAGGTTCTCCACCTCCTGCAGGGCGCAAACCTCGGCCTGCGTGACCGCCAGCGCCTCGGCGGTCAGCGTCCGGTCATCCTCCGAAAGGACGTCAAAGACCGAATCCACCTGCTCCGCGACCACCGCATCGTCGACCTCGGTCAGCCGCTCGCGGGCCCGCGCAATGCCCGTATGGGCAAAATCGCAGCGCATCATCAGGTTTTCGCAATTGAACGTGGCAAGGCGGAGAACAGGCATTCCGGGGAGTGTTTAGGTGCGTCGCCGGCGGGGTCAATCTATGCCGCCCTGCGCCCCGCAAAGCGCGCAGCAGTCGAGGCGCGCTCTACTGCTCCCGCATCCGGGCGGAAGTCTGCGGGGATGGAGGCGCGGCCGAGTTCGACGCAGATGCCGGGCTGGATGCCACTTCCGAAGGCGGCAAGCGTTGTGCGGGCGGTTTCCAGCATGACGGCTTCGTCTTCGACGACCTGTCCGAAACGCGCGGCCAGCGGCCCGACCACGCCATAGGCGAGGAACACGCCGAGGAAGGTGCCGAGCAGCGCCGTACCGATCATCGCGCCCAGTACGGCAGGTGACTGGTCGATCGAGCCCATGGTGCGGATGATGCCCAGTACGGCGGCCACGATGCCGAGCGCCGGCAGAGCGTCAGCCACGGTGTGCAGCGCGGCGACGGCCTTCATACGGCGGCCAAGGTTCTGATGGATCGACTGGTCCATATGCGCCTCGGCGCGGGCCGGGTCCGACAGGTCCAGTGCCATCAGGCGGAAGGCGTCGCAGATGAGGGAGCGGGCCGCCTCATCGTCGCGGATGGTGGGCGCGGCGGCGAAGGTTTCGGACTCCATGGGGTTTTCGATGTCGGCCTCGATGGAGACAAAGCCGCCCCTTCGGGCCTTGCGCATCAGCGTGCCGAGTAGGACCAGCATCGACTGGTAGTCCTCCTGCCGCCATTTGGCGCCGGTGAACGCCTTAAGCACCCCCGCCCCGGCCTCTTTGGCGACGGCGGGCGAATTGCCGATGACCAGCGTACCCACGGCGGCCCCGCCAATCAGGGCGAGTTCGAGGGGCAGCGCCTCCATCGCCATGTGGCCGCCCGTGAACACAAGGCCGCCAAAGACGAGCGCGACAACAAGGACAAGGCCGATCAGCTGAGGCAAGGACGCATTCCTTCGCGAAGAATACACCACTTTCGCACGGGGGTCTTAAGCCAAGGTTGCGCCCGGATGAGCAAGAGGGCGTGCCCCGGCGCGCGATTATGTCTATAAAAACAGAACCCGAGTGGAGTTCCGTCATGCGCGTTGCGACCTTTGCCATCTGTCTTCTGGCCACCCTGCCCGCCGCGGCAGAGCCGGTGCAGGCGGCGGGTGACTATCGCACCTGCCCGGCGGAGATCAGTGAAGAGGGGCGCGGCCTCGTGGCCAAATCCTGCGGTACGCTGGCCGTGCCGGACTTTTCAGGCGTGGAATTCCAGTCTGCCGGCGAGATGGAAGATGCCCGATCGCTGCGCGACGGCTTCCTGCTGGGCGTGAAAGTGTATGGACGCTGTGTGTCGGACTTCATCACCGCGCAGCAGCAGCCCGGCACTTCAGCCGACAGCCCCGCCGCCGACCAGGCCGCCTGCGCGCATTCCTGGGCCGAGAACAAGGCGACGGACGTGATCCGCGGGTTCGGACAGGCCTGCATCGCCTACGCCAACCGCTCTGTCATGGACATTCGCCTGCCGGTCTATGACGGCCCGTGTTATCCGGAGACGGACGAGACCGGGGGCTGAGCGTCAGCCCGCGACCAGCCCTTCGGTGCCCAGCATCGCGTCATGTTCTGCCACCAGGTGGCCGGGGGAAACCTCGACGAGTTGCGGGCGGTATTGTTCCGCATCTGCATCATCGACCAGTTTGGACTTCATGAAGCGCAGGGCCGCGCGGCTGTCGAGCGGGCTTGGCAGGTCGCCGGAGAGTTTCAGCTTTTCGCGCGCCTTCTCGCTTTTCGGGTCCGCATTCGGCACGGCGGCGATGAGGGCCTTCGTGTAAGGGTGGCGCGCATCGGTGTAGATCGCGCCGCGCCCGGCCAGCTCCACCACACGGCCAAGATAGAGCACCATGACGCGGTGACTGATCTGGCGCACAACGGCGAGGTCGTGGCTGATGAAGATCATGGCCAGCCCGAACTCCTTCTGAAGCTCGATCAGCAGGTCCACGACCTGCGCCTGCACCGACACGTCGAGTGCAGAGACGGCCTCGTCGCAGATCACCAGTTTCGGCTTCAGGATCATCGCGCGGGCAATGCCGACGCGCTGGTTCTGGCCGCCGGAGAGTTCGTGCGGATAGCGGTTGATGAGGGCCGGATCGAGGCCGACGCGCGGCAGGATCTCGCGCACTTTCGCTTCGCGCTCGGCCTTTGAGAGCTGCGGCTGGTGCACCTGCAGCGGCTCGGCAATCGAAGCGCCGATCGACATTCGCGGGTCGAGGCTGGCCAGCGGGTCCTGGAAGACGATCTGGAGATCGTCGCGCAGGCTGTTCATCTCGCTCTGCCCCGCCTTGGTGATGTCGCGGCCCAGCCAGGCGACCGTTCCGTCCGTCGGCGGAATGAGCTTCAGCACGCCGCGCGCAAGCGTGGATTTGCCGCAACCGGATTCGCCGACGACGCCCAGCGTCTCGCCGGGCTTCAGGTCGAAGGACACGCCATCGACCGCTTTCAGCGGCTTGCGTTTGCCGAACAGGCCGCCTTTCACCTGGATCGGGAAATGGATCTTCATGTCCTCGACCCGCAGCAGCGGTTCGGCACTGTCTGCCGGCGGCGGCATCAGGGCCGCGCGGCCCGGACGGTCTGCCTCATCGATGCGCGGCACCGCGTTCAGCAGCATCTTCGTATAGTCGGCCTTCGGCGCGTAGAAGATCTCGTCGGTGCTCCCCTCTTCCACGATCTCGCCATGGCGCATGACGATGACCCGGTCGCACATACGGGCGACGACGCCCATATTGTGCGTGATCAGCGCAATACCGGTGCCCGTCTCACGCTTCAGCTCGTCCATCAGTTCCAGCACCTGCGCCTGCACCGTGACGTCCAGCGCCGTGGTCGGTTCGTCGGCGATCAGGATTTCCGGATTGCACAGCATGGCGATGGCGATCATCACGCGCTGGCGCATGCCGCCGGATAGCTCATGCGGGAACTGGTTCAAGCGGCGGACGGCTTCAGGAATGCGCACATTCTCAAGCCATTCGACGCAATGCTTGTCGGCCGCCTCACCCTTCTCGCCGGTATGAAGTGCCAGCACTTCGCGCATCTGCGCACCGACGGTCATATGGGGCGTGAGACTGGTCAGTGGGTCCTGGAAGATCATCGAGACACGCGCGCCTCGGATCTGGCGCAGCGTCTGGATCGGGGCGGTCAGCATGTCGGTGCTATCGAACAGGATCTCGCCGGTGGCCTTCCCGTTGCCAGCCAGAAGCCCCATCGTCGCAAGCGCCGACTGGCTCTTGCCGGAGCCGCTTTCCCCGACGATGCCAAGGCATTCGCCGGCGGCCAGATCGAAATTGATGCCCTTGACGGCGTTCACGGCGCCATCGGGTGTGTCGAACGTGACCCGTAGGTCTTTCACGGAGAGTATGCTCATGGCCTTCATCTGTAGCGGCCGCGGACAGGCGCGCAACAATCGGGCGCAGAAAAATGGCCGCGTCCGGGGAGGGACGCGGCCAAGTTACCAAGTCTTCCGCAAAGAAAAGGGATATAAACGGAAGCTCAGGGAGACTTTAGAACTTGTAGCCGAAGCCGAGACCAACAACCGTCGGGTTGATGTCCACATCGGCTTTCACCGTGGCGCCGAGGGCGGTGGTGAAGTCGACGGTGACGTCGCTGTTGATCCAGATCTTCTTGACGTCGGCGTTGAATGCCCAGCCGCCCGGTACGCCATCAAGGTCGTAGTCGAAGCCGACTTGCAGCGCCGGACCAATGCTCGAGTCATAGTCGATGCTGTCGGCGGTGGAGCCTTCGTCTTCATTGTAGAAGAGCGTGGCGTTGATGCCGGCACCGACATACGGCTTGAACTTGCCGCCATTGTCGAAGTGGTATTGCAGCGTCAGCGTCGGGGGCAGAACCCACACATCGCCGAGTTTCACGTCAGCACCACCAACGGCAGCCACGTTCGTGGCGGTCACGTCATGCTGCGTTGTCGCCAGGATCAGCTCGGCAGCGATGTTCTTGTTGAAGAAGTAGGTGATGTCGAGTTCAGGGACGTATTCGTCGCTGATGTCGACGCTGCCGCCGAGCGCAGCACCGGCGACCGACAGGTCAGCCGACTCGCTTGGCATGACACCGATGACACGGCCGCGGATCATCCACGGATTGCCTTCGGCCGCTGCGGCCCCCGCAAAAGTTGTCCAAGTTGCGCTCGCCAGGAGCGCGGCACAGAAGAGGCGTTTCATGTCTTTCCCTCCATGAAAAGAATGCCGATGGGCAGGAGATAGACCCCTGTTTTTTTAGATATAATTAGCCAGTTTGACGCGCGCCGAGGTGCCGCGCGACACGGCCGCGCAATTAGGTATTTCCCCGAATTGTGAGGGGCTTTGCGCTCATGCAAATTCACAGAACGCAACCCGAGATGGGATGTGTTAACGCCGGTGAACCCTATTGTGTTCGTCAGGGCGGAACGCCGCATCCATCTGCCGGGGGCTTGCGTCTTGTCCCCTCCCTCCGCAAGAGTGCGCGCGCTGTATTTGAGGAGCCGCACCCATGCCTGTTTTGAACTTCCTGACCACCTGTATTTTTGACTCCGGCGCGCTCAAGCAGCTGCCGAATGTCGTAAAGACTCTGGGGATCACCCGCCCCTTCATCGTCACCGATCCCGGCATCAAGGCCGTCGGCATCCTGGCGAAAGTGGAAGACGCGCTCGGCATGGCTCCGGCGGGCGTATTTGCCGACACTGTTCCCAACCCGCTGGAATCCCAGGCCAAGCAGGCGGCGGAAGCCTACAAGGCCAGCGGCGCCGATGGTCTGATCGCCGTTGGCGGCGGCTCGTCCATGGACCATGCCAAGGCCATCGGCCTGTTGGTCAGCCATCCCGATCCACTGGAAACCTATGCCGCAATCACCGGCGGCGCGAAAAAGATCAAGAAAATCCCGCCGCTGATCGCCATTCCGACAACGGCGGGCACGGGCTCTGAAGTCTCTGTCGGTACCGTCGTGATCCTGGAGAACGGGCGCAAGGAAACTATCGTGTCCCCGAACCTGATCCCGGCCACTGCGATTTGCGACCCGGACCTGACGCTCGGCCTGCCGGCCATCCTGACCGCCGCGACCGGCATGGACGCCCTCACCCACTGTATCGAAGCGGTGCTGGCCCCGGCCGTCAATCCGCCTGCGGAGGGTATTGGCTATGATGGCGCCTGTCGTGCGTTTGGCGGCGGCTGGCTGAAGAAAGCCGTTCAGGACGGCTCCGATCCAGATGCCCGCTGGCACATGATGATGGCCAGCTATGAGGGCGCGCTCGCCTTCGTGAAGGGGCTTGGCGGTGTCCACGCGCTGTCTCATGCAGCCGGGCGCCTGAAGGACAAGAAGCTGCACCATGGCACGCTGAATGCGATTTTCCTGCCGCACATCCTGCGCTTCCATGAAGGGGCTGCAGACGCAAAATACGCCCGCCTGCGCCAGGTCATGGGCCTGAAGGAAGGCGCAGACCTCGCCGACGCGATTGCGAAACTGAATGAAGACATCGGCATTCCCGCCACGCTGAAGGAATTGGGCCTTGGCATGGAAGACGCCGAAGGCATCGTGGAATACGCACTGAAAGACCTTGCGCACTTCGGAAATCCGAAGCCTATGAGTGCTGACGATTACGCAAAGGTCTACGAGACCGCGCTCGGATAAGGAGCCTCACTCATGGCGCGAAAGTTCGCCCCGATCCTTAAGATGGCCGCCGGCCATCATGGCGGAAGGGCGAACGCGCTGGAGATGTCGCAAAACTCGCACACGGTGGCGGACCTTTCGAAAGTGTCCGCCGACCGTTTGCTCTCGGTCATGACACGCTGTGTGTTCAATGCTGGGTTTAACTGGAAAGTCATCGACGCGAAGTGGGACGGGTTCGAAGCGGCCTTCGAAGGCTTCGATCCCGGCAGGCTCGCTTTCTTCGGCGACGAGATGCTGGACCGTCTGGTCTCGGACGAACGCATCGTGCGCAACGGCCAGAAGATCAAGGCCACGCTGGAGAATGCGAAATTCGTTGCGGACGTGGAGGCGAAGGAAGGCGGCTTCGGGAACTTCCTTGCCAGTTGGCCGGCGAATGACCAGCTCGGCCTGATGACAGCATTGAACAAGCGTGGCTCCCGTCTTGGCGGGGCGACCGGTGCATATTTCCTCCGGTTTGCGGGCTGGGATGCTTGGATTGCCTCTTCCCATGTCTGCGCAGCGCTGGTGCGCGAAGGCGTGCTGGACAAGCCGCAGGCCACGTCAAAGCGCGACCTCACCGCCCTTCAGAACGCGATCAACGCCTATCACGATGACAGCGGCCTGCCACGCGCCCAGATCAGCCGACTGCTCGCCTTGAGCGTCGGCTGACGACCAACTCATCTGGGCCAGGCCCCTCAAGCCTGCGGAACGAAATTGCCGTGGAAGCCGGGCGGGATGCGGTAAGGTATGTGCACTTCTGCCACCGGCGGCGCGGTGAAGTTCGCCGCATCCAGCACCACGAAGTCTGACGTGCCGGACTCGACATTGCTGACATAGCCGATCACCCAACCCTCGTCTTCACCAGCGTTTTCATGCGCTGGCACGAACACGAATTCCGCCGGCACCCGGCCCGGGCCGAAATCATGGACGTCACGTTTGCCTGTACCAAGATCATGCTTGAACAGACAGGTCGCGCCGACAAAGCCGTCATCTGCCTGATCCGGCAAGGCCACGGCATAAACATAGCGATAGGGCTTGCCCGTCAGGCGTTCATCATAACGCGGGAATTCCTGCGGCGACG
The DNA here is from genome assembly GCF_000682735.1 of Hyphomonas sp. CY54-11-8. Taxonomy (GTDB): domain Bacteria; phylum Pseudomonadota; class Alphaproteobacteria; order Caulobacterales; family Hyphomonadaceae; genus Hyphomonas. Next base: position 242,158 of record NZ_AWFD01000001.1, on the reverse strand, counting down.
GGTCGACCACCTCACGGGTCACCGTCTTCGCGACCGGATCCATGGTCAGGGATTCGAACTTCGCCGTTGGCGAGTCAGGCCCGTGTCCGTCCGTATCAAACATGGTTTCATAGACGCAGGCATCCATGACCACTTTGCCGTCTTCGGTTTCGTAAGCGTTTGCGGGATGAAAAATGTAGCAGGGATCGACGTCACACCAGATGATGTCCTCCCCCCTGCTCTCGCGCGGCAACAGGCCGATGCGGGCCTTGTGTTTCGGGTTCCAGCGGAAGGGGAAGCTCGCTCCGCCCATCAGGGCCGACATGGAGAAGGTTACCGGCAGGTCCATCACGATCACATAGTTTGGCGTGATCTGGCAGTCATGGATCATCGGGCCGTTCTTGACGGCGATGGGCTCATTGCGGCGGACATGGCCGCTCGTATCGACCACGGTGTGCCAGATCGTATCCGGGTGCTGCGCCTCATAGCAGATCGCATGCATCTCGCCGGTGTCCGGGTCGACGTGCGGGTGGGCGGAATAGGATTCGCCCAGCGTGCCGTCGAAATCGGAATGCGCGACCGTCGTCAGGTCGTCCGCCATCTCGACCGGATAGCCGCCCGCTTCGACAATTGCCCACAGCTTGCCAGCATGGCCGACAATGTTGGTATTGGCGACATCCGTACGCGGATGGCGCGGGCCAGGGGCACGCGGCTCCCCCAGCGCATCGCTGACCGCATTGGAGCGGACCCAGCGGTTGCGGTACCAAAGGGCCTTGCCATCCTGCAGGCGGATGCCGTGGATCATGGCATCGCCAATGAACCAGTGATGCGTCGCGGCGTTCACCTTGGCCAGCGGGTTTGGCCCGTTGCGAACATAGAGCCCGTTCAGCGCTGCGGGAATTTCACCCGTCACCTTCAGCGCCGTATCGGTCACTTCTTCCGTAACCGGCGTATGCAGGCCTTCCAGGAAAGGGTTGGGGCCTTTTGACTTCTTGCGTTCGCGATTGAAGTCGGCGATGGCCACGACACCTTTGGTGACGACGCCTCGAATGGCAGATTCTACAGGGCTGGGCATGATCAGTGACTCCGTGTCGCGTTGCGGGAAAGAGAAACTATGTTTACAGTGCTAACATGACATCGGATGATAACACTGTCAACATGAAGTCGCGCGACGGGCGATACCATCATGGCGACCTGCGCTCGGCCCTCATCGAGGAAGGCCTCGCTCAGCTCGACGTGAAGGCCCCGGATGCCGTCAGCCTGCGTGAGATCGCCCGCAATGTCGGCGTATCGGCGACGGCAGTCTACCGGCACTTCCCGGACAAGGCCGCGCTCCTGAACGCGCTTTGCAGCGTCGGCGGCGAGCGCCTGGCCGAAGCGTTCCGGGAAGCGATGGACGGCGCTGAGGATCAGCGGGCGGCGTTCCGCGCCATGGGCCGGGCCTATGTGAAGTTTGCCCTGCGCAATCCATCGGTTTTCCGTCTGATGATGACGCAGCGCCCGCCGGAAGGTGACCGCAACGAGACGCCCTGCGCCACCGACAAACCCTTCGGCATGCTGTCTGACACGTTAAGCGGTCTGATGCCGGCCGAGGCCTCGAAGGAAGACCGGAAGATCAAGCGCCTGCAGGCCTGGTCCATGGTGCATGGCCTGGCCATGCTAATGCTGGACGGACAGGTCCCGCGGGACGAAGCGCTGGTCGATCAGGTGATCGTTGCGAGCTTTCTCTAAACGGATCAGGCTCTAGGCTGATCCGCGAATCCGGCGCATATTCCGGTGATGTTTCAGAACCTTGCTGCGCTCGCGTCCAATCTCGGTCTTATCTTCTCTGCCCTGGCGATCGGCTCGTCATGGGTGGCGGCCATTGCGGCGCCGAATTGCAGTTTTGAGGAACTGGATGGCAGCCGGGCCGACCGGCACGTGCGGGAATTGCTGCACGCCACCTCCACCCCCATCGCCGGCATGATGCTGGCAGCCGGGGCCTGTTTCCTGCTGGCAACCCATTGGGCCGCCGGCGTGACCGCCCTGCTCGCGGCCTTCGGCTTCTATTCAAATCGCTGGATGCTGGCCCCGAAAACCGGCAAGGCCCCGCATGGATCGCGCACCAGCCGCAAGGGCCAGCGAGCCGTCTCGGTCAGCCTGTCACTGATTTTCATGCTGGTCGCGATCATCGCCGCGATCCTTGGAATGGTCGGGATCTGAGCCCTGACTGTTTTCAGGGCCTATTCGTAGACCAGCCACATACAGCCAAGCTCATGCAGGCGGCGGAAATTATCCGTCGAACGCCGGGCCGCATTGCGCGCCGCTTCACCGGCGGATTTCCGGTTCGCCGCCAGCATCAGCACGCAGGCCGCAAGCCCGACGAAGAACATCCACCAGGCCACGGTGATCGTGCCAACCCCACCAACGAAGCAAAGCCCGTAAGCGATGGCATCCAGCGTGCGGAAACGCAGGCTGTTATGCGGGCCGAACTCGTTCAGCAGGTCCGGCTTCTTGTGCAAGGCCTCAGCATCGATCGCGAAGCGCTGGTCGGCATGATGGAACAACACCGCCCGGGTCATACGCCCGCCCTGATGCGGATTGGGTTCGCATTTAAGGAACATGGGTCAGCCTCTCCGGCGGTTAAGGCCTAAAAACTAGCAGCTGCTCCTTAACCCGAGACGGGCACGAAATTGAAAGTTTCAGGCAAATTCAATCGACTGCGTTAACCTGCCGGTAAGGCGCCTGGCTGGCGAATCCATTTGCCACATCCGGATTGCGGCCATATGCTGCAGCGCAACATGAAAGGTTGGTAAGGCGATGCTGTACTCCCTTGTCGAACTGAACCGTGCCGCAATGGCGCCGATGCGTCTGGCCGCGCGTGCAGGCCGTATGGCACTGCACTCCTCGATGAATCCCATCGCGAACACAGATTACGGCAAGGCGCTGATCGCGTTTGCCGACGTGTTCGAAAGCGCCACCCGCTATTATGGAAAGCCCGAATGGGGTATCGAATCGGTCAAGATCAACAGTGCCCCGGTGGGCGTGACCCCAACGGTCGCGTGGAAATCGCCTTGGTGCAATCTGGTGCATTTCCGCAAGGATCCGGACGCGCTGGCCTTCGCCCGCAAACCCGGCGCTGCGCCCTTGCCGCGCATGCTGATCGTGGCGCCGCTGTCGGGCCACTATGCCACCCTGCTGCGCGGAACGGTGGAAGGTTTCCTGCCGACCCATGATGTCTACATCACCGACTGGGCCGATGCGCGCATGGCGCCGGTCTGGCTCGGCCGGTTCGATCTCGACGATTACATGGACCATGTCCGCAAGATGATCACCCATATCGGCCCGGGTGCGCACGTGCTGGGCGTCTGCCAGCCCGGCCCGCCGGTCCTGGCGGCGATCTCGATGATGGCCGAGGATGATGATCCGAACCGCCCGGCTTCAATGACCTTCATGGGCTCGCCCATCGACACCCGCCGAAGCCCGACCGTGCCGAACGAACTGGCCGAGGAACGCGACTTCAGCTGGTTCGAGGAGAACATGATCCACACGGTGCCGGGCCCCTATCCTGGGGCATTCCGGCGCGTCTATCCCGGCTTTGTCCAGCTTGCCTCCTTCATGAACATGAACTGGGGCCGGCACGTCGATGCGCAGTGGCGCTTCTTCAACCACCTCGTTGAAGGCGATGGTGACAATGCCGGCAAGCACCGAGAATTTTACGACGAATACCTGTCGGTCCTCGACCTGACCGAAGAATTCTACCTGCAGACCATCTTGCGCGTGTTCCAGGAACACCATCTGCCGCGCGGTATCATGAAATACCGCTACACGCGCCAGATCCGTCCGGAAAAGATCCACGACGTGGCGCTGATGACGGTGGAAGGCGAGAAGGACGACATTTCCGGTATCGGCCAGACGCAGGCCGCGCATGATTTGTGCACGAGCCTGCCGAAGGAGATGCAGCTGGACTATATCCAGCCGGGCGTTGGTCATTACGGCGTATTCAACGGCAATCGTTTCCGGACCGAGATCGCCCCGCGCGTAACCGAGTTCACCCGCCGCTTCACCCAGCGCGAGCTGGACGAGGCCGCGCTGGACCGTCACTAGCTGCGTTTCAGACGTACCGTCAGGCAATCCGCAGGCAGGCCCGGATCAGCAGGATCCGGCGTGCGAAGGTAAGCTTCGGCTTCTGCCATGGCAGCGGCTTGCGCGGCTTCGTCTCCGGCCGCCGCATCGACCCGGCCCAGATTTTCCTGCCCCCTGCAGGACAGGCCCTCGATCCGGACGGCGCCATCTTCAGCGGCATGCAGGCTGACCGCGAAGGGCAATTCGGTTCCATAGGGCACGGCCACAAGATCTTCGAGCACCGCACCGGCATTGCCAGCAGGCGCGTAGCGGACCTTGTAGACCAGGCCCGTTTCGAGCCGCTGTACCGTGAAGCGGGTTTGCAGGCTGGTCAGCCAGTCGACCATGGCGCGGTTCCGGTCTGCCTTGGCCCGCTCCTGCTTCAAGGTGGCGAAGGCGTCCGCCATTTCGGCCAGCGGATCGAGCACTGCCTCCGGCCGCGCATTCGAATGCAGCACACTCGCCGGCGGCATCAGGCCGGACCCGTTCGGGCCGCTCGCGACATTGTACTGGCCATAGGTGAGACAGGCAGTAATGCCGGCGGCGATCGCGGCCGATGACATCTTCGCCAGAATGGACAGGGTCAGCATGGGGCGGCGGTCTCCGGTTGTCCGAAAACCTGTTTCTCCGCTGATTTCGTAAACAGGGCCCTTCCCTCCGGAATGCATACGTTTTCAACCTCTCCCGCCTTGCCGGGGAGAGGCTGCAAAGGGCATGCCGGGCAGCGTCCTTAGTGGTCGATTTCGTGCGGCGCCGGGACGATGTGGCCGCCCTCGTCCTCATGCGGGTGCAGCGGCATGAGCGCCATCAGGATGGCCAGTCCCACACCGGCACTCAGCGCGATCAGGCTGCGCAGGGGCGGCTCTTCCTCCAGCGGCTCCATCAGCGGCCCGGTGGCCACATAGAGCAGGAGGCCGGCGGAGACCGCGAACAGGCTGCCGACAATGTCAGGCGTCAGGCCATACATGAACGGCGTTGCGACGATGACGCCCAGCGGGGTCGTCGCCGCAGAGGCGATGAACGCCCAGATAAACGCTTCACGGTTCGAGAAGCTGTGGCGGCGCAGAATCGCGAAGGCGATCACGCCTTCCGGAAACTCGTGCAGCATCAGAGAGGCCGCGGCATAAACGCCCGAGGAGAAACTCGCGGCGAAGGTGACCGAGTAGATCATGCCATCCAGCAGGGAGTGGATTGCCACAGCCGCCAACGGCGTGATGGCTGCGGCCCGCCCCCGGTCGGAGTGTTCGGGAAACGCCGCGCCGATCCCGAAATGCAGAACGAGACCACCAAAGAAACCGACCATCAGGAAGACCGGCGTATGGGTGCTGAGCTCAAAAGCTTCCGGCGCAATGTGCAGCAGGGTCAGGCTGACCAGCATGCCCCCTGCAGCCAGCGCGAACAGGCCGGAATAGCGCGCACTCCAGTCCCCGCGCACCGACACGGTGATCAGGCCGAGCGTCGTGATAAAGGCGGCGGTCAAGCCGAACAGCAAAGGGGCCTGGAGGGATTCGAGCATGTGTGCGTAAACCGGCGGCGTTCGTGAAAATGGCAGAAGGACTTCTGCAAGCCCCGCCTTGATTAAATGTGATATAGTATCACAATCGGGTTCGCGACAAAAAATATTGACCTTTCTGCACTAATCCACTGTGTGGCGCACCGGAGGCCCACAATGATTTCAATCCGTTTCTGGCCGGTTGCGGCCTTGTCCGCCGCCACCTTGCTGGGACTTGCTGCGTGTAGTCCGGCCGGCGCGCCTTATGAGCCGCCGCCCGCACCAGCCCCTGAGGCGGCACCGGCAGATGACGCGACAAGCCTCGCTGCGCCAGCCGCCGTCGAATCAATCGAAGAGGTCCATGACCACGAAGAAGGCCATGCCGGCGAAGCGCATGTACATGGCGGCGGAGAGCTCGCGATTACGCGGGAGGATGACTTCCTGACGGTCAGTCTCGATGCCCCGCTCGCCAATTTCGGCCTCTCCGAAGCGAAAGTGCCGGAAGGCGCCAAAGCCGAGAGATACGCCGAAGGCATCGTTGAGCCGATCGGACCGACGGTCTGCGAAGAAACGGAACGCTCCATCACTGGCCGCACCGACGGCGCCCATGGCGCGATGACCGTGTCGGTCGTCTGGCGCTGCAGGAAGATCGACCGGGTGGAGGGCATGCTTGTGCATGTCTTCGAGCTCTACCCGGCGTTTGAACATATCGACGCGATCTATCTCGGCCCTGAAGGCCAGCAGGTCGCCAAGGAACTCACCCCAAGCGACACAGAGATCGATTTCGACTGATGCAGCCTGAGACCCCCGGCACGGATGCCATCCGGGTAGACAGCCTTCGTTTTGCCTGGCCGGGGCATCCGCCCGTCCTGGATATCGAGAGCTTCACCCTTGGCCGGGGCGAAAAACTGTTCCTGCGCGGACCATCCGGGTCCGGAAAGTCGACCCTGCTGGGCCTGATCGCCGGTGTGCTGAGCCCGGAAACCGGCACAATCAATGTGCTGGGCAATGACATGGCGATGCTCAGCGCGGCGAAACGTGACCGCGTGCGGGCCGATCATCTGGGCGTCATCTTCCAGATGTTCAATCTGGTGCCCTACCTGTCTGTCACCGGGAACGTCACGCTGCCGCTGCACTTCTCCCCTGCCCGCCGCGCAAAGGTCGGCAAGGACACCGAAGGCGAAGCCCGCCGCCTGCTTGGCCGGCTGGGCCTGACGGATGAAACCCTGCTCGACCGGCGCGTCTCTGACCTCTCCGTTGGCCAGCAGCAGCGCGTCGCCGCCGCTCGTGCCCTGATGGGCGGGCCGGACATTGTGATCGCCGATGAGCCGACCTCCGCCCTCGACGCCGATGCCCGAGACAAATTTATCGAACTCCTTAGCGAAGAGGCCGGGCGCACCGGTGCCGCGCTCCTGTTCGTCAGCCACGATGCAAGCCTCGCCCGCCTGTTCGACCGGGCGGTCGACCTCTCCGAAATCAACAAGGCGGGGGTGAGCGCATGAAGGCCCTGTTTGCCCTTGCCTGGAAAAGCCTGCTGAACCGGCGCGCCTCGGTTCTGCTGACCCTGCTGGCCGTCGCCCTGTCGGTCGCTCTGTTCCTCGGCGTCGATAAGGCCCGCACCGGCGCGCGCGAAGGCTTCGGCCACACGATCTCCGGTACGGATCTGATTATCGGCGCCCCGACGGGCAGTGTGAACCTTCTGCTCTATTCGGTCTTCCGGATGGGCAATGCGACGGCGGAGATCTCTTGGCCGACCTATCAGGAACTGGCCGCGCGAGATGACATTGCGTGGACCGTGCCGATCTCTCTGGGCGACAGCCATCGCGGCTTCCGCGTGATGGGCACGAACCATGCCTATTTCGAGCACTACCAATATGGCCGCGGCCAGCCGCTCCGCTTCGCCAAAGGCGTCGAGATGGATGACCTGTTCGATGCCGTGATCGGCGCCGACGTCGCCCGCGAACTTGGCTATGACATCGGCAGCCCGCTGGTTCTCTCGCATGGGCTCGGCAAGGCAGACTTCGGCTCGGGCCACGAGAACCGGCCCTTCCGCGTGGTTGGTATCCTCGCGCCGACAGGCACGCCGGTCGACCGCACCGTGATAGTCTCCCTTGAAGCCATCACGGCCATTCACGTCGGCTGGGAAACCGGCGCCAAGAATCCGATGGCGGACTCGATCACCGAAGACATGATCCGCAGCTTCAATCTGACGCCCAAGACGATCACCGCCGTCTATGCCGGTCTGAAGCGCAAGGGCACGATCCTGCGCACGCGCCGCGAGATCAATACCAACAAGGGCGAACCGCTGATGGCGATCATTCCCGGTGAGGCCCTGGCCGAGCTGTGGAGCGTCACCGCCATGGCTGAGCGCGCCCTGCTGGCGGTTTCTATTTTCGTGATCGCCGTCGGTGTCGTCTCGATCCTGACATCGATCCTGACCAGCCTGAACGAGCGGCGGCGTGAAATGTCCATCCTGCGGGCCGTCGGCGCCCGCCCGGGACATATCTTCGGTCTGCTGACACTGGAAGCCGGACTGATCGGTTTCCTCGGCGCCCTGCTCGGCATTGTGATCGTGCACGGCCTGATCCTGATAGCCGGGCCGATCGTGATGCAGCGCTATGGCATTTCCCTCGGCGGCACAGGACCCGGCATGACAGACCTTCTGACATTGCTGGCCGTCACTGGCGCCTCCCTGCTGGCCGGGGCCATTCCGGCCTGGGCCGCTTTCCGCAGATCCCTCGCTGACGGCCTGTCCGTGAAGTTGTAGCAAGGTTGTCAAACCCGTCTGGCACATCCCTCCCTGAAAGCCTAAGAAAACAGTCATGAAGCGTTCTCTCCTCCTCCCCGCCCTCGTTCTGATCAGCCTGTCGCCCGCCTGTGGCCAGGCCACTGCGCCCCCCGCCGACGCGGAAACGCCTGCCGAAGTGAACGTCAGCACGGCTGAGCCAGCAGGCCCGCAGGTTGGTGACAAGATCGGCGAGAGCGAAGCCGAACAGGCCGCAAAGGACTCTTCTGTTGCCGCAGCTGCGGCTGCAGCCCTGAAGGAGCAGGAAGAAATCAAGGCCCGCGGCGTCACCGAGATCGGCTGGGAAGACCTGATGCCGGAAGGCGAGGAAGAGCGCCTGCAGAAAATGTACGCAGCCCAGATGGCAACGCTCTATTCCATTCAGGAAGGCTCCGCCGCCGATACGGCCACGCAGATCGGTTCGTTCAACACGGTCGACACCTATGACGGCAAGAAGATCCGCATGCCGGGCTACACCGTGCCATTCTCATACGATGCCAAGGCCGAGATCCGCGAATTCCTGCTGGTGCCCTATTTCGGCGCATGCATCCACGCGCCGCCGCCGCCGCCGAACCAGACCATATTCGTGCGTACCGAAGATCCGATCCTTCTGAAGGACTTGCCACAGGCCGTCTGGATCGAAGGCACGCTTCATGCACAGAAGCAGGAAAGCGACCTCGCGGACGCTGCCTACATCATCGATCTGACCCGGGTGGAGAAATACGAATACTGATGGCGCGATACAGGGCTGGTACCTCTGGCCGGACTCGAACCGGCACTCTGTTGCCAGAAGCGGATTTTGAATCCGCCGCGTCTACCAATTCCGCCACAGAGGCCCTTATCGGGAAGGCTCTCCTGCCCGAGCCGGGCCTGCCCGTCAATCTACCCCGGGCGGCATATTAACAGGACGTACTGAGCGCACATGAGTGTCACCGACGCCGGAACCGAAAAAACCCTGCTTCAAATCGTCGAGGCCATGGCCGCCGGCGCACCGGAAGACGGGTATACGCTGCGGGAAATCTTCGACCGTCTGGATGAAAGCGCGTTCGGCGCGGGCCTGTTCCTGCTGGCCCTGCCTTGCTGCATTCCCTTCCTCTATGGCGTGCCGCAAATCGTCTCGCTGCCGATGATGGCGCTGGCGGCACAAATGGCCCTCGGCCATGAGCAGCCCTGGCTGCCGGATGCCCTTGGAAATCGGAAGATCGACCGCAAAGGCCTGACCGCCATGGCCCAGGGCGGCCGCAAATGGCTGGGCTGGATCGAGACTTTCTCCAAACCCCGCTTCGCCAAAATTACAGGTCCGCGCTCTGAACGCCTGCTCGGTTTCGTGCTTTGCATCTTCTGCGCGTCTATCCTGGTGCCGCTGCCGATGACCAACACGGTTCCCGGATTTGCGGTGGCGCTGGCTGCCTTCGGCCTGATCAACCGGGACGGCATCCTCGTCATTATCGGTTGCGTTCTCGGGATCCTCTGGGTGTCGATGCTGCTCGTTCTGGCCCTGCCGGTAGCGCTGGCGGCCATTCACTTCGCCCTGATGTGGGTCCTGGGAAATTTCAGCTCGTGACGCTGCGCCGCACTTTTGCTGGCGGGGCAGCATGCTAGCGTGCCGGCGATGAGCATCCTTCAAAGTCTTCTCAAGGACTGGAAATGGCCGGTCGCCGCGGTTGTGGTGTCCGCCCTGATGCTTGCTGCGGCCCACGCCTTCGAAACTTTCGGCAAGCTGTATCCCTGCCCGCTCTGCCTGCGCCAGCGGGAGGTGTACTGGGCCCTCATCGCCATGACCCTGACAGGGCTCGCCCTCTGGAAACTGCGGCCGACCCGGCGTTTCCTGGTGGCACTGAACGTGCTGATCGGGCTTGTCTTCGGCGTTGGCGTCGTCGTCGCCTTCTATCATTCCGGTGTCGAGTGGAAGATCTTCCCGCCCCCGGCCGGATGTACCGGCAGCGGCCCGATTGATCTCATGAACATGGACGCGCTGGACCGGCCGATGACCGTGCCGTCCTGCACCGATGCGCCATTCTATGTTCTGGGCCTGTCCATGGCCGGGTGGAACGGCGTGATCTCGGCGATCCTCGCCGCAGCCAGCTTTATCGCGGCCGGGGCGACCTTCCGGGGCCGCAACGAAGCCTAGATCACGTTCAGGTCGATCAGCGTCTGCGCGCTTTCGATGATCGCTTCTTCTTCGGTCCGCGGCGTCCAGCCCAGAATGCGGCGGGCCTTCTCGTTCGAACAATGCCGCTCCCGGCCAAGCTCCGGCACAACGGCCTTCAGGGGCGGGTTCACCAGCGTCAGCGCCTTCAGCAGCCAGTCTGGCAGTTCGCCCTTCGGAAGTTTCTTGCGGTAGTCCGGGAATTGCTCGCGCAGCACGTCGGCCACTTCGCCCATCCACATGAAGCGGCCGGACGCCAGGAAGCGCTCGCCAGCGGCTTCCGGCACCGTCATCGCCTTCACATGCGCATCGGCGACATCACGCACATCGACCACACAGAAGCCGACCCGCGGCGAGGCCGGCGCCTTGCCCGTCATCAGCTGGGTAATGATCTGGAGCGAGGTGGAAACATCCGCGCTCATCGCCGGGCCGAGCACGGCGGAGGGATTGATCACCGAGAGCTCCATGCCGGCGCCCTCCCCGGCCATAAAGTCCCAGGCGGCCTTCTCGGCGATCGTCTTGGAGCGGGTGTAGGCCGTATTGTCTTTCAGATTGTCGGGGTTGGACCAGTGTTCCTCGGTCAACGGATTGGGCCGGGCGTCGCCCCAGCCATAGGCAATCGCCGCCATGGACGAAGTCATCACCACGCGCTTCACACCGGCCGCCTTGGAGGCCTTCAGCACGCGCAGGGCGCCGTCGCGAGCCGGCCGGATCAGCTCCTCATGGTCTTTTGGCATCACGGCCAGGAAGGGTGAGGCGAGGTGCTGGACATAATCCATGCCCTCAACGGCCTCCGCCCAGCCGACATCGCTGGTCAGGTCTGCCTCGACGATCTCGATATGGACCGGCTTGCCGGCATAGTCGCTCAAAATCGTGTTCAGGGGTGTTTCCCTCGAAACGGAACGGGCCGTACCCCTCACTTCGTGTCCGGCTTCCAGCAACTGGTGGATGACATGACCGGCAATGAAGCCGGTGGCACCGGTGACAAGAACTTTGGCCATGCGAGTCTCCCTTTTCAGGCGTGATCAATGAACGATTTCGCCATTATTCACAAGGGAAGACTTCGAAAATGACCTTCAGGCGCCTCTGGCGCCGCGGCGCACCTGGCGTTCCCGCAGGGTAATATAAGCCGTCGCACCGATGATGATGAACGTACCGACCCAGGTCCACGGCCCCGGCAAGGCCTTGAACAGCAGCCAGTCCACTGTCGCGGCCATGGGCAGGCGCAAATAGTCGATCGGCGACAGGAACGAGGCGTCCCCGATCGCCATGCCGCGGATATAGAAATACTGCCCGGCCACACCGCAGCCGCCCATCAGTGTGATCATGGCCCAATCCTGCCAGGAGGGCATCACCTCGGGCATCTTCCAGAGAGCCAAGGGCAGCAACATCGCCGAGGAGAGCAAATTCGCCCAGATCAGCAATGTAACCGGCCGATGATTACGGGAGAGCAGCTTCACCAGCGTGATCGCCCCGGCCATGCAGAAGGCCGCCGCCAGCGCCAGCAATGTGCCGAGACTGACGCCTGCCTGCGGCTGGGTCATGATGAGGACGCCGATGAACCCTGCCAGCGTCGCACCCCAGCGGTGCCAGCCAACCGTCTCCTTCAGCAGCCCCGCCGCCAACACCGTAATGAACATGGCGCGGGAAAAGCTGATCGCGTTGAACTCCGACAGCGGCAGGCCGAACTGGGCCGAGACCGCGTAGAAGCCGAAGATGAAGCCCATCGTGCCGAACAGGCTGCGCAGCAGCACCATGCCCGGCTGGTGGATACGCATGATGCCCCAGCCCTGCTGTATGATCACCGGTAGGGTCAGGATCAAGGCAATGAATGAGCGGAAGAAGGCGAGGAAGCCGGGGTCGTATTCGGCCGACTGAACCTTGGACAAGGTCAGGAACACGGTGAAGACGAGGCCCGAAGCCGTCATCCAGAGTGCACCTTCCAGGTTGCGGGGCGCTTCAGCCGCACTAACCTCGGCGAGACCTGATTGATCTGGACTGACTGCCATGACCGCCTTTACGCCTTCCGAAGTCGACGAGATCGACGCCCTGTGGCGCAGCCTGCCGCCGGATCATATGTGGACCGGATGGGCCGCTGCGGGCGAGTCCCCCGACCAGATCTGGATCTTCCGCACCCGCGCCCACTGGCGCCGCTTCCCGCTGTTCAAGGCCGATGAGGGCTATGCCCTGTCGGACGAGAAAGGCCGCCGGGTGATCCGAGCCGACTCCCTGCAGGAATTGCTGTCCGCTGTCGAGGCCATGCCCGGCCTCGACCCGGACCGGCGCCGCCGCTGAGCCCTTACTTCTGGGCCTGCATCGCCGCGGCCATCTGCTCGGCCTGTTCCGGCGTGATGCCCAGGGCTTCGAGGACCGGACCGCCAGCCGTCTCATCCCAGGAATGACGCGGACCGACGGTGATGCCACCATCGACGGTGAACTGGCTGCCTGTGATGAATTCTGCCGCGTCGGAGGCGAGGAAAGCTGCCATTTCGGCGATATCCTTGCCCTGGCCCGTCCGGCCGGCCGGCTGCATCGATCCGCCCTGCTGGGCCAGCATCTCGGCCATCTGGTCAGCCACTTCACGCGACATGCCGAGCGAGGCACCGAAAATGGATGTGGCGATGAAGCCCGGCAGGATCGCATTTACGCGGATCTTGTATTTGGCGACCTGCGCCGCAGCGATGCGCGAGAAGTGCGCCACGCCGATCTTGGCCACGGAATAGGTGATCGGGGCCCAGCCGGCTTCCAGTGCGCTGATCGAGGACGTGTTGATGATGGCGCCGCCTCCGGACTCCTTCATGCGCTCGACGGCGTATTTCGTACCGAAGAAGACCTGCTTGAGCAGCAGGTCCATCGTCATGTCATAGCCTTCTTCGTCGAGCTCCTCGACCGTCGCGGGCGTGCCGCCGCTGCCGGCATTGTTCCACACCACATCGATCTTGCCGAAATGGCTGACGGCGCCGTCCATCAGGGCTTCGAGCTCAGCGAGGTCCATCACGTCGCAATGAATATAGCGGACTTTATCCGTTCCGAAGCGCGCCTCCAGCGCGCGGCCCTTTTCGTCCTGGATGTCGGCTGCGATGACTTTCGCGCCGGCCTCCACAAAGGTCTCCACGCCTGCCAGGCCAATGCCGCTTGCTGCACCCGTGATTACGGCAACCTTGCCGCTGAGATCCGCCATGATGTTTCCTCCCTTATCGTGAAAGGCATCATGCACGGGGGTTCCGTGCGGTCCGTCAAGCGAAACCTGACAGGGGCGTCACGGTTTTTTCAATCCGAAGCGTTTCCAGAAAATGCCATCCAGCATGCGCTTTGGCAGGCGGGTCGGGATGGTCCAGTTGGTCAGCTTGTCCGGCACCGGCGCATAGCGCGCTTTTGGCTTGTCTGCGGCAAGCGCGGTTTCGATGTATCCGGCAATTTCCTCCGGCGTCAGGCCGGAGCGCCCGCCGGACAGCATGACCTGTTCGAACTGTTTCAACGACTCGCCCCAGTCACTGGAGGCATAGGGGCCTTCGGTATTGTCCTGCTCGGCCTTGTCCCAGATCGGCGTCTTTACAGAGCCAGGTCCGATGGCGATGGCATCGATGCCATAGATCACCAGCTCCCGGCGCAGTGAATCCGTCATCGCCTCAACAGCATGTTTGGTCGCGGCATAGGCGCCGAGGAAAGGAGACGACAGCCGACCGCCGACGCTGGTGATGTTGACGATCCGCCCGGGCGTGCCTGTGCGGGAGGGGTCAGAGCCCAGCAGCGGCACGAAGGCCTGCGTCATGGCCAGCAGGCCGAACACGTTCACCTCAAAATGTGCGCGGAAATCCTCCATCGGCTGGATCGCCAACGGGCCCATCTTCGCGATGCCCGCATTGTTGATGAGACCAGCCAGGCGTTCGCCCGCCAGCGCAGCCGAAACTGTCTCCACGGCCTGTGCCACCTGGTCCGGTTTCGTCACATCAAGGAGGATCGGGCGAAGGTCTCCTGTCGCCTTCACCTTCAGCATCTCGCCGTCGGCATGCTTGCGGACGCCCGCAAAGACCCTCCAGCCCTTCGCGGCCATGTGGCGCGCGGCGCCGGCCCCGATTCCTGTGGAGGCACCTGTAATGACGACAGAATTCATGGCCTTGCTCCCAGAATACGGAGCTAGGTGTCAGGCTCCGTCTTGCCCCCGTCGATCACGCGGAAAACCGGCCGCCCGGCGGGGCGCGGTGCGGGCGTGTTGTCCTTGTACGCATCAGGGACCGGTTCGGACGAATCGCTTTTGGGAACCGCCTTCAATACCGGCTTGCCGCGGGGCACCGGCGCAGGCGGCGGCGTCTTCACAGCTTCAGCCGCAACGTCCTCCTCGATATCGTCACCGATCTGGCGCACGCGCGGCGGGGCGCGCTTTGCAAAACTGCCTTTCGGCGTCTTCTTTCCGGAGGCGGATTTCTGGCTGAAGCCCTTGCGGGCCTTGCCGCGGGCTTTCTTGTCGATCTCTTTCAGCTTCAGCTGCTGCAGGGCCGAGAGCGCCTCGCCCTCATCGCCCTTCATCGGATCGGCAAAGGCCGAACCGTATTTCTCGATCCGCTCTTCAACTTCTTCCAGGAACTCACGCTCCCAGTCGGACAGGGGCGGGCCCTTGCCCTGTTCGGCAAGCTCGGCCGCCTTGCGCAGTTTGCGCAGCGCGGCTCGCTTTTTCCGTTCGTCGACATCCCGGCCCATGGGCGCAGTTTAAGCCGATCAGCAGGTTCTAGAAAGCCTCAGGCTTCGCCAAGCGCGATGAGGTAGGTTTCGAGCATCATTTCCTGCTCTTCACGGTCGGACTTGTCGATCTTGCGCAGGCGCACGACCTGGCGCAGCGCCTTGGTGTCGAATCCGAACGCCTTGGCCTCGGCATAGATCTCCTTGATCTGCTCGGCGACCTCTTTCTTCTCTTCTTCCAGGCGCTCGATCTTGGCGACCGTCTGGCGCAGTTTCTCGCGGCTGGCTTCGGTGAGGTTCTCGATCGGGGCGTCGTCCATGAGGAACTCCAGTTATTGGCCGGCGGGCGGCAGAATCGGAATTGGAAAGGAAAAGGAGCCGCGTCTTAGCGGCTCCCGGGCGGGCTGGCCAGACGCCGTATGGCATCGGCGACATCAGCTCCGTGATTATGGTGGGGCATGTGGCCTTCCTCCGGCAGGATGACCAGTTCGATGTCGGCCTGCTTCTTCAGGCGGGCGGTGTGTTTGGCCGGCGTAATCACCGTGTCCTTGCTGCCGGAGAAGACTGTGATCGGCATGGCGAGCTCGCCATAGCGCTTCGACTGCGCGGCCAGTTCCCTGTCCAGCACACGCACGTCGCGGGCATTGGCGCGGAAGGCCGGTGGACGGAACAGGAGGCCGATGCCCGACTTTTCGAAATAGCCTTCCGGTGCGGGCGACGGGTCGAACACGCCGCCAATCCCCGCCCCCACTTGCGCAGGGCCCACCAGCGGCACGACCTGGCTGAAGGCCGGGCCGATCAGGCGCGAGGCGGCAAAGCGGTTGTACCAGGCATGGCCGTCCCCGCCCCAGTCATGCGTCACCGGTGCCAGCAGGACGAGGCCTTTGACGAGCTCCGGCCGGTCGAGCGCAAGGCGCAGCGCCACCGCGCCGCCAAAGGAATGGCCGACGACGACCGCCTGCTCATCCGGCGCGAGCTTCTCCAGCACGCCTGCCATCTGCGCGGCCTGCACACCCAGCGCCTCAGCCCCCGGCGGGCGGCGGGAATGGCCATGCCCCGGTCGGTCAGCCATCAGTACACGGAAATCCTGTTCCAGCTCCGGCGCCAGCGTCCATGTGAATTCGCGCGCATTGGCGCTTGCACCATGGATCATCAGGACCGGCGGGCCTGCCGTACCAGCCTCCAGCACGTGCACACCATAGCCGCCGACTTCGATCCGTCGCCCGGACGCCGGATGCGCCTTGTGAATGCGGGAAGTGTAGGCCCCCGAAGAAAGCCCGACCGCGGCACCGAGGCCCGCCAGCGTGATGGCTGCAGCCGTCAGCAAGGCCTCAGAGCCCCTGCCCTTCGGCGATCTTGGTGAGGCGTTTCTCCGCCTGCAGCCCGTCCCGCATATAGGGATAGATCGCCAGCGCCTCACGCCAGGCTTCCAGCGCCTGGTCGTTGGCGCCCATCGTCTCGAACATGGAGCCAAGCCCGGCCCAGGCTCCGAAATGGCGGGGCTCCAGCTTCAGCGTCTCGTTCAGGTCGCGCAGGGCTTCGGGGAAATTCTCTTCGGCCAGGAAGATGCCCGCCCGTCGGAACCAGGCTTGCGGATTGTCCGGCTTGATCATGATGGCGCGGTCGTAAAACGTCCGCGCGGTCTCGGTATCACCAATCATCTGCGCCTCGACGCCGCGCTGCATGATCATGTCCACCGTGGCCGAGCCCGATTCCATCCAGGACGCCCAGATGTCCTGCGCGATGTCATTGGCTTCGCTCTCGCTGGGCGCAGCCTTCAGCTTGTCGAACATCTCGTCCGTCGGCACCGCCAGCGCGGGCAGGCTGGCGGTCACGAAAGCGAGAAACAGGAGGAAGGCTCTCAGCATGGCGCGATACTAACCGTCCAATACGGCCGGGCAATGTCCTCTTTCTGTCAGACTGTCAGAGAAGGCCTTCTGCCTCCAGGGCGGTCTCCAGCCCCTCCGCGGTGCAGAACAGGTGCGTCCGGAAGCCGAGCGCATCGGCGGCATGGGTGTTCTTCTCGCTGTCGTCGATGAAAAACACCTCGCCCGGCGACGGGCTGCCCAGTTTCTCCAGCGTATGCACGAAGATCGCCGGGTCCGGCTTTACAAGACCGATATCGCCGGAGACCACCGTGTGGCGGAAGCGTTTCAGCAGGGGGAAATGCTCCTGCATCATCGGCCAGGGTTCCGACGGCATGTTGGAGAGGGCGAACAGCGGCACGCCGCGTTCCTCGAGGCGGTCGATCAGGGCTGGCGTGCCGTCGATATAGCCGTCGAACATTTCCATCCAGCAGCCGCTCCAGGCCCGGATTTCAGTTTCGTATTGCGGGTATTGCGCTATCAATGGCAGCGCGTTGTCGGCAAAGCTCACGCCCGCGTCGTGGCGGGTGTGCCAGGCCATCGTACAGATTTCGGAGAGAAATCGCTCGCGCTCTTCCGCGTCAGGCAGGAGGCGAGAATATAAACGGGCCGGCTCCCAGTCGAGCACGACCCGTCCAAGATCGAAAAGAGCAATCCGGGCGGTCATTTTCCCGCCTTATTGCCCATTCACGTTCCGCTCAGCCTTGCTTTGCTTTGAAGCGGGGATCGGTCTTGTTGATCACATAGACCTTGCCCTTGCGGCGCACGACCTTGCAATCGCGGTGACGCGACTTGAGCGATTTGAGAGACGAACGGACTTTCATGGGATGGCCCCGTGGGTCATAAGGAATTGGAAAGCGGTGCGAGTAATGAATCCGGTCATCAGAGTCAAGGACACGCGCTGTCATGCGCGGCTGTTTTCAGGAGCATATCAAGTGGCACGCTTCGCGATCGCGCGCTCGCATATCGCCGGTGCGGCAATTCTGGCCGGCCTGCTGGTTTCCTGCGCCCACAGTCCGCAGGCTTCGCCTGGTATGCCGTCCGTTCCGCCACCCGCGCCCAGCCAGCCGGCGCCCGACACCGGGCCGATCAGCTACAAACCCACTGGAAACAGTGACATGGATGCCTGGCGCGCGGATTTTTCCGCCCGCGCCGTCGCTGCGGGCCATGACCGGGCCCTCGTCAAATCCTTCTTGGAGAACATCAAACCGCTGGACCTTTACCTCGGCTCGTCCTTCCAGGCGGCGGCCGTCGGCATCGGCGATCAGGCCGAGTTCGCAAAACCGATCTGGGACTATCTGAAAGTCCCGCTCGGCAACAGCCGCGTCTCCAATGGCGCCTCCCACCTTCACAATGAAGCCGACCTCTTCGCCGCCATCGAAGCGAAATATGGCGTCGATGCCGAGTACATCGCCGCCATCTGGGGAATGGAATCTTCCTTCGGCGCGGTCATCGGAAATTTCGATGGCCCGAACACGCTGGCCAACATGGCCGTGGAAGGCCGCCGCAAATCCTTTGCCGAAGGCGAATTGCTGACCCTGATGAAAATCGTCGAACGCGGCGATGCCCACCGGGATGACCTGATCGCCGGCTGGGCCGGCGCCATGGGCCAGACCCAGTTCATGCCGTCGACCTATTATGCCTACGCGCAGGACTTCGACGGCGATGGCGAAAAGGATGTCTGGAAGAATGAGGGCGACGCCCTCGCCTCGGCGGCCAATTATCTGAAATCTTCCGGCTGGTCGCCCGGCCAGCCCTGGGGCATCGAAGTGATCGTGCCGACCGGGTTCGACTTCTCGCTGGCGGACGGAAACGAGCGCCGGATGGAGACCTGGCGCGGCTATGGCATCATCCCGATCCGCGGCGGCGACTTCGATACTGGCGGCGCCGAATATGCCGAACTCTGGCTGCCCGCGGGCGCGACAGGGCCGAAATACCTGATCTTCAACAATTTCAAGGTGTTCAAGCGGTACAACAATGCCGACTCCTACGCCCTCGCGGTCGGCCTGTCGGGCGACGCCTTCACCGGCAAGAAAGTGCCGGTCGCCGTCTGGCCGACGGAGATCGAGCCGCTGACCGTGGCAGAGATCAAGATCCTGCAGGCGAACCTCAATTCACGCGGCTTCGATGCGGGCGTGGTGGACGGCATTCCGGGCCGCAAGACCCGTACCGCGCTGCAGGGCTTCCAGAAGTCGCAAGGCGTCGTGGCAGACGGTTATCCGACCAAGGGCATGCTGGCACTGCTCACCGGCCAGACCGTCGGCACAGCCTCGACCAACTAAGCCCTCAGAGGTCTTCGTCGGGATCGAATTCGCCCACGCCGTCGCGCAGGGCGAACCAGGCGTAGAGCGCCATGAACACCAACAGGCCGGCCGCGATCATGAACGGGATGTTCGCACCGACATACTGGTAGACGAACAGACCGAAGAAGGGCGTCACGATATAGCCCATCCCGTTCGCCGAAATGACAAGGCCCGCGACATTGCCCTGCAGCTGGGGCGACACGGCCAGCGAAGCGCCGCTGGAGAAACCCGGCCGGGCGAGCCCCTGCCCGAGCCCCAACAGGAACTGCACCATCACGAGCGTGGCAAAATCCTTCGCCACGATCATGAGCAGCGCGCCGAGGACCAACGGTACGCAACCGACGACCATCAGGGTCTTGTTGCGCATCTTCATGCGCGGAATCAGCACGAGCTGCGCCAGAAGCACTGCCATCGCGCCGACGGTGAAGGCCGGCCCGGTGTACTGCGCCGCCTGCGGCCCGCCCACATTCAGCTTGTCCATCACTGAAAAGACGAAAACCTGCGTCAGGATACCGGTTGCCAATGACAGGCAGACCGCAAAGACGAGGAAGGGCATCACATCCCGCGAATGCCAGAGCCCCCGGGCATTGGTCTCCATATCCAGATGCGTGGCATCCGTGATCGGCTCGCGCTGTTCCGGCAGGCGGAACCAGATAAGCGCCGCCATGATCGCAGCGATCACCGCCGTCAGCAGAAGCGGGCTGAGAATTCCCGCTGTCGCGACCAGCGCCGCCGCGAAGGCCGGGCCCACCACGGTGCCAACGCTGAAACCCGAGGAAATGAAGGCAATCTCGTCTCGCCGCTCGGCCTGGCTCGTCCGGTCGGCGACATAGGCCTGCGCCGCCGGGTTCGTACCGGAACCGAAAATACCGAAGAAGGACCTCGAAATGGCAAGGCATGCGAAGATCAGCAGCGTGCTGGTGATCGCACCCGTCATGGCGGCAAGGCCGGACAGGTAGAGCAGCAGCATGGAGACCGAATACCCGGCCAGACCCAGCGCCGCGATGGGCCTCCGTCCGATCCGGTTCGACTGTTTGCCCCAAACTGGGGAAAAGGCCGACCAGAAGAAGGCCGAGAGGGCAAACACGGCCCCGGCCATCCAGTCCGGCAGGCCGACTTCGCGCGAAAGCGGCGGCAGCACGGCGGCGATCAGCATCGTGTTCCCGGCGCCGATGGCCATCAGGCAGAAGAACAACAGGAAAAACGCGCCACGGCGGTCCGGGCGCGACAGGTCTGGCGGCTCCTTGCTCCCCTCGCTCATTCTCTCTTCATCTGCCGCGTCATCGGGCTTGTCCAGACAGGAAAACGATCTGGCGGGCTCATCACCCAGGGTCAGACAGGCGGCCTGCGGGACGATCATTCGCCACATTAGCCTGTCAATAAATGCCTTTGGGTTGGACAGGACGGAAACGGCGTCATAATCTTTCCATAGGGTTAATTTAGGCAGGCTGGGATGTTGTTTGAGAAACTCACGGGGAACGTTCTCATGTCGAACCAGTCCACCAAATCAGCCCGTCTCCTGATCGGGGCAGCGCTGACCAGCCTGCTGCTCGTCTCGGCATGCGACCGCCAGAGCGAACGGCTCGAACGCGCCCGGGAGATCGCAGAAGTCTCCCTCAGGCAGATTACCGGCGAGACCATCGTCGAACAGGCCGACAGGAAGGATCCTATGCGGTCCGTGCCGGTGGAGGCCCGCGCGATTGCTGGCAAGGTGATCAGCGACATTTCCGGCCAGCCGACCAACAAGCCGGCCTTTGCCGTCCTGTCCGTGATCGCGAAGCCGGCAGACATCCCCCCGGCTGAGGCCATGGCGGAAATCGAAGACGGCGACCTCTACATCGAGGACGAGGCTGCTCTGGCAGAAGCAATGGAAGCGCCTGTTGCAGCGGCCCCCGCACCGGATGCAGGTGCCCGCGCCCCAGCCTCCCGGTCGCTGGAATTGTTTCGTCCGGAGGTCGGGATCTCACCGCGTGTGAAGCTCGACCCGAAAGCGCGTGAGCAGTCCCTGCAGCGGGTTGAGGAAGCAACCCAGGCGATGCAGACAAGGGCGGAGGTCGAACCTGCCCCTGTCTCGAAAACGCGCTCGCTGCAGCCCCGCTCACTGGAATCCGCCCCAGTCGAAGAGCAACTGGCCGCCCGCAAGATTGCCCGCCGGTCGCTGGTCAACCGTGAGGCCATCGTCGCCCAGCGCGACGCCAATGCCGTGATGCTGGACACGCTGGCCAAGTACAAGATGAACGCCGAGGTGACCCTGTCACGCGAAGGCCAGATGGTGATCCAGGTGGCTGGCGCCGGGCCGACCCTCTTCTCCCCGGAAGATGCCAAGGATCCATCGCTGAGCTTCCTTGCCATCGACGAAGGCACCGGATGTCCGGACCCGAACGATCTGGAAGCGATCGAGGCAGACCCGGTGCTCGCAACGAATTGTTTCGTCGATGACCTGCGCGCCTCAGGCCAGTTCGAATATGTCGAGAAGGACTTCATCTTCGAGAACCAGTTCGTGCGCCGTCCGCCCGCTGGCTCTCCGTCCACCTCGGGCGGCGTTACGCCCACAACCGGCTCCACCACGCCGGTGAAAGTGGAAGTGACCCCGAACGATCCGCTCTGGGACCTGCAATGGGACATGAAACCGAGGGGCTCCGGTGAAGGCCAGTCGCTGGGCGGCGCAGGCTTCCAGGAGTTCTGGACCCGGCAGGGCATCGAAGGCTCCTCCGATGTCGTCGTCGCCGTGGTCGATACCGGCCTGCAGATGACCCATCCGGACATTGCCGCCTCAGCCAATATCGCACCGGGCTGGGACATGGTTTCCGACCCGCGCATGGGCAATGACGGCGACGGACGGGATTCCGATCCGAACGATCCGGGCGATCTCTGTAACCCGGCTGTGCCCGGTTCTGCCGATTCCTTCCACGGCACCCATGTCGCCGGCACCATAGGCGCAGCGGCCTCCAACAATGGCGCAGGCGTCGCGGGCGGCGCATGGAACGTGAAGATCGTGCCGGTTCGCGCCCTCGGCAAATGCGGCGGGCGTCTTTCCGACATCAATGATGCCATCCGCTGGGCCGCCGGCCTGATCCCGGCCGAAGGCGAAGACGGCAGCGAAGTCTGGAACGACAATCCGGCCGACATCATCAATTTGTCGATCGGCCTGTTCGAATACTGCCCGGCCTCGCTGCAGGATGCGATCGACTCGGTGACCGACCGCGGCGCGGTCGTCGTCTCCGCGGCTGGCAACGCCCGCATCGACACGGCCTATTACGCCCCCGGCGGCTGTGACAATGTCATCTCCGTTGCGGCCGGGAACGCCCTCGGCGAGATCACCGCCTATTCGAATTTCGGCGACGGCGTCGACATTCTCGCTCCCGGCGGGGAAATGGCCCGGGACGACGACAATGACTCCCGCCCGGACGGCATCCTCTCCACCAAGGCCTCGACCGATTGTTATGACCCGGTCACCGGCGAAGCCGTGCAGGATTGCTACTACGCCTATGAGCAGGGCACCTCGATGGCGGCCCCACACGTCTCGGCAGCGCTGGCTCTGCTGAAGGCCCGCACCCCGGATGCCACATCGGACGAGCTTGTGTCAGAGCTGCTCGCCGCCACCGATCCGCGTACGGACCTGCAATGTGCGGGCCTCTGCTCGGACTATCCGGGAACGACCCCGATCGAAGGCTCTGACGGCATGTGCCGCCGCCCCTGCGGCGGGCGCATCCTGAACCTTGCAAACGTGCCGGAACCGGTCGGCACCTCCGGCGGTGGAGACTGAATGAGCGGCGGCCAGCCCCCTCCCCATCTTGGCGGCCCGCTGGGGCTTGTGGGCCTCGCCATGCTGGCCGGGGCAACCGGTATCTTCGTCATGGCCGGGTCCGGCGGACCGGCCCATGCCCCGATCGCACAGCAAGCGGCCGTCCAGACGCCAGCCCGCGAAAAGGTCGCCCCTGTTCCGGAACTCCGCCCCGGCGACGCGTTGCCTGTGGTCCGCCCTGCGGAACTGCCTGCTTCGGCTGAAACGAGAACGCCGGCAGAGACCAAACTTGCCCAGATCAGCGCGGACGGGACGGAAATCGTCTATATCGTCCGCATCAAGGGCGAGCCGGAGATCGACGTGATCTCCCGCAATTTCAAGCGTGACCGCGCCGCCGCCGACATCGCCTGGGCCAATCTGCAGTCGCGCTATCCGGTGCTGCAGGATTTCCGGCTCGTCGGGGCCAGCTATTCAGGCGAGATCCGGCTGGGATATCGCCTGCCGCCCGGCCTTGAGCCGACGCGCGCAACCATCAACGAAATTCAGAGCCGGATCATGCAGGTCGACAGCGTCGCCTATGCCGATCCGGACTATGTGGCCCAACCCGGAAAGGAATAATTGCCATGAGGAAGCGGATTGCCATTGCATTGGTGCCCGCCTGCGCCCTGTTGGGTCTTGCTGGCTGTGACAAGTTCATTCGGGGCATGGGAGACGATGCCGGCACCGAAATTTCCGAACCGGTGGATACGACCCCGGCGGAAGAAACCGTTCCTGCCGCTGCAGTGGACAAGCCGGTCTACACGCAAGCCATGAGCCAGGAAGCCACCATCGACTGGCTGGCTGCCCGCGACGACGTTGCATCCAATTCCGGCACCAGCGGGAATTTCATGGCCGCATCGCAGGAAGGCGACCCGCCGCCGGTGCCTGTCATGCTGCCGACCGGCATCGTCCTGCCGCAGGGCGCAGAATCGGACGTAAAATTCCAGCCGCTGAGCGATGGCTATTTCGCCTTCTATCCCGGCACGGACTATAACATCGTCGTCAATGGCACGAACGAAATCATTGGCGAGCGCGCGCCGGGCACGACCGAAACGCCGATGCGCTTCATCCCCACCATGAGCGGCGCGCAGGTCGCCTTCACGAAATATGGCGCCGACTATCTGATCGAGTTTGAATGCACCGTCGCCGAGGGCGAGCATGCCGACTGCATCAGCGAGGAAGACGCCCTCTCAATCGCAGACTCCCTTGTTGCGGTGAGGTCGCGCTGATGACCCAGACGCGTTCCCTCCTGCTTGGCGCCGCCGCGCTGCTGACCCTTTCGGCCTGCGATTTCATCCGTTTTCCCGGTGACGGCGGCCCGCCGCCGGCAACACCGGAGGCAGGTCCTGCGGTGCCACCCGGCGCGCCCGGCCCTCCGCCGCCCGGCACGCCGGTGACAGACCCATACGGCGCGGGCGACCAGCCAACCGACACGGACACAGACACACCGGACACAGGGCCAATCGATACGGATACGGATGCCAGCACGGATACGCCGGACGCAGGCACACCCGATACCGGCACGCCAGATACAGACGCACCAGATACAGATTCGCCAGACACGAGTGCGCCTGATACCGATCCCGGCACGGACACGCCGACCGACACACCCGCGGATACACCGGACGATTCAACAGATACGGCTGACACCGACACGACCTCGCCAACAAACACGCCGGATACAACCGAGCCGCCAGCGCCTGTCGAACCCGCCTTCTCCTTCTATGGTCCGGGCGCCCTTCTGCCAGGCACCGGCGAGGGGGCCGGAGAGGAAACGATCTTCGCGCCGGACATGGTTTTCCCGATCAAGGACTCCCCGGCCTATTTGCAATCCATGGTCTTCACCTTCGGCGGCGGCATGGTCGGCGGCGACCAGTGCGACGAACGGAATTTCGAATATCCGTGGCGGGACAATTTCTGCGAAACACGCACATCGAACCGGAATTCGGCTTATTGCCCGCGCAGTAAGATCCATCAGGGCCAGGATATCCGCGTCGGCACGCCCGCCAGTTGCCAGTCAGAGCGCTCCACATCCGCAGCGGATCGCGACGCGCATGAGGTCGTGGCCGTGGAAGACGGCGTCATCTCCAATGTCGGCTCCTACAGCGTGAACCTCCGCTCCGGCGGGCGGATCTACAAATACCTGCACCTCAACATGAAGAAGCTCTCCGTTTCCATCGGCGACACGGTGCAGGCAGGCGATACGATCGGCTATGTCTCGAACGATTTCGGCGGCACGCCGACTGTGTTGCATCTGCATTTCGAGATCACGCAGAACAATGGCAGCGGCGGCTGGGATTATGTCCCGCCCTACACGTCACTGGTTGCCGCCTATGAACGGCGCGAGAACGGCCCCGGCGAACTGATCGACGATGGCGATGTCGCGATTGCATCCGTGCCGGCCTTCGTGATCCCCGAAGGCGTCGAGATCATCGAATAGGGTCTGGTTCAGACTGTCTGGCTCAAGCAGGCCGGAAAGTCAGCGCCACGCCATTATTGCACCAGCGCTGGCCCGTCGGCGCAGGCCCGTCATTGAAGACGTGGCCCTGATGGCCGAGGCAGCGCGCGCAGTGATATTCCGTGCGCGTATAGAATAGCGTGTGGTCGTCCTTGGTACCCATGGCGCCCGGCAGCGGTTTCCAGAAGCTTGGCCAGCCTGTGCCGGAATCGAACTTTGTTTCGGAAGAGAAGAGCGGCAGATCACACCCGGCGCAGTGATAGGTACCTTCGCGTTTCTCATGCTCCAGCGGTGAGGTGAACGGACGCTCGGTGCTTTCCTGGCGCAGCACGGCGAATGCCTTCGGATCCAGCCGGTCTTTCCACTCTGCCTCTGTTACCTTGCGCCATTCGCTGCTGGCATAAGGGTCGCCGCCCTCGCCGTTCGCTTCCGACTCTGCAACCGCATTGCTGGAGCCGCCGGAACAGGCAGCAATCACGAGAGAAGCGGTGCCTGCAAACAGGAGGCCGCGGCGGGACAGCATGGAAGTCGTCGGTTTCATGCCCCTTCCCTACATCCGAAGGTCCCTCGCAGGCGACACAAATTCACGTGAGATTGTGTGAGAGGCTTCAAACGCCGCCATCGACCCAGACTTCGCCTGACAGATCGTCCAGCTTGTCCTGGAAATGCGCCCGCACGTCTTCCACGGCCTGGTTATAGACCGCCGGGCCCAGCTGTTTCAGCATCAGTTCGATAATGGCTTCGGCGCGGAAGCCGCTGAGGTCCTCATCGAACTCCTCCGCGAACAGGCGCCGCAGGTGACCTGCAAGCGCCTCACGCCGGTCATCCGAGAGGGTCAGCGGTTTCATGCGTCCGGTTTAGCACCATTCTGGTTCCGGCCGAAATTCACCGCGCCGGAATCCTGCCCGGCATCGATGACGGCCTTGCGGATCGTCCGGGCACGGGTGAACTCCTGCATCAGGAAATCGCCATCGCCCCAGCGGATCGCCCGCTGCAGGGCGGCAAGGTCTTCGGAAAATCGCCCGAGGCATTCCAGCACGGCTTCCTTGTTATTCAGGAACACGTCGCGCCACATCACCGGATCCGACGCCGCGATACGGGTGAAGTCCCGGAAACCGCCAGCGGAGAATTTCACCACTTCGCCCTGCTCAACCGTCTCCATGTCGAAGGCCGTGGAGACAATATTGAACGCGATCAGGTGCGGCAGGTGGGAGGTGATGGCCAGCACACGGTCATGGCGGCCGGCATCCATGGTTTCCACCTTCGAGCCCAGCGCCCGCCAAAAGGCTTTCAGCTGTTCGGCCGCGGCCTCATAGGCCTCCCCTTTCCCGCTCTGCGGCGTGAGGATGTACCAGGCATTGCGGAACAAGGTGGGGAAGCCGGCTTCCGGCCCCGATTGCTCCGTGCCCGCCACGGGGTGGCCTGGAATGACGAACACCCGCCCATCATCGGCAGATGCCAACGCCTCGGCAGCCTGCTTCTTCACCGAGCCCACATCCGACAGGATCGCGCCTGCCTTCATATGCGGCACAGCGGCCTGCGCCACCGGTGCCAGCGCGCCGACCGGCACACACAGGATCACGCAATCTGCATCCTTCACCGCTTCGGCGAGCGTTCCGGTCACATTTCCGAGATCGAGCCCCTCTGCGCTGGCCCGCACATCGTCACTGACATCATAGAGCGAGACGGCCCCGGCGGCGTCATAAGCCGTTGCGGCCCGCGCGATGGAAGAACCAATAAGGCCAACGCCGACAATGGCGATCCGCTCGAAAATGGGGTCAGACATCAGGGGGTATTCCATCTTGCGAATTACAGCTCGCTCTGGTGGGCAATCGGGCCCCGCCCGTCAAGTGCCGCCCGGCGCCCGCGTGCCATCTGTCGCATTGAAGTCTGCGCCTCTGGGCACGATGTGTCGGCCGAGCCCCCCGGAGACCGCCCATGTCCAAACCGTCCCCCATCCTGTCCGGCCTGAAGCTGAAATGCGGCAATTGCGGCGAAGGCAAGCTGTTTAAAAGCTATCTGAAGCTGAACGACGCCTGCCCTGTCTGCGGACGGGAAATGAGCAATGACGACACCGCTGATGGCCCGGCCTTCTTCGTCGGGTTCGGCGTGCTGATCCTGGCCGCGCCATTCATGTTCATCGTGCCCCTGATTCCGATGCCGCTGGGCCTCAAGATCCTGGCCTTTCTCGTGATGTCCGCAATCATGATCGGCCTGATCCTGGCGCTACTGCCCATCGCCAAGGCGATCCTGCTGAATCTGCAGCTGCACCACGGCGCGACCGAGGTTAAAGCGACAGATGTCAAAGCAAGCGATGTCGACGCGGATGCAAACGCTTCCTGAGGCGTTTGCCCTAGCCTGAAACGGCCAGTTCGTCGCGTTCGCCCGTGCGGATGCGGATGACAGACCCGAGATCCAGGATGAAGATCTTCCCGTCGCCGATCGTGCCGGTGTTGGCTGCCTGGGTGATGGCATCGGCAAACCGTTCGGCGGCATCGTCCGGACAGGCAACCTCGACCTTCACTTTCGGAAGCAGGCGAACCTCGTATTCGGCACCGCGATACACCTCGGTTTTGCCGAGCTGGCGGCCATAACCACGGACCTCTGAAACGGTCAGTCCGGTGGCCCCGACTTCGGAAAGCGCGTCGATCACCGCGTCGAGCCGGCTGGGCTTGAAAATGGCTGTGACAAGCTTCATGGCGCTTCCCCTAACAGTTGCTGCAGTTGCGAAGTATCTGCCGCTTATATGACACGTCAATGACTTTCGCGTTTTGGAGAAGGCACAGGACGGGGAATCCGTACCTTTTCGGTAACAGGTGCGGGCGCCCCGCCGCCCGGTTGGGCATAGAGCCGCTTGACCGCTTCAACCAGGACGACCCCGCCAAAGCCGGGCGTGATCAGACTGCCAATCGCTTCCCAGCCCTCAGCCGCCGAGGTGACGAGCCCTGCCGACACAGGCGGCATGTAGAGCGCACTGGTCGAGGCGGTGACCTGAAACAGGCCAGACGACAACAGGTTCATCAGCTGCGACCGGGTCCACGGCCGGCCCTGGCCGAACGGTGTGCGCGTCGCCCGTGACCACAGCCCGCCCCGGTTCGCCGCCGCCAGCACGATACGGCCTTCCGGCGCTGTGATGCGCCAGATCTCACGCAGATAGGTGCGCGGATTGCCCGTCTCCTCCAGCCCGTGCAGCACAATCACCCGGTCGAACATGCCGTCCGGAAAGGGCAGCCGGTCGTCGCCCACACCGACGCTGGCATTGCCGCGACCGGAATAATCCCACTTCACGGGCCCATGTTCGAGCGGCACGGCAGCGACGATCCGCGACGGCGCGTCGCCGAACGCGTCCAGCACGGGAATGGCAAAGCCGAGCCCCAGCAGAGACAGGCCCCGCGCCTCACCCCACAGATCCGTCAGCTTGCCGGACAGGATGCGCGTCGCCGCTTGCCCCAGCGGGGCGGAGTAAAAGCGTTCGAGCGTGACAGCATCCTGACGCATGGGTTTCCCTGTGCTAGGCCAGTCTTCAGGAGACAAAGATGACCAAGATCACCCTCGACGTACACCGATTTCCCTGCCTGAACGATAATTACGGCTATCTCGTGCATGAAGCCTATTCCGGCGAGACAGCCGCCATCGACACGCCCGACGCCGACAAGTACCTGGCCGAGGCGAAGCGGATGGGCTGGCACATCACCCACATCTTCAACACCCACTGGCACCCCGATC
Source organism: Hyphomonas sp. CY54-11-8 (assembly GCF_000682735.1). GTDB lineage: Bacteria > Pseudomonadota > Alphaproteobacteria > Caulobacterales > Hyphomonadaceae > Hyphomonas. The sequence continues at coordinate 212,836 of NZ_AWFD01000001.1, read as the reverse complement.
ATGCCGGCGGCAATCTGAAGATCAAGGACGCGACGGACTGCACGATCTACGGCCCGGCGGGCGAAGCGGAAAAGATCCCCGGCATCGATGTGAAGCTTAAGGAAGGCGACACGGTGGAGTTTGGCCGCGCCACCGCCCGCGTGCTGGATGTACCGGGCCACACGCTGGGCCACATCGCCTATCACTTCGCGGAGCAGGAGACGGCCTTTGTCGGCGACGCCCTCTTCGCCCTCGGCTGCGGACGCGTCTTCGAAGGCACGATGGAGATGATGTGGAACAGCCTCTCCAAGCTGAAAGCCCTGCCGCCGGAAACGCTGATCTATTGCGCGCATGAATACACGCAGGCCAATGCCCGCTTTGCCGAGACGATCGAGACCGGCAATGCGAAACTGACCGACTATGTGAAAGAGATCGACGACCGCCGCGCCAGGGGCCTGCCAACGGTGCCGACGAGGCTCAACCTGGAACTCGCCACCAACCCCTTCCTGCGCGCCGACGTGCCGGAACTCCAGGCCGCCATGGGCCACCCCGGCGACGCCGTCGCCACCTTCGCCGAAATCCGTGGCCGCAAGGACCGGTTTTGATGCAGGCCATCTCCGGCGATCTCGGTGCGCGGGAGGTGATCCGCCTCCTGAACATGGCGCCGCATCCGGAGGGCGGGCACTATGTGGAGACGTTCCGCGCCTCAGCCCCAAAGGGGCAACGCCCGGCTTCCACGCTGATCCATTTCCTGCTGCAGGCAGACGAAGTCTCGGCCTGGCACCGGGTGGATGCCGACGAGATCTGGCTGTGGCAGGCAGGCGGGCCGCTGGTGCTGACCACCGCGACCCCGGAGGGCACAGCGCCGCGTGCCGTCACGCTCGGGCCTGACCTTCGGTCGGGACAGTCGCTGCAAGGTATCGTACTGGCGCATCACTGGCAGGCCGCCGAAACATTGGGCGCATGGACGCTGCTCTCCTGCGTCGTGGCGCCGGGCTTTGACTTTGCAGGCTTTGAACTCGCGCCGGAAAACTGGCGCCCGAAAGCCTAGCCGCGCAGACGCATGGCAAGCCCGATCAGCGGCACCATCAGAGCTGTCGCGAACTTCTCTCCCGGCGTCTTTGCGAATTTCCGGAAATAGCGCTTCAGGCTCTTCACCTTGTGACCCTGCACAAATGCCGAAGGCGCATCTGACGTGGACGAGTAATGCAGCGCCCCTGCCTTAGGCTGGTAAGTGACCGAGCCGCCTGCCTCAATCGCCCGGCGGCACAGGTCTACATCCTCAACATGCAGGAAATAGGCTTCATCAAACCCGCCGAGCGCTTCGTAATCGTCCCGGCGGATCAGGAAGAAGGCACCCGTGATCGCGCCGACGCACACCGGGCCATCCGGTTCCGGCGTCCCGTCCAGCGCCCATTGGCCAAGGCCAATCGCGTTCCACAGGGTGAGCGTGTTGCGGCGCGCGCCGCGCTCTTCCCGCCCTTTCAGGTCGAAGATCCGTCCCCCGACGATGGCGGGCCGGGGCGCATCCTGCAGCGCCTCCACCATCGGTCCCATCGCACCGCGCTTGATCACGCAGTCCGGATTGCAGGCGAGCAGCAAGTCGCCGCCGGCCTTTTCCGCCGCCCGGTTCATCGCCGTGCCGAAGCCCGGATTGCCGCCCTTGCGGATCAGGAACGCTTTCGGGCAATCGGCCACGAACTGATCGATCCAGGCTTCGTCGGCGGGCGGGTTTCCATTGTCCACAATGACGATCTCGGTGATGTCCGGATCGCCTTTCAGGGCGTAGAGGCATTCATGCAGGCGCGGCCCGGTCCGGTAGGACACGACCAGCGCGCTGATGGTCGGCAGCGCACTCACAGCGACTCCCGGCGGCGTTTTGCCAGCAGGATGATCGCGATCGCGGCCAGCGCCACGCTCGACCAGAATGCCTCGTTCCACATATTGTAGGCGAAGTTGAACAGGCTGAAGGCGACGCCCGTGACACCGGCAATGGCGAAGCGGACATCCTCGCGCAGCTTGCCCGGTTCCGGCAGGCGGAAGCCCAGCAGGACCAGCGAAAAGGCGAGCAGAATCGCCCCGATCATCCCCGTCTCGGCCCAGATCTGCAGCGGCATATTGTGCGGATGCCCCGGCACGACTTTGTAATAGGCCCAGAAGTCCGGCAGGTGCGCCAGCCAGTCCGGATGGTCGGCATAGGTCTCCTCCCAGGTCTTCGAGGCGGAGATACCGTGTCCGATGAAGGGCCGTTCGGCAATCTTTTCGATCACCACGTGCCAGGCCCAGGCCCGCGACTGGAACGAGCCAGGCAGGTGGAGATTGTAGGCTTCCAGCAGCCGCAGCACCGTGCCGATCAGCATGGGGGCTGAGGCAACATAGGCACCGATGCCGGTGAACAGGATCCGGAAGCCGAGCTTCGGCAGGGCCTGTACCAGGCCGATCGCCAGCATCATGAACACCATGCCGATCACGGCGCTCTGCGAGTCGACCCGCGTGAAGAATAGAAGGCTCGCCACGACCAGAAGGGCCACCACAGGCTTCCAGAAGAATTGCGGGCGGGCGGAGAGATAAGCGATCAGGATCGGCAGGATCAGCGCAAAGGCATTTGCGTTGCGCCCCAGATTCTGGACGCCCGACATGACCTCATTCGGATCGGTGCCGTAGACCGCCTTCAGCAACGGGCCTGAGAAAATCACCGTTACCGCCAGGATCAGGCCCTGCGTCGCAAAGGCGCCCAGCATGACGCGGGTCGATACCTGCGCGCTGCCATCCGCAATGCGCATGGCCCCGCCGATGGCCAGCAAGGCGAAGGCCGCGGCGAGGAAAACCCGCACACTGGTCGCCTTCACTGCAAAATTGCCTTCCAGCAGGCTGCCGCTGGTAAATCCGGTAGAGACAGGCGACCACGCCTCCCCGACCACGACCCAGATCACGAACAGGATGGCCGGTATGGCATAAATGGCCGGCGGCCATTTCGGCCGGGCGAGCGCCAGGGCCGGAAGGGCGGCCAGCCCCAGAAGCGGGGCATAACCCTGCCCGCCGAGCAGGCCCATGACCGGCCAGAGCACAAAGGCAGCTGCAAGCACGGGCGCGTAGGACATGAGTCGCACTCTTCTTCTACTCGCCCCGTTTGTCAGCTGCCCAGATCCAGCCGTTCAGAATCGTCTCAGGCCTTCAGGTCCGGCGCAAGGCCTTCCTGCGACAAGAGCGTGGCTGCTTCGTCCAGCGCAATGATCTGCTGGCCGTTCGAGCCGAGCCGGCGCAGCGCCAGCGTCCGCTCTTCCGCCTCACGCCCGCCGACGACGGCAATCACCGGTACTTTCTGCAGCGAATGCTCGCGGACCTTGTAGTTGATCTTCTCATTGCGAAGATCCGTCTCCACGCGCAGACCCGCCTTGCGAAGGGCAGCCGCCGCCTCCTCGGCATATTCGTTCGCAGCGTCCGTAATGGCAGCCACGACAACCTGAACCGGCGAGAGCCACATCGGGAAGGCCCCGGCATAGTTCTCGATCAGGATGCCCATGAACCGTTCGAACGTGCCGAACACGGCGCGATGCAGCATGACCGGACGGTGCTTGCCGCCATCGGAGCCTGTATACTCCGCATCGAGACGTTCCGGCAGCACATAGTCCAGCTGGAACGTGCCGCACTGCCACGTCCGCCCGATGGCGTCCGTCAGGTGGAATTCGAGTTTCGGGCCATAGAACGCGCCCTCGCCTTCCGCGATCTCGAATTCGAGACCGGCTTCCGCCAGGGCGTCGGCCAGCGCCTTTTCGGCACGGTCCCAGTTCTCGTCCGTCCCGCCGCGCACGTCCGGTCGCGTGGCCAGCTTGTAGGAAATCTCCGTCAGGCCGAAATCATTGTAGACGCGGGAGAAGAGGTTCAGGAAGCGCAGCGTCTCTTCACCGATCTGGTCTTCCCGGCAGAAGATGTGCGCATCGTCCTGCGTCATCTGGCGCACGCGCATCAGGCCGTGCAGCGCGCCATGGGCCTCGTTCCGGTGACAGCAGCCGAACTCCGCCATGCGGATTGGCAGGTCGCGGTAGGACCGCTGGGCATGCTTGAAGATCTGCACGTGCGCCGGGCAGTTCATCGGCTTCAGTGCCATCAGGCTCGTCTCGGCCGGTATCTTCACCTCGTCTTCATCCGTGTTCGGAATGAAGTCCGGCACCACAAACATGTTCTCGCGGAACTTGTCCCAGTGGCCGGATTTTTCCCAGAACACGGAATCGAGCAGCTGCGGCGTTTTCACTTCCGTGTAGCCGTCCTCATCCTGCCGGCGACGGATATAGGCCTCCAGCTGGCGCCAGATCATGAAACCTTTCGGGTGCCAGAAGACAGAGCCCTGCGCTTCGGGCTGCAGGTGGAACAGGTCCAGCTGCTGGCCAAGCTTCCGGTGGTCGCGCTTCTCGGCTTCTTCCAGACGGTGAAGATGGGCCTTCAGGTCCTTCTCGTTCGCCCAGGCCGTGCCGTACATGCGCTGCAGCATCTCGTTCTTGGAGTCGCCACGCCAATAGGCGCCTGCCAGCTTCATCAGCTTGAACGCCTTCGGCAGCTTGCCCGTCGATGGCAGGTGCGGGCCGCGGCAGAGGTCGAACCAGTCGCCCTGGCGATAGACCGTGATGGCCTCGCCCGGCGGGATGATGTCGTCGATGATCTGGGCCTTGTAGTCCTCGCCGATCTTCTTGAACGTCGCGATCGCTTCGTCCTTGTCCCAGACTTCGCGCACGATCGGGTAATCGGCGTCGATGATCTCGGACATCTTCTTTTCGATCTTCTCGAAATCGTCCGTGGAGAACGGCTCCTCGCGGGCAAAGTCGTAGTAGAAGCCATCATCGATGACCGGGCCGATCGTGACCTGGGAGTCCGGATAGAGTTCCTGCACCGCCTGCGCCAGCACGTGGGCGGCATCGTGGCGGATCAGCTCAAGGCCTTCCGGGTCGCGGTCGGTGATGATGGCGACATTCGCATCGCCTTCGAGGGGGCGGACAAGGTCCCACATCTCGCCGTCCACTTTGGCGGCGAGGGCCTTCTTGGCCAGGGATTTGGAAATGCTCTCGGCTACGTCCAGCGGCGAGGCGCCGTCGGCATATTCTCGCTCTGAGCCGTCGGGCAGCGTTACTTTGATCATCGGTCGTCTTCTTCGATTTCGGTCGCCCGCAGGGGGCGCAAATTCCAAGGGCCCGGAAAGCCTGTTGTAAAAGCCTTATGCGGCGGCTTGCTTAGCGCTTCTTTACCGCTTTTCCCACCCTCAAATCGGGCGGTCTGCAGTCAGGCGGCTTCCGGGAATGGGCCGAGCTCTAAATGGTCCATACATGGTGTTCTTCATGGTGTTCGGGCCAGATCAGACACACTGTTCAGGCCGCACCATTCGTGGCTCGGTTTCAGGGCTTTTGGCGGGTGCATGAAGCGGGCGCGCACGGGTGTGCGGGCCGAAGGCGCGTCAGGCACCCCGGCGGGTTCGTGTGGTCAGCGCGGTGATCAGACGAAAATGCATCGCGGCGATATGTCATGCCTCCGGAGGTTTTTCAACTGGCTTGCAGGCCTGCTTCATGCCCCTGCCCGTCCAGTCGCCATAGCGCCAGGGCTGCCAGACCGGCACTTGCGGTTTCACGTCCGGCGGCGGGTCGCATCCCATCGTGCCGCCCGGGCGGCAGCGCAGGAACCGCGCCAGCGTCATCCAGAAGCCCGGCCACCAGCCAAAGCGGGAGATGCATTCAGCCCCGTACTCACTACAGGTTGGCGTGTGCTGGCACCGTGCGCCGAACGCCCACATCACCTGGCTCGGCCCATGCTTGTAGACCCAGAGCAGCCCGTAGGCGGCCCGGTGGCGCAGACTCTTACTCGGCGGCTGCACGAGCGGCGGCGCGCTTCTGCAGCGCTTCCTCGATGGCGGCTACGGCGGCTTCAAAGGCGAGCATGGTGGAGGTGTGGCGGGGCGGATAGTCGGCCACGGGCTCCAGGTGGCGCAGCTCCCAGAAGCGACCTTCGGGCGGCGGGCCGCCGTCTTTCAGCATGGCTTTGAGAGCGTCACGCGCAGCGATGATCTCGGAGACCGGCGCCCCGACGGCGTGCTCTGCGAGGATCGACGTCGCGGCCTGCCCGAGGGCGCAAGCCTTTGGATCGACAGCGATTTCCGTGACAGTCTCACCCGCTTCGTCCAGCTTCAGATCGACATGCACGATCGAACCGCAGACGCGGGAGACCTTGGTCACAGAGCCTTCGGCATCGCCGAGCCGCCCGACATTCGGGATCTCTGCAGCCAGTTCGAGAATGCGGTTGTGGTAAAGCTCGCTCATCGCCGGCAAGATGGCCCTGCCCTTCCGCCAGTGCAAGGCGGCGAAAGGGCCGGAAGCCTCCCTAGACCCGGCGCCAGGTCGAACCGCCCGCCCCGTCCATGATCTCGATGCCTTCGGCGGCGAGTTCATTGCGGATCCGGTCGGCCTCAGCCCAGTCCTTGGCGGCGCGGGCATCGACCCGCGCCTGAACGCGGGCATCGATCCGGGCGTTTTCGTCATTGTCCCCGCCCTGCTCCCAGTCTTTCGGGGTCAGCGTCAGCAGGCCGAGCAACTTGCCGGCGCCGAGCAGGTTCGCTTTCGCATTTGCCATCGCCGCTTCGTCTTTCTGGTCGGCAGCTGTGTTGGCTTCACCGGCCAGACGGGAAAGCTCGGCGAGCGCTTCCGGCGTGTTGAGGTCGTCCTCCAGCGCGCGCAGCACGCCAGTGTCGCGGGCCTCACCGCCGTCGGCGTCCCATACGCGGCGCAGGGCGCCATAGATACGATCGAGCGTCGCCTTCGCCTGTTTCAGCAGGTCTTCCGTCCAGTCGAGCGGCGCGCGGTAATGCCCGCTCAGCATGGCAAGGCGCAGCACTTCGCCCGGCCAGGCCTTCAGCAGGTCATGCACCAGCACGACATTGCCGAGGGATTTCGACATCTTCTCCCCGCCCATGTCGAGGAAACCATTGTGCAGCCAGTAGTTCGCCATGACTTCGCCGTGCGCGCATTCGGATTGGGCGATCTCGTTCTCGTGGTGGGGGAATTGAAGGTCGATCCCGCCGCCGTGAATGTCGATCGTCTTGCCGAGATGCTTGGCCGCCATGGCGGAGCATTCGATGTGCCAGCCAGGGCGGCCCCTGCCCCACGGGCTGTCCCAGATCGCGGCTTCCGGCTCGCCCGGCTTGGCGAACTTCCAGAGGGCAAAGTCGGCGGGGTCGCGCTTGTCCGCGTCGATTTCGACGCGGGCGCCCGCCTCATTGTCTTCCAGCTTGCGGCCGGACAGCTTGCCATAATCCGGCATCTGCTTGACGGCGAACCAGACGCCTTCATTGCCGACATAGGCATAGCCGCGGCGGACGAGCTTTTCGATCATTTCGATCATCTCGGCAACGTGGTTCGTCGCCCAGGGCTCGATGCTCGGCGGCAGCACGTTCAGCGCGGCCGTGTCGGCATTGTAGATGCCGGCATATTTCTTGGTGATCTCGGCAATCGGCGCACCGGTCTCCAGCGAGGCCTTGATGATCTTGTCCTCGATGTCGGTGATGTTGCGGGCATATACGACGGCGTCCGCACCATAAGTGCGGTTCAAGAGGCGCCGCAGCACATCGAACACGATGGGCGGACGGGCATTGCCGATATGGGCGTAGTTATAGACCGTGGGGCCGCAGACATACATCGTCACGCGTTTGGGGTCCTGCGGCTCGAAAACGCGTTTTTCACGCGCAGCGGTGTCGTAAAGGCGGATGGTCATTTGTGTCTCTGGATCGGGTTTGTTCGGGAAATGCCGGCAGGGTCAGTTTCTGGCAGCCCTAATGGCGCGTTGTGGCCTCAGCGGCAACAACAGCAGCGGCGACAGAAGGGAAAAGCAGGCGCGAACATGGGCCGGGCCTTACCAGTTGACGCAGCGAAACGCAATCGGGACTGATCCGATGACGCGTCGTCACCGTAGAATCCGCTGGAAACCGGGGCTTTGGCCCCTTATGTTCCTCATTATCGCCCTGAGGGTATCAACTCCGGGCGGGCGTTAAGTCCGGGCAGGAGGCAAGAAAGACCTCCAAGGGACGCCCCGGCTCGACCCCCGTCCCTCAGTCGAAGGACTCCACACATGGCAATGGACGCCATCACACCAAAGAATGAAATTGCGCGCGCGGAACCCGTGAAACGCCCATCCCAGGAAGAAGCTGAAGAAGCGGTTCGCACGCTGATCGCGTGGGCTGGCGACGACCCGGCCCGTGAAGGCCTGATCGACACGCCGAAGCGCGTCGTCAATGCCTACAAGGAATGGTTCTCCGGCTATACCGAAGACCCGGTGAAATACCTCTCCCGCACCTTCGAGGATGTGCAGGGCTATGACGACATTGTCATGCTGCGCGACATCGACGTGGAAAGCCATTGCGAGCACCATATGGCACCCTTCCTCGGCAAGGCCTATGTCGCCTACATGCCGACCGAAGCCGTTGTCGGCATCTCCAAGCTGGCCCGCGTGGTGGAGATCTTCTCCAAGCGCCTGCAAACGCAGGAAACCATGACGTCCCAGATCTGCGACGCCATCACCGAAAGCCTCGCCCCGATGGGCACGGCCGTCCTTATCGACGCCGTGCATGAGTGCATGTCCACCCGCGGCGTGCACCACAAGGACGTGTCCACGATCACGACGCAGTTTACCGGTGTCTTCAAATCGGACGCTGACCTGCGCAACCGCTTCCTGCGGATGACCGGCCGCGGCTGATCTCGAGCCTAACCGAACAACGAACCCCGGCCCCGGAAAGGCCGGGGGTATAGTCATCTCCGGCGATAAATTACATTTCGGCTCATTGGATTAGTGGGTTTGCGATGTATGACGCGGGAAATGACCTAAATCAGGCGTTTGCCCCAAGGTCGGCATCAATACTTTCCTGTAACGAATACAGCTGATCCCGTAGTTCCTGATGGTGTCGATCCAGATATTTTGAAACATTGCCGTTATCGAGAAGTCGAGAAATGTACCCGCTTGCAACAACAAGTTTGAGCATGTTGGTTCCATAGTGGTCTTCGACCGACTTGATGTCTCTTCTTAGTTCCTCAACTTCTCTTTCCATCTTGCGCCGGTCGTCGTCAGACACCCCTCGAATCGAACGATTGCCGGTCGGGTCAAGCAACTGGTCTGACTTTGTGGCAACCAGCAATGCTTTGGCGTAAGAACTGGAATAGTTGTTTGTTGCAACCATAAGCTCTGCAACTTCAATCTGCCTTATTGGGGTCATCCTTCTCAGGATTCCCGCAGTATCCATTGCAAACTTGGCGTCCTTGAGAATATCAACGGCCTCTGAACAGATGCCTTTGAGAAGGTCTCTCTTTCTGCGAATGGACTCGATGTTTAGGCCAAGCGCTTTCGCGATCTTTTTCTCTGAGACTCCATTATCGATAGCCCGTAGGACCATGAAATGTTCTTGTACGGTCGAAAGGCGATTTACTCTTTTGTTGTAGGTGTACCCTTCGTCGTCGCTTGATACCAGGCACGTGACTTCCGTTTCTCCAGCGTCCTGTAAAGCTTCGACCCTCATATGGCCGTCCAGGATTAGGTATTTGCCTTTTCCGTTCTTTATTCGGTGCACAACAATCGGCTCTACCAGACCAACTTCCGCAATGGAGCAGCAGATCTGCTCGAATTTCTTCGTGGCTTTAGTAGGTTTGGAGACGAGCTTGGAGGGCACCAAGTCATCCAACTTCAGCATCAGGCACTCATCTTCGAAAGCTCGAACTATCTCAGACTGCATTATCGCCGACCTCATCGTCCAGAAAGTCCACAATCTGTGTAGGCAGGGTTTCTAATCCCTCCGCCCGAAGCAGGGTAACAAAGTGTTCGTCGTGGAATAGCGCGCCTAAAGCACTTTTGACGACAGCAAGGCGTGCGTCGGTCAGGTTGGCTCGCCTAATCAAACTGCGCTGTCGTTCAGTTTCATTTTTGTAGTGCCGCACCATAGCGTGTGCCGTTACAGGCCTACTCGATCCGGATTTTGCCCTCGTTATAGCTTTGCCCCACCTTTCGCGATCTCTCACAAGCTTAATTGCAGCTTTGAGCTTCTTACCCCTCAGCTCCTTTCGTGTGTAAGCCTCGTTTAAAGCCGCTTGCGTTTCATGGCTGCCAGTTCGAGCGATCTCGACGGCAATACTGATCGGAATATCGCCGCGTTCGACGGCTGCGTACAAACGTTGTTCGCCGTCATTGATCAGCTTCAACAGTCCGGACACATAATCCGGACTAAGGCCTGTCTTTGCCGCAATATCAGAAGAGGTGAAGCCTCTGTCAGACAGCACTCCAATTTCGTGCACGGTTTCCAGTGAGGTGGGTGATCGTCGGGCCAAGTTTTCGATCAGGCTTTGAACGTAGCATTCTTCTTCCGAAAGAGAGACAACGATTGCAGGTATTCGAGTTTCACCTAAAGCCTTGAACGCTTCGAGCCTACCTTGACCACATATGAGCACATAAGGCTTGGACTTCGCCTTTCCTGTTGAAAGGCTTACTTTGATTGGACGCTTCAAACCAATTGCCGAGATACTCTCAACAATTTTTCGAAACTTGGCTCGATTTCGGTCGCGTGGATTCAAGACGTAGATGTCTTCTATTTTGATCTCCGTGACCGAGTCGGCAGAGCTTCTCGGCATCATGCAACCTCTGCAATCGGCGTGCGATCCGACATTCTCAGCAAGGGTTCGATCGATTCAAATCTATAGACGTCCAATGCCAGCTCATTGTGTAGCGCAAGACGTACGGACGATGATTGAAAATCAAGACGGGGAAGCAAATAGTAGTCCAGAGCCGCCTCATTTTCTTGATCCATTCGTACACCAATAGTGACATCAGGGCGGAGCTTGGAGTCGAAACGAACCTTCCATCTGGATGAGCCCGCATTCGTGAACAGGTGCCGGGCGATACAAATCGACACTGAGAATTCAGAGTTTATCGTCAGCAGTTGCGTGGCAGGGTCAGACTCAACCGTTGCCCCTAATAGCTCTATCGCACGAACGATACTCGCAACCGTTTCAGCGTGATAGGACCGCAATGTGCGATTGATCTCAATATAGCGATAGTCCCGGTCAGGTTCGAAGCCAATTAGCGAATACGCTCGGATAAGACTACCAAATCTGTGTGAATACGCGCTGCTGGATGGTGTGTTTGGGGCTTCGTCGATAATTATTCCCGAAATGTATCCATATTGATCGTACAGGGATTTTAGGCGGTCCAGCATCTCCTGTTCGGAAAACCGCCGGGCCCTTTCTCGAATGATGCCCTTCGCAGTATGGAACAGTTCAGCTGAAACGATCGGTTCAAAAGCATTTTCTGCACGGATCCACATATCCGGTGTGTTCTTCACACGTCGTTGCTTTAGTTTGAAGGAGGTTCTGTTGAATAGGTTGTTCCCGATGTATTTTTCGTTTGTCAGGATCTGATGAATTGTTCCCCTGGACCAATCGCGATCAAGGTCAGTTTTGATATTCTCAGCGTTCAGCGAAGCAGCAATTTCGGCTTCGCTCATGCCTTGCTCTACGAACATGTCATAGATGCGTTTTACCGTCTGAGTTTCTTCCTTGGGGCCTGGTACTAGTATGACCCGGTCCGTCTGTAGGCTCTTTTGTTGTCCTCGAGTGAGAACACCCTTTTCCGTGCCTTGCTCATCGACAAGCATTCGTCTTAGGCCGTATCCGGCAGAGCCTCCCTGTCGAAAGCCCTTCTCAATCAGGCGGCATTGCCCAGCAAATACTTTTGACGACAACTCCCGGCTATATTCACCGGCCATTGCTCTCTTTACGCCTTTGACAATTGTCGAAACTGGACTGCCATCATTATCAAATTGCTCAGCGCAATAATGAACGGATATACCCGCCTTCTTGCATATATATTCATAGTAGGCAGCTTCGTCGGCGTCCTGAAAGCGCCCCCAGCGGCTAACGTCAAAAACCAGAATTGCTTTAAAGCCAACGTTCTGGGTTGTGACATCAACGATCAACTTCTTTAAGCCGCTTCTCCCATCAATGCTTAGACCACTTTTTCCAGCATCGGCGTAGTTCTGAACAATTTCCATATTGTGTTTATCAGCATACCTCTTAATTGCGGCTTGTTGGTTCTCAATCGAGTAACGCTGATGCTCCGTCGACATGCGAGAATACTGCGCAACTGGCAGCTTATTGTCCTTAGGGGCACCTAATCCGGACAATTCCTGGCGCGTACGCGGTTGGTCCCGATCGCTCATCGCACTTCTCGAACGCCGACAGCAAACTAAACAGAGTTCCTACATATAGTAGGAAATCCGCTCGGAGTCTAATGCCTTTGATTCATTGCCATCCTCATCAAATCTTACTTTTGTAGAATCGTACCTTCAGGGCGCGGGGCTCTTGTATTGACGCTGGCTAATCGAATTAAAGAGTTCCGCAATGCGCGCGGAATGACTTTGAACGAAGTTGCAGAGGCTGTTGGTGCGAGCAACCAGCAAATAAGCCACTTAGAAAATGGGCGTCGAAGACTATCAATCCCATGGTTGCAGAAGTTGTCCGAAGTGTTTGAATGTGATCCGTTGGACTTAATCAGTTCGGATCTCCGCACCAAAAATATCCAAGAAAAGCAATTGCTTGAAGCTTATCGACAACTTGAGCCGATTGATCAGCAGAAGTTGCTTGAGGACGCCAAGGATGCTGCGTCCAACCACCTAAGATCTAAGAAGCAATAACCACCAACGGGGCGACAAGCTTTTCCATTTCTTAGTCGAAGTCATTCGTAGCTGTCTTCGCAACCGGCGAAGAGACGCACTCTTTATCGACGGCTTCCATTCAGAAATCTGGCAACCAACTCTTTATAGTTGTTTTCAACTATAATGCTAACTTGGTTCCAGAAAGCGGATGGAAGCCATGAAAAAAAGCCGTCGAAAAGAGGACGCCGGTTCTCGAGCACCAACAAGTGTCGACGAGCAAGTTGGCCGGAATATTAGAATCCTACGAAATGAGCGTGGCCTTACCATCGCCGAACTTGGGGCCAGTATTGGCGTCAGTCAGCAACAGGTCCAAAAGTACGAAGTCGGTCAAAGCCGCGTTAGCGCATCCAAGATTGTGGAAATTGTTGATGCGTTAGGCGTTACCGTAGACGACCTCTTCAACGATACGCAGCGATTAAAGAGAAAGAAAAACGGCGCAGTTGAAGCCGCACGCGAGGAGTGTCGCTCCTGGATCAATCGAACTCGCTCGCGCAAAAAGTTGATGCAAATGGCGCGCGTACTCAAAGCTATGTCCAATAGCTAGCAGCTTTCACTGAAGCGAAGTACGAAGGTTCAAAATTTCGCAACTGCTTTTCTCTCAGGATCAATCTCGCCAAAATCCCCAACCTTATTCGCTTCCTTCCCGATCAATACGACTTCGGCTGCGCAGATATAGCGACGCGCTGTCAGTCCGGTATCCCACGGTCCGCCATTCTCGAATTTGTCTTCAGAACTCAGATGATAAAGTCGCAATACTTCAGCATAGGTTTTCAGCAACTCAAGCGGAACCGGCTCTCCGGTCTCACGATCAAACGTACAAGCGGCAGCTTTGGCAGGATCACGCTCGAACGGCGCAACCGGCTTCGGACGTAAATACGTCTGCGGTCTGCCGCGAGGACTATTGCTCATCAGTTCCGCCTCCGGCTCCAGGTCGGATGCTCCCTTCGCGACAGGCGCGACCATAAACCCAAACGGCTTGATCTGTTCGGAGAATGGCTTGCCCTCATTGAAAGCCTTCACCCATCTCAAGAGGGCAGGACTCGTCGCCCCGTATCGCATCAGGGCCGGCTTTGAGAGCGCTGAGTGATAGTCGAGCCCAACCTGATTGGGTTGCCCACTACGTGCTGCTTTTATTATGTGAAACCAGAGATCATACTGCCAGCGTTTGACCCCGACCTTGGGAAGGTCACATATGGGGGGCGGTACATTTGGAGCTGGATCATCTTCGCCGTAAGGCTCCATCAAATGCCCCAAGCCATGTGCGGAAGCTTTGCGGATGATTGGGGTTCCATCCGCATCGATGTTGAACAGTGCATAGCGCTTCGCTGATATGGCCCAGCAATACAGACGGACATGTTCTTTGGTGTCCGGTGCGTAGTTCACGTCTTCGATCTGCAAGATCGAACCCGGCTTCTCATAGGGATTGAGAGGCACAAACCAATCAATCACATTCTGAACACAGGCTTCAAACACATCCCGGTCCATCGCATTGGGGCGGGCAATCGCAAGACTATCCGTATCGCAGAACGCCCATCCAAGACCTTGCCGCTCAGCCACGGCCTCTGCGCAGGCCAACATCAATCGTGCACCGCTTGTTATCATGGTCGCCAGGAGGGGATGAAAGTACCGCCCCGGCTCTTCAAGGGCTTTTGACTGACACGCAGTTTCCTGACCATCCATCCCAACGATCGTGAGTGGCTCCGGCTTCGGCGCATCATCACGGATGATTTCCGCATAGACACCATAGCCGGTGGAGTTCGCGAGGATCTTCAGATGTTTCTCAATTGGGTCTTTGGCCGCTTTGGCTTTGTCGCGCATGTTGATGATCGCTGAAAACAAATCGCTGGCGTTCGGATCCAGCAGGCAGTCTTCCCGCCCCATCAGATTGACGGGCTGCAATCCAACTTGCTTAGGACCGGGGCGGAACCCGATCGCGCGACGAATGCGAGGGATTTTACCCGTAAGGATTTTCGAGGCCGCCAAATCAGCGAGTGCGTACCAACACGAAAACTCAGCCTTCATGTAGTTGAGCCCAATTGTGTATGGCTTGCTGGGACCGGCATAGGGTGCCCGCACCGGCAGCAGGTCCCCATCCGGTACGATTTCGACAATGACATGCAGGTTTCGCCAGGTTGCCTTGTTCTGGAGAACTTCCAGGCAAAGCTCTTTCAAAAAGGCATTTGCCTCATCAGTCGCGTCGTAGGTTTCGAACCCATCTGCCACCAGGAATTCATGCAATCCCTGAAGGGCATTCACAGTTGGGTACATGGATTTGAAGTCGGTATGGATGACCCCCACCGCCTGCCGTCGAATGCGGACCTCCGCACGTCCGCCAAAATATGTGGGCAGCAAATGCCCGAAAGCGGAGACGTCTACTTTTTCCCAGCCACCCGCCAGAAGAGGCTCAATGCCCATCTTCTCAAGTAGTGCTTTACCAAGGCTAGCTTCGCTGAGAATCCGGCTGATGGGCGTGGTGAGTTCGAATTCCGCATAACGTTCAGCCAGAACTTCAAAGCATTCCCAAGTCGTCTGCACGTCTGCGCGCAGGTAATCGAGATACTCGAACGTAATTGGGCCGCCATGCTCTGAAGTTTCGAGCTTCTGGGTCGGAACGTTCAGCTTCTCTGCCAGAGTCTTCAGAGAATAGCGTCCCGTCAGCATCGCGCTTGCCAGAGTTTTCACATCGACAAAGGAACCGCGATTGACGGGCACTTTCTGATCGCGATTGCGCATACCCCGTCCGGTGTATTGTTTGCCGGGAGCCGCCCAATCAATCAAAGAGGCCGAAGAGCTAAGATGCTTCACACGTATGTGCGGATCGCTTTTCCATGGTGTGAGGGGAAAGCTGAAGCCGCCGCGCATGTTGCCTCGAGCAATGACTTTGTCGAGAGCAATCCGGGAGATATCGAACGGTAGGTTAAATCCTACCAAAGTACCGTGCGCCTCATAACAAAGGGTCAGCAAAACTTTGGTACGAAACTCGGCAACTGTACAAACATCAAGTCCGTTCGCGAAAGCATATTCTCGAACCGTATTGATGTCGGAGGTCGGCAGGTCATCCGCATAGAACAAGAGTTCGCGAACGAGATGGTTTGCCTTACGCACTTGGGCGCAACCGACCCGCAATTTCTGAGCGGGGCACAAAGTTGTTTCCGTGTCGAACACAACATGGAACTCGGATACCAGATTATCGGAGCCACCCGCCCTCTTCTGGGCGAGGGGCTTTCCGTTCGGCTTCGTAAAAACACGCACGGCGATCGGGGCTCGGAATGGAGACCGTTTCATTGTTCGCCCTCCGACTGTGCCGGAATGGTTTCAACTCGCTGCAAAAGGGACGCGCCGAAGTGTTTGAGGGTACGTGCGATGATCTCGAGCCACTCACCCAGTGCAAGGACATAGCGCCCGGCTTGTTCAAGCTCCCGATCTTCTGCTTGAGGAGTAAATCCAAGACCGACTTCGGCTTCAGTGATCTCGCGATGACAATTGCGACACAGCGCACCTCCATCTCCAACACCAAATTTGCGGGGTATGACATGAGCGTATTCAAGCGCAGCAGGACATGTGTTGTATCCGCATCTTAAGCAAATCGGATTGCGACTTTTCAGGCGTCGGAAGTGCGCTTCTTTGCGCAGCTCCTTGGGGTTTATGATATCGTCCATAAGATGTTCCTTTCCTGTTATGGTTCAACGATCTGGTAGATTTCGTGGAATGCGGGCTCATCTTTGAGCGCGAACCGGATCAGCACGTTGGGATCGGTCTCAAGCAGCCAGGATTTGCCGTTGATGTCTGTGACGGTCTCACCCTCGAACTCTTCAAGATAAGTAAGGTCGTGCGTGTCCAGGAACCGGCGAACCCGGTTGCGATAAACTCCGACGCGGCTTGCGTCTGCAAAAGTCGGAACGATGATTGCCTTTGACTTTGCGTCGACAATGATCTGTACGCGGCGTGGACGGGCGTCGGTCACAATCCAACGCCGCCCCTCTTTGATTCCGAGCTTCTTCGCGACCAGTGCACGCTTTAGCCTGTCCGGAGAAACATGAGCTGACTTCGCCGCTGCCGTAAGCGACGTTCCGGCGTACATCGCCTGAAGCGCTTGCGAGATCTTTTCTTCGTTTATAGGGCGAAGAGCGGCCGGCTTGATCGGCACTTCACCCTGTCGGGGGTGCCCGCGAGCCTGCGACCTGGACAGACCACGGGCCTTTCCGCGCGCAATGCGGCGGGCGTATTCGGCCTTGTAGTCTCTCTTCTTGGCCATTGGCCGGCCTCCAGTTCAAACAACTGAAGACCGGCATGACTCCTAAGACGGGGACTCTTCATCCAATTCGGATAGGAGACAGAAAGCCAATCGCAGCGAGGCCTTGGTCTGCGACTTGCATCCAATTTGCGTAGGATTTGTAAACTGGGTTTCGCTGTGAATAAGGCCGAGCTTCTGGACGAACTGGCTGTGAAAGCAGCCGAGCATGGCGTTGAGCCGCCAAGCGAGGCCAAGCTTGAAAGCTGGGTGAGCAAAAAACTTGTGACCGGCGCTAAGCCCAAAGGTCAGAAGCGTGCGGTGGCACCTGATTGGTCTTATTCAGACGACAGCGTCGAACGCTGCCTCGCTTTAGTGGCCATGGAGGCGAGAGGATTTAAGCGCACAAATCAATTGCGATTGGGTCTGGCTGCTGAAGGCTTCGATATTGATCCTACGCAATTAAGAGAGAGTCTGGAAGTTGAGGCAGTTCGGTCCATCAAGCGCATGCGTCGTGACGGTCTTCGAAACTATGTGCCGAGTGACCACCCAGAAGAATTCGCGAACTTATCGACTGCGCAAAGACGACTGACATCCAAAGTTGATCCGTTACTGAATGAGACCGGGTTTGTGTTGCCCCAAGACCTGATGTTTGCGGCGATCAATTCTGCAATCGGTGGAACTAGCGAAAATCCACTACAGACGACTGAATATCAAACAGATGTCGAACGTCATTTGAATAAGGTCATTCCAGGCGGATTGCCGTTTGATCCTACGCAACTGCCTCTACACATTATCCCGAATTTGATGGCGGGCATGCTTGGCATCGAGGATGAAACAGATCTGGCGTTGGCCAATCGCGTTCGGAATGCGACCGATGCCCAACTGCTTGGCGCCGTCGAAATGTTTCGCGAGCTGAAACAGGTGATCGAAATTTTGGGGGCGTTTGCTCAAGCTTTCCCAGAGCCAACTCCAACTATCCTGATGAGCGCATTTGCCGATCCGAATTGGCTGCCGCTGATGCTGAGTTTGTTGATTACAATTGCCGATCCAACGTCGAATTCTGATGAGATTTCTGCTATAAACTAGCAGCAGAAATCGGGAACAAAATGACACTTCAAACGCAAAGCGCTTCGGATGAAAACGCATATGACGAGTGGGCTGTCAGAAGCCAGTATTGGCACTCCGAATACAATTCCAACCTACCAAAACGCAAACGCCGCGAGCGCCAATCAAACCCACTGATTTTGACGGGCTACGGCCTGTCTATCCGCGTCGACAAAGGTCGCCTGGTCATCAAGGACGGGCTCACCCACTTCCCATCAAAACCTGCAGAGACGACTTTCTTTAAGGGAAGCTTGGATCTGCCGCCTCGCATTGTGATCGTAGATGGCAAAGGCAACATCACACTGGATGCGATAGACTGGCTGCAAGAGCAATCGATTGACCTTATCCGGCTACGGTTTGATGGTCGGGTTCAATTCGTTGTTTCCGCGAGTGGCTATGCGGCTGATCCGAAGAAAGTTGCATGGCAAAGGAAAACGCGAGCTAGCGAACCAGCCCGCGTGAAATACGCTGTTCCTCTAATTCAGCAGAAAATCCTCGGCACACTCTACAATCTAGAGAACTTGCTTCCTGAAAGTCGGTCCAGAGAGAAAGCGATCGAAGCGGCAAAGAGCGCATTAGCGGAACTTAAGCAGTCGCCTCCGGACACGATCGCAAAGCTAAGTGCAATTGAAGGAACTGTGGCTCAAGGATACTTCTTTGCCTGGCGCGCCCTCGACATCAAATGGAAAGCAACTAAGCGCTATCCCGTACCGGATGAGTGGAAGAGATACTTTTCAAGATCATCCCTGAAGTGGGGGGAGAGCCGTGTTCGGAATAAGAGCGCAACACATCCGGTAAATGCAATGTTGAATTATGCCTACGCCCTTCTCGAGAGTGAGGTCCGTATCAAAGTCATCGCGGATGGGTATGATCCGAGTGTTGGGATAACGCATGACAATTCCAACTTCGATCGGCACGCCTTTGTGTTTGATCAGATGGAGCCAATGCGGCCGGATGCAGATCGAAAGCTTCTGGAACTGGTCCGAACTGAGAACTTGTCAGGTGCGGATTTTGATTTGCAACACAACGGGGTGGTGCGGATAAATACTGAGTTGATCCGGAGCTTGGTTGGAAATGCTTGAACAAGCCTTCCAGAAAGCATCAGATATCCCGCTCCAAACACTTCAATATGCCAGATAAATCGGAGAGTGGTATGTTCTCAGTTAATGAAGCAAACCGTCCAAACTATTATAAATATTTAGCGAGGCTGAACTTCGAAGCAGCGCTGTCAGCTGATGAACGTGTAGGGCGTTGGCCCGGCTATGAAATTGCAGCTCCACCTCCAGTAATGACCCTGTGCGCTCATTCTATAGAACTATCTTTGAAAGCATATCTACTTGACCGTGACATAGAAGAGGACGCTGTCCGAAAACTCAGTCATAATTTGTCGGCTTGCTGGACGATGTGCAAGGGGTTGGGGGCTGAGGTTGAAAATTTGGATGAAGAAATTTTGGAGATTGTATCTGACTTAATTAGCTCTGGACGTCTCCGGTATGGAGAAAGGAGTAAGCTGGGTAAGGTACCAGTTTTCGGACCACTCAGCGTTCTCTGTGAAAAGTGCCTCGATCTATGCGGAGCGCCTAGGACGGCAGATATTTTGGAGCGTTAGGTTTTCAGCTGACTCTCTAACTCCATGGACAGATTTAGATCCGCCACACAGGCTTGAACACCTCTCAACCGATCGGTCCGAATATCAGCTCTCCATTGAAGGAGCCGGACCTCAAAACTCCACCTATCGCGCAGAGTCTACCCAAGAAAGCGGAACCAGCGCATCAGCACCTCTCCACTCTTCGATTATCGCCTCTTCGAACCAAGAGTCATCCAGATGGGCATGATCCAGAACTATCAATTGAAAGCCAGAACCAATTTCCGTGGCGACATCCGCCATTGTCTCAAATAGGTTTCTCACCGCTCGGCGATCCTCATCCAGCAACTCGTCTACTCTACCATCTCTGTCCGCCTCAGGAGGATAATGAGCTTGAGTTGGCTGATCAAAAATCATGAACCCTGGAACCGGCCGATCTGTCGTGCGGAACCAATAGTGCAGTGCGAGTAGAGTGGCTACATGATACCCAACCCAATTTTCGCCACTGCCCATTCTGTTAAGTTGAACCGGCCCCGTATTGGTGTCAGCAATGACTGTTAGCTTCTTGATATCAAGTCGGATGCGTCCCCCGGTATGCTCCAAATTCAAGTCGGCTGCGTACTCTGTCATTTTATCCGATATCAAGTTCAATGTTGATTGCACTCGATCAGCGACTTCCTCGCTATTAACACGTTCTGCCAGCACAGATACTTTGCGTCGTGCGTCCTCAATTCGCTTCTCTAAATCAGCTGATTCGTTCACTGAAGAGGTTTGTTCTATGAACGCACTAATTCTTCCGATCACCTTAGCGCGGTCAATTGCTAGATCTCTGAGAGAGCGGGCTTTTTCGTCTTCAATGTAAGCCTGATTTATCGCTCTTTGCGCTTGAACAATGTTACTCTGCAATTCGCTTTGCTTCTCATTTAATTCACTGAGGCGCGTCTGAAGGTGAGGGCTTTCGTTTGTTACCGCATTGAGTTGTCGGTTCAATTGTTCAAGTGCGTTCGCCAAATCGGTTGCCGCTGGAACTCGAGTTGAGAGCTTGTTCTCGCAAAGCGGACAGAGGGTATCTTCGCAGGCACCGTCCTTATACAGTTCTATTGAAGCCAGCCGATCTCTTTGTTCGGTTACCTCCCGAGAAAATGCAGACTGCTCGAAAAAGAAATGTCGAGTAGCTCGAACGTCATTCTGCACATCGGAAAGCGAGCTCCTAAGGCTCTGAAGTTCATCCCTCAAACTGGAAATAAGGTCCTGTCCTTGTGGAAGGGACGGATCAGCGATTGCCGACGT
Organism: Hyphomonas sp. CY54-11-8; assembly: GCF_000682735.1. Lineage (GTDB taxonomy): Bacteria > Pseudomonadota > Alphaproteobacteria > Caulobacterales > Hyphomonadaceae > Hyphomonas. Next base: position 191,923 of record NZ_AWFD01000001.1, on the reverse strand, counting down.
TTGAGATACTTGAACGAGTCGATCTAACGCGATTTGAGGATCACTAGTGTCGAAGGTATCTTCAACAAGCCCCACTCGTTTGCCGTCTGCCAAGAATTGCCGGGCCTTTGATAGAGCCCGTTGAGTACTAACCGCCAAACTATCTCGTTGAGCCTCCAGTGCTCTCAACTCCGATTGAGCGACATCAAGTTCCCTTTGCCAAAGGAAGAACTCTTGATCGACTGCACCCAGAAAATACGGAAGCGTATCTTTTATAGCTTGTGGAATGAATGGATCACCCTGGCGGTGAAACAGACGTTCTCGGCTAGCTATTTCATCTTGCTTTTGAAAGCACAGAAATAGAGCGTGGCTTATGTTTGCTTTTAGTGGTCTCCGCGAGCCTGTCTCAGGGCGGTGCTCATTTTCAGATATCCCTGCAAATCTTGTAACCAAACGTTCTAGTTCATTCACAGGTATGTTTGATCTCAGGTCGGGATAGTTGGGTATATCGTCAATCACGCCTCTGCGTATGAAGACGTCCGGATCAGTGGTTCTGTTTCTTGGTGGGTTACGTCGCGCAATAAAGATTTGATCGCTGCCGTTTTTTAGGTGAAGTCCAAACCAAGAAACGAATTGGCGGATTACGCCATCGGCAATGTAACACTCCCCTCGACCGAGGCAGTAATCGATGATGTCGATTATTGATGACTTCCCGGTCTTTGATTTACCTGTAATGATGTTAAGTCCGCTCTCCCTAAAGCGAATAGTGCGGCTTTCACCATCGAAAGAATATATCGTCAGTGAACTAATTATCATACTCACGGGCGCACTCCCAGAGAAGCAAGGATAGTCTGCTCTTCACCTGCCGCAGCAAACCACTTTCCAGTCATTCGAGTAGATCGAATCGTATCTCGAATATCGGGTGTGACTAAGTCCAATCTTGATGCGGAGAAGGCTGCCTTTCGGCTTCCACACGCAATCTTGCCTTGCTTGAATTCAAGCACGTGGCGATGCGTGGCATAAATCAACGCTTCTTTGATGTAGGGTACGAGAAGCCGTGAACGATCTGCATAACCGACAAGAACTTCCGGAGTGCGTTCGAGCCAGGAATAAAGACCGGTTCTAATCGAGGTTGGCAACATTCTTCGGCTGTCCGGATACAAAACCAGTGGCAAAGCGCAAAATGGCAAAACGTAAGGTGTCGTCTTCTTTGCCGACTTTTCGTAAGAGCTCACAAACTCAAACAACATACTCCCGAGATACGCGGGATTGAATATGAATGCGTGCTCTTGTGTTCTTTTATCCCAAGCAGCCAGATGCATTTCTACTCTCCCTTGCTCTCATCGAGTTTGGATTGGTAGTCTGGGTGCCAGCCGACTTTTTTGACGTCGGAGAGCATCTGGAATGTACCGCTCGAGATCCACGGCTCGTCTCGTCCTCGGAGGGGACGGATGTAGCGATTCGCCCACCTCAAAAGATCGCGGCCTTTCTGGCACTTCGTTGGTTCATCAGTTCCATCAACATCTTCACAGATCGCCGCGTATTCATGAGCCCAAGCTTCTTGTAGGGTTCGATCGTATTTTTCAGCCTCTTCGTCGAGCAATAGACTTTCGCGTACCCAACGCGACCGTTGTGAGTAGGCTCTATAAAAATCTCTAATAGCTGCCGTGCGGGTCGTGTTGGAGACGGCAATGAAGCCTAGCTGCTTGGTAAAAACACGATCGTCTCCAAAACCAGAAGGGGGTGCGGTTGTTTCAATAGCATTGTCTAGCGGAAGTGCGCCGACTTTGAAGCCATCAGAAATTTCGAACACCATCTGCTCAATCGAGGCCAAGGGTATAGAATTTTCCGCTTCACCCGTCAGCGCAAGGACGATCCGATTGAACCACCATCCTTCCAAATACGCCACTAATGTGCCTGCATGACCGGACGCAGAATAGTGCAGTAGTTCCTCGATTTCAGTTCTAACATCAATAATGTTGGGAGCATTATCGAACACCCAGATCATTGATACCAATAGAACCCGTTGTGGTTCAGTGAGTGCAAGGAATTTTTCTCGGCTTGCTTTGGTCGTTTTGTTTGTTGAACTTTCGGCTGCAGAAATCAACTTGGACAAAGCCGCAACCTCATCTCTATCTTCGCTGTGTTCACGTAGACAAGCGAGCACACTACCTTCAGCTGCGGATGCCGTTGTAAGTAATATGCACCGTGTTTCAGAGGCTGAGTTCGGGTCCGCCTCAATGCGGTCCATCCATATACTTAGCGTCCTCCAAAGGTCTACGCTGAAGTCCGTAATTTCCCCTGGGGTTCCGTGATGCTTCAGCTGGATGAGCTCGATGGGATCACCACCATCCTGGAAGGCCACATCGTCAAATTTTTCAATCGATACCGAGCGAGTGGGATGCTGTCTCGATTCTAGCAGAGCTCGAAGGAGTGCGTAGCGACCTTGATACAGGTAACCTAGGTATGAATCCGCTGCGGAGTGCTTATCGGCCAACGGCTTTTCCCTTCAACGAATAGGCGTGAATATTACAACCTATCCGGTACGGGGTGCAAAAGTCGATAACAAACAGAGGTAAAATCGAATCGACCGATCACTACGCCATATGGGTTGTCTCGAGCTCAATCCGTCGCCTGCAACGGAGGATCCGTCAGCAATTACGATGAGCTGATGATTATCGCCGGATTTGACTATACCCCCGGCCCCGGAAAGGCCGGGGTTTTTTCTGTCTGGGCAGAACACAAATCCAGAATGTTCTCTGTCCACGCACTTTACCACTTTAGGATATTCAGATTTCCACGTGCCGCACCCGGATATTGGTGATTCACCAGACAAGGGAACAGACTTTTCGAAAAACCGGTCTCAAGGTATGGTTAATGTGGTAGTATTGTGATGGTGTGGGTGGCTCGCCATAAATCAGATATCGCAATTCAAAAAAACTCAAAAAACGGAGCGACATAAAGAGCCAGACCACCCCGACAGTGCTCCATCGGATTCCCCAATTCAGGGAACTCAGTGGCCGTTCTGACAGGAGTGAGTGGGACATGAATTTGACCAGGAAAGTGGTAGATGGTGTTCGCTGGAGAGCTGACGCTGCCCGGAACGAAATTCGCCGCTGGAAGCAGCCAAAGCCCATCAAGTCCGTCTGGACGCGGATCCGCTCTGAAAGTCTGTCCTACACGTCAGACGCACAACTGGACCAGCTTGTGCAGGAAGTCAGGCGGACGGCCCACAGCAATGCATTGATCATCGAAGCAGGCTGCGCCCGCGGTGGTTCGGCAATCCTCATGTGCGCAGCGAAAGCGCCTGACCGTCCGCTGAAAGTCTACGACATGTTCGAGATGATCCCTCCGCCCTCGGATCATGACGGCGCGGATATGAAAGCCCGCTACCAGGAAATAGCATCCGGACAGGCAACCGGCATTGATGGCGGCAAATACTATTTATACGAAAGCGACCTGAAAGCCGTCGTCGAAGACAACTTCAAACGCTACGGATACCCGGTTCAGGACCATTCCGTGGAACTGATCAAAGGCGATGTCACAAAGACACTGAAAATATCCCAGCCCGTCGCACTCGCTCATGTGGATGTGGATTGGTACGAACCGGTTCGCGTCGCTTTGGAGCAGGTCGTCCCGAACCTGATTCCGGGCGGCTCGGTTGCGCTGCACGCCTATTTTGACTGGTCCGGATGCCGGAAGGCTGCGGATGAATTCTTTCATCATCACGGGCACGAGGGGTTCAAGTTCGACAGCTCTGCCGGGCACCTGCTGGTCACCCGCAGATATTGAACCTGACCTGCTGCACGCTTGGCCGGTTATGTCCAAGGGTCGGGTACATGCTCTACACGTGATTCCGGAGAAGGCGTTCATAACTTTCGAGCGCCTCTTTTTCGATGTCTGCCGACCTGCCCTGCAGCGCTGGCCTTTCGCCTGGCGGCGGACCGAAACCGGATGACTTCCAGACCGCATCATACCAGTGCGGTGCCCAGGCCCCGTCTTCCGGTTTGGCACCCGGTGCCCAGCCCAGCATGGCCGGGTCCCAGTCAATCCCGAGTGCATCGCAAAGGCGCGGCAGAACCTCCGGCGGGTCGGCCAGCAATCGGTCGGAATCCACCACCGGCGGCGCCTTGCCCGTCCGCTCCGTAATCTCCCGGTACAATCTTTCCTGCTGGGGCACGCCGATGGCCTCAAGGCTCACATCGCTCATTTTCTTCGTGTAGGACGCAATCACCCGGCCGGGATGACGCACCAGAAAGGCGTGACGCACGTCGCTGACCCAATCCAGTGGAAAGCTTTCCAGCATGTGGTGGGTCATCTGCTTCTGGTAATGCAGCGTCTTGCCGGGCGGCAGTGGCGCGAGCATTTCTCCTGCAACGACGGCCGGATCCGATGATTGCGATGCCAGCGTCTCTTCCTGCATCGGATGAACTTCGCCGCTGGCTGTCAGCCAGGCGGCATAGAATGGCTCATCGACGCAGACCGCTTCGGGCCGGGCACCGAAACTGCGCATCATAGTTGTCGACATGTTGCGCGGGCCAGACCACATGGCGATGCGGATCGTCTGTGTCATGTCCACGCTCATGCGATCGGGGTCAGACTGCGCGCTTGCATAGCCTTGTAAGCCTCACGGATTTTCCGAGAGATTGGCCCGTCTATCGCGCCGATGGAGCGTCCGTCCACCTCTCGCACCGGCGTCACACCGGCAAACGTGCCGGTGATGAACGCTTCGTCCGCCGAATAGACATCGAACAGGGAAAACCGCTTCTCGAACACCGGGATGCCAATCTCGCGGCAGGTCTTGATGATGTTTCCGCGTGTGATGCCGCCGAGGCAGTATTCCGGCGGGCTGGTCCACACTTCCCCGCCGCAAACGATGAAGAAATGGGTGGAGTTGCAGGTCGCCACAAAGCCCAGCGGGTCCAGCATCAGCGCTTCGTCGGCGCCAGCCTTGTCGGCCTGGATACAGGCCAGGATACAGTTGAGCTTCGAGTGGGAATTCAGTTTCTGGTCCTGTTCCGCAGGCCCCGTGCGGCGCACATGTACCGTGAACAGGGTGACCCCGGTTTCCACGATTTCCGGCACCGGCGTCTTGTATTCCGGTATGATGACGATGGTCGGCTTGGTGATCGTGAAGCGCGGCCCCTGATAGGGCGTTTTCTTGATGCCGCGGGTGACCATCAGACGGATGTGGACACCGTCCTCCATGCCATTGGCCTTGAGGCAATCGACCAGCCGCGCCGTCAATTCCTCCTTCGTCAGGCCGATATCCATATCGAGCGTCTTGGCGCCGGCCCAGAGGCGTTTCAAATGTTCCGGCAGGAAGGCGATCCCACCATTCATGACGCGCAGCCCTTCCCACACGCCATCGCCCAAGATGTAGCCACTGTCGAAGACGGAGACGACCGCCTCGTCCCGTTTTTTCAGTTCGCCATTCACCGAAATCAGTATGTCCGCATTACGCGGATCGGTGAGGTAGTCGTGTACGCCGTGCGCGTCGTCTTCCATCATGCGTCTTCTTTCACGCGCGTGCGGGCAAGCCAGCCGGCAATGTCTGCTGCGACCTTGTCCGTACCCGGCTCATCGACAATCCAGTGCCCATTCTTCGGATATTCCATGAAGTCTCCGGCGACCGCCGCGTTCTTGTACTTTTCGCCCACCTTGCGAACCGCCGAGGCCAGCGTTGCGCGGTCCTTTCCGGCAGCAATCGTCAGGGTGGGGATCCTGATCTTTGACTCGTCGATCTCCACCCCATCGGTCAGGTCGCCATAGACCTTGCCGGAATCGTAGAGCGCGTGGGAATAGATCTCTTCCCGGAGGCGCTTCGGCACGCAATTGGTGACACCGAAATCGAAACCTGTCCGCCACACCTTGTAGGACTTCTTGCGGTTCTGCTGGATCAGGATGTTCAGGAAGGTAATCGCCACGCTCGGCCCGATCACGGCGCAGCCCTTTGGCTGGGCGGGCGTAAGGAAAACCGCCTGCGATACGTCCCCCTTCTCCGCCAGCACCTGCGCGATCAGGCCGCCCATGGAATGGCCGATCACCGCGGGCTTCTTACCGGTCGCCTTTTCTATCTCTTGCGCCTTTTTCGACATGGCAGAGATGTAGTCATCAATGCCAAGCTCGCTGAGCGAGGCAGGCGGGTTGTCTTTTACGCGTCTGGCTGGAAACAGCGTCGGCGCCTCGCAGGTCCACCCGTCGGCTTCGAAGAAGGGGATCATTCGGTCCCACACATCGCCGCCGCATCCGACACCATGAATCATCAGCAGGGTCTTCGCCATGCCACGTCTCCCCTCTTTCGGGTTCAGCCCTGTGGTACCTTGCCGCCGAGGACCGGCTCCGTCCAGCGCACGAAGCGTTCAGCCACTTCCGCATAAACCGCCCGCTTGAACGGCACCACCAGCGAAGGCGTCTCTTCGAGCCGGGCCCAGCGCCACGCATCGAATTCGGGCGTGTGCCGGTCCAGCCGCACATCGCTGTCAGAGCCCTTGAAGCGGAAGGCGAACCATTTCTGCCGCTGGCCAAGGTATGGCCCCGGCAGGCGTTTCTTCAGGTCCGGCGGGAAATCGTAATACAGCCAGTCTTCGGTTTCCTCCAGCGTATCGACCAGCTTGGCAGGAACGCCGACCTCTTCTTCCAGCTCCCTCAGCGCTGCGACGTCGGGCGCTTCGCCCTTGTCCACGCCGCCTTGCGGCATCTGCCACTGGAAGGATCCGCGCCCATTGATACGCCGGCCAATGAAGACGTGCCCGGCCTTCGAAAAGAGGGCCAGGCCGACATTCGCGCGATAGCGTTCGGGGTCTTGCTTAACTTGTGTCACCCGTGAGGATTTACAGGAGCCGGCTCAAGACTGCCAGTGCGCACCGTATCATCGGCGGGATTTTCTGCCTTTGCGGACTTCGCCGCCAGCGCGGACGCCGGCGCCAGGACTATGCCCTTCTGCTCAAGGCTTGCCGTCCAGGTTTTCACCATCTCGATCGTGATCGGGAACGCATAGCCAGCGCCGAGGGCGGCGCCATGCTCCAGCGCCTGGCTTTCCAGTTCCATGAATTCAGACGAGATGTCCTCGGCCGACAGTTTCGCGTCAATCGCCGAATCCGCACGCACATAACGCAGGCCTGCTTCGCCGCTCAGCTGCTGCATGTTCCCGGCATCGAGGCTGCCATCGTCGATGAAGGCGAGACCACGGTCCGACACGGCCTTTAGGACCGGCTTCATGGCGGCATCATCATCACCGATCTTGGAGCCCTGCGAATTGATCAGGCCAAAATAGCCCGTGGAGCGGCTGAGAATCCGTTCGAGACGCGCCTGATTGCGCGCTTCGTTCTCACTGGCCAGCAGGGTCAGCGGATGCATTTTCATCCGGCCGTAATCATAAGCTTCCATCGGCGTCTCGATCAGCACTTCATGTCCGGCCGCCCGGGCGCGGTTGATCCATGTCTGCAGGCTGGTCGCATCCGGCGCGAAGGACAGGGTCACTTCCGGCGGCAATTCGTCGATGGCGGATTTGGTGTGTGTCGCGTTGATGCCGAGCCCGCCGACCACAATCGCAACAACCGGTTTGTTACCCGGATTGATAAACGGCCGGGCATAGGCATCCGCCGGGGCGCGGCCATCCGGGGAAATGCGCGGCAGGGTCATGCCGTTCAGGCGTTCGGTCATGCCCGCAATCGGTGCGCGGTCCAGTGAAACGATGCTGGTGACATCGCCATAGGATTCGCCGGGCTTCACCAGCTTGCCATTGATGCGCACGCCGGCCGTGTCGGCATCCCCTTCCCCGACCGGCGCAGCGTCCGCAGCCGCAACGAGCATGTCATCCGGCGACTCGACGCCAAGGTCGGGGCCAAAGTCCGGCAGATCGCCGGATCCATCCGCGTCGCTATAGTCCGGCGTTTCGATCGCCAGGCTCGCCGTGGCGATATTGGTTTTCAAACGGGTCTTGAGTGGCGGGGCAGCAGAATCATGCGTGTCGAACAGGGCGAGCGTCTGCTTCGGGCTCGCTTCGGACGGATCGCCCATCAGGATAATGGCGGCGCCCAGCGCACCTGCAATTCCGCCAAACACCAACAGGCTGAGACCCGTATGCACAGCGCCTGCGCGCAGCGGTGATGGCTCAGCATCCCGGCGATTTGCCATGTGGCAACCTCGTAATCAAATCCAGTCGACTCTGAACGACCAGATTTGCATCATTCCGGTTAACAGGTTGCAAACGAAGGTTAACCGATTGCTGTTATCCAGCCCGCTTCAGGCCGGTGCTGGCCGTGATCGTGCCGTCCTTCAGCATCTGCTTTGCGCGGTCCAGCTGGAAGTCCTCGCCCTTGTAATCTTCAGGCGGTTGCTCGTCCGGCATGGCAAGGGCCCGGCGCGCAGCGCCTTCCTCGTTTTGCAGCGCATGCGGCAGGTCTGCCTCTGAGAAGCGCTTGATCTTCGCAAGCTCCTCCTCCGTCAGGCGGGCCTGAGAGATCGTGACATCCGGCTCGATTCCCAGCGCCTGGATCGAATGGCCGGATGGGGTGTAGTAACGCGCCGTGGTCAGACGCAGCGCACCGCGATCAGCGCCCAGCGGGATGACCGTCTGGACCGAGCCTTTGCCGAAGCTGGTCGTGCCGACGATGGTCGCACGGCGGCGATCCTGCAGGGCGCCAGCTACGATTTCGGATGCCGAAGCCGACCCGCCATTGATCAGTACGATCATCGGCACGCCTTTGAACACTTCGCCATTGTGCGCCATATAGCTTTCCATATCGACCGAGCGGCGCCCCTGCGTGGAGACGACCTCGCCGCCCGACAGGAACACGTCGCTGACCGACACGGCCTGATCCAGCAAACCGCCGCCATTGTTGCGCAGGTCCAGGATAATGCCACGCGGCCGGCCGCCAGTTTCCTCGGAAATGCCGTTCACGGCCGCTTCCAGCAGCGGCGTGGTGCGTTCGTTGAAAGTCGAAATACGGATATAGCCGATGTCGTTGTCATCGAGCTGCCAAGTCACGGACTTCTGCTCAATCACTTCACGGGTCAGCGTCACATCGAATGGGTCTTCCCCTTCGCGCAGCACCGTGATCTCGATCTGGGTGCCCTTCTCGCCGCGCATCTGCTTGACGGCTTCATTCAGCGTCAGGCCGATGATCGGCTTGCTGTCGATGGCAGTGATCAGGTCGCCCGGCTGCAGGCCGGCCCGGCTTGCCGGCGTGTCGTCCATCGGCGAGATGACTTTCACGAAGCCATCTTCCATCATCACTTCGATGCCGAGGCCGCCATATTCGCCCGAGGTCTGGACCTGCATGGACTTGAAATCTTCGGCATTGAGATAGCCCGAATGCGGGTCCAGTGAGGTCAGCATGCCGTTAATGGCGGCTTCCATCGCTTCCGGCTCGTCGATTTCGGTCACATAGTCCTGGCGGGCGCGGGCGAGGATTTCAGCAAAAAGTTCGAGTTGCTGGTAGGTAACGGTACGCGGATCGCTTTGCGGGGCGGGTTCCTGAGGAGCGGCAATAGCGGACAGACCGACGGCGGTTGCTCCGAGTATCAAACCTACCCCGGTGCCAATCAGCAATGAACGCATGTCCCAAACCTCTCCTCTTACGCGACCTTATCCACGGCGCGGTAACCAGTCTGCCGGATTCATCACCGTATCGCCAAGTCTCAATTCCATATTGAGTTCCGGAGGCGGGTCAGACCGGACCGGCATGCGGCCAACTGGCTCGCCCGTGGCAACATTCTGGCCTTCGGTGACGTAAATTCGGCTCATTCCGGAAAGGATAACATGGTATCCGTCACTCGTCCGCAAAATTAGCATCATGCCGTAGGAGCGGAACGGGCGGGCATATTCCACCGTTCCGGAGATCGGCGCGGTGACCTGCGCCTCGCTCCGCGTTGAAAACGTGACCCATTCCGCCTTTCCGCCCGCGGGAAGCCTGTCGCCGAAGGAATGCAGCACATTGCCCGCGACAGGCTGTTGCAGCGCGCCGAGAGCGGCCTTGCCAAGCGGCCGGGTGGACGGGGAAATCGGCTTCGGTTTCGGCGAACTCGGCGAGGCAGCCACAAGCCGCGGCCGGAGCGCCGGTTTCACGCCCGGCGCCGACGGGGCGGCGGATTCGAGTGCGCTCAGCAGGCCGCGCAGCGTATCTGCCTGCGCGCCCAGTTCCGCCGTGCGGGACCTCAGCCGCGCAATGTCGCCAGACAGGTCTTCAAAGGCGCCCCGCTTGGCGGCGGCGAGGCGTTCAATCTCGACCTGTTTGAGCGCAAGCGTCGCCTCAGCGGCCTCCAGACGGGCCTTTTCGCCGCGAATCCGGCGTTCCAGCGCGTTCAGTTCGTCGATTTCAGCGCGCACGGTTTCCGTTCGTGCCGCGAGGCGCGGCGTGGTTTCGCTCATCAGGATGGCACGGCGCACAGCGGTGTTCGCCTTGCCGGGCGAGATGACCAGGGCCGGCGGTTTGCGCCGGTTCGAGGCCGCAAGTGCTGCGAGAAGGTCTTCGAGCGCCTGCTGATCCTCCAGCAGGCGCATCTGGGCGGTGATGCGCCGCGTGCCGAGATCGGCGAGGCTCTTTTCGGCTTCCGCCGCCTGCTCTTCGCGCCGGCGCGTTTCCATCGCCGCGGCGATCAGCTCCGCATCGACATTGTCGATGTCTTTCCGGGCATCCTCGCCGCTGGCCTGGAGTGCGGCGAGTTTCTGCTCCGCCACCCGCTTTTCCAACTCAAGCGCTTCCAGCTCTTCACGCGAGAATGTGTCCGGCGCAGCCGCTGCCAGCAGCAACAGCGAGACCGCCGGTGCCATGGCCCGGAAAACACGGGCGCCGAAGCTGTATGCGCGGGAATCGGGCATCATCCGTCCAGTCTTGCCGAAAGATCATGACCTGCACATTAACCAGTCGGGGCCAGCAGTCTTTCAAGTGCGCAAATTTCATCCCGGATGAGAGAGAGGATCACCCCATGCCCTTCCACTGGAAAGGAGGGGTGGGTCAGGCAGATCTGTTGCAACACCTGCAGGACAGAACGGAACGCATCGTTCACTTCCGGAATCTTCACCCTATCCGGGCCATGCAGCACGATGTTACGGGCGGTCACGACCGTTTCGATATCCCGCACCACGCGTCGGGGCAGTTCCAGCAATTCCGGTGGATTGAGATACTTCGTTGACCGGGCCCGGCGCAGCAAAAGCGCGATCGGGGCAAACCGGTCCGGCTGGGCGGGGTCTGTGACATCCCCCTCCCCCGCACTTTCATAGCCGGAAAGGGCCGCAACCAGACCGGCCTGAAGCGCCGAGACGAGCGCAACGGGCACCCACCGACGGCGGGGCGGATCGGTCTGGCTCCCGGCCAGTTCCCGCCGGGCCAGCTTCAACCCTTCCTGCACCGCCATGAGGGCCGGGCCGATCCGCTCACGCGGCACCATGGGCGACTATTCTTCGGTTTCGGCCGGCTTGCGGAAATCCCAGCCGGCGTCTGCCGCGATATAGGCGAACGCCGCATAGACGCTGACATTCTGGCGGAAGGCATCCGGATCGATCTTGTCGAACGTGTCGTCCGGCGTGTGGTGGTAGTCGAAATAGTCCCAGCCATCCTGCGCAGGGGTCACGACCGGCACACCGGAGCGGGCGAGCACGCCGATATCCGGACCGCCGCCTGCCAGATTGTCCCCCGGTGCCACGCCATACCGGGCAAGAACGCCCTGGATCTTCTTGGCATAGTCCAGCGCGCCTTCGCCGAACTTCGTCTGGAACTGCCAGATATAGCTCGCGCCATGATCGCTCTCGGCGGCGAGGACATGCTTGTCCAGCTCATCCGCATGCTGACGGGCATAGGCATCACCGCCGAACAGGCCAATCTCTTCAGACCCGTAAAGCACGACGCGGATCGTCCGGTCCGGCTTGCCGGGCAACTGGTCGATCAGCTTGGCAGCGCCGACCACAATGCCGCATCCAGCCCCGTCATCAATGGCGCCGGTGCCAAGGTCCCAGGAATCGAGGTGGCAGCTGATCAGCACGATCTCGTCCTTGTTTGCACCGCCCTCGACTTCCGCAATCACATTTCCGGAAGGCGCAGCATCCGCCGTCTCAACACCGATGTCGAGATTGACCGTCACCGGTCCCCGCTCCAGCAGGCGGGCCAGTTGGTCGGCATCCGGTGCGGACAGAGCCGCTGCCGGGATTGGGCCCATTGGTTTGGCCACGCCGTCCGGTCCGCGCCGGTCAATCCCGCCCGTGTGGGGACGCCGGAAATGGTCGGTGCCGACAGAGCGGATCAGGCAGGCTACAGCGCCCTTTGCCGCTGCCGCTTTCGGACAGGCTGCGCGTTTCGCAACGGCCAGGCCGTAGCCCGCGCCCGTCTGGGTGCGGGTCATGTATTCGTCGATGAAAACGATCTTGCCGGCAACGTCCGCATCATCGGCGGCTTGCATGTCGGCCAGCAATTCGAACCGGACAATGTCGGCTTCCAGGCCGCCTTCCGGTGTCGGTGCACTGCCGCCGAGTGCCGTGATGATCAGCGGCTGGGCGCTCGTCCCCACCACATGCGCAGTCTCATGCGTGCGTTTCCAGTACGGTACGGTGAAATCTTCGACATGGACATTCGAGAAACCCATTCCGGTAAGCTGCGCGACAGCCCAGTCGCGCGCACGTTTCTCATCCGGAGACCCGGCAAGGCGCGGGCCGATTTCCGTCGTCAGGTCCTCGACGAATTGCAGGCCGACATTGTCCCACGTGCCGGCATTCGCCAGTGATGTCGCGGTTTCCAGGACCTGCGCCTCGCGGTCGGCAGTCTCCTCGGCGGTCGCGACAAATGTGTGGCTGGCGGCGAGCGCCCCGAGGGCGGCAATGGCGATCAGTCTCATCAGGTCTCTCCGGAATGGCTTGCGCGGACGCTAGGCCATTCCGGTGAGACTTGAAACCCGCTGCGAAAGATCAGAGCACCGCAGCGAGTTCCATGATCGCATCGACGGCCGGACGGTCCTTGTAGCCTTCTTCCCGCATGACGGCCTTCACCGTGCCATCGGCCGCGATGAAGATGATGGCCGGATGCGGAATACCGTCATAGCGCGACCCCGCCGGGACGTCCGGATTGCGCAGGTCGAAAGCATCGATGGCGGCAGACCCGACATCGGAATAGAGGCCATATGGCAGGTCCTTCGCAGCCTTGAAGTCCGCGAGGGTTTCGGGCGGATCATAGGACACGCCGATCAGCGTCCAGCCATCGTCGGCCAGCGGGGCAGCCGCTTCTTTCAGGTCGATCAGTTGCTTCTTGCAGTAAGGGCACCAGTCGGCAGACCGGAAAAAGGCGACGACCGTCCCCTTCTCCCCCGCCAGATCGGTGAAGCGAACCTCACCCTTCGGCCCGGTGACAGAGACCGCCGGAGCCGGCTGGCCAACGACGGGGCCGACGCGCATCTCCTCGGCCATGGCCGCGCGTTCTGCTTCGGCGGATTTTGCCGCCATCGGGGCGTTGGAAGTTTGCTGGGCTGTGGCCGCAGCCGGCAGGAGCGCGAGGATTGAAGCGAGGGAGGCAGTTCGGATCATGGGCATTTCCTTTTCTTGCCTCCAAGCCCTAACCGGGCCCTGCCTGCCTTGCGATGCACGAGCGCGTGAGCTCACGCAGGCGTTACCGCCTGACCCGCCACTCATCCGCGCTCTGGCCATACACATCCCAGAGGATATCTTCGAAGGGCGCAGGCGCCTGCGCCTCCCGCAGCTTCCGTGCACCGAGCCGAGCCGCGACCTTCAGGGACGCCGTGTTCTTCGCATCGATGCAATGGATCACCTCGTCCCAGCCGAGGATATCGACCGCATAATCGATGGCTGCAGAGACGCCTTCCAGCGCATAGCCCCTGCCCTGCGCCGCTTTGGTCAGACCATAGGCGATCTCGGTACCTGGCCAGCCTTCCGGCTGCCACGGGCCGAGGCGGCCGATCCATGTGCCGGTCGACTTCTCGATCACGGAGAACATGGAATAGCCGCGAATCGTCCATGCCCCGGCCAGCGTACACAGCGACCGCCAGACGGTGGATGGCGCCATCACGCCACCGATGAAGCGGGCCGTTTCCTCATCCGCCATCATGGCGCACATGGGTTCGAAATCTTCCGCCTGCGGCGGGCGCAGGATCAGACGTTCGGTTTCGATGGTGGGACCGATATTGCGCATGGGGACCGCTCCGGACTGGCGATGAACTTCCGCCGATGTCACCGGATTCTACCCTTCCCGCAAAGAAAAAGCCCCGCCGGTCCGGGCGGGGCTTTTATTAGTCCGACATGATCCGGTTTAATCGCGCGACAGCAGCGACAGGATCGTCGTGAAGATGTTGTAGAACAGGATGAAGAAGTTCAGCGCACCCCAGTTCGTCATCACGGCGAGGCCACGCTGGTCCCCTTCAAGCGCAAAGTAAGAGCGCTTCAGGTTCTGCGTATCGAACGCGACCAGCACGCCCGAAATCGCCAGAACGCCAACCGTGATCGCGGTTTCGAAGAAACCCGACGGCGGGAACAGGAAGCTGAGCAGCGCCATGCCCACGATGCCCCAGAGGGCAAAGATGGCGATCACGCCGATCGGCTGCAGGTCACGCTTGGTCGTGTAGCCGTACAGCGACAGGGCACCAAAGGCCGTGGCCGTCAGGAAGAAGGCTTTGGCGATGGTGATGAATGTAGTGCTGTAAACGATGCCCGCGCGGCTGGCCGCTTCGGTGTTCATCGTGGCCATGAGCACCCAGACCGACAGGCTGAGGCCGAGCAGCGTGACGATTGTCCAGTAAAGGACTGCCGTGCCCAGAGGCGATGGCCGCTTCATGGCGAAGGCAGAAATCAGGATCAGCGCAATCGGGCCGAACTGCACGACAAGGCGGAACGGCGAGAACAGCACGAACTCGGTCAGAGCCGGGACGGAGTTGGATCCGACCAGGAATGCCAGGCCGCCTGCCAGCGCGATGCCGTAGGCGAGCTTCTGATAAACGCCCAGCATGAAGGCACGCAGGCCCTCATTGACCGACATGTCCATCGAGCCTGCGCCGGCGGACGGCGAATAAGCACGATTGAAATCATTCATAGGTTTCAAGCCCTTTCTCTTAACCAGGTGGGTGATTTTCCCGGAACATGCGCGAAATATGGGAGGGCTTGCCCCATTGTGCAAGCAAAACCGGACATTCCTTCAGCTTGTTCATGGGCCCGGGGCCACCCACTCTGGAAAAACACTTCAAGCAACACGAATTTTTACTTGGAGCCGGCACTTCATATACTTCAAATATTCAGATGACGTATAAGTATTCGCAAATTATTGGCCCTGTTTTCCGAAGCGAATGCACGCATATCCGGAAGTGGATTGACTAACCTATGCTCAGATATAATCTTTGTAATCTGGCGTAGCTCCAGCAGTGGAGCCGCCAAAGCACTAGGGGATACAATTATGGCAGACGCATCGGCTTACGCCGAGAATATCAAGAAATACGCAAATGGTGGGTACAACCAGGCAGCCGCCGAGAAGATCGTGGGACATCTCGGCATAGCCCTCCGCAACAAGGACAGCTCCATCGTCGCCTGCAGCGACTCCGGCGAATTGGACCGCGTGCGGGAAAAATGGTGCCGGGGAAAACTGGGACTCGCCGAGAAGCAGGGAGAACTGGACGCAGCCATCAAGACGATTTGCGATCGCATGAGCGCTGAAGGCGGGCAGAAATCGCGGGTAACCTTCTACTACCTTCTGGCAGAGCATTTCGGAAAGCTCCCGGAACTGGGCAGCTGATCCAGGTTGACAAGACAACGGAAAAACCCGGCCTCATCTGGCCGGGTTTTCTTTTGCCGCGGGTGGAGGCAGACAACAGGCCATGTACAGACTGTTCGCCGCCCTGCCCGTGCCCGAAGAATTGTGGGACGGCCTCTCCGCCCTTCAGGACGGGCTGGATGGCGCGAGCTGGCGTCCGGAAGAGAACTTCCACATCACCCTGCGCTTCTTCGGGGACCTCACCCACGCCCAGGCCCGGGACCTCGACGACCTGCTGGGGGACATCCGCTGCCCGCCTTTTGACGTCTCGATGGAAGGCACCGGCTGGTTCGGACGCCGCGAACCCTCCGCCGTCTGGGCACGGGTGCGGGAAAGCGACGAACTGCGCAGCTTGTCGGCCCAGTGCGAACAGGCGGCCCGGCGTCTCGGCTTCGAACCGGACCGGCGCCCCTTCACCCCGCACGTCACATTGGCCTACCTGCACAATGCCACGCTGGAAGACACGCGACGCTGGGTAGAGGCCCACCACGCCTATCGCAGCGGCCCGTTCACGGCAGACCGGTTCCACCTCTATTCCAGCCACTCCGCCAAAGGCCGCCCCAGCCGTTACGAGGCTGAGGCGGACTATGTGCTGGAGTAGCCGATCAACTCGCCGGAGCGAAGCGTAGGTCCAGTTCCTGGATAAGCGGCGGATGGTTGGGCGACATGAGCAGCCAGCCTTCCATCTTTCCGTTTTCGCAGGTCCAGGTGAAGGTGCCGCTCATCCGGCCGTTCGCCTTGAACGGCGCACCGGTTTCGCAGGCACCCGCCTCTTCCTTGAGGTCCGCCAGAACGCGCTCACGCACCGGGATGGACGCATCCAGGGTGAAGTTCATGGCGAGCTTGCCTTCTACCGGCATGAAGCTGCCCTGATCGTACACCGCGCCTGCAGCCGCATAGGCATCCGCAAGCACTGCGCTGACCGGCCATTCGCGGGCGGGCAATTCGCCAGCCCGGGCGAGCTCGATGGCCGCATCGCGCACACTTCGCGACGGGGCCGCATAGGTCCGGTTCGCGAAGGCGAACACACCCATCCCGGCCTCCGGCAGGAGAAGTACATTAGAGCCATAGCCCGGATATCCACCGGAATGCGTCATCGTGAAGCCAAGCTCGCACTCCTGCACGACGGAAAAGCCCATGGCGTAAGTGACCGCCACCGCGCAAGGGTCGCCGTTTGGCTGGTCTTCGCGCATATAGACGCGCGGAAAATTCAGACCTTGCGACAGTTCCCGCACGGAGGAGCGCTTCACGGGGCCGGTTTCCGGGCCATCCCGCGGCGGCCAGGCGTCCAGTAGGAAGGCGACCCATTTCTTATAGTCATCGGCATTGGTCATCACGCCGCCCATGGCCCCGAAAACACCCGGGCCGAGAGCAGGTTCGTCAGAAAACTCCCCCTCTTCCCAGCGATAGCCGAGCGCGCGGCGGTCCTGATCGACGGCATAGACATCATAACCGGTCGAGGTCATGCCGAGCGGCAGCATGATCTCGGTGCGAATATAATCTTCATACGGCATGCCGGAGACATTGGTGATGATCCGGCCAAGCAGGGCATAGCCGAAATTGGAGTATTCATATTCCATCTGCGGCGCCCGGCTGAACGGAACGCCCTCTTTCAGCACTTCAGTGAAGACGTCCTCCGGCATGTCCTGCTGGCGGTCGCCCCAGGGATTATCGGTGACAAGGCCGCTGACATGGGCGAGCAGGTCGCGCACGCGAATGCGCGGGGAGTCCGTGGTCGGATAGGTCCAATCCCTCAGCTCCGGCACGTAATATTCGGCCGGCGCGTCGAGATAGAGCTTGCCCTCATCGCGCAGCTTCAGGATGCCGAGCGCGGTGAAGGCCTTGCTCATCGAAGCGATGGAGAACAGGGAATCTGCTGTGACGGGCGCATCGGTTTCGAGGCTCCCCACACCGGAGCTTTTGAAATAGACGAGTTCCCCATCCTTCACGATCCCCCAGACAAGGCCCGGCACGTGCTTGTCGGTCTGGTAGCTGGTGAAGAGTTGGTCAATCCGGTCGGTCACCTCCACCGGGAAAGCAGGCGCAGGCGCCGCCTCTTCCGCGGCTGCGCCAAAGGCCACGAGGCCCAGCGCCGATCCTGCAGCAATGGCTTTGAGTGGCCTGAGAAGAACGGCTCCGAACAAGCCATCATTCCGCTTCCGCGCAGTCTGCATATTCATGGATATTCCTTTTTCCATATCCCGCTACGTCGCCCTGAACATACAAAACCTACCCTCGCGGCAGACAGGCCAGCAAGCACGTTCAGCGGGAAAAACGACCTGATTAGGCGAGCTGGCCTGAAAATTCCCATTGCGCATTCATCGCGTCCGATCCCGGGCCGGGAAAACGCGTCAGGCGACGCTGGGTCAGGCTGTAAAGCCCGCAGCGGCCACGATAAGGTACACCCAACAAAAAAAATCACCGGGAGGAATTCATGGACATTTCTGGTTATCCGCTCGCCGGATTGAAGGTGCTCGACTTGTCGCGTGTTCTGGCCGGACCATTTGCCACGCGCATGCTCTCCGACCTCGGTGCGGATGTGATCAAGATCGAGCCGCCAGAGGGTGACGTGACCCGGAATTTTGGCAAGACGGACAACGGCGTCGCAGGGTTTTACCTGCAGCAGAATATCGGCAAGCGAAATGTCTGCATCGACCTGAAGGCCGAAGGCTCCACGGACCTTGTACTGGATCTTTGCCGGAAGGCGGATGTGCTCGTTGAAAACTTCCGGCCCGGTGTGATGAAACGGTTTGGGCTCGACTGGGAGAGTGTTCACGCGGTCAACCCGAAGCTCGTCATGCTGTCCATTTCCGGTTTCGGTCAAACGGGCCCTGAAAGCGGCCGGGCTGCCTATGCACCGGTTGTCCATGCCGAAGCCGGCCTGATCGCCCGCCAGGCTGAGATGAGCGAAGGCCCAGCCTATGACCTCCAATACTCGCTGGCAGACTCCTACAGTTCCTTGCACGGACTGGTCGGTTTGCTCGCCGCCCTGCGCGTCGCGGAGCAGACCGGTATCGGCCAGCAAATCGACATCGCCATGATAAACGTCCTGCACGCAACCGATGACTATGCCCATTGGGCGCTGGACAATAACTGGCCCAAGCCGTCGGAAAATCTTGTTTGGGACGCGCCGGAAGGCAAGCAGATCCTGATATCCTCAGACATGAAATGGCTTTGGCTCGTCTTGTCGACCAAAGGCGGTCTCGTGGATCCGACCCCCAAAGGCGCTGACCTTGAAACAAAGCTCGCCAATCGCCGCAAAGCCATTGTGGAACACATCGCTTCCTATCCCGATTTCGAATCCCTGACCAAAGCGCTCGACCGAATGAACCTCGCGTGGGGGCTCGTGCGGAAATTCGGGGAAGAGTCCTATGCCCAGCAGAGTGTCCGGCATAATGGCGTGCTGGTCGATGTCATCGACGACAAGGGCAACCCCCGCCGCACCGTTCAGTCGCCCTACCGGTTCTCCGCCTCACGGAGCGGGATCGACCCCGGTGCGCGTCCGCCGAAGCGCGGCGAGCACAATCAGGACGCGCTGAGTGACTGGCTGGGGCTCCAGACAGAGGAAGTTCAGGCCCTGGCGGAAGCTGGCATCCTGCTCAGCGAATGAGCGGGCGCCGCGCCGGACAGCCCACGGGCAAGCCAAATCAGCGTTGCAATACGGGTGTTGAGGGCGTTGAAAAAGGAGTTGAAAAAGAAATGGTGCCGCTAAGGTGACTTGAACACCTGACCCCCGCATTACGAATGCGATGCTCTACCAGCTGAGCTATAGCGGCCTAGACCATTCTGAAGGCCCGCCTATTACCGGCAGATGCCCTGTTTCGCAAGACGCTTTTGCCACCCCGGACAGCCAGGATGCAGGCGCGGTCAGTCGTCGTCGGAGGCGTAATCCAGCGGCGGGCTGAGCGGACGGTCCGGCGCCTTTGGTGCATCGAGCCGCGCGTCCTCTTCCAGTTCCGGGCCCGGCAGCGCGGGCACACGGCCCGCTTCCAGTTCGCGGCCGTAGGATTCGTAGCGCGGGTGCACGAGGTCGCCGACATCGCCGAAGGCATAGACGAGGCGTGCCCAGCCCTGCTTGTCGAAATCGAACGCATTGCCCTTCGGGTCGATGTCGGACCAGTCCGGTTCCCGCGAGGCGGACACGGCCATGCGGCCCCAGCGGGCGGCTTCCGACTGGTCGCCATAACCTTTCAGCGCCCGTTCCATCAGCAGGCAGAGCCGCGCGGTCGGGTTCTCTTCCACCAGCAGCGCCAGCGAGCGGATGGCACCGACCCAGTCGCCCTTGTCCATGGCGATCTCGGCCATCAGGATCTTGCTTTCGCGATGGTTCGGCTGGGCAGAAATAAGCGCCTGCAGGCGAGCGGCGATGTTCGCCTGGCTATCCTGCGGCACGAGACGGCGGGAGAGCTGCGCCAGCGCCGGGTGCGGGCGCGCTTTCCAGCCAAGTTCCAGCACGCCTTGCGCCGCCTTCGCCTTGCCATCCACCATCAGCGCCTTCGCGCCGTGGAAGGCGGCCGGCGGAAAGCCCGGCGCGGAGCGGATCGCTTCGGCGAGCGCCTTCTGGGCTTCGCTCTTCTGGTCATGCGACATACCGACGGCGTGGGCCGTCAGCAGGACGGCGCGGCGGCGGCGCAAACTGTCGCCCTCGATCATGCCCCGGCGTTCGCCGGTGGTCAGCGTATCGAGCGCCTTCTCCCACTCCCCTTTCGAGACCTGCAGGTCGAACAGGGAATTGAATGGCCAGTCGGCGGAGGATTTGAGGCCGAGGGCCTCGCGGGCGCGCGTCTCTGCCGTCAGCTGGTCGCCGCGTTCGGAGGCTGCCATGGCAGAGCCGCGCAAGCCAGCAAGCTGGCCGCCCGGCAGGCGGGTCAGCTGGCTCCAGGCCCGTTCAGCCCCGGCCCAGTCATCATTGGCTTCAGCCGCGCGCGCTTCCAGCAGCAGTTTCAGGCGTTCGTCTTCGGCATGCTTTGCCGCCTTGCGGGCGAGCTTCAGCGCGGCTTCCGCGTCGCCAGCCTCTGCGGCCAGCAGGCCTTCGGTCAACGCGGCATTTGCTTTGCGCGATTTCGACTGACGGCGCGACCGGGCGATCCGGCCCGGCAGCACGAAGATACCGGAAATGATCCACCAGGCAGCGGCCATGATTCCCGACAGGGCCAGCATCAGCGCCACGGCAGCGCCGGACTTGATGGAGATCTCTTCCGTCCCGATCGGCACGGTCACCTTGCCGGGCAGCGTATAGGCCCACCAGCCGAAAGCGAGGGCCGCGATCAGCACGATCAGAAGCACGAGGAACACGATGATCCGGTTCATGGTGTCTTGGCGCCCCCATCCGCCAGGGCGAGGCGCACGGCCTCCAGCGAGTTTTCCAGTGTGATGCGGCGTTTCGCATCGTCGGTCCATCCGGACATTGCCGTGCCCGCCGGTCCGTCCAGCCGGCTTGTATAGGATACGGCCTCTTCGAGGTCACCCTTTTCAAGGGCCTCTGCGGCACGCGAGAGAAGCGCGAACGGGTCGGCATCCGTCCCGTCGGCCTTGCGCACGGTGACCGCGCCGCCAAAGAATTTGTTGATCCAGCCCCAGCGCCCGGAGTCTTCGGTGGGCACGGTGCGCCGCGCGGCATCGGCAGCCGCGCTGAAGCTGTCTTTCAACTCAGCCAATGTCGGCACACCCGCCGTCGCAAGAGGGCCAAGCGTGCGGACATCGTCCACAGTCGGCAAGGCAGAGCGCAGCGAACGGTAGTCCGACTCAAACGGCTCTCCCCTGCGGGAAGCGGCCTCGATGGCGGACAGCGCCAGCGCCGCTTCGGCCACCGAACTGGCAGAGGCCGCCTCTGCGCGGGCATCGCTCTGCTCGGTCTGCACGCGGGCCAGCATGTCGGCGAGCGACCGGCCCTGTTTCGTCTGTTCGAGCGTGGAATCGCGCAGGGTCTCGATCTCGCGCTCCAGCGCCACAACGCGGGCGCTGAGGTCTACCGGCAAGGGCCGGGCTTCCAGCGCGTCCAGCCGGTCAGACAGGGCACCCAGCGCACGGGCCAGGTCTTCCGGGGCAACCGTGTCGCCGGCTTCCACAGATTCGAGGGCATCCAGCCGGGCAATGATGCCGGTCAGATCGACTGGCTGGCTGGTGCCCCCGTCTGTGGGGAGGTTATCGAGCCGGTTTGCCAGCGCATCGATCCCGGCCTTGAGGGCGGCGCGGTCGTCCGGCGCAGACTGTTCCAGCTTGCCGATCCGGTCGTTCAGCGCGGCGACTTCCTCACTTGCATCGCCGAGACCGCTGGGAAGCACCATATGGGCGCCGATACCGATCAGGCCGCCGATCCCGGCCGCCATCATGCTCATCACGCCAGCGCCCAGCCAGCCGGGGCCGCTGCCCGTCTTTGGCGATTTCCCCTCTTCCGGGGCCAGTTCGAAATCCGCGTCGATCGGTTCACCCGGGTCGACGGAGCTTTCAGGGATAGAATCGTCTGTCATATCGAATCCGGTTTCTATCTGCGCACACTCGCACAGGATTCCGGCTGCTTAAAGGCCGTCGGCCACAGCAGCGAGCGTGGCGAGCAGCGCGTCTTCGTTCGGCGCCTCGGCAACATGGATCGCCGCGACTTCGCGGCCCTGCAGCGGACGGGCGGCAGCCTCGGAGATGGCCACGACAATGGCCTGATCCAGGTCGCCGGCTGCCCAGGCAAAAGCCGCAGCGCCTTTCGCAGAATGGATCAGCACGCAGGCTGGACCGGCTGCCAGCGCTGCCTCTGCCTCAGGCGCCAGGTCTTCGGAGGGCCGGGTTTCGTAGAGAGCGAGGAACTCCGCCGGGAGACCGCCCTCTTTCAGCCGGGCGACGAGATCGCCTGCGGCCGCCTCGTTCGCGACATGCAGGACGCCTTCCGTTCCTTCCGGCAGGGCGACCAGGATATCCGCGGCCAGAGCCGCCGCATCGCCTGCGCCTTCATAGACCGCCGCGAACCCCGCCTCCCGCGCGGCGGCGGCTGTGGACGGGCCGACGCACCACGCCTTGGCGGCCCGCAGGGAGCTTGCCTCAGAGAAGAAGCGGACGCCATTGGCGCTGGTAAAGACGAGATGCTGCACGCCTGAGAGATCCGGCATGTCCACGTCCAGCCGGGCAAGCGACAGCATGGGAGACGCAATCGGCGTTACATCCATTGCCGCCAGCCGGGCCATGGTTTCGGAGGCGCCGGGTTCGGCCCGGGTGACGATGACCGGCAGGCTTTTTGAGAGGCTCACCAGTCCCCCTCGAAGGCCGGCAGACTGCCGCCTGCCTGCTGGCGGATCTCGTTTGCGATGTCCTTGCCAAGGGCCTGCAGCTGCAGCTCGGTTGCGCCTTTGCGGCAGGTGCCCTCGGCGCGCCAGCGGGCGCTGCCATCCATGGCGAGGACTTCGCCGACAAGGTGCCATTCCTCGCCCTTGTCGAAAGTGTGCGCCGCGATTGGCGTGCGGCAGGACCCGTCGAGTGCCAGCAGGAACGCCCGCTCGATCATCGCAGCGGCGGCCGTCGGCACGTGGTTCAGCTTGTGCAGCACCGCCGCTGTGTCCGTGTCGGCATCCTCGCGCATGACCACACCGACAATGCCCTGGGCCGCCGCCGGCAGCATTTCGGTCAGCGGGATCGGCGTTGCAACCTCCGGCTGGCCCAGGCGCGTCAGGCCCGCCATGGCGAGATAGGTCGCGTCCGCCAGCCCTTCATCCAGCTTGCGCATGCGGGTCGCGACATTGCCGCGGAAGGTGACAATTTCGAGGTCCGGCCGCAGCGCGCGGGTCTGCGCTTCACGGCGCAGCGACGCCGTGCCGACCTTCGCGCCCTGCGGCAGGTCCATCAGGCTCTTGGCGTGCGGAGAGAGGAAGCCCTCGCGCGGGTCTTCTCGTTCCGGGAAGGCCGCAAACACCTGGCCGAGCTCCAGAACGGACGGCACATCCTTCAGGCTATGGACAGTCAGGTCCACCTCGCCGCGGGTCAGCGCCGCATCCAGTTCGCGGGTGAACAGGCCCTTGCCGCCGGAATTGATCAGGCGCTCGGTCGTCAGCTGGTCACCCGAAGTGGTGAAGGTGACAATCTCGCCCTTCATGACGCCATCCGAGGCGGCTTCGATTCCGGCTGCGATCTGATTTGCCTGAATCAGGGCCAGCGGCGAACCACGTGTCCCGATCCGGAGCGTTCTGGGGGTATTTGTTTCAGTCATCTCCCTCCCCTAGCGCCGGGCGTGCCGCTTGCCAATTGACAGAGCGACGCGGAAGCGGCTACCACGCTTTATCGTTTATCGACAAATTCCTATTCGGAGACCCCCATGATCAAACCTGCCGTGTCAGCGCTTGCGCTGGCTCTCGCGCTCGCTGCCTGCGGAAACCCCGCCGAAACGACCGCTCCGCCCGCCGCCACTGAGCTGACCGCCGACCAGAAGGCCGAGATCAGCAAGGAACTGAACGAGTGGTTCGATGTGAAGTTCGAGGAGGCGCTGCAGGAAAGCCCGATCACCATGACCTTCCTCGGCCGGAAGGACCTGAACGACCAGATCGACTGTTTCACCTTCGCCTGCGCCGATGAACAGCTGGCCCGCCAGAAGGCCGCCGTCGAAGAGATGAAGACGAAGTTCAACTATGACGACCTGTCGGATGCCGACAAACTGTCCTGGGACCTCTTCGAATACCAGTACAAGCAGGCTGCCGAAGCCGCTAAGTTCCGCTACAATGGCTTCGTCTATGACCAGATGAACGGCCCGCAGGGCTTCATCCCGCAATTCCTGATCAGCTTCCACAATGTCGAGAACGCCGACGACATGCGCGCCTATGTGTCTCGGATCCGCGAATCCGCCCGCGCGCTGAACGAGGCGACGGACGTGGCCCGCGAGAGCGCCGAACACGGCACCCACGCGCCGAAGTTCGCTTATGAAGGCGTGATCGACCAGTCGAAGAAAGTCATCACCGGCGCGCCGTTCACCGACGGCGAAGACAGTGACCTGATGGCGGACGTGAAATCCGAACTCGCCACGCTGGTCGAGAATGGCGAGCTGACCCAGGAAGAGTCCGACGCGATCCTCGCCGATGCCACCGATGCGATGGCGAACGAGTTCAAGACTGCGTTCGAGAACATCATCGCCTTCGCGACCGAGGACATGGCGAACTCGCCGGATTCCTCCCAGCCCGTCGGCGCCTTCCTTCAGCCGGATGGGGAGGCCTATTACAATGAGCGCCTCGCCAACAATACGACCACGTCGATGACCGCTGACGAGATCCACCAGATCGGTCTCGCCGAAGTTGACCGCCTGCATGGAGAGATGGAGGCCATCAAGGACAAGGTCGGCTTCGAAGGCACGCTGAAGGAATTCTTTGCTTTCCAGCGCGATTCCAAGGACGATGAGCGCTTCTACTATCCGGACACGGATGAGGGCCGCCAGGCCTATATCGACGACGCCACGGCGAAGATCGAGAACATCAAGGCCAAGCTGCCGGAATTCTTCGGCATCCTGCCCAAGGCAGACCTCGTCGTGAAACGCGTCGAGGCCTTCCGCGAACAGCCAGGCGCAGCCCAGCACTACTTCCCGGGCACGCCGGACGGCTCGCGCCCCGGCGTCTACTACGCCCACCTCTCGGACATGAAATCCATGCCAAAGGGCGAGCTGGAAGTGATCGCCTATCACGAAGGCATTCCCGGCCACCACATGCAGATTTCGATCGCGCAGGAGCTGACCGGCGTGCCGAAGTTCCGGACCCAGATCAACTTCACCGCCTATGCCGAAGGCTGGGGCCTCTATTCCGAATGGCTCGCCACGGAATTCCCGGGCACCTATGAGGATCCCTATTCCGACTTCGGCCGTCTCGGCTCCGAGATCTGGCGCGCCATCCGCCTCGTTGTGGACACCGGCCTGCACTCCAAAGGCTGGACCGAGGAACAGGCCGTCCAGTACTTCCTGGACAATTCGGCCATCACCGAAGGCCAGGCCCGCTCGGAGATCCAGCGTTACATCGTGATGCCGGGCCAGGCGACTGCCTACAAGATCGGCATGATCAAGATCCAGGACCTGCGCAAGCACGCAGAGGAAGAGCTGGGCGACAAGTTCGACATCCGCGCCTTCCACGACACCGTGCTCGGCGGCGGCGCTATGCCGCTGGAACTGCTGGAGCGCCGCGTCGACCAGTGGATCGAGGAAGTGAAGGCCCCTTAAGGCCAGCAAATATTCGCCAACAAGGCGACGTCGGGGCAGGGCTTGTCATGGACAGGCCCTGCCCTACGCTTTTGGGGTGATCGCTACGGAGCCAAAGATGGACCTCGCCTTCAGCCCTGAGATCGAAGCCTTCCGCAAAAAAGTGCGGACTTGGTTCGAAACCGAATTCCCGGAAGACATCATCCGGAAATACAAGGCCGGCCTGCCCCTGACGACGGCGGAAGTGCGCCGCTCGGAAATGGCCCTCGGCAAGAAGGGCTGGCTCGCCACGGCCTGGCCGGAAGAATATGGCGGCCCCGGCTGGGGGATCGAGGAACAATACGTTTTCGACGAAGAGCTTGAACGCGCCGGTGTGCCGACGGTCACGCCCATGGGCGTCATCTATGTCGGCCCGGTGATCTACACGTTCGGCTCGGAGGAGCAGAAAGCGCGCTGGCTGCCCGGCATCCGGGACGGCTCCGTCGGCTGGGCGCAGGGCTATTCGGAGCGCGGCGCAGGCTCGGACCTCGCCTCCCTCCAGTTCAGCGCGACTCTGGAAAACAGCACCTATACGCTGAACGGCCACAAGATCTGGACGTCCGCAGCCCAGCATGCCGACTGGATCTTCCTGCTGGCCCGCACATCCCATGAAGAGAAGAAGCAGCAGGGTATCAGTTTCATCTGCTGCCCGATCAATGCGCCGGGCGTCACGGTGCGGCCGATCATCTCCATCGACGGGGCGCATGCGCTGAACGAAGTGTTCTTCGAGGATGTGAAAGTGCCGGAGGAGAACCGGATCGGCGAGGCCGGCAAGGGCTGGACCTATTCGCAATACCTGCTCGGCTTCGAGCGCACCTCCTATGCCCGTATCGGCGGCAAGCGCGCCATGCTGCGCCATATCCGCGACGTGGCCATGTCCACGCCGGATGGCGGTGGCGACCGCCTGATCGACGATGAAAGCTTTGCCCGCCGCCTGACCGAAGCGGAGATGGCGGTCGATGGGCTTGAGATGACGGTGTTCCGCGTCCTGTCGGCGGCCGCGCAGGGCGGCTCCCCGGGCGATGCGGCCTCGACGGTCAAGATCCTCGCCACGACGACCCACCAGCAGATCACCGAACTGATGGTGGATGCGGCGGGCGCCTATGCCCAGCCGCATTTCAGTTTCTGGGCCGGCCAGAACGAACCGGGCGGCTCGCCGGGGCGCGACATGGCGACCTATTTTGCGGGGCGTGCACAGTCGATCTATGGCGGCACGAACGAAATCCAGCGAACGATCATTGCACGGAAAGTGCTGGGGCTCTGAAGGGTTCAGAAATCGTAGGCGATGCCTTTGCGTTCCCAATCCCCATACCGGGTCGGCTCGATGCTTCTTGGCCCGCCATGCTCGTCTTCCGGCAGGGCGGCCGCATCGGCGGCCTCTTTGGCCTTGCGGGCATCGGCTTCTTCCAGCGCACGGCGCGCGGCCTCAGGCAGCGCCTTGCGGCGCTCGATTTCCGCGTCCGTCAGCGCAGGGATTACAGCTTTGTCATCGCTGGCCATGAAGACTCCTCTTTTCGTTAACGCTCGCCATATAGGTGTGGCGTCTGGGGAGTGCTAACGCACCGCGTACATACGCGGAGAACAGAGTGGAGTTAAGGCCCGATGGGCACGTTGAAAACTTTCATCCTTCTCGCGGCGATGACCGCGCTCTTCATGGGCGTCGGCTATCTCATCGGCGGCGTGCCCGGCATGGCCGTGGCTTTCGTCGTGGCCGCCGCGATGAATATTTTCTCCTATTGGAATTCCGACAAGATCGTCCTGACGATGCAGGGCGCAAAAGAGATCGACCCGAAGACCGCCTCCCCCATGTTGCGTACCTTCGCCAATGACGTTGCCATCATGGCGGACCGTGCCGGCCTGCCGCCGCCGCGCGTCTACATCATCGAAACGCCCCAGCCGAATGCCTTCGCCACTGGCCGTAACCCGCAACATGCGGCCGTCTGCGCCACGACAGGCCTTCTGGGCATGCTGAACCGCGACGAAGTGCGCGGCGTGATGGCGCACGAACTCGCCCACGTAAAACACCGCGACACGCTGACCATGACCGTCACCGCCACGATTGCCGGTGCCATCGGCATGCTGGCGAACTTCGCCCTCTTCTTCGGGCGCGAGCGCACGGGACTGATCGGCTCCATCGCGATCATGATCTTTGCGCCACTGGCTGCCGCTCTTGTGCAGATGGCGATCTCCCGCTCGCGCGAATACGAAGCCGACCGGATGGGCGCGGAAATCTGCGGCAACCCGCTCTGGCTCGCTTCTGCCCTCGCCAAGATCGAACGCGGCGCGCGCTCCACGATCAATGTCGCCGCCGAGCGCAACCCGGCCATGGCGCACATGTACATCGCGAACCCGCTGAACGGGCGCGGTGCGGACAATCTCTTCTCAACCCACCCGGCAACGGCTAACCGGATTGAAGCCCTGCGCCGTCTTGCGGCGGACATGGGCGTAACTGCGCCGCAGGCTTCTCCGGCCATGCGCCGCGAAGCGGGACCGTGGGGCTAAAGGGAAGACTGTGAACCAATGAGCGGCGCACTGGTGCGGCGGGCAGCCGCCGATCTCCTGTTCCTGACACTCGAGAAGCGCCGCACGCTGGACCAGGCCATGGCCGAGTCCCCGCCCTTCAACGACCTTGACGGGCCGGACCGCGGCTTTGCCCGCGCCATCGCCTCCGCCGCCCTGCGCGAGCTTGGCCGGATCGACATGGCCCTCGCCCCCCTCCTCTCACGTCCGCTGCAGGCCGCGAGCCCGGCGATCCGAGCACTGCTCCGCGTCGGCGCGGTCCAGCTCTGGCGGATGGATGTGCCGGAACACGCCGCTGTCTCCGAAACCGTGGAAGCGGCAAAGGACTGGCCGGATGCCCGCTCAGGCGGCGCCTTCCTGAATGCCGTGCTGCGCCGGGCCGCCGCCGAGCGCCCGGATCTGGACGCCCTGCCGCTCACCGCGATCTGGCCGGACTGGCTGGCTGCGGCCTTCGAGGAAAGCGTCGGGGCCGATGGCGCTGCCGCGCTCGCCGCCGCCCAGCTTGGTGAACCCGGCATTTACCTCACCGCGAAGACCAGCGCCGCCGCCGTCGCCGAAGTGACCGGCGGGGAGCTGCTGGGCAATGGCTCGGTCCGTGCGCCGGGCGGGCCGGTCGAGACCCTGGCGGAGTATGGTAGCGGAGACTGGTGGGTGCAGGACCCGGCCGCCGCTCTCCCCGCAAAACTGCTCATGGCATGCCCATCGGATAGTCCGCCCAAGTCCGGCATGATCATGGACAAGTCCGATATGGTCATGGGCAAGTCGTCCGAAGTCACGGCGATTGACCTCTGCGCGGCCCCCGGCGGCAAGACGCTGCAACTCTGCGCGGCGGGCCTGAACGTCATCGCGGTCGACCGGTCGAAACCGCGTCTGAAACGGCTCGAAGAGAACCTCGCCCGTACCGGGCTTTCTGCTGAAATTATTGCAGCAGACGCCGAAACCTGGCGCCCGGAGACGCCTGCCGACCTGCTGCTGCTGGACGCGCCGTGTTCCGCCCTCGGCACGCTGCGCCGCCACCCGGAAGGCGCCTGGATCAAGCGCCCGGACGACATCGCCCGCTTCCCGGATGTGCAGTACCGACTACTGAAAGCAGCCACAGAGATGGTCCGCCCCGGCGGCACGATCCTCTACTGCGTCTGCACCCCGCTGAAGGCCGAAGGCGCCGATGTCGTGGACCGCGCCATCGCCAACGGCTTCGTCACCCGCCTGCCCGTGAAACCGGAAGAAGCGCCGGGATTCGAGACCTGCATTACCGAGAAAGGCGATCTCGTCACCCTCCCGGCGACGAATTCCGAACATGACGCATTCTTCATGTCACGGCTCACCCCGGCAACGCTAAGGTAAGTTAACGCCCTGAAATTGCCGCTGAAGGTTCATCTGCCATTCAGCGAATACATGCCAGAAAGTCCCCATACATTGTGCAGGGAGCACTAAAATGACCGTTGTTTCTTCCATCCGCACCTCGACCGGTAAGCTGGCCGCCGGTGCCTTCCTGGCGCTCAGCCTGTCTCTGGCAGGCTGCGCCTCGACATCCGGCGTTGGTACGGCCAGCCCGGGCGCTGTCGGCCAGGCGTCCACCGTCTATCACGGCACCGTCACCTCGGTCCGCGAAGTGACTATCAAGCGTGACAGCTCGATCATCGGCACAGCCACCGGAGCCGTGCTTGGCGGCCTTGCAGGTTCTGAGCTTGGCGGTGGCGACAAGGCCCAGACGGCTGGCGCCATTGGCGGCGCAGTCCTCGGCGGCATCGTCGGCAACGAAGCCGGCAAGGCTGTCGGCACGTCGAAAGCCTTCGCTTACATCGTCCGCTTCTCCAGCGGCGAGAGCAAGGAAATCATCCAGGGCGCAGACGTCTACATCGCCCCCGGCACGCCGGTTGATATCATCGCCGGTGCCGACGGCTGGAAGCTGATCCCGGCGGCGGCATACTAAGCGCAACCCGTTCAATCGGAAGCAGATGCGGAACGCCGGGCGCCTTGTGTGCCCGGCGTTTCCCATTTAGGGAGTCTCTATGCGCGACGTACTGATTTCACCTTCGATTCTTTCCGCAGACTTTGCCTGTCTCGGTGAGGAAATCCGGGCCATCGACCATGCTGGCGCCGACATGATCCACATCGATGTCATGGACGGCCATTTCGTGCCGAACCTGACCTTCGGCCCGCCCGTGATAGAGAAGCTCCGTCCGCATACGAAGAAGCCGTTCGATGTGCACCTGATGATCGCACCGGTGGATCCATTCATCCACGCCTTTGCCAAGGCGGGCGCCAACATCCTGACCGTGCATCCGGAGGCAGGCCCGCACCTGCACCGGACGCTGCAGGCGATCCGCGCCACGGGCATGAAGCCGGGCGTCGCGCTCAACCCGGCCACGCCGGCCAGCATTATTGAGCCGGTCATCGACGATATCGACCTTGTGCTGGTCATGTCGGTAAACCCCGGCTTTGGCGGGCAGGCCTTCATCGAAAGCCAGCTGCGCAAGGTCGAGCAGCTGCGCCGGATGATCGACCAGACCGGGCGCGATATCATTCTCGAAATCGACGGCGGCCTGAACGCCGAAACCTCTCCCCGCGCGATCGCCGCCGGAGTCACGGCCATCGTTGCCGGGTCTGCCGTGTTCAAGGGCGGCCCAACGGCCTATGCCGATAATATCCGAGCCCTGAGACCCAGCGTGCACGCTTAACAGGATTGGACGCGTCCCGTGTCAGGTGGAGACAGCCAATACGCTGCTGAACGGGCCCCGCGATCGGGAGCGGACGATGCTGCGCTCTGGCGGCGCTTCCGGGGCGTTGGCGGGGAGGATGCCAAGATCGGCGCCGTCCAGCGCCTGAAACAGACCGGCCCCGTCCCGCAGGGCTTCACGCTTCACCTGGCCGATATCGTCCCGCCCGACACGCTGCGCGGCGAAGCGCTGATGCGCGATGTATGGCGAATCGGCATGTCGCGCATGACGCTAGAACCGGGACAAAGCCCATGGTCGGTACCCATGCCATCCAAACATGTCGCCGACAGGCTGCACCGGTTTGCCTGGCTGCCGGACCTTTTCTCGCAGGGCGAAGAAGGCGCGGTCCGGGCGCGGGCGCATGTCGATTCCTGGATCGAGATGTTTGGCGGGTTCAACGGCTTTGCCTGGCGTATCGATCCGACGGCTGCGCGCCTCTGGCACTGGCTGCGCTGTGGTGAAGACCTGTTCGAGGAAGGCCCGGAACCGGCCCGTCAGGCGCGTCTTGCCTGCCTGCTGCACCAGCTGCGCTACCTTGAGAGCCAATCCGATGCTGCCGTCGACCCGAAGGCCCGCTGGATGGCCGCAATCGTACTGGTCGCCGGGGCGCTGTGTTTCAACAACCGGCCGGCCCTGGGCCTTGCCCTCGATCGGCTGGATGCGGAATGCACCGCGCAGATCCTGCCAGATGGCGGGCATGTCAGCCGGGCCCCCTCGCGCCTCCTGTTCTGCCTGTTGCAATTGCAGGCCCTGGAGGAATTGCTGAACCGGGCCGGGGTCGAGCCGCCCGACTATTTCGCCAAATGGATCCCGCGGATGGGCGCCATGCTGGCCTTCTTCCAGACCGGTGACGGCGCACTGAACCCGTTCAATGACGGCGATGAGTCCCGCCCGGAAGTGGTCGAAGCGGCGCTCGCCCGCCTGCCCGCGCCGCCGCGGCGTTTCACCTTCGCCCCGAAATCCGGCTTTCAGAAGCTCGAGAAACAAGGGCTGCGCCTTGTGCTTGATTGCGGTGAGGCACCGGGCCTGCCGTTCGGCGACCAGGCCCATGCCGGGGCACTGGGGTTTGAGCTGTCAGATAGCAATTCCCGCATCGTGACTTCCTGCGGGTTCAGCGCCGAGGTGAACATCGACTGGCAGGCCGCTGTGCGCCGCACCAGCGCGCACTCGACGCTCATTCTGTCCGGCCGGGATTCTGCAACATTTTCGCTGAACGAGGCGACGCGCCTCCTGTCAGCCAGCGGGCCGGATGGCATTTCGGCCAAACGGCTCGAAGAGGCGGATGAAATCTGGCTGGATGCCCAGCACGGCGGCTACAAGCCGGCCCACGGCCTGCTGCACCGGCGGCGCTTGTTCATGGCGGGTAACGGACGGCGCCTTGCGGGTGAGGATTCGCTGGTACGGCCGATTTCCCAGGCCCCGGCGGAAGACCGGAAATTCATAAATTTCGAAATTCGCTTCCATCTGCACCCAACCGTGGAGGCGGTGATGGGAAAAGATGCGATTCGCTTAATATGCGAAAATGGGGCTGTATGGCGCTTCAAAACGAGTCATGAAGGGGCAAGACTCGAACGGACGGCCTATCTCGCCCGAGGCGTAGTTGAACGCCCCGAGCAAATTGTGATCGCTGGCTTTGCGGATCCGAATAGCGACGGAACCGAACCGCCAAACTGCGTCCGCTGGGCCTTTGTGAAGGAACCGAGTGCATGACGCCTCAACGTGCCGCACGCAGAGCCATGTACCTGACCCTGGGGTTCGACCTCAGCGCGGCCGCTGCGGCCATGATCCTGTCCAATGTGCTGTTCTGGTGGACCGGGGAACCGCGGGGGGAATTCCCGGTCAGCTCCACCCTGCTCAGCACCGTCTGTTTCACAGCCGCCGTCGCTGCCGGTTTCCTCGTACTGCGCATCCAAACACAAGTGTGGCGGCATATCGGTTGGCCGGATGCCGTTCGGATCATGCAGGCCATCGCGCTGTCGGGCCTGATCTACCTGCCGATAGCCGGCCTGCTCAACGGCGCGCTGTCCCAGCCCTGGGGCATCCTGCTTACCGCCCTGCTGATCTGGACGATTGGCCTGTTCACCGGGCGAATGGTTGCGCTCTCCCGCTCGACCCGCAAGCCGCTGCAGATTTTCAGCCCCGTCGCGAGGGATGCCCGGCAGATCCTGCTGATCGGCGACGTGCCAAGCTGTATCGGCGTGATCCGGCGCCTGCAGACACCGACGGAGACCCAGAACTTCCGGCTGCTGGGCCTGATCGATACGGACGGCAATGATCCCGGCCGGGCCATTCGCGGTGTGCCGATCATGGGCGGCCTGGATGAATTGTCGAACGTGCTCGATGTCCTGTCGGTCCGTTACGGGCATACGCCCTGGGTCGCGGTCACGGGCGCAGCCCGTGACCGCAAGACCATGATGCAGATCCTGGAAACGACCTCTGCGCACGGCACGCAGATCATGGCGCTTTCCGGGGAAGAAACCGCCCAGCTCCTGGAGAAGGTGCGCCCGGCGGACCTTCTGGCCCGGCCTGAGCGTCGCCTGAGCATCGCCCCGGTCCGCAACAGGATCGAAGGGTCGCGCGTCCTGATCACTGGCGGCGGCGGCACGATCGGGTCCGAACTTGCCCGCCAGGTCGCAGGCCTGAAACCCAGCCAGCTGACCATCATCGATTCCTGCGAATTCAATCTCTACAGCATCGACATGGAACTGACGAAACAGTTCCCAGACATGGCGATCTGTTCGCGTCTCGGTGATGTGCGTGACGCCCAGCGCGTACGCGACATCTTCCAGACGGCCCAGCCCGAAGTCGTGATCCACGCCGCCGCGCTGAAACATGTGCCATTGATGGAACGCAATGTCTGCGAAGCCATCCTGACCAATGTCGAAGGGGCCGTGAACTGTGCCCGGGCCGCTGCAGCCGTCGGCGCAGGCAGCTTCGTCTTCATCTCGACCGACAAGGCCGTGGACCCGGACAATGTCATGGGCGCCACCAAGCGCCTCGCCGAGATCGCCATTTCCCGCATCGCCGAGGAATCCGGCATGGCGGCCGCCATGGTCCGGTTCGGCAATGTGCTTGGCTCGTCGGGATCCGTGGTGCCGCTGTTCGAAAAGCAGATCGCGGATGGCGGTCCGGTCACCATCACAGATATGGGCGTGACCCGCTATTTCATGACGGTGGAGGAAGCCTCTTCCCTCGTCCTGCAGGCCGGTGTCCTGCAGCATACGGGCGGGCATTCGGACATTTACGTCCTCGACATGGGCGAGCCGATGCCCATCCTGCAGCTGGCCGAAACGCTGATCCGCCTGAAGGGCCTGATTCCCGGCGTTGATATTGAAATCACCCAGACCGGCCTGCGGGCAGGCGAAAAGATGCATGAAGCGCTGACCTACGAGCACGAGACCGTGGTCCGCACCGATGTCGATGGCGTCCTGCGCGTTGTCAGCCGGACGCCCACATCGGAACTGTTTGACAAGCAGCTTTCCGTCCTCATTGAGGCTGCCAGCCGCCGTGAACGATCTGAAGCGCTGCGCATGCTGGGCATGATGGTACCGGAGTATGGCGTGGAAAGGGCTGCAAAAGCCTTCAAGGACATTGCTTGACGCCCTGCCCTGCCGTGCTACCCCGCGCGACAACAAATTGTCCTTCCTGGAGAACCTCTCATGTCCGACGCCGCCAGCGGAGCTCCCGTCCGTATTCGCCGTGCCCTCCTGTCCGTTTCCGACAAGACCGGCCTTGTGGAGCAGGCGAAGAAGCTCGCTGAAAAAGGCGTTGAACTTGTCTCCACCGGAGGCACGTCGAAACTGCTCAAGGAAGCGGGGCTCGAAGTGAAAGACGTCGCGGACCTGACCGGCTTCCCGGAAATGATGGATGGCCGCGTGAAGACGCTGCACCCGGCCGTGCATGGCGGCCTGCTCTACCTGCGCGACAACCCCTCCCACGTGAAGGACGCCGAGACCCACGGCATCGGCGCGATCGACCTGATCTACGTGAATCTCTACCCGTTCGAGGCGACGGTCGCTTCCGGCGCGGACTTCGAGACCTGCATTGAGAACATCGACATCGGCGGCCCGGCCATGCTGCGCGCGGCGGCCAAGAATGGCGCCTTCGTCGCGGTCTGTACCGATGGCGGCGATGTCGACAAGGTGCTGGAAGAAATGGACGCGAATGATGGTGAAGTCAGCGTTGCGCTCTGCCGCAAGCTCGCCGCGAAGACCTATGCCCGCACCGCCGCCTATGACGCGGCCATCTCGAGCTGGTATGCGGACCAGCTGGGCGAGACAGCGCCGGACTGGGCCGCCATCGGTGGCAAGCTGCAGCAATCACTGCGCTATGGCGAGAATCCACATCAGAAAGCCGCGTTCTATGTCACCGGCGAGAAGCGCCCCGGCGTTGCCACGGCGAAACAGCTGCAAGGCAAGGAACTCTCCTACAACAACATCAACGACACCGACGCCGCCTATGAGCTGATCGGTGAGCTCGGCGCAGACGTCCCCGCGGTCGCCATCATCAAGCACGCCAACCCGTGCGGCGTCGCGCAAGGGTCCAGCATCATCGAAGCCTACCGCGCGGCGCTCGCCTGCGACTCGACCTCTGCCTTTGGCGGGATCGTGGCGCTGAACCGCGCGCTGGACGAAGAGACGGCAAAAGAGATCTCCCAGATCTTCACTGAAGTCGTCATCGCCCCCGGCGCCGATGCGGCAGCAGAAGCCGTCTTCGCCAAGAAGAAAAATCTCCGCCTCCTGATCACCGACGGTCTGCCCGACCCCGCCGCTGCCGGCCGGTTTGTGAAAACCGTCGCAGGCGGATTCCTGATGCAGGACCGCGACTTCGGGCGCATCACGAAGGCAGACTTGAAAGTCGTCACCAAGATCGCCCCGACCGACCAGCAGCTGGACGACCTGCTCTTCGCCTGGCGCGTCGCGAAGCACGTGAAATCCAACACCATCGTCTATGCCAAAGACGGCGCGACGGTCGGTGTCGGCGCTGGCCAGATGAGCCGCATCGATTCTGCCCGCATTGCGGCCCGCAAGGCCGAGGACGCCGCCGAAGTCGCCGGCTGGGCCGAGCCGAAGACCAAGGGCTGCGTCGCAGCCTCCGACGCCTTCTTCCCCTTCCCGGATGGCCTGCTGCAGGCAGCCTCCGCTGGCGCCAGCGCCGTGATCCAGCCGGGCGGCTCGATCCGTGACGACGAAGTGATCGCCGCAGCCGACGAAGCCGGCCTCGCCATGGTCTTCACCGGCATGCGCCACTTCCGCCACTAGGCCAGACTCGATGCGTGCCCGTCTTCTCGCCGCCGCGCTGCTACTGGTGACCGCCTGCAGCCAGCCGACCCTTCAGGAGTCGGAGTTCATGCAGCGCCTGTCCGCCCTCTGCGGAAGGGCGTTCGAAGGCAAGATCGTCAGCGATGATCTGCAGGATGATCCCTGGCGCGCGCAGCGCATTGTCATGCATGTCCGCTCCTGCACGAAGGACGAGATCCGCATTCCGCTGCATGTCGGCGAAGACCGTTCCCGCGTCTGGGTGATCCACCGCGAAGGCGACCGCCTCGCCCTGCATCACGAGCATCGCCACGAAGACGGCAGCTTCGATACGCTGACCGGCTATGGCGGTGCGCGCGACGACCGCTTCAGCGGCAGCCGCCTGAACTTCCCGGCGGACGAGGCGACGAAAGTCCTGTTCGACGCGTCCGGCATTCCGCAGTCGAAAGACAACGTCTGGGCCGTGGAAGTGCGCCCCTCGCACAGCCTGTTCGCCTACGAACTGGAACGCCCCGGCCGATTCTTCCGCATCGAATTCGACACGGCCCACCCGGTGGAGGCTCCGCCCGCCCCCTGGGGCGCGGAGTAACCGCGTCTAGAGCGTGAAGCTGCCTTCGATCACGGTCACCGACGTGCCGATGAGTTTTACGCGGTGACCGCTCAGTTTGGTATCGATGAAGGCGCCGCGGCCCGGATAGGCCTGATGGCATTTGAGCTCGGTCTTCCCGGTATGCTCGTGCATCACGCGGGCGAGCATTGTGTGCCAGCTGCCGGTGGCCGGGTCTTCATCGATCCCGCTGCCCGGCGCGAAGAAACGGCTGGTAACGTCCACACCATCGCCACCTGTCGCGAAACAACCAAAATTGCCGCGGTCCCAGCCTTCCCCCGGCACGCCAAGGTCTTTCAGGGCTTTCTGGTCTGGCTTGAGGGCTTTGACATCGTCCGGCGTTTCGAACCGCGCCGCATAGAACATGCCGCCCCATGCCTGCACTGGACGGGCGCCAAGCGCGTCGGCAACATCATCTGTCACCGGAATTTCCTGCACCGGACCGCACGGGAAATCCATTTCCAGCTGGCCGTCCGCCAGCCGGCGCACGACCAGGCGGCCGGCATGGACTGTCTCGAAATGAATGGCTTCACCTTTGAAGCCCTGCTCTTCGAACAGGACATGCGCGCTCGCCAGCGTGGCATGACCACAGAGCGGCACTTCCACAGCCGGGGTGAACCAGCGTAGCGCCCAGGTGTTGCCGCCTTTGGGAACCAGATAGGCCGTCTCGGCGACGTTGTTCTCTGCCGCAATCGTCTGCAGCACGGCATCGGGAAGGAAGTCCTCAAGCGGCATCACGCACGCCTGGTTTCCCTCGAATGGCCGCGAGGCAAAGGCATCGACCTGATAGAAAGGCAATTTCGGCATGGGCGCCTCCTGTTTCGGGGCGCATCCTTTGCCACACTCTCAGAAGACGGCAAATCGATCATTTCTGATCGATTGTTAAGGCCGGCTATTCCTCGTCGTCCAGCACCCAGCCATGATGGACCGGCCCGGCACCCTTGCCGAACCCCTTGGCAGTCCGGATGGCCCCCAGCAGGTATTCGCGTCCCTGCTCGACCGCTTCCGGAACGCTAGCGCCCTGCCCCAGCAGAGCGGCAATCGCGGACGCAAGCGTGCACCCGGTTCCATGCGTGGACGTCGTATCGATCCGCGGGCTTTCGAAGATCCATTCGCCGGTCGTCGTCTGCAACACATCGACAATCTTGCTGCCCGGAATATGCCCGCCCTTGACCAGAGCCCCATTTGCGCCAAGCTCGAGCAGCTGTTCTGCGGCCCGGCGCTGGCCATCGACCGTCTCGACAGCTTTGCCGGTCAACACTTCGGCTTCCGGCGCGTTCGGCGTGACCAACCGAGCATGGGGCACAAGTTCGGACCGGATGGCATCAACGCCCTTCGCGTCGACCAGCCGGTGGCCAGACGTGGAGATCATGACCGGGTCGATCACGCGCGGCACCATCTGCGCATTTTCGGAAAGGCATTCGGCGACCGCTTCGACCAGCGCTGCACTGCCGAGCATGCCGGTCTTAATCGCATCGGCGCCAATGTCTTTCAGCGTGACGCGCATCTGGTCGGTCACGGCCTGAAGCGGCAAGGGCCATACGCCGTGCACGCCGGTTGTGTCCTGCACCGTAATCGCCGTCACTGCTGTCATGGCATACCCACCCAGCATGGCGACGGCCTTGATGTCGGCCTGAATGCCGGCCCCACCGCCGGAATCGGATCCAGCGATAATGAGGACCCTGCCCTGCGGGCCTTGCGACTCGGTCATGCGGGTCAGACCTTGATGCCAGCCTTCTCAGCGTCGGCGAGGAAGGCTGCGAGGCCTTTATCCGTCAGCGGATGAGCCGCCAGTGTCTTGATCACGTTCGGCGGCATGGTTGCGACGTCTGCCCCGGCAAGGGCCGACTCCTTCACATGGTTCGCCGTGCGGATCGAGGCCGCCAGGATCTCGGTGTCGAACAGGTAGTTGTCATAGATCTGGCGGATGTCGGAGATCAGTTCCATGCCGTCCAGATTGATGTCGTCGAGGCGTCCGATGAAAGGCGAGATAAAGGTCGCGCCGGCCTTGGCAGCCAGCAAGGCCTGGTTGGCCGAGAAACACAGCGTGACGTTCACCATCGTGCCTTCGCCGGTCAGTGTCTTGCAGGCTTTCAGGCCGTCCCAGGTGAGCGGAAGTTTCACGGCGACGTTTTCAGCAATCGCCGCCAGCTTGCGGCCTTCGGTGATCATGCCGTCATAGTCGGTGGCGACCACTTCGGCGCTGACCGGGCCTTCGACCAGGTCGCAGATTTCCTTGATCACTTCAGTGAAAGGCCGTCCAGACTTGGCGACCAGCGACGGGTTCGTGGTGACACCGTCGATCAGACCTGTCGCGGCGAGCTCCGCGATATCGTCAATATTCGCGGTATCTACAAAGAATTTCATGTGTCCTGTCCTTGTGTGCAGCGACGGGGCAGATCAAACGGCCGGGCGGCCGATGGAGGTGTAAGCGAAGCCTTTCGCGGCCATGTCTTCCGGCGAATAGATGTTCCGCAAGTCTACCACGACATTGCTCTTCAGTGCAGCCTTGATACGCTCAAGGTCAAGGGCCCGGAACTGGTCCCATTCGGTCACGATGACAAGTGCATCGGCATCCTGGGCCGCCTCATAGGCATTCTTCGCGAACTGGATATCCTTCAGCAGGTGGCTGGCTTCTTCCATCGCCTCGGGATCGTAGGCCTTGATCGTTGCGCCGGCCGCCTGAAGCGCCGGCAGGATATCGAGGCTCGGCGCGTCGCGCATGTCGTCGGTGTTTTGCTTGAAGGCGAGGCCAAGAACGCCAATCGTCTTCCCGCTGACATCGCCGCCCATGGCCGCAATCACCTTGCCAGCCATCGCTTTCTTACGGGCCGCATTCACCTCGACAACCGTGTCGACGATACGCACCGGGCTGTCATAGTCGTTGGCCGTCTTGGTCAGTGCCAGCGTGTCCTTCGGGAAGCAGGAACCGCCATAGCCCGGCCCGGCATTCAGGAATTTCCTGCCGATCCGGCCATCGAGGCCGATGCCACGGGACACTTCCTGCACGTTCGCACCGACCTTCTCGCAAAGGTCTGCCATCTCGTTGATGAAGGTGATCTTCACTGCGAGGAAAGCGTTGGCCGCGTACTTGATCAGCTCGGAAGTCCGGCGGGCGGTGAACAGGATCGGCGTCTCGTTCAGGAACAGCGGACGGTAGAGTTCCTTCATCACCTCGCGGGCTCGCTCGTCCTCGGTGCCGACGACGACGCGGTCCGGAATCTTGAAATCCTTGATGGCAGCGCCTTCGCGCAGGAATTCCGGATTTGACACAACGGCGAAGTCGCCATCGGGGCGCGCCTTCCGGATGATTTCTTCCACCTCGTCGCCGGTGCCAACCGGCACGGTCGACTTGGTCACGACAACAGTGAAGCCGTCCATCAGCTGGGCGATTTCTTCTGCGGCGCCGTAAACATAGGAGAGGTCGGCATGGCCGTCGCCGCGGCGGGACGGCGTGCCGACAGCAATGAACACCGCATCGGCATCGCGAATGGCTTCCGCCGGGTCGGTCGTGAAGAACAGCCGCTCTTCCTGGACATTCTTCGCAACCAGATCATCGAGGCCTGGCTCGTAGATCGGCATGATGCCGGCTTCCAGCTTCTCGATCTTGGAAGCGTCCTTGTCGACACAGGTAACGGTATGGCCGAAGTCCGCAAAGCAGGCGCCGGAAACCAGCCCCACATAGCCTGTGCCAATCATTGCAACGCGCATGGGGAAACCCTCAATCCTGCCTGTTCAAACTGGCCGGAGGGGTGCGATTTTTGTGCCAACTGGTCAAGGGGTCATGACTGTACGTCAGGTAGTTTCAGTCAGAACGAATCCGCATTGACTGAGCTCCCTCGAGAGGGCAGGATCAAAACGTGAACAAATGGAAGGGGCGCATGACCAGTCTGAAACTGTATACCAACCCGATGTCCCGCGGCCGGATCGCCCGCTGGATGCTGGAGGAAGTCGGCGCACCCTA
Organism: Hyphomonas sp. CY54-11-8; assembly: GCF_000682735.1. GTDB lineage: Bacteria > Pseudomonadota > Alphaproteobacteria > Caulobacterales > Hyphomonadaceae > Hyphomonas. The sequence goes on along the minus strand of NZ_AWFD01000001.1, from coordinate 150,949 downwards.
TGACGTGGAATACCTCACCTATGGCGGCACGATGAAGGCGCCGGAATACCTTGCCATCAATCCGATGGGCAAGGTCCCGGCGATTGTTCATGGCGACCAGGTGGTGACTGAATGCGCCGCGATCTGCGCCTATCTGGCGGATGCCTTCCCGGAAGCCGGGCTTGCGCCGCCGGTGGACAAGCGCGGGGCCTATTACCGCTGGATGTTCTTCGCAGCGGGCCCCGTCGAATCCGCCGTGACCAACCGGGCGCTCGGCTTTACGGTCGCTGAAGACCGGAAGATAATGGCTGGCTATGGCGATTTCGACGCCATGTATGACGTGCTGGTGAAGGCCGCTTCTGACGCATCGCCTTATCTGTGCGGCGACCAGTTTACCGCAGCGGATGTATACCTCGGCGCCCAGATCGGCTGGGGACTGCAGTTCGGCTCCGTCCCGCCGCATGACGCGCTGGCGGAATACTGGAGCCGGCTCGAATCCCGTCCCGCCTGGAAGCGCGCCGAAGAAATCGACGACGCCGCAGGCGCCAAAATGGGCATGCCGCCCGCTGGCAGCTGATCAGAGACGGCCGATCAGATTTCCTGGTTGTAGGCGCCAACTTCCGGGTGCTTGCCGAGGCGGGGTTTCACTTCCTTGTGGAAGAGGTCCTTCATGTCAGCTTCGCTGGCCATGGATTCGACCACGACGACCAGTTCCGGCTTGTTGGATGACGCCCGCACCAGAACCCAGGAGCCGTCTTCCAGTGTCACGCGGGCACCGTTGACAGTATTCACGTCGACCACTTTCCGGCCAAGAATCTCCGTGCCGTTCAGGCCCTGATATTCTTCGACCATCTTGTCGACGATGCCATACTTGGTCTCGTCATCGCAGTGCGGCGACATGGTGAGCGAGGTCCAGGCCGTGCCCAGTTCCCCTTTCAGTTCCGCCATCGTCTTGCCCGGGTTGCGGTCCAGCATCTGCAGCACGGCCTTGGCAGCAACGAGGCCGCAGTCATAGCCGAGCCCGATCGGTGGACGGAAGAAGAAGTGGCCGGACTTCTCGAAGCCCGCGAGCGCGCCAAGCTCGTTCGTGCGCCGCTTGATGTAGGAGTGTCCGGTCTTGTAATAATCGACGGTGGCACCGTTTTCCTTCAGTACAGGATCAGTCTTGTAGAGGCCGGTCGATTTCACATCGACCACGAATTTTGCGTTCGGATACTGTTTCGACAAATCGCGGGCCAGCATCAGGCCGATCTTGTCAGCGAAGATTTCCTCGCCCGTATTGTCGACAACACCGCAGCGGTCGCCGTCGCCATCAAAGCCGAGCGCAACGTCTGCACCATGCTCCCTCACGGCTGCGGCCATCGCGTGCAGCATTTCGGAATCTTCCGGATTCGGATTGTATTTCGGGAAGGTCATGTCGAGATTGCAGTCCATCTCGATGACCTCAGCGCCCATGGCGCGCAGTGCGTCCGGCGCAAAGGCACCTGCCGTGCCGTTACCGCAAGCTGCGATCACGCGCAGCGGACGGGACAGTTTCACGCCATCAGAGACGGACGCGATATATTTCTCGCGGATGCCTTCGACACGGTAGTGCTTGCCGCCTTCGCGTTCGACAAAGGCGCCGCCCATGACGATTTCCTTCAGGCGGCCCATTTCTTCAGGGCCGAAAGTGAGCGGCTTGTTCGCGCCCATCTTTACGCCCGTCCAGCCATTCTCATTGTGGCTGGCGGTGACCATGGCGCAGCAGGGTGCATCCAGTTCGAACTGGCTCCAGTAGACCATCGGTGAAAGCGCGAGGCCGACATCCATCACTTCGCAGCCGCCCTGCGTCAGGCCCAGGATCAGGGCATTCTTGATCGGCTGGCTGATGGAGCGGAAATCATGGCCGGTGACCACTTTCGGCTCGACACCCAGTTCGTGGAACAGCGTCGCCATGCCCAGGCCGAGGGCCTGAACACCCGTGAGGTTCAGCTCCGGGGCTTTTTCCTTGCCGATACCGTTGAACCACCAACGGGCATCATATTCGCGAAAACCTGTCGGTTTCACCAGTGGCAGCACTTCGAACTCGAACGTATTCGGAGCGATGTTGGCGAGCGGTTTCGGCATCATGTCGGATATCTCCACGGATTGTGTGCGCGTGTTGAACACTGTTGCACATGTTTCCGCAACCGGATGCAGGTTTCACACCAAATTCAAATCGTTAACGCCTGCGCCGGTGTGCGTTCAGGAATTCCGCCGTCCAGCGCGCCAGACGGGTGTGATCGCCTTCGATTTCAAGGGATTCCAGCGCCTGATCCGTTAAGGTTTCGCCGAGGCGCGGGCGGCGCAGGGAATAAAGTGCCGCAGAGTAGCGATCGGCGAATTCCGGATGACACTGGAAGCTGAGCGCTGGCGCCTCCGGATAGTACAGACCTGCGAACGGCGTGAAATCCGACGCCGCGATCACTTCCGCGCCCGGCGGCAGGGACACGACCTGGTCCTGATGGCTGACAGCCGCTGAAACGGTGGGCGGGCACGCCTCTTTGATAAAGCCCGGACAGGCCACGACATCGTAAGTGTGCCGCCCGACGCCCCAGCCTTTCTCAGACTTCACGACGTTGCCGCCCAGCGCTTCGGCCATGATCTGGTGACCGAAACAAATGCCGACCTGCGGCACACCCGCGGCAGCGCCCGCACGAACGAAATCGGCCAGCGGACCGATCCATGCCTCGTCGTCGTAAACGCCGGCGGGAGACCCTGTGATCATCACCGCTTCCAGCGTGTCCAGCGCTGGCAAAGGCTGGTTCTGGATAACCGAGACGGTCTCGAATTCATATTGGCCGACGCCTGCCATCATCTGGCGGAACATGGCCGGATAATCCTCGAAGTCGCCGCGGATCGGCTCCGGCACGAGGCCGGTTTCGATAATGGTCAGTTTCATGAGGCCCTACTCCGCCGCAACTTCGCTATCTGCCTCACCCGGTTCGACCAGGAACCCGCCGGACTGGCGCGCCCAGAGCTCGGAATAGAGCCCGCCGGCGGCGACAAGATCGGCGTGGCTCCCCTGCTCCACGATCTGGCCTTTATCCAGCACGATCAGCCGGTCCATCGCGGCGATGGTCGACAAGCGGTGGGCAATGGCGATCACCGTCTTGCCCTCCATGAGTTCGAACAGTTTTTCCTGGATCACGGCCTCGACCTCGGAATCGAGCGCCGAGGTCGCCTCGTCGAGGATCAGCACCGGGGCATCCTTCAGGAAGATACGCGCAATGGCGATCCGCTGGCGCTGGCCGCCGGAGAGTTTCACGCCGCGCTCGCCGACATGCGCATCGAGACCGCGCCGGCCCTTTGAATCTTCAAGATCGTTGATGAAATCCAGCGCGGCGGCTTTCTCACACGCTGCCAGGATCTCGGCGTCGCTGGCGCCCGGCCGGCCATAGGCGATGTTCTCGCGGATCGACCGGTGGAGGAGCGAGGTATCCTGCGTCACCACACCGATCTGTGCCCGGAGCGAATCCTGCGTCACGTGAGAGACATCGTGCCCATCCAGCAGGATGGCGCCGCTTTCGGTTTCATAGAAGCGTAGCAGCAGGTTTGTCAGCGTCGTCTTGCCTGCGCCGGAGCGGCCGACGAGGCCGATTTTCTCGCCCGGCCGGATGGAGAGGGAAAAGTTCTCGATCACGCCTGACCCTTTGCCATAGTGGAAGGAGACATCCTGGAATTCGATTGCTCCCACGCCGTGCGGCAGGTCTTCCGCATCCGGCGCATCGGCCACGGCAACCGGACGGTTGAGCATGGCCTTCCCGTCATAGACCACGCCGATATTCTCGAAGAGGCCTGCGACTTCCCACATGATCCATTGCGACATGGACTTGATCCGCAGCGTCAGACCGATCGCCGCTGCCACGGCGCCTGCCCCGACCAGATTGCCCATCCACAAATATATGCCTATCGCGCCGACCAGGAAAACCAGCAGCGAATTGTTGAGATAGACGACCACATTGAAACCAGTGACGTAGCGCATCTGCCGGTACACCGTCTGCAGGAAGCCCTGCATACTGTCCTTCGCATAGGCTTCCTCGTGTCCGGCATGGGCGAACAGTTTGACGGTCTGGATATTGGTGTAGCTGTCGACAATACGCCCGGTCATGACAGAGCGCGCATCGGCCTGCTCTTCCGCCACCTTGCCGAGTCGCGGAACGAACCAGGCCATGACGAGGCAGTAGAGCCCGCCCCACAGGAGGAATGGCAGCATCAGGCGCCAGTCGGACGAGGCCACCAGAACCAGTGCCGAGATGAAATAGACAACCACGAAAACGAAAACGTCGAGGATCTTCATCACCGCCTCGCGTACAGCGAGCGCGGTCTGCATCACCTTGGTTGCGACGCGGCCGGCGAATTCGTTGCCGAAGAAGTTCATCGACTGGCCCAGCATCTGCCGGTGCATTCGCCAGCGCGCGCTCATCGGCACATTGCCCATCAGGCCCTGGTAGACGATCAGTGCATGGATCAGTGTCGCGAGCGGCAGGGCAACCAGCACCACACCCGCCATGAAGGCGAGCCGGGGGCCTTCGCGCTGAAGGAAACCCTCCCGGTCAGCGGAGGACAGCCAATCGACGATCCCGCCAAGGAAACCGAACAGGGTTACCTCTCCCACGGCGATGAGCGCAGTCAGGGCTGCCGTGACCGCCAGCCACGGCACAGCATCACGGATGTAATACCGGACGAAAGGCCAGAAGCCGTCCGGCGGCACTTCCAGAAGCTGGTCCGGAAAAGGAGCGAGGCGGTGTTCAAAGAAGCGGAACATGGCCCGCCCATTTGGCGTGCCGGTCAGGGCGAGACAAGCCTGCCCGGAACAAATTTAAATGGCTGTCGCAATCAGGGCACGAGCGCGACAGGTGCAGGCGCCAGTTGCGCGTCGATCCAGTCATGTATCTGGCGGTCCAGCACGTCCAGCGGAACAGCGCCCTGCGACAGTACCGCATCGTGGAATGCGCGGATGTCGAATTGATCACCAAGGGCTTCTTCGGCCTGATGACGCAGGTCCAGGATTTTCAGTTCACCGATCTTGTAGGCCGTCGCCTGCCCCGGCCAGCCCATATAGCGGGTGACTTCATTCTGGATGTTCAGTGGCGCGAGCGCAGAGTTTTCGTTGAAACATTTCTCCGCCTCTTCCCGGGTCCAGCCATACCAGTGCAGCCCTGTGTCGGCGACCAGCCGGCAGGCGCGCCACATTTCCATCGAAAGGCCGCCGAAACGTTCATAGGGCGTCTCGTTCAGGCCTGCCTCCATCGCCAGGTGTTCGGCATAGAGTCCCCAGCCTTCGCCGAAGGCGGTAGCGTAGTATTGCTGGCGGAAACGCGGTTGGCCTTCCATTTCCATCGCCAGCATGATCTGCAGATGGTGCCCCGGCACAGCCTCATGCGCCGAAAGGGCTGGCAGCTCATAGAGCGGCCGCTGGTCCAGCGCGTACGTATTGACCAGATAGATGCCGGGCCGGTTTTCCTGTGGATCGCCTTCCACGTACCGCCCGGACGTGTAGCCCGGCGCAATCGTGGCCGGTACCGGCTCCACATCATACCAATGCTCCGGAAGCTTGCCGAAATAGTCGGGCAGGATCGCGTCCAGCTTCGCCGCTGTTTCCTTCGCCCGGCTCATCAGTTCCTCAGGCGTCTTTGCATAGAAGGCCGGATCGGTGCGCAGGAAATCGAGGAAGTCCTGGAAATCGCCTTCGAAATGGATTTCCTGAAGGATGGCCTCCATTTCGGCGCGGATACGGGCGACTTCGGCCTCGCCGAGCGTGTGGATCTCTTCCGGGGAATAACCGGCGCCGGCCGTGTGATGCTCGACTGCCGCCGCATAGGCGTCCAGGCCGCCCGGCAATTCCGCGATACCGGCCCCTGCCCGTGTGTGAGGCGCATAGTCTTCCTCGATAAAGGCAAGTGTCTTGCGATAGGCCGAGATCGCATTGGCAACGGCGGTCAGCCCATCCGTTCTCAGCCGGGAGGCAACGGCCGGGTCCATGCCCGCAGGCAGGTTCAGGAACGGAACGTACAGTCCGCTCGCACTCGGATCATCTGAGATCTGTTCGCGGATCTGGTCGGTCGACACTTTCAAAGGATCGGCATGGGCCACCCAGCCAGTGGCGAGCCCCCGGCGCATGTTCGCGACGTTTTCGGCAAAATAGCGCGGCACATCGTTCAGGCGCGCAATCCACGCCTCGCCTTCGGCTTCGCTGGTGATCGTGGTCTGCATCGCCGCAAAGATGGGTTCGGCCTGGAAGCCCCAGTCACCGGTGAACGGGATGCGTGGGGTGTCGAAGCGCGCATCATCGATATCGGCCGACAGGAGACGTTCGAGAATGGCCTGATCGGTGGTCCGGTCCGTCTCGAGGGCCGCAATCGAATCGCGCAGCGCCTGCGCCCTCGCCGCCCGCTCAGATATGGCTTCGGGTGTCACTTTTCCCCAGGCCGATGGCGCTTCCCCAGCGGCACGTGCCGCTTCCTCTGGGTAAACGTCACGCACATACACCTCATATTCGGCGACCAAGGCATCCATCGGATCCGCCAGTGCCGCAGGTGTGATCAGAAACAGGGCCACAACCCACAGAAATCGTTTCATATTGTCACTCCATGACGCGCCGTGCGTTGACAGGATCATAGAGACTCCTAGAACCGCAAGCCAAGCACTTGAGTGAAACTCTTACCATTCATCGGAAGGTGTCCTTCGCATGTCAGGATCGTCCGGGGCTGATGCCCGCCCGCTGTCGCCTCACCTCCAGGTCTGGCGCCCCCATGTCACCATGGCCGCTTCGATCACCCACCGCATCACTGGCGTTGCCCTCTATTTCGGCACCTTCCTGATCGCCGGCTGGATCATCGCTCTGGCCACCGGTGCCGAGTGTTACGATGCCATCGAGGGGATCCTCTTCTCTTGGTTCGGAAGCGTCATCCTCTATCTCTGGGCGGTCGCTGTCCTGTTCCACCTCGTGAACGGCATCCGCCACCTGCTCTGGGACGGCCCAAATATCGGCTTCGATCCGGGCCGTGCCAGCGCCGTTTCCGTCTTCAACTACGCATTTGCCATTCTGGGCGCGGCCGCCATCTGGTTCGCCGCCGCCGGACTGTAGGAGGCAGAGACCCATGTCGAACAGCCAGTTCCTGACCCCGACCAAAGCCGCCCGCGGCCTCGGCTCCGCCAAATCCGGCACCCATCACCATATCGGCCAGCGCGTATCGGCCATTGCCCTCATATTTCTGGTGCCGTGGTTCCTGTTCTCGATCATCAACGCCGTCCAGGGCGGTGAAAAGGCTGCGATCGAATGGATTTCGCAGCCGCTGCCGGCGATCCTGCTGATCCTTACGGCCGGCGCGACCGTATACCATATGCGCCTCGGCATGCAGGTGGTCATTGAAGACTATATTGCGAAGACGGGGATGCGCTCGGCGCTGCTGATCCTGAACAGCTTCGCCTGTATCGCACTGTTTGCGGCCATCGCCCTTTCGGTCCTGAAACTGTGGATTGGCGCGGGCGCGTAAGCGACGCCGCGGGAGAGTTAGAACATGAGCACCTATAACTGGATCGATCATACATACGATGTCGTGGTTGTCGGCGCGGGCGGTTCCGGCCTGCGCGCCGCCCTCGGCGCGGCCCAGGCTGGCCTGCGCACCGCCTGTATCACCAAAGTCTTCCCGACCCGCTCGCACACAGTTGCAGCGCAGGGCGGCATTGCCGCTTCTCTCGGCAATATGGGCGAGGACAACTGGCGCTGGCACATGTACGACACCGTCAAGGGGTCTGACTGGCTGGGCGACCAGGACGCCATCGAATACCTGACGCGGAACGCCCCGCAGGCTGTCTACGAACTTGAGCACTGGGGCATGCCCTTCTCGCGGACCGAGGAAGGCAAGATCTACCAGCGTGCCTTCGGCGGCATGACCCGCGACTTCGGCCAGGGCCCGGTGCAGCGCACCTGCGCCGCCGCAGACCGGACCGGCCACGCCATGTTGCACACGCTCTACGGCCAGTGCGTGCGTGAAGAGACCGAATTCTTCATCGAATATTTCGCCATGGACCTGATCATGGACGAGGAAGGCGCCTGCCGCGGTGTTACAGCCTGGAAGCTGGATGACGGCACGCTGCACCGCTTCCGTGCCCAGAAAGTCATCCTGGCCACCGGCGGCTATGGCCGCGCCTTCTTCTCCTGTACCTCCGCCCATACCTGTACGGGCGACGGCAACGCCATGGTGCTGCGCGCCGGCCTGCCGCTTCAGGACATGGAATTCGTGCAGTTCCACCCGACCGGCATCTATGGGTCGGGCTGCCTGATCACTGAAGGGTCCCGCGGTGAAGGCGGCTACCTGACCAACTCCGAAGGCGAACGCTTCATGGAGCGCTACGCCCCCAGCGCGAAAGACCTCGCCTCCCGTGACGTCGTCTCCCGCGCCATGACCGTGGAAATCCGAGAAGGCCGCGGCGTCGGCCCGGAAAAGGATCACATCCACCTGCACCTCGAGCACCTCGGCGCCGAAGTGCTGGCCGAGCGTCTGCCGGGCATTTCCGAAACCGCGAAAATCTTCGCCGGTGTCGACGTCACCAAGGAACCGATCCCGGTCCTGCCGACGGTCCACTACAATATGGGCGGCATCCCGACGAACTATCACGGCGAAGTGCTGACCAAGAAAAACGGCGATCCGGATTCGGTCGTGCCGGGCCTGATGGCCGTTGGCGAAGCGGCCTGCGTGTCGGTGCATGGCGCCAACCGCCTTGGCTCCAACTCGCTGATCGATCTGGTCGTGTTCGGCCGCGCAGCAGGCCTGCGCTGCGGTGAGACGACGATTGCCGGTGCCACGCAGCCGGAACTGCCGAAAGGCGCAACCGACAGCCACCTCGCCCGCCTCGACAAGTTCCGCAACGCATCCGGTGACCAGCCGGTCGCCAAGCTGCGCCTCGAAATGCAGCGCGCCATGCAGAGCAACTGCGCCGTGTTCCGCACCGGCGACGTTCTCAAGGAAGGCGTCGACGCGATCGAGGAAGTCTACAAGAAACTGCCGGGCATCGATGTCCAGGACCGCACCATGGTGTGGAACACCGACCTCGTCGAAGCGCTCGAGTTCGACAACCTCCTCGCCCAGGCGGCCGTTACTGTGAATGGCGCGGCAACGCGCGAAGAGAGCCGCGGCGCCCATGCCCGCGAGGACTTTGCAGACCGCGACGACGAAAACTGGATGAAGCACACGCTGGCGTGGAACGATGGCACCGGCAAGGTGACGCTCGATTACCGCCCTGTGCACGACTACACGATGTCGAACGAAATCAGCTACATCGAGCCGAAGGCCCGGGTTTACTAAGAGGACCGCACGAACATGGTACAGCTTACGCTTCCCAAGAATTCCACGGTCCGCAAAGGCAAGACCTGGCCGAAGCCGCAGGGCGCGACCAATCTCCGCCAGTTCCGGATCTATCGCTACAATCCGGAAGAAGGCGGCAATCCGCGCTGGGACACCTATTGGGTGGACATGGACAAGGCCGGGACGATGATCCTGGACGTCCTGCTCTACATCAAGAACAATATCGACCCGACGCTGGCCTTCCGCCGCTCATGCCGGGAAGGCGTTTGCGGTTCCTGTGCAATGAACATTGCCGGGCGCAACACGATCGCCTGCACCAAGGGCTTCGACGACCTGCCGAAGGGCGTGATCACGATCAGCCCCCTGCCCTCGCAGCCGGTGGTGCGCGACCTGATCCCGGACCTGACCAATTTCTACGCCCAGCACGCCTATGTGCAGCCGTACCTGAAAACGGACACGCCGGCGCCGGAGAAGGAATGGAAACAGTCCGAGGCTGACCGCGAAGAGCTGAACGGCCTTTACGAGTGTATCCTCTGTGCCTCCTGCTCGACGTCCTGCCCGTCCTACTGGTGGAATGGCGACAAGTATCTCGGCCCGGCCGCCCTGCTGCAGGCCTATCGCTGGCTGATCGATAGCCGCGACGAAGCCACCGGCGAGCGCCTCGACGATCTGGAAGACCCGTTCAAGCTCTATCGTTGCCACACGATCATGAACTGTGCGCAGGTCTGCCCGAAAGGCCTGAACCCGGCCAAGGCCATCGCCAAGATCAAGCACATGATGGTGGAACGGGTCTCTTAAGACTCGTCCGTCAGGCCTTCGTCTTCCGCGCCATTGATCCGGAACACCTCGCGGAGCCCTCGCGGGGTTTCCATGGCGCGCAGCACGCTGATCAGTTCGCCGACATGGAACTGCCACATCGTGGTCGGTGGCATCGGCCGGATCACATGCCCGCCGAGCGCCTTGAACAGGCTGTTGGCCTTGCGGTTCTCCGGCAGCGTCTCCGCTTCCAGCGTGATGATCCCTTCAGCATGACAGCAGAGCGCCACGCAAGCGATCAGCATGCGGGACAGACCCTGCGCGTGATAGGCGTCCAGTACGCCCATGGCGAGCTCGGCTTCTTCCAGTTCATTCGTGGTGCGGATCGCGTGGGCCGCGGCGATAAAAGGCTGGCCCGGCTCGTTCTTGAGTGCCGCCGCCCAGGCGATGTGGCGGTGCCCGTCCGCATCGGCGAGCGCGTGGATAATCGATTTCGGAATGACCTTGGCGCCTGAGAAGAAGCGCAGGTAACGCGACTCTTCCGACATGTTCGCCACGATATGCTCGAACCGCGGTTCATCCTCCGGCCCGGCCGGGCGCAGAATGACTTCCACCCCGTTGGAGAGGACGATGTCTACCGGTTTGATGGGCATTGCGCCCTCCCGCCTGCCTGACTGTTCCGACCGAATGATGCCCTTTAGAAACCAAAATGCTGCAGTGCAGCAATCCTTGAGGTACAGCAAGACTGTATTTCGATTGCGCCAGTCTACCCCCGCGACAATTCGAACCCGGGCCAGGCGACGAAAAAAGGCGCTGCCGGCATGGCAGCGCCTCAATTCAGGATTTTCCTGCAGATCAGGCCGGGTTCGGTTCCGGGTCGCCCGTGGGCTCGCCACCCTCATCCTTCGGCTTGCGGCGTTTGCCGATGGCCGGGACAGCAGAGGACGGGCCGATGTCTTCGGCGCCAAGGTCCGGACGGGTCGGCGGCTTGCCGTCCAGGAGATCGGTGATCTCGCTGCCGGTCAGCGTCTCGTATTCGAGCAGGCCATTGGCGATGGCAGACCATTCATCATGACACTCGGTCATGATGCGGCGGGCATCGTCCATGCCGGTCTGGATCAGCTTGCGGACTTCTTCCTCGATCTTGCGGGACGTCTCTTCCGAGACGTGGCTCGCCTGCACGAGTTGCTGGCCCAGGAACACATCGCCCTGGTCCGAGCCGTAATCCACCGGACCGATCGTGTCGGACAGGCCGAAACGGGTGACCATGGCGCGCGCCAGACGGGTTGCCTGCTGGATGTCGGAAGCGGCCCCGGCGGTGACATTGTCGTCGCCGAATTTCAGCTCTTCCGCAACACGGCCGCCCATCATGATGGCGAGGCGTGACGTCATCTCGACCTTGGACATGGACAGCTTGTCGTCTTCCGGCAGCTGCATGACCATGCCGAGCGCGCGGCCGCGCGGTATGATGGTCGCCTTGTGAACCGGATCCGCGGCGGGCACTTTCATGGCCACGATGGCGTGACCGGCCTCGTGCCAAGCGGTGAGTTCCTTTTCCTTCTCGGACATGACCATGGAGCGGCGCTCCGGTCCCATCAGGACTTTGTCTTTCGCATCCTCGAATTCCTGCATGGCAACCACGCGCTTGCCGCGGCGGGCGGCCAGCAGCGCAGCCTCGTTGACGAGGTTCGCAAGGTCGGCGCCCGAGAAGCCCGGCGTACCGCGCGCAATCGTCTTCGCGTCGACGTCTTTGGCCAGCGGCACATTGCGCATGTGAACGCGCAGGATCTTTTCGCGGCCCATGATGTCCGGATTGCCGACGGTGACCTGACGGTCGAAACGGCCGGGGCGCAGCAGCGCCGGGTCCAGAACATCCGGACGGTTGGTGGCGGCGATCAGGATGATGCCTTCATTGGCTTCGAAGCCGTCCATCTCGACCAGCAGCTGGTTCAGCGTCTGCTCGCGCTCGTCATTACCGCCGCCGAGGCCGGCACCACGGGAGCGGCCGACCGCGTCGATCTCGTCGATGAAGATGATGCACGGCGCGGAGCGCTTGGCCTGTTCGAACATGTCGCGCACACGGCTGGCACCGACGCCGACGAACATTTCGACAAAGTCCGAACCGGAAATCGTGAAGAAGGGTACCCCCGCTTCACCGGCCACGGCGCGGGCCAGCAGCGTCTTACCGGTCCCGGGCGGGCCGACCAGCAGCGCACCTTTCGGGATCTTGCCGCCGAGGCGCTGGAACTTGGACGGATCCTGCAGGAATTCGACGATCTCCTGCAGCTCTTCCTTGGCTTCATCGACGCCTGCGACGTCGTCAAAGGTAACGCGGCCATGCTTTTCGGTCAGCAGGCGGGCGCGCGATTTGCCGAAGCTCATCGCACCGCGGCCACCGCCACCCTGCATCTGGCGCATCATGAAGAAAACAAAACCGACGATCAGCAGGATCGGCAGGATCGAGAACAGGAGCGAGGCAAAATTGTTGCGCCCGCTGTCGGCATCCACCGTGAACGGCACATTGTGGTCGCGCAGATAGTCCTGCGTGCTCATGTCGAGAGCGCGCAGCTCGCTGACCATCGTGTTGCCATCGGTGGTCTTCACGATGATCTGGTCATCGCCCAGCGTGGCTTCCGCCACTTGGCCATTGTCGACGAGTGTGTAGATTTCGGAGAGTTTCGCGCGCTTGGCACTGGCGGTTTCGGGATTTCCGCCCATCGCGACCGCCATACCAATGACGAGCAGCGCGATTGCACCCCAAATGGCCAGGTTCCGAACGTTCATTTCATCTCTCTCAGTTTGGAAAGCTTCTCGACAGATAACATAGGGCCACCGGGGCCGAAAAACGACTCTTTAGCTGCGCCGTGGACATTTTATCTCACATTTCACCTAAACAGGCGGTGACCATGGCCGAAAGTCGCGCAGGGATTGCGTTAACCTGCTCTGGCGGCAGCTTGTGTTCCGCGACCGCTTTGAGGTTCCCGTTTTTGATCCAGACGGCCGCACCGCCGAGGGTTGCCGGCCGCAACGTATCGGGGTGCGCAATGCGGTGTGTGAGCCGGGACAAGGCATCGGATCGCACAGGCCGTGTACGGCCGCTGGCGAGCGTGATCAGGGCGGCGAGCGCCCGGTCTCCCCGTTCGCCCGGCGGCAGCGGCAGGGGCGCTCTCAGCGTCCCGTCCGGGCGGGTCTCGACCTCTTCCGACAGCCAGCGGGCCAGCGCCCGGTCCTGCACCTGCCGCAACAGCTGCAGTCTGTCCTGGATGGCCAGCACCCGCGTACGCAGGACCGGGTCAGCAGCCAGCAGACGGCGCATGCGGACGCGCTCATAGGCCGGATTGTCATTCGACGGATCCTCGACCCAGTCCTGCCCGTTGGCACGCAGCAGGTCCCGCAGGGCAGCGCGCGGTATGGCTAGCAGCGGGCGGGCCAGGAAAACCGGCACGCCATGCGTCTCTGCAGGCGACAGGGACAGCGGCTGGATGCCCGCCAGCCCGTACCAGCCGGAACCAGCCCGGGCGCGGATCAGAAAGGTTTCTGCCTGATCATCTTCTGTATGCGCGGTGAGGATCATCACGCTGCCTGCTTCACGGGCAGCAGCGGAAAGCAGGTCGTGGCGGGCCATCCGGGCCTTTGCCTGACCGGCGCGGGGCGCCTGCCAGCGCAGCATGCGGTGCGCAACGCCCAGCCGGGCGGCGGCACCGGCGACGAAACGGGCTTCATCGGCGGCTTCGGGGCGCAGGCCATGATCCACGGTGAATGCAAGGACGCTGCGTCCGCTTTTCCGGGCCCAGTCCGCCGCAATCAGCAGGAGGGCAAGCGAGTCCCCTCCCCCGGAGACCGCAACGCAGACAGGCCCCGCAGCAAAGCGGCATAGCTGGTCAAATGACTCCGTCAGGCCCTCCGGGACTGAGGGGGCCTCTAATTGTCGCAACCTGAGCGGGTCCGTTCGACGGCGGCCAGATCCCGCGTCACGCCGGAAGCGTTCGGATAGCGCTTCGGCAGCGTATCGAGGGCCACGCAAGCCTTGTCCTTGTCGCCAATGAGACGCATCGACCGGGCAAGTTTCACCAGCGCGTCCGGGGCACGCGGATCATCCGGATACGACCGGATCATCGTTGTGTAGGCCGCACCGGATTCGGCATAGGCCTTCTGCTGGTAAAGCGACTCGGCCAACCAGTAATGCGCTTCGCCGGCCTGCGGATCGTTGCCGAAATCATCGAGGAAGGCGCGGAAAGCCTGTTCGGCGCCAGCATAGTCGAACTGGACCAGTTTCGCCTTGGCGGCGGCAAACAGCGGACCGGCTTCTCCCGGAAGGGCGCTGGCCGGCAGGGTGCCGAGCGAGCCCTGCGGTGCGCCGGGCGGGACGGCATTGGCGGGCGTCGTGTCGATCGCGGCCGGGCCTTCTGCGGCTTCCGTGGCGCCTGAGCGCGGCAGGAGACGTTTCGGGCCGGAGGTTTCCGGTTCCACGGTCGCGGTGCGGGACATGCTGCCGGTCATGGATTGCGGCGCCGGTGAAGTCGCAGCTGGCGCGGCCGACGCCGCGTACGGATCCGATGAAGCCGCGCCCGGATAATCGGACAGGCTGGAGGCCGCTTCCCCTTCCGGAGGATCCATGCCGAGCGACCGGGCCTGCAGGTCCTGAATGGCGCGCGACTGGGCGCGCAGCTCATTCTTCAGGGCGTTGATCTCGCGGGCGAGGGCCTCATTGTCATTGACCAGCGTCTCATTGTCGTTGCGGGCCTGCTGCAGCTGGAATTCCAGCGTCTCGACCCGGCCCGTCAGGGTCATCAGGTCGCTGGACACGGCATTGACCTGTACCTTGGTGTCCGCGCTCAGCTGGCGAGCCTGGGCAATCTGGTCAGCCAGATCGAGGCTTGTCGTGCCCTGCGTGATCGGGGCGCCACGCTGGGCAACAGCGGGCGCAGCAATAAGCAGGAAGCTGGCAAGTGCCAGGGCCGGGGTCTTGAACATGAGCAAATGTCTCCGGATTTTGCGCGACCATAGTAATGCAGCCGGGGCCAAAATATGGCACCCGGCTGCAAATTCTTTGTGAATCAGGTGCCCTGAAAGGGCAACCGGCTTCAGCTGTTCGGCGAAACGACCTGGATGAACCCGTTCCGGTTCATGGCCCAGGAAGCCTCATCGGAGCCGGCCGCGATCGGACGTTCCTTGCCGTAGGAGATCGTGTCAATGCGGTTCGGCGAGATGCCGAGACTGACAAGATAGTCTTTCACGGTGGCGGCGCGGCGCTCGCCAAGGGCGAGGTTGTATTCACGCGTGCCACGCTCGTCGCAGTTGCCGGCAACGAGGACGCGGACCGACGGGTCCTGCGTGTATTTCAGGGCGTGCTGTTTCAACAGGGACTGGTCGTCGCCGTCGAGCGAATCGCCATCCAGGTCGAAATAAACGCGGTCGCCGAGGGCCGGAGCCTGTGCCATCTGGCCAACGGTGCCGTCATCGACATCGCCGGTATCGACGGTCTGGACGTCTTCGACCACGGTTTCGGTGGTGCCTTCGGTGATCGGGGCCGGCTTGGACGCGCAGGCGCCGAGCAGGATGAGCGATGCACCTGCGAGAACAGATGCGGTGCGGATGTTCATGGACATGCCTTTCATGATGAAAACAGAGACAGGGGGGCGCACAAATTCCCTGCTCCTAACAAAACAGCCGGGGCCACAATGTGGCACCCGGCTGCGTATTGCTGATTTGAAATGTTTCGTTAGCTGGTGGTGCCCGAAACAATCTGCGTGAACCCGTTACGGTTCAGAGCCCAGGAAGCTTCGTCCGAACCGGCAGCGATCGGACGTTCCTTGCCGTAGGAAATCGTGTCGATGCGCGACGGATCAACGCCGAGCGAGACCAGATAATCCTTCACGACCGAAGCGCGGCGCTCGCCAAGGGCGAGGTTGTATTCACGCGTGCCGCGCTCGTCGCAGTTGCCGGCGACCATGATGCGGACCGACGGATAGGACTGCAGCCATGCGGCCTGCAGCTTCAGGATTTCCTGATCGTCGGGGTCCAGACGGTATTCGTCGAGATCGAAATAGACGCGCTCACCCACGTTCACGCGGAAATCTTCAAGCGAACCCGGTGCCGGGCCAGTCGGTTCTTCGACCACCGGTGCCGGCGGAGGCGGCGGAGGCGGTGCTGGCTGTTCTACCGGCGGTGCTTCTTCGACCGGCGGCGGCGGCTCGGGTTGCGATGCGCAGGCGCCGAGGGCGATAAGCACAGCGGCTGCTGTGGAGATTTTGAGATAAGATTTCATTCAGTCAGACTCCCCTGGATGTCCTGAGCTTGGTGACGCCTTGCGGCCTCTGTATTACCAGCAGCCGGCGAACGACCGGTGGTGCTTCCACAATCGGGCCGAATTCCGGCAACAATCGGGCGCAAGCTGCTGCGTGTGGCCTTTTACACAAAGATTTTCGTGCTGTCTCCCTAAAGCAACGCCCCCGACCGAAGAATCGGGGGCGAAACCTGTAGAATAATCAGCAGATTACTGCAGAAGCGGCGACCAGGCCGGGTCAGATGCCTCGGTTTGGGTCTGCAGGCGGCGCTCGTTGCGGCCGGAAAGGTCGACCGACCAGAGCTGCGGGCCTGCGCCGGGACGGCTTTCGCGGAAATAAACGATCACACGGCCGTTCGGCGACCAGTCCGGACCTTCGTCCAGATAGGCTTCGGTCAGCAGGCGCTCGCCGGTGCCATCTGTGCCGATCACGCCGATATAGAACTTGCCGCCCAGCTGCTTGGTGAAGGCGACGAGGTCGCCGCGCGGACTCCACACCGGAGTCGAATACTGGCCCTTGTTGAAGGTGATCCGGCAGGCAACATCGCGGCCCCCCGACGGGCAGGTGCGCGGGGATCCGTCCGTGTTCATGATATAGAGCTGCGGGCTGCCGCCGCGGTCTGACGTGAACACGATGGCGCGGCCGTCCGGCGACATCGACGGCGAGGTATCAATCGCCGGGTGGTCGGTCAGGCGGCGCGACTGCCGTGTCTGCAGGTTCATGATGTAGAGATCGGAGTTACCTCGCTCTGCCTGGGTCAGCAGCACGCTCTCGCCATCGCGCGTGAAGCGCGGGGCGAAGGTCATGCCCGGGAAATTGCCCAGCAGTTCCTGGCGGCCCGTCTCGATGTTGAAGAGATAGATGCGCGGCCGTCCGCCCTCGTACGACATGTAGGTGATTTCCTGCGCCGAGGGGCTGAAGCGCGGCGTCAGCACCGTGTTCGTGCCGGGCGTGAGGTATTGCTGGTTGGCACCGTCGGAATCCATGATGGCGAGGCGCTTCACACGGTTCAGCTTTGGGCCAGTCTCGGCAATGTAGACGATCCGCGTGTCGAAATACGGGTCTTCGCCTGTCAGGCGGGTGTAGATCGAATCGGCAATCTTGTGTGCGATGCGACGCCAGTTGTCCGGCGTCGTGGTCAGGCGGCGACCCGGCTGGCCGTTGATGCGCATGACATCGCCGGCATAGACATCCCAAAGGCGGAACGAGACGGCGATCTTGCCATCGGGCAGTTCCTCGAAGGCGCCAACGACAAGGCCGTCGGTCTTGATGATCTTCCAGTCAGCGAAACGCGGCTGAACGTCGATCGACAGATCCTTCTGGATGAAGGAGGCCGGGTTCTGCATTTCGAACAAGCCGGTCGATTCGAGGTCGTTGCGCACAACGTCAGCAATCTGGCGGGCGAGGTCGGCATTGGTGCCGCCGCGGACTTCAAAGTCCGGAATGGCCAGCGGCGTCGGTTTGAAATTACCGCTGCCTTCAACCAGCACTTTGAGTTCGGCCGAGGCGTTCGGCGCAAGTCCGATGGCGGCGGTGAAGGCCATCACCAGGGCAAGCAGCAGGCGGGTCATGGGATTCCTCCTTTGAACGGGGTTAGGGCTGGGTCGGGCTGACGGTGACATTGATGTCTTTCCACAGGTCATAATCGTCTTCGGGCAATTGGTAAGGGGCACATTTGCGGACCGCACGCAACGCCACGTCCACGGCAATGCCGGAACGGCCGATCGGGCGGGACCGCGGACTGATCAGCTCAACATTGCCTTTCAGCGTGCCATCGAGGTTCAGCGTGACGCGCATCTGGACGTCAATCTGGTCTTCCTTCGGAAGGTCGGACACGCCGCGCCAGCAGGCATAGATCTGACGGCGCATGGCGGCCTGGAGCGAAGCGGTATTGCCGCGGCGCTCCCCTGCACCGGGGCGGGTTTCCTGGGCATCGCGCAGAACCGGCTTGTTGATCTGCGGTGGAACTTCCTCGCGCGGCTTGCGGCGTTCGTCCTGCGCCTTGTCCTTCAGGATGTCCTCGAACTCATTCAGGAAGTCGAGATCGTCAGAGGCCTCGGGCTTCTGCTTCTCGATCAGCTTGGGCTCTTCCTTCTTGGGCGGCGGCTCTTTCTTTTCAGGTTCTGGCGCAGGCTCCGGTTCCGGTTCGGCTTCCTCGTCCGGAATGACGACTTCTTCCTCTTCCGGGGCCGATTCCTCCTCAGGCGGAGGTTCCGGCACCTCTTCCACCTCTTCGGGGACGGCCTCTTCTTCTTCCTGCGGCTCCTCGGCCTTCTGGACCGGGGCGATGTCTGTCACGAGGCCAATCTCGACAAAGTCGATCGGCACGTCGATTGCGCTGGCGCATTGCGGGATACGCATCAGGATATCGACCGGGGCGAGGCCCGGTTCCTCCTTCTGGAGGCGCTCGATCATCTTGTCGCAATCCGACTTCTGGTGCGGCCATGACAAGACCGCCATCGCAAGGACGGACGCGTGCACGATCGTGGAGACTGTCAGGCCGCGAAGCATTCCTGCCGGCCGCTCCTTATTTCTTCTGTTCCGTCACGAGCGAGACGCGCGTGTAGCCGGCGGCTCGGATCTCGGACATGACTTCCATCATGATGCCGTAAGGCGTCGCTTCATCACCGCGCACATAGATCGGCTTGTCATAGCCTTCGCCGATGATGGCCTGCAGCTGCGGTCCCAGCGTGTCGACCTGGACTTCCGTGTTCTGGATGAACACCGCGCCGTCCGCCTTGATCGTGATGGCCAGCGGGGCATCGTTCGGGTCGGTCTGGATCGGGCCGGATTTCGTTTTGGGCAGGCTGATGTCCTCACCCCGCACCAGCATGGGCGCAGTGATCATGAACACGATCAGCAGGACGAGCATGACGTCCACAAAGGGCGTCACGTTGATTTCGGCATTCAGGGACCTGCGGCCGCGCCGTCCTCCCTTGCCGCCAGAGCCAAGGATCATGCCCATGCGATCAATCCCGTCCCGGATCCGACGCGCGGCGCGACAGGCGCACGAGCACGTCCTGCGAGAAGGCGTCGAGCTGGTCGGCGAACCGCGTCAGGTCACCGGTGAACTTGTTGTAGAAGATCACGGCCGGGATAGCGGCGACGAGGCCCATGCCCGTGGCGAACAGGGCTTCGGCAATCGGACCGGCCACGGTGCCGAGGCTGGTGTCCTGCTGAGCCGCAATGTTGAGGAAGGCATTCATGATGCCCCAGACTGTGCCGAACAGGCCGATGAAGGGCGATGCCGAACCAATCGTGGCAAGCACGCCGAGGCCATTCCCGGCGCGGCCAAGCTCGCGGTCGATCGTGGCGCGCATGGATCGCTCCGCCCGGTTGACGAGGGCCGTTGCCTCACCGGAGCCGGGCGTCACGCGGCGCGCATCCGACCATTCCCGGGCCGCAGCCTGGAACACGCGGCTGGCCGCATCCACGCCGCCGGAGCCGGGGCGCAGGTCGAGGTCTTCGGTCCGGCCGTTCCAGAAGGCGTCTTCAAACTGGCGCGCCTTCTTGCGGGCGGACCCCAGCGAGAAGAGCTTTTCGCCGATCACGATCCAGGACCAGATCGAGGCCAGGAACAGCATGAGCATGACCAGTTTGACGACCGGGTCGGCCTCGAAGATGAGGGCAATCAGGGAAAAGTCGGTATTACTGGCCGCTGTGCCGATCGCTTCCGATTCCATAGGACGAATGTGCTCCTTGAAGATGGCAGGCCGGCAGCCCGCAGATAAGGCTAGCGTCCCGTGAGAACGGGCGCGTTGTGCCCCTGTTTCAACAACAATTCCGGCAGAAACACGGCAGAGCGCCCTGATTCCGCAGCTTGCCTCCCGGCTAGGTGGGAAGGGTTAAGATTTTGTTCGATTTTATTAACCTTGCACGGGAAAGCAGCAGGAGATCATTCGTGCGTGCGGCCGAAGAACCATCGGGCGCCGACATAGAAATTGTATGCCCGGTTGATGCCGTCGATGCCGCCGATATTCGAAGCCACCGCCTGATCGGTGTACGTGACGTACTCCATCCCTGCCGACAGACGGAACCGCGGGGAAAAGTGGTAGCTCGTCCCAGCCAGCGCATTCCAGTATGCGCTGGAATTTGTGTCCTTCACTTCAACAATGAACGCTCGATTGATGTCCGCAGGGCCGGAAAATTCGTAGTCCTGCACGCCGGCCCCGCCGCCTCCCCCAATGAAGGGGCGAAACTTCTTCCCTTTCCTAAAGTCATAGAAAACGTGGGCGCCCAGGGACCGGCTGGTGAAATTGCCATGTGCATCCCGTGCGCCGTTCAGGCCGGCAACGTTTGACCAACGAAAGCCGTACTCCCCTTCCACGCGGAAGGATTCACTGATCCGGTAGCCAACGGCACCGGCAACTTCACCGGTATCTTCGAACAGGATGTTGTTCTGGTCCGCAATGGAGCCATAACCCCGCATCGCCACGTAGAAGCCGCGCGCGTTATCGAACGGCTCGTCCGCCAACGCGCCAGCCGCCAGAGAGACAGTAGCCAGTCCCAATACGGCCGCGCGCTTCATCCATCCGCTCCCGTCCAGCGGAAGGCGGCCAGCGTGTCCATCATCTCGCGGACCGGACGGCGCGGGCGGCCATCGGCATGGATCATCACGGCCGTGATCTCGCCCTCGGCAATCAGGTTTCCATCCCGTAGGCAAGCCTGCCGGAACAGGAAGCGCGGCCCGTCGAGGCCGAGATAGCGCGTCCGGATCTGGAGCAGGTCGTCCACTTTCGCGGCGCGCTTGTAGTCGACCGCCACGCGGGTCAGCGTAAAGGCGGCGGGGTCTTCGCGATTCAGCAGGTCCTGATGCGACACGCCCGCATCCCGCAGGCAGTCGGACCGCCCCCGTTCGAAGAAGCGGAGATAGTTCGCGTGATAGACCATGCCGGTGAAATCGGTATCTTCGTAATAGACACGGACCTCGATCCAGTGCTGGCGATCGGCGTCGAAATTGCGGTCATCAAGGGCAGGCAGGCTCATGAAGTCGCCGTATCAGAGCCGGCGTGACCCGTCACCCCTGTTGCGCCTGGACCGTCATCTCCAGCGGGGCCGAGTCATAGCCGAGATCTTCGGCGCGCTGCTTCAACGCTTCCAGCTTCGCCGGTGCCAGCTGCGGCGTGCGCGAGAGGATCCAGAGATACTTTCCGTCCGGGCTGCCGACGAGCGAGGCGGAATAGTCCGGCTCCAGCGCGAGGATCCAGTAGTCGCCTTCCGCAAACGGCACCCAGGACGGCGCAAACTTCACCTTCAGCTGGCTGTTACCGGAGCCTTCGATGACACGGGCGCGGCCGTTGGCCACCTTCTTCTTGCCGTCCAGCGTGTCCTTGAAACAGGTATTGGTGACCGAGACGGTGCCGTCTTCCTTCAGGCCATATTCCGCGGTGACGCCGGTACAGTCCCGCTCGAACCAGTTCGGATAGCGGGCAATCTCGTACCAGAGACCGGCATAACGGGTGAGATCCACCGAAGACACGGTCGACGGCGCGTTTGTTTCGTCGCGATAGTCAGGCTGGCTGGTACAGGCTGCGAGGAACAAGGCGGCGATGGCGGGCAAGGTGAGGCGCATTGGAATTCTCCTTCTCCCCTGATACGCGCGAAGCCCCCTGCCGGTTTCCCGGCCACAGCATCAACCGTCCTCGGTTGGCTCCGTCGATGCGGTTTCAGGGGCATTCAGGCTCATCAGGAAGGCGTGGAGGTCGGCAGCGGACTCCTCGGCCAGCTCTTCCTGCGGCAGATGGCCGGCGTTGGCATAGATGACGAGCTTCGCGCCTGGAATGGCATCGGCAAACTTCCGGGCCGCAGCGACCGGGATCAGATTGTCCTGTTTGCCATGAAGGATCAGCGTCGGCGTGGTGATGTCGTCCAGGGCATCCGTTGTCGCCCAGACGCGGCCTTTTCCACCGGACGTCAGCGCCATCAGGGCGTCGCGATGACAAGGCGCGCGGGCGAGCGCGGTGTAGCGATTGACCATGTCATCGGTCGCAAGATCCGGATCGGCGAAACTGTTACGCAGGCCGTCACGCACCAGCCAGGTCATGTCGGTATTCTTCATCAGGCGCCGCGCGACCGGGTTGGACAGCAGCTTGAAGACGAGTGGGTCCGATTTTTCCTCCTGCGCGTTTTCCGGCCAGCCGGAGGCATCGACCAGCACCAGCCCGTCCAGCCGTGAAGGATGCGCCAATGCATAGGCCCAGGCCACGCCGCCGCCCATGGAATTGCCCGCAAGGGTGAATGTCTCGACGTCCAGTGCGCGCGTCACCGCATCCACCGTTTCTACGAATTGTTCGGTGCCGATCCGCTCGCCATCAAGGCAGTTCGTCAGGCCGTGCCCCGGCAGGTCCAGCGAGATCACGCGATAGTTGCGCTTCAGGTTTGCAACCCAGGGCTCCCATGTGTGCAACGAGGACGAAAATCCGTGCACCAACACAATCGCCGGTGCGTCACGCGGGCCGACATCACGGTAATGAACGCGCAGGCCATTCTCGAGCGGAAGGATACGGCTGTCGGAATTGGCATAGACGAGTTCGAGCCTGTCATAGCCGATGTCGGCGCGCTGGAGTGCAAACCAGCCAGCCGCCAATATTGCTGCAAAGGTAAGCAGAACCACCAGAAAACGGCGCATACCCGTTTCCTTCCTCCCGGTTGATTTCTGAATCAGGTGCGCAGAGTAAGCGCCCCCGGTCCTGCCCTGTCAATTCCGGGACTCACCTGATGGCGCAAACCGGACAAGCCGTATCGCGCCGCAACATGACAGTACGCGATTCGCCGCCAAGACCATTGATCAACAGGACCCGGCCGATCAGTGGCTTGCCTGCGCCGGTGATCAGCTTCACGGCTTCCATCGCCATGGCGGCACCTGTCATGCCGGTCAGCGCACCGACAACGCCTACTTCGTCGCAGGCCTCTGCATCGGGCGGCGTTTCCGGCACCCAGCACTGATAGCAGGGCGCGTCCGCCTGCAGACCCGAGGCGAAGACGCTGACCTGCCCGTTCCAACCCGCCGCCGCCCCATGCACCATCGCGCGGCCGGTCTCGTGTGCCAGCCGGTTCAGCGCATAGCGCGTCGGGAAATTGTCGGACGCATCGATCAGGATATTGCCTGACGGCGTCGCACCATCGCCGAAGCGCTCGGCTTTGATCTCAACATTTATAGAAGGATCCATCGCCCGCAGGCGTGCCGCGAGAGTCTCCACCTTCGGCGCGCCAACGTCTTTATCCGTGAACTGAACCTGCCGCTGAAGGTTCGACCGCTCGACCCGGTCGTCGTCCCAGAGTTCGATCCAGCCGACACCGGCCGCGGCGAGGTAAAGCGCACAGGGCCCGCCGAGGGCCCCTGCCCCGATGATGGAAACACGGGCGGCGCGCAGCTTCTGCACGCCCGGCCCGCCAATCTCCTTCAGCAGGATATGGCGGCGGTGGCGATCCAGCTCTTCCGGCGTCAGGCTCATGCCTTCGCCTCGCGGATCGCGGTGGAGGACGACTTGTCCAACGGGCCTTTCAGGTAGACCCAGGCGGGTGGCACCATGCCCGGCAGCAGCGGCGCATAGGCTTCCGGGATACGGTCTTTCGCAAAGGTGCGGGCGAATCTCGAATTGCGCGCGCCGGGGCCGACACCCGGACGGGCAATGATCGCAATCGGCATCAGCCGAGCAATGTCCTGCCAGCGCTGCCAGTAATGGAAGCCGACCATATTGTCCGCGCCCATCAGCCAGACGAAATGGGCTTGCGGCGCATGGGCGGCGAGCGTCAGCAGCGTCTGCCAGGAATAGGTATAGCCGAGCTGCTTTTCGATGTCGGTGACGATCATACGCGGATGATGTCCGGCGACAGCTTCCGCCGACGCAAAGCGGCTACTGAAATCGCCATGATCGGTCTTCAGCGGGTTCCCGCGCGCGACGAGCCACCAGACCCAGTCGAGCTGGAGCCGTTTCATCGCCGTCTCGGCAACATGGAGGTGGCCGGTATGGGCCGGATTGAAGCTGCCACCGAACAGGCCGATGCGTAGCCCCTTTACAGGACCCGGTAACCGGACTGGCCTCAAGGACGGACCTGCCCCTTGCCGCGGACGAGGTATTTATAGGTCGTCAGCTGTTCCGCCCCGACCGGCCCGCGCGCATGAATGCGGCCCGTGGCGATACCGATTTCCGCGCCCATGCCGAACTGACCGCCATCCGCAAACTGGGTGGAGGCATTGTGCAGCAGGATCGCGCTGTCGACATCTGCAAAGAACTTGTCGGCCACGGCCTGATCCTCGGTGATCACGGCTTCGGTATGGCCCGACGACCAGTGGGAGATGTGCGCGAGCGCTCCGTCAATGCCGTCGACAATGGCCACAGCCAGGATCGGCGCTAGATATTCCGTGGCCCAATCTTCCTCGGTTGCGGTCTTCATGTCCGGCACGATGGCGCGGGCACGTTCGTCACCGCGCAGTTCGCAGCCGGCCTCTTTCAGGGCATCCGCGAGTTTCGGCAGCAGCGTGTCGGCAATCGCCGAATCCACCAGAAGCGTTTCGGCGGAGCCGCAAATGCCGGTCCGGCGCATCTTGGCATTGACGACGATGGCAATCGCCTTTTCCGGATCGGCTGCGCCGTCGACATAGACATGGCAGAGGCCTTCGAGGTGGCCGATCACCGGCACGCGGGCATCCATCTGCACGCGTTCGACAAGACCGCGTCCGCCGCGCGGCACGATCACGTCGACATCGCCTTCAAGGCCTGACAGGAGGTGGCCGACGGCTTCGCGGTCCTGTGTCGGTACCAGCTGGATTGCGGCCTGCGGCAGGCCTTCCTTCTCAAGCGCGCCGCGCATGGCGCTGACAAGCGCCCGGGACGACAAGGCACTTTCCGAGCCGCAGCGCAGGATCGCGGCATTGCCGGAGCGCAGGCACAGCGCACCGGCGTCTGCCGTCACATTCGGGCGGCTCTCATAGATGATGCCGATCACGCCGAGCGGCACGGACACCCGGGCGATGTCCAGCCCGGACGGCACCGTCCAGCGAGCAAGTTCGCGGCCAATCGGGTCCGGCAGGCCAGCCACGGCTTCGACACCGCTGGCAATGCCTTCGACGCGCGCCTCGTCCAGCGCCAGCCGGTCGAGCATCGCGGCGTCGAGGCCTTTTTCGCGGGCAGCTTCCATGTCCTCGGCGTTCGCAGCCAGAATGTCCGGCGCGGCGTCGCGAATGGCGGCCGCAATGGCTTTCAGGCCACGGGTACGGTCATCAGCGGTCAGTTTACCGAGCGCGCGCGACGCTGCCCGGGCGTTGCGGCCCAGTTGCAGCATGGTTTCGGCGAGTTCGGCGTTCGGGGCGGGTGTTTGAATAGTCATGGGCATCAAGTGCCGTAAACGCAGGCGGACCGCAAGGGTTCCGCCTGCAGCTGCAAAGCAGTGATGGGCTGACATATAGCCAGAAGCGACTACAGTCAGGCCCGATAAAAAGACATGCCGGAGGAACCCATGATCGACACAGAGGCAATGCCTTTTCTGGCGGATGTCCCGCGTGTGCAGGCCCAGATGCGCCCTGAAGACACAGCCTTCTGGTTCGAAGGCGAGACGACGACCTATCGCCAGCTGGATATCTATTCCAACCAGGTCGCCAATGGCCTCGTCGCGCTGGGCGTGGAACCGGACGACCGCGTGGGGTACCTCGGAAAGAACACATCACAATATTATGAGATGCTGTACGGCGCGGCGAAGGCCCGCGCCGTGATGACCGCGGTGAACACACGCCTCGCTGCGCCGGAAGTGAAGTTCATCCTGTCAGATGCCAGGGCGAAGGTGCTGTTCGTCGGCCGCGATTTCTACGAAATGGCCGAGCAGATCCGCGCCGAGCTGCCGGACCTAGTGCAGATCATCGCCGTCGATGGCGGCCACCCCGAATGGCCGGACTATCGCGAGTGGCGCGACAGCCAGAGCGCCGCCCTGCCCGGCCTGACGCCAAAGCCGGAAGATGACGTGATCCAGCTCTACACGTCCGGCACGACCGGCCTGCCCAAGGGCGTGCAGCTGACCAATGCCAATTACCGCTCCATGTTCGAACAGGCCAGCAGGCTGGAATGGTCAACTTACGGCGTCGGCGAAGCCGTCATGAACGCCATGCCGCTTTTCCATGTGGCGGGTGTCAACATCGGCCTGCTTGCCACGATCCAGGGCGCAAAAACCGTCGTGCTGCGCGAAATCGATCCGCAGGTCATCCTCAGCCTGATCGAAGAGCAGGAGATCATGCATGCCTTCTGGGTGCCTGCAGTCATCCTGATGCTGACCCAGCAGCCGAATGTGCGCGAGATCGACTGGAGCAGGATGAAGCAGATCTTCTACGGCGCCTCCCCCATTGCAGAGAGCCTGCTGCTGGAAGCGAAGGAAATCACGGGTGCCAATTTCACCCAGCTCTATGGCCTGACGGAAACGGTCGGCGCGGCGACCTTCCTGCCGCCGGAAGCGCATGACCCCAGTTGGGGCAAGCTACGCTCCTGCGGCGTTGCCTATCCAGGCGCCGTGATCCGCTGCGTGGACGAGACCGGCGCGCCGGTGCCCACTGGCGAAGTCGGCGAGATCGTCATCAAGGCGGGCTTCGTCATGAAGGGATACTGGAACCGTCCGGAGGCGACCGAAGAGGCGATCCGCGACGGCTTCTTCCATACCGGCGATGCGGGCTATTTCGACGAAGATGGCTTCCTCTACATCCACGACCGCGTGAAGGACATGATCGTGTCCGGCGGGGAGAACGTCTATCCGGCGGAAGTCGAGAATGCGATCTTCGGCCACCCGGCCGTCGCGGATGTCGCCGTGATCGGCGTGCCGGACGAGAAATGGGGCGAAGCGGTCAAGGCCATCGTGGTGCCGAAGCCGGGCGAGACCCCAACGGCGGAAAGCGTGATCGCCTGGGCGAAGGAACGCATCGCCGGATACAAATGTCCGAAGTCGGTCGATATCATCGAGACCCTGCCCCGCAATCCCTCGGGCAAGATCCTGCGCAAGGATCTGAGAGAACCCTACTGGAAAGACATGGATCGACGGATCGGCTGAGGCCGGGATTGTGCCGCGGGGAGACAGGCGCTCCCCGGCGGCCGCGTCCCGGTCTGGAACGGGGAGACCTGCCGTCTGTTACCAGGATCAAGGTTACCGCATGTGTAACTTGAACGGCACAAAGCACACCAGATTGCTGTCGGGCGTGGCCATTCTGCCACTCCGCACACGTATATAATGAGAAAAACCCAGCAAATTGGTGCTGTTCCGATCAATTCGATCGATCGGCGAAAACAGCCATAAAGGTTTCCGGGGAATTCTGGGGGTAATGTTCAGAGAAGCGGCGGGTCCGGATCCGTCCGTTACGCCGCAGAGGGAGACGAACATGAAAGACTGGCAGATCTTTTTCTGGACCGCAGCCTTCTTCAATTTTGCAATCGGCGCGCCACTTTTCATCTCTCCGGAGACGATGGTCGCCATGACCGGCACGGTAGAAGCGGTCGATCCGGCACTCATGAAAGTGACCGGCGCGCTCGTGCTCTGTTTCGGTGTCGTTTACGCGATTGTCGGCGGGGACCCCAAGCGCTACCGCCCGGTTGTGTGGGCGGGCCTGCTCGGCAAGCTGGGCATTGCCTATGTCTACCTGCCGGACTGGTACCACGGCACCATTCCCTTCACCACGACACTGATCGTGCTGATGGATTTGGGCTTCATCGCCGCGTTCCTCTATTTCCTTCTCCGGCCGACCCAGAAGAAAACCGGGTTCCAGGCCAGCCGCGCGGCGAGTTCGTAACGCCGCCCACCCTTTTGCCGGCGTTCCATCCCCACGGCCCCGGCAATTATTTGCAGCCTGCTGCATTTTGAACGGTCTCCGGTGTGTCCTGCTTCCCTGCAGGCATGCCGGAGCCTAATCGCTTTCCGGGCCAGATCCGGCAGTCGCCAGCGACACCCACCGTCCGCATACGTCCCTATGCGGCGGACATGCGTCACGCAGCAGCCGAGAAGAGCCACTCAGCCATCGGGGGTGTTTGCCGCCCCTCTCTGCCCGAACGGGTCTTAGTGGGCGAGTTTCAGCCAGTCGCGTGCGGCGGACAGGGCGATCTTCACTTCTTCCGAAGTCAGAAGCTCGGCCATTTCCTGGCGCTGGAACTTGGCTTCCTCATGTCCGCGCGATGCGGCGAGGTTGAACCATTTGTGTGCGGCGACCAGATCGATGTCGGCATCGATCCCGGCGGCGCAGACAAGGCCAGCCTGATAAAGGTCTTCTGCGCAGGCATCAGCGCCCAGCAGGGCTCCTGGCGGCAAAGGCATATCTGAATAGGGCATCTCGTTCTCCTGTCACCCATTTTCCCTTCAGCCGGAGTTTTCTCCGTACTTTCCGGGATCAACCCAAGGGTCACCGGAATGTCCGGCGACGGAGAAAAGAGTGCGCCTTCAGGTTTTCGTTAAGGTTAACAGGAAATGGCGAGCAGCCCGGCTTCGTTAATGCCGGGCGTGTTGCGGTTAAGTTTCCCTCGAAATACACCTTGAATTGACGGTCTATCATACCGAATTGGGGGCCTTAAAAAGAAAAACAGCCCCGCCAGGCGGAGCCAGCAAGACAGGAAATACCTTTATGAGCGATCTGGAAACCGCGCTGCGCGATGCGCGCGAGGCAAGCTATGTACGGCTGCGGGGCGGATTCCCCGTGCTACTGGCTGGGGCGACCTATTGGGCCGGTCTCGCCGCGGCCGGGTACCTGCTGGAGCTGCGCTTCTGGTTTCCCATCGCCCTGTTCGGCAGCGGTACGATCTTCCCCCTCGCCGTGATGTATGGCGCGATCTTCGGAAACAATTTCCTGAAGGACCGCTCGCCGGTCACCAGCGTGCTGCTGCCGGCCTTCATCGCCATGCTGCTGTTCTGGCCCATGGCGATCGGGGCCCTCTGGACCGCGAAGGATCTCTTCCCGCTGATCCTGGCGGTCGGTCTCTCCCTCCACTTCCCTGTGATCGGCTGGAGCTACAACCGCACCTGGCTCTACATGAACCATGCCCTGGTCCGCGCCGTCGCCGTGTTCATGGTCTGGTGGTTCGTGCCGGAGGGGCGCTACACCCTGCTGCCGCTGGTCGTTGTGGCCGCCTATCTCATCACGGCTGCGATCGTGATCGTCGATTCCGGCCGGGCGAAAGCCAAAGCCGCTGCCGCATAGAAAAAACCCCCGCAAAGCCGGAGCTTCGCGAGGGTTTCTGCATGATGAATTCTGTAAAGTGGTCGCTTAGGCGGCCACTTTTTTCTTGGCCAGCGATTTGGCCAGCTTTTCCATGGCGTCGCCCTTGTCGATATTTTCGACGGCGGCCAGTTCACGGGCCATACGGTCCAGCGCGCTCTCATAGAGCTGGCGCTCGGAGTAGGACTGTTCCGGCTGGTCTTCGCCGCGGTGCAGGTCGCGCACGACTTCAGCGATCGAGATCAGGTCGCCGGAATTGATCTTGGCTTCATATTCCTGGGCTCGGCGCGACCACATGGTGCGTTTGATGCGGGCCTTGCCGCCCAGCGTCTTGAGGGCATCGTCAACCAGCTTGGAGCCGGCCAGCGCGCGCATACCGGAGGCTTCGGCGCGATTGGTCGGCACGCGCAGGATCATTTTGTCCTGATCGAAGGCGACGACGTAAACTTCCAGTTCCATCCCGGCGACAGTCTGCTTCTCTACCCCGGTGATCTTGCCGACCCCGTGTGCCGGGTAAACGACGCTTTGACCCACCCCGAACGTCAGTGAGGCATCTGTTTTTTTCGCCATGTCGGTTATCGCCCTTTTCTACGCGTATAAGAGCCGAAGAAACCCACCCCAGTCCGCTATATGTACGGTCTGAGTTAGGAAGTCGCAGCTCTTTTCATTTATTGCTCAAGTCTGAACAGTATCACAAATCTGCAGCTTTTTCAACAGGTCTGCGCAACCGTTAACCATGTATGAAGTTAACGAAGCGCCGGAAATCGTTAACTTTTCCTCAGTCCTGCAGCAGTTGCAGCGCCCCCGGAGGGATCAGCCGGTCAGTCTCCGGCCCCCGGATTGGCACTGAAGTATTTCTCAAGTTTACCAGTTTCCTGCGCAAACTCTTCACGGTCCGCCGGCGGCTCTTTCATTCGCGTGATGTTTGGCCAGGTCTTCGAATACTCGGAATTGAGTTTCAGCCACTTGCCGTCCGGATCGTCCTCCGTGTCGGGCTTGATCGCCTCGACCGGGCATTCCGGCTCACACACGCCGCAGTCGATACATTCTTCCGGATGGATGACGAGCATGTTCTCGCCTTCATAGAAGCAATCGACGGGGCAAACCTCGACGCAATCCATGTATTTGCAGCGGATACAGGCGTCGACAACGATATAGGTCATGGGCGGGAGGCCTCTTCAGAGGATTTTTGCAGGGGCGAAATGGCGCGCGTAGCGGGCCCTGTCAATGCGGCGTCCTGCACGGTGTGTTTAGCTTTACGCAGTGCGACGGGCCTCGGCGCGCTGGCGGGCGCCTGCGCGGGCTACATCGTCGACATAAAGGAGCGAGGCGACATGGCGGATGAAGGCATCCTCCTCGTCAGACCGTTCGCCGTCGGAAAGGGCTACGCGGTAGAGCCCCTCGATCACGGACACCCTTGTTTCCATGGGAAGTTTTTTTACGTGGCGAGTAAAATTGAAGGAATCGACGGCTTCTTCGGCGAGGGTTTCGCCTTCGGAAATCAGCTCATCCACCTGCTCGGCTTCCAGATCGAAGGCGTCCAGCAGAATCTCCGCGATCATGTCGCTTTCGATGTTCACATATACGCCATCGACCAGGGCCGCTTCGACCAGAAGCGCAGCTGCCGCCAGTTTCGGATCCATGTCGCGCTCAGCCGGCGTGCGGGACCGGAAGAGATTTCGGAGAATATTCATTCAGGTCCGCCTTCCAACAATCTGTAGAGCGCCTGGGCTTCGGCAGGCGGGCCACGCCGTGTGCCGAGCTCGAGGATCTCAACGCTGGTTATATGCGCCCCACGCGCAATGGTTACAACATCACCCGGTGTGATCACCTGGCCCGGTTTGTCGATCCGGCGGGTCTGTCCGTTGTGCGACAGGCGCACCCCGCGTCCACGCACATGGCCGGCTGCCAGGGACCGTGTCTTGAAAAAGCGCGCCCGCCACAGCCAGACATCAAGGCGCAGCGTGTCGTCCATGCGCGCGCTCAGCTGAACGGCGTGTAAGTGAAACCGCCTTTTGATCCAGCAGCGTCATTTCCAGCCGGTCCACCGGCAGATCCCTGTTTCGCGCCGCCCTTTTTCTTGGGCTTGCGCTTCTTTTTCGGCGGCGGTTCCGGCGGCAACAGGGCGGCCAGCGCAGCGAAGGGGCTGTTCGGATCCGGCTGGCGGCTTTGCGGGGCAGACCGGCGCGGTGAACCGCCCTTGCCGCCCGGGCGGGGACCGCCTTTTCCGCCGCCACGATTGTCCGAGCGTTTACCTTGCCCATGCCCGCCTTCACGGCGCGGCGGGCGGCCACCGCCCTCTTCAGGGCGCGAGCGGGCGCCATAGCGCCAGAGCGTCACGGCACCGGTTTCCGGGTCCTTCTCAGCCGGGGCAAGGCCGAAGCCTTTCAGCACGGCCGGCCAGTCATCGGCCGGACAGGACACGACGGATGCCAGATCGATCGGGATGGCGAATGCGTTCTTGCCGGCCTCACGGCGGCGTTTGGACAGTTCCCAGCCGAGACGCTCGGCGAGATCTGCCCGCACGGCGCGTTTGCCGAAGCGGAGATAGCCGTTGGCGGCGAGCGCCTCTTCCGGCCAGGTGCCGTCCAGCGCAAACGATCCAGCCCCTTCCGGCGCGAGCGGGAAGGCTTCGTCGGCAAACACGGCGCGCAGGATGGCGATCATGCGCTGGGCAGCAGGCTTTTGCGCATCCGGCACATGGGCGGCGACACGGCCGGCGCGGATGCCGATGCCTTTCAGGGCTTCGCGCTGTTCCGGGGTCAGGCGGACGGACTGGTCGTCACCCCGCAGGTCCACCGCCGCGCCGCTTTCGAGCACACGGAAAGCGAGGCCGCGCGGCAGGCCATCCAGCGTCTCGCCGGATTTCTCCTCGGAGAGTTTCCAGTGGACCGGCAGGACGCGCGCGATTTCGCTGCGTAGCCATTCCTCGATCCGGGCACGGGCCGGTTCGCGGTCGTGTGGTTCTGTCTCGGTCGCGCCGACCAGGTCGACACGCGGGGTCATCCAGCTTGCGCCTTTCGACAGGCGCGCCACAGCGGCGCCGCCATGTACGATCGAGCCATCATCAGCCAGCGTGAACGCATCCGACGCCGCCCCCGCAATCTGGCCGAGGCGTTGAAGCAGCATCGGGCGGATGGCAGCCGCGGCCGCGCCGCGCACAGCCTTGCCTTCCAGGGTTCGGGCGTCCAGGACCGGTTCAAAGGTCAGGCCTTTCAGGCGGCCGACGATGTGGCCTTCGACGGTCACGTCGCCTTCCGGCGTCAGGTCAGTCACGAGTGCATCTTCCTTTTTCAGGCTGGCGAGCAGCGCTGTTGTTCTTCGGTCCACGAATCTTGCTGTCAGCGCCTGGTGTAGCGCGTCCGACAAGGCGTCTTCTATCGTGCGGGTCTTTTCCTGCCAATAAGCAGGGTTCTCCAACCAATCGGGGCGGTTGGCCGCATACGTCCATGTGCGGATGCTGGCAAGGCGCTGCTGCAATTTTGCGATATCGCCCTCGGTGGAGGACAGATCGTCCAGCCGCCGCTCCATGCCGGCATTAGACAGGCGCGCATCCGGATCCATCAGCGTCTCGGCAAGACCCAGCACGAGCCGGCCATGGCCTTCGGGCCCCAGCTTTCGGAAGTCCGGCAGGCGGGCGAGATCCCAAAGGCGGCGCACTTGCCGGGCGCCGGACACATCCGGCCCGATATGGCCATCCTCCCCCATCCGACGCAGCACCCATTCGTCCAGCGCATGCGGCGTATGGATCAGCACCGGATTGCCCGACGGCTTTTCCAGGCTGCGGATCAGCGATTTCAGCGACGAGAAGTCGAGATCGGAATTGCGCCACTGGATCGCGTCCACCGGATCGAACCGGTGGGCCTCAATGGCGCGCCATTGTTCTTCTTCGAAAGGCGGACAGTCCGCCGTCTCGCCGAATTCGCCGTCTTGCCGGAAGCGCCCGGCCCGGCCGGCGATCTGTCCGCATTCGGCCAGTGTCAGCGGGCGGTGGCGCCGCCCGTCGAATTTCGAGCGCGAGGAAAAGACCACCCGGTCGACATCGAGGTTCAGACCCATGCCGATGGCATCGGTCGCGACGATATAATCCACCTCGCCGGACTGGAACATCTCGACCTGCGCGTTGCGGGTGCGGGGGCTGAGCGCACCCATCACCACCGCCGCCCCGCCCTTCTGCCGGCGCAGCAGCTCCGCAATGGCGTAAACCTCCTCAGCACTGAAGCCGACAATCGCCGTGCGCTTCGGCAGCTTGGTGATCTTGGTATGGCCGATATAGCGCAATTCCGAGAAGCGCTCGCGCGGCTCGGTCTCCGCCTGCAGTTTCAGCTCTCGCAGAAGGCCGCGCATCGTGTCGGAGCCGAGCAGCAGCGTCTCGTGATTGCCGCGCAAATTGAGGATGCGGTCGGTGAAGATGTGGCCGCGATCCTCGTCCTGGGCGAGCTGGATCTCGTCGATGGCCACGAAGTCCGTGCGCATCTCCACCGGCATCGCCTCGACCGTGCAGATGAAGTATCGCGCCGTGGACGGAACAATCCGCTCCTCACCTGTGATCAGCGCCGCAGCGGCTTCGCCCTTGCGCTCCACGACCCGGTCATAGACTTCGCGCGCCAGCAGGCGCAGCGGCAGGCCGATCATGCCGGTGCCGAAGCCGGTCATCCGTTCAATCGCGTAGTGCGTCTTGCCGGTATTGGTGGGGCCCAGAATGGCCTTCAGGGTGGATTGCATCGGTGTCAGGTGGCCGGGCACGCGCGGGAAGTCAAGCGGCGCGGTTAGCAGCGTTTGTGACCCGCCCTTCCTCACGGGGTGACAAGGAAGGACGGGCTTACGCCACTGCCCTGATGCGGGCCTCTTTTGCCACCGGTTCGTCCGCTTTCACGGCGTGGGGCTGGAAGTGGAGGATTTCCCAGCGGCCATCATGATGCTCGACCAGCGCGGTGCAGCTTTCCACCCAGTCGCCATCGTTCATGTAGGTTATGCCGTCGATGTCGCGCATTTCGGCGACATGGATGTGGCCGCAGATCGCTCCGTCATAGCCCTTGCGGCGGCAATAGTCCGCCACATGGCCTTCGAAATTGTGGATATGGTTCAGCGCCCGCTTGGTGCGCTTCTTCAGGGCCTGCGAGAGCGACCAGTAAGGCATGCCGAGACGGCGGCGGATCGCGTTCAGCTTCGTGTTCGTCCACAGCAGGAAATTATAGGCATGGTCGCCGAGATGCATGATCCATTTGCGGTCGGCCCGCATCATGCCGTCGAACATGTCGCCATGCACAACGAGGTAGCGCTTGCCGTCCTCGCCATCATGCAGGGCGCGGTTCTTCACGCGGATATCGCCGAAGGCGAGCCGAAACTGCAGGAAGGCCCGCAGGAACTCGTCATGATTGCCGATGATATAGGTGACTTCCGTGCCGCGCTTCGCAGCGGTCAGGATGCGGCGGATGACGTTGGTGTGCGACTGCGGCCAGAACCATTTCTTCCGCATGCGCCAGCCATCAATGATGTCACCGACGAGATAAAGCTGTTCGGATGTATGCGTTTTCATGAATGCGCACAGCGCATCGGCCTGGCACCCGGCACTGCCGAGATGCACATCGGAGATGAAAATCGCCTTGTAATCAGGCTTCGGCTGCGCGCGCGAGAAGGACATCCGTTGGCGGATAGCCCGATTTCATACAGTTTTTATGACAGTTCAGGTGCGAATATGTAACAAATACAGCGCTCTGATGGTTAATCAGCTTTCCAGCTCCACATCCCAATAGAGATAGTCCATCCACGTCTCATGCAAATGGTTGGGCGGGAAGCGGCGGCCGGTTTCCTGCAGCTGGTAATTGTTGGGCCGGAAAGGCCGGCGCAGCAGGTGCATATCCGTCTGATTCAGCAGCTTGTTGCCCTTGCGCAGGTTACAGGGCGAACAGGCGGCGACGATATTGTCCCACGTCGTGCGTCCGCCCTTCGAGCGCGGGACGACATGATCGAACGTCAGCTGGTCGTGCGTGCCGCAATAGGCGCACTGGAAACCGTCGCGCAGGAACACGTTGAAGCGTGTGAAGGCTGGAGGACGGTCCTGGCGCACGAAATCGCGCAGCGCGATGACGCTCGGCAGGCGGAATTCCGTGCTCGGAGAGCGCACGATATAGTCGTATTCTGCAATGATATCGACACGATCGAGGAAAACCGCCTTCACGACTTCCTGCCACGGCCACAATGAGAGCGGATAATAGGAAAGCGGCCTGTAATCGGCATTCAGAACCAGTGCAGGCCGCCCGCTGGGCGGCGCCGTAAGTATCTCAGCCATGGTGACCCCCCATGCGACAGAGACTGGAAATCTGTTGTTCGAACCGACTGAAAGCGTGCGCTCCTCTTGGTTTCGCCTGTTCATCTAGGCGATTCTTATCAAGAGAATATGACAGGAACGGTGTTTTGCAATGCCCGGCACTCAGGCTGGCGGAATGCCCGCTTTCGCC
The DNA here is from genome assembly GCF_000682735.1 of Hyphomonas sp. CY54-11-8. Classification (GTDB taxonomy): domain Bacteria; phylum Pseudomonadota; class Alphaproteobacteria; order Caulobacterales; family Hyphomonadaceae; genus Hyphomonas. Next base: position 114,963 of record NZ_AWFD01000001.1, on the reverse strand, counting down.
CGCTCCGTGTTTACCCAACCCCAGAGAAGATGCGCCGCAACGCCCCGGTACGGGCGCCAACGCTCTGCATGCATGGAAAATGCCTTGTTCGCCATACGCTGCTCATAGCCGCCGAGGCGCCGGTGCGCTTCCATCAGGGCGGCGTCGCCATGCGGGAATGCGTCCACCTTCCCGGCGGCATAGAGCAGGTAAAGGTCTGCCGTCCACGGACCAATTCCCTTCACCGCCAGCAATTCGGCGCGGGCCGCGTCCACATCTGCCGCCTCGACGCGGGCGAGATCCAGCGCGCCCTCCGCGATGGCGTCGGCGATTGTGTTCATGTGGGAGAGTTTCGGACGCGACAAGCCACAGGCGCGCAGCTTGTCCTGGTCGCAGGAAAGCACACGCTCCGGTGTCACCTCACCCAGAAAGCCCTCCACCCTGACCCAGATCGCATCGGCTGCGCGCGTGGAGACCAGCTGGTAGACCACCGTCCGCGCCAGCAGCGCATAGCTCGGCGCATGCGTCCGCCAGTCCGGCACGCCGACAATGTCATAGGCGCGGGCGAGCGCCGGATCGATGACAGACAAGGCCTCGCAGGCCGACTGGATAGTCGCTCTGGAAGGCGCAGTCACGATCGGCTGCCGGGCAGCTTGCCCAGCGGCACCGGGCCGACAAAGACCGTATCGTTGATCACCGGTAGGGTCAGGAAGCCGCCATCGCGTGAGGCTGGCGCCAACGTACCGAACACGATCTGCTCCTGCTGATTCCAATGACCCGTATCGATCATGGCCTGCTTCAGCGCATCGGCATTCTCGATCCGCACCTTGAACGCGCCGTTCGAGCGGCCATTCGCCAGCGTCAGATTGGCCTGCGCGCCAAGGTCCAGCGGGCCCCAGTCCAGCAAGAGCTGTGCAACTTCCACCTCGCCATCTTCCAGAAGCATGGGCCAGACGCCGCCCACTTCGCGGCCAGCCGCCTCATAGGCCGGAAAGAAACTGCGCACTTCCCCGATCAGGCGGGAGGGCCCAAGCTCCGTACCCAGATAAGGCGCAGCCACAGGCGCCGCCTCCAGCGCCAGCTTGTCCCACTGCGCCGCGATCATCAGATCGTCCGGGCTCTTCGGGCGAGGGGCAAGGTTCAGGGACAGATTGCTGATCTCGTAGACCTGCCCGCCAACCAGCGCCTGCGCCTCGCCGGACTGGAAGCCCAACCGGTTCAGCCCCGCCTTGTTCCAGGACAGGCTGAAGGCGGCATGCCCGTCGAAATCGACGCTGTTGCGGATGCCGTTTGCACCGGTGATGACGTGATGACCCGGCATGCGTCCGATCATGTGGGTCAAATTCCAGGCCTGCATCACGAATTCGGCCCGGTCGCCTTCCCAGGACGCTTCCCCGGGCCTGCCGGAATACGCCGGTTGGTCGAACACGAGTTCGAAGCGGAATGGATATCCTCCCATGTGGCGGCCGGCATAGGTGAACGCCGCGCCTTGAGCCTCCTGTTCCGAGATCCATTCGTCCACGGCCTGATCGATCCGGCCACTGGCGACATGCCACCAGGCCGACCAGGCACCAACGACAAGCAGCAGCAAGACAAACGGCAGGAAGAGGCCGAAGCGGGGTTTTTTCTTCGGCGTGGAAGACGACACCATATCCGGAATTCCTCTAAGTGGCCGGCAGTTCGCGGCCCTGTACGGCAAGGCCTTCCTTCACCAGCTTATCCGTCGCCGGTTCCAGTTCGCCCTGCAGCCTTGCCATCATGTCCCTGCGCGGCAGGCCACCCGGTATTGGCGGCAGGATCTCGTAGACCACCTTTCCGGGCCGCCGCAGGAGGCCCCTGCCTGGCCAACAGAGGCCCGCATTGGTCGCCACCGGCACGATCGGCGCCTCGATGGCCTTTGCCAGCGCGGAGATGCCTGCGGCATGATAATCCGGCGGGGCGCCCGGCGCCTTGCGCGTGCCTTCCGGGAAGATGACGATCTGTCGGTAGTTTTCCGCCCGTTTCTTCGCCTCGGCGACCATGGCCTTCAGCGTCTTGGTCGTACCCGCCCGGTCAATCGGGATCATCGCGGCTTTCAGCGCGTACCAGCCGAGGAAGGGATACCAGAGCAGTTCCTTCTTCATGATGATGGCGGGGTCGCGCATCACCAGGAAGGGAATGAACACGTCGTACATGCACTGGTGCTTGCCCGCATAGATCACAGGACCTTCCGGCATGTTCTCGCGCCCGCGGATTTCGGTGCTGATGCCGCAGATCAGGCGCAGGCCGAGGCGGATGGTGCGCGCATATGTGCGGATGCCGAAAATCGTCGCCCAGCGCGGCAGGATCAGTGCCGGCAGGAACAAGATGCCGAGAATGGCCATCCACAGGTACAGCCAGATCACGAACAGGAGGGAAGTGAAGACTCTCATGCCCGCTGGCTTAGCCAATCGCGCGCGATCATTCCAGCGTCGTTACCCGCCACTTCGCCCATTCCAGGAATACGCCCTTGAGGGACTTGTAATCCGTCAACAGGCGCGATGGGTCGATCACGGTCCGCACGGGCCAAGGCTCGAGCGTGATGTCCGGCATCGCGTCCTGCAGCACCAGCATGCTGCGCGCCATGTGATAGTCGGACGTGACCAGGATCAGGTCGTCATAACCATTCTCATAGGCCCAGGCGGCGGTCTCTTCGGCATTGCCGAGCGTGGTCTCCGCCGCATGGCCGATGGTGACGCAGCAGGCCCAGACTTCCGGGTCGCCGCCCGCAAGGCTGATCAGGTCTTCCATGGTGACGTCCGGGTGCACGCCGGAAATCAGCAGGTGCCCGCCCCGCCCTTCGGAAACCAGTTTCACCCCTTCCGCGATGCGAATGCCAGATCCGCCGGTCAGCGCCACGATGGCATCGCCTTTCACGCCCGTGTCCGGTTTCATGTTCGCTGCGCGCTGGGCAAATAGCAGGAAGTCGATGCCAAGCAGGCCCAGCACGAACACGACCACCATCGTGCCGAGCCGGGATTTTCCACGCCGGGGACGGCCGTTCTTGCTCACATCATGCTCTTGAGTGCGCGGATCACTGTGATGCGGGCCGCGATGCGGGCGGCAAGCCCGGCGATCACCGGGGTCAGAACGAGGACGACAAGGTCAAGGTAATCAAGGCTCAGCTCCGGCAGCAGGCCGGCGTGCCCGCCATGGGCCTTTGCGGCGAAGATCGCTGCGGCCGCGGCGCCGAGCGCCAGCAAGGCGCCCACCGCCCCTGCCCGCAGGCCAAGGACCCAGAAGCGCCGCTCGAACAGGCTGGCAATGAACCGGTCGCGCGCGCCCGACAGGTGCAGCACATCGACAATGTCCCGCCGGGCCAGCAGCGCGGCATGGGTCGCAAAGGCAATCACCGCCACAGCGGTCGAGGCCAATAACGCCACCGCCGTCAGCGCAATCAGCCGCGTGATCGCCAGCACGCGGCGGACATCGCCCGCCCAGTCGGCATGTTCGTCCACGGCACTGTTATAGCCCGCCTGCGTCAGCACGCGCTGCAGGGTCGGACCCATGTCCGGCACATGAGGGTCGGCGGTCACCGCGATCAGCTGCGGGAGAGGCAGGCTGTCCGGCAGGCCGCGATTGCCGAAATTGGGCTCCAGCAATTCGTCGATCTCATCCTTCGACAACAGGTGCGCAGACGCCACGCCGTCCGTCGATTCGATCAGTTTGCGGGCGTCCTCCGCCGCCCTCCGGTCGACATCCTGCAGCGTAACGGTCAGTTCGCCTTCCACTTCCGCCGTCCAGGCCCGCGCGGCGCCATAGGTCGACTTGGCCGACAAGGCCGCGAGCGCCGCCAGAAAACAGAGCGCTGCAACGACAAAGAACAGCGCCGCCTCGCGGGCGTCCTCAACGGGCAGGAGGGGCGTTTCACGTGCCATCAGTCTTCCGCCTTTGCCGGGTCGGTCCGCCGGCGGCCCGCTGCGCCGTCTCCGCCGAACTCGACATCGCGCACCAGAAGGCCATTGTTCAGCCGGTAGACCGGCGCCTCCACCTGCCGCACCAGGCCGAGATCGTGCGTGGCGATGATCACGGTCGTGCCCCGGCGCTTGTTCAGCTCCAGGAACAGGCGCATCAGGCGCGAGCCCATTTCCGGGTCGACGTTGCCGGTCGGCTCATCGGCGATCAGGATGTCCGGCTGGGTCACTACGGCGCGGGCGATGGCGACCCTCTGCTGTTCCCCGCCCGACAGGGTCGGCGGTTTTGCGTGCAGGCGCTTGCCGAGGCCCACCCAGGCCAGCAGCTCCTCCACATCCCCCCTGTAATCGGCGTCCTTGCGGCCAACCACACGCAGCGGCAGGGCCACGTTTTCATAGGCGGAGAGGTGTTCCAGCAGGCGGAACTCCTGGAACACGACGCCCACCCGGCGGCGCATGGCCGACAACTGATCGCGCGCGAGGCGCCCGGTCGGCCGGCCAAACAGCGAGACTTCGCCGAGCGACGGCTTCAGCGCCAGGTACAAGAGTTTGAGAAGGCTGGATTTTCCCGCGCCAGACGCGCCTGTCAGGAATGTGAAAGATCCCTGTTTCAGGCTGAGATCAATACCGCTAAGAACGTCATCCGAAGTGTCGTAGCGTAACGACACGTTATCCAGACGCACAGCAATATCGTCAAAAGGGTCGAGTCTCGAAAGGGTCATCGGCTCCATCGATTGGCCCGGATGGCTGGATTATTGGGGCGAATTGCGGGAAAGACCAAGGCATGATCCTCACCTGCCCGAATTGTGAGACACAGTATTTCGCCGATGACTCAACAATCGGTGAAAGCGGCCGCACCGTGAAGTGCGCCGCCTGCGGGCATTCCTGGTTTGTGGGCCCGCCGGGGCTGGAAATGGAAAAGGCTGGCGCCCATCCAGCCGCCGCCCATGAAATCTACCGCCAACGGGTGCGCGAACAGCGCCGCCGCAAGAGCCGCACGGTCGCTCTCCTCTCCTGGATCGGCACGGCCGTCCTGTTCTTTGTGCTGGGTGTGGCCGCCATCATGTTCCGCAATGATGTGGTGAAGGTTTTCCCGCGCGCCGCCGGGGCTTACAAGATGGCCGGCTTCAATGTGAACCGGTTCGGCATCGAATTCGCCGACATCGAACGCTCCCGCACCTTCAACGACACCGTACCGGTCGTCACCGTTTCGGGCCATGCCGTGAACGTGGCACGCTCCACCGTCGATACACCGCTGGTGAAAGTGGACCTGGAAGACGAACGCGGCCGCACGGTCGCCACCCGCTATGGCTCGATCACGCCGGCCCGCCTGCCCGCTGGGTCTCAGGGCAGTTTTCAGATCGTGCTGGAGCAGGCCCCGATGGAGAGCTTCCAGATCGAACTCTCCCTGGTGGACAAGGCCGGTGTGTCCCAGAGCGCGCTGACACCCCCGGCGCCTGAAACGCCGGACGATGAGGCGGCGCCTGAATTGCCCGCCGGAGACGAGACGGAATGAGCGACGCCCAGAAGATCGAAGTGCTCGTGCCGGAAGACCAGCTGATGGCGCGGATCGACGAACTGGCCGACCGGCTGGCCCCGCGCCTGACCGGAGACTGGACGGTTGTTTCCATCCTGATCGGCGCGACGCCTTTCACGTCTGACCTTATGAAGGCGCTCGCCCGGCGCGGCGTGCACCCGATGCTGGATGTCATCTGGCTGGAGAGCTATCGCGATGCGCGCGAAAGCTCCGGCCGGGTGGTCGTCCGGGCGGACCTGTCGCGGCAGGTGAAGGATCGCGGCGTGCTGCTGCTGGACGATGTGTTCGACACCGGCCGCACCCTCGAATTCGCCAAGCAACACCTTCTGGCCAAGGGCGCGAAAGAGGTCATTACCTGCACGCTGACGCAAAAGCCGTGGGCGCCCCGCGGAGAGAACGGCGTCGATTTCTGCGCCTTCGATTCGCCGGGCCGCTACCTCGTCGGCTACGGGATGGACGATGCCGGCAAATATCGCGGCCTGCCCTATATCGGCGCGCTGGACTGATCGGACATCCGGTATCGCAATGGCAAATAGCGACGGATTGAGAGACCAGCTTGCCGCCTTCGACCGCAAGTCCCCTTCCGTCCTCACCGAGGCTGCGGCGGCACACGGATCAGGAAAGGCCTATTTCAATGAACTGGTCGTTCTGTCCACGGATGAGAACGATGCGATCTCATCCGGGGCGACCTGGCTGATCAAGCATCATGCCGAAAACGACCAGCTCCTGACGCCGGACCAGTGCGTGAAACTGGCAGGCCGGCTTACCGGTCTCACGACCTGGGATGCGCAACTGCACATCTGTCAGAGCGCCCGTCTCCTGCCCTATCCAGACGATGTAGCAGATCACCTGCTCGCCTTTGCCCGTCCCTTGTTGGCGAGCCCGCGCCCCTTCCTGCGGGCCTGGTCTCTGGACCTTCTCTGCTATCTCGCCGAACGCGATCACGGCATTTCCGCCGAAGCGGAAGCCGCGCTTGCAGATGCGGAAAAGGATCCGGCCGCCTCCGTACGCGCCCGCGCCCGGAATCTCAGAAAGGCACGGCGCTGACAGGCGTCAACGCTACAGGATCGCGGGGATCACGCGGTCTGGCGGGCGGTGGCCGTCGGCGAAGGTCTTGATGTTGATGATGACCTTCTCGCCCATCTCGGTGCGGCCTTCGATCGTGGCCGAGCCCATGTGTGGCAGCAGCAGGACGTTCGGCAGTCCGATCAGTTCCTCGTTCACCGCCGGTTCGCGTTCGAATACGTCGAGCCCGGCCCCGGCCAGCTTGCCGGCCTTGATGGCACGGGCGAGCGCCGCCTCGTCGATGACTTCGCCGCGGGCCGTGTTCACAATGTAGGCTTCCGGCTTCATCAGCTCCAGCCGGCGGGCATTCATCAAGTGGAACGTGGCCGGCGTGTGAGGGCAGTTGATGGAGACGATGTCCATGCGGGCCAGCATCTGGTCGAGGCTGTCCCAATAGGTTGCTTCGAGCTGTTCCTCGATCCGCGCGCCGACCGGCTTGCGGTTGTGATAGTGGATCTGCAGGCCGAAGGATCTTGCGCGGCGCGCAACGGCCTGGCCGATACGGCCCATGCCGATGATGCCGAGGCGCTTGCCCGCGAGACGGCGGCCGAGCATCCAGGTCGGCGTCCAGCCATCGAAGCCGCCGCCATCCATGATCTGCGCGCCCTCATGCAGGCGGCGCGGCACGGCAAGGATCAGCGCCATGGCGACATCGGCGGTATCGTCGGTCAGCACACCCGGCGTGTTGGTGACGGTGATGCCGCGCTGGATGGCGCTCTGCACGTCAATATTGTCCACACCGGCGCCGAACTGGGCGATCAGGCGGAGCTGCTCCCCTGCCCGCGCCAGAAGGCGGCCGTCGATATGGTCGGTCACGGTGGGCACCAGCACGTCGGCGGTCTGCATCGCCTCGGCCAGTTCTTCCTGCGTGAAGGGGTGATCGTCCTCATTGAGGCGGGCGTCGAACAACTCCTTCATCCGCAACTCTACCGCAGCCGGCAGTTTGCGGGTGACGACGATCTTCAGCTTCCTGGTCGGCATGAGCACCCTTTGTATCTTTTATAATCGACTCTGCGGAGGCCTTAGCAAAGCCCTGCCGGTACGCCAATGCCGAAGATTTTACGGCTAATTCACCAGAGCGTGCAATCTTGTCGCAGATTTCGCTTTGGAAGCTGATGCACATGAAGTGGGCACCCTTTCTGATCTCGGTCGTGTTCTTCCTCGGAGGGACCGCCATGGCGCAGGCACCGGAGCTGGTGCGCGTGTCGCGATTCTCCGGAAAGCCGGTCCCCCGCTTCGAAACCCTGAAATTCGCCATGGTCAACGGCCGCGCCGGCCCGTCCAAGCAACACCCGGTCCTGTGGGAATACCAGCGCAAGGGCCTGCCCCTTCTGGTGATCAAGGAAAGCCAGAACTGGCGGCGCGTACGCGACCCCTCCGGCACTGAGGTCTGGGTCCATGCCCGCATGCTGGAAGAAGGCCACAAGGCCTATGTCCAGACGCCCACCGTCCTGCGCCAGGATCCGACGCCGGGCGCCGAACCCGTGGCCGACCTGGGCCGGGGCGTTCTGGTCGATCTGGGCGCCTGTTCGCGCGGCTGGTGCCGCGTCCAGGCCCAGGAATTCAAGGGCTATGCGCCCCAGCCCTCGCTATGGGGCGCAGACCCTGGCGAAACGGGCCTCTGAGGCCAAAACCGCGCCTCATGAGTTGACAATCCGGGCGGTCCGGTGCCTTCAAGGCCGGTTACTGACGTTAAGGAAAATCACGCATGTCCGGACCGCACGACTATCACACGCCCAAATCCTCCTATTCCAAGGAAGACCTGCTCGAATCCGGCAAGGGCGGCTATTTCGGTCCCGGCAACGCCCAGCTTCCGGCCCCGCCGATGCTGATGATGGACCGGATCACTGAGATCACGATGGATGGCGGCCAGTTCGGCAAGGGCCATGTCGTGGCTGAGCTCGATATCACGCCGGACCTCTGGTTCTTCGAATGCCACTTCCCGGGCGACCCCGTCATGCCGGGCTGCCTTGGCCTCGATGCGATGTGGCAGATCGTCGGCTACTGGCTCGGCTGGTCCGGCAGCCCCGGCAAGGGCCGCGCGCTCGGCGTGGGCGATGTCCGCTTCACCGGCGAGATCACGCCGGACAAGAAGCTGGTGCGCTATGAAATCGACATGAAGCGCGTTCGCCGCGGCAAGCTCGTCCTCGGCATCGCCGATGGCCGCGTCTATGTCGACGGCGAGCATGTCTACACGGCCACCGACATGCGCGTCGGCCTGAAGAACATGGACCAGCCGGCCTGATCCGGCGCGCTTGACGGGGCCCAACCGCCCCCCTAGCCGTTCTCTTCAAAGACAAGCAGGAAGGATTCGCGCCATGGCTGATGACTGGACCCCGCCCGAAGGCACCCTGATGAAGGGCAAGCGCGGCATCGTGATGGGTGTTGCCAACCAGAACTCCATCGCTTGGGGCATCGCCCAGCAACTGGCCGCCCAAGGCGCCGAGATTGCCTTCACCTATCAGGGCGAGAACCTGGAACGCCGCGTACGCCCGCTGGTCGAGTCCATCGGCATGGACTTCATGATCCCTGCTGACGTGACCGACGACGCTTCGATGGACGCCGCCTTCGCCTCCGTGAAGGAGAAATGGGGCAAGATCGACTTCCTGGTCCACTCCATCGCCTTTGCCGGCAAGGACGAGCTGGTCGGCTCCATGGTCGCGAATACGTCCCGCGAAGGCTTCCGCCGCGCGATGGACATCTCCGTCTATTCCTTCATCGACAGCGCCCGCCGCGCGGCAGAGATCATGCCGGATGGCGGCGCGATGATCTGCATGACCTATCTCGGCGCCGAGCGGACCGTTCCGTCTTACAACGTCATGGGCGTTGCCAAGGCCGCGCTCGAAGCCTCCACCCGTTATGCCGCGCGCGACCTGGGCCATCAGGGCATCCGCGTCAATGCGATCAGTGCGGGCGCGATGCGCACGCTCTCCCTCGCGGGCATCCGCGGAGGCAAGAGCCTTATGGGCACGGGCCGTGACTGGTCCCTCCTCAAGGAAGACACTCGAATGTCCGGCGTCGCCGGCTGTGCACTCTACCTCCTGTCAGAGCTCGGCCACTCCATTGCCGGCGAAGTGATCCACGTCGACGCCGGCTTCCACGCCGTCGGCGTCCCGGAGCTTCCTGAAGAAGAATAATCCGCACGGAAAAGACTTGACCCGTGAGGGCTGCTTACCCAGATAGGCGGCTCAACGGAGCGTTTATGTCCAATTCCATGTTTGAGTCCCGGTAAGGGGCCTGCCGTTTGAGGCGCTGAGGATCAGCGTCAGGCAGGCCGGCGAGAACGATGCCGCTGGCAATTGACGCCAGTGAACGTTTTTGCGCGCCGTCACATCTCCGAAGTGCGGCGCCCGACTTCGGACCACCTACAATGGATATCTCCCGCGCAGAACAGCGCATCCTCCACCTGCTCGCACAGGGCGGGCATATCGAAATCATCCGCAACGAACACAACAAGCCGGAAGAACTGCATTGCTTTACCCGCGATGGCTGGCGCTATCCGGGCCTCAGCCTCCGTCTCTTCCGCAAGCTGAAGCGCAATCGTGCCATCGCCTCGCAAGGTGGCAAGCCTTACCGCATCACGCGGCGGGGGCTGGAGCTCGTCCGCGCGGAATTCGATAACCGGTAAGTGATGTTGCCCGGTCAGGTGCGCATGGTATCGGTGAGGCATGAAAACCTCGCCCGAGACCCATGTGCCCCTGACCGGCTATGCCGATCTGCCGGAAGACGAAATGCTGGCCCGGGCCCTCGCCTTCCATGACCGGATGGCGCGCCGCCGCTCTGTCCGTCAGTTCTCTGACAAGCCTGTGCCGCAGGATGTCATCGAGGCCTGCGTCCGCACGGCAGGCTCTGGCCCGTCGGGCGCGAACCACCAGCCCTGGTATTTCGCCTGCGTCGGCAGCGCGGAAAAGAAACGCGAGATCCGCGAGGCCGCCGAGGCCGAGGAACGCGAATTCTATTCAGGCCGCGCAGGGGAAGAATGGCTGGATGCCCTCGCCCCGATCGGCACCGATGCCGACAAGCCCTATATGGAAACCGCGCCCTGGCTGATCTGCATCTTCGCCCAGCGCCGCGGCGGCGTGCGGGAAGGCGAAGACCGCAAAAATTACTACATCCATGAAAGCGTCGGCATCGCCACGGGCCTGCTGATCGCGGCCTGCCACGAAGCAGGTCTCGCCTCGCTGGTCCATACGCCGAACCCGATGAAGTTCCTGAACGGTATCTGCGGCCGTCCGGAGACGGAGAAACCGTTTTTGATCCTCGTCGCGGGCCACCCGGCGGAGGGCGCCATGGTGCCAAAACATGCCCTGATCAAGAAACCGCTGGACGAGATCGCCGGCTTCCTCTGACGCCTAGCGCCCCACCGTCACGGCCGGCCCCGGCAGGCGGATCGTGTAATACATGCCGGGCAGTTCCCCACGCATGCGGCCATTCGCGGTCAGTTCGAAATCACCGCTCAGGCCTTTCGGGATCGCCTTGCCCAGCGCCGTGTAGCGGTTGTCCGCCTGCTTCGCGACAAAGTTCTGGAAATTCCACTCGCGCAGCGCGGGCTGCATGTCCAGCCGTTGGCCCGGCCGCATCCGCACAGGCAGCGGCGCAGGCAGCGAACCGGACAGTTCAACGAAAACCTGCGTCACCCAGACACCTGACTCCGTCCGCACAACCCCCATCGCAACATCCGTAATATCCGGATTGAGAATGTTCGCCCGGTGGCCGGGGCTGTCCATCAGATTGCCGTGCAGGCGATCAACGGCATTGCGTTTCAGATTCCACCGCCCACCAATGACTTCCACCATGGCGACATTTTCGGCGCTGAACTCGACCAGCGCGCTGCGGTCGAAGGCGGCGACGCGCGCATCATGGTGGCGCCCGTCCGGGCTCTCATGCCCGAAGAATTTGTTGTAGGCCATGTCGAGGCTCTGGAAGCGCGCGGCGTCCAGCAATTCCGGCCGGTACCGCAGCGGCGTCAGGCCGCGCGACGTGCGCTCCTCATTCACGCGGGTGAAGAAGTCCGCCTCCATCCGCGCATCGGCGGTGTAGCCCGCCGGCCAGGCCCGCAGGCAGGGCTGCACGGTCTCGACATAATCCGCCACAGTCACACCGCGATGGTGCACATCCATATTGCAGGCCGCGGCCGGCAGGGCCGCAAACAGGAAGCCGGAGGCAAGAAACAGCGCGCGCATCTTCATGGCCTGCGCAGTCTACCGCGCCGAAGATGAACAGAACAGTTACAGCAGAACTGTCAATTTTCCGGTTTTTCAGATCACGCCGGCCGTCTGCAGGCGCGCCAGCACAGGCGCCAGCATCCGCTCCAGCGCCTCGCCCGTCGGCCGCACATTGCCATAGGCCGGCAGGCCTTCGTCGGCGATCACGAGATCGGCCTCGAACTTCGCCGGATGGGTCCAGCGGTAATGCGCCGCCCGGACGGTGCCAAGATATTGCTGCAGCACGCTTTCCACATCGCGCCCACGCTCCACCACGTCCCGCCGGATCCGGCGCGCGAGGCGCAGATCGTCCGGCGTGTCGACATAGACCGACAGGTCGATCAAGGGCCGGATCTTGGGCATGGAGAGCGCATGGATGCCTTCGAGGATCAGTACCGGCGCAGGTTCGATCCGGCGCGTCTTGGTGCTGCGATCGTGGCGGTCATAATCATAGATCGGCTGGTCGATCCCCTGTCCTGATTTCAGGGCCTTCAGGTCCTTCACCAGATGGTCGACCTCTTTCGAGGCCGGGGCATCATAGTTGATCGTCGCGATCAGGGCCTGGCGTTCGGCCTCGGTCGCTGGAGCACCATAGAAGCTCATCGGGTGGTAATAAGCGTCTTCCCCGAACATGACCGCCTTGCCGTCCGGCAAATGTTCCAGCAGGGCCTCGGCCAGGGTGGACTTGCCGGAGCCGGACCCGCCGGACATCGCGATGAGGAAGGATTTGCGCTTGGTCATGCATTGGCTTTTGCGGCAAATACCCTTGCGCTTCAACGGGGAAACCGCCGCACGCCTGCAGCGGGAACGACATTTTCCGGGTGGTCCTGCCCGGCCACAGGCGTATGACGTGGGGGGACGAGGAGACCTCACATGTCTGATCCCTTCGACCGCGCCCGGTTCCATGCCCATCAATGGCTGGACAATCTCGGCAACTGCCCGGCCGGGGCGCAGGCGAGCGCCGCCGAGCTGCGCGCCGCCTTCGCGGCGCCGCTACCTGAAACGGGGCGAGACGCGGGCGCGATCATCGACGATCTTGCCGCCAAGGCGACGCCGGGCCTCAATGCCAACGCCAGCGGGCGGTTCTTCGCCTGGGTGATGGCGGGGTCCCTGCCGTCTGCCACGGCAGCAGACTGGCTGGTCTCGGCCTGGGACCAGAATGTCGGCCTGTTCTCCGTCGCCCCCGCTGCCGCCATGATCGAGGAAATCGCCGGCGAATGGCTGAAGGATCTGTTCGACCTGCCGCGCGAGGCGTCCTTCGCCTTCACAACCGGCTGCCAGATGGCGCATGTCACGGCGCTCGCCGCGGCGCGCCACCGCGTGCTGGCCAATGCAGGCTGGAATGTGGAGGAAGACGGCCTGTTCGGCGCGCCCGCGATCCGCGTGCTGACCAGCCGCAACCGGCATGGCTCCATCGATTCTGCCATTCGCTATCTCGGCATCGGCCAGTCCTACATTGTGGACGTGGATACCGGGGCGATGGGCGACATGCTGCTGGACGATCTCGAACGCAAGCTCTCCCACTATGACGGGCCGATCATTCTCTGCCTCAATGCGGCGGATTTGAATGTCGGCACGTTCGACGATTTTGCGAAACTGATCCCGGTGGCAAAGGCGGCGGGCGCCTGGGTGCATGTTGACGGCGCCTTCGGCCTGTTCGCGCGGGTGAGCGAGCGGCTGCGACCGCTGACCGAGGGGATCGAGCTTGCCGACAGCTGGGCAACCGACGGCCATAAATGGCTGAACGTGCCTTATGATTGCGGCATCGCTTTCGTGCGCGATACGGACGCCCACCGCGCTGCCATGGCGCTGGGCGCCACCTATCTTTCCCCCACCCGGGAAGCGCGCGATCCGAATGACTGGAACCTCGAACTCTCCCGCCGGGCGCGGGCAATCCCGGTCTATGCCGCGCTTCAGGAACTGGGGCGGCAGGGCGTGGCCGACATGATCGACCGCTGCTGCAATCACTGCCGCGCGCTGGTTTCCGGTATCGGTTCTTTGCCTGGCGCGCGCGCGCTGAACGATCCGGTCCTGAACCAGGGCCTCGTCCGCTTCGAACGGGCGGGCGCGAGCAAGGAAGAGAATGACGCCTTCACGGACGAGATCATCGCCCGCGTCAACGCCACCGGAGAGGCCTTCTTCTCCCCCACCACCTGGAACGGCCAACGCGCCATGCGCATCAGCGTCGTCAGCTGGCGGACGAATGAAAAGGATGTGAAGCGGACGATTGCCGCGGTGAAGCAGGCGCTATCAGGCGCGGGCGTTTAACAGGGCCGGGCACCGGCTTCGGAATAGATAATGCTGGCGCTGGGCAGGCGCTCCACCAGCAGGGCGAGCCGGTCAAGCGTGACCTCGAACTGGCGGGTCAGCCATTCGGCATCGAGGCCCGGCGGCATGTCCTGCGCGGCAAGCCGCAGGCAGGTGCCTTCGGGCACGTCTTCGAGACACCAGATGATACGCATCGTGCCGGTAAAGCCCTGAAGGGCGGACTCCAGTTCCACAACCTGTACAATCTGCTGGTCACTGACAATGTCGATAAAGCGGCCATTGATCGCCTGAACGGGGCAGTCGTCGGCGGGGGTAAATGCCACACGGAACCGTCCGCCCGGGCGCAGGTCGAACTTGTCGATCCGCACGTCTTCCCCGTCCGGCAGCAGCCAGAGGGAAAGCCGGTCGATATCCGTCATCACGCCATAGATCGTGTCTTCAGGCGCAAAGACGATGCGGGAGGCTTCATAAGTCTTGGTGGCAGGCATGGTTACGGCTCATCTGTTCTTGTTGCTGACAGAGTTGACGCGTGAAATGCGGCCTGGTTCCGGAAAACATCTGGGCAATAAAAAGGCCGCCCGTTTCGGGGCGGCCTTCTGAAGTCCGTTGAGGGGCGAGGATTATTCCTCTTCGCCGCCCTTGTCTTCGGAGAGTTCCTTGCCGGTCTCCTGATCGACGACTTTCATCGACAGGCGGACCTTGCCGCGGTCATCGAAGCCGAGCAGCTTGACCCAGACCTTGTCGCCTTCCTTGACCACGTCTTTCGGATGGCCAACGCGCTCGTTTGCCATCTGCGACACGTGAACGAGGCCGTCCTTCGGACCGAAGAAGTTCACGAAGGCGCCGAAGTCCTTCAGGCCAACGACCGTGCCCTGATAGATCTCGCCGACTTCCGGCTCTGCAACGATCTCCTTGATCATCTGCAGGGCCTTGTCGATGGAGGCGCGGTCGAGGGCAGAAACCTGCACGGTGCCATCGTCGTCGATGTTCACCTTTGCGCCGGACTCATCCACGATGCCGCGGATCACCTTGCCGCCCGAGCCAATCACGTCGCGGATCTTGTCGGTCGGCACCTTGATGATTTCCATCTGCGGGGCGTTGTCGGAGAGCTGGCCGCGGCTTTCGCCGAGGGCTTCCGCCATCTTGCCGAGGATGTGCATACGGCCGCCATTCGCCTGGGCGAGGGCTTTCTCCATGATGTCCTTGGTGATGCC
Source organism: Hyphomonas sp. CY54-11-8 (assembly GCF_000682735.1). Lineage (GTDB taxonomy): Bacteria > Pseudomonadota > Alphaproteobacteria > Caulobacterales > Hyphomonadaceae > Hyphomonas. The sequence continues at coordinate 99,764 of NZ_AWFD01000001.1, read as the reverse complement.
GGCAACTTTGATGTCCATCTGGAGCGAGGTCACGCCGACTTCCGTCCCGGCGACCTTGAAGTCCATGTCGCCGAGGTGGTCTTCGTCACCCAGGATGTCGGAGAGGACGGCGAACTCTTCGCCTTCCAGGATCAGGCCCATGGCGATACCGGAGACCGGACGCTTCACCGGCACACCGGCGTCCATCATGGCCAGCGAACAGCCGCAGACCGTCGCCATCGAGGACGAGCCGTTGGACTCGGTGATCTCGGAGACGAGACGGATCGTGTACGGGAATTCCGCGTGATCCGGCAGCACAGCCTTCAGCGCGCGCCATGCGAGCTTGCCGTGGCCGATCTCGCGGCGGCCAGCACCACCCATCCGGCCGGTCTCGCCGACGGAGTAAGGCGGGAAGTTGTAGTGCAGCAGGAAGTTCTCCTTCCGGGTGCCGTCCAGGCTGTCGATATATTGTTCGTCGTCGGACGTGCCCAGCGTTGCCACACAGATCGCCTGCGTTTCACCGCGGGTGAAGAGCGAGGAACCGTGGGTACGCGGCAGGAAGCCGGCTTCGGCCACGATCGGGCGAACCTGGTCCAGCTTACGACCGTCGATGCGCTCACCGGTTTTCAGGATGTCACCGCGGACCACAGCGGCCTCGGTTTCCTTGAAGGCTGCCTTGAAGGTCTCGGCGGACATTTCGCCCGGCGCTTCCTCGGTGCCGACAAGCGCGGCTTTCGCCTTGTCGCGGGCCTCGGCCACGGCGGCCTGACGGGCCAGCTTCTCGGTGATCTTGTAGGCAGCGGAGAGATCCCCGCCGACAATGCCCTGGATCGCGGCGACAGCGGCGGAGTTGTCCACCGGCTCGAAGTCGAACGGGGCCTTGGCGGCTTTCTCGGCGAGGTCGATGATCGCGTCGATCACCGGCTGCATGGCGTCATGGCCGGCGACAACGGCGCCCAGCATGATGTCCTCGGAAAGTTCCTTGGCCTGAGATTCCACCATCATCACGGCGTCGGCCGTACCGGCGACGACGAGGTCCAGTTCGGACTCTTCAAGGTCCATCTGGCTCGGGTTGATGATGTATTCGCCATCCTTGTAGCCGACACGCGCAGCGCCGATCGGGCCCATGAACGGGGCGCCGGAAAGGACGAGCGCCGCGGAGGCGCCGATCATTCCGAGAATGTCCGGATCGTTTTCGAGATCGTAGGACACAGCCGTCAGCACGACCTGGACTTCATGCTTGAAGCCGGAAACGAACAGCGGGCGGATCGGGCGGTCGATGAGGCGCGAGGTCAGCGTCTCTTTCTCGGTCGGGCGGCCTTCACGCTTGAAGTAGCCACCCGGGATGCGGCCCGATGCGTAGTATTTTTCCTGATAGTTGACCGTCAGCGGGAAGAAGTCCTGTCCGGGCTTGGCTTCCTTCGCAAAAACGGCCGTCGCGAGGAGGACCGTGTCGCCATACGTCACCATAACGGCGCCATCGGCCTGGCGGGCCACCTGGCCCGTTTCAATCGTCAGCGTGCGGCCGGCCCATTCCAGCGACACGGATTGCTTGTTAAACATTTCGTCTTGTCTTTCTTCACATACGAAAAGCCCGCCGCGGCCCTATTGCCCGGCGGGCTTGTTTTGGGTCGCCCTAGCGGCGGATGCCCAGTTCGGTGATGAGTTTTGTATAGCGCGCCTCATCCTTGCCCTTGACGTAGTCAAGCAGCTTTCTACGCGTTGCCACCATGGCCAGCAGGCCGCGGCGGGAGTGGTTGTCTTTCTTGTTGGTCTTGAAGTGGTCGGTCAGATTGTTGATCCGTTCGGTCAGGATCGCGACCTGCACTTCTGGAGAGCCCGTATCGCCCGGTTTGGTGGCGAATTTCGTGATCAGCTCTGCTTTTTTCTCAGCGGTAATCGACATCGAATATCTTTCGTACTGTCGCCTTGCGGCGGGGTTCACTTAAACGCCTGATTTGGCGGGGTTTTTCGGTGGTTTCCGGGGTCAATGGCCACAGCCGGGATGTCGTCCAGCAGGGTCAAGGTCCGAAGGGCCCACCTCAAGCGGCGGCTTATGGCTCATTTCGGGGCGAATTGGAAGGGGGCGAGGTGAGTTGGCGTAATCCCATGCCCATATTTCCAGAGCGCTATTCCGGAGCTCCTATAATCGCCAAAATGAAGTCCATGTTTCGATGGACGTAGCCAGCGGCCCGCAGGATTCGGAAATCCTCGACAATAACTTCCGGCCAACGAACCTCAGACCCATAATCGCCATCAGCAAAAGCAATATAAACTTGGTTTGCTTGGGCATCATTTCCAAGAAGCGTTTGTGCATGAGCCCAATTCACCAACGCTATACGAGTATCAAATTCACCTAAGTACTGCGGTTCGAGTGATGCGAGCGCGGCACAAGCGTCCAATACTTCTTGTGGCTGTCCGTCAAACAAAGCAATCCACGTGTGTCCGACAAGTGAGGAGCAAATATCGACCCGTAACCGGATGGCCGATGCCAGTCCGGCTCTCAGCGCTGGGCCCGCCTCCCGCACCGGCACGCATGGACAAGGCCCCGCTCCGGTGAAATGCTTCTAACGATAAAGGGAGGCACATCATGCAGGTTCACGCATACGCAACAGAGGGCGCCACGGAGGCGCTGAAACCGTTCGAGATCACGCGCCGCGACCTGCAGTCGAACGATGTTCTGATCGACATCACGCATTGCGGCGTCTGCCACAGCGACATCCATGCCGCGCGCAATGAATGGGGCCGCTCGCGCTATCCCTTCGTGCCGGGGCACGAGATCATCGGCCGGGTCAGCGAGATCGGCCCGGACGTGACGCAGCACAAGGTGGGCGATCTCGTCGGCGTCGGCTGCATGGTGGATGCCTGCCTTGCCTGTCCGGCCTGTCATGACGGGGACGAACAATATTGCGAGAAAGGCATGGTCGGCACCTATGGCGGCACGGAGCCCGTGATCGGCGGACCGACCTTTGGCGGCTATTCCCGCCAGATCGTGGTGCGCCAGGAATTCGTGCTGAAAGTGTCTGAGAAACTGCCGCCGGAAAAGGTCGCCCCCCTGCTCTGCGCCGGGATCACCAGCTGGTCGCCGCTGAAGCACTGGAATATCGGCAAGGGCGACAAGGTGGGCGTCATTGGCCTCGGCGGCCTCGGCCATATGGGCATCAAGTTCGCCGTCGCCCTCGGCGCAGAAGTCGTGATGATCACCACCTCACCCGAAAAGGGAGAGGATGCGCGCCGCCTCGGCGTCAGCGATGTGCTGGTCTCGAAAGACCGGGCACAGATGAAGGCGCATCTGGGCAGCTTCGATTTCCTGCTGAACACCGTGCCGGTGAAGCACGACCTGAACCCCTATCTGGGCCTCCTCGCCCGCAACGGCACGATGGTGATCGTCGGCGCGATCGAACCGCTGGAAGAGATGCATGGCGGCCTCTTGCTGGCCAACCGGCGGCGCATTGCGGGTTCCGGCATCGGCGGTCTCGAAGAGACGCAGGAGATGCTCGATTTCTGCGCCGAGCATGACATAACCTGCGATGTGGAAGTGATCGCCATGAAGGACATCAACGAAGCGTATGACCGCGTCGTCGCCAGCGATGTGAAGTACCGCTTCGTGATCGACATGGCGACGCTCTAGGCGGCCAAAGGGCGCGCCGGGATCAGTTCGGCCAGCTGGCGGCCATGCGGCTCGCCTGCCGGGAAAAGAGGCCGAGGCGGCCGCCGCTCTGCTCGTCGATCCAGTCGGCAGTGCGCTGCCAGACCACGATCTTGAGGCCCGGCGTTTTTCCGGTTTCGAGCTCCACCGTCCTGTGGATCAGCATCCAGCTCTGCGGCGTGGCCTGAAGGTCGGCAAACGGAATGTAGAGCGGCTTGAAGATTGGAATGTTCAGCAGGAAGGGTCGGAACAGCAGCCAGATACCTTTCCGGTCCACATGAAGCGTCACCATGGAGTGGTAGGAATTATAGGCAACGCCCCGGCCATGCAGGATCACCGTGCTGAAACGCTTGCGCGGACCTTCCGGCTCGGCGGCGGATTCATAGGCCTCCGCCAGTTGGCGCCAGCGCCAGCTGTCGCGCCAGATGACAATGGCCAGCGCCCCGCCGCCAACGACGAGGCCGAACCCGAGGGCATAAAAGCGCGCGAAGATTTCCACGAAATCCATCACGCCTGTATGGGGGATCAGGTTTAAAATCCGGTGGAGGCGACGTGAAAAATTACGCTACGAATACGCGGGCCGGCTCAAACCGCCCGGCACGCACCTCTCCCATCGCCACGGCGTGGCCATCGCAGATGACGAGGGCGGAGCGGTCATCGTCCACGCGCTCGACCCGCCACTGTTCCACAAGATGGGGCATCAGCTGGATCTCGCGGCCCTGGCGCACATTGGCGGCCTCGTCGCGGGTGATGGTGAGCTGGGGAATATCGTCCAGTACGGCCTGGACCGGCTGCAGCAGGGCAAGCAGTGCCGCCTTGTCCTCGGTCTCCTCGATTCTGGAGATCGGCACGGCCGTCGCGGCGCCGAAATTGCCGACGCGCGTGCGGCGCAGCTGGCTGATATGGCCCTCGCAGCCAAGGTCGAACGCCAGGTCTCGCGCCATGGCCCGGACATAGAAGCCCTTGCCGGAGGTGACGTGAATGACCGTATGATCCGGATCCGGCATGCCGATCACGGCAGCCTCGAACACGTCCACTTCGCGGGATTTCAGTTCGAAATCCTCACCCTCGCGGGCCAGGTCATAGGCGCGCTGGCCGTCCACCTTGATGGCGGAGTATTTCGGCGGGACCTGTTCGATCGTGCCGACATAGTTCCTGAGGACATCCTCGACCTCATCCCGCGTCGGCCGCGCATCGGAAGTGGCCGTCGCCTCCCCTTCCGCGTCCTGGCTGGCGGTGGAAATGCCCCAGCGAATGGTGAAGACATATTCCTTCTCGGCGTCCATCGCCCACTGGACGGTCTTGGTTGCCTCCCCGAAGGCAATCGGCAGGATACCGTCTGCCAGCGGATCAAGCGTTCCGCCATGGCCGACCTTCGCGGCATTGTAGCGGCGCTTCAGGATCGCCACGGCCTGAGTGGAGGTCATGTCGACCGGTTTGAACAGGTTCAGCCATCCGGTGACCGGATCGCCCTTGCGCTTGCGCTGTCTCGCCAAGATCAACTCCCTTGCACCGGCCGGCGGATCGGACGCCGCGATGCGGTCTGGCAGAATGGAAAGCGAGGGCCTTAAGCGGGCGGACCCCCGCCGTCAACCGGGCGAATTGTGTTCCCGGTCAGGAGGCCGGCTTCATCGCCTCGGCCACCTTGTCGAACAGGGCGTCCTGATGGTCGTCATCATGCCGGCGGGCAAGCTTCGGCAGCGGCGGGTCATTGTCCGCATCGCCGAGCTCGGGCAGCGGTTTCGGTTCCGGCTCTGCCGGGCGTTCCGGCACAGCTGAAGCCCGGCCCCGCGGGGGCTCAGGGTCCGGCTGGCCCGGGGACGGGTTCGGGGATTTCAGGTTCACGATGTCGAGATTCAGATCAAAATCGCCCATGATCGTGCGGTCGTCGGTGTCCATCTTGTGGCGTACCACATCGCGGATCTTGCACAGCACGTCGCGATTATCGTCCACCAACGGGATCTGGCGCGCATCCGACGTGCCAATGACGAGGCGGAAATATTTCTGCTTCACCCGCAGCTTCGCCGCAATCATCCCCGCCCGCAGGCCGCAGACCATGGCACCGATCAGCATCACGACGCCGATCGCCAGCATCACCATGCTGGATGGCCGGCCCGGCAGCACGGCCCACCAGCCGATGCCCATCAGCGCGAAGAACATCAGCGACACGAACGCGGTGGCATAGCCCTTCTGCGTCACGCGGTTCTTCGGCGTGTCCCAAGGAAAGAAATCTTTCGCTTCCACACTCATTGTCGCGATGCGCTGTATGGCAATCGTGTCATCGCCCATCTGCAGCGAGGCAGCGGAAATCTCACCCTGGCGGGCGCCTTCCATGTCGAGCGTCTGGCGATCCATCACTTGCCCCTATTCCGGGGCGCTTCCTATGGCCCCTTTTCGGCATGTCATGAAATGCTGGCAATGTGGCCAGAGTAAGTCAACTTACATCCGGTCCAGAATACCGGACCAGCTAGGCCTATTCGCCTTCCACATCCCGGCGGACCTTCGGATCCATCAGGAGACGGTCGATCGCCGTGGCGTCGTCATAGGATTTGTCAGCGATGAAGTGCAGTTCCGGTGTGTAACGCAGTTCAACCTCCCGGCCGAGACGGCCACGGAGGAAACCGGCTGCCCGGTTGAGCGCATTGGCAAGTTTCGTCCGGCCCTCATCGGAGTCGTCGCCCAGCGGAGACACGAACACGTTCGCATGCTTCAGGTCCGGTGAGCAGCGTACTTCCCCGACCGTGATCATGACCTGCTCCAGATCCGGGTCGCGAAAGGCTTCGCGCGAGAGAATATCGGTCAGGGCATGGCGCACGAGTTCACCAGCCCGCAACTGACGCTGCGATGGCATGCCGGGCGGGGCGGATTTGCGGGCCATCAGGATGGAACCTTCTCATTGAGCCGGGCCAGGAAAGCCTGACGCGCGGTCTTGTTCTTGCCAAACCAGGCATTCGGGATGATCAGCGGCGCTGCCCCGTCCAACCGCACCGTAACATGCCCGCCTGTGGCTGCCACATTCGTAACACTGCTCCAGGCGGCGCGTGTTTCAATACCGCCACGCCGGACGACCAGACTGTCCTCTTCCAGTGCGATGCTGGTCTCCAGCCGGGTTTCCGTACCGCGCCCATGAACATGGCGGTAGGACCACCGGATGAAGATCAGATACCAGGCGATACCGGCGAAGGCTGCGACGAGGGCCGCCACAAGCCATTGCCAATACGGACTGGCCCCAACCATGATCATGGCATTGCGCATCAGGACCGACATGCTGGCCGAGATGATCGGCGCCGTCACACCGGCATAGTAGACCGCCGTTGGCCCGACTGTGCCGCCACGCGCCAGCCGTGTCAGTTTCCTGACATCCTTCTCGGTCAGAAGACCGGTGACGGTGAGCGGCTCAGTCATGGAGGACCAGACTAGTCGAGCGTTCTTGCGATTTCCTCAACCTGGAAGCATTCGATCTTGTCGCCGACCCGGATGTCGTCATAGCGCTCGAACGCCATGCCGCATTCCATACCGGCCGTCACTTCGTTCACTTCGTCCTTGAAGCGCTTCAGCGTCTTCAGCTTGCCTTCGTGGATAACGACATCGTCGCGCAGGAGGCGGACACCACAACCGCGAAGCACTTTGCCTTCAGAGATCCTACAGCCAGCGACCTTGCCGACCTTGGTGATATTGAAGACTTCGAGGATCTCGGCATAGCCGATGAAGGTCTCACGCTTCTCCGGTGCCAGCATGCCCGACAGGGTCGCTTTCACATCGTCGATCAGGTCGTAGATCACCGAATAATAGCGGATCTCCACGCCTTCCTTCTCCGCAAGGTCGCGGGCCTGTTTGTTGGCACGGACGTTAAACGCGAAGATCGGAGCTTCAGACGATTTCGCCAACAGCACGTCGCTTTCGGAAATACCGCCGACAGCGCCATGAATGACGCGGGCGCGGACTTCTTCGGTCGACAGCTTGTCCAGCGACTGGCTGATCGCTTCGACCGACCCCTGCACGTCGCCTTTGACAACGACAGGCAGTTCGGACGTTTCGACAGCGCCCTCTTTCAGCTTGGTCAGCAGCTGATCCAGCGAAGCACGTGCGGCAACACCGGCCTTGCCGGCGACCTGACGCTTCGTCCGGATACGGTAATCCGTGATTTCACGGGCGCGAGCTTCAGTATCGACAACCACGAAGGCCTCGCCCGGGTCGGGCGCACCATCGAGGCCAAGCACCTCGACCGGCTGGGATGGTCCAGCGTCTTTCAGCTGTTGGCCGCGCTCGTCGACCAGAGCACGCACCTTGCCCCACTGGGTGCCGGCGACGACGATATCGCCGCGCTTCAGCGTGCCGCGCTTGACCAGAACGGTCGCAACCGGGCCGCGGCCCTTGTCCAGCTGGCTTTCGACCACGATGCCGTCAGCATCCCGGTTCGGATTGGCCTTCAGCTCAAGCAGTTCGGCCTGAAGCGAGATCGCGTCGGTCAGCTCATCAAGGCCCATGCCGGTCTTGGCCGACACAGCAACCGCCTGGGTTTCACCGCCCATGCTCTCAACCTGAACGTCATGCTGCAGCAGGTCTGTCAGCACCTTGTTCGGGTCGGCCGTTTCAAGATCGCTCTTGTTCACGGCGATAATGATCGGCACACCGGCCGCCTTGGCGTGATTGATGGATTCAATCGTCTGCGGCATGACCGAGTCGTCAGCCGCCACAACGATAATGGCAATATCGGTCGCAATTGCACCGCGTGCCCGCATCGCCGTGAAGGCCGCGTGGCCTGGCGTGTCGAGGAACGTGATCCGCTCGCCCGACTTCAGTTTCACCTGATAGGCACCGATGTGCTGGGTAATGCCGCCGGCTTCGCCAGAGACCACGTCCGTCTTGCGCAAGGCGTCGAGCAGCGAGGTCTTGCCGTGGTCGACGTGGCCCATGATGGTCACGATCGGCGGGCGCGGCTCCAGATCCTTCGGATCGTCCTCAACCCCTTCCAGACCGATTTCGACATCGGCCTCGGAGACACGTTTCACGGTGTGGCCGAATTCCTCGGCAATCAGTTCGGCCGTGTCGGCATCGATGATGTCGTTGCCACGCAGCATCTCGCCCTGCTGGATCATGAACTTCACGACGTCTGCGACGCGCTCGTTCATCCGGCCGGCCAAGTCCTGCAGCGTGATGGTTTCAGGCAACGTGACTTCGACGGAGACCTTCTCGCGCTCACCGCCACCACCACCGCGGCGCTCACGTTCACGCTCACGGGCCCGGCGCACCGACGCGAGCGAACGCTGGCGATCGGCATCGTCGCCAAGGGCAGACGTGATGGTCAGCTTGCCACGGCGGCGGGAATCGCCCCCGCGTGCACCACGGGACGGGGCTTCGTTACGCGGCCGCTCATTGCGGTCGTCACGGCCGGACTTGCCGCGCTTTCCGCGGCCGGCGCTTTCCTCAGCAGGAGCAGGCTCGCCGGGTGCCGGCTGGAAGTCCGATTTTGCACGGGAAGGTTTCGAGGCGCGCTCGGCACGCTCTTTCTCCGCGGCTTCGGCTGCCTTGCGGGCTTCTTCCTCAGCCTTGCGGCGGGCTTCGGCCTCTTCACGCTCTTTCTGTTCCTGGAGCTTGCGCTCCTGTTCGGACCGGAGGCGCTCCTGGGCGGCCTTGTCCTTCTCGATTTCTTTCTCGCGCGCGTTCTGCTGGGCCTTGCGTTCAGCCAGCGCTTTCTGCTGCGCGATCAGCTCTGCCACGGTAATCCCGCGCTGGGCCGCGATCGCCTTCAGCTTCTGCTCAAGCGAAGGCTCTGCCTTACCGGAGCCGGATGCAGCTGCGCCGCCGCCTCCCTCAGAGCCGCCCGGACCAACCGTCCGGCGTTTCTTCGTCTCCACGACGACCTGTTTGGACCGGCCATGGCTGAAGCTCTGCTTCACCGTCCCCGAGGTCTTGCGGGAAACAGTGAGCGGCTTGCGCCCGCCCGTATTGCCACCAGTGTCTTTCGTATCGCTCATTCGTCCTACATATCACAATTCTGGCCAACGCACCCACATGGCGCGAAGGCGGTTTGTCCGCTACCGATCCTGATCCGCAAACCAGTCCAGCTCCGGCCTCTCCCGAAACCCGGTAAGGCGCGCATACGCGGCCTTCAGAGCTTTGGCGAAAGGCCCCTTGCGGACGAGACCGTGTATCACACGCTCACGTCCGAATGCCATGCCCAATTCAGTCGATGTCAGGGCACCCGCAACCTGCACCTCGCTATATAGGCCTTTTGCGAGGAAATACAGCTTCGAACGGCCATCTTCTGCACCGTCGGATGCCTCCAGCATCAGTCCCGGCGGCCGTTTTTGCAGGGCCGCGTGGACCTGATCGAAACCAAGCACCACGTCCCCGCCCTTCTTTGCCATGCCGAGAAGGCCGACAAAGCGCTGTACCAGCAGGCCTTCCACCGTATCCGGAAGGCCATCGGGCACCTGGACGGATGTCTTGAATGCGCGGGCAAACGCATTCTTCTTCACGGCTTCCGCCAGAACAGCACGGTCTGCCTTGATCCAGACCCCGCGTCCGGGAAGCTTCTCCGCCACGTCCGGCGTCACCACGCCATCGGGCGAAAGCACGAAGCGCACAAGCGCTTCCTTGCCGAGACGCTCACGCGTGACGGCACACTGCCGGACGGAAGCATCGCCTCCGTCCGCAGCATTTCCTTCAGTGCCGGCTACTGCGACATCACTCTTCGGGTGCGGCTTCGTCATCGCCGCCCTCCGCTGCAAGTGCTTCAAGGTCGATATCGCCAAGATCGCCGAGGTCACCGAGATCGATTTCCTCGGTCTCACCGCTATCGAGTGTGTTGAGGGCGAGCAGCGCGCGCTCTTCCTCGGTCAGCTCCTGCGGGGCTTCGGCCTCTTTCTGGGCGGCAATCATCTGGTCGATGGCGTCTGCCTCAATCCAGCCAGCGGCGACGCGGGCCTTCATGATGAACATCTGGGCGTCATCCTTGCGCATTTCGCCTTTCTTCAGGATGCCCTCGACCCAGACCGGCTTGCCGTCCGGGCCCGGCTCGCGCCAGCCGGTGATGTCGTCCGGCACAAGACCGGCCACATCGTCCAGCGTCTGCACGCCTTCCTCACCGAGGCGAACCGCGAAGGACGGATTCATGCCTTCCAGTTCCATGACGGCATCCTCGACACCCAGTTCCTTGCGCTTGGCATCATTTTCAGCGGCCAGGCGTTCGAGGTATTCGCGGGCACGTTCCTGCAGCTCGGCAGCCACATCTTCGTCGAAGCCTTCGATCGAGATGAAGTCTTCCGGAGCCACATAAGCGATCTCTTCGACCGTCTCGAAGCCTTCCGAAGCCAGCAGCTGGGCCAGCGTTTCGTCAGCGTCGAGCGCCTTCATGAAGAGTTCGGTACGCTCCTGGAATTCGCGCTGATAACGCTCGGAATCGGCGCTCTCCGTGATCAGGTCGATCTGCCAGCCGGTCAGCTGGGAAGCGAGACGCACGTTCTGGCCGCGGCGGCCGATGGCCAGCGGGAACTGGTCGTCGGCGACGACGACTTCCACGCGGCGCTCTTCCTCGTCCAGCACCACTTTCGACACTTCGGCCGGCTGCAGCGCGTTCACGATAAAGGTCGCGTCGTCATAGCTCCACGGAATGATGTCGATCTTCTCGCCCGACAGTTCGCCGACAACCGCCTGCACGCGCGCACCGCGCATACCGACACAGGCGCCGACGGGATCGATGGAGCTGTCATTGGAAATGACACCAATCTTGGCGCGCGAACCCGGATCGCGGGCACAGGCCTTGATTTCGATCACGCCCTCGTAAACTTCCGGCACTTCCTGGGCGAAGAGCTTGACCATGAAGTCAGGCGCAGCACGCGACAGGAAGATCTGCGGCCCCTTGGTTTCGCGGGAGACCTTGTAGAGGTATGCACGCACACGGTCGTTCGGCTGGAAGTTCTCGCGCGGGATACCGTCATTGCGGCGGATGATGCCTTCAGCGCGGCCGAGGTCCACGATCACATGGCCGTACTCAACACGCTTGACGACGCCGGAGATGACTTCGCCGACGCGGTCCTTGTACTCATTGTACTGACGCTCACGCTCGGCATCGCGCACCTTCTGCATGATGACCTGCTTGGCGGTCTGTGCAGCGACACGGCCGAAATCGAACGGCGGCAGCTCTTCGGTCAGCTCGCTGCCGATCTCGAGCGACGCATCGATTTTCTTGGCTTCGGCAAGACGCAGCTGCTTGGCTTCGTCTTCGAATTCCTCGTCCGGAACCACCGTCAGGACACGCAGCAGCGTCTGCTCACCGGTCACCGGGTCAATGGTGGCGCGGATGTCATGCTCCTGGCCGTATTTCGCCTTGGCAGCCTTCTCGATGGCTTCCTGCATGGCCTCGATGACGATCGACTGGTCGATCGACTTCTCTTCGGCCACCGCCTTGGCGATCTGCAGAATTTCGAGCCTGTTGGCTGAAACGCCGATAGCGCTCATTGGACGTCTCCCGTCTCTTCGTTGGTATCTGTTTCGTCTTCGGTCTCGTCGATCTCAAGATCGCCGAGGTCGTCTTCATCAGGTTGCGGCGGCAGATTGCCTGCCTGCCGGGCGGCCTCGATCAGCTCATCCGTCAGGACGAGGCTTGCCCGGCTCATTTCATGGACGTGGGCCACCAGCTCGACGTCATCGTCCAGCTCTATGTGGGCCCCATCCTCGTCTTCGCCAGTGATCACGCCGGTGAAGCGGCGGCGGCCATCGATCGGCCGGGCCAGTTCCACCTTGGCAAGGTGACCTACCCAGCGGCCGAAATCCCCTTCCCGGGTCAGCGGCCGGTCGATGCCGGGGGTCGAAACTTCCAGCGTGTAGGCTTCCTTGATCGGGTCAGCGGCTTCCAGCACCGGGCCAATGGCACGGGACAGGCGCGCGCAATCCTCGACATCGGTCGGCGCGCCGCCTTCTTTCTCGGCCATGATCTGAAGGTGCGGCCGGCGCCCGCCCTGGATGCGCAGGCGCACGATCTCCATGCCCAGCGACTCCGCCACGGGTGCGGCGAGGCTGAGAATGCGGCGTTCCTGTTCAGTCAGGGCGATCATGCGTCCGGGACAGACCTTCGGGTAAAGAAAAGCGGCGGCCCCGTTCCCGGAACCGCCGCCGATATGTTTCGACTTGGGAGGTTATATAATGCTGTAGCTGCCCGCTGTCGAGAGGCACACTCAGCAGGCCCGCTCGAAACAAAATTGGCCCAACAAAAAACGGCAGCTCCGCAGAGCTGCCGTTCCTGTTCCTGATTGCAGGAAACCTTAGAGAACTTTCAGGTCCACCGCCGAGGTCTTGCCGCGGCGCTCGTCCTTGTAGAGCTCGTAGGAAACCGCCTGGTCTTCCGCAAGAGTGCGGAGGCCCGAGCGTTCAACTGCGGAGATGTGAACGAACACGTCCGTGCCGCCTTCATCAGGTTTGATGAAGCCAAAGCCCTTCTGGTCGTTGAACCATTTCACTTTGCCAGTTGCCATTACTTCTAGTCCTTTGTGTCAATTCAAGCAGCCGATCCCGGAATGGGAAGGTCTGCCTATCGAAACGGGTAGGAAGAAAGTCATGGCCGTCGGTCTGACGGGGTCTTGATATTTCAGACCGACCGAATTCGATGCGACATTTTGTACACGCTTTACAGGCTTCCGTCAAGAATATCCGCAGGGGTCAGACGGTTTCGAAATTGTACCAGACCGGGTCACAATCGCCGAGCTTCTTTGTTTCATAACGGGTCGTCACATGGTCGCTGGGGGCAGTGCGCCAGTCGTCGGCGCTTTCGGCCAGCCAGCGATAGCCGCCATGCTGCAGGAAGCGCCAGAGCGCCTCGTCGGCATAGCTCGTCACATCGGTCGCAAAGCGTATGCGCGCACCTTTCCGACAGGCGCGGTGCAGGCTTTCCAGAAAGTCAGGCTGGATCAGGCGGCGCTTCTGCTGGCGCTTCTTGGGCCAGGGGTCCGGGAACATGATGAACACCCGCGCGAGGCTGCCCGGCGCAAGCCCGTCGATCAGCGGCCGCGCATCGTCCATCCGGAGGCGGACATTATCCAGGCCATCCGCATCGACCTGCGTTAGGGCCTTGGCCATGCCTTCAACAAAGGGTTCGCAGCCGATGAAGCCGACCTCCGGGTTCCGGCGCGCCTGTTCGGCGAGGTGCTCCCCGCCGCCGAAACCGATCTCCAGCCAGGTTTCCGTCAGACCCGGGAACATCTCCAGCGGATCGCTCAGCCCGTCCGGAACCTGCAGTTTCGGCAACAGATCGTCGACCAAAACCTGCTGGCGCGCGGACAATGCCCGGCCGCCAATGCGGCCGAAAGTGCGGATGGGGCGCCCGGGTTGCTGGCCGCCCTGTTTGCCGCCCCTATTACCTGATGTCTCGTTCATGGCGCGCCTGATGCCCGAGCCCTGCGCTGCAATCAATCCTCGCCCTGCTTCGACTCGAAAGCAGATGCAGCGGCCCGTACGGTGTTCAGCAGCGACCTGCGCAGGGAATCGTCCTCGATCTTCTGGAAGGCCGCGATCAGGTCCAGCGTCTCCGCATCCAGCACAGGCGCGCGCGGGCCGTCGCTTGCGTTGCCGCCTTCGGCGAAGCGATGTTGCCGGTCATCTTCCAGCTGGCTTTCGGCGCCGTCATAGAAATAATTGACGTTCACGCCCATGACCGAGGCGATCTCGAACAGGCGCCCGGCCGAGACGCGGTTCACGCCCTTCTCGTATTTCTGCACCTGCTGGAAGGTCAGGCTCAGCAATTCGGCGAGTTGTTCCTGGGACAGCTTCAGCTCCCGGCGGCGCCAGCGAATGCGCTGGCCGACGACGCGGTCTATTCCACTCGGAAGCTTGCTGTCAGACATTTAACCCCTACCCGCGACGAAAATGTAGTCCGGCGCGCACTCCTAGCGGCGCCATGTTGCAAATGCCAGACCCACAAAGGCAGCAAGTGTGAGCCAGAACAGCACAACACCCGCCCGGCTCTGGAACAGGGTCACTTTCGCCGGGGCCGGCAACTTGCCGCGCCCGAAGGTCGTGTTCCAGCCGGAGGGGGCATCCTGGACCGGTGAAGCGCGCAGCACTTCGCGGCCATAGCCGTCGATAATTGCCGAGGCGCCACGGCTTGCGACACGCGCCATGGGCAAGCCGCTCTCGATCGCGCGATACCGGTTCTGCGCATAGTGCTGGGACGGGCCCATACCGCCACCAAACCAGGCATCATTGGAGACGAGGACAATCCAGTCCGCCCGTGTGGCAAGGTTCGCCGCGCGCGTAATCTCCGGGTACAGGCCCTCATAGCAGATGAGCGCCACGAAAGGCGGCACATTGTCGGCAAAGATCACCGCAGGGCCCGTGCCGGGATGGAACCCGTTGCGGGCCAGTTGCTGCATCGCGCCCGGCAGGAAGTCCGACATGGCCTGCCCGAAGGGGATGATTTCTGCGGCGGCCAGTTCGCCGAACGGGACGAGCCGGAACTTGTCATACAGCGCCACGGCGCCCGACCGGCTGACATTCTCGTCCAGCACGACCATGGAATTGAAATAGACGCGCTCGTTCTGTCCTTCGAGCTGGTAGCGTGTCGTCCCGGCGATCAGCGTGCGCGGGCCGAGATAGGCGCCGATCGCATCCAGCGCGTTGATATCGTTCAGCAGGCTGGTCGGCACCGCGCCTTCCGGCCAGATCATGATGTCACCTGGCTGGCTTTCGCCATTGGTCATCATGCGCAGGTATTCGATCATCACCGGATCGGGACCGGTTTCCCATTTTTCGTCCTGCGGCACGCCGGAATCCATCAGGACGACATATTGCTCCGTCAGCGGAGACGGCGCGGCGATGCGCTGAGCGCCCCAGGCCCAGCCGACGGCCAGCAGGATGACCGCCCCGAAGGACGGCGCGATCCGCAGCACCAGACCGCGCGCATCGCGCGTATCCACCATTGCGGCCGGCGCCGCCATGACGAAGACGGTCAGAAGGGTCAGCCAATATACCCCTCCAAGCGACGCCGCCTGCGAGATCGCCCCGCCTGGCACCCAGGTCGTGCCCGGCAGGTTCCACGGGAAGCCGCCAAACAAATGCCCGCGCACGAATTCGGCAATGGCAAAGAAGAAGGCAAAAACGAACACTCGCGACGGCGACGCAGACCAGAAAGCGCCCGCCATTGCCCCAAATGCGCCCCAGATCAGCGCCATGCCGGCCGGCAGCAGGATCAGCGGCATCCAGAGAAAGACGGCAAACCGTTCCGGCTCGACCAGGAAAGGCTCGGCCGTCCAGTGCATGGAAATCAGGGTAAAACCGACGCCGAAAGCCCAGGTGCGCATGAACACCGCCCTGCCCCATCGGCGATGACTGCGGGCACCGTCGATCATCCAGATCAGGCCGGTGAAAGACAGCGCCAGCACGGCGCTGAAATGGAACGGGGCAAACGCAACGGCCGAGAACGCGCCCAGCAGGACGGCGGCGCCGGCGGCAGCCCAACCGGTCAGCCGGGCAAAGGCTTCGTGAAGGGGTCCAAGCGCAGTGAACCCGTGGCTGCGGACAGCGGTATTCATTTTTGCCTACTCCTGCGGCTTGGGCGCGGGCACAGGTTCGGGCGTCCGGAGACGCAGGCGCCGGATGCGGCGGGCATCGGCATCGAGGACTTCGATCTCGACGCCGGACGGATGCTTGAGGATTTCCCCGCGCACCGGCACACGGCCAGCGAGCGCGTAGGCAATCCCGCCCAGCGTGTCGAATTCCGAATCCTCATCACTGAGTTCGAGGTCAATCCCCGTCTCCTCGGCGAAATCCTGTATTTCGGTGCGCGCATCGACTTCCCAAACCCGAGCGCTGCGCCGGACGAACATGGGCTCTTCATCATCGTGTTCGTCTTCGATGTCACCGACGATTTCCTCAACCAGGTCTTCCAGACTCACAAGTCCGTCCGTTCCGCCATATTCATCCACAACCAATGCCAGATGGATGCGGGTCGACTGCATCTTCACCAGCAAATCGGACAGTTTCATGGAAGGCGGCACATAAAGCACTTCCCGGTGCAGCCGTTCCAGCGGGCGCTTGGGCGGTTCGCCGCCCTTGGCCAGTTCGCTGACGACATCCTTGATGTGAACAAAACCGATCGGGTCATCCAGCGTTTCCCGGAAGACCGGCAGGCGCGAATGGGTGCATTCGGCAAAGACTTTGAGAAGGTCGGGGAATTCGGTGTTCACCTCGACGGCCTTCACCTCAGCCCGGGCGACCATCACGTCCTCGACGCGCAGTTCCTGGAATTCCTGGATGCGCAGGCGCATCGCCTGCGGGGTCACCGGGGCGGACGCCTCCGGACTGCCATTTGGTTCAGCCGGTGCTTCAGGCGCACTTTCCTGCCGGCGGCCTATTCCGAAAAAACTACGCCGGCGCCTTTGAGGCGCGGGTTCTAAAGGGTCTGGATCGCTCATCGTCTCTGTAAATCAGTCCGTTCCATATGGGTTTGGAATGCCGAGCGATGCAAGCGCCTTTATTTCCAATCCCTCCATGATCTCAGCCTCTGCCTCCACCTCATGATCATGCCCGAGAAGGTGAAGGTAACCGTGCACCAGCAGGTGCGTCAGGTGATCGGCCAGGCTTATGCCCTGCGCCTCTGCATCTCGCGCGGAAACGCCGAGCGCCACGGCGATGTCGCCCAGCTGCGGCCGATCCATCTCATGGGCCGGAAAAGACAGGACATCCGTCGGCTTGTCCTTGCCCCTGAAATCCCGGTTCAGCTGGTGCAGCGTCTCGTCATCCGCCAGCAGAAGGGACACAGTGCCTTCAGCGGGCTCAACGGCCGCCGCAGCCGCAAAGGCCTGGTCGCACAGGGCGGCAAGATCCGGCACGGCCTCCCAGCCGGACTCTTCAACGATCAGGTCGGTGGTGATCATCGGACAGCTCAGTTGCCCTCGCCGGCGGCGGCATAGGCATCGATGATCCGGCTGACGAGCCCATGGCGCACGACGTCTGCAGCGGTCAGCGTGTGTACACTGATCCCCTCGACATCCGACAGGATCTGCAGGGCGTGCCGCAGGCCCGAGGTCTGGATGCCCGGCAGGTCCACCTGGCCCGGATCGCCGGTGACCACCATGCGGCTGTCGCGGCCAAGCCGGGTCAGCACCATCTTCATTTGCGGGACGGTCGTGTTCTGCGCCTCGTCGACGATGACAAAGGCATTCTTCAGCGTCCGCCCGCGCATGAAGGCGATCGGAGCGACCTCGATCTCGCCGCGCGCCATACGGCGTTCCATCTGTTCCTGGCCCATCAGTTCGCGCAGACTGTCCCAGATGGGCAGCATGTAGGGGTCGACCTTTTCTTCCAGCGTGCCGGGCAGGAAGCCGAGCTTTTCGCCCGCTTCGACAGCAGGTCGCGTTACGATCAGGCGTTGGCGCGCGCCGGAGATCAATTCGGCCACACCGGCCGCGACAGCCAGGAAGGTCTTGCCCGTGCCGGCCGGGCCGATGCCGAAGACGAGCCCGTTGTCCGGATTGGCCAGCAGATTGATGTAGCGTGCCTGACCCTTGGTCTGCGGCGTGATCGGCTTTTTCAGACCCTTCAGGCCACCGCCGAAACTCTGCGCCGGGGTGGAGGCGGCTTCAATGGCCGCATCAAGGTCCATGTCGGTGATGTCCGCGCCGGACCGCATGCGGCGCTCCAGCTCCGCCAGCGCGGCCTCCGCAATGGAGACGCCCTCCGCCGTGCCGGCCAGCAGGATGCCGCCGCCCTGGCTTTCGGCGCGCAGGCCATAATCCTTCAGCTTAGCTTCCAGCCGGTGCAGATACCGGTGATGCGGCCCGCACAGGTCACGCAGGCGCTCGGCATTGCTGACTTCGTAGAACCGGCTCACCGGCGCTTCCGGTGACACGTTCGGACGGCGCTTTCCGCTCACAGGGCGGCCTCGCGAACTTTGACTAGTTCGCCGGTCAGCGAGTTGAGGCTCGCATCGATCACGCGGACGTCCACGATGGTTCCGACCAGGTCCGGTATCGTCATGGCGTGATCCAGCGGCAGTTCGAAGTGAACGGCCTGAAGCCACGGTGAGCGGCCATGCGCCTGACCCGGATTGCGGCCCTTGCCTGTGATCAGGACCGGTACGGTCTGGCCGATCTTGGAGCGGTTGAACCCGATCTGCTGCTCGCGCAGAAGCTGTTGCAGCTGCTGCAGGCGCGCGTCCTTCACCTCTTCCGGCACCTGGCCGAACATGTCCGCTGCCGGCGTACCCGGGCGGGCTGAATATTTAAAGGAATAGGCGATTGCGTAGTCGATATCGCGGACGAGCTGCATCGTCGCCTCGAAATCGGCATCGCTCTCACCTGGAAAACCGACAATGAAATCAGAGGCGATTGCGATATCGGACCGGGCTTCTCGTACCTTGCGGATGATCTCGCGATACTCTTCCGCCGTGTGGCCGCGATTCATCGCCTTCAGGATATTATCTGAGCCCGACTGCACCGGCAGGTGCAGGAAAGGCATCATTTCCGGCACTTCGCCATGGGCAGCGATCAGATCGTCGTCCATGTCGCGGGGATGGCTGGTTGTGTAGCGGATCCGCTCGATTCCGCCGACTTTCGCGATGTGACGGACGAGCTGTCCAAGCGTCCAGTCGGCTTCATTGGTCAGGGCCGGCGCGGCGCCATGGAAGGCGTTCACATTCTGGCCCAGTAGCGTGATCTCACGCACGCCCTGCGCCGCAAGGCTGCGGGCCTCCATCGTAATATCGTCGACAGGACGCGAGAGTTCAGCGCCGCGTGTATAAGGCACCACGCAAAAGGTGCAGAACTTGTCGCAACCTTCCTGAACGGACAGGAAAGCCGTCGGCCCGTCCGCCTCGCGCGTCTTCGGCAGGGCGTCGAACTTCTCGAGTGTCTCGAATTCGGTTTCCAACCGGTCCCCCACAGCGCGGCTGGCCCGGGCGATCATCTCCGGCAGCTTGTGATAGGCCTGCGGGCCAAGCACCAGGTCCACGGCAGGCTGGCGGCGCATGATCTCGGCACCTTCGGCCTGGGCGACACAGCCAGCCACGGCGATAGTGAGATTGCCGCCGCGGGCCTGCTTGGTCAGCTTCAGCTGGCCCAGTTCCGAATAGACCTTTTCGGTCGCCTTTTCACGGATATGGCAGGTATTGAGCACTACGAGGTCGGCCTCATCGGCACTATCTACCGGCGCATAACCGAGCGGCCGCAGCACGTCTCGCATGCGCTCGGAGTCATATACATTCATCTGGCAGCCATAGGTCTTGATGAAGACGCCTTTGGCCTGCTTGGGTTCGCGGGGGTCGGTCATTCGCGGGCTTATGCCTGAAAACAGGCCGTCCTTCCACAGCCGATTGCGGAGCCCTTGCAGCGTTACATACCTGCAATGCTCGCTTCACACATGGGCAAACGGGGTTAGTGTCGGCCCCAAGCAGAGTAAAGGAGCCGGGGAGGCTTATGGAAAACATTATTCGGGCGCTAAACGAATTTGTCTGGGGGCCACCCATGCTGGTGCTCCTGCTGGGGACCGGGCTCTACCTTACGATCGGCCTCCGGCTCTTGTCGGTTCTGAAGATCCCCTTCGCCTTCGGCCAGCTGTTCAAGAAACCGGACCGGAATGAAGAAGGTGACGTCACCCCGTTCGCCGCCCTGATGACCGCCCTGTCCTCCACGATCGGTACGGGCAACATTGCCGGCGTCGCGGCAGCGATCGCTATTGGCGGACCGGGCGCGGTGTTCTGGATGTGGATCACGGCCATCGTCGGCACGGCCACGAAATATTCCGAAGGCGTCCTGGCCGTCCGCTTCCGCGAGATTGACCATGATGGCCGCCATGTCGGCGGGCCGATGTACTACATCAAGAACGGCATGGGGAAGAAATGGATCTGGCTCGGCGGCCTGTTCGCGACGCTGGGCATCCTGGCCAGCTGGGGCACAGGCGCCTCGATCCAGTCCAACTCGATCGCCGATGCCCTGAACGCAACTTATGGCATCTCACCGCTGATTTCGGCCATCGTGCTGTCCGTCGCTGCAGCGGCGGTGATCCTGGGTGGGATCAAGCGGATTGCGAGCGTGGCGAGCCGGCTCGTGCCGGTCATGGCGATCTCCTATCTTGCCGGCGGCCTGCTGGTGATCTCGCTACACCTCGACGCCGTCCCGGCGGCCTTCGGCATGATCTTCTCGGGCGCGTTCGGCTTTGACAGCGCGGGCACCGGCATCTCCATCGGCCTTCTGATGTTGGCCATGCAGAAAGGTGTCGCGCGCGGCATATTCTCGAACGAGGCCGGTCAGGGCTCCGCCCCGATCGCCCACGCTGCCGCCAAGATCCAGGACCCGGTCGACCAGGGCCTCGTCGCCATGCTGGGCACGATCATCGACACGCTGATCGTCTGCTCCATCACCGCACTCGTGATCCTGACCTCTGGCGTGCTTGGCCCGGAATGCATTCCGACCGCTGCCAATGCCGCCGACATTCTGGCGAACGGACAGCCTGCTGGCTGTGACACAGGCGCACCGCTGACCGTTGCTGCGTTTGATGCGGGCCTGACCGGCATCGGCGAGCATATCGTCGCCATCGGCCTCACCGTGTTTGGCTTCACGACCATTCTCGGCTGGAGCTATTATGGCGAACGCTGCTGCGAATACCTGTTCGGCGAGAAGTCGATCCTGCCGTTCCGCATCAGCTGGATCGTGGTCACCTTCCTTGGTGCCGCTGCCCTGATGTTCGAAGGCTCGGTCGCCAATATCGTGAACCTGTTCTGGCTGGTTGCCGATACGCTGACCGGCATGATGGCCGCGCCGAACCTTGTCGGCCTGGTCTTCCTGAGCCCGGTCGTGTTCGCGATGACCAAGGCGCACTTCGAAGCCGTCCGGAACGGCACACCGAAGCCGCGCTATCCGATCATCGACCAGCGTAAGCAGGCGCCGAAAGAGTAAGGCGCCCTCCCCCAAAACAAACGCCCCGCCCGGTATCAGCCAGGCGGGGCGTTTTCATTTCCGGGGCCTCAAAACACCATGAAGAACACCGTGTATAGACCATGTATGGACCGTCTATACGGCGGTGTTTTCCGCGAGGCAGGCTTACCAGCTGCCGATATTCTCCGCGCTGGCCCAGGGCTCCTTCGGTGCCAGCGGCTTGCCCTGCTGGAGGAGCTCGACCGAGATCCCGTCCGGCGAGCGGACGAAGGCCATGCGCCCGTCACGCGGCGGACGGTTGATGGTGACGCCAAGGCCCTGCAGCTTTTCGACCGCGTCGTAGATGTCCGAGACCGAATAGGCGAGATGGCCGAAATTCCGCCCGCCGCCATAATCTTCCGGATCCCAGTTGTGCGTCAGCTCGATCATCGGGATCTGCATGTCCGTCGGGCTCTTGCCTTCCGGGATGCCGCCGCACCGTTCGATATCCGCCGGAGACGCGAGGAAGACCAGCGTGAAGCGCCCGGCCTCGCTGTCATAGCGGCCGACTTCGGTCAGGCCGAGACCCTGGCAATAGAATTTGAGCGAGGCGTCGATATCGGTGACACGCACCATTGTATGCAGGAATTCGATGCTCATAAGGCACCTCCGTTCAGATCGCGAATGACTTGTTTCAGATTGGGCGGCATCAGCGCGTAATAGCGGCGCATGGCAATCGCCAGAAGACCGATCGTGGCGAACATGAATGTCAGGAACACCATGAATGTGTGGATCAGCGTGCCGGTCTCGAAGACCGGTGATTTTCCGCTCATCTCCCAGAACATCTGCCACACGGCATTGAAGCCTGCCACGAAGGGCCCGAGCAGCAGGAACATGATGGCGGCGCAGACGAAGAAATAGGTCTGCCCCCTCGGCCCCTCGCTGCGCAGATAGAGGTCGGTGAACGCCTCATCGGTGACGCTTTCAGGCAGTTCCTTGTCGCGCTTCTTCGCGGCGAGCACGTCCGGCGCAAAGGCCTTCACCTCTCTCCAGCGCCAGGCAAGGCTGGCGCCCCAGATCAGCAATCCGGCAACGACGAAGAAATAGAGCAGCATGAGCAGGCCGTCCGGGCTGTGCGCCCCGGTCAGCCATCAGGCGGCATGGGCGCGTTCATAAGTGAGCATGGCGCGTTTGCGGGCCACACCCCAATGATAATTATGAAGACGCCCATCCGCCGCAAGGGCGCGATGACAGGGAATGAACCAGCTGACCGGGTTTGCGCCGACTGCAGCCCCCACTGCCCGCGCCGCTTTCGGATGCCCGCTCGCCCGTGCCAGGTCGCCATAGGTACAGGTGGTGCCGGCAGGGATTTCCAGCAGGGCGCGCCAGACCTGCCGCCGGAAGGGCGTGCCATAAAGCGCGACCGGAAGCGGCTCACCCTTTTCGAAGACCTGCGCGGCCATTTTCCGCGCCGCCGCATCATCCCGGCGGATGTCCGCGTTCGGATACCGCCCGGCCAGATCGGCAAAGGCGGCGTCCTCGCCATAGCCCGGATGGACGAAACCGGCCTTTTCAGGGGCGTTGTCGTCGATGAAACCGAGCGCGACGAGCCCCCGGGGCGAGATCAGCCAGGCCCCTTCCCCGAACGGGGTCGGCGCCCGGCCGAGCACGAGGTCAGCGCCCCGCCCGCCAGCCTTGGCTTCGCCGGGGGTCAGGCCCTCATGCGCAATGAACAAGTCATGCAGGCGTCCGGGGCCGGAGAGGCCCGTCTCGAACGTCGCGTCCAGAACGCTCGCGCCCTGGCGCAGCAATTCGCCAGCCTCGGCATGGGCGATGGCCGACTGGAACTGGCGCGGGGAGACGCCAGCCCAACGGGTAAACTCCCGCTGGAAGTGGCTGGGGCTGAGGCCCATGGCCCCCGCGATCGAGGCCAGATCCGGCCAGTCCCGCCATGTGTCACCCAGATAGGAGAGCGCCTCAGCCATGCGGTCATAGGCGGCGGCGCGTTCGTCGAGAGGGGTCGCTTGGGTCTGCATGGGCATCAATTTGCCTGAGCGTTCCAAGGCAGGCCACCCGATTCTTGCGCAGATGCACAATGCTGACTGGTCGGAATTGGCCTCTTCCCTGCCCGTGAAAAGCCCGGCATGACTACACAACTCAAAAAACAAGAGACCGGAGAGAAACGGACATGGCGGACGCACGCAGCATTATTCTGCACGAATACCCGACTTCGCCCTATGCCGAGAAAATCCGTCTCGCCCTGCGCCTGAAGAACCTCGCCTGGTCACGCGTGGAGATCCCCGTGATCATGCCCCGGCCGGACCTGATGCCGCTGACCGGCGGCTATCGTCGGACCCCTGTCATGCAGATCGGCGCCGACATCTATTGCGACACCGCCATCATCCTGCGCGAGCTGGAAGCACGCTATCCGATGCCGGCGCTGAAGCTGCCGGGGCATGAAGGCCTTGCCCAGATGGTGGCCGGCTGGACAGATGGGCGCTGGTTCCAGTCTTCCGTCGCTGTGATCTTCGGCGAAATGGGCGACAAGGTTGGCGAGGAGTTCAAGAAGGACCGGGAAAAGCTGTCGGGCCGTCCGTTCGACGTGAACGCCATGAAAGCCGTCGCCCCGATGATGCGCGACCAGTGGCGCGCGCGGCTGATGCTGCTGGAAGAACGCCTTCAGGGCGGGCAGGGCGCTGGGTCCGGCATGTATCTCGTCGGCATGAAGCCGGGACTGGTCGACGTTCATGCCTACATGAATGTCTGGTTCATGCAGCAGAACCTGCCGGACTTCCTGGAGAAGTGTTTCGAGACCGCCGACCTGACCAAGGCGTGGTTCGAGCGCCTGCAGGAATATGAAGGCCAGGAACCGGAGACCATCTCCTCGAAAGAAGCACTGGACATCGGCCTGCATGCCGCGCCGCGCCTCGTCATGGCGACAACCAAATATGAGCCGCAGGATATTGCCCCCGGCGACATGGTGGCGGTGGCTCCGGACGATTACGGACAGGTCTGGGTGGAAGGCGAAATCGTGCATGCCGATTCCCAGCGCGTGATCCTGCAACGCCTGTCTGAGGAAGCCGGAACGGTGCATGTTCATTTCCCGCGGGCGGGATTCTTCGTCCGGCGCATCTGACAGGTCTTGTCTGGCGGGGCCTGTTACCCGGAGCGGAATGCGCTACATCTAAAGGCAAAGGAGCGCATTTATGGAACGCCGACTTTGCCTGATCACAGGAGCCTCCGCCGGAATCGGCGCAGAATTCGCCCGCCAGTATGCCGCGCTCGGATGGGACGTTGCGCTGACGGCGCGGCGCGCTGACCGGCTTGAAACGCTCGCGGCCGAAATCGAGGAAAAATACAAGGTGACGGCGATCGTGATCGCCGAGGACCTGGCAAAGAAATCCGCGCCGGCAAAGATCCTCGCCGCGCTTGACGAAAAGGGCCGCCATGTCGATGCGCTGGTGAACAATGCCGGTTACGGCCTGCCGGGTACCTTCTTCTCCACCAGCTGGAAGGATCAGGCCGACTTCCTGCAGGTGCTCTATGTCGCGCCGCTGGAACTGGCGCACCGGGTCCTGCCGGGCATGGTGGAGCGCGGCTATGGCCGGATCATCAATGTCGCCTCGCTCGCGGGCTACGCCGCCGGAAGCGCCGGGCACACGCTCTATGCCAGCGTCAAAGCCGGCCTGATCAAATTCTCCGAAAGCCTGAATGCCGAATGCGAAAGCCTCGGCCATGAAGACATTCACTGCACCGCGCTCTGCCCCGGCTTCACCTGGAGCGAGTTCCATGACGTAAACGGCACGCGGGAAGACACCAACAAGATGCCGAAATGGATGTGGATGCCTGCAGAACCAGTGGTCCGCCAGGGCATCGAGGCCGTAAACAGGGGACAACCGGTCGTCGTGCCGGGCCTCGTCAACAAAGGGATAGCGACCCTGTCCCGCATCCTGCCGGAACCATTGGGCCGGGCCATGGTCCGGTCGCAGGGAAAGCGTTTCCGCAGGTTGGAGTGAATGCCTGCGATGTTGCACCGCACAAATATGGACTGACAGGGCAAAGAGAGGCCCCTATAAGGGCAAAAAACTGAAAAGGGGCAAGGATATGAGCACCGGCGAAATGGTTCAGGACAAGCAACCGATTGTGATGGAAGGCCTGACGGCCACGATGCGCGACGCCCTCGGCGCGCTCGACACCTATGCGGCGGCAGCAACCTCCGGCGCCCGCGGCCAGCTGGCTGGCGAAGACGGCCGTCCGGACCGCAAGGCGTTCGAGCGCCACCAGCACCTCGCGCACGGCCTGTCCTGGCTCGTCACCTATGTCGAGACGCTGCGCCAGGTGTCCGAATGGGCCTCCCGCCTCGAAGCCGAAGGCAAGTTCGGCGAGATCGAAGCCCTGCTGTCCCAGATCCTGTTCAGCGACTATTGCGCCCAGATTGTCGGCGGCATCCCGATGAACCAGGGCGAGACCATTCGCCCGCACGAACTTGGCAGCCTCGAAGCTTCGGGCGCGCTGTTCGCGGACGCATCAATCAAGAAGCTGATCACCGAAGGCAAGGCGCCGGCCTCGATGGCCGCTGCCGCTGCCCTGCTGCCGGATGCCCTGACACGCAATACGGTCGAGGAGACTGGCCTCGACGAAACCATGAGCATGGTGCGTGAGCAGTTTGCGAAATACGCCTCCGAACGCATCAAGCCGCACGCCCATGGCTGGCACCTGCGCAATGACTATATCCCGATGGACGTGGTCAACGAGATGGCAGAGCTCGGCGTGTTCGGCTTGACCATTCCGGAAGATTTCGGCGGCCTCGGCATGGGCAAGACGGCGATGTGCGTCGTCTCCGAAGAACTTTCCCGCGGCTATATCGGCACCGGCTCGCTCGGTACCCGTTCCGAGATTGCAGCGGAACTGATCCTGATCGGCGGCACGCCGGAACAGAAGGAGAAGTGGCTGCCTATGATCGCCAGCGGCGAGATCCTGCCGACGGCTGTCTTCACCGAACCGAACACCGGGTCCGACCTCGGCTCCCTGCGCACCCGCGCGGTGAAGGATGCCGATGGTGAGACCTACTCGATCACAGGCAACAAGACCTGGATCACCCACCCGGTGCGCGCGGACGTGATGACGCTGCTCGCCCGGACCGATCCGGCCACGAACAATTTCTCCGGCCTGTCCATGTTCCTCGCCGAGAAACCGCGCGGCGACGATGCCAACCCGTTCCCGGCCGAAGGCATGACTGGCGGCGAGATCGAAGTGCTCGGCTATCGCGGCATGAAGGAATACGAAATCGGCTTCGACAACTTCAAGGTGAAGTCGGAGAACCTGCTCGGCGGTGTGGAAGGCCAGGGCTTCAAGCACCTGATGGCAACGTTCGAAAGTGCCCGCATCCAGACGGCGGCCCGTGCCATTGGCGTCGCGCAGAACGCATTCGAGACCGGCCTGCAATACGCCCTCGACCGCAACCAGTTCGGCAAGCCGATCTTCGAATTCCCGCGCGTTGCCAACAAGCTGGTGATGATGGCCGCAGAACTCGTCGGCGTGCGCCAGCTAACCTATTACTCCGCCCGCAAGAAGGACGAAGGCAAGCGCTGCGACCTCGAAGCCGGCATGGCCAAGCTGCTCGGCGCACGCGTCGCCTGGGCCGCCGCTGACAATGCCGTGCAGATCCATGGCGGCAACGGCTTCGCGCTGGAATACACGATCAGCCGTATCCTGCAGGATGCCCGTATCCTCAACATCTTCGAGGGTGCTGGCGAAGTGCAGGCCATGGTCATCGCGCGCCGCCTGGTCGAAGGGGGCAATTAGCCCCCATCACCTTTACCGGCAGGCAAATCAGTCTGCCGGCGGCCTATTCCGCAGACGGCACGTGTTCGTAGACGCGCACCCAGTCGATCACGAACTTGTCCGGAAACCTGTCCGGATCAGGCGTGTTCGCCCACCATTTGTTGGCCATGTCTTCCCGCGAGGAGATTTCTCCGGAAAGCTTCACCCAAAGCGGGTTCTGGCTGACGCCGCCGGCGGATGAGCGCCAGGTTTCCTGACCGTCGACATAGAAGATGTATTCGTCGGGGAACCATTCCAGCGTGAAGGTGTGCCAGCCCCGCCGGATCCCCGGCCGTACCGCGGAGAAAGCGCTCCACTGGTGCTGTTCCCCATAACCGTCCCAGTGCAGCGCATGGTGCACCTTGTCGTTCCAGCCGAAGGTTTCCATGATGTCGACTTCCGTGCCGTCGCGGCCAGACCCGTCCACATGGTGTACGGACTGTGAGAACAGCCAGAAGGCGGACCACCAGCCCGGCGAGTGTGGCAATTTCGCCCGCACTTCGTAACGGCCGAAGGCCTGCTCGAATTTTCCCTCCGTCGACACCATGGCGCTGGCATAGTCGTAGGGATCCGAATCCTCGTCCGGATTGCGGTTCTTGATGACGCTGGTTTTGAGCACCAGCTTGCCTGACCCGTTCAGATAGGCATTGGTGGGATCCCACCAGCCATCCGGGCCGTCATCATTGGGCCGGCGATTGTATTCCTTTGAAATCCATTTGTCCGGATCCGGACGGCCCCTGCCGCTGAACTCGTCCTGAAAGACGAGCCGCCATTCAGGGGACTTTTCATCCAATGCCGAAAAGGTCTGTGTTTCACAGGCACCGACAAACAGGACGAGAAAAAGGGACGCTAGAAGGCGTTTCATGCCTCCCTACCGGATCACGCCGCCAAGCGGTTCGACATCGTCCGGCTCGTGCTGCAGAATCACCTTGGCGCCAAGCTCTTCGGCCAGGGCCTCGAACTTGTCCATCGATTCCAGCGTGACCGGTTCGCTCCAGTTGAAGCGCGGCACCCGGCGCAGGTCGCGGCTTTCCGTGCGGTGATACAGGTCCCCTGCCAGCAGGACGGGGCCGCTTTCCGGCATATCCAGCAGCAGGACAGAATGGCCCGGCGTATGACCCGGCATTTCGAGGATCTTCACGGTGCCATCGCCGAAGACATCATAGTCGCCGGAGATGGTCTTCGCATCCATCGGACCGAAGGCGGCCCACATGGCAGCGAGCTGCGGATCGACCGCACGCTCGGTGCCTTCCGGCGGGAACATGTCGTTGTATTCGTCTTCCTGAACGATCCAGGTCGCGCCCTGCACCTGGTCCACCTGGCCGATATGATCGAAATGGTCATGCGAGAGAGAGACATAGTCGATGTCGTCCGGTGTCAGGCCAAGATCGGCGAGCTGGGCGGTGATCGTCTTGTCCAGCGAGACATTGAAAATGCCGCTGACATTCTGCTCTCCGGCGCCCGCCAGCATGCCCGGCAGGCCGAGATCCCACAGCAGGCGGCCATCCGGATGATTGATGACGTAACAGGTGTCGGTGAACGTGTCCGACTGGCCGGCATAATCCCCGGCGCTGGAAAAGGCATCGAGATCGAGCACATTGATCGTGCCGCAGTCCAGCACGTTCACGTTCAGCGGAGCCGGCGCTTCGGCTTCGGCAACTATCCCGGTTTCCGGTTCGGCAGGCACCTCAGGCGGTGCAGAATTCGGCGCACAGGCCGGTGCGAGCGTAAACGCAGTTGTTGCGAGCAGCGCATGGATCAGGCGCATCAGAACCCCCTTCAGTTCGGTGAAACCCACTGAAGGAAAGCCTACCCCATGTCCGGATCGTGCGAAAGCGCAGTCCCTTCAAAAGGGACTATCCGGTAGAAACAACTCGCCCGGCCGGTGTGACAGGCCCCGCCGGTCTGTTTCACCTTCAAGAGGACCGCGTCCTGATCGCAGTCGATCCGCACTTCCACCACTTCCTGCGTGTGGCCGGAAGTTTCGCCCTTTACCCACAATTCGCCGCGCGAACGGGACCAGTAAGTGGCCCGGCGCGTCTCAAGCGTGGCGGCGAGCGCGTCGGCATTCATCCAGGCCAGCATCAGCACGTCGCCGGTTTCTGCGTCCTGCGTAATGGCGGCAATCAGACCGTCGGCATTGAATTTCGGGCGCAATTCGGACGTCTCGTCCTGCGCACTTCCGGAAAGGGGGGGCGGAAATTGTGTCATGCCCGCTCCATACGTCACCCCTCCCCTTCGCGCCAGCCACAGTCTAGGCTGTGATCATACGAGTCCATAACGGACCAACCCATGACGGAGGCATGACCATGGCGGACTATGAGCAGATCCTGAGCGACCTGAAGGACGGGGTGCTGACGCTGACCCTCAACCGGCCGGACCGGCTGAACGCGTGGACCGACGTCATGCACAATGAGCTGAAACACGCGATTGTGACCGCCAGCAGCGACGACGCCGTGCGTGTGATCGTGGTGACGGGCGCCGGGCGCGGCTTCTGCGCCGGGGCGGACATGGATGTTCTGCAGGGCATTCAGGGCGGCGCGCGCGACCGGTTGGCGGAAATCGAGGAAGCGCCGTCTGACCTGCGCGATCTCTATCCGGGCCGGTTCGGCTACATGTATGCCTGCCCGAAGCCGATCATCGCGGCGATTAATGGCGCCTGCGCCGGGATCGGCCTGATCTTCGCCCTGTTCGCGGACCTGCGTTACGCCGCCGCCGAGGCAAAATTCACGACCGCCTTTGCCCAGCGCGGCCTGATCGCGGAACATGGCATCGCCTGGCTGTTGCCGCGCCTGATCGGTGAAGCCAAGTCGCTGGACCTGCTCTTCACCGCCCGCAAGTTTACCGGGGCCGAAGCCGCAGAGCTGGGCCTCGTCAATGCAGCCCTGCCGGTCGGCGAGCTGATGGGCAATGTACAGCACACCGCCCACCACCTCGCCACCATGGTCTCGCCCCGCTCTGTCGCGGTGATGAAACAGCAGGTGCGCAAGACCTATTTCCAGAGTTTCGGCGACTCTCTTGCAGAAGCAGATGCTGCAATGGAGGAAAGCTTTACCACATTCGACTTCAAGGAAGGTGTGGCGAGCTTTGTGGAACGCCGCGCTGCGCAGTTCAAAGGACGATAGGAGCATCATGACCCGCCGCATCGACATTGTGGAAGTCGGCCCGCGTGACGGGTTGCAGAACGATCCTGCAAACCTGACGGTCGAGCAGAAGCTGGAATTCATTGCCCGGCTGGAAGACGCTGGCGTGAAGCGGATGGAATCCGGCAGCTTTGTCTCGCCGAAGGCCGTACCGAAAATGGCGGACAGCCCGGCCGTCTTCGCCGGGCTCGACCGGTCGAAGCCGACGCGCCACATCGCGCTCGCTCTCAATGAAAAAGGCGTACGCCGCGCCATTGATGCGCAGGCCGACGAGATCAATTTCGTGCTGGTCGCCAGCGAAACCTTCGGCCGGAAGAACCAGGGCATGAGCCCGCAGGAGAGCGCGGACATGCTGGCCCAGTGCGCGCCGCTGGTACATGAGGCAGGCATCCCCCTCTCCGCCACGATCTCTGTCGCGTTCGGCGACCCCTATGATGGCGAAGTGGACATGGGCGTGGTCGGCAATCTCGCCGCCCAGTCGCAGCGCGCGGGGGTGGCAGAGCTCGCCCTCGGCGACACGATTGGCGTCGCAGACCCCTGGGCCGTGCGCCGCGCCATCGACCGGGTACGGATCGAGGCGCCGGACGTTTACCTGCGCATGCATTTCCACGACACGCGCGGACAGGGCCTCGCCAATGTGGCGGCGGCGGTGGATGCGGGCGTCGACGTGATCGATGCGAGCTGCGGAGGCATCGGCGGCTGCCCCTTTGCGCCGGCGGCGACGGGCAATGTGGCGACGGAAGATGTCGTCTACATGCTGGAACGCGGCGGCTTCGAAACGGGGCTGGACCTCGCCAAGCTGATCAGGACCTCGAAATGGCTGGAGACGGTGCTGCAGCACCCCGTCAGCTCATCCCTCAGCAAGGCGGGCGGGTTTCCCGTAAAGAGCGCCGCTACTTCTTAGCGCCCTTCACTTCCTGAAAGCTGGTCGTCTTCACGGCGCGGCCGATGTCGACTTTCTTGCCTTTGCCATAGGAGGGCGCGCCGCTGGAGGCGCCTGAGACGGCGCCGGGACGGACGGTGCGTTCCGTCAGCGGAGGAATGGCCATCGCCTTCGGATTCGGCTGGTTCTCGTCGAACAGGCTCGCCAGCTGGTCCGTCATCGCGCCGCCGAGCTGTTCGGCGTCCACGATGGTGACGGCGCGCTTGTAATAGCGCGTCACGTCGTGACCGATGCCGATGGCGATCAGTTCCACCGGGCTGCGCGTTTCGATCTCCTCGATCACCTGGCGGAGGTGGCGCTCGAGATAGTTGCCGACATTCACGTTCAGCGTGGAATCGTCGACCGGCGCACCGTCCGAGATCACCATCAGGATCTTGCGCTGTTCCGGCCGGGCCAGCAGACGGTCATGCGCCCAGAGCAGCGCCTCGCCGTCGATATTCTCTTTCAGCAGGCCCTCTCGCATCATCAGGCCGAGATTCTTGCGGGCGCGGCGCCACGGGGCGTCTGCCTGCTTGTAGACGATGTGGCGCACATCATTGAGGCGCCCCGGGGAGGACGGCTTGCCGGCCTTCACCCAGTCTTCACGGGAGAGGCCGCCTTTCCACGCCTTGGTGGTGAAACCCAGCACTTCGGTCTTCACATTGCAGCGTTCCAGCGTGCGGGCCAGAATGTCCGCACACAGAGCCGCCACCATGATCGGGCGGCCACGCATGGAACCGGAATTGTCCAGCAGCAGCGTCACGATCGTGTCGCGGAATTCCGAATCGTCTTCCTGCTTGAAAGACAGCGGTGCGGTCGGATCGGTGATGACACGCGTCAGGCGCGCGGTGTCCAGCACGCCCTCTTCCAGGTCAAAGCTCCACGACCGGTTCTGCTGCGCCATCAACAGGCGCTGCAGCTTGTTGGCGAGTTTCGAGACCGCGCCCTGCAGCCCCTGCAGCTGGTGATCCAGATAGGCGCGCAGGCGGGTCAGCTCTTCGGCATCGCAAAGGTCCGGCGCTTGCGCGACTTCGTCATGCTCGCGGGTGAAGACCGAATAGGTGAAGCGGTCCTTGTCGTCGCCGTCGCGGAAATTCGGGCGCAGCGGCTGGGTGCCGTCTTCGTCGTCGTCCGGCGTGTCGTCGGACTCCATGTCCATGTCCTGATCGACAGAGACGTTGGATTCCTCGCCTTCCATTTCTTCCGTGTCCCCGGCTTCCATCTGCTCGGTGGAGGCACCCATTTCCTCCTCGGACTGCATTTCCTGCTCGCCCTGGTCCGGCTGCTGCTCGGACTCCATCTCGCTGTCCTGCTGGTCTTCGCTGGTTTCAGCGTCCTCGCTGGGTACATCGGTGGCCGTCAGGTCCCGGATCATGTCGCGCACGGTGCGGGCAAAGCCCGGCTGGTCGTGCAGTTGGGAGATCAGCTTGTCGAGCGCGTCGCCGGTCTTCTCGGCGACCTGTTCACGCCAGACATCGGCCACACGGTTTGCCGCTTCCGGCAGCGGTCGGCCGGTCAGGCGCTCGCGCAGCAGGAATTCGATCGCCGGGGCCAGCACGGCTTCGGGCTCTTCTGTGCCCATGGCAAATTCGCCGGACTGGCAGCGATAGGTCAGCACCGCGTCCAGATTGTTGGCCGTGCCGCGCATGGCGTTGGCGCCGAGGCTTTCGATCCGTGCGGTTTCGGCCGCGTCGTACACCTTCCGGGGCAACTCGCCTTGCGGGCGGTGCTTGCTGTGGGCGGCGGCGTCATGATGCGCCTTGCGCAGGGCAACGGCATCGGCCTCGCCGCGGATACGGGCCGCCACCTCGGCCGGCAGTGTGACCGGCGGCGGGCGCAGCACGATACGCTCGGCATCGGCACCGGCATCATTGCCAAAGCCGACTTCCACGTCCCGGTCCGCGCTCATCGCCTTGGTCGTCACGGCGAGCGCTTGCTTGAAGAGTTCCTGAGGGGTCGTGTCCTTGGCCATCTAAGTCTTATCTGGTGCGCCGGGGCGCAATCTAGAAGCCCGCATCGGCGGCGGCCTGGTTGAAAAGGTCGAGGGTGCGGCGGAAAGCGAGCTCGTCGGCGTGGGCGTCATGGTCGTCAGAGCGCCGCCGGGCGAAGCCGTGGCCGGCGTCATAGACATAGACCGGCACATCGCGCCTCGCCTGCTCGAACGCGCGCACGCCTTCCATCGGAATGTGCGCATCGTGCTGGCCGAAATGAACGATGGTCGGGCATCTCGGCGCCTGGTCCTTCGCGCCGGGCACGAGGCTGCCGTAATAGCCGCTCGCGGCGGACAGGCCGTCCAGCTGACAGGCGGCGAGATAGGCCATCGACCCGCCATAGCAGAAACCGGTGATGAAGACCGGGGCCTCCAGTTCGGCGATGCAGGCCGCAATGTCCGCCATGGCGTTGTCGAGGCCGTTCGCGCGGGCATAACCGCCGCCTTCCGCGATCGCTTCCGCGGAATGGCTTTCAGTGGCGAAGCCTTTCTTCTGGCGGTCGAACATGGACGGGGCAAGCACTTCATAGCCTTCGGCAGCAAAGCGCTCGCACGCCTCGATCATGTAGGAGTTCACGCCGAAGATTTCCTGCACCAGTACCAGGCCGCCCTTGCGTGCGCCCCTGGCCGGAACATGCAGCGCATTGAACCGGAAGCCGTCACCGCTCGTCAGCTCGATGACTGTGCCGCTCATCTCAGGCCACCCGCACCATCAGGGCGCTTTCAGGCAGTTCCTCGGCGAAGCAGCGCTGGTACATCTCGGCGACCAACGGGCGTTCCAGCTCGTCACACTTGTTGAGGAAGGTCATGCGGAAGGCATGGCCGAGATTGCCGAAGATGGCGAAGTTTTCCGCCCAGGTGATCACGGTCCGCGGGCTCATCACGGTGGAGAGGTCGCCGGCCATGAAGGCGTTCCGGGTCAGGTCTGCGAGCGTCACCATCTTGGCGAGCGTGTCGTCGTCCACGCCAGTCGCCTTGGATTTCACGATCTCCACTTCGGCGTCGTGTTCCAGATAGTTCAGCGTTGTGACGATGTTCCAGCGGTCCATCTGGCCCTGGTTCAGCTGTTGCGTGCCGTGATAGAGGCCCGTCGTGTCGCCGAGGCCGACCGTGTTGGTGGTCGAGAACAGACGGAAATAAGGGTTCGGCGCGATGACACGGTTCTGGTCCAACAGGGTCAGCTTGCCTGAGCTTTCCAGAACACGCTGGATCACGAACATCACATCCGGACGGCCGGCATCATATTCGTCGAAGGTGATCGCCACCGGGCGCTGCAGCGCCCATGGCAGGATGCCTTCGCGGAATTCGGTGATCTGCTGGCCTTCCTTCAAGACGATGGCGTCCTTGCCGACCATGTCGATCCGGCTGACATGGCTGTCGAGGTTGACCCGGATCATCGGCCAGTTGAGGCGCGCGGCCACCTGTTCGATGTGGGTCGATTTCCCGGTGCCGTGATAGCCCTGCACCATGACCCGGCGGTTGTGTTCGAAGCCGGCAAGGATCGCCAGCGTCGTCTGCGGGTCGAACCGGTAGGCGTCGTCAATCTCCGGCACATATTCGGTGCGGGTCTTGAAGCCATGTACCACCATGTCCGTGTCGAGGCCGAACACCTTGCGGACATTGATTTTCTCGGTCGGTTCCAGGCCGTCCAGGGCGGTGGTGTCACTCATTACGGTCATTGCAAATATCTCAGGCTTCGGGAGGTCTATTCATACAATTAGGCTTCTAGCACGGCTACGTGTCCGGGCTAGTGCGACGTAGGGTAAATCCTGCAGCCCGCGGGAAGACGGCTCGTGGGCGGCTAGCGGTCTTCCGGCGCCGGGGCGCCTGCCCCCATATCGGCAATCCACTTCCAGCTGCCATCCTCCTGGCGCTGCCAGATGGTGATGTATTTGCCGTAGGAGGCGCCCTCCTGCCCGCGCTGGGTGTAGGTGGCGTAGCCCCAGGTGTAGCCGAAATCCCCGCCCGCACCGGCTTGGGCCGCCTCTGGCGCCCATTCGATGATCATGTCGGCGGGCCATGCAGACGTCCACTCTTCAACAGCCGCCTTGCCTGCGGCGGGCGCCGCCCCGGCGGGGAAGATGGTGACGTCATCGGCGGCGAACTCGACAAAGGCCGGTCCGGCGCCGATTTCCAGCGCGCGGGCAGCGAACGCCCGGTCAGCTTCCAGCAATTCCTGTTCGGTGGCAGCGGGTGTGGAAACTGTAGCACAGGCGGCAAGGCCAATCGCCGGCAGGGCGATAAGACGCTGCATCAATCGAGGCATTCGCCTCTCCTTTGAAGTGTGCCCCTACTGGCCCTCAGCCGAGCTGGCATCATACACGATCTTGCCGCCCACGATAGTCATGACCGTTTTGGCATCGAGGATTTCCGCTTCCGGAACGGTCATCAGGTCGATGTCGAAGACGGTGAAGTCTGCGAGCTTGCCGGCCTCGATCGTGCCGAGGTCGTCTTCCTGGAAGGCTGCGTAAGCGGCCGAGGAGGTGAAGAGGGCGAGTGCCTGCTCGCGGGTCAGCTTCTGTTCCGGGTGCCAGCCTTCGCCTTCGAAGCCTTTGAGGTCTTTCCGGGCGACCGCAGCATAGAACTCGATCAGCGGCGAGCCGACTTCCACGGGCGCATCAGAGCCGCCCGCGACAACGGCGCCATCATCGATCAGCGCCTTCCAGGCATAGGCCCCAGCCAGACGGTCGATGCCGAGGCGGGACGGGGCGAAATGCAGGTCGCCAATGGCGTGGCTCGGCTGCATGGACGCGATCAGGCCGAGGGCACCGACGCGGGCGATATCCGTCGGGGCGAGGATCTGCGTGTGTTCGATGCGCCAGCGCTTCTCCGGCGGGTAACCGCCGGCTTCATAGATATCGAGAATGCGCTGGTTGGCGAGGTCGCCGATGGCATGGATGGCCACTTGAATACCCGACTCGTCGGCACGCTTCATGAAGTCGGCGAGGTCTTCATCGGTGATGAGGGAGAGGCCCGACGTATCCGGACGGTCGGAATAGGGCTTGATCAGTTGGGCCCCGCGCGAGCCGAGCGCGCCGTCCATGTAGAGCTTGATGGCATTGTTGGTGATCGTCGGCGCTTCGTATTCCCGAGCCGCCGCGAGAGCCATGCCCTCCTCGGTTGCATCAAAGGCGTTCCACAGGCGCAGGGGCATTTTCCCCTCCCCGGCCAGTTCCAGCATGATCGGGGCTTCATCCGGACCGACGCTCATGTTCTGCACGCCGGTCCAGCCGCGCGAGACATAGACTTTCGCGCCGGTTTCCAGCGCCCGCGCCTTGTCGGCGGCATCGGGCTTGGTCCGCAGCGGCGCGACCAGGCCCATGGCATTGTCGATCAGCATACCAGTGGCATGGCCGTCAGCGTCGCGTTCAATCGCGCCGCCGTCCGGGCTTTCCGTCTCATCGGTGATGCCGGCCGCTTCCATTGCGGCGGTGTTCACCACCATGGCGTGGCCGTCTGCGCGGGTGAGGATCACCGGATTGTCCGGGCTGACGGCATCGAGGTCTGCCGCCGACGGCATGCGGCCTTCAGGCCAGCCGGTCTCAATCCAGCCGCGGCCGAACAGCAGCACGCCCGGCTCCATGCCGACCAGTTCGGATTCGATCCGAGTCACCAGTTCGGCGATGGAGGCGGTGCCTTCCAGGCTGAGGTTCAGTTCACGTTGGCCAATCCCCATGAGGTGGGCGTGGGAATCCGTGAAACCCGGATACATGAAGCTGCCCTTGAGATCGACGAGATCGATCTCGGCCTCGTCCCAGTCCTCCGAGAGCGGCGGGGCAGTGCCGACGATGCGGCCATCCTCGCCGACCACGACGGCATCGACGGTCGGAAGGTCAGGATTTCCGGTATAGATCGTGCCGCCGGTAAAGACGGTCAGTTTCTGCGCGGGGACCGTGTCTGCCGGCTCTGCCGATTGGCCTGCGCCGCAGGCAGCGAGTGTCAGGGCGAGGGCGAGACTGGCAAAGCGCAACATTTAAGACCTCCGTTGATCAGCGGTCTTTCTCCTGCCACGCGATTTTCCAAGGGGCAAAAGAAAAGCGCGCCAAAACTGGCGCGCTGTTCCGTTTCTGCAATTTCTGCTGCAGATATGCGCAGATATCAGGCAACTGCCTTTTTGGCGATATCGCGCTTGATCTTGAGAGCCTTGGCCGACAGCGTGTCGTCCTTGGCCTTGGCCAGGAAGCCGTCGAGGCCACCCAGCTTGTCGACGGTGCGCAGAGCCGAGGCGGTGATACGCATCGGGAAGTTCTGGTTCAGCGCTTCGGAGTGAAGCGTGACGCGCACGAGGTTCGGACGGAAAATCCGTTTCGTCTTGATCTGGGAGTGGCTGACACGGTGGCCGACCATCGGCTTGGTGCCGGTAAGTTCACACTCGCGGGACATGGTCTCGCTCCAATAAATGGGTCTTATCTCGAAGGCGCGCTGTTAAAACGCCTGAGGCCTGCCTGTCAACTCCGGTGTGCGGCGAATCCTCAGTTCACAGGGCCTGTAACTGCTTGTCACAAGGTTTGACCGCAAATCCGCCCGATTAAGGCGGGAAAACGACAGGCTTGTTCAGGCAGCGTTGGCACCGGATGCCTATATATGGCTTAACTAAAGTGACCAGCCCTCCCGGCCGGTCAGGAAACGGTACAGTTCAGATGATGAAACGTTCGATCTTCCTTGCTTCCGCCGCCACACTGGCCCTGACCGGGCTCGCCATGGCGGGATGGGCCACGGCAGGCCAGGCCGGCGCCGACAAATCGCCTGCCCCGAAGAACGCTTCGGGCGCCATCCTGACCAATGTGAAGGCCGGCACGCCGACGCGTATGGAATACGAGCTGCAGGCCAAGGCCTACATCTTCTTCATTCCGGCCACCGGCCGGGCCACGTTCACGACCGACCTGCAGCCCGATACCTACACGATCGACTCGCGCGTGAAGGTCACCGGCATCGCGGACTGGTTCGTCAATTATGACATGAACATCCATGCCGAAGGCGAAACCCGCAACAATGAGCTGAAGACCCGCACCTATGTCTCGCAGAACAAGGACGGGAAAAAGAACCGCAAGGTGGAGATGGAAATCACCGATACGGATTTCACCATGAATGCCAATCCGGTGTTCGGGAACCTTGGTGATCCGGCGGCCACAACGGAACAGGTGCTGAAGACGAACGATCCGATCACGGCGCTGATCACGTTCGCGCTGGAGCCGCGGGCGCCTGGCGCAGACCCCTGCGGCGGTCCGATCCGTATCTTCGACGGACGGCAGCTGACCTATCTGCACCTCAAAAATGCCGGCACGAAACGCGTCGACACGCCTGTCTGGACCGGCGAAGCCATCGAGTGCCATGTCACCATGGACAAGATCGCCGGCTACAAGAAGGGCGAAGCCGACAATGACAATCTGACCGGCATCGACGGCCCATTGCGCATGTGGCTCGCCCCACTGGACAATGGCGCATCGGTGCCAATCAAGATCGCCGCCGATTCCAAGAAGATCGGCGATGTGACCCTGACGGCGAAAAAGCTACGCTTCGAACCATTGGTCACGACCGAAGCCGCGGCCGGACAGGAGATGGCCGAAAACTAGACTGTTTTCGCCACTAAACCTTTTTGGGAAGGCGCTGCAGCGCCGCGATCAGATCGCTCATATCCTCAGGCAGAGGCGCTTCGAACCGGAGTGCCTCTTTCGTTATGGGATGCACGAAGCCGAGCACGGCGGCATGCAGCGCCTGACGCGGAAAGGCGCGCGCCGCATCGAAGCCGGCATCGCGCCCCGGCCCTGAGCCCAGCGCCGAGACGCCCTTGTGGCGGCCATAGACCGGATCGCCGACCAGAGGCGTACCGATATGCGCCATGTGCACACGGATCTGGTGGGTGCGCCCGGTTTCCAGACGGCACTCGACGAGCGCGGCTGACGGGAAATTCGTGCCCTTCTCTCGGATGCCGAAGGTTTCCAGCGTCTTGTAGTGCGTCACCGCATGGCGCCCGAACCCGGCCTCCGGATTCTTGACCACGGCCATCTTCTTCCGGTCCCCGCTGGAGCGGGCGATATGCTCGTCCACGGTCCCCTGCGAAGGCCGGGGGGCGCCGCGCGTGACGGCGAGGTAGGCGCGTTCGATATCATGCGAGCTGAAAAGCGCCGAAAGGCCCTGATGGGCCTGTTCCGTCTTGGCAGCGACCAGCACGCCGGTCGTCAGCTTGTCGATCCGGTGCACGATGCCCGGCCGCTCCACCCCGCCAATGCCGGAAAGCTGGCCCTTGCAATGATGGAGCAGCGCATTGACCAGCGTCCCGTCCGGGCTGCCGGGCGCCGGGTGCACGGCCATGCCGGACGGCTTGTTGATGACGATCAGATACTCGTCCTCAAACAGCACGTCGAGCGGGATGTCCTGTGGCTCGGGCTCTGCCGCCACCGGTTCCGGCACGGCGACCGCGTATTCGGCCCCAGCAATGACCGGCTTTTTCGGATTGGTCTCGGCCGCGCCGTCCATCGTGACCGCCCCCTCCAGGATCAGGGCTTTCAGGCGCGAACGCGACAGGTCCTCCGCCGCAGCGGCGAGGAAAACATCGAGCCGTTTGCCGGCATCATCCGGGGCGGCGGTGAAGGTCAGTCGGTGGATCGGGCGGGTCATCGCGCGGCTTATAGACGAAAGCGGAGGCGCGCGTCATGCTATTGTCTCGAACCGGCGCTAGACCGGCCCCGCCCAGTTGGAGGATATCCCATGACAAACGTCACACGCCGCGGCCTGCTTGGTGCTGCCGCCACAGGAACACTCAGCCTTGCTGCTTGCGCGACCTCCGCTGCCAAGACCGGCCCGTCCGGTTACGCCGGCGAGGTGGAATTCCTCCACGGTGTCGCCTCCGGTGAC
Source organism: Hyphomonas sp. CY54-11-8 (assembly GCF_000682735.1). Lineage (GTDB taxonomy): Bacteria > Pseudomonadota > Alphaproteobacteria > Caulobacterales > Hyphomonadaceae > Hyphomonas. Next base: position 59,557 of record NZ_AWFD01000001.1, on the reverse strand, counting down.
CCGCTGACCGACCGCGTCATCCTGTGGACGCGCGTGACGCCGAAGTCCGGCGACGGGGCGATCCCGGTGAAATACGAAGTGTTCGGCCAGGACGGCGCCCTCGTGGCCTCCGGCATGCTGAGCGCAGATGCCGCGCATGACTTCTGCGTCAAGGCCGACGCGAAAGGCCTGAAGCCTGCCACCACCTACACCTACAAATTCACCGCCCTGACAGAAGGCGGCGATGTCGCCTCCCCCACCGGGCGCACGCGCACGACGGCCGCTTCAGGCGACGCACCGGTGAAGATGATCGTCATCTCCTGCTCCAACTGGCAGTTCGGCCAGTTCAATGCCTACAAGGCCCTGTCGGAAGAGCCAGACCTCGACGTGATCCTGCACCTGGGCGACTATATTTATGAATACGGCATCGACGGCTATGGCAGCGAAGTGGCCGAAAAGCTCGGCCGCCTGCATGATCCGGTGACGGAATGTATCACGTTGGCCGACTACCGCCTGCGCCATGCCCAGTACAAGTCCGACCCGAACCTGCAGGCTGCCCATGCGGCGGCCCCGTGGATCTGCACCTGGGACGACCATGAAAGCGCGAATGATTCCTACCGTACGGGCGCACAGAACCATAATCCGGAAAACAATGAAGGCAGCTGGTCTGACCGGAAGATGGCCGCTATCCAGGCCTATTTCGAATGGATCCCGGTGCGCGAGCCGGAGCCCGGCAAGATCACCTCTGCCGTCTGGCGCAGCTTCGAATTCGGCGACGTCGCCACCGTCCACGCGCTGGAGTCCCGCCTGACCGGCCGGTCGCCGGAGCTTGAATGGTATTCCGTCCTCGCCGGTAATCCGTCTCAGGAAGAAATGATGGCCCGCATCGAGGCGAAAGTGGCCGAAGTCAATGATCCTGCCCGCACGATGCTCGGCGCCGAACAGGAAGTCTGGCTGGAAGGCGAGCTTGGCAAGTCCGTCTCCGCCGGCAAGACCTGGCAGGTGCTGGCCAATCAGGTGATCATGGCCAAGGTCGCCCTGCCGAACATGGGCGAAGTTCTGACGCCGGAACAGATCGCCGCACAGGACAGCCCCTATGTCGAAGGCATGGTCGGCTTCTCCGCCCTCGGCCTGCCGTTCAACCTCGATGCCTGGGACGGTTTCCCGGCCGCCCGAGAACGCCTCTATGCTTCAGCCGAGAAGACCGGCGCGCGCCTCGTCACCGTGACCGGCGACACGCACACGGCCTGGGCCAACACGCTGTATGATGCCAAGGGCGATCAGCGCGGCGTGGAGTTCGGCTGCACCTCGATCACCTCGCCGGGCATGGGCTCTGTCGTCAAGGATGTCCCGAATCTCGGCGAGCTGTTGGCAGATGCCAACAAGGAAGTCGACTGGTACGATCCGTTCGGTCACGGCTATATCGTCATGACCCTGACGCCGGATACGGCGCATGCGGAATATAAGAAGGTGTCCTCCATCCTGTCGACGGAATGGTCGCTGGAATCGGTTGCCGCTTGGAAGGCAACAGCAGAAGACGGCGGCATGTCGGGCCTGATGCCCGCCTGATCAAACGCCTGATCAGTCCAGAATGCCGGCGAGGCCCGAGCGTCCCCCATCGAGACGCAACACCTCGCCGGTAATGATGGCCGCTTCCGGCGATGCCAGGAAGGCAGCCGAATCAGCGATCTCATCGGCCAGCGCCGCCCGGCCAAGGGGTGTGCGCTTGCCCGTCCATGTTTCCATTTTCTCCTCCCGCGGACGGATCGCAACGATCGCGTTCACGCGGATGCCTGCCTCGGCAAGGTCCAGCGACCCGGCCCGCATCACGCCCAGCACACCGGCCTGCGTCACGGATTCAGTGAAGCGGCCCGGCATCGTCGCCAGCGCAGAATAGGACAGAACGAAAGTAACCGTGCCGCGCTGGCGGATGCGCTCTGCGCCGGAAGTCGGCAGGTCGGCCTGTTCCTCGATCCGCTCGGAGAAGACTTTCAGACATTGAGCGGCGCCTCGGACCGTCTTGGCCAGCGCCTTGTCGAACTTCTCCTGAGAGAAGTCGTGAATGGAATCGGGATCTTCGATACTGGGGATGACGATCAGATTGTCGATCCGGCCGAAACCTTCCACCGCCGCAGCCACGGCATTGCGCAGGCCAAGCTTCGTGTGCAGGTCTCCCAGATGCAGGAGCACTTTCTCCGGCATCGCATTCTGGGCCGTCAGCAGGCGGTCGCCGCTGGAATCGGCAGCCAGCACATTGTGGCCAAGTTCATGGAAGCGGCGCGCAACCGCATCGCCGACCTCGCGGCCAAGGCCCAGAATGGCGGTGACGGGTGATCCCACGGCGATCAGTCCTCGTCCGCGCTGCGGACAGACCGCAGATCGTCACCGAGGACGGTCAGCCGGTCGTTCAGACGATGAAGCGCCGCGAGCAGCTCGGTCAACAGGCGCACGACAAGGAAGAGGAAGCCGAGCACAGCGAAGGCGCCCAGGGTTTCCAGAAAAGCACCGACGAAATGGCCGGTGAACAAGAGGCCGAGGCCGCGCAACACGGCCAGCAAGACCAGGGCGGCCAGAAGCAGGTTGAATATACCTGCGGCCTGGCGGATCGCGCCGAGGCTCAGAGATTTGTCCTGATCAAAAATGTCCCGCATGGAACCCGTCCTTTCGCCTGCTGCATTTGCCGGCGAAAGGACTCTGGTCCGTTCAGCCGTTAGCTGGCTTCAAGCCATCGCAGCTCTTCTTTAATCTTGAGTTTCTGTCGCTTGAGGTCTTTGAGGCGAAGGGTGTCGGCAGCCGGGCGTTTTTCTTCTTCTTCGATGATCTGGTCCAGCTGGCGGTGCTTGTTGGCGAGCTCACTTTTCCGGCCCTGTAGCGACATATTCGTCTCCTTCTGCATGTTAAGTGGCTGTGTCTTAACAGCAACACTTAAGCATAAGGTTGGCCCTTCGTCACCCTGATCTCAAATGAATCCTCCTTCAGAATCAGTCTCCGCTTCAACCGCGGGCAGAACGCCCGCTTTTTCTGTTCGCTTTTTGCGCAAACATAGCCTGATCGGCCCGTGCAATCAGGTGCCCGGCATCTTCTCCGGGCTGCCAGGCCACCACGCCGCAGGATGCCCCAATGCGCAAACTCCGGTCCGGCGCATCGTCAGCGCCGCGCACCGTCAGGGCATCGATCCGCTCGGTCAACTGGGCAGCCTTGCGTTCCGAATCGGCCAGAGTCGCTTGTGACAGCACGATGCCGAACTCGTCTCCGCCGAGCCGGCCGACAATGTCTGTATCGCGCGTCAGGCTGAGCAGGATCTCCGACACTTTCAGCAGGACTGCATCGCCTGTGGCGTGGCCGAAAATGTCGTTCACCGGCTTGAAATGGTCGAGATCGGTGAAAATCAGGCTGAGCGGCGTGCCGAAACGGCTTGCCAGCGCGATCTCGCGGCGGACTTCGCGCTCGAAGGCGCGGCGGTTGAACATCGGGCAGAGGGTATCATGGTCGGCCAGCAATTCGGCCTCCGACAGGGCCTTGCGGGCGCTGGCCAGCTCCTCGCGTAGCGAAATGACCTCATCGCACAGCGCCTCGATGGCGGCGCGTGTTTGCCGGTCCGTGCTGTCCAGATCGACACCGAGGATGTCGATCAGCGCCCGCCGCCGGTCTGCCTGCACATGGAAGCCATCATCTGCCATTTCCTGACGATACGTGCAGTCAGGCCCCTTGTGGAGCGAGTTCACCCAGCAGGCGGCAGTTGACGAGGCAAGCCGCCTGCATATGGTGCGCGCTTTCCGCCAGCGAGGATGCCATGGCAACAAGCGAATCCCCCAAGGTCGGCATCATCATGGGCAGTCAGTCGGACTGGCCGGTGATGAAGGAAGCCGCTCGCCTTCTGGGCGAACTCGGCGTCACCTATGAAGCCCGGATTGTCTCGGCTCACAGGACGCCCGACAGGCTGGTGAGCTATGCCAAGGGCGCAAAGGCAAGAGGCCTGAAAGTGATCATCGCGGGCGCCGGCGGCGCAGCCCACCTGCCCGGCATGGCCGCCTCGATGACCCCCCTGCCCGTTCTTGGCGTTCCGGTTCAGTCGAAAACCCTGTCCGGCCTCGACAGCCTGCTCTCGATTGTCCAGATGCCGCGCGGCGTACCTGTCGGCACCCTCGCCATCGGTGAGGCCGGCGCCGTAAATGCCGGTATCATGGCCGCCTCCATCGTGGCGCTGGAAGACGATGCCGTTGCCGCCAAGCTCGATGCTTACCGTCAGGCGCAGACCGATGGGGTCGGGGAGACGCCTGAGGGATGACATCTGTCGCGCCAGGCAGCGTTATCGGGATCCTCGGCGGCGGCCAGCTGGGCCGCATGCTGGCGAATGCCGCGCAGCGGCTGGGCTTCGATGTCGACATCTATTGCCCGGAAGACGATCCACCCGCCGCACGCGTTGCTCGCCATCACTGGAAAGGTGCCTATGATAACAAGGCACTACTGGCCGAGTTCGCAAAGGCCTGCGCCGTCATCACGCTGGAATTCGAGAACATCCCCGTCATCGCCGCCGACGTCATCGAGGCGACGGGCCACCACCTTTATCCCGGCGCAAAGTCGCTCGCCGTCTCGCAGGACCGGGCCGAGGAGAAGGCCTTCCTGAACGATATCGGCATCGCCACGGCGGACTATCGTGTGATCAATTCGGATCAGGACATTGCCAAGGCCCTGCCGGAGCTTGGCGGAACCGGACTGCTGAAGACCCGCCGCGACGGCTATGATGGCAAGGGCCAGGCCTGGATCCGCTCAGTCGATGACATCGCCGCCGCCTGGGCCGATGTCGGCGCCGCGCCCTGCGTGCTGGAAGCGCCTGTTCCGTTTGAGCGCGAAATCTCCGTCATCGTCGCCCGCTCCAGCCTTGGCAAGACGGCGACCTGGGCGCCGCCGCACAATGTACACAAGGATGGCATCCTTTCGACCTCCACCGTCCCCTCCGGCTTGCCGATTGCCGTGGAACAGGCCGCACGGGAGAAGGCCATCGCGCTGGTCGATGCGCTGGGTCATGTCGGCGTGCTGGCGCTGGAACTGTTCGTGCTGCCGGATGGTAGCCTGCTAGCGAACGAATTTGCGCCGCGCGTCCACAATTCCGGCCACTGGACGCCGGAAGCCTGCCAGACTGGCCAGTTCGAACAGCATATCCGCGCCATCTGCGGCTGGCCGCTGGGCGATACGCGCCGGCTGTTCGACGCCGAGATGGAAAACCTGATCGGCGAGGCAGGCAATGTCGATCCGGCCAGCCTTGCCCCCGGCGACGTGCTGACCCTTTATGGCAAGCACGAAGCCCGCCCCGGCCGCAAGATGGGCCACATCACGCGACGGCTCGCGCCCCGGAAGGCCTGAAAAGAGGACAGATCCCATGCTGCTTCCCGTCTCCACCTGGCAGGATATCGAAGCCTGGCTGCAGAAATCGCGCACCATCCTGATCCCCATCGGCTCGATGGAACAGCACGGGCCAAACGGCTTTATCGGCACCGATGCGCTCTGCCCGGAGATCATCGCCCGCCATGCAGAAGCGCAGGCGCCGCATGACCTTCTGGTCGGCCCGACCTTCTCGGTCGGCTGCGCCCAGCATCACCTCGGCTTTCCCGGCACGATCACGTTGCGCCCGACCACGATGATCGCGGCCATGGCGGACTGGACCGAAAGCCTGATGCGCCACGGCTTCGAGCGGATCTACTGGCTGAACGGCCATGGCGGGAACGTCGCAACCATCGAAGCGGCCTTCTCCGAGATCCATGCGCGGCGCAGCTTTGACCCGCGCGGCGCCGACAACCGCCCCGGCCTGACGTTGAAACTGCGCAACTGGTGGGATTTCTCGCCGGTCATGAAGCTCTGCAATGAGCTCTATCCCGTCGGCCATGGCAGCCACGCGACGGCGTCCGAAGTGTCGGTGACCTATTTCGGCTATCCGGACCGCGCGCGGCCGGAAGTCGAGATGAGCCCGAAAATCGCGCCAAACGGCAAGATCGGCGACGCGGTCCAGTACCGCCGCGACTTTCCGGATGGCCGCATCGGGTCAGACCCGACCCAGTCGAGCGCGGAAGACGGCCAGAAGATCGTCGAAGCCGCCGCTACTGCAGTTCTGGACGAGGTGAAACGCTTCGCGGCGTAACCCAACCTTACTGACAGCGTAATTTTCCGGACTCTGGCCAGATGCGGCCAAGGACGGTATCAGAATCTCTCATGATAAGAGGCGTCTGAACCAGAGAATGCTCGACATTCGCAGTCTGGAAAAAAGCTTTGGCGCCAAGCGCGCCGTGCAGGGCGTATCCTTCACGCTCGAGAAAGGCACGGTGCTCGGCTTTCTGGGGCCCAATGGCGCGGGCAAGTCCACGACCATGCGGATGATCGCCGGTGTGCTGGAGCCGGATGCGGGCGATGCGCTGATCGATGGCAAGTCCATCGTCTCCCACCGCCGGCAGGCGCAGGCGGCCCTCGGCTACCTGCCCGAAGGCGCGCCGCTCTACGAAGACATGACGCCGCCGGAATTCCTGAACTTCATGGCCGCCGCCCGGAAGATCGACCGGACGAAACGCAAGGATGCCGTCGAGCGCGCCATTGCCGATGCCCGCATCACGACCGTCGCGGGCCAGCGGATCGGATCGCTCTCCAAGGGCTATCGCCGCAGGGTAGGGCTTGCCGGGGCGATTCTGCACGACCCGCCGGTCCTCTTGCTGGACGAGCCGACCGACGGCCTCGACCCGAACCAGAAGCGCGCCGTGCGGGCCCTCATCGCCCGCATGGCGCCAACCAAGGCGATCCTGATCTCGACCCATACGCTGACCGAAGTGCCCGCCTTGTGCACGCGGGCCATCGTGATCGACCGGGGCCGCGTGGTCGCCGACGGCACACCGGCGGACTTGGCGAAGAAATCCGATGACGGATCGCTGGAAGGCGCCTTCATGCGCCTGACCGACCAGGCCGAGGCGAACGCAAGATGATGGAGTTCCTTCGCCAGCAGATGGGCGGCTTCGGCGCGACCTACCGGCGGGAGCTTGGCGCCTATTTCGCCACGCCCATGGCCTATGTCTTTCTTGCGGTGTTCCTGCTCGCCCTTGGCGTGTTCACCTGGGAAGCGGGCGGGTTTTTCGACACTGGTACTGCCGACCTTGCAACCTTCTTCGTCTGGCACCCGTGGCTCTACATGATCTTCCTGCCGGCGCTCGCCATGCGCCTCTGGGCGGATGAACAGGGCGCGGGCACGGACGAACTCCTGCTGTCGCTGCCGCTCGGTATGCCGGGCCTGGTGCTCGGCAAACTGTGTGCAGCGTGGACGGTGGCGGGCGTCGGCCTGCTGCTGACCTTTCCGATGTGGATCACCGTGAATTACCTTGGAGGGCCGGACAATACGGCCATTGCGCTGACCTATCTGGTGAGCTTCCTGATGGCGGGCGCCTATCTTTCCATTGGGTCAGCCGTTTCGGCGCTGACAGGCAGCCAGGTGACGGCCTTCGTCATCAGCGTCCTGATCGCCTTCGCCTTCACGGCCGCAGGCTGGCCGCTGGTACTCTCCACCGTGAAGGCCGTGTTCGGGACCGGCTTTGCCGACCTTGTCGCCCAATTCTCGTTCCTGACGCAGTTCGAAGGCGCCCAGCGCGGCGTGCTCGAACTCCGCTCGGTCATGTTCTTCCTCGGCTTCACCGCCTTCTGGTCCATCCTCAACGGCCTCTGGGCCGCACGGCAGAGGCTCGGCTGAGATGAAGTCGAAGCACTACCTCCTGATCGCAACGGCGCTGGTCACTGTTATTTTCGTGGCCGGAAACCTGCTGGCGCAGAAAGTGCTGACCGGCGCGCAGATCGATTTTACCGAGAACCATCTCTACTCGCTGTCGAAGGCGACGCGGGAGAAACTGTCGGACATTACCGAGCCGGTGGACGTGACGCTCGTCTATTCGCGCAGCGTCGCGCAGGATTATCCCTCCGTCCGCGCCTACGCCGCCCGCGTGCGGGAATTGCTGAAAGCCTATGAGTCCCAGTCCGGCGGATATGTCCGCGTGCGGGAGATCGACCCGACCCCCTTCTCCCCTGCCGAGGACGAAGCGCTTGCGGCAGGCATCACCGCCATCGACACGAATGGCGACGATCCGCTCTATTTCGGCATCATCGGGCACAACACGATCGATGACCAGCGCGTGATCCCGTTCCTGGCACCGGAACGCGAAGTGTCGCTTGAATATGATCTGACGCGCATGATCTCCCGGCTGGACGATCCGGATCCGCCGCGCGTCGGCATCCTGACAACGCTGCCGGGTATGTCTGCGCCGGGCGGACAGGGTGGCTATACGTTGCTGGCGGATATCGACCGGTCCTTCGAGATCGTTCCGATTTCGGACCAGTTCCAGTCCCTGCCTGCCGATCTCGACGTGCTGCTCGTAGCGCATCCGCCGCCCCTGTCAGACCGTCAGGAATGGCTGATCGACCAGTTCGTTCTGCGCAAGGGCCGGGCGGTCTTCCTCGTCGATCCCGCGGCGAAGACCGCTGTCGGACAGGGCCTGTTCGACATGTCGGACGCCGAAGCACGCTCCGATCTCGGCAAGCTCGGCGAATCCTGGGGCATCACCCTGTCGCATGATGCGGTGGCCGATGCGGCCGGGGCCTTGCCTGTGCCGGTCGACACCGGCGACGGACGGATCGAGGAACAGGCCCATCCCCTGTTCATTGGCGCACCAGCCGGCGACATGAATCAGGACGATCTGATCACGGCAGACCTGACGCGCGTGGTGAACTTCGGCGCGCCCGGCGCACTGGTCGTCTCGGAACTACCAACCTCCATGACTTTCTCTCCGCTGATCGAGACAGGCCCCAGCCCCTCTTACATCGACGCCGAAAAAGCCGTGCGCGATATCACCCCGTCAGACACGCTGAAATCCTATCAGACGCAGCCCGGCCCGCTGGTGCTGGCCGCGCGACTTTCCGGGCATCTGGCAACGGCTTTCCCGGCCGGTGCCCCGGCATTGGACGAGCCGTCCGACCCCGTCATGGCAGAAATTGCCCGAGCCGATGCCGCCAATGCACCGCCCCATATCTCCGCCAGCGAAACAGACGCCGAGCTTGTCTTCATCGCCGACGTCGACTTCATCGCGGACGATTTCTACATCGTGCCGGGTCGGGACATTGTGGTGGCGGACAATGGCGCGCTGGTGCTGAACGCGCTGGATGCACTGGCCGGCGGCGGCGAGCTTTCGCGGCTTCGGTCCCGCGCGCCGAGCCTGCGGCCCATGAAACGGATCGATGACATGCGCGCCACCGCTGAAGCGAAGTATTTCCGCCAACAGGCCGAACTGGAAGCGAGCCTCAACGAAGCACAGGGGCGGCTGGAAGAGTTGCAGGCCATCGGCTCCACCGACGGCTTCTTCGAAGGCGACGACTCCGCTGACCTGACCGATGACGAACGTACCGAACTCGCTCAGCTGCGCGAGCGGATCGTTTCCCTGCGAGGGGAACTCCGCACGATCGAACGCGACTACCGGCGCGATATCGACCGGATGGAGGCCACGCTGAAGGCGATCAATATCTGGGGCGGGCCGATCCTGATCGCGCTGGCCGGCCTGCTTGTCTGGCGCCGCCAGCAAGTGCGCGCGCGGAGGGAGTCATGACCGAACTGCGCCAGCGCGAGCGCCGCAAACGCCTGCAAATCCTCGGTGCGGCCGCCGCCGTGCTGGCGCTTCTGGCCGTGCTCGTGAATCTCGATTTCAAGGGCGGGCCCGCCCAGACCGGGCGGACCGGACAGCCCGTCTTGCCGGACTTTGCCGAAATCCGCGCCGAAGCCGCAGAAATCCGCGTGACGCTGGCCGACGAATCCTACCGTCTGCTGAACAGTGTCGATGGCTGGACGCTCGAAGGCACGCATGGCTATCCCGTCCGCGCCGACCGGCTGGCGGACCTTGCCACCGGCCTTGGCGAACTAACCTGGGGCGAAGCACGCACGCGCGATCCGGGCAAGCTGAACCGCGTTGGTCTTGGCGATCCGCGCGAAGGTGGCACCGGCGCCCTGATCGAGTTGGCAAATGGCGATGGCGAGGTCACTGCCGCCATCATCACCGGCCGCAAGGGCGAGCATCTCTATGCCCGACGGCCGGACGAAATGCAGGCCTATCAGGTCAGCGGCGACCTGCCGCCGCTCTACAATGCGGATGCCTGGCTGGACCTCGACATTCTCGACATCAGCCCGGATGCCGTCTCGGCCGTCCGCCTGTTCGACCGGTATGGCGAGAGCCTTTACTTGCAGCGCGCCGTGGGCACGAGCGACCGCAGCTTCCGTCCGGGCCCGCCCTATCAGGATTTCCGGCTGATCAGCCGGCTCGCCGCCTCCACGCCCGCACTGGCGCTCAGCCGCTTCCAGGCGATCGGGGTAAAGCCTGCCGCGGACCTCATGACCAAATCCGTGGGCCGTCACATCACGGAGACGCATGATGGGCTGGAAGTGGAAGTGGAAGCCTATCGTGAACCGGACGGCTTCTTCGTCACACTCCGGGCGGTCGAGGCGGGCGAAGGCGCGCATCGTGGCAGCACGATCAATGACAAGGCCACAGGCTGGGCGTTCGAATTATCCGAATACGACTGGAACGATTTCACACCGCTCGTCAGCTCAATCGTCCGCCCGCCGGAAATTGCCGTGCCGGAGACGCCGGAAGAGGCGCAGTAGGCCTACTGTCCCATCCTACTGGCCCGGTGGCGGGTCCAGCGGCATCGTGGCGAGCACCGGGCCGAAGCCGGCTTCCTGCACAATCACGGCGCAATGCGAAGCGCACGCCGGCAGCGTGATCTGCGTGCGGCCACCGAGCCAGGGACCAAGTGCGGTGACCTGCGTCACCGGATGAACCATGTCGGTCGTGTTGTCAGCGCCATCCAGATAGTCGACATACCAAATGTCGGTCAGCCCATTGGCCTTGCCGCTCAGCTCCACACCATCGCCCTTGCGGACGAGCTTCACGCCTTCCGGTGTTTCCTTGCGGGCCTTGGAAATGGCCGCGTCCACCTTGCTGGGCTTGTTGCCGGGGCATTGCTCAACGCCGTTGTATACGGTTTGCGGCGTGTAGGGCCCGCGCAGTTTGAACCGGTCGACATAGGCGCGCTGGCGTTCCTTGGACTCGCCCATGGCCATCGGGTCCTTGCCGCCGAGATAGTCCCAATAGTCCACCGACCAGGTCAGGATCAGGACATCGTCACGTGCCGCATCGACCTCGCTCAAGGTCGCATGCGCCTTCGGGCAGGCCCGGCAATTCTGGGATGCGAACAGTTCGATCAGGGTCGGCGACTCCGCCATGGCGGCGGGTGCGGCGACAGGAGACAAGACAAAAAGGGCTGCGAGCAGGCGTTTCATGACGGTTCCTGTATAGATCACCCATGCGCTGACAACACAATCACACCGGTGTGAGGGCTGCAAAAAACCCCCGCAGCGCCTGCTGCGGGGGTTTTGACTGTTATGTTCCGGTCAGCGGTCTCAGGCAGCGCCGCGGGCCAGGTTACGCAGCACGTAGTGCAGGATGCCGCCATTGCGGTAATAGTCCAGCTCGTTCTCGGTATCGATGCGGACCACCGTGTTGGCGGTGAAGGTCGTGCCGTCTTCACGGGTGATCTTCACTTCCAGCGACTGGCGCGGCTTGATGTCATTGATGCCTTCGATGGTCACCTGCTCCTTGCCGGTCAGGCCAAGGGCCTTGGCGCTTTCGCCTTCTGCGAACTCCAGCGGCAGGACGCCCATACCGATCAGGTTGGAGCGGTGGATCCGCTCGAAGCTGCCTGCGATCACGGCGCGGACGCCGAGCAGGACGGTGCCTTTGGCAGCCCAGTCACGCGAGGAGCCGTTGCCGTAGAGGTCGCCGGCGAAGATCACTAGCGGCGTGCCTTCGGCTTCGTACTTCATGGCGGCATCGTAGATCGCCATCTGTTCGCCGTCCGGATAGTGGACCGTCACGCCGCCTTCGACGCCCGGCACCATCTGGTTCTTGATACGGATGTTGGCGAAGGTGCCGCGCATCATGACTTCATGGTTGCCGCGGCGCGAGCCGTAGGAGTTGAAGTCGAGGACCGACACCTGATGCTCCTGCAAGTAAATGCCTGCGGGGCTGGACGCCTTGATCGAACCGGCCGGCGAAATGTGGTCGGTGGTGATCGAGTCGCCGAAGACGGCGAGGACCCGGGCGTCTTTCACGTCCGTCGGCGCGTCCACATCGAGGGTCATGCCTTCGAAGTAAGGCGGGTTCTGGACATAGGTCGAGGCAGGCGGCCAGCTATAGGTCTGTCCGCCGGAAACTTCGATACCCTGCCAGTGTTCGTCGCCCTTGAAGACGTCGGAATAACGCTCGGCGAACATTTCCGGCGTCACGGCCTTCGCCATGATCTCGGCAATCTCGTGCGAGGTCGGCCAGATGTCTTTCAGGTAGACGTCGTTGCCATTCTTGTCGGTGCCGATCGGATCCTTGGTCAGGTTCTTGCGCAGCGTGCCGGCGATGGCATAGGCGACGACCAGCGGCGGCGAAGCGAGATAGTTCGCCTTGATGTCCGGGCCGATCCGGCCTTCGAAGTTCCGGTTACCCGAGAGCACCGAGCAGGACACGAGGTCGCCGTCCGCGATGGCTTTCGCCAGCGGCGCATCCAGCGGGCCGGAGTTGCCGATACAGGTTGTGCAGCCATAGCCGACGAGGTTGAAGCCGAGCGCGTTCAGGTCATCGGTCAGGCCGGCCTTGTCGAGATAGTCGGTCACGACCTGCGATCCGGGCGCGAGCGACGTCTTCACCCAAGGTTTGCGGGTCAGGCCCAGTTCGTTCGCCTTCTTCGCCACGAGGCCGGCAGCGATCAGCACGGACGGGTTCGACGTGTTGGTACAGGATGTGATGGCGGCGATGAACACGTCACCATGGGTGACGGTGTAGTCTTCGCCTTCCACTTTCACCGGCTCAGCAGCGTCAGAGGCCTTGCCGAATTCTTTCGACATGGCTTCGGCGAAGGCGATGTCGCCTTCGGAGAGGAGCACGCGGTCCTGCGGGCGTTTCGGGCCGGAGATGGACGGCACAACGGCGCTGAGGTCCAGTTCCAGCGTGTCGGTGAAGACCGGCTCGGCCTGTTCCGGACGCCAGTAGCCCTGTGCCCTGGCATAAGCTTCGACAAGGGCAACGCGGTCCGCGTCGCGACCGGTGTTGCTGAGATATTTCACCGTGTCATGGTCGACCGGGAAGAAGCCGCAGGTCGCGCCGTATTCCGGGGCCATGTTGGAGATGGTTGCCTGGTCTTCGAGGGTCAGGTTCGAGAGGCCCGGGCCATAGAATTCGACGAATTTGCCGACAACGCCCTTCTGGCGGAGCATCTGCACGACCGTCAGCACGAGGTCGGTTGCCGTGGCGCCTTCGGCCATCTTGCCGTCAAGGCGGAAGCCGATGACTTCCGGGATCAGCATGGAGACCGGCTGGCCGAGCATGGCGGCTTCAGCCTCGATCCCGCCGACGCCCCAGCCGAGCACGGACAGGCCGTTGATCATGGTCGTGTGGGAGTCGGTGCCGACGCAGGTATCCGGGTAAGCAACGGTTTCGCCGTCTTCTTCCTTCGTCCAGACGGTCTGGCCGAGATATTCAAGGTTCACCTGGTGGCAGATGCCGGTGCCGGGCGGCACGACGCGGAAATTCTTGAATGCGGTCGACCCCCAGCGCAGGAACTCGTAGCGCTCCTGGTTGCGCTGGTATTCGATTTCGACGTTTTTCTTGAAGCTGTCCGGGCCGGCGAAGCTGTCGACCATGACCGAGTGGTCGATGACGAGATCCACCGGGACCTGCGGGTTGATGGCTTCAGCCGAGGCGCCGAGCTTTTGGGCGGCGTCGCGCATGGCGGCAAGGTCGACCACGGCGGGAACGCCGGTGAAGTCCTGCATCAGCACGCGGGCCGGACGGTAGGCGATCTCGTGATCATCCTTGCCCTTGTTGTCGAGCCATTTCTTGAACGCGAGAATGTCGTCCTTGGTGACGGTCTTGCCGTCTTCGAAGCGCAGCATGTTTTCCAGCAGCACTTTCAGCGAGGCCGGAAGGCGGGAAACATCGCCAAGTCCGTTCTCGGCGGCAGCCTCGATGGAGAAGTAGGTGTAGGTCTTGCCACCAGCGGTGAGCGTGCGTTTGGAATTAAAGCTGTCGAGGGACGGCATGGGAGGGGAACCTCGCGTCTAAGATGTGAATCCGGGGCCGCCGGGCGGAATGGGCGGCGCGTGCCCGTCTCATATAAGGCTGGAGGCGCTGACGCAATTGGGACAAAGGGACTATCCTGCAGCGCCTGAACCGATAAAACGTGCGTTCTAACAGGCAGGTAGGAGATCCTGATGGGCCCACATGCGCCATTTTCCCTTCATTTGCGCCATTCCCGGCGCGGAAACGGGTGCGGCGCGGCGTGACGGAGCCCCTGCTCTCTGCCAATGGCCTCGGCATGATTCGGGGCGAAAGGGTGCTGTTTACCGGCGTCGGCCTATCGGTGGCGCCGGGAGAGAGCCTCGTCCTGCGCGGCTCGAACGGCGCAGGCAAGACGACCCTGCTGCGCATTCTGGCCGGGCTGACCCGGCCTGAAGCAGGCGAGGTCACCCGCAACGGCCTGCATCACTGGTTCGCCCATCGCGAAGGCCTGAAGCCGCACGAGACCCCGCGTACACATCTTGGACTCTGGGCCAAGGCCTGGGGCTCGGATTCTGATCTGGACTCAGTGCTTGTCCAAATGGGCCTGAAACGCCCGGCTGATGTGCCGGCCCGCTATCTCTCTGCCGGGCAGCGTCGCCGCACGGCCCTTGGCCGCCTTCTGCTGGAGAAGCGGCCGATCTGGATGTTGGACGAACCCTATACCGCGCTCGATGCCGAAGGCCGGGACCTGGTGCTGGAACTGATCGAGGATCATCTGAAGTCCGGTGGCGGCATGATTGCGGCCATTCATGGCGAATCCGGCTTCGTGCCGACCAATGAGGTCGTGTTGTGAGGCCTGCTCCGATCCTCTCTGCCTTCCGGCAGGCACTGGGTGAGGCCTGGGCAGGCGGCGCTGGGGCGCTGCTGCCGCTCGGCTTTTTTGCGGGCGCCGCTGTTCTGGTCCCGCTCGGCATCGGGACGGACCCGCAGACGCTGCGTGCTGTCGGACCCGGCATTCTCTGGGTGGCGCTCGCGCTCTCCAGCCTCGTCACGCTGGAGCGGATCTTCCAGGCGGACACCGAAGACGGGGCGCTGGACCTCTGGCTGCAGACCGGGGCCCCTGCTTCTGCCATCGCGGGGGCGAAGACGTTCGCGCACTGGCTGGCCGCGGGCCTGCCACTGGCCCTGCTCTCCCCGCTGCTGGCACTGATGTTCCAGGCCGAGGCTTCGACAGACCTGCTGCGCAACGCAGCACTTTACGCCCTCGGCGGGCTTGCCTTCTACTTCTGGGGCGGTGTCGGCGCGGCCCTGTCGGCGACGGTGCGGCGCGGCGGCCTGTTGATCAGCCTCATCGCCCTGCCATTGTATGTGCCGACAGCCATTTTCGGAGCGCTCTCCATGACCCATGGCCCCGGCAGCGAAAGCGCGCCCTTGTTCCTTGCGGCCTCCACCCTGTTCGCCCTGGCCGTCGCGCCATTCGCCATGGCTGCAGCCTTGCGCTTGGCGGCAGACTGAGGGAGCGGTATCGCATTTCCATGTTTTCCTGGTTCGCAAATCCCCTCCGTTTTATGCGCCTGTCGAACTGGCTGGCGCCCCTTTGCTATGCGCTGGCCGTTCTGCTGATCGGCTGGGGCCTGTGGCAGGGCCTCTGGATGGTTCCGAAGGACGACTATCAGGGCGGGGACATCATGCGTGTGATGTTCATCCACGTGCCCGCTGCCTGGCTGGCCATGGCGAGCTATATGGCGATGGCGGTGATGAGCTTCATCTGGTTCATCTGGCGTCATGAAGTGGCGGATATTGCCGCAAAATCTATCGCCCCGCTGGGCGCCGTGTGGACGGCGATCTGCCTTGCGACCGGATCGATCTGGGGCAAGCCGACCTGGGGCACCTGGTGGCAATGGGACGATGCACGGATGATGTCGGTCCTCTTCATGTTCTTCCTGTTCCTCGGCTACATGGCGCTGCGCGCCTCCATGGACACGCGCCAGAAAGCCGCCCGTGCCGGCGCCATTCTCGCCATGGTGGGCGCGATCAATGTGCCGCTCATCAAATTCTCCGTGGACCTCTTCACCTCGCTCCACCAGGATTCGAGCGTTCTCACCGCAGACGGACCGAAAATGGCCGCGGTCTACCTTTGGCCCCTGCTGGCGAGCGGCCTTGGCCACACCCTGCTCTTCGCCGGCCTGACCCAGACGCTGATGCGCGCCGAGATCTGGGACCGGCGCACGGCGCAGGCGAATGCGAAACTGATGGCGGAGGGCTGAGGGATCATGATGCCGGATTTCGACAAGAATGCCGTCTTCATCTGGGCCTGCTACGGCATCGGCGCGATCGGCCTGGGCCTGACCATCCTGATCGTCACCCTACGGGCGAAAGCCTCGCAGGCAAAAATGCAGCGGGCCGAAGCGCGCCTGCGCGGAGATGACGCAGCATGAAACGCTGGCTTGCCGCCATTCCGGTCACGGCGCTTGTGCTTTTTGCGGGCCTTGCGGGCTGGGAACTCACCCATCCGGAAAAAGGCGACTTCGAACGCATCTCCCGCGCTGCGCCGGACCGCAGCTTCGAGCGGCTTGAGGGCGGTACGCTGAGTTTTGCCCCCACACCCACCGGGGAAACGATCGCGGTGAACCTGTTTGCCAGCTGGTGCGCCCCGTGCGAGGCTGAGCATCCGCGCCTGACGGCGCTGGCCGAGGCCCATCCGGGGCAGGTTTATGGCGTGTTATACAAGGATACACCGGCCAATGGACGCAAGTTCCTTGAGGAGCTTGGCAATCCGTACGCCGATATCGTGATGGATCCGGATGGTCAGGGCGGACTGGACTTCGGCCTGACAGGTGTGCCGGAAACCTTTGTGATCTCAGCCGATGGCGAGATTCTGGAGCATATTTCCGGGCCGCTGGACGCTGACTCGGTGAAACGGGTGGGCGAGGCGCTCAGCGCGCCCCGCCCCTGAACCCTTTAAGCCAGATTACTTCTTCTTGGCTTTGCGAGCGGCCGGCTTCTTGGCCGGCGCTTTTTTCACGGCCGGTGCCTTTGCAGCAGCAGCGGCTTTCTTCGGTGCAGCCTTTTTAGGAGCGGCTTTTTTCGGAGCGGCCTTCTTGGCGGCCGGCTTTGCAGCAGCAGCTTTCTTTGGTGCAGCGGCTTTCTTGGCAGCCGGCTTCTTGGCCGGGGCCTTCTTCGCAGCCGGAGCTTTCTTGGCCGGAGCCTTCTTCGCCGGAGCTTTCTTCGGTGCAGCGGCCTTCGGAGCAGCTTTCGGTGCCGGAGCCGGCTTGGCTTCTTCTTCGGTCAGGCCGACGAGGCCGGACATCAGGGCGTCCTGCTTCACTTTGGCGAGGCCGGAGAACAGGGCAGCGTCAGCAGCCTGGACAGCCGGAAGGGCCTTATCGAGGGCTTTTTTGCCTTTTGCCGTCAGGGAGACGGACTTTGCGCGGGCGTCGGTTTTCGAAGCGGCTCGCTTGATCAGGCCACCGGTTTCCATACGGGCGACCATATCGGCCAGGGTCGAACGGTCGATTCCGGTGGCATTGACGAGATCGGACTGGCTGGCGCCTTCATTACCGTCTAGGGCTGCGAGCAGCGAGAACTGGCGCAGCGTGATGCCGGCGGAGCGGAGCGCCTTGGCGCTGTGGTTTGCAGCAGCCTGCTGAGCACGATGCAGCAGATGGCTGGGCGAAGCGTTGAGATTGAATGACATATTGGTTTACCTTTCGAGGGATGACTTAACTAGTTCGGCGGCCGACCCACCCACAAGCCCCCTAAAGCAGAGGCCCGTGTGCGGATCAATACCCCTCTCTTAGAACGCGATTGGATAACAACAGATGACGGATCAATTATCGAATCCTTTCATTTCGCCCCTTTTTCACGTGGAAACGCCCGAAGGAGACGATAAATTGCGCCGGGTTTGCGCCCATTGCCGATTTATCGACTATGTGAACCCGAAAATCGTTGCGGGGTCCGTTGTGACCAAAAACGGGAAGATCTTGCTCTGCCGGCGCGCAATCGAGCCCCGAAAAGGTTACTGGACGCTCCCGGCGGGCTTCATGGAAGAAGGCGAAACGGTCGAGGAAGGTGCACGGAGGGAGGCGCAGGAAGAAGCGTGCGCGGACATCCGGATCCAGCAGTTACTCGCCGTTTACTCTGTTCCCCGCATTGCGCAGGTTCAGGTCATGTTCCGGGCGGAACTCGTTTCTGACATTTCTGCAGGTCCGGAGAGCGAGGAAGTCGGATTGTTCGACTGGAAGGACATCCCCTGGTCAGAACTCGCCTTTCCGACCGTGATCTGGGCGCTGACGCATTATGCCGAAACCCGGCACCTGCCTGCCTTCCCGCCGTTCGCCAACCCTCCGGGAACTGAAAAGCTCACCCATTAGGCGAGTCAGCGCTCATCGGGCTGGGTTTTCATATGCTTCAGGGTATAGGGAGCATTGGCCATGGCGAACACGAACCCGATGACGATATTGCCCATCTTCCAGTTGGCCCAGGCGGCCTCACCGAACGCCTGCCACACGACGATGTTCCATATCGCCATCGCTATAAAATATAGGCCCCAGCGGATCGCGAGGACGCGCCAGGCATAGTCCGGCAGGTGAAAGAGCTCGTTGAACAGCATTTTCCAGATATTGCGGCCCACGGCGAGACCGCCGAAAATCGCGCCAGCAAACATCAGATTGATAATGGTCGGCTTCAGGAAAAGCAGGAGCTTTGAATGAAACGCGATGCCCAGAACGCCGAAAACACCGATAAGGCTTGATGAAACGAGCAGGAATGGCGGTATTCTCTGTTTACGGATCACCTTCATGATGATCACTGCGGCCGTGGCCACAATGAGCACGCCCGTGGCCCAAAAGAGCGCGTTTTCCTTCGAAAACAGCCCCTCTTCCGGAAAGCGCAACATGACATTGTAGATGACAATAAAGGCCAGCGTCGGGCCGAGCTCTGTCCAGATTCCCCCGGCACGCGCGGCGGCGTCCTTGACGTTCGCCTCCTGCGGGGCATCACCCGGATGGGTCACTGTCTTCTGATCGAACTCACTCATATACTTCCTACGCACCATGCGTGCTTGCGGTTTTGTTAAAGCCGCTGTCGCACGAAATGTCGCATACGGCGAGTCTCACGCTGCACCGGCCTGCATAAGGACAAGCCCGGTGGCCAGAACGGAGGCGGCAACGATGCGCCGGGCACCGAAACTCTCCTTCAGGAACAAGGCTGCCATCACCGCCGCGAAGACGACGGAAGTTTCCCGCAAGGCCGTCACCATGGCCGCATCGGTCATTGTGTAGGCAAAGATCGCCATGCCGTAGGACAGGCATCCGACAATCCCGCCGATGACGCCGGAACGGAACTGCGGGCGGATCGTTTTCATGTACCGTCCGCGCCTTTGCCAGAGGAAGACTGCCGTCACGCCGACCCAGTCGAACAGGAACAGGATGATGACGAATGTCATCGGGTGCGGCATCGCCCGCGCGGCACGCGTATCACTCACGGCATAAAGCCCGATCCCGACCGCGGTCAGCACGGCCCAGAACAGGGCTCGACGGTCGAGGCTCCGCCCTTCCCGCGTTGCTGCCGTCGGCAGGGCAAAGAAAAGGATGGCAAAGGACGCGCAGAACAATCCGACCTGCTGCATCGGAGCGAGGTGTTCCTGCAGCAGGAATGTCGCGAACACCGCCGTTGCCAGAGGCCCCAGCCCGCGCATCACCGGGTAGACCAGCGACAGGTCGCCCCGGTGCATCGCCCGGATCAGGCACCCCTGATAAAACCAGTGAGACACCATGGAGATCGCCAGAAGCGGCAAGGTGCTCAAAGGCGGCAGCGGGAAGAAGAACGCGAACGGCAGAACAATCAGGGCTGCCGTGACCTGAACAATCATCCGGCCCGTCAGAATGTCCCCGCCCCCTTTTACCAGGACATTGGTCGTCGCCAGGGATATCGCCGACAGGAGGCAGAGACTGATGGGGAGTATTTCAGAGGCAGTCATGGGGTTCCCGGAAGGCGGCAGGACGGCCCGTCTCATGCCTGAGTTTCCGAACCCTTTAAACTGCTGACGTGCGGTCAGTCTTTCTCGCGGACGTCCGCTCTGGCATCGTGCCGGGAAAGACGAGGGAGAATATCATGGCGACGCATGACCTGATTATCCGGGGCGGGACAATCGTGGACGGCACCGGGGCCGAACCGTTCGAAGGCGACGTGGCGGTCTCCGGCGGTCACATTTCCGCAATCGGCAAGGTTTCCAGAAAGGGCATCGAGGAGATCGATGCGCGCGGACAGGTCGTGACGCCAGGCTTTGTCGACATCCACACGCATTATGATGGCCAGGCGACCTGGGGCGAAGCGATCAGCCCCTCTTCCCTGCATGGCTGCACCACTGTGATCATGGGCAATTGCGGCGTCGGCTTCGCGCCCTGCCGCCCGGAAGACCATGACCGGCTGATCCGCCTGATGGAAGGCGTCGAGGACATCCCCTTCCCCGTGCTCGCCGAAGGCCTGCCGTGGAGCTGGGAGAGTTTCCCGGATTATCTGGATTTCCTGTCGACCCGCCAGTTCGACACCGATATCGGCGCCCAGCTGCCGCATGCCGCCCTGCGGGTCTATGTGATGGGCGAACGCGGCGCGAACCGCGAAGAGGCGAGCGCTGAAGACATCGCTGCCATGAAACAGCTGGCGAAAGAGGCCGTCATCGCCGGCGCGCTCGGCTTTTCCACGTCGCGGACGCTGAACCATCGCACGTCCGACGGCCAGCCGACCCCGACGCTGACGGCCAGCGAAACCGAACTGATCGGCATCGCCGAAGGCCTGAAGGAAGCGAACCGCGGCGTGTTGCAGTTCGTGTCGGACTTCAACGATCCGCAAAAAGAGGCCGCGATGCTGCGCCGGATCGTCGAGGCCTCCGGCCGGCCGCTATCTGTTTCGCTGGCGCAGGCCGATGTGGCGCCGGAAGGCTGGCGCGCCCTGCTGGGTGCAATCGAGACCGCGATGAATGACGGCCTGCCGATGCGGGCACAGGTCGCGCCGCGCCCGGTGGGTGTGCTGCTCGGCCTCGAACTGACAATGAATCCGTTCAGCGCGCATCCGTCCTATGCGGCAATAGCCAAGGAGCCGCTGGCCGAACGTGTGGTCGCCCTGCGCGACCCGGCCTTTCGCGAAAAGCTGCTGTCGGAAGAGCCCGCCTCGGACAATCCGTTCCTGAAAGTCATGCTGCGCAGCTTCGGCAAGATGTTCCAGCTGCGGGATCCGGTGAATTATGAGCCCGGCCCGGAAAGCACACTGGAGCATATGGCCAAGGAACGCGGGATAAGCCCGGAGGCCATGGCGCTCGACCTGATGCTGGAGCGGGATGGCCAAGGCGTGCTCTACCTGCCCTTCCTCAACTACTCGCAAGGATCCCTCGAACCGATCCGCGCCATGATGGAGAGCCGCGCCACCCTGCCCGGCCTCTCCGATGGCGGCGCGCATGTCGGCATGATCTGCGACGGCTCGTTTACGACGACGATGCTGACCCATTGGGCGCGGGACCGCCAGCGCGGCCCGAAACTGCCGATCGAATTCCTCGTGAAGCGCCAGACGCAGGACACCGCCCAATGGATGGGCCTGCACGACCGCGGTGTGATCGCTCCCGGTTACCGGGCGGATCTGAACGTGATCGACCTGGCAAACCTGAAGCTTCACTTGCCGGAAGTGCAATACGATCTGCCCGCCGGTGGACGACGCCTGATGCAGCGTGCGTCCGGCTACACCGCGACGATCCTGAAGGGCGAGATCACTCACCGGGATGGCGACCCGACCGGCGCCAGGCCCGGCCGGATGGTACGCGGGGCCCAGAGCCTGCAAACTGCAGCGATTGCTGCGGAATAGGGATACTTGTAAAGTTCGCTTGACAAAGTAAAGCTTGCTTGTCATATTGTCAGGGTAACTTGACAATAGGAGCTCTCTCATGGCCCAGCCCCGCAGATTCCGCACAGCAAACCGCCGATATCGTTTCCTGTTCTGGCCGATGATGGCCGTATACGTGGCGATCATTCTCGGTACGAAATTTCTGATCGATGATGACAAGGCGCCGGACTGGCTGAATGCCGCTTGCGCGATTGCCGCGACCTTGCCGCTCTTCATCGTCCTTTACGCCATCCGTCGCCAGACCGATGAAACGGATGAATATACGCGCATGCGGTATCTGAAAGCGTTGCGGGATGCGGGGCTCATCACCTCCGGCCTCCTGTTTCTGGTCGGTTTCCTGCAGATTTTCGACGTGATCGGCGACATCGAGGTGTTCTGGTTCGGACCGGTATTCTTCTTTGCCTTCGGCCTGGCGCGCCTGCCGGAATGTTTTGGCCGGACGGTGTAAAGCTGGGTATGAAGAACATTCTCCGCATTCTACGTACGGAAAAAGGATGGAGCCAGGCTGAACTGGCCGACCGGCTCGATGTATCCCGCCAGTCCGTCAACGCCATCGAAACCGGGAAGTATGACCCGTCCCTGCCGCTGGCCTTCGCCATTGCCCGCCTGTTCGGGCGCAGCATTGAGGAGATATTCGATGATGAGGCTGAATCCGCCGAAGCAGCAGAATAAATCGCTTAGGTGCTGACCCCCACGAGGGCTTTCGAGAAGGCCTCCGCACTGAATGGGCGGAGGTCTTCTGCCTTTTCACCTATGCCGATGAAGTGGATCGGCAGGTCATACGCCTCGGCGATCGCAACCAGAACGCCGCCTTTCGCCGTTCCGTCAAGCTTCGTCATCACGAGCCCCGTCACGCCGGCCGTATTCCGGAAGGCCTCGACCTGGCTGAGCGCGTTCTGGCCAACTGTCGCATCAAGGACGAGGATCACATCGTGCGGCGCCGTCGGGTCCAGCTTCTTGATGACACGGACGACTTTTTCGAGCTCCGACATCAGCTCGGTCTTGTTCTGCAAGCGTCCGGCGGTGTCGATCAGGACGAGATCCAGATCGTCCGCCTTCGCCTTTTCGATGGCCTCATAGACAAGGCCCGCCGCATCGGCGCCAGTCGGCTTGGACATGACCGGGATCCCGGCCCGGTCGCCCCAGACGGTCAGTTGCTCAATCGCGGCGGCGCGGAACGTGTCGCCCGCCACCAGCAAGGCCTTCGCGCCCTGCTCTTTCAGTTTCGAGGCGATCTTGCCAATCGTCGTCGTCTTGCCGGAACCGTTGACGCCCACGAACAGCACGATGCGCGGGCTGGAGCCTTCGGAGAAATCGACAATCTTTTCGCGCGGCTTCAACACGTCCGAAATTTCGCTGGCGAGAGCGAGTTTGATTTCTTCGGGGCTGATTTCGCGGTCAAACCGCTCTTTTGCGAGGTTTTTCGTCACCCGGGCCGCGACTTTGGAGCCGAGATCGGACGTGATCAGAAGGTCTTCCAGCTCCTCAATCGTGTCGTCATCGAGTTTTCGGCGGCCAAGCGCGGCGAGGCCTTCCGTCAGACGGGAGGAGGAGCGCGACAGGCCCTGCCCCAGTTTGGCGACGAAGCCCGGATTGTTAGCTTCCGCCTCCATGGCCGCGCGGGCGGCGGCCTCGGCTTCGGCGCGAAGGCGTTCCGCCTCGCGCCGGTCGGCCAGCAGTTTCAGCTCGGCCTCAGCCTTGGCCTGCTGGGCTGCGCGTTCTTCCCGCGCCTTGCGGGCTTTCTCGACCTCTTCAGCCAGACGGGCGGCTTCTTCGGCATCTGCCGCAGCCGCAGCCTCCTCTGCCCGGCGGGCCTCTTCTTCGAGACGCTTTGCTTCAGCGGCGGCCTCGGCGGCTTCGCGGGCCTGACGCTCTTCCCAGGCCTTGTTGGCCTCGGCGACGATGCGTTCGATTTCTTCCTTTTCGGCAGCGGCCTTGGCCGCTTCGGCTTCGACAGCTTCTTTCGCGGCGATCTCTTCCGCCGACAGCTCCGGCGACGCCATCTCCGCACCGGCCGCCTGCATCTCCTCTTTTTTCTTTTTCTTCCCGAACCAGAGGATCATGCGTCTATTTCTCCGATCAGCTGCCTGCCGTCATGCCCGGTTATATGGGCCCGCACGGGCCGTCCAGCTTGGCCGGGGTCGCGCGACAGTTTTACCGGGGTGAAGTCCGCCAGGCGAGCCGCGGTCCCTCGCTCGACCAAAGCCTCCCGCATTTCCCCAATATGGCGCGAAAAGTGGGTTTTGAGGGCGTTTTCGCCCGCTTCCCGCAGCCGCGCGGCGCGCTCCTTGATAACGGCCTTCTCCAGCTGTGGCATCCGGGCGGCCGGCGTGCCGGGGCGCGGGCTGTAGGGAAAGACGTGCAGGAAGGCGAGGCCGCAATCGTCCACAAGACGGACTGAGTTCTCGAAATGAGCCTCAGTCTCTGTAGGAAACCCAGCGATAATATCCGCACCGAGTGCGATATCCGGACGCAAGCTGCGAAGCCGCTCTGCCAGCGCGATCGCATCATCGCGCGAATGGCGGCGCTTCATCCGCTTCAGGATGAGATTGTCCCCATGCTGAAGCGACAGGTGCATGAAGGGCGCAAGGCGCGGCTCACCTATCGCCTCGAACAGGGCGTCATCAATCTCGATGGCGTCGATGGAGGAAATGCGCAGCTGTTTCAGCTCCGGCACCAGCTTCAGAATGCGCTGGACCAGATTGCCGAGCTGCGCCGTGCCCGGAAGGTCCGCGCCCCAGCTCGTCAGGTCCACGCCTGTCAGCACGACTTCGTAATGGCCCGTCTCCACGAGGCGGCGGACCTGGTCCACCACTTCACCCGCCGGGACAGAGCGGGAATTCCCGCGGCCATAAGGGATGATGCAGAAGGTGCAGCGGTGGTCGCAGCCATTCTGGACCTGAACATAGGCCCGCGCGCGCCCGTCCATACCGTCGATCAGGTGGGCGGCGGTTTCCTTCACCGACATGATGTCGTTGACGCGGACTTTCTCGTGCCCGCCGAGCAGGTCTACCGGCTTCCAGGTCTCGGCCTTCATCTTCTCATGATTGCCGATCACACGAGTGACTTCCGGCATCTTGGCGAACATGTCGGGGTCGATCTGGGCAGCGCAGCCGGTCACGAGAATGGGCGCGCCCGGATGATCCTTCGCCGCACGGCGGATGGCCTGCCGGGCGGAGCGCACCGCCTCCCCCGTCACCGCGCAGGTGTTGACGATCACCGCATCAGAGAGGCCTGCATCAGCCGCATGGCCGCGCATCACCTCGGACTCATAAGAGTTGAGGCGGCATCCGAGCGTAATAAGCGTCGGGCTGGAGGGGGCTTTCGGGTCCGTCATGGCGTTCTCGTGCAGCGCACATCGCGCCGGATGGGTCGGGAATCAAGGTATTCGACCAGTTAGGGGCTCTAGGAAGCACAAAAAGAGACTACAGTATCGCCAGTTCAGGCGAGGCAAATCCATTGCTGTTCAGACAAGCGTCCGTGTCAGATGCGCCGGCCATTGCAAGGCTTCACAGGGCTTCGCGTGCAGCGGCAATGCCTTGGCTGCCCGTCATCCATTCACCACACGAAGTCCTCGAATTCTTTCACGACCAGGTCTTACCCAGCCAGACCGTAATCGTCGCTGACAAGTTGGGCCAGGTGGCCGGGTTCGTCGCGTATGCGGATGGCTGGCTGAATCACCTTTATGTGGCACCAAATGCCTGGCGAGACGGTACCGGCTCGCAATTGCTGCGCCGGGTCCAAGCGGCTTCCAGCACTCTGCAGCTCTGGACATTCCAGCGCAATAACACGGCACGCGCCTTCTATGTTCGATTCGGGTTCGAACAGGTGGAACTCACGGATGGCCAGCGGAACGAAGAAAAAATGCCTGATGTGCGGATGGTTTGGCGCCGAATCTGACTACCTTCGATATCCGATTCGAATTCCAGTTCGACCGGACCGTTCATGTAAACGCGGTCGTCGCTTTCGCGCCATTCGATCAGCAATTCCTCGCCATCGAGGGTCATGCGATTTCAGAGCGGCGATCGCGCAGAATCAGGGGCGCTGGGTCGGGGCTTCCGGCGCCGCCGCAGCCGCAACCGGCGCGACACCGCCGGAGATTTCCGATTGTTTTGCCGCTTCCTTTGCCGCCATTCGCTTCATCATGCGGATCGACAGATCCTTGAAGTAATCCCGGGAAGGCGCCTCAACGAGCGAGTAAATGATCCGGCCACCGACCAAAACGACAATCACATAGGCAAGCACAAGCAGATCGTTCATCCACTGCTGAGGCAGGTCGATCACATTAACGGTATGCACCACGGACGGCGCTTCCACAGCGCGTATCAGCGGCAGTTCCGTGCGCGCGTCAATGAAACGGCCAGCGATCATGATCCATTTAGAAACCACGCCGTGGAACATGTAGATGGAAAAGGAGTACTTCCCCAACCACTGCAGGGGGGACGAGCACATAAAACGCGACACCAATCCGTTGTCGCCAGCATAGGCGTAGATCAATGCCGCAAACAGCGGATAGAAAAGGAAATAGGCTAGCCCGTCCGGGTGCCATTGGAAGAGCAGGCAGCACGCGATCACGACCACCACTTCCAACACAGCCGCAACCCGCACATTCGTCAGCGGGTAGCGGCGCCAGGCATGGTAAAGCAGGAAGCCGAAGAAAAACCCTGTCACCGCACGCGATACCGTGACGGTATTGTAGTTGGGCGAGCTCATCATCGCATTGTAGAAAAACGTGCCGGCAACCGCGATAATCATCAGACCAAGCACCCAGCGCAGAGGCTCCTTTCGCGCGACCCACACAAGGATACCCATCAGGAAATAAGCGAACACTTCGCCGGACAGAGTCCATGACGGATAGTTCCAGGTCATGGCATATTCAGGAGTCCAGGTTTGCAGGATCAGCAACTGAGCCGGCAGGGACTCAAGCGTAAGCTGACCGGAGAAAAGGTCGCCCGGCGTTTGCATGATGAAGCGTAGCAGTGGGATAAGCAGCAGCAAGCCAATCATTGCGAGGTGTATCGGCCAGACGCGCCCACCCCGCCTGATAATGTAGCCAACAAAGCTCTTCGTGTCGGTGACTTTGTCGCCAAAGCCGAGCGCCATGACAAAACCGCTGACGATGAAGAAGAATTCAAGGACAGGCGCGAGATATCGCAGCCACTCCGCCAGAAAGAATGTGTGCAACACATAAACATGAAACAGGATGACCAGGACCGCTACGAGGCCACGCCATCCATCGAGCGCTTGTAAACGCATCTCTTCCCCCCGGAGGTGTATTCTACACTCGGAACGCAACGATGCCTGAAAAGCGCGATATCGCGCGAAGCAGTTTGTCGAAGTTCCCACCCCAGACCGCAATACTTGCCGTCCGAACAGACGTTAAAGCAACTAATGATTGCCCCCTCAAGATGGAATCGACTCGATATCGAAACGATTGGCCGATTACTGCAACCAATGGTCAAATTTGAAACACGGATGCACGGCGATGCCATGCCATTGGCACCGCCCCACCCGGGTTCCGTTCCACCAAGCTCAGATTTCGGTTTCGAATTCCAGTTCGACCGGGCCGGTCATGTAGACCCGGTCGTCGCTTTCGCGCCATTCGATCAGCAATTCCCCGCCATCGAGGATCAGCTTCGCCTTGCGTTCGGTGAGCTTTGCACGCGCCGCGCAGACAAGCGCCGCGCAGGCGCCGGTACCGCAGGCCTTGGTCAGCCCTGCCCCGCGCTCCCAGACGCGCAGGCGGATCGTGTTCCGGTCAATCACCTGCGCAAAGCCGACATTGGTGCCTTCCGGAAACAACGGGTGCCATTCCACCAATGGCCCCAGCGCCGGGATGTCATAGGCGTCCACATCGGACACGAAGAACACCGCGTGCGGATTGCCCATGGAAACAACTGCCGGACGCGACAGGATAGGGTTATCCATCGGTCCGATTTTAACGTCGACGCCCCGCACATCCATCTTTTCCGCCAGCGGAATGTCTTCCCAGCCCATCAGGGGCGAGCCCATGTCCACCGTGATCAGGCCATCTTCGGCGCGGAAGGCGCGCAGCATGTCGGCCTCGGTCTGGATGGTGATCTTGTCCTTGCCGGTCTCGTCCAGAAGGAGACGGCCGACACAGCGGCTGGCATTGCCGCAGGCCGAGACTTCGCTGCCATCCCGGTTCCAGATACGCATGAACACGTCGCGGGCAGCGTCACGCTCCAGCGCGATCACCTGGTCGGCTTTCATTTCCTCTGCCAGCTGGCGCACCTGGTCCTCCGTCGGGGAGAACGGCACAGACCGGGCGTCAAAAATGGCAAATGCATTGCCCGCCCCGTTCATCTTCCAGATCTTCATGTGCGCATCCGGCTCCGGTTTTCAGGATTCTGCGTAGCGGGCTCTATTGCCCTATCGCGGCAGCCGCGTCGAGACGATCCAGCCCGCAACCTGAATGGCAAGCGCCAGCAAAAGAATTGCTGGCATCAGCCGGAAAGGCACCATCAGCGCCGTCACTGCCGCGGCGATACAGGCATAGTCGACCAGGTCTGACGACATCAGCCAGCCTTCCGGCGTGCGGGCGCGGCGAACGTCCAGCAAGGTTACGCTGCGCCAGACGCGGCCCATATCCGGCGGACCGAAGACTTCCTGCAGGCGTTTGGGATCCCGGATACCGGTCATCTCGGCGAGATCACCGACCTGTGCCTCGCCGAGCGCAATGTTCCGTTTGCGGCCCGATGTGCCGATCAGGCTCACCAGGGCCGACAGGATCACCGCAAGCGCGATGGCCACCAGTGTAAATCCGTCAAAAGGGCCATACCCGCTCATGGCGTGCATATAGGCGCGGGGCCGCCCTTCCGGAAGATCAACGGCCGCTGCGCTTGGGAATGGCCGCCCAATAGTCGAAGTCGAGCAGCACGCCGTCGGCGTATTTGCCGTCGCCGGTCTTGTAGGCGAAGGCGCCGGGGTCCTGGTCCTTCACAGCCACGAGGCGAAGGCGCAGGGCCCCTGCCTTGTCAGACAGCTCTGTCTTGTCCAGCACTTCGCTCCACGCATAGATCGTGTCACCGGCGAAAAGCGGGCTGGCATGCGTGCCGGCATTGATGGCCAGCACCTGGCCCGCATTGGCAAGGCCGTTGAAGGCGAGCGACCGGGCAATCGAGATCACCACGCCGCCATAGATGAGGCGCTTGCCGAAGCGGCTAGATTTCTGGCCGTGGGCGTCGAAATGGACTTTCGCGGTGTTCTGATAAAGGCGCGTCGCAATCTGGTGCTCGGCCTCTTCCACCGTCATGCCGTCGACGTGATTGATCTTCTCGCCAATCTCATAGTCTTCATAGCCGTAGGGCGAGCCCGCGAGCGAGAAGTCCCAGTCCTCCATCGGGGCGAAGCCTTCGAGCTCGCTGCCCGGCACGGCGTCCGGCAGGTCCGGAATATGGGCGGGCGGCACAGCGGCGTCCTCTTCCCACTTGTTCACCATCACCCAGCGCACGAAGGACATCACTTCGATGCCATTCTGGTTGAAGCCGCGCGTGCGGACCCAGACGACACCGGTGCGCTTGTTGGAGTTTTCCTTCATGCCGATGACTTCGGACACGGTATTCAGCGTGTCGCCCGGCATGATCGGACGGCGGATGCGGCCGTCGGCATAGCCAAGGTTCGCCACGGCGTTGAGCGAGATGTCCGGCACGGATTTGCCGAACACGACGTGGAATGCATGGATCGGGTCGATGGCGAGGCCCGGCAGGCCGGCAGCCTTTGCGAACTCTGCCGAGGAATACTGGGCGTAGCGGTTCCCGGTCAGCGCCCGGTAGAGCGCGATGTCGCCTTCCGTCACCGTCTGGGGCGTCGCATGGACAAGCTCCATGCCGATCGAGAAATCTTCGAAATAATTGCCGGGATTGGATTTGGTCTGTGCGGTCATGGCAGCCTCGCTTGCGGGGCTGCGTCCGGCTTAGACCTGCCAGCTGCCGCCCGTCATCTGATCGGCGACTACCTGCACGCTCGGCCCATGTGAAATCAAGGCCGGAGACGCCTGAAGCACCCAAACCAGCGAAATCGCCGCAGTTACCAGGCCGGCCAGCAGCGCCTTGTCCGTCAGGCGCCCGCGCAGCTGGTCCAGCACGCGCGGCCCCGCAATCATGTAAGGCAGGCCGAACAAGCAGAAACCGGCAAAGGCAAGGCACATGGCCGCCACGGCGAGAAGGGTCATCGTCATCATGACGCCAGTCTCGCGCCGAATGGCTTATATGTGGCGACAGAAATCGATGAAATTTGATCGAATCAGGCCGATTTGGTCCGATTTCGCAGGTCTCAGACGAGTTTAAGCAGGTCTTCCGGCGGACGGCCGAGGACGGCCTTCTTGCCCTTGATGCCGATCGGGCGCTGGATCAGCTTCGGGTTCTCCGCCATGGCCTCGAAAATCGCCTCATCGCTGGAATCCGCATCGATCCCGGCGGCGGGCGCATCCTTGGCGCGCATGAACGCTCGCGGGGAGACGCCGCCCATCATTTTCGCGATGTCTTTCAGTTCCTCGACCGAAAGCCGCTCGGTGGCGTTCATGTATTTGCGCACCTCAGGCTCGACACCTGCTTCCTTCAGCAGGTCCAGCCCCTTGCGGGAGGTCGAGCAGTTCGGATTGTGCAGAATGGTGTAGCTCATCAGATTCTACCCTTCCCCGCTCAGGCCGTTTCGAAGGCGCGGATGGCCTCGTCCATGGCGACGGTACGGCGGGCTTCTTCCAAGTGGAGCAGCTCGGTCATCTTGCCGTTCACTTTCAGCACGCCCTTGCCGGCATTGGCCGGGTCGGCGAAGGCCTCGATCACGGCTTTCGCCTGTTCGACGTCATTATGGCTCGGCGCGAAGACACGGTTGGCGGTGTCCAGCTGCGACGGGTGGATCAGCGTCTTGCCGTCAAAGCCGAGGTCGCGGCCCTGTTCGCATTCGAAGATCAGGCCGTCCTCGTCCTTGATGTCGTTGAAGACGCCATCGATGGCGGTGACGCCATAGGCGCGGGCCGCCGCGATGGTCAGCTGCAGCGCTGTCTGGAAGGCGATCCGATCGCGCGTCATCCGGGCCCGGTATTCCTTGGCCAGGTCATTGGTGCCCATCACGAAAGTGGTGAGGCGTGTCTCGGCGGCGGTGGCGGCGATTTCCTCGATATGCAGGATCGCTTTCGGCATTTCGATCATCACCCAGAGGCCGAAATCGGCAGGTGCGCCCGCCTCGGTCAGCGCTTTGTCGAGCGCGTGAATATCGGCAGCAGATTCGACCTTCGGCGCCAAAACGGCCTTTGCGCCGCTGGAAACCGCCATTTTCAAGTCATCGGCGCCCCATTCGGTGGCGAGCCCGTTCATGCGGATGACAATCTCGCGGTAGCCATATCCGCCCTGTTTCACGGCGCTGAGGATAGCTTCGCGCGCGGTAAGCTTCGCGTCCGGTGCAACAGCGTCTTCCAGATCCAGCAACAGCGTGTCAGCCGGCAGGCCGCGGGCCTTTTCCAGGGCCCGTTCATTGGCGCCGGGCATGTAGAGACAGGAGCGGCGCGGGCGGTGCGTCTGTGAAGCCATGGTCGTTCAATCCCTTTTCAAGCGCGCGGACTATCGCCTCGCACTGCTGCGGGTGCAACTGCGGCAATTGCTTCAGACATGGAAAACCGTTTAGCTCGGGCCTTCAGTCCAGACACATCGGCAGGCTTCCATGGCCCGGCGCTTCACGCTCTCTCTCCTCCTGATGGCTGCAACCCTCGCCCCGCCAGCGTTTGCCGAATTGGTGACGGCCAACCAGCTGCGCGACGAACTCGCGAAGTATGGCGCCGAAGCCATGGAAATTTCTTACGAGGACGGCCACCCGGTGCTGACCGGGGAGATGCTTGGCCAGGCTTTCGATGTAACGCTCAGCGATTGCGAAGGACCGCAGAATGCATGCCGCGCGCTTCGCTATGTGTCCTGCCATGAGATGGCGGACTTTTCGCGCATCGAAGCGCTGGAAATCGCCAACACACACAATGCCGGTTACCGGGACACCACAGCCTTTGCCGAAGAGAAATGGTTCGGACAGGTCGTGTGCCTCCGCCTGCAGCAGGAGTTCCGGGGCGAGACGGAATTCGGCCTGCGGCAAGTGTTCGAATGGCAGATCGAGCTGGAAGACTTCCTGCAGGAAATGGATGATGCGCGGGCGGTGAAACAGGCAGCAAACAGCCTCGACAACAGCGCGGATTAGGCCGTATGGCCGGGGCATGACTGACTTCCCGATTTCCGGCTTCACGGCCGCTGGCCTCGAAAACGTCCGTGACGTGTTCGAAGCGAACTTCAGAGATATGGACGAACTGGGCGCCGGCTTCGCCGTCTATCACCGGGGCGAGCTGGTCGCCTCGCTGCTGGGTGGCTGGGCCGACCGGCAGAAATCTGTGCCGTGGGGCGCCGAGACGCTGGTGCCGGTCTATTCGACCACCAAGGGCATCGCCGCCTTCGTCCTCGCCTCCCTCGTCGACACGCTGCCGGATGGCTATGAAACCCCGGTCGCGTCCATCTGGCCGGAATTTGCCGCGAACGGAAAAGAGGCTGTCACGATCGGACAGGCCCTCAGCCATCAGGCCGGCCTGCCCGGTTTCCCGGAAGAGATCGACCCCGGACTCTGGCTGGACCCGCCCGCCTGCGCGGCTGCCATCGCAGCGCTTGCCCCGATGTGGCCGCCGGGCACGGCGCACGGCTACCACCCGCTGACCTGGGGCTACATCGCCGGGGAGATCGCCCGCCGTATCAGCGGAGAAACGCTCGGCACGACACTGAAGTCGATGTTCGGGGATGTGGATTTCCATATCGGCCTGCCCGCCAGCGAACATGGCCGCTGCGCCGACATCAAACGCCCGAGCGCCCTCGCAGACCTTGGTGAGCTGAACGACTACCGGAAGGCGGCCTTCGTCTACAAATGGTCCGCACCAAACCGGGGCGGCGCCATCTGGCGCGAGATCGAAATTCCGTCCGCCAACGGTCATGGCACCGCCGAAAGCGTTGGCGCGATTTACCATCACTATGCCCGCAATGGCGGCGGCAAGCTGCGCGACGGCATCTTCGAAGACCTGATACGCCCGCGCACCCACGGACCCGATCTTGTGCTGCCGCTGGAGACCAGCTTCGGCGCCGGCATCATGCTGAACACGCACGGCCTGTTCGGACCAAACCCGGCCACACTCGGCCATTCCGGCTGGGGCGGGTCGATGGCCGTGTCCGATCCGGATGCTGAACTGACCTGCGCCTATGTCATGAACCGGCAATCGAACGTGCTGGTCGGGGATCCGCGCGCCGTTCGCCTCGTCGAAGCCGTCTACGCAGCCCTCTGACATGTTTGCCTCGCTCGACTGGCCTGCTTTCATCGTTGCCATGCTGGCCGTGGAACTGACGCCCGGCCCGAACATGGGCTGGCTCGCCACCCTGTCGGCGCGCGCTGGCCGGCAACATGGCATGAAGGCGGTGGCGGGGATTACGCTCGGGCTCGCCATCCAACTGCTGGCGGCTGCGACGGGCCTCTCTGCCCTCCTCGCCGGATCGGTGACGCTTTACGAAGCACTGCGTTGGGGCGGCGTGGCCTTCATGCTCTATCTCGCCTGGGAAGCCTTCAGCGACGACGGCTCGGCGCCGCCCGCCATGGCGAACAAGCTGGCGGGCTTCCGGCGCGGCCTGATCGCCAATTTGCTGAACCCCAAGGCGCTGGTCTTCTACCTTCTGGTCGTCGGCCAGTTCGCCGATCCACGGCTCGGGCATCTCTGGCTGCAGATCCTGGCGCTCGGCGGCCTGCACATCCTCCTCTCCCTGATTGTCCATGTAACCATCGTCCTGGTGGCGGATGGACTTGGCGGAGTTCTGGAAAAGTGGCGTGCCTCATTTGCTGCGCGGATATGTTTTGGCCTCGCGCTCGCTGTCGTGGCGCTCTGGATCGCGATGTCCACCTCACGCGCCTGATTTGTCCTGTGTCTCGCGATCTGGCGCATTTATTGCAGGATACGGCCTCAGATAGGAAACCCATCACTATCTGTCAGAAACTGATACGCCCCGGTGCCTGTTCCCCTGGCTCCGGGGCTTTTTTGTCCCGCTATCAGGCAGGCCGCGCCGCGCGGGCCAGCCGGCGGGCCTTTGCCTCGCCTACCATGGAATCGACGGTGAACACGGCCAGCGCCAGCCAGATGAAGCCGAACGCGATGGCCAGCGTCATGCCAAATGGCTCCCGGAAAATGAAGACCGCGATCAGGAACTGAATGCTCGGCCCGATATATTGCATCATGCCGATGGTCGACAATTTGAGGCGCTTGGCCGCCAGCGCGAACAGGATCAGCGGGAAGGCCGTGATCGGACCCGCCGCCATTAGCAGCGGAATATCCCATCCGCCCTGCCCCATCGGGCGGCCATCCGGCTGCTGCACGAACCAGACAAGCCAGCCGACCGCCAGAGGGACAAGCACGACGACTTCCATCAGGAACCCTGCCCGGCTGTCGACCGCGACCTTCTTCCGGATGACGCCATAGGACGCAAAACTCATGCAGAGGAACAGGGCAATCCACGGCACATGCCCGTAAGCGAACGTCACAACGCCAACCCCCACCGCCGCGATTCCGACCGATGCCCATTGGGCCGGGCGCAGCTTCTCGGCAAAGAACACCATGCCGAACAGCACGCTCACCAGTGGATTGATGAAATAGCCAAGCGAAGCCTCGATCGTCCGGTCGGCATTCACCGCCCAGATATACACGCCCCAGTTCAGCCCGATGATCAGGCCGGAAAGCAGCAGCCATTTGGCCGTATGCCGCTGGAAAGCGACGCGGATATCCCGCCAGTTCCCGGCCAGCGCGATTAGCACCACGGCGGTCGGCACGGACCAGATGACCCGGTGCGCCAGCAATTCCTGCGGCAGGACATGACGCATCGCCCGGATGTACAGCGGCAGGCTGCCCCAGATGAAATAGGCCGTCAGGCCGACAAAAAATCCGAAACGCTGGCTTGAAGACATGCGCCGCGCTGTATCAACACGGCTGCCCCTTGGATAGTCACGAAATCCGGCTTTGGTTGCCTTGAGCCGCGCATCGTCTAGATTTCAAGAAGAAACAGTCACGTAACGCCCGGAGATATGCCCGCCCGATGGAAGAAGAAACATCCCCGTCCCTGCTGAACTCGCTGAAGTTCCAGGATGTGCTTCATTCCATCCAGGATGATCTGGTCAAGCTGGCCGCCGAGTTCGTTTCCTACGCCTCGCTCTGGCAATTCCTGGCAATCGTCATTGCAGGGATCGCCGGCTTTTTCCTGTCTCGCGTCCCTGTTACAAGGCTGAAGAAACTGGCTGCCAGCCGCGAGCGGCCGGACGTGTTGTTCCACGCCTCCATTTCCTCCGCCCGGATTGTCTGGCCGGTCGTGACCGCGCTCCTGCTCTGGGTCACGATCCCGGCCTTTGAGCAATTCGGCCTGCGCAACGAGATCCTGCGCGTCGCGGCCAGCCTGCTCAATGCCTGGATCATCGTGCGGCTGATCACATCGAACATCCGTGACGGGATGGTGGCGAACACGCTGGCCCTGCTCGCCTGGCTGATCGCGGCACTCTACATCCTGCGGCTGCTGCAGCCGGTGACGCAGTCGCTCGATTCCACCATCATCGAACTCGGCGGGGTGAAGTTCTCCATCCTGCGCCTGCTGACCAGCCTCGCGGTCGCCGCCTTCGCCCTCTGGCTTGGCCGGATTGCGGGCGACGCGGCCCAGGCACAGCTGCGCAGTTCAAAAAAGCTGACACCGTCCATGGCCGGGCTGCTCGGCCAGGTGCTGAAGATTGCCTTCATCATCATCGCCATCCTGATTGCGCTGCAGGTTGTGGGCGTGAACCTGACGGCCCTGACCATCCTCTCCGGTACGCTGGGCATCGGTATCGGCTTCGGTCTGCAGGCAATCTTCTCGAACTTCGTGTCGGGCCTGATCATCCTGATCGAAAAGTCTGTAAAGGTCGGCGACTTCATCGAACTTCAGTCCGGCGTCACGGGTCTTGTGCGGGAGATCAATATCCGCTCCACCCTCGTCACCACGAACGACAATGTCGACATCCTCGTGCCAAACGAGGAGTTCATCAAGGCGCAGGTCATCAACTGGACCCATCGCGAAGCGCGCCGCCGCGTGCGTGTGCCGTTCGGTGTGGCTTATGGGTCAGACAAGGAACTGGTCCGCAAGGCAGGCCTCGAGGCCGCCGAGGAAGTCGAGTGGACGCTGAAAGGCATGCCGGGCCGCACGCCGCAGGTCTGGCTGACCAAGTTCGGAGACAGCGCACTGGAATTCGAACTCGTCGTCTGGCT
This sequence comes from Hyphomonas sp. CY54-11-8, assembly GCF_000682735.1. GTDB lineage: Bacteria > Pseudomonadota > Alphaproteobacteria > Caulobacterales > Hyphomonadaceae > Hyphomonas. Next base: position 23,266 of record NZ_AWFD01000001.1, on the reverse strand, counting down.
AACCGATGCTGCCGTCAGCCGCCCGGCCCGCGTCGTCGCCGACTATAACTGGGCGCTGCACACGGCGCTGGAGAAATACGAACTTGAGATCCCCTTCCCGCAGCGCGACCTTCATCTCAAAAGCGCAACGGGCCTCAACGTCACCGTCGAGACCCGCAAAGCGAAATTTGATTCGGAGACGGACTAGTCCGTCACAGCCGGTTGTTTCTCCGGCTTGATGACGCCGCGGTTCAGGAGCTCCTCGGCGATCTGGATCGCGTTCAGCGCCGCGCCCTTGCGGAGGTTATCGGAGACGCACCAGAACATCAGGCCGTTCTCGACGGTCGGGTCCTTGCGCACGCGGCTGATGAAGGTCGCCCAGTCGCCGACGCACTCTTTCGGCGTGATGTAGAGGTCTTCTTCCGGATCATCGACCAGCATGATGCCGGGGCTTTCACGCAGCAGGTCCTGCGCTTCCTTCGCGCTCATCGGTGCATTCAGTTCCACGCTGACCGCTTCGGAGTGGCCGACAAAGACCGGCACACGCACACAGGTGGCGACGAGCTCGATGCTCTCGTCGACGATCTTCTTCGTCTCGACGCGCATCTTCCACTCTTCCTTTGTGAAGCCGTCCTCCATGAAGACGTCGATCTGCGGGATCACGTTGAAGGCGATTTCCTTCTGGAAGATCTCCGGCGTCGGTTCGTCATTCACATAGATGCCGCGCGTCTGGTTCCACAGCTCGTCCATGGCATCCTTGCCGGCGCCGGAGACGGACTGGTAGGTCGAGACGACGACGCGCTTGACGCCCACGGCATCATGCAGCGGCTTCAGGGCCACCACGAGCTGCGCGGTCGAGCAGTTCGGGTTCGCGATGATCATCTTCTTCTTGTAGTCCATCACCGCTTCGCCATTGCACTCCGGCACGACCAGCGGCACGTCCGGGTCCATCCGCCAGGCGGAGGAATTGTCGATGGTGATGGCGCCGGCCTTGGCGATCTTCGGACACCATTGTTTCGCGGTGGACCCGCCAGCCGACATCAGGACGAGATCGACCTTGGAAAAGTCGAAACTTTCGATGTCCTGGCATTTCAGCGTGCGGTCGCCATAGGAGACTTCCTTGCCGAGCGACCGGCGGGAGGCCACGGCGTAAACTTCGTCCGCCGGGAACATGCGCTCGTCCAGAATGGCCAGCAATTCACGCCCGACATTTCCTGTCGCGCCGACAATCGCAATCCGTGTGCCCATGGCTTTCTCGCTCCTCGTAATTCGAGGCGGGCTTATGGCGCATTTCTTATCGATGCGCAAAGCCTGTTGCCATCCGGTCCCCTGTCAGGCAGACCGAAGGGGCTCCCGGAGACACATATGGAGGCCCCAGCCCCATGCTCGACGACGTAATTGCCCGCTATATTCAAAGCTATAACGCCCGTGACATTGACGGCATGCTCGACTGCGTGACCGACGATGTCGTGTTCGAAAACATCTCCAATGCCGGCGGATCCATGCGCCTCGACGGCAAGGACATGATGCGCCAGGTTGCCGAATTGTCCGGAAATGCCTTTTCCTACCGGCGCCAGCGGCTGATCAATGTCGTGTCAGGCGCCGGCAAGGCTGCCGCCGAGATCGAATTCGAAGGCAAGGCAGCAGTCGACCTGCCGAACGGCATCAAGGCTGGCGAAACCGTGAAGGTCCGCGGCGCGAGTTTCTTCGAATTCCGCGGCAATTTGCTCTGCCGGATCGCCGACTACAGCTAGTTCAGGGTCGCCCTATTCTTCCGCAACGCAGCTTACATGATGCGCAGGCGCGTAAGCCTCTGCAATCCGGTCCATGTCTGCAATGAAGGGCGCGGGCATCTCGCTACGGATCTCGGCCCAGACAACCGCACCGCCCGGCGTGCAGATCACTTTCAGATAATCCGGCGCCGCGCCAACCTCGAAGTTTGCGCCCGGTACCAGTCCGCGTTTCGTTCGGTCCCAGATCTGGAACGTTGCCCAGGCATGTTCACGCATGATGTAGCCAAAGCGCAGCTGGTCCGTCGCATCCAGCGGCGGTGCCCCCTCCATTCCGGCCAGGAACACCTTCGCGGTGTTGCGGTCTGAATAGATCGAGGCACGGAAGGCCGACCATTGCGTCATGGTGGCATTGGATTCGTTGCGCAGCGTGACCGTATTCCCTTCATGCAACTGGATGCCGACAAAAATCAGCGAGATGACGATGGCGACGGCACTGACAATCTGGGCAATGAAGGCGAGGTATTCTACACGCGCGCGGCGTTGGGCGAGTTTCGCCTCCCGCGTCTCTGACGGGTCTTCGTCTGCCATCTACCATCCCCCCCTTAAGGCGCTGACCTGTCCCTTAAAGGATCAGGCCGACTGCTGCAGTTCCGGCACGCGCAGGTCCGGGGCCAGGCCCTGCCCCATCATGTCGATGAAGTTGCCGGAATAGAAAGCCTTGATGGCGCGTTCCGGCAGGCCTTCGAGCGTCTGGTCGAACCGTTTCAGCGGATTGCGGCCGCCTTCGACATGCGGAAAGTCGGAAGAGAACATGGCGATCTCCTCGCCCGCTTCGCGGACAATCCAGCCGGCGTCCTCATGCGGATAGGGCGCGGCGCGAAACTGGCGGCGGACAATCTCCGAGGGCTTCGCGGTCAGTTTCTGAAGGCGCTCCTCATTGCGCATGAAGGCATGGGCCGCCGAATCCATAGCCCGCATCCAGCCCGGCACCCAGTTCGCGCCAAGTTCGATGGCGCCCCATTTCAGGTCCGGGAACCGGTCAAAAACGCCGTCGAAGATCAGCGTTGCCAGCGTCTGCATCGCCGCTTCGGGGATCGGCATATAGGAGACAGAGGTGAAATTGTCGTCGCCGCCATGGAAATCCGGCACCGGCGGCAGGCCGTTTTCTTTGTACATCGGATTGAGTTTCGTCTCGCCGCCGACATGGAGCACGACCGGAAGGCCCGCCTCCTGCGCCAGCGCCCAGACCGGATCGAGCGCGACATGGCTCGGCGAGTGATGCTGCGGGCAGCGGCTCGGCACCATCAGCGCCTTTGCGCCAAGTTCGATGGCGAGCTTAGCCGTGGTGAGCGAGCGGTCGAAATCCTCCAGCGGCACATAGGCAACAGCCAGAAGGCGGCGGTCGATGCTGCAGAAGTCCGTCATCATCCGGTTATGCGCATCAGCAGCGGCATAACAGAGCTCCATGTCGTCGCCCTGATCGAGGCCGAAATTACCGAGGCAATGTGTGGTGAAAACGAGCTGGCTGGCGAAGCCGAGCTTGTCTAGCGTGTGCGGCCGGTCCTGCCGGAGCCAGGCGCCATGCGCATCGTAATTCTTCCGCAAAAGGATATTGTCGTCCGCCTCCGCCCGGAACGCCGCATCCTGTTGCAGGTCCAGCCGTTCCCGGATCCAGTCCGACTTCGCCGCGGTCCGCAGTTCCTTCACGCGCGGCACGGCCAGGAACCGGTCCAGCAGCTTCTTTTCAAAATACGGATCGAGACAATCGACAGGCTCCATCAAATGGCTGTCGGCATCGTGGATCAGACGTCCATCGGCGTATGACATGGCATTCCTCCCTCATGTTTTTGGGGGAATGCTCTCACGCAGAAAGAAGACGGGCAATCTTTCCCTTAGGTCAGCCCGTCAGAGCGCGGCAATGATGGTGTCCGCCATTTCGCGGGTCGTGAGGCTGCCGCCAAGGTCTTTCGTGCGGGCGCCCTGATCGAGCGCCTTGCCGACGGCCGCGAACAGGATATCCGCCGTTTTCTCCCGGCCGAGCGACCAGCGCAGTGCCATTTCCAGCGACAGGATGGCCGCGCACGGATTGGCAATGCCCTGCCCGGCAATGTCCGGCGCCGAACCATGCACCGGCTCATACAGGCCCGGTGTCCCCGGTGCGCCAAGCGACGCGGACGGCAGCATGCCGATGGACCCGGTCAGCATGGCGGCTTCGTCCGACAGGATGTCGCCGAAGAGATTGTCCGCGAGGATCACGTCGAACTGTTTCGGGGCCCGCACAAGTTCCATCGCGCAGGCATCGGCATACATGTGGCTGAGGTCCACGCCCGCGCCCATTTCGGCATGGGCGAGCGTGACTTCCTGACGCCAGAACAGGCCGGATTCCATGACGTTCGACTTCTCGACCGAGCAGACCTTGCCCTGACGCCCGCGGGCGATCTCGAAAGCGACCTGCGCCACGCGCTCGATTTCAGGGTGGGTATAGACCGCCGTGTCATAGCCCCGGCGGATGCCGCTGGTTTCATCGATGCCGCGCGGCTGGCCAAAATAGACCCCGCCCGTCAGCTCGCGGACGATCATAAGGTCGAGACCCTCGACAACGTCGCGCTTCAGGCTGGAAGCTTCCACAAGCGCCGGGAAGCAAAAGGCCGGACGCAAATTTGCGAACACGTCGAGGCCTTTGCGCAGGGCCAGCAGGCCCGCTTCCGGGCGCTTGTCCCGCGCAGCGCCGACCCATTTCGGACCGCCGACGGCGCCCAGCAGGACCGCACTGGCATGGCGTGCATGCGCCAGCGTGTCTTCCGTCAGCGGGTCGCCATGCGCATCGATGGAGGCACCGCCGACCAGGCCTTCTTCCAGCTTGAGGTCAGGCGCGACGACTTCCACCACGCGGCGGACTTCGGCGATGACTTCTGGTCCAATCCCGTCACCCGGGAGCAAGAGGAGTGTCTGATGCATGTTCAGGCCTGTATGCTACGCAAAACCGATGGGTGCGGCTCTACCCCCGCAGGGCCGCGCTGTCACCCATGGTTTTTGACGCAGACAGGCCCCGGATCAGGCGCCGCAGCAAGGATCAGCTCAGCTGCAGCTTCCCTGCGCCTGTGTTGAGCAGCCTGAGTTCAGACGCTGGAACTTGTCCGTCTGCTCTTTGGCACTGTCGTTCGTGTAATCGTCAAAGGCGTCCCAGGCTGCCTGCGTCTTGCAGATCTTTTCCGGGAAACGCGTGCCGGTCACCGGAATGCTGCGGCAGATGACGTCTTCGCCTTCCGCCGTCACGATCTTGGCCGCGGAAGCTTCATCAGACGGGCTCCCGGCAACGGGTGTCGTGCATCCCGCGATCGAGAAGAACAGGGCAAGTGACGATAGCCCGGTTGAAAGGTGTTTCATTGCTTGCCCTCTCTTCAGGTATCAGCCGCCGGCGTTGGTCGAGGCGCCGGACTGAATGCGCTGGAACTTGTCCGTGGATTCCTTGGCATTGCCATTGGTGTATGCGTCATACTGCTCCCAGGCCTCAGCGGTCTTGCATTCCTTTTGCGGGAAGCGGGTACCGGTGACCTTGATGTTGCGGCAGACGAGCGGTTCGCCATTGGGGCCGACATTGGCGGCAGCCGTTTGTGTGGTTGCAGCTGGTGTCGAGCAGGCTGTTGCCAACGCAGCCAGACCAAGCGCGGAGAGACAGAGAACGCGTTTCATGCACAAATCCTTATTGTTGGGCGATATGCGTAGCCGCTGCCTGCGCCCGGCGCAATGGCCGCGTGGTCACATTTTCCTACAACCAAAGCGCGAAGCGTCAAATGGGTTCCGGCTCGGATTCGTAGAGGCGTAAGGACCGGTCCGTAATCCCGAGACCGGCAAATTCGGCGCGCCAGGCAGCCATGTGCGGCGTGTCGAAATGTGCTTTCAGCGCTTCCCGGCTTTCCCAGCGCTCCGTCACCCGGACGAGCCCCGGATCCAGCACATCGAGACTGTAGGCATAGTCGAGACAGCCGTCCTCCGCGCGGCTGGCACGGATCATGGTTTCCATGGCCGGACGGGCAGCTTCAATCCGCTCGGGCGGAACTCTCACAGTGCCTTCGATGATGATCATGCGTCCGGCTCGCTTTCTTCGGGGGCTGAGGCACCGTCGTCTTCAGGCGCCGTGGCGTCTGCCGGCGGCTTGTCCGGCAGGGTCACGTTCACTTCCGGCTTTATCGAGAACGGATCATTGTGGCAGGCACCGAGACCCGCCAGGCCCAGCACGAGGAAGATCGGTTTCAGTCTGTCCGGCATCGGGTTTCCCTTCTCGAATGCCGGCCGGGTCTCAGCCCGCCGGCTCAAGCCACGGGGTGGAGACCTTGCGGGTCGCCTCGTAGCTGCTGATGTCGCTTTCAGCCTTCAGCGAGGCGCCAATCTCGTCGAGGCCCTGCAGCAGATTGGACTTGCGGCCAGGATCGACATCAAAATTGTAGGTCTCGCCATCAGGCGCCGTCACCGTCTGCGTTTCAAGGTCCACCGAGAAGATGTGGTTGGACCCGCCAGCCTGTTGCGCGAGTTTTTCGCACACATCCACCGGCAGGCGGACAGGCAGGATGCCGTTCTTGTAGCAATTATTGTGGAAGATATCGGCAAAGCTCGGTGCGATGATGACCGAGATGCCCTGGTCCGCCAGCGCCCATGGCGCATGCTCGCGGGAAGACCCACAACCAAAATTCTCACCCGCAATCAGGATGCCTGCTTTCGAAAATTCCGGCTTGTTGAGCACGAAATCCGGTTTCGGGGAGCCATCGGCCAGCGTTTTCAACTCGTAGAACAGGCCTTTCGACAGGCCGGTCCGCTCGGTTGTTTTCAGGAACTGTTTCGGGATGATCATGTCCGTGTCGACATTGGACATGAGCTTGCCCTTTTCGAGCAGCGGCGCAGCGGTTCCGGTGATTTCAGTAAACGGTGTCATGGCGGCGTTCTTACTTCGGCTCATGCGCAATGAAAAGCGTCGGAACGCCCATTGTGCCATCCCGCACGGTAAAGACGCTGGAGCCGGGTTTGCGGCCCTTGCGCAGTTCCGAAACGTTGAAGCCCATGTCGGTGAGGCGCGCATGCGCCGCGGTGAGATCGGCCACTTCCCAGGTCAGGCCCCAGATCCTGTCTGGCCCGACCGGATCGTGCGTCTCGCCAAGGCGGTGGATCACTTCGAAGGTCAGCCCGCCGGTGCGGAAGAACAGGAAGCGCGTCTTCCATTGCGGAGCATTGCGGTCGAGCGCAAGGTCGAGACCGAGGCGTGCGCCATAAAGACCGAGCGCCCGGTCCGGGTTCGGCGTATCGATGACGATATGATCGAGCGAGACGACCGCGCCTTCCGGATCGACCTGCGGCGGCAGGGGCGTTTCAGGCTGGATCAGGAAGGTTTTCACGCCGGCGGTCTGGTCGGCCGCGCAGCGGAAACGTTTCCAGCGGCGGGTGGCCCCATCCAGCGTATTTGTGCTCTCGCCCGGCGCAATCTCGGTCGGCAGCATGCCCCGGCGGGTAAGCTTGTGATGCGCGGCCTCAATGTCAGCCGTGCCGAAGGCCAGCGTCTTCAGACCGGGGCCCTCTGCCTCGATGATCTCCCGCAACCGGTCGGCCACCGGCCCCTCTCCGGCAGGCGCCATCAGTTCGAGGCTGGTGTTGGCCACCTTGAAGATCGCCGTCGCGGCGCCGCCTTCGGCGATGGCACGCCAGACCGGCGGACGGCCGAGCAGGCTTTCATAAACCGCCGCGCCGGAGTCGATCTCGGGCACGACGAGAACGATATGGTCGAGACCGGTGACGAGCTGGCTCATGTCTTTTTCTTCTTTCTGTCTTTTCTTCCAAAGCGCTTGCGGCGCGGAAACGGCATGACACGGAGCTGTTCGCCCTCATGGGCGAGCGCCACAAGCCGCCCTTCCCCGTCTAGCCAGGCTTCGCCTTCCAGTTCGCCCTGCTTGCGCAGCTTCCGTACCCGACGCGAAATGCGCAGCGGCGTGATCCAGACGTCTTCGCCGATTTTCACTTCCGCCAGGAACGCCGCCGACTCCCCGTCGGATGTCCGGTTGATCTCGAACTGCACGGTCTGGGGCGTCCCGGTCTCCAGAACATATACCCGGCGCCGGTCGAACCGCAGCGAGAACCACGACATGACCACGAGATAGACGCCGAACCCGGCCAGTAGCAACTGCACCCAGCCAGACACGTCCAGCCGGATCATCGCGTCGAGTCCTGCGGCCATCGCCAGCATGACGAGGCCGAGGACGAAAAGGGCGATGGTGTGCAGGGCGGCCAAACGAAAACACTCTCCGGCGGGATCCTGAAGATGGGTTCTACAAAACCCCGCCGGAGACAAGGGGAGGCCCGTTATTCCGCCGGGACAAGGGCCGGGCCGGCCGCGAGCTTCGCGTCCGCCTTGCGGGCCCAGTCACCGGCAGTCTCGAAGCGTTCGAGATAGTTCTTGTGTTCGGTGCCCATCCAGCGGTCCCACCAGGTGAAGTAGAATCCGTAGTTCCCGCTGGCGCGCTCATGGTGCATGTCGTGATGGGTGACTGACGTCAGCCAGCCCAGCATCGGCAGGCGGGCCCAGGATTTCGGCATCAGTTCATAGCCGCAATGGGCCGTCGCGTTTTTGAAGATCATGACCATCATCACGATGTAGAAGGCCGTGTTGTGGATCGGGATCAGCATCAGGCCGACCGGCACGAAAGCGTATTCCACCACGGCTTCAAGCGGCGCGAAGGAATAGGCCGTGAACGGTGTCGGATTGTGCGACCGGTGATGCCGCATATGGAACAGCTTGTAGAAGCGCGGCAGGTGCATGAACCGGTGCGCCCAGTAGAACCACGTATCGTGCGCGATGATCATCACCGGGATCGACACGAAGAACCACACCCAGCCATATTTGGCGACGTCGTCATACTTCTGGAAAATGCCGAGCTCGGAGGCATCAAAGATAATGATGTCCATGCCGACAAAGACCAGCACCGTCATGGCGGACCAGAACAGTTCGCTGCGAATCTGGCGGGCGCGCGGGGTGGGTTTCCGGATCTTCCGGTAGCGCAACAGGTGTGACAGGCCGAGCCAGATGATGACGAAGGTCGACATCGTGCCGAGCAAGTAGCGGAATATCTCGAACTCGATGCCGTGCCCGGCCCGCTGCAAGAAATGATCAAACGTGAATGTACTCCAATCCATGTCGGTCTCCTCAAGATCTGAAGTGACCGCAGGATGGTGCGTTTGGGTACCTTACGTCTCCGCGAGACTGGAAAAGCCTGATCGAATTCGAAATCGCGCCGGTTTTTTCAGTTCTGACCGGCTTTGGCGAGCGCCGCGTCGCGATATTCCGTCGGCGTCACACCCTCCATCGTCCGGAAGGCCCGATTGAAGGGCGCAAGCGAGGCAAAACCGGAATCCATGGCGATTGTCAGAACCGGAATGCGTGCCAGGTCCGGATCGGACAGTTTTCGCTTCGCCAGCGCGATTCGGTAGCCGTTCAGGAAGGCGGCGAAGTTCCGGTGACCCAGGCCGCGATTGATGAGCGCCCGCAATTGGTGCTCCGGCACACCTGCCCGCTCGGCTAGCGCGCCAATCGTGAGGCCTTGTTCGGTATAGGCCTCATCCTCTTCCATCAACCGGGTCAGTCGTGCCAGCAGCGCCGCATCCTTCGGCGAGACAGGGGACGGCGGCGCAGGTTTTGGCGCAGGCTGGAACAGCAGGACTTCCGCTCTCAGCCGCGTCATCCAGAACAGGCCCCAGAGCGCCACGATCAGGACCAGCGCCGACCGGAATGTCGAAACCGCCCCGTCATGCGCGCGGCTGAACAGCGCCTCGCCAAAAATGTTGAGCCCGGCCGCCCCGGCCAGCGCAATCACGAACCAGAGGCGCATGGACCGCCGGGCTTCCACGAGATCATCCCCCCGTCCCGCAAGCGCCGTCCAGACGAGGTGCAGCGCGAGGCCTGCGGAGAACAGATTGGTACCCAGCGGCATCCAGTCAGGCCTTGGCGGGATCAGGCCCAGGTCTGACAGTCTGAGGACCAGCCACAGCGCCAGGTAGCAAGCGGCGACACCCCAGTCGGTGGGGCGGATGCGGAAATCGTCATCAAACAGGGATCGACCGAACAGCCATAGGAGCAGCATGTTCGGCATGTCTATCAGGCGGACGACAACAAGCGCCGGAAACGAGGGTTGCAGGATGGACGGCGCGGTGCCAATCAGCATCGCTGCCAGGCTGACGGTCAACCCGGCGCCCAGCCAGGCCTGTACCCGTCCGCCTCCGTCCCGAATGCATAGCGCCGCAAGCACCAGAAGGACCGCAACAGCCGGGTATCGAAGCAGAACGTCGATGAGCAGCATACGCGTGCGGGATTACAGCCCTTCAAACAGGGCCGTCGAGACGTAACGCTCCGCAAAGCTCGGCAGGATCACGACCAGCGTCTTGCCGGCCATGTCCTCCCGGCTGCCGACCTTGATGGCCGCCGTCGCCGCCGCGCCGGAGGAGATGCCACCCGGGATGCCTTCGAGTTTGGCAAGCGTCCGCGCGTTCGCCATCGCATCGGCATTCGAGACCTGCACCACTTCGTCGATCATGCTCGTGTCGGCATTGCCGGGAATGAAGCCAGCGCCGATCCCCTGGATCATGTGCGGGCCAGGTTCACCGCCAGAGAGGACCGGGCTGTCTTCCGGCTCCACCGCGAACATTTTGAGGCCCGGCTTCTTTGCCTTCAGTACGCGGGCGCAGCCGGTCATCGTGCCGCCGGTGCCGATGCCGGAAATCACCGCATCGACGGCGCCATCGGTATCCACCCAGATTTCCTCGGCAGTCGTCTTCTCGTGGATCGCCGGATTGGTGGGATTGTCGAACTGGCTGGGCATGACGGCGTCCGGAATGGAGGCGACCAGTTCCTCCGCCTTGGCGATGGCGCCGTTCACGCCTTTCTCCTTCGGCGTCAGTTCCAGTTCCGCGCCGAGGAAGGCCAGCATGCGCCGGCGCTCGATCGACATGGATTCCGGCATGGTCAGGATCAGGCGATAGCCGCGATTGGCCGCCACGAAGGCAAGGCCGATGCCTGTATTGCCGGACGTCGGCTCGACCAGCACGGATTTTCCAGGCGTGATCTTTCCGGCGGCTTCCAGCTCCAGGATCATGTTCAGGCCGATCCGGTCCTTCACGCTGGCGAGTGGATTGAAGAACTCGCACTTGAAGAGGAGGTTGGCCTTGATGCCCGCGTCTGCCGCAAATTTCGGTGCGGCGACCAACGGTGTCGAGCCGACGGTTTCGAGAATGGATGCGTAAGTGCGCCCGCGCGGGCCATCCAGCGTCACCCCGCCGGGCAGTTTAACAGTTCCAGCCATCACGTCCTCCTTCATGGTTTTGCGGGACTATCCGCCCGCCGAGGCCGTGAAGCAACTGAAAGCTCGGTTTAAGTATTCGGGTATGGAAGGCGAACGGGCACTTGGACGGGCCTGATGAAACGCAGCATATTGCATGACACATTCAACGCATGGGAACAAAGGCGCATGGCCTATCTACTTCTGAAAGCGCTGATCTCAGGAATCATCGTTGCGATCGTATCGGAAATATCCAAGCGGTATCCCGGTGCCGGCGCGCTGGTCGCCTCCCTTCCGCTGGTCTCTGTTCTGGGAATGATCTGGCTCTGGCGCGACAAGCCCGATGTCCACAACATGGCCGAACATTCCTCCGCCACATTCTGGTATGTCCTGCCCAGCCTTCCGATGTTCCTGTTTATCCCTGCCCTGCTGAAACAGGGCTGGCCATTCTGGCTGGCGCTCAGTGCAGGCTGTATCCTGACCGTCGCGCTCTACCTTCTGATGAGCTGGATCGGCCCGCGCTTCGGCCTCCGGCTCTAGCCGATCACACCCGTGATTGCGGCTTTCGCGGCAAGGGCCGGGCTCATCAGGTGCGTGCGGCCGCCGCGGCCCTGGCGGCCTTCGAAGTTGCGGTTCGACGTCGACGCGCAACGTTCGCCCGGCGACAGGATGTCCGGGTTCATGCCGAGGCACATGGAGCAGCCCGGTTCGCGCCACTCGAAACCTGCTTCGATCAGGATCTGGTCGAGGCCTTCTTCCTCCGCCTGCGCACGGACGAGACCGGAGCCCGGCACGACCATGGCACGCACGCCTTCGGCCACCTGATTGCCCTTGGCGACTTCTGCCGCGGCGCGCAGGTCTTCGATGCGGGAATTGGTGCACGAGCCGATAAAGACGCGCTGCACCGGCGTGCCCGCGATCGGCACGCCGCCTTCAAGGCCCATATAGTCCAGCGCGCGCTCACACGCGGCGGCTTTCACCGGATCGGTAAAGTCTTCCGGCTTCGGAATGATGCCGGAGACCGGAATGCCCTGCTCCGGGCTGGTGCCCCAGGTGACGGTGGGCTCAACGTCTTCGGCATTGATTTCGACGACATGGTCGAACACGGCGTCTTCATCCGTGTAGAGCGTATTCCAGTAGCTTTCCGCCACTTCCCATGCCCCGCCCTTCGGCGCGGACGGGCGACCCTTGATATAGGCGAATGTCTTCTCGTCCGGCGCGACGAGGCCCGCGCGCGCGCCGCCCTCGATGGACAGGTTGCACAACGTCATGCGCCCTTCCATGGTCAGGCCCTGGATCGCTTCACCGCGATACTCCATCACGCAGCCCGTGCCGCCGGCTGTGCCGATCTTCGCAATGATGTGCAGCGCGAGGTCCTTGGCGGTCACGCCCGGCTTCAGCTTGCCGGTCACTTCGATCGCCATGTTCTGCATCTTCCGGGCACGAAGCGTTTGCGTCGCCAGAACGTGTTCCACTTCTGACGTGCCGATGCCGTGCGCGAGTGCACCGAATGCACCATGCGTGGAGGTGTGGCTGTCGCCGCAAACAATCGTCATGCCCGGCTGGGTGCGGCCCTGCTCCGGCCCGATCACGTGGACGATGCCGTTGCGGATATCGCCCATCGGGAAGATCTCGATCTTGTACTCTTCCACATTGCGCATCAGCGTTTCGAGCTGGTTGCGGGCCTCCGGGTCTTTCACCCCGGCGAGGCCCGCGGCCTGGTTCTCGGTCGGTGTGTTGTGGTCCGGCGTGGCGAGGGTCAGGTCCGGACGGCGCACACCGCGCCCGGCAGCCTTCAGCCCGGCGAAAGCCTGCGGCGTGGTCACTTCGTGGATCAGGTGCAGGTCGATATAGAGTAGGCTTTCCCCCGACGCCTCATCGGTGTGCACCAGATGCGCATCCCAAATCTTGTCGTAGAGTGTCTTGCCTGCCATGGGCCGAAAATTCCCTGCTTGTAGAAAAATATTGCGCGTGAACGCGCGCGCCAGCGCGTCTCGTGCAACACACAAGGCATCGCGTCAATGTGTCAGATGGCAGTTCAGGCAACCCTGCGGACGGGCCGCCCGGTCCATTCCTGCACCGCTTCCAGCAATTCGGCCTTGTCGACCGGCTTGGTCAGCACCGCATCCACCCCGCGAGACAGGAAATCCCGCCGTTCCTCGGTCATGGCATGCGCCGTCACGGCAATAATCGGCGTGGGGGCCCTGCCGCCGGACGCCTCGAAATCCCGGATCACCCTTGTCGCCGCCAGCCCGTCCATGACCGGCATGGACACATCCATCAGCACAATGGCGTAGGCGTTCTGGCGGAAGAGGTCGACGGCAATCTCCCCATTGGCCGCGAAGTGCAGCTCATAGCCGGACCCGTTCAGCAGTCCGGCCATCACCCGCTGGTTCACCTCATTGTCCTCGGCAATCAGGATGCGCCCTGCGGAGGCGCGCGCCGGTATCGGAGCCGCCACAGGCTTCGGCTTTGGTGTTTTCACCGGGGCGGGCCGCGGGGCCTTTCCGATCACGGCGCTGACCGCCTCGCCCAGCGCGCCGCTGCGCAAGGGCTTGACCAGGAATGCGTTGACCCCCGCTTCCAGGAAAGCGTCTTTCGCGTCCTGGGAATCCACCGAGGACACGACCACGATCTTCAATCGATTGAAGGCTGGCTTGGAGCGGATCATTCTTGCGACACGCAGGCCGTCGATCCCGGGCATCTGATAGTCCAGCACCAGCAGGTCATAAGGTTCCCGGCGATTATGTGCATCGGCGAGGCGCCGCAGGCCTTCGCGCGGATCGGTCTCATGGTCTGACCGGATACCGTAAAGGGCGAGCTGGCTGGCCGAGATCCGGCAGTTCAGCGAAATATCGTCGATCACCAGCGCACGGACATGGCCGAGATCCGGCCGCTCCACCGGTTCCAGGAACAGGCGCGGCTCATCATCGGCAATTGGCAACGTCAACTCGACCCGGAAGGTGGACCCGACACCAAAGGTCGAGGTCACACCGATTTGCCCGGCCATGGCTTCGACCAGGCTGCGGCAGATCGAAAGGCCAAGGCCTGTGCCACCAAAGCGGCGCGTGGCGGAGGCGTCCGCCTGTTCGAACTGGTGGAACACTGTCTCCAACTTGTCTTCCGGAATGCCGATGCCGGTATCGTCCACCGTGATCGCCAGATGAGCGTAGCCATTCTCGCCGGACCCGGCGATGCGGACGAGGATATGGCCTTCGGTCGTGAACTTGATCGCATTGCCCACAAGATTGGTCAGGATCTGGCGTATCCGGCCCGCATCGCCGACCACTTCATCGGGCACGTCGCGGCTGATGTCGGTGATCAGCTCGATCCCCTTCTCGTTCGCGCCGGAGCCGAGCAGCGCGGCAACATCGTCCAGTACCGCAGAGAGGGAGAAAGGTTCTGAATCGATCGCCAGCTTCCCGGCTTCGATCTTGGAAAAGTCGAGAATGTCATTGATCACGGTGAGCAGGGCTTCGCCGGACCGTTCGATCATTTCGACGATCTCGACCTGTTCGCCATCGAGTGTCGTCCGGCGCAAGACCTGCGACATGCCGAGGACGCCATTCATGGGCGTACGGATTTCATGGCTCATATTAGCGAGGAATTCCGTTTTCGATTTTGACGCATTCAGCGCCGTCTTGCGGGCGTCCTCCAGCTCCGCTTCCTGCTTCTTCAGCTCTGTGACATCCGTCAGGATACTCACGATAAAGGCGCTGCCTGCAGCATCTTGGAAAAAGGATGTCGATGATTCGACCCAGCGCAGATCTCCCGCGGCATTGGAGATCTGTTCCGTCGTCACAATCTGGGTACGGGTTTCCAGAACACGGTCATCGATTTCCCGGAAGATGTCGGCCTGTTCGTTCGGGAAGACTTCACGATCCGGCTGCCCGATCAGGTCTTCGCGCGGCAGACCGACAAACCGGCAGAACGCGTCATTGACCTCGACCCAGTCATGGTTCGCATTCTTGACGGAAACAGGATTGGGCAGGAGGTTCAGCACCTCCATCAGCAATTCAAGCTTGCCGCCACCGGTCATCGTCCGACGCTCCTCCACCGAGGGGAGAAGACCATAGACCCCTCAACAATCCCTTAAGTTGAGTTCGCTCTGTCTCCGGATCGTCTCGGGCAGGCATCCCATCGCATCGAGCGTCGTGTGCAAGGCAGCCCTGATCGGCGTGTGCGGTTCGGCGCGAAGCCGCTGTACCAGTTTCGTATTGTCGAGGCGGACGGGGACATCCCAGAGATATTTCATCTCCGCGAGCTCCCTGAACAGGCGCACGAATGGCGACAACAACTGCAGGACCGGCCACGGCAAGTCCCGGATCGGCGCATCCGGCGCGCCGGCTGCAAGGCGCACTTCTTCTGCAAAGTCGTGTCCGTCCTCGAACCAGTGACCCGCGAAATGAAAATTCTCGAAAGCGGTGAGTTCGGTGTCCTGCTCGATCAGAGCAGCAACCGCCTCGCCATAGTCCGGCAGATAGGCCCAGGCATGGCCCACCCCTTTCCGCCCGGGCCAGGTAACGGATTTCACCGGCTGACCGGGTTTCACGAGGCCTTCCGAGAACCAGGAATTGCCTGTGCTGTGCGGCCCGAAAAAGTCGCCCGCCCGCACGATCAGGACCCGCGTCCCCTGCCCGGCAGCCCGTTCCAGTCGTTCTTCCATCTCCACCCGGATCGCGCCTTTACGGGTGCGCGGGTTTTGCGGATCGGTTTCCTTGAGCAACGGGAAGGCATCCGGCCCGTAATTATATATCGTGCCCGGGAACATGATCCGCGCGCCCGAGGCCTTCGCGGCGGCGATCGTATTGTCCAGCATCGGCAGGGCGAGGCCACGCCAGTTGCGGTAGCCCGGCGGGTTCACGGCATGAACGATCAGGTCGGTGTTGATTGCGGCTTCAGCCACGTCGGCCGCATTCATCGCATCGCCCTTCAGCCAGTCGGCATAGGGCAGCAGCGTCTGGCCATAATCCGGCCGGCGGCTGAGCGCCCGGATTTGCCAGCCCCGGCGGCGGAGGGCTTCGGCGATTTCATACCCGGCCCCGCCTGTGGCGCCGAGGACGAGAGCTGTGCGTGAGCGGTTCATGGGACATCTCCTTTGCGTCTGTCCCGTAGAAATGCCTACGATTGGAGCTAAAGAAAATTGCGATAAATTCTGCATCGGCTATAGAAAAATAGTGGAACACATCGCCCTCTCCTGGGACCATTGCCGGTCTTTCCTCGGTGTCTGGCGCACCGGCAGCCTGTCGGCCGCGGCCCGGGCCAGCGGCCTGACCCAGCCGACGATCGCCCGCCACATCACCCTGCTGGAAGAGGCGCTGGATAGCGGCGCCCTGTTCATCCGGTCTCCGCACGGCCTTTCCCCGACAGATCTGGCCGGATCGCTCGTCCCCCATGCACTGGCCATGGAAGCCTCCGCCGCGGCCATGATGCGAGCCGCCTCAGGCGCAGACGGGGACATTGCTGGCACCGTGCGCCTGAGTGCGAGCCAGGTCATCGGCGTGGAAGTCCTGCCACCCACCCTCACCCGGATCGGCGCAGATCATCCCGGGATCGACTTCGAGCTCGTCGCGACGAACGAAACGTCAGACCTCTTGCGCCGCGATGCCGACATCGCCGTGCGCATGGTCCGGCCCGCCCAGGGCGCGCTGGTGGCGCAGAAGGCCGGCGACATCCAGCTCGCCATGTATGCCCACAAGGATTATCTCGCCCGGCGAGGGCGTCCCGAGTCCATCGATGCTCTGCAGGATCACGCCATTGTCGGCTTCGACCGGCAGACGGCGGGCCTTCAGGCGCTGCAGAACATCGGCATGCCGCTGAAGCGGGAGATTTTCGCCTTTCGCACGGACAACGACGTCGCCCAGCTCGCCGCGATCCGCGCGGGCTTCGGCATCGGCATCTGCCAGACGAACCTCGCCCGGAGCTGTCCGGACCTCGTCCGCCTCTTCCCGAAAGAAATGAGTTTTTTTCTGGAGACGTGGATCACGATGCATGAGGATCTGCGCGGCAATCGCCGCATGCGGCTCGTCTTCGACCGCCTCGTCACCGATATGTCCGCCCATGCGAAGGCGAGCCTTGGCTTCCATTGATACCTGAAATGAAAACGCCCCCGCCTTTCGGCAGGGGCGCTTGTCATCTGCCAATAGCAGATCTGGGCCAGAAGAGGACTATTCCTCAGCGCCGCCCTCTGCAGCTTCTGCAGCGGCTTCAGCTTCGGCGGCAGCAGCGGCCTCTGCTTCGGCTTTCGCCTTGGCAGCAGCTTCGCGCTCTTTGGCAGCGGCTTCTTTGCGGGCAACCTTTTCGGCATCCTTCTGGCGGCGGCGCTCGGTTTTCGAGACAGCAATCTCGACCTGCTCGATGCCGTGGCCGGTGGTCCGCTCAGCGATACGGGCACCCTTACCGCGCAGACCGCGCAGGTAGTAGAGCTTGGCGCGGCGAACGCGGCCCTTACGCTTCACTTCGATCGACTCGATCATCGGCGAAACCAGCGGGAACACGCGTTCCACACCTTCACCGAAAGAGATCTTGCGGACCGTGAAGCTCTCGTTCACGCCAGCGCCCGAACGAGCAATGCACACGCCTTCAAAGCGTTGCACGCGCTCACGGTCGCCTTCCGTAATGCGGACGTTCACGGCCAGCGTGTCGCCGGGCGAGAAAGCCGGGATTTCTTTGCCGCCGAGGACGCGGGAAACTTCTTCTGCGTCCAGCTGTTCAATAATGTTCATCGCCTGTCTCCGGCGCTTGGATATCGTGGGTTTCGGAGTAAGCGGCGTATAAATCGGGGCGGCGTTGTTTTGTCAACGCCTTTGCGCTGTTCAAACGCCATTCTGCGATGCGTTTGTGATCGCCGGACAGCAAGACATCCGGAGTCCCGTACGGGCCCCACTGTCTGGGCATCGTATACTGGTCATGTTCCAGAAGACCATTCTCGAAGGACTCCTCACTTAAAGAGTCCGCATTGCCGGCCACGCCGGGCAGCAGGCGCACAACCGCCTCGGTCAGCGCCATGGCCGCCACTTCCCCGCCGGCGAGAACGAAATCGCCCATCGAGACCTCTTCCAGGCCATGGGTTTCGATGACCCGCTGGTCGAGGCCCTCGAACCGTCCGCAGAACATGACCAGCCCCGGGCTGGCAGCAAATTCATGGGCCATCGCCTGCGTGAACGGCTTCCCGCGCGGGGAGAGATAAATGAGGTGCTTGTTCGTGGCGACGATGCTGTCCAGCGCGGCCGCGGCCACATCCGGGCGCAGCACCATGCCCGCCCCGCCCCCAGTCGGCGGCGCATCGACATTGCGGTGCTTGCCGATACCGAAATCGCGCAGCTGTATGGTTTCCCAGTCCCAGATGCCTTCCTTGCGGGCGCGCTCCAGGATGGATACGCCCAGCGGCCCCGGAAAGGCCTCCGGAAACAATGTGATGAAACTCGTCTCGAACATGGGCTGCCTTTAGCGCAGCTGCAGGGTCCCGTCACCTCGGCGTCGCCAGAGAGGAGCCGATCAGGCCTTCAGGAAATCGAGGCGGGGGTCCGTCCGTGCGGGCGTGATCTCCAGCACCTCGGCCGTCACCACGTCTTCGGCCACGAACGGGTCTGCCGCGATACGCGCGTCCAGAGCCTCGCGGGTCGTGTTGTGGGCGAGTATGCCGCCGCCTGCATTCGGCTGCAGGGAACCGACCGCGAGGAACACGCCTGCCTCGAAGCCGTCCCGGATCCAGGCATTGTGCCCGTCCATGAATTCAGGCGCTTTCGGCTTGTTGCCGGAGAATTTCAGCAAAACAACATACATCGGGCGAGTCCTTCTTAATGCAGAGGATTGGAACTACTGGAGGCAGCTCGACGTCTGCGCCGCGAGCCAGCTGCACATCTCCTGCACCTCCCCTTCGACGAACGCCGGATCGCGCAAAGCGCTTGCCAGCGTCGCGACGCCCTGACTGCGCGCGAGCAGGTGTAGCGCCAGCCGGTCGGCATCGGCCGCTTCATGACCCATCAGGGCAAACTGGCGCGCGAGCCAGTGCCGAAACAATGAGAAAAGTCCCGCCGCCCCGGCCTGCGAGGGATGGCCGAGCTTGGCGAGTTCGCTGGTCAGCGTCCCGACCGGGCAGCCGAACGCCATGATCTTCGACTGGTTCACGATCAGGATCTGGATGAAGCTCGTGATCCGCTCCGCTGGCCCGGCACCTTCGGCTTCCCAATCGTCCAGCATGGCCTGCGTGTTTTCCAGCCGCTGGCGGATGACCGCGTCCAGTATCTCGTCCTTGGTCCGGAAGTGGTAATAAAAATTGCCGCGAGAGATCTGCACCTGTGCTGCGATGTCCGCGAACGAGGTGTGCTCGAACCCGCGCTCATAGAACAGCTGGTCCGCCGCCTCCACGATCTGCGCTCTTGTGTCCGTGGCTGCCATATAGAGATCCTCGTGATTAGGACAATTGTCCGAGAAAGTCTCCTAGGACACTTGCCCTAATACGTCAAGCGCTTGCCTCCACTGCCGATCGCGTCTATGCGGACCTCGTCATCTGGGGAGTAGCCAGCCGCCGAAAGGCGGGCTTCCGTGTCAACATACTCGGCTGAGGGGCCGTGGTGCGGAAGGGGCGGTCATGACCGTCCGGGCGAGACCAATGACGTCGCCTCCTGCCTTGCCGGGCGTGGGGAGCGATGTCGTTGGACTCGAACAAGGCCCGGCATGGAGACCTGACCCTTATGGAAGCCCTGTTCACATCCACCGCTGTCGTTGCGCTGGCCGAAATCGGCGACAAGACGCAGCTGCTCGCCATTCTTCTGGCAACCCGTTTCCGTACGCCCCTGCCGATCATCCTCGGCATTCTTGTGGCGACGCTGGCGAACCATTTCCTGGCGGCCCTCGTCGGCGCAAGTGTCGCCAATATTCTGGACGGCGAATGGTTCCGCTACATCATCGCCGCGTCCTTCGTGATCATGGGCTTCTGGACCCTGATCCCGGACCAGCTGGACGATCTCGACGACAAGCCGACCCGCTTCGGCGCCTTCATTGCCACGCTGATCGCCTTCTTCCTCGTCGAGATGGGTGACAAGACGCAGCTCGCGACCATCGCGCTCGGTGCCCGTTTCGACCAGATCGTCTGGGTCACCGCCGGCACGACGCTGGGCATGATGCTGGCCAACGTGCCGGCCGTGTTCCTCGGGCATGAACTGATCGAGCGCGTGCCGCTGAATATCGTCCGCTTCATTGCGGCGGCCTTGTTCATTGTCATCGGCGTGTGGCTGGCGGCCCAGACAGCGGGCTGGGTGTGACCAAACTGCCATTGACAGAATCTGCAATGAAATCAAAAGTAGAAGTGTAGAGTCACGCGGTGGGGAAATCAGGATGAACAGATTGTTTCCAGAGATCACCTCCCTCAGGGATGTGATGCGTCTGGCGCGGGGCGGCGCGATTGCCGGAATTGTCTTTGCCGGCATTCTCTTCCTCGAAGGGCTTCTGGGAACCGCCTCCGTCTTCCCGGCAAGTTTCCAGCTGGCAACGACGGGGCTTGAGACCTCGCTCATCCTGGTCCTCGCATGGCGGGTCTGGTCTGGCCGCGGCCTTGTCAGCTCGATCCTGCTGATGGCACTGCTCGTGCTCGCCACGATGCGCGGCCTGCATGACGGCGCATTTCGTCTTGCGTGGATGGCAGCCTATTTCGGGCTTGGCCTGATGATGCTGAACGCGATCCGCGCCAGCCTGCGCCACGATGTCTATTCCGACGAAGCGGCGGACGCACAGGCCGCCTGAACCTTTCCGGCCGAATTGATTTTTCCCCGGGGCTGGCGCTTGATGGCTCCAAGTCCTGGGGAGGATCGTTCCATGCTCGACACCATCGCCACCATCGCCAATATCCTGGCGTCCGCCGCCGTTGTGCTGACGCTGGTCTTTATTGGTATCCAGCTGAAGCAAAATGCGGAGCTGACGCGGATGGCCGCGGCGCAGACCTCGGCTCAGATGATGTCCACCAATCTTGGCCGGATCATCGAAAATCCGGACTTGGCCGAACTGATCACCAGGGAGGGCGCGCCGGAAAGCTGGTCCCGGCCGGAGCGCCTCCGGGCGACAAACTTCCTGTCCGCGAGTTTCCGCCATTATGAAGTTCTGCACACGCACAGACGTTTCGGCGTGTTCGAGGAAGAATTATGGGGCGGCACCGAAGCCCGCCTGCGTGACAGCCTCGACTCCGCCGCCATCCGTGACTGGTGGAAGGACTCCAAACCTTTCTACGCCAAAAGCTTCGTCGCCTATGTCGACGAGATCGTTGCGGAGTGGGAAGCCATCGAGGCGATTGCCGGGATGGGCAAGGAGACTGATCCGTCAACAGGCAAGCCAACCGGAAAACCATAAAATCTTTCCGCCGGACGAAACCAATTCTTACCCCGCGCGTTTCAGGCTGAGGTTCCAAGGGCGGTACGCCGCCACCAGAAGGGGTACCCAAATGGACAAACACAAACGCCAGCTCCTCACCGGGGCATCCGCCACCCTGCTCGCCGCGAGCCTGACCGGGTGCGGCACGCTGCTTTATCCGGAACGCAAGGGGCAAGGCCGCGGGCGTCTCGACCCGAGCATCGTGATGCTGGACGGTATCGGGCTCCTGCTCTTCCTGATTCCCGGAATCATCGCCTTTGCGGTCGACTTCGGAAATGACACGATCTACCTGCCCGGCCGCCGGGCCGATGCGTCTGACATCATCGAGGATAAGAAAGTCGCTGAACTGACCAAACCGGAACTGGACCGGATCTGGCAGAAGCATTATGGCGAGAATGCCCCGTTCGAGCTGTCGCAGGTGGAACGGCAGTACCTGAACACCGGCACGGATGTCGCCACGGTCCTGTCCGCTTCGGCACGGAACAATTACGCACCGGCCTGATAGACGTCAGACCCAATCCGGCCAGTCGCGGAACAGGCCGAATTTGACGTTCGTCACCATGGCGTTGGCGGAGAAGTGGAGTTCGTCGATCTCCCCTTCCCGCGCTGCCGCCGCGCGGAAGGCCTCGTCCAGCTGGGCGAGGTCACGCGTCTCGATCATGATGTGGAACTCGCGGATCGCATCGGGGCGCAGGCCCAGCTTGCAGCGCATCATCCGCCAGGCCTCGATCCGGCCGTCTGACTTCATCCGGTCGAGGAAGGCGTGCAGCGCCTTTGCGAAAGCCCGCTCGTCGGTGCCCGGCTTCAGATCGAACCAGATGTGATAGATATCCATTGCAAATCACTCGCATATAAGTTTGCCGGAAGGCGCAGTCTTCTATACGGGAAAGGATATGGCCGCGACCCCCGCCCTCTCTGTCATCATTCCCTTCTTCAATGAAGCCGGAAACGTGCATCCTGTGATCGACGAGGTGCATGAACAGCTGGCCGGTATTCCGTTCGAAATCATCTGCGTGAACGACCAGTCGTCGGACGCGACGGGCGCAGAGCTCGCAGAAGCGAAGGCAAAACACCCGGATACGGTTTTTGTATTCAGCCACATTCGGCGGCGCGGGAAATCCGCTGCACTTTTCACGGGTCTGAAATCTGTACGCGGCGAATGGGTCCAACTTCTGGATGGAGATGGCCAGAACGACCCCGGAGATACGGCCCGCCTGTGGAAGGCGATTGTCGCACCGGGCGCACCGGGCCAGCTCGGCCTCATCGCAGGCAAGCGCAACAGCCGGAACGATTCCGGCTTCAAATGGGTCCAGTCACGCGTCGCCAACGGCGTGCGTCGCTTCGTCCTGCAAGATGACGCGACAGACACGGGCTGCGGCTGGAAACTGATCCGTACGGCGGCCTTCCGGGACCTGCCCTATTTTGCCTCCATGCACCGCTTCCTGCCGGCGCTGGTCAAACGCGCGGGCTGGGATGTGCGCGAGGAGCTGGTCAACGACCGCCGGCGCCTGGCCGGGGAATCCAAATACGGTTTCCTCGGGCGGCTTGGCGCAGGGATCTTCGACCTGATCGGCATGTTCTGGCTGGTCCGCCGGGGCGGCTATGGCATCGCTGCCGAATGGAACGACCCGCGCGCGGACAAGCGTTAAGCCGAGGGCAAACCGAGCCAGCCGGACTCGTCGTATAAACGGTCCCTACATGGTGTTCTTCATTGCCTTTCAGGCTTTAGTCCTGCGTCCGCGTCGGGCGGCCTGAACTGCGCAGGGCCGGCGGGCGTGTGTCCCGTTTTGGCGCGGCCTGAGGGGCCGGGCGCGGCGTGCTGGCACGAGGCGGCGGCGGAGGGGCCGGGCGCGACACCGGTTGCGAAGCCGGTGCTCT